>CBDFGH010000001.1:0-577649 GCA_965247145.1 Rickettsiales bacterium
CTTTCCCTTCGCGGGTTTCGGCGAAACGCTGCCCGAGCGTGTCGGCATCCTCGGGGTGCGCATGGCGACTTTGGCCTTGGCTCTGGCCGCGCGGGCCGAGCTGCAGGGCGGCTTGACGCCGGAAGATGCGGTGGCCGAAACGCAAGGCCTGTCGCGCTTCTTCGACCATCTCGCCGAACCCGAACTCAGCCGCCGTATCTACGAAGAAACCGGCTGGCTACGGCCTGCACGGTTGCGCGGTTTGCTGGTAAGCGTGGGCCTCTAACCAATCGTCATTCACCGAATTTTCCCTTCGGAAAATTATAGGGGAATCCCCACCGAAGACGCTGACAAGCACTCCGCTAATCCAACCGCCGGTGTAGATTCCCCTATAATTTGCTGCGCAAATTCGGGGAATGACGATTTAGGCCGCGCGTTCGAACTGCAAGGCCGCGAGGCGCGCATAGAGCGGGCTGGATTGCAGCAATTCGCGGTGGGTGCCGATGGCCTGGATTCGGCCATCATCCAGCACCAGAATGCGGTCCGCCGTCTGCACCGTGGCGAGACGATGCGCGATGACCAGACTCGTGCGGCCCTGCATCAGCCGCTCGATCGCATCCTGCACCCGTGTCTCGTTTTCCGAATCCAACGCACTCGTCGCCTCGTCCAGCAGCAAAATTGCCGGGTCGCGCACGAAGGCGCGGGCAATGGCAAGGCGCTGTTTCTGCCCGCCCGAAAGCCGCACGCCCTTCTCGCCCAGATAGGTATCAAATCCCTCCGGCAGAGCTTCCAGGAATTCGCGCGCGGCAGCGGCCTCCGCTGCGGCCAGCACCTGCGCGTCGCTCGCGCTGGGGTTGCCCATGCGAATGTTTTCCCAGGCATTGGCCGAGAAGATCACCGGGTCTTGCGGCACCAGCCCCACCGCGCCGCGCAGGGCGACGGGATCGAGGTTGCGCAATTGTACGCCGTCGATGCGGATGGTGCCTTCGCTGGGGTCGTAGAAACGCAGCAGCAATTGCAGGATGGTGCTCTTGCCCGCGCCCGACGGCCCGACGATGGCGACGCGCTCGCCGGGTTCGACGGTAAGGCTGAATTCCTCCAAGGCCCGCTGCGTGGGGCGGGTAGGGTAGGAGAAGGAAACGCGCTGGAATTCGATGCGACCGGTGGTGGGGGCAGGCAGGGTTTCGGGCGACAAAGGCGCGACGATTTCCGGCTGCATGGCCAGCAGTTCGAAAATACGCTCGCACGCCCCGCCCGCACGCTGCATGTCGCCCCAGATCTCGGTGAGCGTGCCGGTGGAGGAGGCGACCATCACCGCATAGAACAGGAAGGAAGACAGCGCGCCGGGGCTCATGCGCCCGGCGATCACGTCATGCCCGCCGATCCACAGCACCAGCACCACCGCGCCGAAAACGAGGCCGATCACCAACCCCGTGAGGCCCGCACGCAGGCGGATACGCGCCAGCGCCGTGCGCACGCTCGCATCCACCGATGCATTGAACATACGCGCCGCCATCGGGGCGATGGCGAGTGCCTGAATGGTGCGGATGGCCCCGAGTTGTTCTTCCGCCTGGGCCGAAAGATCGGCGATGCGTTCCTGCGTGGCGCGCGACAGCGCCCGCACGCGACGACCCAGCAGAATGATCGGGAAGACCACCAGCGGCACGATGAACAAGACGTAGGCGGTGAGTTTCGGGCTGGTGACGATCAGCAGCGCCAAGCCTCCCACCAGCATCAGCGCATTGCGCGCCGCCATGGAAAGCGAAGAACCCACCACGGTTTGAATCAAGGTGGTATCCGCCGTCAGCCGCGAGGTAAGCTCGCCCGTGCGCGTGCTTTCAAAGAAAGCCAGATCTTGGGTAAGCAGATGCGAGAACAGATCGCGCCGCAGATCCGCCACGACTTTTTCCCCCACCGAGGAGATGAGGAAATAGCGCGCGTAAGTGCCGAAAGCGAGCAGGGCGGTGACGCCGAGGAGCAGATAGAACGCCGAATCGAGCAAAGCCGGATTGCCCTTGCCCAAACCCTCATCCACCAGATAGCGCAACGCGCCGCCGAGCGCCAATACGCCGCTGGCGGTGAAGACCAGCGCAATGCTCGCGCCGATCACCTGGCGGCGGTAGGGCACGAGATAGCGGAACAAAGCACGCAAGCTGCGCGGACTGCCCTTGGCGGGCAGGGTGGAGGCGGCAGGGTTCATGACAGCACCCAATGCGTCTCGCCGCTCAGCGTGTGTAGATCGTCCGCCACCGAGGCGATGAGGTCGCGCCCGTCGCGCGTTTTCCAGCCGCCATCCGCCTGCAGATCGAAATGCAACCCGCCCAGGCGCGGCGAGGCGTACCACACCTGTCCCGCGATGCGGTGGCGGGTGAGGACGAGGATGGTGCCGCTTTGCAGTTCGATCTGAAACCCGTCGCTCGTCTCGTCCAGTTCCAGCACGCCGCGCGTATCCTGCGTTTCCAAGGCCGCATACAAAGCGGCCAAGGTCGCGTCGGCGGCGGCGAGAAAGATCGATTCTTCTGGCATGGGGCTTTCCGGGCATGGAGGGCGGGGTACAACGGAGGTTTGCAATTCCCGCGCGGGCGATTATGCTCCGCGCGCTTTGCTCACCCGAGGCCGCGCAATCCCTGCGCATCCGTTCCTGGTTTCGGGGATGTGGTAAAAACTCCGCCCTATGTAATGCGCATGAGCTCTCCCCGCAAGCCCGGTGGCCCCCGTCTCGTCTCCGACAAACCAAAGACCGCGCCGAAAGCGGCCAAGCCGCGCCGCGATGAATTCGACGCCAGCGCCCAGCGCCGCACCACCTATCACAAGGAGAGCGCGCGCGACGCGCAGGGCCGTGGGCGCAAAAGCAATGGCGGTGGTGGCGGCGGCGGGTTCCGCACCTGGCTGCGCCGCTGGTGGAACCGCTCCCTGGCCTGGCGGCTGGTCTCGCTCGGCTTCACGCTCGCGGCCATCGGCGCCATCATACTCATGCCGTTCCTGCTCACGCTGCCGGACATTACGCAACTGGGCGACAAGGATCACAAGCCCAGCATCATCGTCGTCTCCGACCGCGGCGACCCCATCGGGCAATTCGGGGATGTGATGGGCGAGGCGATTCCCTACAAGCAGCTTCCGCCGTCCCTCATCAATGCGCTGGTATCCACCGAAGACCGGAGATTTTTCGAGCATATGGGCGTGGATCCCTGGGGCATTCTGCGCGCCATGGTGGTGAATGCACGCGCGGGCCATGTGGTGCAGGGCGGCAGCACGCTCACCCAGCAGCTCGCCAAAAACGTCTTCCTCTCGCCGGACCGCACGATGCTGCGCAAAGTCCAGGAAGCCTTGCTGGCGCTGAAGTTGGAAGGCCATTATAGCAAGCAGCAAATCGTCGAGATCTATCTCAACCGCGTCTATCTCGGCGGCGGAAACTTTGGCATCGAAGCCGCCTCCCAGCGTTATTTCGGCAAATCCGCGCGCGCCTTGAACACGGCGGAAGGCGCGGTACTGGTGGGCTTGCTCAAAGCTCCCTCGCGCTATTCCCCGCTCAACAACCCCGACCTCGCCCGCAAGCGGGGCGAGCAGGTGCTGGCGAACATGAAAGACGCCGATCTGCTGGACGAGGCGGGCCTGAAAAAAGCGAAAGTGCTGATGAAGAACGTCTTCGCCGCGCACAACAACCGCTGGACCCGCGCGCCCTATTTCGCCGACTGGATCGCCGATGAATTGACCGATTATGTGGGCGGCCTGAGCCAGGACGTGGTGGTGACCACCACGCTCGACACCCGCCTGCAGAAACTGGCGGATGATGCGGTGAGCAAAGTGATGAGTGCCGAAGCGGGCGCGGTGAATGCGAGCCAGGCAGCATTGGTGGCCATGGAATCGGACGGCGCGGTAAAGGCGATGGTCGGTGGCGTCGATTACGGCCAGAGCCAGTTCAACCGCGCGACGCAGGCTTTGCGCCAGCCGGGCTCCTCCTTCAAGGTCTTCGTCTATCTGGCGGGCATGGAAGCGGGCTGGCTGCCGGACAGCACGCTGGAAGACGCGCCGCTGACCATTCCCGCCGCGCGGGGCCGCCCGGCCTGGTCGCCGAAGAATTCGCATGAAGGCTACGAAGGCCCGGTGTCGTTGCGCACCGCTTTCGCCAAATCGCTCAACACGCCTGCCGTGCGCCTGAGCGAGCAGGTGGGGCGCGACCGCGTGGCGCAAACCGCGCGCCGCCTGGGCGTGCATTTCAACAGCGCCGTCACTCCCTCCATCGCGCTCGGCGTGACGGAGACGACCCTGTTCGACATGACCACGGCCTACGCCCATTTCGCCGCCGCCGGGCGCACGGTGGTGCCGTACGGCGTACAGAAGATCGAACTGGCGCACCCCGAAAAAGGGCAGGAAAAACTGCTGTATCAGCGCGAAGGTTCCGGCTTCGGCCAGACCATCAGCCCGAGCAACGTGGCGAAGATGAACAGTCTGATGCGCGCGGTGGTGACCAGCGGCACCGGTACGGCCGCCGCCATCGGGCGGCCCGCCGCGGGCAAAACCGGCACCAGCCAGGATTTCCGCGATGCGTGGTTCATGGGCTTCGTCCCGCAACTCACCGCCGGTGTGTGGGTGGGGAACGACAACAACGCGCCGATGAAGAAGATCACCGGCGGCAAGCTGCCCGCGCGCATCTGGGCGGCGTTCATGACGCCTGCGGTGGCGGGCCTGCCCGCCGAAGACATTCCCACCTACAGCGGTGGGGTGATGGACGGCGTACTGCCTTGGCAGCAAGGCGGCCAGCCGATCGAGCCGACCAACGACAATACCCCCATCGAAGAACGCGCCAGCGAAATCAGCGGCGGCACACTGCCGCAACCCGAACGTCAGCCCGTGCCGCAGCAAGGGGTGATTCAGCCCGCGCCGGAAGAAGCGCCCGCCCGAGCCGAACCCCAGAATGGCGCACCGCTTGGGGATAGTTTCTGGAACACCTTAATGGGCCCGGACGGACAGCCGGCGAAGGTGCAGGACGGGAACTAGCCCTCGTCATTCCCCGAATTTGCGCAGCGAATTATAGGGGAATGATGAGGTTAGAACTGCTGCTTGTACAAGCTCTGCCCATGCATGCGCAGCCAGGCGCGGTGGCGTTCGGCGTGGGGCATCAGCTCGGCCACCGCCGCCCAGAATTTCGGCGAATGATCCATATGGCGTAAGTGCGCCACCTCATGCGCTACCACATAGCGCGCGATTTCCACCGGCGCCAAGGCCAGCCGCCAGTTCAGCACCAGATCGCCCTTCGCGCTGCAGCTGCCCCAGCGTGCCTGCATTTCCTTGATGCGGATGCGTTGGGCGCGCACCTGCAGCTTCGGGGTCATGGCCGCCACTTCGGTGCGGGTGAAAGCCTCCATCGCGCGCGCGATGTAATCCGCCACGCGCGCCCCGAAGCGCGAGGGCTCGCCGCTGATCCAGACCTTGTTCCCCTCACGCCGCGCCAGCCCGCGCAACTGGCCGCTATGGCAAAAAATCAGCGGCGCGCCCAGCACCTCCAGCGTCAATCCGTCCTGCGCCGTCTCGAGCGGTTCATGGCGGCTGAGCTGGCGGGCCAGCCACACGCGCTGGGTTTCGGCGAACTTCATCGCCTGCGGCAAACTCGCCCGCATGGGCAAGGTGAGGATGATCTGGGGCAGGGCACTTTTGCTGGAAGGGGCCGCCACACGCAGCGAAATCCGCCGCGCACGCGCATTCCGCCGCACCGCCAACGGCCAATCCTGCCCGGCGATGCGCATGGAAGTTCCTCCCCCGCTCGCGGGGGAGGGTAGGGTGGGGGTTCTCTCCGCATCGAAAGCCGATTGCCGCATATTGTTTCGATCCACAGCGCCAGTGGCGGCAACCCCCCTCCTTCCTCCCCCCGCAGGCGGGGGGAGATCCAAAGCCACCACCTGCGGAGAGGCTTTTGGCATAGAGGCTTTTGATTGCGGGTAGGGGAGCATAGGGGATAAGAATAGGTCACATTCCCCCATTTGCAATCACCGCCCCGCAGCCATGCGTTTCCCGCCCGAATTCCTCGACCGACTGCGCGCCCATTTTCTGGTTTCGGAAGTGGTGGGCAAGCGCGTGCCTTTGAAGCGGCATGGCCGGGAATTCCACGCCTGCTGCCCGTTTCACAAAGAAAAATCCCCCTCCTTCACGGTGAATGACGAGAAAGGTTTCTACCATTGCTTCGGCTGCGGCGTGCATGGGGACGCCATCGGGTTCGTGAAGGAATACGAAAATCTGAGCTACCCCGAAGCCATCGAACGGCTGGCCGAGGAAGCGGGTTTCGCCATTCCTGTGATGGATGCGCGCGAGCGGCAGCGCGCCGAACAGGCGAAAACCCTGGTGGATGCGATGGAGGCGGCCAGCGCCTGGTATGCCGCTCAGCTCGACACGCAGGACGCGATGATGGTGCGCGATTATCTGGCGGGTCGCGGCATCGACCGCGCGACCATCGCCCAGTTCCGCATCGGATATGCGCCGGCGGACCGCGGCGCGCTGCGCACGCATCTGATGGGCAAGGGTTTCGCCGAGGCGCAATTGATCGAGGCCGGGCTGCTTATCCCCTCCGATCGCGGGCAGCCTTTCGCGCGCTTCACCGAACGGCTGATGTTCCCGATCACCGACCGCGCGGGCCGCGTCATCGCTTTCGGCGGCCGCGTGCTGCCCGGTGCCACGGGCCCGATGGCGAACGCCAAATACATCAACTCGCCGGACACCCCGCTCTTCCATAAAGGCCAGGTGCTCTACAATTTCGCCACCGCCCGCAAAGCCGCGAAAGACACCAACCAGATCGTGGTCGCCGAAGGTTATATGGACGTGATCGCCCTCGCCCAGGGCGGCATTCCCCAAGCGGTGGCACCGCTCGGCACGGCGATGACCGAGCATCATTTGAAAGCGCTGTGGCAAAGCGTGCCCGAGCCAATTCTGTGCCTGGACGGCGACACCGCCGGGCAGCGCGCGATGATGCGCGCCGCCGAGCTCGCCTTGCCGATGATGCAGGCGGGGCAGGGCCTGCGCTTCGCCGCTTTGCCTGCGGGCCAGGATCCCGACAGCCTGCTGCGCGCCCAAGGCCCCGAAGCCCTGCGCGCCACGCTCAGCGCCGCCATCCCGCTTTCCGAAGCTTTGTGGAACCACCACAGTGCCCAGCACCCCGAAGCCAGCCCCGAGGCGCGCGCGCGCTTGGAAAAAGCGCTGATGGCGGTGGCAGAAACGGCGGCGGATGTTTCGGTGCGCAAGCATTTTCGGCAATATTTCCTCGATCAACTCCGCGCCGCCGCGCGCCCCGTCTTCACGCCGCGCGCGGCCAAAGCGCCATGGAAACCGGGCCAGGCCGCCGCGCCCACCAGCGCCAGCTCGCCCGCCTTGCGCGCGTTGGCCGCTTCGGGCGATGCGCGCAACGCGGTGGGGTATGGATTGCGCCCGGTGCTGATGACGTTGCTCTGCCTCATCCCCAGCCTGCTGCTGGAAAGCGAGGTGGAAGACGATCTGCACCGCCTCAATTTCTTGGAACCCGAAGACATGCAGCTGCTGCATGCGCTGTCGGACGCGATGCATCGAAACGAATCGGCGGGCGACGATGTGGCCTGTGCGCAACTTTCCGCCCCGATGCGCGCCTTGTGCCAAAGCTGGCGCGACAAGGCGGAGGAATTGCTGCTGCGCCCGCTGCATGCCGCCGCGCGTGGGGGCAACCGCGATCTGCCCCGGCTGCACTGGCGCGTGCTGGTGCTGGATATGCAGATCGACCAACTCGACAAGGAAGCCCGCCGCCACGGCGAAATGGAAATGACCGAGGAAAGCCAGGCGCGCATGATGGAAATGCGCCGCCAACTGCTTGAATCCCATCAGGAACGCGGTCGCTTGCAGGAAATCATCGCCGCGCTTTGAGGCATTCGGGGATAAAGGCCGTCTGCAAGCCACGGCTTCGCTTGAATTTCGTACAAAAACCCCTATGTTGCCCGGTGCATGAGGGATGCGCGCCACAGAGCGCAACCCCAAAGACACACCCTCATGGCCACGCTTCACCGCACGGGATGTTATTTTTTATGGCCAAAACCACCGCCGCCGCCCGCTCCACCGGGCGCACCGCTTCCCGCAATCCGGCGCCCGCCGCCAAAAAATCCACCCGCCCCGCGCCCAAACCCATCGCAAAAAAAGCGGTGGCAAAAAAAGTGGCCCCCAAAGCGGTGGCGAAGAAACCCGCGCCCGCCAAATCAAATGCGAAAAAACCGGTGTCCGTCAAAGTATCCGCCAAGAAAGTTCCTGTGAAAAATACTGCGAAATCCGTTGCCAAGCCTGCCCCCAAAAAAGTGGCCCCGAAGCCGGTGGCCCCGAAGCCGGTGGCCAAGAAGCCGGTAGCGAAGGAGGTCGCCAAAAAAGTCATTCCCGCCAAAAAGCCTGCGGCCAAATCCATGGCGGCGAAAAAAACTGCGGCGAAAAAGCCCACCGCAAAAATTGCACCCAAAGCCGCGCCGAAAATGGTCGCGAAGAAAAAAACGCCGCCCATCGTTTCCAAGCCAGCAGCAAAAAAGCCATCCCTTCCAGTGCGTAATGCGGCAAGCGCGAAAGCGCCCTTGAAAAACAGCGCACCCGCGCCCAAATCCAACCCTTCGGCTGCGGCGAAAAAGCCCCAATCTTCCGTGGCCAAAAAGCCATTGCCAGCGCCGGTGGCCTCGACTAAGCAACAGACCCCCGCGAAGCAGGCGACGCCCGCCACCAAGGCCGCGCCGAGCAAGATCGCGATCAAATCCGCCGCGCCCACCCCCACTGCGTCCGCGACGACGCCAAAAGGTTCCAAGAAAATGACGACCGGCAGCACCGCCACTCCTGTGAAAAAAGACGCCGGCCAAGCCGCCATGGTGAAGAAGCTGCTCGCGCTTGGAAAGTCGCGCGGTTTCGTGACCTATGAAGAGCTGAACGCGCTGCTGCCCGCCGATCAATTCTCCCCCGAATTCATGGATGCGACGATCTCCGCGCTGAACAATGCGCATATCGAAGTGGTCGAATCCGCCGACGATTACGAAGCGCCCGAGCCGAAGGAAGCTTCCGAAAACGAGGAAGAAGAACGCGAAGCTCCCGAAGATACCGCCGGCGCCAGCCGTGCCGACGATCCCGTGCGCATGTATCTGCGCGAGATGGGCAACGTGGAGTTGCTGTCGCGCGACGGCGAGATCGAAATCGCCAAACGCATCGAGGCGGGCCGCGAACAGATCATGAGCGCTTTGTGCGAAAACTCGATGATGATCAACGAAATGCTGCGCTGGCGCGACGCGCTGGACGGCGGCACCGTGCTGCTGCGCGACGTGGTCGATCTGGATGCCACCTACAGCGCCATCACCGGCCATGATTTCGAGCAGGAAAAAGCCGCCGCCGCCGAAGCGGGCCTGGAGAGCGGTGAGGAAGTCGAAGAAATCCTCGCGCCGAAACCGCTGAAGGAAGCCGCCAAAGACAAGGAAGCGGGCAAGGAACCCAAAGCCGCCAAGGTGAAAAAAGCCAAGGTGGAAGGTGAAGAGGAAGAAACGCCCACCGCCGAAGGTGAAGAAGAAGCTGAAGGCGAGGCCGAGGAAGACGACGAATATGGCGACGCGACCGTCTCCCTCGTGGCCATGGAACGTGTGCTGATGCCGAAGGTGATGGAGATTTTGGAAGCCTTCTCCAAAGCAGGCCGAAAGTTGCTCAAGCTGCATGAGAAGAAACTCATGGTGGCGCTGGGCGAGGGCAAGCTCGCCAAAGCGGACGAGACGGCCTACGCCACGCTGCTCGGCGAGATGATGGACGCCACTTCGCTGTTGCGCATGAACGCCAACCGCCAGGAACAATTGCTCGAAAAAATCTACATTGTGCATCGCCGCGTCATCGGACAGGAGCGGACGTTGCTCAGTCTGGCCGAGAAATACGGCGTGCCGCGTCAGAGCTTTTTCGATAATTACATGGGCCGCGAAATGGAGATCGGTTGGGAAGACCGCGTTTCCAAACTGACCGCGCGCGGCTGGAAGCAGTTGATCGAAAAAGACCGCAGCAAAGTCGGTGGCATGCGCGAAGACCTCGCCGCCGTGGCGCGCGAGGTGGGTATGGAGCTGGGCGAATTCAAACGCACCGTGCAGGCCGTGCAGAAGGGCGAGCGCGAAGCGTCGCGTGCGAAGAAAGAAATGATCGAAGCGAACCTTCGCCTCGTGATTTCGATCGCCAAGAAATACACCAACCGCGGGCTGCAATTCCTCGATCTCATCCAGGAAGGCAATATCGGTTTAATGAAAGCGGTGGATAAATTCGAGTATCGCCGTGGCTACAAATTCAGCACCTACGCCACCTGGTGGATTCGCCAAGCGATCACCCGCTCGATCGCCGATCAGGCGCGCACCATCCGCATCCCCGTCCATATGATCGAGACGATCAACAAGATCGTGCGCACCAGCCGCCAGATGCTCCACGAGATGGGCCGCGAACCGACCCCGGAAGAGTTGGCCACGCGTCTCGTGATGCCGCTGGATAAAGTGCGCAAGGTGATGAAGATCGCCAAAGAACCCGTCAGCTTGGAGACCCCAATCGGGGACGAGGAAGATTCGCATTTGGGCGATTTCATCGAGGATAAGAACGCCATCCTTCCGCTGGATGCCGCGATCCACAGCAACCTGCGCGAGACGACGACGCAGATTCTGGCCAGCCTCACCCCCCGCGAAGAACGCGTGCTGCGCATGCGTTTCGGCATCGGCATGAACACCGATCACACGCTGGAGGAAGTCGGGCAGCAATTCTCGGTGACGCGCGAACGCATTCGTCAGATCGAGGCGAAGGCGTTGCGCAAACTGAAGCATCCCAGCCGCAGCCGTAAATTGCGCAGCTTCCTGGATAACGCGTAGGAGTTCGGATTATGGCCAATCTCGGCACGGCATTGCACACGCTGCTCTTCGGCAAGCTGGTCGGCGAGGACGAATTCGGGAATCGCTATTACACCGAACGCAAAGCCACGCGGGACGCAACGACGAAGTCCCGCCGCTTTTCGCGTTGGGTAATCTACAAAGGTGCGGCGGAAGCCACCAAAATTCCCGCGCATTGGCATGGCTGGATGCATCACACTTTCGATACGGTGCCGCAGAAAGGCGCGGCGATGCCATATGGCTGGCAGGTGGAAAGCACGCCGAACGCCACCGGCACCAGCGAGGCTTACCTGCCGCCCGGTCATACACTCAAAGGCGGACATCACACGCCCACCGTCAGCGATTACGAGCCTTGGACACCCAAACTGTAACCAGAAGGAAAAGCCAGCATGACGGATACGTATCGTATTGAGCCCACCGAGATATTGCGAACCAGTTGGTCGGAGATCACGCATCTGGTTCGTGATGGCAGCCAGCGCAAGAAGCCGTTGTTGACGATATCGGTCTTTAGCGCGCTCTATTTGCTGGTCTTGGTTTTCTTCCATCATTCCCTGTTCGCTTCCTTGTTCGAAGTCGTCTTGCTGGTATCCTCGCACTTGTTCATGGCGGCTGGCATCTATTTCCTGCTCCGTCTGCGTCGTGCGGTGAAGTTCGTGCAAACCCGTGGAACTTCGGTCAACCCTGCCATCCCGCCTTCGGCGGTGATGGCCGTGCTGCTTGCCGGATGCATCAATCTAGTGTCTTTGTTGCAAGGACTTTTGAGCGCCGCGCTTGCATCGTGAGTTCGAATAAATCGGTGCACGGATTATGTGATGCTTATCGGCAGGTGATTTCAATTTTTTAAAGAGACTGAGATGGGAATTTTTTCCGACGCATCCAGCGCCGCGCGCGCAAGCTGGAAACAATTGCTGAGCAGCAAAACGCAATGCGCGGTGCTTGCGCTGGTGGTGCTGTTCTATGTGGCCCTCGCTTTCCTCTTCGTGCTCGGCGCGCCGGATGCCACATTGAAGCGAGGGGTGGTGGATACGGTGCTGGCCTTGCTGCTGTTCGCTGGCCTATGCTGGGCGGGCTCCTTTGCCGTGCAGCTTCGTCGTGGGGTGTTGCAGAAAACGCTGCCGTTTCTGGCGCGCAAATCTTCTTTGTGGTTGGTGATCGTCGCCAGTTTCATCGTCGGCTTCATGCTGCTGCAGAGCGGTGCGGTCGATTCCTCGGTGCGTCTGGGTTCCGGGCCGGATCACGCCGCCTCGGATTGACTCCGCCAGCGGAGTGTGCGAAGCCTGCAACCATCATCCATGGGGAATTGCGATGCGACATAATGTCTTGGAAACCGTGCTCGGCGCGGTCGTGTTGAGCGTGGCGGGCGGATTTCTCGCCTTCGCCTACCAAAGCCGCCATATCGGGCATGTGGAGGAGGGGTACGAAGTCACCGCCCGCTTCCAAAGCGCGGACGGGTTGAGCGCGGGCAGCGACGTGCGCCTCGGCGGCATCAAGATCGGCGTGATCGATTCGTTGACGCTCGACCCAAAAACCTACCAAGCGGTTGCGCGGCTGCAATTGCGCCAAGACGTGCCCTTGCCGACCGACAGCACCGCCAGCGTTTCGAGCGACGGGCTTTTGGGCGGCAAATATGTGGGCCTCGAGCCCGGCGCGGAAGATGCGATGATCGAGCCGGGCGGCGAGATTCAGTTCACCCAATCCTCCGTCAGCATCGAATCCCTCATCGGGAAATTCATGCATGGCGGCGCGGAAGGCGAAGGCGACAAACCGAAGAATCATACGATGAGCGCACCCGCCGCCGCAGCCCTTGCCCAGCCGGAATAACATGCGCCGCATTTCCATCTTGATCGCTGCTTGCGCCGCTTTGCTCTGCGCGCCGGCCATCGTCTCTGCGCAGGCGCTGGTCTATCCCGCTCCCGCCACGGAAAAACCCGCCGTCGCTGGCGCTGCCACCGCGCAGCCCAACGCGCAGAGCCAGACGACCGCCGCAACCGCCAGCGCCAGCGCCGAGGCGGTGAAAAACCCGGAGACGGACGCCCCCGGCGTGCAGGTGGCGATGCTGCTCGCCACCAATAAAGTCACCGCGCGCAGCACGAAGATCGAAGCGGCGCTCGGCACCACCGTGCGCTTCGGGAATTTGGAAATCATCGCCAAACGCTGCCAGACCCAAACCCCGCCCGCGCGCGCGGACCAAGGCGCGCTGCTGGATGTGTGGGAACTCAAACCCTCCGAACGCCCGCAACAGATTTTCTATGGCTGGATGTTCGCCGCCAGCCCCTCGCTCTCCGCGCTTCAGCATCCGGTGTACGACATCACGCTGCTGCATTGCGACCGGAAGAATCAAGCGCCGGATTCTTAAGCGCCGCCGATAACAGAGCAGAGGAAACGCGATGACGCAGACGACCCACGCAAAGTCCGATCTCCGCCGCGTCATCCTTTCCGGCATGCTCGGCAACGGCTTGGAATGGTACGATTATGCGCTGTATGCGCAGATGTCCTTCATCCTCAGCGAACTCTTCTTCCCGCCGGGGGATGTGGCGACGCGGCTGCTGGCCACCTTCGGTATCTTCGCGGTGGGTTTCGTGTTTCGCCCGCTGGGGGCGCTGCTGTTCGGCTGGATCGGGGATCAATATGGGCGGCGGGCCAGTCTGGTCATCGCTATTCTGATGATGGCCGTGCCCACCGGTTGCATCGGGCTGCTGCCGACCTATGCCCAGGCGGGCATGTGGGCGCCCGCGCTGCTTACGCTCATCCGCGTGTTCCAGGGGCTTTCGCTGGGGGGTGAATTTTCGGGCTCAATCACCTACATCGTCGAACATGCCCCGCCGCATCGGCGGGGGCTGGCGGGTTCGGCCTCTTTGGTCAGCATGAATCTGGGCTTCCTGCTCGGTTCGGTGGTGGCGCTGGGCTTCGTGCATTTGCTCAGCCCGGAGGATTTCCGCAGCTGGGGCTGGCGCGTGCCTTTCCTGCTGGGGGTCGTGATCGGGCTGGTCGGGCTGTATATCCGCAGCTCCTGCAGCGAAAGCCCGCTTTATGAGGAGGCCAAGGCCAAAGGCGAACTGGCGAAAGCGCCGCTGCGCGCCTTGTTCCGCGATCATTGGAAACCGATGCTACTGGCTTTCGCCTTCTATCTCAGCGTTACCATGCCCTATTATCTGTGCAGCGTGTATCTGCTCTCTTATACCCAGGCAAAGCTGGGCCTCAGCGCGGCAGATGCGCTGCTGATCAATGCGCTGGCCATGGGCGCGATGGGGGTGATGTTCGTGCCTGCCGCGCTGCTTTCGGACCGCGTTGGGCGCAAGGTGGTCATGCGTCTCGGCGCGATCGCCATGCTGATCGCCGCTCTGCCCATTTTCTGGCTGATGCATCAAAGCGCGGCGGGGCAGGGCTTCTACCCTATTCTGGCGGCGCAGATGCTGTTTCTCGGCATCGTCGGCTTCTATGCGGGCTGCGTGCCCACCACCCTGGTTGAACTTTTCCCCACCGCCGTGCGCAGCAGCGGCATGGCGCTTTCCTACAATGCCGCCGCCGCCCTATTCGGCGGCACCGCGCCCATGGTGTGCGAATGGCTGCTGCACCATACCGGCACGCCCTACAGCATTCCCGGCTACGTCGTTCTCTGTAACGTCATCACCCTCGTCGCCCTCGCCTTCTTCCATGACCGTTGGCGCAGCCCGCTGTGATGGCGCAAACGGGTTGACCACAAAAAAACGCCCCGCGACATGCGGGGCGTTTTCATTCGTTCGTGGTTCGCCTTAGCTCGCTTTTTTGGTCGCGTTGAAGCTCGAGCGATATTCGTAGGCGTCGCGCACCGCAGGTTCTGCCTTATCCCAGCCGAAGCTGGAGGCGGAGGGGGACTTTTCCCAGCCGCTTTGCAGATCGCTGCGCACGTCGTCGTAACGCTTGCCGCTATATTGGCCATGCGCCGTCGCGCCGTATTGGTAGGCCGGGCGGTAGGTTTCGTAGCTGGCGGTCGATTGATAGGGACGGGTGGGGTAGGAGTCGCGGAAATACTGGTCGTCGTCCTTGGTGAAATCGAGCGATTCGGTCACGGCTTCACCGGTCACGGCGCCGATAACGGCACCCACGGCGGCACCTGCCGCCATTCCGATCGGGCCGCCCGCTGCACCGATGCTGGCGCCTGCCACGGCACCACCGGCAGCACCGACGCCGGTACCGATGGGATGCTCGACATCGTTGGACAATGTGTCGGTCGGATAAGTGCGGTTGGTTTTCATGTTGGTGGACATAGATTGCTCCTCGATGGTTGGAATACTTTCGAAGCATTGCCAAACCCATCTAAAGAAACAATCTTTGCTCGGGCCGATTGCATATGGATCGGCATAGGTTCCAGCCAGGGAACGGAGCGCATTGAATGAATGATGGTGCCCAGGGACGGAATCGAACCGCCGACACGAGGATCTTCAATCCTCTGCTCTACCAACTGAGCTACCTGGGCACAGAAGCCAAAATCTTGCGCGAGATCCCGCATGAAACATGGGATATCGGCACCGCGCGGGTTGATTTACAACGCGCAGGCGCTGCTTATACGCAATCATATGCAGCGGCGCAAGGGGCAGATAGGGCTTTTTCACCCCTTAGGTCTCCTCTGTATCATCCAGATCGGGTTCATCGTCCGGGGTCGCTTCGGCGGCAACGGCGTATCCGCCCGACAACCATTGGCGCAGGTCGAGTTTCTGGCAACGGTTGCTGCAGAAAGGTGCGTGATCGGGGGTTACCGGCTTTTTGCATAGGGGACAGTGCGACATCAACCAACCTTTCTTCGGACTATGACCCCTGCAAAACGGACATAGTTCACATGCCAAAGGGATGCGGGGCATGCGCTTCGTATGGCTTCATTACATTGGGCTAGAATTAATGAGGCAGGTTAGCAAATGTTTTTTGTCACTTCCGATTTTGCCGCGAGGCATGAGCGGAAGAAGGCTGCGAGGAGGTATGGCGCACACCATGGATTCTGGAAAACGCAAATACACCAATGCCGATGAGGTGTACAAACGCCTCGAGCAATATTTCGCAGCGAACCCGCATGCCATGGGCGACCGCGTGCCGCCCGAGCGCGATCTCGCGGCCAACCTGAAAGTGAACCGTACCACTTTGCGCTCGGCCATGCACCGCATGGTCAAAGAGGGGGTGCTTGAGCGGCATGTGGGGCGTGGTACATTCTTCAAGGCCTCTCCCAGTTCGATTCTGGAAAACTACCGTCAAATCAGCATGGATTGCAGCCCGGCGGAGCTGCTGGAATTGCGCATGATGCTCGAGCCGCAACTGGCAAGCTTGGCGGTTGCGCATGCCACGGGCGAACAATTGCTGCGCGTGAACCAATATGCGGCTTTACTGGGGGAGGCCGATGCAACCGGGCAATTCGTTCTCGACCTTGAATTGCAGTCCATTCTCGCGCAGTGCGTGCGCAATCGTCTGTTACAGCAACTCACCGAATTGATCGCCAGCGTACGACAGCGTTTTGAAAACAACAGCAGGGGACACGGCGTATCCGGTCTGGGTTTCGAAGATATCGGCCAATGGCGAACCCATCAGCAGGCCATATGCAAAGCGATCTTGCAGCGAGATCCCAAAGCAGTGGCGCAGCGTATCGATACGAAATTGGGCGAGCTTTACAGCAAATTTTCAACCGTGACGAGAACGGACACATCCTTCTTGCCTCGATGAATGCGTGTTACGGGTTGTTTCAGCGATTGCGGGCGCTCTTCATCTGATTGACGCTCAGTTGTTGCGCATAATCGCTATTCCCAAGCGCGAAACGCTCGGCCGCCACCGCAGAACGATTGGTTTCCGAAAGCCGCGTGGTTTTCTTGGGAGCCAAAGCCTGACGGGTGATCTGGGTCAGGGCCTGCCCTAACAGATCGCCGCCGGGAATGCCGCCGCCGACGGCGCGCCCCCAGCCCGAATCCACGCCTGCATTATCCAGCCGCAGGCGCGCCAGGCCAAGCAATTGCTTGACGGTGGTGGCAAACAGCTTCTCAAGCACACGCTGATCTTTTTCGATTTTGCTCACCGCGCGACCCACATGGGAGGAAAGTAGATTGTCTTCCCACTGAGTAAGCATCTGCTGTAATTGCGATTCGGTTTTTACCATCGTCAGCAGTCTTTTGGCCTGCAAACGGGGTGAATTCTGTACCTGGGGGCTGGGCATGGGCGATCTCCGCAAAATTGGAAAAGGGTTTTAGGCGGGTGTTTAGATGGCGGTGCGGCTGATTGCACCCGTGCTGAGTGCGGTGAATACATAGCGCGCGCCGTTGCCTTGCGGCGCATCGAACTGGAATCGCTGCAGCAGAAAAGAGGCTTCGATCCATGCGACATTCCCAATTCGCAAACGCAGGCGGCAGGGCATGCCTTCGAAGGCGCAGCGTTGCATCACAACTTCCGCCGCGCCGGGGCTGCTACGACCTTCGGCCTCCAAGGTCAGTGCCGCCCGCCCGCCGGAAAGAGGCATATTCCAGGTATCGTCGCCCAAGGCGATGCTTTCCTGAAAGCTGCGCTCCAACAACAATCTCGTGCGTTCCTCGCCGCCCAAAGGGGCGAAAGCGGATTCTGATACAGCCACGAACAGGGCAATGGCGTCGGCGGAGAGGCTGGAGGACATACATGCTCATGGGAAATGGGTGATTGGTTGCAAGTGGGGCGTGTTTCAACCTTCAGCGCGGTGGGACACAGGCGGAAGGGGAGTAAAATCACCCAACGGGGTGGCCGGGCTGCAACAAAATATTCACAAATCCATGCTAAGGTAAGGGTTCGACTTTCCCTTAAAGGCCTCTCATTTTGACCCGACCGCCCGACCCACGCGCCAGCATGGCCGCTATCCGCACCCTCTCTGTCCAACGCCGCGCGGCGCTGGAGCTTGCGCTGACGCTGCTGCTGGCGGCGGGCGCTTTTGTGGCAGCCGGCTTGCTCCCCAGCATCGCCTGGGCGGCGGGCACCGGCGCCATTGCCCGCGTGATCTGCTCGGTGGTGCTCACCTTCACCGGTGGCATCGGTATCCTGCTCGGCATTATCGCCATTTGTATTCTGGGGTTGACCGCCGCTTTGGGCCGCATCAGCTGGCCGGTGGCGTTGACCACCGTGGTCGGCATCGCCATTATTTTCGGCGCGCAGAGCATTCTCGGTTTGTTCGGCAATGCCTCGCCATGCGCCAATATGGGTTCCGGGCTTTCGATGCCGCAACTCGATCAGGTATTGTGCAAGGTGCTCACGGTCATGCAGGGCAGCGTAGGGGCATCGCTTGCCACGATTGCGGTCTGTATGCTCGGGGTGGGAGCATTGCTGGGCAAGGTGCAATGGAACAGCGCGCTCACGGTCATCATCGGCATTATCGTACTGTTCAGCGCGTCCAGCATTCTTCAAGTCCTTTATATCTCCAACAATAAAATGGGTGCAGTCACGGATGTGAAAGGATGGCTGGCCCATTGCGGTTCGCCTGTGGCGGATTTCGGTTATTTCTCACGCGCCATGTGCGGTATTGCCGCGTACATGTCCGGCAAAGCGGGGGTGACGGTGGCGGTGATCGGGGCCATGGGGGTGCAGATTCTGGCGCTCAGCGCCATGTTCGGGCGCGTCAGCTGGGGCACGGCGATTACCGTGGCGGTGGGGATCGCCATTCTATTCGGCGCTTCCTCCATCGTCGGGTTGATTACCCGCCGCAATATCGCCTGCCCGGTTTATGGCACCATGGCGGCCTACAACATTTCCGTCCGTCCTGTGGTGAGTGCCGGCGTCACGGATGTCTGCCACGACATGATTACCGGCGACGTGGCCCCATGCACGGATGTCGGGGCGACGGGGGCAGCGCCTTACGTTGCGCCGAATGATATGACCCCTTGTGGCCCTCAATCATCCCATCCCGGAGAAAATTGCGAGCTGGGGCCGGATGGCATAACATGGTTTTGGCTGCCGCCATAAGCGCGCGTCGCCTTTAGGCCCTCGTTTGGAGTCAGGGTTTCTACAGTCGCTGCGAATCTTGTGCATAAAATGCGCCATGAGCATTGTAAATCCGTATCCCCGGTTTATATATCCGCCTAAATGCCGTGTTCGTCTGGGTAGGACGGTGCGGCACATGGCAACCTCAGACCGAAGAAACGGATCGATATTATGAGCAAAGTCATTGGGATTGACTTAGGGACCACCAACTCCTGCGTCGCCATCATGGATGGTAAAGACGTGAAGGTGATCGAAAACTCCGAAGGCCAGCGCACCACGCCCTCCATCATCGCCTTCACCGGCGACGGCGAGCGCCTCGTTGGCCACCCGGCCAAGCGCCAGGCGGTGACCAACCCCGAAAATACCCTTTTTGCCATCAAGCGCCTGATCGGCCGCAACTTCGAAGACCCCATGGTCGAGAAGGACAAGAAGCTCGTTCCCTATAAAATCGTGAAGGCGGATGGCGGGGATGCCTGGGTCGAAGCGCAGGACAAGAAATATTCGCCCAGCCAGATCTCAGCCTTCATTCTGCAGAAGATGAAAGAGACTGCCGAAGGGTATCTGGGCGAAAAAGTCAGCCAAGCCGTTATCACCGTGCCCGCCTATTTCAACGACGCACAGCGCCAAGCCACCAAGGATGCGGGAAAGATCGCGGGCCTGGAAGTGCTGCGCATCATCAACGAACCGACCGCTGCCGCTCTTGCGTATGGTCTCGACAAACAGGACGGCAAAACCATCGCCGTGTACGATCTGGGCGGTGGCACGTTCGACGTGTCGATCCTCGAGATCGGGGATGGCGTCTTCGAAGTGAAAGCCACCAACGGGGATACCTTCCTGGGCGGGGAAGATTTCGACATGCGCGTGCTCGAATTCCTCTCGGACGAGTTCAAGAAGGATTCCGGCATCGATCTCCGCAACGACAAGCTGGCCCTGCAGCGTTTGAAGGAAGCCGCCGAGAAAGCGAAGATCGAGCTTTCCAGCACCCAGCAAACCGAAATCAACCTGCCCTTCATCACGGCAGACGCTTCGGGCCCGAAGCATTTGAACATCAAGCTCACCCGCTCGAAGCTCGAGAGCCTGGTCGAAGACCTCGTCGAAAAGACCATCGCTCCTTGCCGCAACGCGTTGAAAGATGCGGGCATGAGTGCGTCCGACATCGACGAAGTGGTGCTGGTGGGCGGCATGACCCGCATGCCGAAAGTCATCGAAGTGGTGAAGCAATTCTTCGGCCGCGAGCCGCACAAAGGCGTGAACCCGGATGAAGTCGTCGCCATGGGCGCGGCCATTCAGGGTGCGGTGTTGAAAGGCGAAGTGAAGGACGTGCTGCTGCTCGACGTGACGCCTTTGTCGCTGGGCATCGAAACCCTGGGCGGCGTATTCACCCGCCTGATCGAACGCAACACGACCATCCCCACCAAAAAAGCGCAAGTCTTCTCGACGGCGGATGACAACCAGACAGCCGTCACCATCCGCGTCTTCCAAGGCGAGCGCGAAATGGCCGCCGACAATAAACTGCTCGGCCAGTTCGACTTGGTGGGCATTCCCCCCAGTCCGCGCGGCGTGCCGCAGGTGGAAGTGGCCTTCGACATCGACGTGAACGGCATCGTGAACGTTTCGGCGAAAGACAAAGCGACCAATAAGGAACAGCAAATCCGCATTCAAGCCAGCGGTGGATTGACGGATGCCGACATTCAGAAGATGGTGAAAGAAGCTGAGGTCCATGCCAGCGAAGACAAGAAGCGCCGGGATGTGATCGAAAAGCGCAACCAGGGCGAAAGCCTGGTGCACACCGCCGAGAAGAACCTGAAGGAATTCGGCGACAAGGTGCCGAGCGCCGACAAGGAACAGATCGAATCCGACATCGCCGCTTTGAAAGCGGTGCTGGATTCGGGCGAAGCTTCGGAGATACAGACCAAGACCGAAGCCCTGCAGCAATCCGCCATGAAGCTGGGTGAAGCGATGTACAAATCGCAGCAGACCGAAGCCGCCAGTGGCGCAAGCGAAGGCAGCACCGCCCAAGCCAGCGACGATGGCGTGGTCGATGCCGACTTCGAAGAAGTCAAAGACGACAAGCGTTCGGCCTAATGTCGCGGTCGCATTTTTCTATGATGGTGCTCGCCGCTTTCGCGGCGGGCACTTCCCTTGCCCATGCGATGGATCATAGCGCGATGGGGCACGCAGCCATGGGACACGCTGCTAAGCAGGGTGGCTCTACTCAAGCTTATGAAGCCGCGATGATGCGCATGCATGAAGGTATGAACATCGAATACAGCGGGGATGCAGACCGGGATTTCGTCGCGGGCATGCTGCCGCACCATCAAGGAGCGGTGGAAATGGCGAAGGTCGAACTGCAATACTGCAAAGACCCGGAGCTGCGCAAACTGGCCACCGACATCATCGCCGCGCAGCAGAAGGAAATTGCCTTCATGCATGCCTGGCAGGCGAAACATAAAAAATAATTCCCACGTGAGTGGATGAAGGATGGGAAGCCGACATGGCACGGGATTTTTACGAAGTATTGGGCGTGCAAAAAGGCGCGAGCGAGGATGAGCTGAAGAAGGCTTACCGCAAGCTGGCGAAAGAATACCACCCCGACAAAAACCCCGGCGACGCCAGCGCCGAGAAGCGCTTCAAAGAAATCAGCGAAGCCTACGATGTACTGAAAGACGCGCAGAAACGCGCAGCCTACGATCGCTACGGACATCAAGCTTTCGAAGCGGGTATGGGCCGTGGCGGCAACCCCGGCGCGGGGGCTGCGGGCTTCGATTTCGGCGGGTCCTTCAGCGATATTTTCGAAGATCTGTTCGGCGGATTCGCGGCTGGCGCACGGGGCCAGAGCGAAGCGGGCGGCGGGGCAGGGCGCGGCTCCGACCTGCGCTACAACCTTGCCATCTCCATGGAAGAAGCCTTCAAGGGCAAGCAGCAAAGCATTAAGGTCACCACATCCGTGGCGTGCGACGTGTGCACCGGATCGGGCGCGGAACCGGGCAGCAAGCCCATCACCTGCCCCACCTGCCAGGGCGCGGGCCGCGTGCGCGCGCAGCAAGGTTTCTTCACCATCGAACGCACCTGCCATACCTGCAACGGCGCGGGCAAGATCATCGAAAAACCCTGCAAGCATTGCGCGGGTTCGGGCAAGGTGCGCAAGGAAAAAACCCTCTCCGTCACCATCCCCGCCGGGGTGGAAGAGGGCACGCGCATTCGCTTAAGCGGCGAGGGCGAAGCGGGCACGCGCGGCGGTCCGGCGGGCGATCTCTATATTTTCCTCTCCGTCAAACCGCACAAAATCTTCAAGCGCGAGGGGGCGGACATCCACAGCCACGTGCCGATCCGCTTCACCACCGCCGCTTTGGGCGGGGATGTGGAAGTGCCCACCATCGATGGCGGGCGCGTGAAGGTGAGCATTCCTGCGGGCACGCAAACCGGGCGGCAGTTCCGCCTGCGCGGCAAAGGCATGAGCATCATGCGCAGCGCCTCGCGCGGCGATATGTACATCCACGCGGCGGTCGAAACCCCAGTGAACCTTTCCAAGAAACAGCGCGAATTGTTGCGCGATTTCGACAAAGAAGGCGGCAGCACCAGCCCCGAATCCGACAGCTTCTTCGGGCGGGTGAAAGATTTCTGGGAAGATTTAAGCAGCTAACCCCCGTCATTGCGAGCGCAGCGCGGCAATCCAGCTTCACCGCTTGCGGCAGGGCTGGATTGTCGCTTCGGCGTCCACTCCTCGCAATGACGAATCCATGCGCGTGGCGAAGCGCGATATCCCATGCTAGAGATGCCTGAAGATTCTGCGCTGTGGTTCGGCCATGCGCAGAATAACGCATGGGGGAATGCATATGAAAATCGGGATTCTTGGCTGCAATGGCCGGATGGGGCAGGTGCTGGTGAAGCAGTTGCTGGCGCGGCCGGAGCTAACATTGGGCGGCGGCAGCGTGCGCGCGGGCAGCGATCTGGCGGGGCAGGATATCGGCATGATCATCGGCGGCCGCCCCTTGGGCGTAACCGCAACGGACGATCTGGACGTGCTGGCCGCGCAATGCGACGCGCTGGTGGATTTCACCCGGCCCGAATTGACCGCGCAGCTGGCCACCATCGCCGCCCGCCACGGCACCGCGTTGGTCATCGGCACCACCGGCATCGAGCCGGAACAGCAGGCTTTGCTGGACGAAGCCGCCAGCCGGATTCCTGTATTGCAGGCCGCCAATATGAGCCTCGGTGTCAATCTACTTCTCGGGCTGGTCGAGCGCGTGGCCGCGACCTTGGACGAGGAATACGACATCGAGATCGTGGAGATGCATCACCGCCACAAGGTGGATGCGCCCTCCGGCACCGCGCTCGCTTTGGGGCATGCTGCGGCCAAAGGCCGCAACGTGAAACTGGCGGCGGTCGCGGACAAGGTGCGCGACGGCATCACCGGCCCGCGCGAACGCGGCGCCATCGGCTTCGCCACCCTGCGCGGGGGGGATGTGGTGGGGGATCATTCGGTGATTTTCGCGGGCACCGGCGAGCGCATCGAAATCGCGCACAAAGCCTCCAGCCGGGATGTGTTCGCGCTGGGCGCCTTGCACGCCGCCACCTGGCTCGCGGGCAAACCCGCCGGACATTACACGATGCGCGACGTGTTGGGCGTCTAGAGCGCCATCACGCCTGTGCCCTGCGTCGCCTCGGCGCGCTCGGCATGGCTTTCGGCCTGGGCGTTAGCCGTATGCTGCACCGCTGCAGGTACCCGCTCGCGGAAGCTGCGCTTCTGCATCGAATCATCCAGCTTCGCGCGCAAGGAAGCCGCTTCGTTCGGCGCATCCGAAGCAGCCGCTTCGGCATAGCTCGGCACGCGGGGGGCGGCATCAGCATGGCTTTCGGCAGGCGCGCGCGGCGCACCGCGATCCGGGCCCGCCAGGCGCTGCTCGGGCGGCAGCAAGGTGGGCTCCACCCCGTAGGATTTCGGAATCTCCGGACGAATCTCGTTTTTGATGTAGGGCGCGGGCCAGGCGCTGCCCAAGGCGCGCTCGGCGATCCCGTCCAGCTTCACCAGATATGCCTCCAACTCCACGCCGAACGCCTGATCGTCCGTGAAGCGGGATTTTTCCGGACGGGTGATCTGGGTAATCGCCGCGTTCACCTCGCGATATTCCGCAATGCCCTTACGCGCAAGTGTTTCCATCCGCACGGCGGTGGCATAAGCGTCATTGATATCGATCCCCTTGGTACCGAACAAAGTCACGAGATCAGCATGGGTAAAGTGGCTGCCTTCTAACTCTTCATGCAGTTTTGAGTTAGGAACTTTGACGCGGTAAATGGGCGATTGATAATGGTGATTTAAATAGCGCGCGATCTGATCGAAGACCCGGTTGGTTAGCGGGTCGGTCACTTTGAATGCGGGCAGATTTTGCTCTTTGGCCACTTCGTCATACAACTTGGTAATTTTCTCAGAAGTGACCAAAGTGCCCGGATTGACGCCGCGGTTAATTGAGCGGTTCTCGTCGGTCGTAATGCCTTCCGTCTGATCCCAAATATCATCTAGCTGATAGAACGCGCCTTTCTGGCGTTTGCTGAAATACCAGAAGTAATAAGCTGCCATGCCGCCAAGCGAAGCGTCGACGCCAGAAAAATGGGTGATCCAATCCACCGACTTGGCGATGGCGTTCGCCTTTTCACCGATCACCGGTTCGAGCGCTTTGGAAAGGCCTTTTGCCACCAGCGGAATCACTTGAATCAAGCCTGCCCATACCGGCAACATACGATATTTGCCCTTGCGGGTGTAATATTCGACCGAGTTTTGAATGATCGGGTTGGTGCTTTTTTTCAATTCGTCACGGCTGACATTGGTTTTGCCTAGTTCTTGCGCCACCACTTTTTCATACACCTTCATCAACTTTTCCTGCTCCACCTCGTTGGAGGTGCGAGCGATGAAAAGCTGTGCCCCGAAATTGACAGCATCCGTTACAACTTTGCCGGCAAATTCCGCGTTCTTGGTGTCGTTCAGATGATTGAGCCGAAGTTCGGAATGTTTATGATTAATTTCCGCTCCCCGAAGCATGGCGGCATTGGCAGTATTAGAATCCCCTGCGTTCATGGCGATTCTTGCTTCGTGAAGCGCGCTGCCCGTTTCTTTCAACATGGCCGCTTCGTTCGGCATAGCTTCGCGATTGTTCCACGCGGAAAATACGCGCTTCATACCAAGCGATACGGCAACGCTCAACGTGTCGCCGAGTTTATAAAGGTCTTTGACGCGCGCTTGGAAGTTGATCAAGTCGATGTTGTGACCGATGTCTCTGGCCATCGTGAAAAAGCCGCGCGATTTTTCCACGCGTACAATTCCCGCTTCCAAAGGAGCGGATTCGACGGGTGCATTGTTCGGAGGAACTTCGACCATAGAGTTTTTCAAAATAACCGGATTTCAACCCTTGCAGTATACCTTTCAGCAGTCCCGCCCGCTGTTAAGTTTTTGTGACAGTGGCGGGGTGGGCGGTTCTTGCTACTGGGGGAGGGAGGGCCTAGGATATGGGCCCGTTCGGCCCCAGGGCCGTGCATCCCATTTTGGCTATGATCTTCGACCATGCGTTACGTTTCCACCCGGGGGCAGGCCCCCGCGCTCGATTTCTCCGGTGCCGTGCTTGCGGGCCTCGCCAGCGATGGCGGTCTCTATGTGCCCGAATTCTTTCCGGAATTTTCGGCGTTTGAGTTGAAGGAACTGTCGCGGTTGGATTATCCGGCCTTGGCTGCGCGCATTTTGCGGCCTTTCTGCGAAGGCAGCCTGGATTTCGCGGTGCTGGAGCGGCTATGCGCTGAGGCTTACGCGGAATTCCGCCATCCCGCCATCGCGCCCCTGGTGCAGATCGACCAGCGGAACTGGGTGCTGGAACTGTTCCACGGCCCCACCCTGGCCTTTAAGGATTTCGCGCTGCAGCTGCTGGGCCGCCTGCTCGATCATCTGCTGGGGGAGATGGACGGCACGGTGACGATCCTCGGCGCGACCTCGGGCGATACGGGCTCGGCCGCCATCGCCGCTTGTCGTGGCCGGGTGCGCATGCGCAGCGTCATTCTCTATCCGCACAACCGCGTCTCCGAAGTGCAGCGGCGTCAGATGAGCACCGTGCTCGACGACAATGTGCAGGCCGTGGCGGTGGATGGGAGTTTCGACGATTGCCAGGCCCTGGTGAAAGCCGCCTTCAACGACCGCCATTTCGCCGTGTCGCAGCGGCTGGCGGCGGTGAATTCCATCAACCTCGCGCGCGTGCTGGCGCAGACGGTGTATTATTTCTACGCCGTGTTCAATCTGGGCGGGCTCGAGGGCAGCCCGGTGGCCTTCAGCGTGCCCACCGGCAATTTCGGGGATATCTATGCGGGTTATGCCGCCAAGCGCATGGGCCTGCCCATGGGCCCGCTGCTGATCGCCACCAACCAGAACGACATTCTCGCGCGCACTTTGCACAGCGGCACCTACGCCACCGGCAGCGTGCATCCTTCCTACAGCCCGAGCATGGATATTCAGGTCGCCAGCAACTTCGAGCGGCTGCTCTATGATCTGGCGGACCGCGATGCGGGGCGGGTGGGGCAGATGATGCAGAGCTTCGAAGCCCTGCGCAGTCTGGCGCTGCCGGATGAAGCGCTGTCGCGCCTGCGCGGCGATTTCCTGGCCGAAGCGGTGGACGATGCGCAGACGGTGGAAACCATTCGCGCCACCCATGCCGGAAGCGGCTATCTGCTCGATCCGCATACGGCGGTGGCGCTGCATGCCGCGCGCATCGCGCTTTCGGCGCATGCCGGGCCGGTGGTCACCTTGGGCACCGCACACCCTGCGAAATTCCCCGCCGTGGTCGAGCAGGCGGTGGGCATCCATCCTGCATTGCCGCCACATATGGCGGATCTCTACGCGCGCCCCGAGCGCATCACCCGCCTGCCGAACGATCTGGCGGCGCTGCAAGCATTCATTCAGGAAACGGAAGCGAAACACGCCGCATGACCCCAGAAAAACCTCCCGAGACATTTCAGGAAACCACCCTGCCCAGCGGCCTTCGCGTCGCGACCGAGCGCCTGCCGGGCGTCGAGACGGTCAGCATCTCCATCGCCGTCGCGGTGGGCGCGCGCTACGAAGAGAAAGCGGAAAACGGCCTGTCGCATCTGCTGGAACATATGGCCTTCAAGGGCACCAGCACGATGAACGCCCGCCAAATCGCCGAAAGCTTCGACGATATGGGCGCGAGTTTCAACGCCTACACTTCGCTCGAACACACGGTCTATTACGCGCGCGTGCTCAAGGAAGACGGCGCGAAAGCGCTGGCGCTGCTGACGGATATTCTCACCGATTCGGTTTTCGACGAAAGCGAGCTGGAGCGCGAGCGGCAGGTGATCCTGCAGGAAATCGCGATGCATAACGACCAGCCGGAAGATCTGGTCTTCGACGCCTTTCACGAACTGGCTTTCCCCGATCATCCGCTGGGCCGCTCCATCCTCGGGCCGCGCGAATTGGTGGCGAACTACAGCCGCGAGGAAGTGGCGGGCTATATGCGCAAGCATTACACCGCACCTTCGATGATCGTCGCCGCCGCCGGTGCGGTGGACCATGAACAGATCGCCGCACTCGCCACCCAGCGCCTGGGCGCATTGCCCGTGTGCCAGGGCCCGGCCTTCAACCGTACGCATGTGGTGGGCGGAGCGCGGCATGTGCGCAAGGATCTTGAGCAATTGCACCTGATGCTGGGCCTGCCCGCCTTCGGTTTCCACGACCCCGATCATGCGGCCTTGCAGCTTTACGCTACCATGCTCGGTGGCGGCGGTTCGTCGAATCTCTTTCAAGAAGTGCGCGAGAAACGCGGGCTGGCCTACAGCGTCTATGCCTTCAACACGACCTATGCGGACACTGGGCTGCTCGGCGTCTATGCCGGGGTTTCCGAAGAACAGGCGCCGGAAGTGATGCCCGTGGTGATCGAGCAGATTCTCGCCACGGCGGAACTCGCGACCGAGGCGCAATTGTACCGTGCCAAACAGCAGCAGAAGACTGCGCTCTTCATGACCCGCGAAAGCACCACCGCCATGGCGGAATGGATCGGGCGGCATCTGCTGGATTACGGTCGCTACCACCCGGCGGCGGAACTGGCCGCGAAGGTGGATGCGGTGACCTTGGACGACATCCGCCGCGTCAGCCGCCGTTTGCTGAAAAGCGGCCCGCCGGTTTGGACCAGCCTGGGCCCGAAAGCGAAGCTGCCGGAAATGGAACGCGTGCAGGAATGGCTGGCGGCGTAAAACCTCGTCATCCCAGCGCGGCCGGCTCGGCCTACGCCGGGATGAGGTAATTTTATAGTTCCGCATCCACCCCGAACAGCGTGCCCGCATTGCATTGTCCGCTGGCGGTGGCGGTGAGGAGGTAGCGGCCGCCGTTGGAAGCGAGGTTGTCGAGCGCGAGGCTTGCCGTATTCACCGAGGTGACGAGGCTGCCGAGATTGGTTGCACTGGGGGTGGCGCGTTTTTCCACTGCCCAGCCGAGCGGGGCGGCGAGCGTGGCAGCGGCGGCGGCGGCATAGCCGGAAAGATAGGCGCGCAGATTTTCGTAATAGCGCTGGCACAGCAGCAATTCCTCGGCCAGCGGCGCGGCGCTGAAGGCGCTGGCATCCGCCCCGGTTTCCAGCTGCACCTGGGCAAGGTCGAAGGTGAAAGTGCTGCCGGTGGGCAGGGCGAATTTCAGTTGCAGGGCATCGTCATTGTTCGTGCCCAACACTTTGCCGCTCAGGCCGGGCAGGGTGAAGCTTTGCGTGATGCGCGTCCAGCCCGTGCCTACGCTCACATTCGTGCCGGTCTGGGTGATGGAAGCGCTGGGGCTGCCGCCGCTGCCGAAGGATTGGATGAGCGCGGGCGTGAGCGTGAAAGCCGCCGCACCGCGTACGGAGAAACTCAGCGTCACCTTCCGCCCGGCCAGGCTGCGCACATCTTCGATCTTTTGCGAAAGGTTCGGCGCCGTGCCGCTGGTGCTTTGCGCCAGGCGCAGGAAATAGGCGGGTTCGCCTTCCACCGCCGTTTGGCCCAGGGTGAAGGGCTGGCGGCTGAGCGTGCCCGCGCCGCCCGTGCCAAAATCGTGGCTCCAGCGATCCGCGCCGTATCCATTGGCGGTGAAGCTGATGCCGCGCTGCCAGATCAGGAAATGCCCGTTGATGATCGCGTTGCGGCGGCCTGCAGGACTGCGGCTACTTAGCCAGGCGCTGCCGGTGTAATGCGCACAGAGCGATTCATCCGCCACCCAGAGGTTCATGCCGCTTTTCGGCGCGAGGAAACGCCAGCCGGAAAGATAATAGGTCAGCCGGTCGGCCAGCCCGGCCCAGGCGCCGGTGGGCGAGGGGCCGATGATGTAGCAATCGCCGTCGCTCGGGCTGACGGGCGGCGTGCCGAGGCCACGGCTTTTCACCCCCGCCTGCAGCGCATCCAGCGCGCTCAATGCTTCGTTGACCGTCAGTTCCTTCTGCGACTGACCGACATCGAGCAGCCCGAGGCCGAGATTGGGGGTGGTTTCCATGCATGCGCTCCATCGCCGTGATTGCTAGAATGATGGTGCGTGGCATTGGGGCGAAAGCGGAAGGGGAGAAAGTTTGGTTACCTATGTTCCTCCACCGTCATTCCCGCGCAGGCGGGAATCTTTGCCCAGCATTGGAGGGCGGGGCAGGATGCATCCTTTCGTGCGAAAAGCGCCAACCGTAAAGATTCCCGCTTGCGCGGGAATAACGGGAATGAAATATACGAAAAAGCCGCCCGTATGGGCGGCTTGATTTGTTTCGTACCAGTGAGGCTATTCGCTGGATTGGCGGATGGTGACGCTGTTGCCGCTGCCGGATTGGCTGACATGGGCGCGGTTGTTGCTGCCACTCTGCTCGATATCCATCCAGTTGTCTTTGCCGCCGCTTTGTTCCAGATCGACCGACTGGCCCTGGCCGCTTTGCTTGAGGGCGATCTTGCCCGCATCTTTTTCCTGACGGATGCGGTGGGTGTTGCCCGTGCCGTTATCTTCCACCTGCAGGCTCCCTTGTTTCTTATCGGCATCCGCTGCGCTGCTGGTGCAGGCGGCGGTGCCGATGCCGATGAGGCTGAGAAGTGCGGCTAGGGTGCTACGCATGATTAGATCGGTTTCTGCACGACGCTGATGTGCAGATCGTTGCCTTTTTGGTCGATCGCGTAGTTTTGCAGATTGCCGGTTTGCTGTACATCGATCGAATTGTTGTTGCCTTCGAACTTGATCGAGCCGTTGTTGCCGTTGCCGTTTTGGGCGATGTTGAAGCTGTTGTTGTTACCGACCACGGATTCAGTGGCGCGGTTGTCGTTGCCGATCTGGCTGATGTTCAGATTGTTGCCGTTACCCAGGATGAGTTGTTCGGCCACATTGTTCGAACCATTTTGCAGAATGGTCGCGCGGTTATTGTTTCCGTTCACATCCACATTGGCGTTGTTGCCAGCGCCTGTCTGATCCACGTTAACGTAATTCGCATTGCCTGCGAGCTTGATCTTCGCTGTGTTGGACGTGCCTAGCTGGCGGGTAAAGGCGATGTGGCCGCTGCCATCACTCAACAAATCTTGGGTGTTGTTATCGCCCTGTTGCACCACATCCGTCACCGTCGCATTGTCGAAGCTGGTGTTGTTGATGGTCTGGGTGGTGCTGTTGCCATTGCCGTGTTGCTCGATATTGTCGGCGCGGGCGGAGAGGCCGCTCACCTTCGCGTAGGCATAGTTGGTGTTGCCTTCTTGAATGCCGCCTTTGGTATTGTTGCTGAAATCGCCGGTAATGATGGTGTTGCCTGTCACATGTACGTTTTGACCGCTCGCATCCGCTTCGAAACGGTTGCCGGTTCCAGTCTGACGCATGCCGACGAAATTGATGTTATGGAGATCGGAGAGCGAGGAATCATAGCCAAAGCCATTGGCACTGACTTTCACCTTCATGTCGTTCTTGCTGCCTTCTTGCACCAGGCGCTGTGCGCCCCAATTGCCTATCGAATTATCCGCGATGTGGTTGTCTTGGCCGTGCTGGAAAATGACGCCGGTATGCTCGACCCCGTCTTGGCTTAGCGTGGCATCGTTGCGTTCGCCATATTGGGCGATACCGCCGCGCAGCCAGTTTTGGTCGGCATTGTTGGTTTGGGTGATTTTGCCGCTGTTGTTCGAACCGTTTTGATATACGCTTGCGGCAACCGAGGCTTGGGTCACGGTCGGTTTGGTCTGGTTGCTGATCTGATCGATCGTGGCGATATTGTTCAGACCGTACTGCTCGGTATAGGCTGCGGAAAGATTGCCGTGCTGCTTGATATCGGTCAGGTTGGAATCGCCGCGGGTCAATTGCGAGGCGCGATTGGTCAAACCATCTTGGATCAAGGATGCAGTATTGCTGGTACCTTCAATGTCGACATTGCCAGTGTTGAAGCGGCCAATCTGCGTTTGCGTAACCGGGCTGGTAGCACCTACGGCGCGCACCGTCAAATCGTTGCTGATGCCGCGCTGCACGGAGGTCAGAAGAATGTGGCGGCCCGAATTGTAGGTGCGGGCCACGTTGTTTTCGCCTTGCTGCAGCAGATCGGATACGGTGGCGCGGTCGTTGGTCGTATTGCCGTAGGTATATTGGTCGGCGCGGTTGCCGATACCCTGCTGATTGACGTACATCTGTACGCTGTGGCCGTAGCCGCCTTGCTTGGCGGCGTTGGTCGTGCCGGTCTGCTCGATGCCATTGCGGTCGCGCGCGTTCCCGCCGCCGACATCGATCCCGTTGACATCGACATCCGCCGTGTTGGCGGTGCCCGTCTGTCTTACTGTGGAATATTGGCTTGCCGGGCTCAAGGCGCCGCCAACCATATTGACCGATACGGTATTGTTGTCGCCGATTTGATCGGTACGTGCAGCGGCAAGCAAACCGCGCTGGACGATGTTACTGGTGTTGCTCAGACCGTGTTGGCTGGAAATGCCAGTAAAGTCAGTCCCGGTCTGATCCACGCTGGATTTGTTCAAGCTACCCGTTTGGTCAATGCCGGCGCGCAGATACGCATTCGAAACATCGTTTTGCTGGCGAATATGCGCGTCGTTTTTCGACCCTGCTTGATTGATCGAACCACCAAGAGCTGCGCCGTTGCGAGCAACGCCGTTTTGCGCGCTGATCTGGTTGATGATTCCGCTATTGGTATCGCCACGCTGGGTGACGGTGCCGATGGAGGAATTACCGATCTGATCGATCAGCAGGAAGTTATCCTGAGCGAAGGCGGCGTGGCTGACACCCAGCGAAAGAACGAAGGCCGTGGTGTAGAGCGTGCGGGTCATCATAATGGCGTGCTTTCAAAAGCAGACGGATGAGAAAGTAGGGACTCTTTAAAACTGAGATTCTCGGGGGAGCCGGGCGTTTCCTGGCCCCCCGAGAAGCGTGTCGGCTTAGTGGGCCACGGTGCTGGGTACGGTGGTCGGCAATACGCTGTTGGTGGTCGTAGTGCCGTTGGCCGAGAATTGGTAGCCGTTGGCCGTGTTGTTAGAACCGACTTGATTGATTTTACCGGTGTTGGCATTGCCTTGCTGGAACAGGGCGCCTTTGTTGGACTCGCCGGTTTGATACACGGTGCCGACGTTGTTGGTGCCGAGCTGGGTGATGTAGGTGGCCAGCTGGTTTTCTGCGTTCAGGCCGCCATTGTCGGTGCCGACTTGGCCGATGGTCGAATTGTTGCCGGTGCCTTGTTGCAGTACAGCCGCGCTGTTGCGGGTGCCGGTTTCTTCGAGCAGCGCTTCGTTGTTTTCACCATATTGATTGATGTAGCTGCTGATCTTGGTGTCGGACGTAAGACCGTTGTTCAAACCGTTCTGCAGAAGGGTGGCTTTGTTGCTTACGCTGTCGGTGCCTTGGGTGATCTGGCCTCTGTTGCCAGTGCCGTCTTGCGACAGGAAAGCGACGTTCTTGTATTTACCGGTTTGGTAGGTGGTGCCGGTGTTGGCCGAACCTTGTTGCAGGATGGTGGTGGTCTCGTTGCTGCCGCCGTTTTGCAGGGCGTAGGCAGTGTTTACGCGACCGTCGCCGCCATACTGGCTGATGCGGGCGCTGGAATTGTCGGAGTTCTGGGCGATGGTCGCCTTTTCGCCGGTGTTACCTTGATAGACATAAGCGGCCGAGCCGTGGCCGTCCTGGCGCACATCGGCGTCGTTCTTATAACCGTCCTGGTAGGTGATGGCGTAGTTCTTCGCGCCTTGCTGCACGATTTTGGTGGTGTGGTTGTCGCCATATTGTTCGACATGCACGTTGCTCTTGCCGAACTCGCCGCCGTCCTTGGCGTCGGAAGCCAGCGGGCCGCCGTCGGTGTCGAGATAGACGTTCGCGGTGTTGTTGTTGCCGCCTTGCTTGACCAGCGAGCGGTTCTTCACGCCGTACTGCTCAAGCTTCACGTTGTTCTGATAACCGGTCTGGTTGGTGATATTGCGATTGTCTTCGCCCTGTTGGATGCCGTCGAACTTGTTCAGGCTGCCGACCACGAAAAGCTGGGTGTTGATCTTCTGACCGTCTTGATAGACGCTGCTCTTGTTGCTGTCGCCCATATGGGTGGTGCTGGAGTAGTTGCTGCGGCCGAACTGGGTGGTGGTGGAGAAGTTACCGAAGCCGTCCTGATAGGTGCGGGCTTCCTGGGCCAGGCCCTGCTGCACGATCTTGGCGCCGTTGGCGGTCTTGTACTGCTCGACATGGGCCGTGCTGTCCTCGCCGCGCTGGGTGATGTCGGCGCTGTTGAGGTTCCCGCCTTGCAGCACGTCGACCTTCAGATTCACACCGTCCTGACCGATGCCGGCGGAATCTTTATAACCGGTGGCGCTGCCGTAGCCGGACTGGCTCACATTGACGTTCAGGCCTTTACCAGTCTGAACGATGCTGGCGGAATGGCCGTCTCCGATCTGGGGCGCAGTGGCGTGAATGTCGGTACCTACTTGTTGAATTTGCAGGAAGTTGGCATCTGCCGCATGAGCGGTGGCGGCGAAGGCGAAGGCGCTGAGACCGGTAAGGAGCAGGGTGCGCATGTGAGATATTCTCCAAGGTAGAAGGGAAAGGTTAAGAATGATTAAATTTTTTCCTGCAATCTATCTATCATAATGGATGGATAGTATGCAAGCGTATATTAATACAACGGTAACTATTGATAACCTATTGTATCAAGTTATAATAACTGTAATTTTAAAGAGTTTTGTCGTGATTTTGACCATTTTTTAACAAAAATGTAATAATTGCCTTATACGCCGTGAACCCTTCAGCCAGCGCGGCCTACATTAATAGTTTGGTCCAATGTCCAACCATTGCGCTGAGCGCCATGGATACGATTCCCCAAAGAAATACGCGCATCATAGGCCGGTAAATAGGCACGCCACCGGCCACAGCGCCCGTTGCGCCCAGAATCAACAGACCGAGGATAGCAGATGCTACAATAGCGGGCAGACGCACCGCTTCAGGAGCAAGCGCGGCCAATAAAAGAGGCAATGCACCACCGACAAGAAAACTGCTGGCCGAAGCGAAGGCGGCCTGCAACGGGTTGGCCGACAATTCATCCGTAATGCCGAGTTCATCGCGCGCGTGCGCTCCAAGTGCGTCATGTGCAGTCAATTGCACGGCCACGGCGTGCGCTAGATCCTTGTCCAGACCACGGCCTTCGTAGATATGGGCAAGTTCGTTCAGCTCATGCTCGGCATTGTGTTTAAGCTCACGCTTCTCACGCTTAAGGTCGCCGCGTTCGATATCTGCCTGCGATTGCACGGATACATACTCGCCCGTGGCCATGGATGTGGCCCCCGCAATCAAACCCGCCAAACCGGCCAGCAGCAACACGCTGCGTGTGCCGTCTCCGGCCGCAACCCCGGTTAGAATGCTTGCGATGGATAGGATGCCGTCATTCGCACCCAACACAGCCGCGCGAAGCCATCCACTGCGACTGACATAGTGCATTTCTGCGGCGTGAGCTTCGATCGCGGCACGGGACATGGCTGAATCCTTTTGATCGAGCGAATCGCACTTATTCGTTTAAAATCGGAGCCGGTATGGATTGTGGTCGGAGCGAGAGGATTCGAACCTCCGACCCTCTGCTCCCAAAGCAGATGCGCTACCGGGCTGCGCTACGCTCCGACCTGGCCATTCGCGTAGCAGTTCGGTGTATGTGTGGCAAGCGCCGCCGACTTCTTTCTTTTTGTGCAGCCCGGAAAAGATCGGGCCGACCGCGAGCGGCGATGATTGACAGCCAATGAGCCTCGGCTATGGTTGTTTTTTGCCTCTTCAAGGAGACCCGCATGGCCAAAATACCGGCCTTCCACGGTGCCATCACCGCGCTCATCACCCCCTTTCGCAAAGGAAAGATCGCGGGCGATGAGTTTCAGCAATTGGTGGATTGGCAGATTCGCGAGGGCATTCACGGGCTGGTGCCCGGCGGCACCACTGGCGAATCCGCCACCTTGAGCATGGAAGAACATATCGAGGTCTTCCGCTTGTGCATCGAAGCGGCCAAGGGCCGTGTACCGGTTATTGCCGGTACGGGAGGCAATGCCACGAACGAGGCCGTCGAGCTCACGCAAGCCGCCGAGAAACTGGGGGCCGATGCCGCACTGGTCGTCGTGCCCTATTACAACAAGCCCAGCCCTGAAGGGCTTTTTCAGCATTTCAAAGCGGTGCATGATGCCACTGCGCTGCCGATCATACTTTACAATGTACCCGGCCGCACCGGGCTGAACATGAGCGACGAAACCATTGCCCGCCTTGCGCGGTTGCCGCGCGTAGTGGGCATTAAGGATGCAACCGGCGATCTTGCCCGCATTTCCACCCTGCGCGCCAAAGCGGGCAACCAGTTCCTGCAGCTTTCCGGCGAAGACATGACTGCAGCGGGATTCAATGCCATGGGCGGCGTGGGAGTGATTTCCGTGACCGCGAATGTCGCGCCGAAACTGGTGGCCAGCGTGCAGACGGCCACTTTGAAGGGCGATTATAAACGCGCGCTGGCGATTCACGATACGATGACCGATCTCCATGGGGCGATGTTTTGTGAAACCAACCCGGTGCCTGCCAAATATGCGCTTTCCCTCATTCGCAAAAGCTCGGCCGAAGTGCGCCTGCCACTCGCGCCCCTGACCAAGACCAGCCAGCGCCGGGTATCGGACGCGTTGCTGGGATTGGGGCTGATCTAAGCATGATCATCAACCGCAAAGCCCGCTTTAATTACAGCATCGGCGACGAGGTCGAGGCGGGGCTGATGTTGCTGGGCACGGAGGTCAAATCCATCCGCCAGGGTAAGGCCAATATCGGGGATTCCTACGCCGCCGAGAAAGACGGTGAGTTGTGGCTGATGAATGCGGACATCGCGATTTACGAAGGCGGAAATCGCGAGAACCATGAGCCCCGCCGCATGCGTAAATTGCTGCTGCACAAAAAGCAGATCGACAAATTGCTGGGCAAGCTGAAGAGCAAAGGCACCACGCTGGTGCCGCTGAAAATGTATTTCAATCAGCGCGGCATCGCCAAGATCCAGTTGGGGCTCGCCACCGGGAAAAAAGAATATGAAAAGCGTGACACGATCAAAGACCGGGAATGGAAGCGCGAACAGAATCGCCTGATGAAGCCGCATTCCTGAGAGGAAGCGCCTTCACGCCTTGTTAAGAAGATCTTCGCTAGATTCACGCTTCATCAAAAGGAGGCAAGGATGCGCTTTCATCGTCTATTGGCTATCTCGTTGGGCGCGGTTGCATGCGGCGCACAAGCGCAACAGCAAGCACCCGCAGAAATCCATCTTCCTGCCCCCCATGTAGGGGTGTACGATCATTATTATACCGATCACATGCCGCCGCCGAAAGCTCAGCGCCCAGGCAAATGCCCGCCGCACGGCATCATTGCCTATCATGCCGGCCAGGCAGAAAACGCCAACGGCAGCACATCCGCCGATTGCCCTTCACCGATGCGCGTCAAGCAGGGCGACGATCGCGTTGCGCCCTTGCCCCTGCCACCGAGACACGAAAGTGATGAAGATGGCGAAGATCACGCAATGCCATCGCATAGCTGGTCTAGGTAAGGATGATATGATGCGTCTATTGTGCGTATTTCCTGCGGTTCTGATGCTTGCTGCATCCGTTGCCCACTCTCAGCCCGCGACGCCGGAAGCACGTGCCCGTTGGGAGGCAATGGGCGGAGACGGCAAGGTGGTATATGCACCGAAATCGGACCATGCGCCTGCCGCGCCCATATTGCCGCGCTCGGCCCGTGAAACGGCCAAGGCGCGCTGGGCGGAGCGCGCGATCGATCCAAACCAAGCGCGTATCGTGCCGGTGGAGCGTAAACTTTCGCCCACCGAGCAAGCCGCCGCCATGCGCCGCGAGCAGCATTGGAACAACCTGACGCCCGCCGAGCAGGCCAAGCGCAAAGCGGCGTTTCATAAAAAGCATATGGAACGGTGAGTTTGTGCTGCGTTTCCCGGCCTTTGCCGGGAGGGGCATGCTAGAGTGAAGTAAGAAATTTCAGCAATGCGGCGCGTTGTTCTTTGGGAAGCTGCGTGAAGCGTTTTTGCGAAGCGGCTGCTTCGCCTCCGTGCCAAAGCACCGCTTCTTCTAAATTGCGCGCCCGTCCATCGTGCAAGAAATTAGTATGGTGATTGACGGTTTCGACCAGCCCGATGCCCCAGAGCGGTGCGGTGCGCCATTCGCGCCCGGTCGCTTCAAAATCCGGGCGGCCATCCGCCAGTCCTTCGCCCATATCGTGCAGCAGCAGGTCCGTGTAGGGGTGAATGGTCTGGTGGGCGAGGGCAGCCACTGCATGGGCACCGGTTAGCGCTGTGGGTTTGTGGCAGGCGGCACAGCCCAAAGTGGAAAACAAACGCTCACCGCGCTCGGTTTGCGGATCGTCGATATCTCGGCGGGCGGGTACGGCCAATGTACGACTGTAGAATTCAAGTTTATCCATTTGCATCGCGCTCAGTTCCGGCGCTTCCGGCGTGCCGCCGGCAGGCGCGTTCGCGCAAGCCTTCTGCGTGGCCGTGCAATTCTGCTGCGGATGCAGCGCGCTGGTCAGGCCGATATCGCCATGCGCGGCATTGGCGATCTGTTCGCGCAGGCTCGGGGCATTGGCTTTCCAGCCAAAGCGGCCATAGACGGGGCGCTTCTCGATATTGCTCCATACGTGGTTGATGCGGCCATGCACGCCGTCCGGTTGCGTTTTTGCGGCCCAGGCTTCCATTTGCGTGCCGGGTATGGCTTCCAGCAACCCCAGACCGGTCATTGCCGAAGCCACGCGCGGCGAAACGAGGACATCGTCGCCCAATGGGCCGTATCCCAAGTCTTCCACGCGGTAGCTCGGCACACGAAGGCTGTAGCTGCCGCCATCTTCGTATCGCCCAGGTTGTTCGTGGTAGGAAACGCGCGGCGTACCTTCCACTGGCACATGTTGAATGGCGTGGTTCTGGATCTGGTCGCCATACACTGGATGCGGCATCGGCCCGCCGAAAGAATTCTTTCCCGGTATGCTGATGCGCAATAACAGACTGGTGAAGGGCTCGGCATCATTGGCCGGCGCATGTCCGCGGCCATCTTTGAAATGGCAGCCGGAGCAGGAAACGCGGTTGAACAGCGGTCCCAGCCCGTCCAGCGTCTTCACACTGGCGGGCGCTTCCACCCAATTCGTATTGAACAATTTATTGCCGAAGCTGAAATCGGGCGCATCTTTCAGATGCATATTCGCGGCAGGTTTGGCGAAAGCGTCCCCCGAAATGCTATGCACGGTGCCTTCCCCGCCGCTTGAGGCGCTGTGGGCGAGCGGCTCAGGCTTATTTTCCTGCAACCACCAGCCACTGAAAGACACACCGATCATCAGCGCCATTGCGGCCAGAAAGGGGAAATAGCGGCGCATGGCTATTTGTTGTCGCTCACGATTTCAACGGGCACCGCCAAGGCTTTCCCTGCATCCAACACCAAAGTACCCTGTTCGAGCAGTTGATCGATGGCGTGTTTCATCGCCACGCGGCCAGGGCTTTCTTCGGGGGTGGCCAGCACTTTCGCATCCAGCGGTGCGGGGATGGCATCGATCGCTTTCTGCGTGGCGGCGGCTTGGTCGCGCAGTTTGACGGCCAAGGCTTTGTCTTTCGTTGCGATCAAAGCAATCAGACCCGTGCCGTCCTTCGGTCCGTTCAGCACATTCACGATGCCGCGTTGCACATCGGCCAGATCCTGCTGTGTGTCGTCGCTGAAACAATCCTGCTCATCTTCCTGATCGCCGCTCATCAGCGAATCGTTCATGCGCTCCGCCGCCATTTCATGCACACTGAGCGTGGCCAAACCGGTGAGTATTTTACCCAGTGAAACGGCGGGGTTATCGACGGTGAAGTCATGGGCGTAATTGTTTTTGCCCGCCGCCCATGCGTCTTCCAGATAGCGCACATCTTCCAAAATCATGTCGGTAGCGAGTTTCAAATAGGTGCGACGGCGCTTGCTGGCTTCATTGTCGCCCGCGTAATCCTTGGCCGGCCGCTGCCCTGGCCCGTTCAGATTGAAATCCTGCCCCCACAGCAGAAATTCTACCGCATGGTAGCCGGTGGCAACATTGACTTCATCATCTGCCTGATTGGCGGCGGTGAGTGTTGCGCGCGTCAGCGGTTTTGTCAGATCGTTGACGATGCCCGAATGTAGATTGCCCCTGACATAATCGATGTAAGCTTCGTTCACAGGCCAGGAATTCAGATGCGCCTCGGTTTCCGGCCTACCCTTGGCGACATCGATCGGCCCGTCATAGAAGCGAAAAGCCTCGGTACGTGCATAGGGGCGCCGCGCGGCGATCCACGCCTCACGGGCATGAGCCAGACTTTTTTCATTCGGATTCGCCAAAAAAGCATCCACTTTTTTTTGCAATTCTATCGCGCCCTTAACCGTGTCGGCATAGGTGGCATGCACCAGCCGTGCATAATCGCCAACCACCGCGGCAGGCGTGGGCGCATCGGCAGACCAGGACGGAACCGGAAAAAGAAACGCGCTTGTGAACAAAATGTTAAGCGAAGTTTTGGAAAGGAAGAACGAACGCATCGAGAGCACCAGTATGGGAGTATACGAAATACCCATATAGAGGGTCTGCGAATAATTCTCAATAGCATTCATATGAGATTTTCGCATGGCCGCTGTGTAGGGACGGTTGTGCGGTTGAAGATGCATTGCGCAGAATTTAACGTTAAATTAAGTCGAATGCCCCAAGATGGATGTTTCGTTTCCCGAATCTGCACGCTTGTTTCTTGAGTCATGTGCGCAATAGGCGAACGATCCATCGATGCTCAATGACGCCTAAGGTTTGAACATGATCCACTTTAAGGCGCGCCACGCGTATTTTGCTTCGCTATTGCTGGCAGGTTTCTGCCGTACCGCCTTTGCGCAGGAACTGCCGCCGCTGCCCGAGCTGCCCGCTTTGCCGGATGCTGCCGGATCGAGCACACGCACCGCGCCCGCCACGGTTTCCAGCAAACAAAGCGTGACGGATCACGCCGCCCGCACCACCGCCATGCCTTCCGTGCCGGAGGTCCAAGCCCCCGCTGTGGCGCCCATGCCCGCTGGAAATCTCAATGCGGAAAATGCCGTAAAAGCGCCCGAGCTGCCGCCTTTGCCGCCGCTGCCCACGATTTCGTCCCTCGGGGAAAATACCAGCGCGGATACGGGGTCTTCCGCGCCCAAGCCCACCACCGTCACCACGGTCGTATCGCCCAATCTTCCGTCCGCGCCGGATGTGGGCGCCTCCGAAGTGGATGCCTGGCTGCATAACGCACCTAAAACCACCGATCCCATCCCCACCAATAGCGCCGATCCCACGAGTATTTCTCCCAGTGTGCTGCCCAATGCCGGTATGGCCGCTTCAGCATCCGCATCGAAGCCGAACGCGGCATCGGGAAAAGCCACCGCAACCAAGGCCAATGCCGCTGCCAGCTCGATTTTTTCCAATATCGACCTACCCAATGGCCCGCAGCCTGTCGTGACTGCCAGCGGAAGCAACGCACGCATAGAAAATCCCGGTCCATCCGCCATGGCGAATGCAAGCGGCGCGGCCAATCTTTCGTCGTCGGCCGCACCGGAAATGTACGATGTGCCCGCCACGATTCCCAATACCGCCGCCTCGACCAAAAACAATGCATCCAGCACAAGCCCGGACGAGGACAGCCCAGCCAAAGCAAAGCCGAAAAAGGCCGCAAAAAAGGCACCGACGAAAAAAGCGCCCTTCTATGCCTTCCAGTACAAATCGCAATTTATGCCGGAGGCGATCTACAAGCCCAGCTACAGCGCGCAGAACAAGCATCTGCCCAAAAGCCAGACGGAGGCGGATTACGACCGCTTCATGTTCCTCGCCGCCGCCCAGAACAATGTGGCCGGGCTGCGCGCGCTGCTCGCCACGCAGGGCCGCAACACGGAAATACTCGACGGCACGGGACAAACCCCGCTGCTGGTCGCCGTGCGCTACGGCGCGGCGGACGCCGTACGCCTGCTGCTGGCCTCGGGCGCGAATGTGGATGCGCAGGACAAAGCGGGCGTCAGCACGCTGCATTACGCCGTCCTCACCCGCAGCCCGGACCTGGTGCGCACCTTACTGCAGGCCCGCGCCAACCCCGCCGCCCGCGACCCCTGGAACCAGACCCCGCTCGATCTGGCGAACTATGTGCAGGACGAAACCATCGTCCGCTTGATGCAAGATCAGCAATTTACAGTGAGCGCACGATCAAACTAGTGAACTCGTAACTCGAATAATTGCATGTTAATGTTTGTCATAAAATATTAACATTTTCGTGTTATATACAATAGAGCAACTTTCAGGAGTAATTATGTCGAAACTCAATCCCCATGAGACAAAAGATTTCGGTAGTATGTACTTAACGTAACCACCTCAAGCTTCTTATAAATATTAACTTTATAAGGAGAAGCGCATGCCTCACTCTGAATGGGCAATTGAATTCATTAAAGCCCTCAAAGACCCGTCATATGTGCGGCCCCAATCAGCCATCCCTGAATTCAAAGGATTTATTTCAAAAGAATTCACTCAGCTTTTTGCTGAGCTTGAATTACAGCTTGCACCTGTCGCTCTAAAAGAGTGATTCGTTGACTCCAGGTAACATTGTACTGAGCGCAAAGTTTGCCTAAATTCTCGATAGCATCTTTGAGATCATCAAGTTTTTGATCAACAGTCATTTTATCCCAGTTCTTGATCATCAATTTACCTCGTACACCTTAGGGGTTCTTCAGCTTCATAGCGCTAATGAATTCTTCAAGCGTCATGTCCATTGCTCTCGTGATCTTAAACATCATGAGCATAGTGGGATTGGCTTTGCCCGCTTCGATCTTGCCTAGTGTTTGACGAGAAATACCTGCTTTGGCCGCAATAGCTTCATGGCTGTACTGGCGGCTCTTTCGTGCTGCCAATAAAGTGGTCAAAAGCGCTTGTTTAAAATCGTCATTTGCATTTTTCATCTCATACAAATAATTGGATTGACAACTAAATTCACCGCACTCATATTCTCCGAGAATATATTAGCAACAGAGATCGATTAGGGGTGTTTATGAAGAGCTTTAAGGCACGAGTCAAAGTTGATGGAATCGGCAACGAAGTTGTCATCCAGGCTTCAGATTTTGGATCCGCTAAAAGACTGATCGAAGCTCAATATGGCAAAAATTCGATTTTATCTGGCCCAACAGAAGTTAAATAGAGCATGAGGGAGGATGAGTCATTACTTCTTCCCTTTTTTGCCTTGACCAACAGTGCTTCCAACTTAGAAATCAACTGAAATCTAACGATTTTATATGAGGGGTTATTTAGTCAATTTGCATCATTATACTTGACAAAACCACTGTATTAAGTCATTATAATGGAATGACAAACATACAAAATCGATCAACGAAAAACGATCCCATTCTCAAGCAAATCCCGCTTGCTTGTGCCGATGAAGGTGCAGCAGTTGAGTTCATGGAAAGCAAGCGATGGGGCACCATGCCTTGTTGTGCATTTTGTAGCGCAACAAACGTGTACCAGATGAAAAACTCGAAAACGGGATTGAGGCAATCCGATTACCGTTGGCGATGCCGTGATTGCAAAGGCCAGTACACGGTACGAAAAGGTACAGTGTTCGAAGAAAGCCGAATCCCATTGCGGCATTGGTGCTACGCATTTTGGCGAGCATCAACGTCCAAAAAAGGCGTGAGTGCGTTGGAAATTCATCGCCACACTGGCCTGTCATACAAATCGTCACTGTTTATGCTACATCGCATTAGATTTGCTATGGCTGACTCAGTTCAAGGCCCATTAATGGGATCAGTCGAAGTGGATGAAACTTACATCGGCGGTAAACCCAGATACAAAGGGCAAAGCAAACGCGGTCGCGGAACTAATAAGCAGCCATTACTAGCTATGGTGGAACGCAAGGGACGTGTCAAAACGCGCCCCATTCCTAATGTCACTGCGAAAACCTTGAAGACTGCAATTTTCGAATCAGTATCAGCAGATGCGCGCATCATAACTGATGAAAACCCTTCATACCGTGGTATCGGTGTTTATTATGAGGGCGGGCATCACACTGTGTGTCACAGCAAGAAAGAGTTTGCTCGTGGTGATATTAATTCCAATACGGTTGAGGGATTCTTTTCCATCGTGAAACGCGGATTGCATGGCATCTACCACAGTGTGAGCAAGGAACACCTGCACCGTTACATGAGCGAGTTTGAATTCAGATACAACTATCGCGAATTGGAAGATGGTGAGCGTGTCGTAACTGCCATCAGGGCAGCAGAGGGCAAACGCCTCACATACAAATCATCATGCGCTTAAAACGTCTAAAAAAACGGATTTCCAAAGCGATAAATATCGTTATCAGCAAGGTAACGATAGGCCAAAAAATGCTCAAGAAGCTCTACAATAAAACCAAACGTAAGCCTTCTTCGCCAGTTACAATGCCAGAACAAGTAGATTTAACGCTTGGTGTTTGGAAAACGATTGAACAAGATCAAGTGCTCTTCATCCATGAAGAAGCCAAAGAATTGCTCAAAAATATCGAGGCAGGTCACAATGTTCTCGATACAAAAATAACTGCTTTGACCAACACCTATCTCACAGTTTTGCTCGCTGCATCAGGTGCAATGGGGTGGCTGTATCAGGCGAGCAACGTGGCTTGCCCATTTGTGCTTTGGGCTCCACTTGTAATTATCACGGTAGGGTTACTAGCGGCGTTGAGCACATTATTGATGGCAACGAAATGCCAAGTGGGTACGGGACCCGGTAATGACCCAGCATCATTGCTTGAGCACATGGATAATCCAAAGTTGGCTTACATCACAGAAATGGCCAATTACCAACCACGGATCGTTCATGCAAAGAAGGCGGCAGCAAAAAAGGGAGGGTTGATTAACCGCTCCCTTTATATTGGCATCCTAGCAATTCTACTTGGGCTTGTGATCTTTCTTGGCTTGCTTGTGGCCAAGGGTGTCGTCGTGATCGAAAGTGGGTGTGCTTTGAGTGCCGTTGAACTTTTCGATAGATTCGTTGATTCGGGTAGTGTGTAGCGGGGCGGCCTTCAACACAGGAACCAAAATTACAGGTTCAGCGGCGCTAGATGTTTCATCACTCATGGTAAAAAATCCTCGATCATTTTTTCCAAAATACCGCGCAGGTCTGAAATGCCAAGCATTAATTCCGTGTTGCGCTCATTGTACGCTATAATCCACTTTACTGAATTTGAACATTCACATACGTTAGACATAGGAACAGCTTCTGCTGTTTTGGGGCGTTAGAAACCCCTGTCTATAGCGGCAAGTGTGCTGCCGTTACTTGCACTCCTCAACCTATGTTGGGGAGACCCATGTGTATGTTCAGAGCGCGAGCTTAAAGACATGGGTGAGCTTTCTATAGACGGCTTTTCTAACCTCCCCAACACCATTGTTGAGGGTTAGATCATGAGTGATCGAGGGGCATTTGTTATCGCTTATGCGGCATGTGCATTGAGCGGTTGGTTAGTGGGCATAGTAATGGGATGGGTATTCTGGTACAAATAGACTCATGAAAAAGCAGCATCCTGAACCCACCCAACAATCACGACCAGGACCAAAACCCGAAACGGTCAAGGTCAAAGGTGATTGGGAAGCAGCCGTTGAAAAAGCGCTGAACAAACCTCGACCCAAGGATGGCTGGCCTGACTAAACTGGCTGTGCCTTGACCATGTGCCGCTGGTGTGAAACTGTTGTCGCTTCAACGGTTAAGGAATTGAGAATATGGTCATTCAAACTACTGTCGTTATTTATAGGAGAATTTTCGTTTCTTCATTATCAGTGGGTTACGTTAAGTACATACTACCGAAAGATTTAGTAGATGAGCATTATGAAGAGCAATATCATCTCAAGATGCTTCCTACATTTGTCCCTGATGGAAATGGCAGGGTGATACATCAAGGAAACTTAAATGTTGCTGAATACCCTAGCTTACATTCATTGCCAGATAATCTGACGGTTGACGGCAACCTCGATGTCGATGGTAGCAATGTTCATATCTTGCCAGATAACTTAATAGTTAAAGGGCATTTATTCAGTGGCGATTTGCGTGCTTACCCTGATAATTTAACTCTAAATAATAAATTTGTCGTATTAAGTAATGTGGGTGTTGAGACTCTTGGTAAAAATTTTCACGTCAAAGGAACCTTAACTCTTGACGGCTCACGTGTAGGAACTTTACCGCGTGGCCTTAAAGTCGACAAAACTCTATATCTAGAAAATCGTGCTGTGCCCGCTGGATTAAGTGTTGGAGACGACCTATTTCTTACTTTACCAGAAGAAACTCTTATGCTCCCTGGAGACATCTCGGTTAAAGGAAGCATATTTAATAATAACAAGACATTGTCTGCAGACGAAATAAAAGCTGCCCAAGAACGATATGTATGGAGAACATCTGGTCGAGAAGTGACTGATGTTGTCACTTCTCGCGGAGTGAAGCTCGTGGAAACATCGCCCGATATGCACAGTAGATAGAAATTTTATGTTATCTGCGGCCGAGATTATTAAACAAAGAACTTTGCTTTATGGTATTAAAGGGGTTGATGAAATCACTTCAATTCCCTTTTACCGCGTCATAAAGATAGAGAAGCGGAAACATCAGGCGTTTAAAAAAACGCTTGAGTCAAAAAACAACTTCTATCTCAATGATTTCGGTGAAATCTTGTTTAGTCAAATTGAACCTCCATCTGAAGCGCTGATAGCTGAATGGAAAGATAAGTTTGATTTAGATCTATCTAGTTGGATAAATACTGCTGCAAGCTAGATCAAATACAGTAATTGTGTTTCCTGACTTAGTGCACAATTATTGTATTGATTGATAAAATGAACAAAATCTTTGGAAAATCCACGCTCCCAAGCCGCCATGTCACCACCGGGCCGGAGCGTGCACCGCACCGCTCCTATCTCTATGCGATGGGGCTCACCCGCACGCAGGTCGGCCAGCCGCTGGTCGGCGTGGCCACCACCTGGAACGAGGCCGCGCCGTGCAACATCACGCTGGGCCGCCAGGCGCAGGTGGTGAAGAAGGGGATTTCGGCGGCCCTCGGCACGCCCCGCGAATTCACTACGATTACGGTGACGGACGGCATCGCGATGGGGCATCAGGGCATGAAAGCCTCGCTGGCCAGCCGCGACCTCATCGCCGATTCGGTGGAATTGACCATGCGCGGCCATGCCTATGACGCGCTGGTGGGGCTGGCGGGCTGCGACAAATCGCTGCCGGGGATGATGATGGCGATGGTGCGGCTGAATGTGCCGAGCGTCTTCATCTATGGCGGCTCCATCCTGCCCGGCAAATATCAGGGCCGCGACGTGACGGTGGTCGATGTGTTCGAGGGCGTGGGCAAGCACAGCGCGGGCGAAATGAGCGACGCGGAACTGGAGGCGCTGGAGCGCGTGGCCTGTCCCTCGGGCGGTTCCTGCGGCGGGCAATTCACCGCCAATACCATGGCCTGCGTGTCGGAAGCCATCGGTCTCGCGCTTCCCGGTTCGGCGGACGCACCGGCGGTCTATGAATCGCGCGACGCCTTCTGCTACGATTCCGGCCTGGCGGTGATGGAACTGCTGCGCAACAAAATCCGCCCGCGCGATATCGTGACCCGCCGCGCGCTGGAAAACGCCGCCGCCGTGGTCGCCGCCACGGGCGGCAGCACGAACGGCGCGCTGCATCTGCCCGCCATCGCGCATGAATGCGGCATCGAATTCGACCTGCATGCGGTGGGTGAAATCTTCCACCGCACGCCCTACATCGCCGATCTCAAGCCCGGCGGGCGCTTCGTGGCGAAAGACCTCTACGATGTCGGCGGCATTCAGATCGTGATGAAGGCGCTGCTCGATGCGGGGCATCTGCATGGCGACTGCCTTACCGTGACCGGCAAGACCATCGCCGAAAACCTGAAGAACGTCCGCTTCCCCGAGCATCAGGAAGTGGTGCGCCCGGTCTCGAACCCGCTTTCGCCCACCGGCGGCGTCGTCGCCCTGCGCGGCAACCTCGCGCCGGAAGGGGCGATCGTGAAGGTGGCCGGCATGAAAAACCTGCAGCATCGCGGTCCCGCCCGCTGCTTCGACAGCGAGGAAGCCTGTTTCGCCGCGGTGGAGAAACGCGATTATCAAGACGGCGACGTGCTCGTCATCCGCTACGAAGGCCCCAAGGGCGGCCCCGGCATGCGCGAGATGCTCAGCACCACGGCGGCGCTCTACGGACAGGGCGCGGGCGACAAGGTGGCGCTGATCACGGACGGGCGTTTCTCCGGCGGCACGCGCGGTTTCTGCATCGGCCATGTCGGGCCGGAGGCGGCCGTGGGCGGGCCCATCGCATTGCTGCAGGATGGGGATATTATCACCATCGACGCCGTGGAAGGTACGTTGAACGTGGCCTTGAGTGACGCCGAACTCGCCGCCCGCCGCCGAGGTTGGAAACCCCGCGCCACCGATTACGGCAGCGGCGCGTTGTGGAAATACGCCCAACTCGTCGGCCCCGCCGAAAAAGGCGCGATCACGCATCCAGGTGCGGCGGGCGAGACGCATGTGTATGCGGATATTTGATGCACGCTTAACATTCATTAAACTGTCATAATTGGGTGGTAATCTGGAATTCAGTAATTCCGGTAGGTTTTCACTATGGGCGATACGCTTCACACCGTTCCTGCAGACGTTCATTTGAAAGTGATTCCCAAAGGGAATTCACAAGGCAAATTGCCTAGCAGACTGCTACGCGATGGGCCGCACACGGTCGCGCGGGAGATAGTGGAAGATGCTAACTTGGGTGACAAAACCGTGGTAGATCACGTTTATCTCCAAGCACAGAAAGCCCAAACACCGCAAGATTTCATACTTGTTCATCACCGGACTCCGCCGGTAATTGAAACCAAAACCGAGTTTGGGGCTGTGCATTTCGAATCGGGCATCAGCGGCCTGGATGGCGAAAACAAAGGCAAGCTCGCGCAGTTGGCGGGGGATGTGACGGGTTATCTCAAAACCCATCCCGGCACTATTTTGCGTATTGCCGGACATACGGATGCTACGGGAGACGATAAAAGTAACGACCGGCTATCCGCACAGCGCGCTCAGAACACGATGAAGGATTTGTTGCCATTGCTACCTATGGAATTGCGGGAGCGGGTGGTGGTGAATGCCCAAGGCTTCGGCGAGAAACATCTGGCCGTAGACACCCAGGATGCCAGCATGACCAATCGCCGCGTCGAGCTGACGGCAGTATCTGACTACCGCGAACCATATGCAACTGTGCTCCACGTTCCGGCGGAGAGTTACGCAGCACTGCAAAAGAACACGATGCGGATCGATATGGGAAAGGGAGAGGATACTAAGAAAATCTATGGCAGCGCGAGCTTTGAAGAACCGCGCACGACTCTGGTTCTCGAACGCCCTAAATCCGGTGCATTGGCAGAGGGCCCGCTAAATCTCTCGGTGGTGGTCGAAGACCCGGCGCATTTTCGCGTATTGTTGCGCGCGCAGAACAAGGAAAGCATTCCCAGCGTGCGGCCCACGAAAGACGGTGTGGCCTTGTTTGTAGGCGACACGCCTGTGGCCAACATCGCGCTGACCGACCCGGATGGGCGCCCGTCGAGTAAGAATCTAGTCGTCGGTATCGTCAACGAGCAAGGCGAAGTGACCTTGGCAAAAGAGCTGGGGAATCTGGACCAAGCTTTGGACAAAGCCACGAAATTGGTGCAGGGACAGGGTGGTAAAGTCAATCCTGCTGCCTATACGCCACAATTTAGTACTCAGAAGTCCGCTGCCATCGCGCTACACTAAATTTCCCCGTCATCGTGCTCGAAGGCGTTGTAGGTATTCGTGGGAATGACCGTCTTCGCCAACCAATCCGTTGCTCTTATGGGCAGGATGTCACTCCGCCCCCGCATCTTCCACCTTTTTCTCATACCATGTCTCCCCGATCGCGATCTTTTCGCGGCCCTGGCTTTCGCGCCATTCGTTGGTGTCGCGCAGGGAATAGATGCAGCCGCAATATTGCTGCTGGTAGAAGCGTTCTTCCTTGGCCAGGGTATACATGCGCGCGCCGCCGCCCTGCTTGCGCCAGTTATACGTCCAATATTCCACGCCCTCGTAATGGCTCGCGGCGTTGGTGCCGGATTCGTTGATCTGTTCCATGTTCTTCCAGCGGCTGATGCCCAAGCTGGAAGTGATGACGGAGAAGTCATTTTCCTTGGCGTAGAGCGCGGTGCGTTCGAAACGCATGTCGAAGCACATGCTGCACCGCCTGCCGCGTTCGGGGTCGCGCTCCATGCCTTTGGCGCGTGCGAACCAGTCCTGCACGTCGTAATCCGCATCCACGAAGGGAATGCCGAGCTTTTCGGCGTAGCGGATATTCTCCTGCTTGCGGATGTCGTATTCGCGCAGGGGGTGGATGTTGGGGTTGTAGAAGAAGATCGTCAATTCCAGCCCGCTCTCATGCATCCGCTCGATGAGCGGCCCGGCACACGGCGCGCAGCAGGAATGCAGCAACACCTTGCGGGTGCCGCCAGGGGGCGTGAGGTCGAGATCGTGCGCGGTGGGTTCGGTCATTAAAGGCCGCGTTTGTCGGTGCGTTGATATTCCTGCCCATGAATATAGCCAAGTGTGGTGCCGCTGCCAATGCCATCCGGCAGATCGATCACCAGCGCGCTGCCGTTGCCTTGGGGCCGCATGTGCGAAAGTGCGGCTCTGGGAATATTGCACAGAAGGCCGCGCAATGTATGCAGCCCCACAGCATGTCCGACGATGATGCCGACTTTCCCCTTGCTTGCCGCACAATGATCCAGAAATTTCTGCAGATCGGGAAGCATCTGTTCTTGCGTTTCCTCGAACCGTGGCGCGTAGGGATATCGGTTGGCGATGATCGCGGGTTGTTGTTTTTCATTGACCAAAATGCGTATCTGCTTCGCGTCTTCAGTATCTGGATAACGGTCGGCCCAGCCTTTCAGCGAAGCGCGAGCCGCTCTGTTCATGCGTTTATAGGGCATATCGGTCTCGATGAACTGAGCACTTTCGCTGCATTGCTCGGGCCTCAGCGGAAAGCCCGCCTGGTGGAACTCATGCGCAATGCGTTGCGCGCTCTGCCGCGCGCGCGGGAAAATACTGGTGCAGAGCTGCACCTCTCTTGGCTCGATCCGCATGGGTTGGGGGTGCGCGCGGATCGTATGCTTTCCCGGCGCATGACGCTGACTACCGATAGATTCGGCGAATTGCTGCCAGGCGAAATCTTTTTCCCATTCTTTGCCGGTCTCTTGGCCATCGAAAAGATATTGAACCAGGGCATCGCCGCAGGCGATGGCCTCTTCAATACCGTTCACCTCCCCATCTGCCGTAAGTAGCGGGTCGAACTCTTGTTTTTTGCCGTAGCTGTGATTCCGATTATGATCGGCCTCGCTGTGGCGTACCAGGATGATTTGCATGCCATCGGCTATGGAGCAGAAACAGCCCAGTTGCAACTAAAAAGTTAAGACAATTTAATGACTACACTCAGTCTTTTCATTGTCAGGATTTCTACGCGGCATGCCCGCGCAGACGGGCGGGCTATCCGACTTCCATGGTTGCATTCTGGGTGTTTCCGCAGGTAGGTCGAGGCTTGGCAGATGCAGGCAATAAGAAGCCCATTCTCCTGTCGGGGAGAATGGGCTTTAAGTAGGATTCGGTCAGGCGCTTTTGCGACGCGGCGGTGTTTTGGGGGCGACGGGTTGTTTGACCGGAGCCTTGGGCGCGCTTTTCGCTGTGGATTTTTTTGCCTGGGCTTTCGCTTGGCCTTTGTCTTGCGTTTTCACCACCACCTTTTTGGCCGCCGTTTTCTTCAATGCCGGTTCGGCCTGCGGCATCATGCCGGCGGCGGTGGTAGCGGTCATGGGCTCACCTTCGGCGGCGCGGCGGTTGTCGATGGCTTCGGAGGCGGCGATGGCCGCCAAGTTGATGATCTCGGTGACGCTCGCGCCGAGTTGCAGGATTTGCGCGGGCTTCTCTAATCCCACCAGGAACGGCCCGATCATGATCCCGTCGCCCAAAGATTGCAGCATTTTCGAGGAGATGTTGGCGCTGTGGAGGGCGGGCATGATGAGGGTGTTGGCGGGTGCGCTCAAGCGGCAGAAGGGATAGAGCTTCAGCAGTTCCGCATTCAGCGCCACATCCGCCGCCATCTCGCCTTCATATTCGAAGTCGATGCCCGGCGTATTGTCGAGGATATCCACCGCGTCGCGGATGCGCTGGGCTTTTTCCATCATCGGGTTGCCGAAGTTGGAAAACGACAGCAATGCCACGCGCGGGTCCTGGCCCATGCTGCGCACCTTGCGGGCGGCGCATTGGGCGATGTCGGCCAGCATCGGCGCGTCCGGCAATTCGTTCACCGTGGTGTCGGAGATGAAGACCGTGCGGTCTTTGGTGATGAGCATCGACATGCCGAACATCGGGTGGTCGGCCTGCGTGTCGATCACTTTCAGGATGTCCTGATAGCTGACATTATAATTGCGCGTGAGGCCCGTCACCAAAGCATCGCCCTGGTTGCCGGCCAGCATGCAGGCGGCAAAGATGTTGCGGTCGTTCTTCACCAGGCGCGCCGCATCGCGCTCCAGGAAACCTTTGCGCTGCAGGCGGTCATAGAGGCGTTCGATGTAATCGTCGACATGTGGAGAAATGGCGGCGTTGGCGATTTCGATGCCGCGCTGCTCGACGCCGAGCTTCTTCATCGCCTCTTTGATGCGGTCCACACGGCCCACCAGAATCGGCGTGCCGTAGCCCGAATCCCGCCATTGCGCGGCGGCGCGGATGATTTTCTCGTCTTCGCCCTCGGCGAAGATGAGGCGTTGCGGATTGGCCTTGATCTTCTGGAAGAGATGCGTGAGCGAACCGGCGCTGCGGTCGCGGCGAGCGGCGAGCTGCTGCACGTAAGCATCCATATCCGTAATCGGCTTACGCGCTACGCCGGTGCGCATGGCGGCTTTCGCGACCGCGACGGGAATGGTGGTGATAAGGCGCGGATCGAACGGGGTGGGGATGATGTATTCGCGCCCGTAGGTCATCTTGCGGCCGCTATACGCCGCCATCACTTCGTCCGGCACGTCTTCACGGGCGAGTTCGGCCAGGGCATTGGCGGCGGCGATTTTCATTTCCTCGTTGATCTCGCGCGCCTGCACGTCCAGCGCGCCGCGGAAGATGTAGGGGAAGCCCATCACGTTGTTCACCTGGTTCGGATAGTCCGAACGACCGGTAGCGACGATGGCGTCGTCGCGCACGGCGTGCACTTCTTCGGGAGTAATTTCGGGATCGGGGTTCGCCATGGCGAAGATGATCGGATTCTTGCCCATCGCCTTTACCATCTCACGCGTGACCGCGCCTTTCACGGAGAGGCCGATGAAGACGTCCGCGCCGGTCATCGCTTCCATCAAAGTGCGTTTGCTGGTGGGTACGGCGTGTGCCGATTTCCATTGGTTCATGTCGCCATGCTCGCGGCCCTGATAGATCACGCCGGATTTGTCGCACATGAGCACGTTCTCGTGGCGGATGCCCATGGTCTTGATCAGTTCGGTGCAGGCGATGCCCGCCGCGCCCGCGCCGTTCACCACCACTTTGAGTTCGGACATCTTGCGGCCCGAGGCGTGGGCGGCGTTGATGATACCGGCGGCGGTGATGATGGCGGTGCCGTGCTGGTCGTCATGGAACACCGGAATGTCCATCAACTCTTTCAGGCGTGCTTCGATGATGAAGCATTCGGGGGAGCGGATGTCTTCCAGGTTGATGCCGCCCCAGGTGGCGCCGAGCAGCTTCACGCAATTGATGAATTCTTCGGGGTCGGTGGTGTCGACTTCCAGATCGATCCCGTCGATGTCGGCGAAGCGTTTGAACAGAATCGCCTTGCCTTCCATCACCGGCTTGGAGGCCAGCGCGCCGAGATTGCCTAAGCCGAGCACGGCGGTACCGTTCGAGATGATGGCGACGAAGTTGCCCTTGGCGGTGTATTTGTAGGCGAGGCTCGGGTCTTTCGCGATGTCGAGGCAGGGTTCGGCCACACCGGGAGAATATCCGAGCGACAAATCGCGCTGCGTCATCAGCGGTTTGGTAGGGCTGATTTCCAGCTTGCCGGGCTTGCCTTCGGAGTGGAAGGCGAGGGCTTCTTCGCGGGTGACTTTGTCGTTGACCTTGGCCATGGGGAATATGCCTGATAGAAGTACGGAGTGATTGCCGAAAACGATTCGTTGTCTGGGGCAGAAAAGGTAGCGTTTTCTAGCGTATCGCGGGAAGGCTTGTCACTCTCTTTCTCAACGAAATGCAATCATAAAAATGCTGCACCGCACAAGCGCGAATAAGGATTAAGGGTTCGGGATGGAATTAAAGAAACAGCCACGGGAAAATGCTGCAGTGCAAGGGCCTTCCGATTCTGGGGCGGTCACGCCCTCGATGGCGCAATATCTGGAACTCAAAAAGCAGCATGCGGATTGCCTGCTGTTCTATCGCATGGGCGATTTCTTCGAGATCTTTTTCGAGGATGCGATTCGCGCGGCGGGCATTCTCGACATCGCGCTGACCAAGCGCGGCAAGCATGCGGGCGAGGATATTCCCATGTGCGGCGTGCCCGCGCACAGCCACGAATCCTACCTCGAACGCCTCATCGCGGCAGGCGTGCGGGTGGCGATCTGCGAGCAGATGGAAAGTCCCGCCGAGGCGAAAAAGCGCGGCCACAAATCCATCGTGCGCCGCGAAGTGGTGCGCATCGTGACGCCGGGGACGATCACCGAAGACTCGCTGCTGGATGCGCGTGCGGCGAATTATCTGAGCGTGTTGTGGCAAAGCGCGGAGTCGGATTGGATCCTTTCCTGGGCGGATATGAGCAGCGGCGAAGTGGGTGCGGCCACGCTGAAAGCAGATGCATTGTCGGCCGAACTCGCGCGGCTGAACCCCAGCGAGATACTGGTGGCCGACGCGCAGGACACCGCGAAGATGGAAGAACCGCTGCTCAGCCTGTGGAACGAATGGCGTCCGCGCATGGTGCCGCAACCGGCCAGCCTGTTCGATGCGCGCGCTTCGGCGCGGCATTTGTGCGGGCAATATGGGGTGGCGAATCTCGACGGGTTCGGAAATCTGGGCGAATGCGTCGTCTCCCTCGGCGTGCTGGTGCATTATATTGCGCTCACGCAGAAGGAATCTTCGGCGCGGCTCGAGCGTCCACGCATCCTCCATCCCGGCGAGCATCTGCTGATGGATGCGGCGACGCGGCGGAATCTGGAACTGGTGCAATCGCTGCAAGGCGGCAAGCGCGGCAGCCTGCTTTCGGCGATCGACAAAACGGTGACGGCGGCGGGCGGGCGCATGCTGGCGGCTTGGCTGCAGGCGCCGCTCACCGACATCGCGGTCATTCGCGCGCGGCAGGATATGGTGGCGTGGCTGATGGAAGCGCGCGATTTGCGGCGCACTTTGCGCGAAACGTTGCGGCAGGCGCCGGATGTGGTGCGCGCGCTCTCGCGCCTTTCGCTACGCCGGGGCGGGCCGCGGGATATGATGGCGGTGGCGAACGGGCTGCGCGTGGCGTGCCATTTGCAGGGAGCATTGAAGCATGAGACGAACGCGCCGCAAGGCACGCGCGATTTGTGGTTGGGCACCGACCCCTGCACGGCATTGTCCGAGCGCTTGCTCGCCGCGCTCGACGAGACGCTGCCGGTCTATGCGCGCGATGGCGGGTTTGTACGCGCGGGGTTCCATGCGGGCCTGGATGAAAGCCGCGCTTTACGCGACCATGGCCGCACGCATGTGGCGGCGCTGCAGGAGGCTTACCAGAAGCAGACCGGCGTCGCTTCGCTGAAAATCAAACACAACAATATCCTCGGTTATTTCATCGAAATCGGCAGCGCCCATGCGGGGAAAATGCCGCTCGATTTCATCCACCGCCAGGGCGTGGCGAGCGCGATGCGCTATACGACCGAGGCGCTGGCCGCGCTGGAGAAGCGCATCAATGCGGCGGCGGAAGAATCGCTGCGCACGGAGCTCGGCATTTTCGAAGCGCTGCTCGCCGAAATTCTCGGCGCGGCGGATGCGGTGGCGGCGAGCGGCCGCGCGCTGGCTTCGCTCGATGTCTGGGCCGGGCTGGCGGAACTGGCCGAAGGGCGCGGCTATTGCCGCCCGGAAATGGTCGAGGGCCTGGAATTCACCCTGCGCGGCGGGCGGCACCCGGTGGTGGAAGCGCAATTGAGCACTGGCGGGCACGGCAGCTTCGCGCCGAACGATTGCCTGCTGGATGAGCGCACAAGATTGTGGCTGCTCACCGGCCCGAACATGGCGGGCAAATCCACCTTCCTGCGGCAGAATGCGCTGATCGTATTGCTCGCCCAGATGGGCAGTTTCGTGCCTGCCAGCGAAGCGCGACTCGGTGTAGTGGATCGCCTGTTCAGCCGCGTCGGCGCGAGTGACGATCTCGCGCGCGGGCGTTCCACCTTCATGGTGGAAATGGCCGAAACGGCGGCGATTCTGCATCAGACCACCGCGCAAAGCTTCGTCATCATGGACGAAATCGGGCGCGGCACGGCAACGTATGACGGCCTCGCCATTGCTTGGGCGGTGCTCGAACATCTCCACCATGTCACGCAATGCCGGGGCCTCTTCGCCACCCATTACCACGAACTCACCCGCGCATTGGACGATTGCCCCGCCGTCGTCTGCCGCACCATGGCCGTGCGCGAAAGGGCAGGGAACATCACCTTCCTGCACCAGGTCATCCCCGGTGCGGCGGACCGTTCCTACGGCGTGCAAGTCGCGCGCCTCGCCGGCCTCCCCCAAAGCGTCGTCACCCGCGCGGGCGTGTTACTGCAAAAACTGGAAGCCGATTCCCGCCGTGCCAGCAGCGGCGACCTGCCGCTGTTCGCGGCGGTGGAAGTGTCGCTGCCGGAGCCGATGGTGTCGGAGTTCGACGAAGCGTTGCAAGTGTTGGATATGGACGCGATGAGTCCCCGCGAGGCCCATGCGTGGTTGTGCGCGCAGCAAAGAGCGCTGAAGGGGTAGGCTATGGTGAGCCCTCTCCCTCTGGGAGAGGGTGGTGAGCGAAGCGAGCCGGTGAGGGGGAGCTGGGGCAGGCTTATCTACAGAGCCCAGCCGCCTGTCACCCCCACCCGGATTAGCTAAGCTCACGTTGTTCGCTAAGCAAATCCACCTTCGTCGTCACGCGACTCAGTCACCCGCAAGCAGGTGAGGGGCGCTCTACCTCGCCGCTTTCGCTGCCAGACGTTCCAAATGCTTCTCTTGTTATACTAAGGGCAGGAGGCCCGAGTCAGCCTTGAGCTCGCCGAAGGCGTCAGGCTCAGGCGAGGGTCAGTAGACCCGCGCCTGAGCGAAACTAACACTAGCATTTCCTGCGGAAATGCGTATAAGTGCCGATTCCTTCGCGCAGACAGGCACCGTCAGCCGCAAGGAAATCATATAAAACACAAGCTTAAAGGGCGATCCCATGGCTGTTCCCAAGCGGAAAACCTCCCCCTCGCGTCGTGGCATGCGCCGCGCGCACAAGGCCCTGAACCCGACCATCGTGGTCGAAGACGGCACGACCGGCGAATTGAAGCGCCCGCACCATGTCTCGCCGGATGGCTATTACAATGGCCGCCAAGTGACCAAGGATAAGGTCAACCTCTAGAAATTCTAGGGGTTTCCCGAAAATGGATGTGCCGTACGACGCCCATGTAACCATCGCGCTTGACGCGATGGGTGGCGATCATGCGCCCGGCTCCGTCATCGGCGGAGCCGAACTCGCGCACCGCAAATATCCTACGCTGCGCTTCTGCTTCTATGGGCAGGAAACGGCGGTGCGCGCGCTGCTCGATAAACATGTTTCGTTGGCATCCGTATCATCCGTAGTCGATTGTGCCTCCGTCATCTCCGCCGACACCAAACCCTCTGCCGCCGTGCGGCAGGGCAAAGGCTCGAGCATGTGGGAAGCGATCCGCGCGGTGGCCGAAGGCCGCGCCGCCGCCGTCGTCTCCGCGGGTAACACCGGTGCGCTCATGGCGATCAGCAAGCTGCAGTTGCGCACACTCCCCGGCATCTACCGCCCAGCCATCGTTTCCCAAATGCCGACCAAAAAAGGCATGTGCGCCGTGCTCGATCTGGGTGCGAATGTGGAATGCGACGCGGCGACCTTGTTTCAATTCGCGGTGATGGGCAACGCCTTTGCCCGCGCCGTGTTCAAGCATGAACATCCCACCATCGGCCTGCTCAATATCGGCAGCGAACAGGGCAAGGGGCACGAAGTGCTCGGCGAGGCGCATACGCTACTCAGCGATCCCGCGCATGGTCTGGATTTTCAGGGATTCGTCGAAGCCAACGACATCAATGCCGGACGCACGGATGTGGTGGTGACGGACGGCTTCACCGGCAACGTTGCGTTGAAAATGAGCGAAGGCACCGCCAGCCTGATTCGCACCTACATCAAGGAAACCTTCTCGCGCTCGCTGTTCACCAAAATCGCCTATATCGTCGCCAAGCCGACCTTCGACGCGCTGGCCAAGCGCCTCGATCCGCGCAAATATAACGGCGCGATGTTCGTGGGCCTGAACGGGATTTCCGTGAAAAGCCACGGCGGGGCGGATGAATATGCGTTCTATCATGCGCTGAAAGTGGCGCATCAGCTGGTGGAGAATAAGGTCAATCAACGCATCAGCGCCGAGATTGCCGCCACCGCGCCCACGCCTGCCTCGCCCAATACCCAGTTGCAGGGAGCGGTGGGATGATCCGCGCCACCGTCGCCGGTATCGGCGCCTATCTCCCGCAGGAAATCCGCACGAATGCCGATCTGGAAAAGATGGTGGAGACGAAGGATAGCTGGATCGTCGAGCGCACCGGTATCAAGCAGCGCCACATCGCCGCGAAAGACGAAGTGACCTCCGACCTCGCCGCCGCCGCCGCCCAACAGGCTTTGCAGCAGGCGGGCATGAGTATTTCGGAAATCGACCTGCTGCTGCTGGCGACGACGACGCCGGACGACACTTTCCCCGCCACCGCCGTACATACGCAGCGTAAGCTGGGTATGCGCCAGGGTGCTGCCATGGATTTGGCCGCGGCCTGTTCGGGCTTCGTCTACGGGCTTCATTTGGCCGACAGTCTGATTCGCACGGGCGCCGCACGCAATGTGCTGCTGGTGGGCGCCGAAATCTTCTCCCGCATCGTCGATTGGACGGACCGCAATACCTGCATCCTCTTCGGCGATGGTGCAGGCGCGATGGTGCTACGCGCCGAGACCGGGCAGGGTACGAATGCGGATCGCGGTATTCTCCATACACATATCGCGTCCGACGGTGATTTTGCGCCATTGCTCTACACTACCGGCGGTGTCGCGCGCACGCAGACGGCAGGCAAGGTGATCATGCAGGGCCGCGAAGTCTTCCGCCACGCCGTCTCGCGCATGAGCGAGGAAGTGCAACGGGGCCTGGAGGCGACCGGTCTCACGGCGGCGGACCTTCACTGGCTGGTGCCGCATCAGGCCAATGCCCGCATCCTGAGCGCAGTGGGTGAAAAGCTTGATGTCGGCCCGGAACGTGCGATCCTCTCGGCGGACCGCCACGGCAATACCTCCGCCGCCTCCATTCCGCTGGCTTTGGCTGTCGGGGTGCGGGAGGGGAAAATCAAACGCGACGATCTGATCGCCACCCCTGCGCTCGGGGCTGGACTAACTTGGGGAAGCAGTTTAATACGGTGGTAACCAATCGGCGTTAAAACACGCCGTCGCCCCCTTTGACCGACAAGCGAATCACTAAAATTTGAGGAAGCCCATGCAGTACGACAAAACCCTGACCCGCGCCGATCTGGCCACCATCGTGTATCGCGAAGTGGGCCTTTCTTCCACCGAATCCAGCGCCATGGTGGATGCGGTGATCGAAGAAATCTGCGCCGCACTCGAAGGCGGCGACAGCGTGAAACTGTCTTCCTTCGGTACCTTCAGCCTGCGCAGCAAAAAGCAGCGCACCGGCCGCAACCCGAAGACCGGCGTGGAAGTGCCGATCACTCCGCGCACCGTGCTATCCTTCAATGCTTCGAACATTCTCAAGAGCAAGGTCAACCAAACGCTGGCCGGTGGCAAGAAATCGAAGAAAGATAAAGAAAGCGCCTAGTTTTTTCATTCCTGCGCAAATGGGGGCTGCCCCGCGGGAATCCAGAAATCAAGGTGCCGTGTTAGAATAAGTTTTCTCGCATCACTAACTGTCATCTCCGCCTGCGCGGGATGACAGTTCTCCAAACGGAGGCGACTTCATGGCCCAGCTCGATCTACTTCCCGAAGTATTCGACGACGCGCCCGAAGCGGCCTCTCCCGGAATGCTTCCGAATCTGCATGAGAAATCGCCGCTCGCTCTGCGCAACATCAGCGAAGTCGCCGCCGAGCTCGACGTACCGCCGCATGTACTGCGTTTCTGGGAAACCAAATTTTCCGAAATCCAGCCGGTGAAAATGAAAGGCGGCCGCCGCCATTACCGCCCCGAAGACGTTATCCGCCTGCGCAGCATCCAGCATCTGCTTTACGGCGAAGGCTACACCATCAAAGGCGCGCAGGCCGCGCTGGAGCAGAACGGCCATGCGCCGGTGCCGCCTGCATTGAACCCGCTCGGGGCCTTGGATGAAAAAACACGGCTCACGCTCGATTCAGCCCTTGCGGAACTGCGGCAGATGCGTAGTATCCTGCAATCCTTGCGACGGGCGTAACGCTTCCCCAACCGTTATCCAAACGCCCCGCTGAAAAAGGACGTCGGAGCGTGGCGCAGCCTGGTAGCGCACTAGTCTGGGGGACTAGGGGTCGCAGGTTCAAATCCTGTCGCTCCGACCATCAAAAATGCCGCCTTTTGGGTGGCTTTTTTGATGGTGGTTTTGCATTTCGCTCCGCGATTGTCTGCTGACAATCACATGAGCCTGACGCCTTCGGCGAGCTCAAGGCTGGCTCGGTCTGCTGACTTCCGAAGGGGTGTGCATAATTCGCATTCTTTTAGATACGCTCTCTCTTCCAATTGGTAGCAAGAGGTCTTAATGGCGTTCTATGAGTTTTCTAAATCCCTAGGTTCAGTAAGATTTGCTGTTAGAATCACAGGATACGATCCTGTCGATTGGGCCATCGCATTTTGCATTTTGAGTCGTAACGATCAGCGTCACCTTTTATCTGTGTAAATATATACATAAGATACATTGGCCTTTGTGAAATGCAGAAAATTTATTCGCTTCCTTGTCATCTGATCGCGTTCACTCATGACCAAGGGAGAGTCGGGATTGGGTCGATCATTTGACAGGAGACTACCCGATGAAAGCATGTTGCTGGCATGGCAAGGAAGACGTTCGCGTCGAGACCGTTCCCGATCCGAAGATTCTCGATCCGCGCGATGCGATCGTGAAAGTTACGGCCACCGCCATCTGCGGGTCCGATCTGCATTTGTATGACGGCTACATGCCCACCATGGAATCGGGCGATATTCTCGGGCATGAATTCATGGGCGAAGTGGTCGAGGTCGGCAACGCCGTGAAGAAACTGAAAGTGGGCGACCGCGTAGTGGTGCCCTTCAACATCGCCTGCGGCGAGTGCTGGTTTTGCCAGAAGCAGCTTTTCTCCCTCTGCGACAATTCGAATCCGAACGCGGAAATGGCCGCCAAGGTCATGGGCATGTCCCCCTCCGGCCTCTTCGGCTATTCCCACATGCTGGGCGGCTTCTCTGGCGGGCAGGCGGAATATGTGCGCGTGCCCTATGCGGATGTTGGGCCCATCAAAATCCCCAACGGTTTGAAAGACGAGCAGGTGCTCTTCCTCTCCGACATCTTCCCCACCGGCTACATGGCGGCGGAAAACGCGCAGATCGAACCGGGTGATACAGTGGCCATCTGGGGCTGCGGCCCCGTGGGACAGTTCGCCATCAAAAGCGCCTGGATGCTCGGTGCCGGTCGCGTCATTGCCATCGACACCGTGCCCGAACGCCTGGCCTTGGCCCGTGCGGACGGCAAAACCGAAACGCTCGATTTCCTGGAAGAAGACGGCATCTACGAATCCCTCATGGAAATGACCAAGGGCCGCGGGCCGGATCGCGTGATCGACGCGGTGGGCACCGAAGCGCACTGGCACGGCAGCTTCGATGCGGTGATCGACAAGGTGAAGACGCTGCTTTTCCTGGGCACCGACCGCCCGAGCGTGCTGCGCCAATGCATCAAATGCTGCCGCAAGGGCGGCACCATGTCCGTCCCCGGCGTTTATGCCGGGTTTCTCGACAAAATCCCCTTCGGCGCGGCGATGAACAAAGGCCTGACCTGGAAAATGGGCCAGACCCACACCCACCGCTACCTCGCGCCCTTGTTGGAGAAAATCGAGCAAGGCGAGATCGACCCCTCCTTCGTCATCACCCACCGCATCAAACTGGAAGACGCCCCGGAACATTACAAAAAGTTCCGCGACAAGGAAGATGGCTGCGTCAAAGTGGTGATGACGCCGTAATCGCCATTACTGGCAACGAAAAGGGAGCGCAGCGATGCGCCTCCCTTTTGCTGTCCGTCATTAAGCCTGCACTCGTCATTCCCCGAATTTGCACAGCAAATTATAGGGGAATCCATCCTGTAGAGGGACGATAGCGTGATAGGGGAGTTCGGCGTGGATTCCCCTATAATTTCCTTTCAGGAAATTCGGGGAATGACGAAGCTACTTACATAGAGCCAGATACAGATAGGGCCTGAAAGAAACGTTCCGAATCGCTTGCGCGGTAAGGATTTTTTGCTTTCAGGCCCTGAAAATGATGTGCCGTAAAGCGCGTAAAGATTCGATGCCTATTGCGGGGTGGTGATCCGGTCGAACAATCCGCCATCCGCGAAATGTTTGGCGTGGGCTACCTGCCAGCCACCGAAATCCTCGATGGTTTTCATGCGCAGTTCGGGGAAGGAGGCTTGGAATTCGGCCAGGATGGCGGGGTTGCTTGGGCGGAAGAAATAGCGTGCGGCTAGGCGCTGGGCGGCGGGGGCGTAGAGTTCTTCGAGGTAGGCCTGGGCGATGAGGATGGTGCCGCGGCGGCGGGCGTTGCGTTCGATCAATGCCACCGGCGGCTCGGCCAGGATGCTGAGCGAAGGATAGACGATCTCGAAGCGTGATTCGCCCATTTCGCGGCGCGCCAGTTGTGCCTCGTTTTCCCAGGTGAGCAGCACATCTCCCATCTCGCGTTGATGCGAAGCTGGTGGTGGCGGCACGCGCGCCGGAATCGAGCACCGGCACATGCGCGAAAAGCTGGCGCATATACTCGGCGGCTTTTGCCTCGTCGCCCGCATTGGCCTCCAAGGCGTAGGCCCAGGCGGCAAGGTAATTCCACCGCGCGCCGCCGGAGGTTTTCGGGTTGGGGGTGATGACCGAAACGCCGGGTCTGACCAGATCGCCCCAATCCTGAATGTTCTTCGGGTTCCCCGCCCGCACCAGAAACACCACGGTGGAGGTGTAGGGCGCGCTGTGGTGGGGCAGGCGGCTTTGCCAGTCCGGCGGCAGCAGCGGGCGTTCCTCTGCACCAGCAGCGGCAATGGCGTCGATGTCATAGGCCAGCGCGAGCGTGACCACATCCGCAGGCAGGCCTTCGATCACCGCGCGTGCTTGCTTGCCGGAGCCACCATGGGATTGGCTGACGCGCACGATGTCGCCGTTGCGGGCCTGCCAATCGGCGCTGAAGAGTGCGTTGTAAGCCTCGAAAAATTCCCGTGTGGGATCGTAGGAGACGTTGAGCATGCGCACTTCCGCCGCAAAAGCGGAGGAGGCGAGCAGGCAGAAAATCGGCAGCAGGAATCGGAACATGGCTGGATGATAGGGGATTGCCGCCGCCAAGGAAAGAAGGATGCCATCCTCTTTTTTTATCCTTTCGGGGCGCGAAGCATATCCCAAAACCGCATGCCCCCGAGGCATGATGGCGCATGATTGGGTCGCTTAGGGGAATGACATGAGCCGCATCATCGCACCGTTGCTGGTGGAAATCGAAGCTTTGCCTGCCGTCAAAGTGCGCATGGCAAAGGAATTGGCGCGCCTGGAAATCGCCAATCTGCGCGATCTCGTGCTGCATGTGCCGCATACATTGCGCCGCGCGACGGAGAATTTTGCCGCGCATGCCCACAAAAAGAAGCCCGCGCGGCGCTTGCTTTATCCTTCCACCAAGAAACTCAGCTCCAAGGCATTGCGCGAACTGATCGGCGGTCATCTGGAAGGGTTGCCGGAACTGCCGGAATGGATCGATTCGAACTTTTTCGCGGGCAAGCAATGGCCGCATTGGAAAGAGGCCGTGCGCCGGGTGCATGAACCGGTGGGCGCGGAGACGGAGGCGGCTTACCTGCGTCTGGCCTACGACGAATTGTTGGCCAACCAGTTGGCGCTGCTCATCTCGCGCCGCCGCTTCCAGGCGCACGAACATTACGTGCTGGACGGAGACGGCGCGTTGCGCGCCAAATTTCTCAAAGCGCTGCCTTTTACCCTCACCGAAAGCCAAGCCCAGGTAGGCCGCGAGATCGCAATGGATCTGGCCAGCGGCCAGCGCATGCTGCGGCTGGTGCAGGGGGATGTGGGCAGCGGAAAAAACGGCGGTGGCGCTGCAAGCGATGCTGATGGCGCTGGAATGCGGCAAGCAGGCCGCTTTGATGGCCCCCACCGAGATCGTTGCCCGCCAGCATGTGGAATGGATCGCTACTACGCTGAAGAAGTTGAAGTTGCCCGTGGAATTGCTGACCGGCGGCGACAAAGCGCATACCCGCGAAGCCACGCTGGTCCGCATCAAAAGCGGCGAAACGGGCATCGTCGTCGGCACCCATGCTTTGTTTCAGGAAGGGGTGGAATTCGCCAATCTGGCTTTGGTAGTGGTGGATGAACAGCATCGTTTCGGCGTCAACCAGCGCCTTCAACTGGCGGCCAAGGGTCAAGACGAGCAAGGCGCCCGCCCGCACATGTTGCTGATGACCGCCACCCCCATTCCCCGCACCATGACCCTGACCGCTTTTGGCGATACGGATGTTTCGCGCCTCACCGACAAGCCGCCCGGCCGCAAGCCGATTCAAACGCAGATGTTGCCGCAGACGGAAGCGGATGCACTGCTAAAGACGCTGGAAAAAGGCATGAAGCAAGGCGAGCGTGTTTATTGGATCTGCCCGACGATCGACGATTCGGCCGCCTCCGATCTGGTCGCCGCGCAAACGCGATACGAACAATTCGCCGCGCGCTTTCCGCAGGTGGGTCTGGTGCATGGGCGCATGGACGGCGAGGCGCGGCAGAAGGTGCTGAACGACTTTATCTCCGGCGCGCTGACCATGCTGATTTCCACCACCGTGGTGGAAGTGGGAGTGAACGTGCCGGAAGCCACCGTCATCGTTATCGCGCATGCCGAACGCTTCGGGCTGGCGCAACTGCATCAGTTGCGCGGTCGGGTAGGGCGCGGCATACGCCAGTCGCACTGCTACCTGCTGCATGCGGATGCGATTTCCGACAATGGCCGTGCGCGGCTGCGCAGCGTGAGCGAAACGGAAGACGGTTTCGCCATTGCCGAGGAAGATTGGCGGCAACGCGGCGCGGGTGACCTGATGGGCACCAAGCAAAGCGGCGCACCGAAAATGCGCTTCGCCGATCTGCAGGATCACTACGAGTTGGCACTGGCCGCGCGCGACAATGCGAAAGTAGTCTTGAGCAAAGACCCGCAGCTCACCAGCGAGCAGGGCGAAGTATTCCGCGCCCTGCTGCATCTGTTCGGACATGAGGACAAAGTGGCGTTACTCGATGACGGGTTGAAGCCGATGCCCCAAGTCGCCTAGCCCGTCTTCGCATCCAGCCGTGCCGCCACCTGCACGCGGTTGCCGCGGCCCTCGTAGCGCAGATGGTCGAAGCTGAGCAAATTGGCTTTGGCGATGCCACGCCCATGGGCGCGGGTGGCGCGGCCCGGCTCGATTTCCAGATAGGGCCGCCAATCGAAACCGCTTCCCTCATCGGTAATTGTTACGCGCATTTCCGCTGCGTCCTGTGCGAAATCCACCTGCACCCGCCGCCCGATATATTCGGGGGCGGAAAGGCGGCGGCGTATTTCTTCCTCTAGGCCGGAGGCCGCGAGCAAGCGGCTTTTCTCCTCGAACCCGATGGCGAGATTGCCATGCTCCACCGCATTGAGCATCAGTTCGTACAAGCCCGGTACCGCCAATTCCGGGCGGGGAAACAGGCTGCCCAGCAGGAAGGCGATGTTTTGCGCCTCGCGCAACCCGCGAAATTCGAATTCTCCCCGCACGAAACGGCCCAAGGCTTGGCGCTGACGGATGAGGCGCGATTCGAAACGCTCTTTCTGCCGCCGCTCGCGGATGGCCGTCTTCACCAGAGTCAGCAGCGTTTCTTCCAGATAAGGCTTCGTAAGATAATAATAGACGCCGGATTTGATGCCCTCCACCACCTCTTCCGGCGCGTTGGCCGAAGTCTGCATGATGACCGGAATGACGGAAAGCGCCAGATTCTGTTGCATGCGCGCAAACAGCTCCAGCCCGTCCAGCCCCGGCATGCGGCGATCGGTGACCAACAGGGCGATTTCGGGCAGCGCTTCGTCGGTCGTGCTCAGGCGCGTCCAGGCAGCCATGCCATCCTCCACCGTCTCCACGTGGTAACCCGCCTGCGTGAGCTGGGCGGCGAGAATTGCGCGGCTGATGGGCTCGTCTTCGGCGATGAGCAGGGTTTCCATACAAGGCTCCTAGGTTGTGTGCTGCTCATCATTCAAGGGATTGGTTCACGGAAAATGAAGGAGATGCCGTCCTCTGTTCCATTTCGCGACAACCGGCCCCAGGCTCCTTCATTTTTGTTAACAATCGGCCGGTAGCCTGAAGCATCGCTCTTTTGCTTGAGTTTTTATGGCCCGTCCCACCGATTCTGCCGCCCCCCCCGCTGCGCCGAACGCGCGCGTGCAAGCGCCACGCGGCCCGTTAGGCGCATGGCTTCATCCGCGTCACGATCCCAGCCTTGAGCATGCCGAACAGGGGCGGCTGCTGGGCGCAATGACCGCAGGTCAGGCGGTCAGCCTGGCGGCCATGGTGACGGGTGCGGAAAATGCCGCCGCCGCCGAACGCTCTGCCCCCGCTGCCACCGGGAAAACGGAGACGGTGGAGGCGCAGACCTCTCCGGTGGGGATCGGGGCGAATGTGCTGCCGGAAATGGTATCGGCGCGTGCGGCCTCTGGTGAATATGCGCCATCTGGCGGGGGCGGGGGCGGGGAAGCAAGGGTGAACGATGATGCCAATCATGAAACGGTGCGCGTGTCGCTCAGCAACGCTTTGCCCGGTGATCTCGCCGCGAATGCTTCCTTGGGCGATAACGCGCCTGCCCTTTCGTTTACGGATGCATTGCCCGCTTCGTCTGCCGGGATAATGATGATGTCAATGGCGGAAGGCGCGGCGACGCAAGGTGCGGCCGCCTCCGCGACTGCCGCGCCTGCCAACGAACCGGTCCCGTCTCCTGCTTCCGGCGGCTCGATTGCGCCCGCCAAATCCTCTCCGGCCATCGGTGTTAGCGCTTCGGGCGATATAGGAAGCGACGGTGAAAGTACCGCTCCGCCATCCTCCACTTCCTCACCCTCCATCGATCACGATTCCGTCGGGGGGAGCAGCTCTGGCGGCACGGTAGGAAATACCGCGCCGGGAACTGACGGCGGAAACGCCCTGCCTTCAGCTGCGGTCATCCCTTCCACTGACCATGGCGGTGGCACGGGCTCTTCCGGCGGTACGGGTGGGAACACGGTCTCAGGCGGCGGAAGTGGCAATGGTGGCGGAGGCGGTGTTGGGAATGGAGGCGGCACGCTGATTGTCGCCCCCGCGCCACCCGTGATTTCCGTGCAAGCAGTATCGGGGACGGAGGACCATACTATTGCCCTGGCCATCGCGCTCGCGCCCTTGGGCGCGGGTGAAAACGCGATCGTTCATCTGGGTGGGCTGCCGCTCGGTGCCACGCTTTCTGCGGGCACGCAAAACCTGGATGGCAGCTGGAGCCTGAGTCCTGCGCAACTGCCGGGCCTCACCTGCACGCCGCCGCAGAATTGGAGCGGAAGCGTGGCGGTGCAGGTGGATGTGCAGGTGGAGAATTCCGCCGGTCAGGCCCATGCCCATACCAGTTTTGCCTTCGCGGCGGACGGGGTGGCGGATGCGGCCACCTTGCAAGTCGCTGCGGCGGCGGGGCGGGAAGACACGGCAATTCCATTGACCATCACCGCCCTATTGGTGGATACGGACGGCTCGGAGCACCTGTCCATTCGCATCGATCACATTCCCGCAGGCGCGCAGCTTTCGGCGGGCACGGATCTGGGGCAGGGGCACTGGCTGCTGGCACCGGGCGATCTGGCTGGCCTGACCCTTACACCGCCGCAAAATTTCCACGGCACGCTGAGCTTCAACGTTACCGCGATCGCCACGGAATCGAACGGTGACATGGCGCAGACCAGTCTGCCCTGCAGCATCGTGATTTCTCCAGTGGCGGATGCGCCTGCGCTTTCGGCGCTACCCGCCCTGGGGCTGGAAGACCATCCCATCGCGCTGCACATCGGCGCCGCCCTCGGGCTTGGGGCCACCGAATCGCTTTCGCTGACCATCGAGGGGTTGCCGCCGGGGGCCACCTTATCTGCCGGGCATGTGGATGCGGGCGGTGTGTGGCACCTTGCCGCCGGGGAACTGGCAGGCCTCACCTGCCTTCCCGCCCATAACAGCGATGCGGATTTCACCCTCACCATCACCGCCACCGCACAGGAAACGGACGGATCATCCGCCACCGTTTCGGCTTTTCTTCCCGTCTCTGTCACTGGTGTGGCGGATGTGCCGAGTGTGAGTACTGCGGCTTCGGTGGGGCTGATCGATACCGCCATTTCGCTCACACTCAGCGGCGCTCTGGCGGATACGGACGGCTCGGAGACCTTAAGTTTCGTGGTGCGCGGCATGCCCGCCGGATTCGCGCTCAACCATGGCAGCGACAACGGCGATCATAGCTGGACGCTCACCCCCGCCGAACTGAGCGGACTGACCCTCACCACGCCCTATGGCTATGAAGGAAATCTGCACCTCACCCTCACCGCCGTTTCGCATGAAGCGGATGGTGGGCTGGCGGCCAGCGCGGCATTGCCGTTTCAGGTGGCGGTGGGCGATGTGGTGCACGGCATCACCATCGATCTGGGCCTGGGCATCGATCCCGGCCATGGGGTAGCGTTGGGTGCGGGCGTACAGACCAACTTGCTCGATCCGGTGGGATTGGTCGTGCCCGAAGATGCGCAGATCGCTTTGCCGGATGCTTCGCTGCTGCTGGGCCTGCATGCGGGCGTCACACAGTTTCTCTTCAGTGGCCTGCCCAGCGGGGTCTCGCTTTCCGCAGGCACGGATCTGGGCAACGGCGTGTGGGGGCTATCGCCCGGCCAGCTTTCCCACCTCAACCTCATCACGCCGCCCAATAGCGATCAGGATTTTACCCTCACCATTCGCGGCGAATTGCTCGGTGACCTCGTCACGCTCGATCTGCACACCACGCCTGTGCATGTGATCGGGGTGGCGGATGCGCCGATCTTGCGCGTGGATGCGATGGTGGGCACCGAAGGCCTGCCCACCGCGCTTTCCATCCACGGCGCATTGACCGACACGGACGGTTCGGAATGTTTGAGTTACCATATTCACGATCTCCCTGTCGGCTTTACCCTGAACGCCGGCATTCAGAACGAGGATGGCGGATGGTCGCTTTCGCCCGCGCAATTGGCGGGCCTCGCCGTCTCCGCGCCGGAGCGGAGACGCCACTTTTACCATCTCCGCCATCTCCACCGAACGCGAGGGAAGCTGGACGACGACGGATGCCCAGGCGCATCTGCATATCGGCGCGGTAAGCGATCTTCCGGTATTGACGCCGCCCGACTGGCACGGCACCCAAGGCCAGCCCATCACGCTCGATCTCGGTCTGGATGTGGGAAGCGGCACGGAACATGCCACGGCACTCACGCTTTCGAATCTGCCTGAAGGTGCGACGCTTTCCTATGGCAACGAACAGCCGGATGGTAGCTGGAGCCTCGATCTCGCGCATCTCAACGATACTCAGTTGCTGTTGCCCAGTGATTGGCAGGGAGACGCCGCGCTGACGGTAAACGCCACGGTGCAGGACGGCGCTGCCGCGCCCGTCGCCGTCGCTGCCGGTGTAGCGCTGCATGTGGACGCCGTCGCCAGTACACCAAGCCTCGCGGTGCAGGATGCCGACGGCGTGGCGGGCGCACCCATCGCGCTGACCGTCGCCGCTTCGGGCGATGCCTCGGATCATCTCTCCGTCATCGTGCAAAATGTACCGCTGGATGCGACGCTTTCCGCCGGGATTAGCGACGGGCTGGGCAATTGGGTATTGAGCACGCAGGATCTCGCGGGGCTTAACTACCAGCCGCCTGCCGCCGCTGCGGGAGATGTGGCGCTGAATGTATGGGTGCACGCCATCGAACCCACCAATGGCGCGGTGGCCGATACCCAGCAGACGCTGAACCTGCATATCGCGCCCGACCCGCTGCATGGATTGGAACATCTCATTACGCCGCTGCACTGAGCGGGCTGCCGTATCCACCGCGGGAAATGATCGTATTCGTCTCAAATTGAGGCAAAACAAGAACGGGCGGCAATCAGTTGTTAAAGCCCGCATTGCATATTGAAGGTTCCTTCACGGAGTCTTCATGCCCGCCGCTTTTGCATCTCATCGTTTCTGGGCATCCCATCGTTTCTGGTTCGCGCCGACCGCCGCTTTGCCGGGGGCGTGGGGCATACGCCTGTTCCGCTTGAAGGCCGGGTGGCAGTTACTGATCGCGCTGCTGCTCAACCTGCTTTCGCTCGCCGTGCCGGTGCTGATGCTGCAGGTCTATGACCGCATCATTCCCCACCGCAGTCTCAACACGCTGGCGCTTCTGCTGATCGGCGTATCCGTGGCCTTGGGGTTGGATGCGGCGTTGCGTTTGCTGCGCGCGTGGCTGGTGGGATGGGCGGCCGCTTCCTACGAACATGTGGCCGGATGCGCCGCCATCGAACGCATGCAGCAGGCGCCGCTTCATGCATGCGAAACCCACGGCACGGGCGCGCAGCTACATCGTCTCGCCGCCATCGGCCGCCTGCGCGATCATTATGCGGGCCAGGCCATGGGCGCCGTGATCGATCTTCCGTTCGCCACGCTGTTTCTGGCGCTGATCGCCTATCTCGCTGGGCCGCTGGTGTTGGTGCCGCTGCTGCTGCTCGCTCTGTTCCTGATCTTCGCCCGATTCACCGGGGCCAGGTTGAAAAGCGCGCTGCAATCCCGCCGCGCGGCGGACGATGCGCGTACCGATCTGCTCGTTTCCCTGTTCGGTGGCATGCATACGGTGAAGGCCCTGGCCATGGAGCAACCCATCCTGCGGCGCTTCGAGCAGGGGCAGGCCCAGGCCACCCGCACCGTCTACGCGGTGGCCCAGGCCACCGCTTCCGCTGCCACGCTCAGCGCTTTCTTCGGCCAATTGTCGCTCATCTTTACCGTAACCGCTGGCGGAATTTTGGTCATGGCGGGGCATTTGAGCGTGGGCGGGCTTTCGGCCTGCACCCTGCTTGCGGGACGGGCGATGCAGCCGGTGCAGCGCGTGTTGGGCACATGGCTGCGGTTGCAGGATGTGGCGGTGGCGCAAAGTCAGGCCGCCGAGTTGTTTGCCACGCCTGCGCGTAGGATGGAAAGCGGCGCGTTGCCCGTGGCCCAAGGCCGGGTGAATATCGAGCAGGCGAGCTTCGCATATGCAGGTGGTACGCTGCTGCTGCGGGAAGTGTCGTTGGAAATCGCGCCCGGCACCGCCATTGCTCTGGAAGGTGCGAAAGCGAGCGGTAAATCCACGCTGCTGCAACTGATCGCCGGGTTGGATGCGCCCACCGGCGGCACGGTGCGGATCGACGGCATCGATCCCGCCAGGCGGGGCATGGCCGAACTGTGCCGTCACATCGGCTATCTGCCGCCGCAGGGGGCGATTTTTCGCGGCAGCATCCTCGATAACATCACCGGCTTCCGGCACGGTGAAGCCGCTTTGGTCCAGGCCCGCGAGGCCGCCCGCTCTTTCGGGCTGGATGCGGTGGTCGATGCGTTGCCTAACGGTTATGCCACCCAGCTCAACGACAATCCCGGCGATCCAGTCTCCCCCGGCGTGAAGCAGCGCATCGCGCTCGCGCGTATCTTCGCGCACCAGCCCAAACTCATTCTGTTCGACGACGCCGACCGCGCGCTGGACAAGGAAGGCTACAATTGCCTCTTCCGGCTGATGGGACGCATGAAGCGGCAATGCAGCCTCATCATCGTCTCGCACGACCGCAATCTGCTCAGCTTCGCCGACCGCGCCTACCGCATCGAATCCGGGCGCTTGATCGAATCCCGCGCCGCCGCGCCTGCCTTCCTTTCGCTGCTGGAGGGATAATGCGCCCACACACCGATTACGCCCCGCTGTTCGAACCCGTATTGCAGATATTGGGCTGGAACGGCGATGCACGCCGCCGCGCCGAGGCGCTGCCCAAGGAATCGCCCCTGACGCTCGATGGGTTTCGCGCCGCTTTGGCGCGTCTGGGCCATGGCAGCCGCATCCGCCACGGCAGGGGCGGGAAGGACGCTGCGATTTTAGTGCTCGTCCCGAAACCCGTTTTGCATACCGGGCCGCTCCCGTCTTCCGTGCGGCATCTGTCCTTCTTTCCGCTCGAAGCTTCCGGCAATCTGGGTTTTCGCGAAGAATTGCGGCGTTTCCGCCCGCTGCTCTGGCAGGTGCTGCTCATCAGTCTGCTGATCGGGCTGGCCGCGCTGGCGCCTACTTTCTACAACATGGCGATCTACGATCACATCCTCGCTGCCGGTACGGCCAAGGGGTTGCTTATGCTGCTGGCGGGCGGTGTGCTGGCGCTGGCTGCGGAAATGGCGCTGCGGGCCGTGCGCACCCGCCGCTTAAGCCATTTCGGCGCGCGTCTGGATCATGTCGTCGGCTCGGCGGTGATGGAGCGATTGCTCGCCCTGCCGCCCACCTTTACCGAACGCGCCTCCGTTTCCGCGCAATTGGCGCGTCTGCGCGATTTCGAAAGCGTGCGCGAATTTTTCACCGGGCCGTTGGCCTCGCTATTTTTCGAAATGCCGCTGGTGGTGCTCTATGTGGGCGTGATGGCCGTCCTTTCCGGCTGGCTCACCCTGGTGCCGATCGGGCTATTGGCGCTGTATGGCCTGTTGCTTTCCCTGCTGCATCGCCGCCTGCGCATGGCGGCGCGGGTGGCGGCCCTCAGCGGCGGATTGCGGCAGGAACTGGTGCTGGAAATCACGGCCAAACAGCGCGCCTTACGTTTGGCGGGGTTCGAAGAAATCTGGCTGCAGCGTTACCGCCATCTTTCCGGCGAAGCGGCGACCGCCACTTTCCGTGCCACCTATCTCGCCCAGTTGCTCGAGGTGATTTCCTATGTGCTGATGACGGCGGGCGGGGTGGCCACGCTCGGCTTCGGCGTGCTGATGGTCATGGGGCAATCGCTCAGCGTGGGGGCGCTGGTGGCTTCGATGATGCTGGTCTGGCGCATCGTCGCGCCCATGCAATTCTGCTGCTCGGCCTTAAGCCGCATTCAGCAAATGCGCGGAAGTGCCGAACAGATCGACCGGCTGCTGGCCCTGCGCCCGGAAACCGTGCCCGCCGCACGGCCCGAACCGCTTTCGCTGCGGGGCCGCGTGACGTTCCACCGGGTGACCATGCGCTATATACCGGAGGCGGAACCCGCTTTGCTGGGGCTGAGCTTCGATCTTCCCCCCGGTCGCATCGTGGCGGTGAAAGGCGGCAACGGTTCGGGAAAATCCACCCTGTTGAAACTCATCCTCGGGCTCTATGCACCCCAGGGCGGCAGTGTGCGGATCGACGGCATAGACATCCGCCAGCTCGACCCCATCGCTCTGCGTCAGGCCATTTCCTACGTGCCGCAAATGGCGGATTTCTTTCCCGGCACCGTGCGCGAACAATTGCACGGCGCCGAACCCACCGCCAGCGAAGAAGCCTGCCACGCGGCACTCGACGCCGCCTGCGCGCTGGAGGCGGTGCTCTCGCTGCCGCAGGGCATGGACACGCCGATGGAGGAGATCGGCGCGGTCTCGTTCCTGTTGCGCCAGCGGTTGAATCTCGCGCGCGCCTATCTGCGCGCCTCCGCCCTCACTTTGTTCGACGAAGCCTCCCATTCCCTGGGCGCGCAGAACGATGCGGCCTTCGAGCGCTGGATCGCCGCCATGCGTGGGCGTGGCACCTTGATTCTGGTGACCCACCGCGAAGATCATATGCGCCTTGCGGATACGCTGCTGGTGCTCCATCGCGGCGAGCTCACCCATGCGGGTCCGTCCGCCTCCGTACTCGCCGCCCTGCAAGGAAAATCCGTATAAAAAAACACCATTGGCCGGAAGGTTTGACCGCCTCCATCGCGCTGGAAGAATCTGCGTTGCCGCATATGCTGAAGGGCAGCGTGGCCGCCATCGGCCTATTGGTCGCCGCTTTCATCGGCTGGGCGGCCTATACGCCGGTGGAAGAAGTCGCCAGCGCGGCGGGCCAGACCGTGCCCAGTGGCTATATCCAATCCATCCAGCACGCGGATGGCGGCACGGTGCGCGAGATTCTGGTGGCCGAGGGCGATCTGGTCGAGCCCGGCCAGCCTCTGCTGCGTTTCGACGACACCAATGCCCGCGCCGATCTGGGACAGATGCAATCTCGCCAGCATGCGCTGCGCCTGCAGGCCGAACGCCTGCGTCGTTTCGTGGGCGGCGGCGGCAAAGGAGGCGCCGAATTGACGGTGGAGGAATCCGCCATTCTGACCAGCATGGAGGAGGCGCGAACCGGGCAGCGCCAAGTGCTGCGCGATCAGATCGCGCAGAAGGAACAGGAGCTGCGCGCCCTCGCTTCCAGCCGCGCCGCTCTGTCGAAAAATCTGGGGCTGATGCAGCGGGAAAACGCCATCCGCCAGAACCTGGCCAGCAAGGGCTACGGCTCGCAGCTGATGGCCCTGACCAGCGAGCGCGATCTGAACCAGATCCAGGGCCAGTTGGATGAAGCTGCGAACCAGGGCCACCGGGCCGAAGAGGCCATTCGCGAAGCGAAAAGCCGCCTCCAATCGCTGGATGCGGATCTGACGCAGGATGCGATGAAAAATCTCGGGCAGACGGAAGCCGAGCTGGCCGAACTTACCCAAAGCCTCGACAAGCTTGAACATACCGCCAGCCATACGGTGATCGAAGCGCCCGTGCGCGGCATCGTCAAAGGTCTGGCGCTGCATACCATCGGCGCGGTGGCCGAACCCGGCAAGCTGCTGATGGAGATCGTACCGGTGGGCGAAGAACTGCTGGTGGAAGCCAATATCTCGCCTTCGGATGTGGGGCATCTGGCGGTGGGTCAGCCGGTACGGGTGAAAGTCAGCGCTTTCGATTTCACGCGGTATGGCAGCGTGGCGGGCCGCCTGCTCGGCGTTTCCGCCTCCACCTTCCAAACGCCGGATAACCAAAGTTATTACAAAGCCCGCATCGGGCTGGCGTCCAACCATGTGGGCGGTGCGGCGGGTCAGAACCTTATCCTACCCGGCATGGTGGTGCAGGCAGACATCGTCACCGGCGAAAAGAGCGTGCTGCAATACCTTCTCAAACCCATTCAACACGCCGTAGCGGGAGCCTTCCATGAACGTTGATCCATCCATCTCATGCAATGTTGCGCGGATTGCGGCATTGAAGCAGTTGCTGGGGAGAGAATTTCCAGCATTGGTAAATAATTTCCGTGCCAATACATGCGCCAGTTTGACCGCATTGCGCACGCAGATGCGCGAAGGCCGCTTTGCGCAAGCCCGTGAAACAGCGCACCGCTTGCGCTCGGCACTGTCGCAGTTCGGTTTGCTGCACGCTGCCCGTATAGCGGAAGAGTTCGAGCACCACCGGGAGGATGAAAATGCCGAAGCGCTCATTACGCTGCTGGAGGAAAAATATGTCGAGGCGTTGCCAAAACTGAATGCCGCGATCGGAGACGCGTAATGATTCGTCCATTGCCGCGCCTTTCTCTGTTCACCTTCGTCGCCATCGTGCTCATGCTGATGATCGGGATGCAATGGATGCTCTTTGTCGAACAACGCCGCCACGTGCGCGAATCGCGTGAATGGGTGGATCATACGATCAGAAGCATCGGCATATTGGAGAACATGTTTGGCAAACTAAGAGATTCTGAGCTTGGTCAGCGTGGATATCTCATCACCGGCTTCGAGGAAACGCTCAACCCTCATTTCGCCGTAACGGGGGGGAAACTATTGAACAATAGCCCAGCCAATATGGGCAATTACGATACTCAGACCTTGTCGCAACTGCGCGTTGTGATGCGCGCATCGCTGGGGGATGACAGGTTGCAATTAGAGCGTTTCGGCACACTTGAAGATTTGATCGATCAGAAACTGGAGCAAAACGAGCGTCTCATTCGGCTGCGGCGCGAAAGGGGTTCGGAAGTGGCGCAGGCCCAGGCCCGTACGGAGCACACACGGTATCTGATGAAACGCATACGCCAGATCATGTCCGAAATGATTGCGGTGGAAAACAGGCTGCTGATTGCCCGCACGGAAAAAGATGCGCGCATCGATGAAACGCTGATGCATTTTATATTGATCTCCGCGCTTTTTGCCTATGGCGGACTGATCGCTACCCTGATCATGGTGCTTCTCAACGCTCGGCGGGCGCAGCATGCGGAACGTCAGTTGCGCTTGAAGGAAGATCTGTTTCGCGCGGTGGCCGAAATGGGGCTGGACGCTTTTTTCCTTTTCAAAAAAAAGTCTTTTGCTTCCGGCCAGCCCGACGATCTCCTGCTGGAATATGCCAACCCGGTGGCGTGCGATATGGCCGGAAAGAAAAAACATGCCCTGATCGATCGTCCACTGCGCGAAATATTCCCCGAACAGGGAGAAGGCATGACGAAATATTATCTCGACCTACAACAGCAGGGTGTGGCCTATCAGCATGAATCCTGCACCCTTTCCGGCCCCTGGGCGGGACGCAGTCTGCAAAATCAAATCATTCCACTTGCCGAAGGCATCGCCATCCTGGCGCGCGACATCACCGAACAAAAGAAAATGGAGCGGATGAAAAATGAATTCGTCTCTACCGTCAGTCATGAGCTGCGCACACCACTCACTTCCATTCGAGGTTCGCTGGGGCTGATCCTCGGGGGTGTGACGGGCCCGGTAGCGGAGCAGGCAACAGGTCTGCTCTGGATTGCGCACAACAATTGCGAACGTTTGGTGCGGCTGATCAACGACATTCTCGACATCGAAAAAATCGAGGCTGGCAGTATGAATTTCCATTGCCGCCCGCAACTGCTCATTCCCTTTCTGCATCGAGCGATCGAGGCGAATGCGGCCTATGCAGAAAAGCATCGAATCCGTTTGCAGCTGGAAACGGAAAACATCGATACCGCCCAGATCAATGCGGATGCGGACCGTTTGATGCAGATCATTACCAACCTTCTTTCCAACGCCATCAAATTCTCGCACGAAACGGGCGTGGTCATTCTACGCTGCCGCCCCATGGGCGCGCATGTGCGCATCGAAGTGGAAGATAGCGGTCAGGGCATTCCCCTGGCTTTCCAACCTTTTCTCTTCGGCCGTTTCATGCAGGGCGATGGATCCGACACCCGCCAGAAAGGCGGCACCGGGCTTGGCTTGAGCATTGTGAAGGCGATGACGGAACGCATGGGCGGTACGGTGCATTTTCACAGCACCGAGGGGGAGGGGTCGCGTTTTTGGCTAACTTTTCCGCTGCTTTCAGCCCCACCGTTGATCGTCGAAAGCACCGCCGATACCCGGCCATGCATTCTAATCTGCGAAGACGATGCGGATGTGGCCCAGTTTCTTTCCATGGTGCTCGACCGCGCAGGTTTCGCCACCGACATCGCGCCCGATGCCGGTAAGGCAATGGAATGTCTGGAAAGGCGCGATTATGCGGGGATGACGCTCGATCTATTGCTGCCCGATACTTATGGCGTGGAATTTCTGACGGATTTGCGGGCCAACCCACGTTTCGCGCTATTGCCTATTTTGGTCGTCTCTGCCCGCGCGGAGCAGGAGCGGCATGGCCCAAGCGGTAGCAAAGCCATGGATTGGATCGATAAACCCATCGATACCGCGCGACTGGTGGCACATTTGCGCGGATTGGTTTCGGGAAAACTTCGCCCGCGCATACTGCATGTAGAAGACGATGATGGCATTGCCGAAATCATACGCATGGCGTTGCCGGAGGCAGATGTCGTGCGGGTGGCAACCATCAAAGAAGCCACGGCGCATCTGCGCGAATCCTTCGATCTAGTGGTGCTGGATATCGGGTTGCCGGATGGTTCCGGGGTGGATCTTTTGCCGCTGCTCCAAAACATGCCAGTGGTGCTTTTTACGGCGGGGGAGATCACACCCTATCTACACGCTTCGGTGGATGCATCGCTGGTGAAATCCCGTACATCCGATCGCGAATTGGTCGAGACCATTCGCACACTCATCGCACGCGATGCGAAATTCGCTGTTCATGAAACCCCGCAGGAAAGAAAATTATGAGCCCGTTGCGTATTCTCTATGTAGAAGACGAACCCGACATCCGAACCATCGCCACTTTGTCGATGACCTCTTTGGGCGGACTGATTGTTCGGGCCTGTGCCTCAGGGCCGGAGGCCATTGCGGCAGCCGATGCTTTCCAGCCGGATTTGTTGATTCTTGATGTGATGATGCCTGGCATGAACGGCCCGGAACTGCTTATCGAATTACGCCGCCTTTCGGCTTGCACGCATGCGCCTGTCATCTTCATGACTGCCAAAGTGCAGGGGGCGGAGATAGAGGAATATCATCGACTGGGCACCCTCGGCGTTATTACGAAGCCATTCGATGCGATCGCACTGAGCGACGAGATTCTTGCTTTGTGGGAAAATCGGCATGCATCGTAGCGCAGCGTCATTTTTCTGTTTGTGGCTTGGTGCCTGCGCAGTAGGGCCGGAATATGTGTCGCCTGTGCCAGCGGCAGAACCAGCCTGGCATCAAGCTCTGGGTGTAGAAACAACGAAAGTCGAAACCATGCCTACCGGCTGGTGGAAGCATTTCTCCGACGAAACGCTCGACCTGCTGATTCAATTGACCGAAGACAACAATCACGATCTTGCGGCCGCTTCGGCACGAATCATCGCCGCGCAAGCGCAGCAGAAAGGCAGTGTTGCAACATTGTTTCCGCAGTTCGATGGTGTGGCTCGCCTGACCCGCGATCATACCGGCAACGGCTTGACCTCGCGCACGGATACGGTGGAGCAATTGGGCGGGCAGGTGGATTGGGATATCGACCTCTTTGGGGGCAATCGCCGCCGCCGCGATGCCACTGTCGCCGCCACCGGATTAAGCGAAGCCGATCGCGAACGTCTGCGGCTGGATTTGCGGGCCGAAGTTGCCTCCACCTATATTCGCTTGCGCGCGGCCCAGGCACAATATGCATTGACCCAGCGCAATCAGGCCATGCAGCGCGACACTCTGACCGTCACCGAAGGGCAGCGAGCCGAAGGTGCAATCAGCGACCTGGATGTCGCGCGGGCTCAGGCACAATTGGAAGCGACTGAGGCGCGTTTGCCCGATATCCGAACCACATTGATCGCTGCGCTGAACCGTTTGGTGGTGCTGACGGCGGAACCTTACGATACGCTCGATCAACTGCTCGGGGCCAAGGCGGATATTCCGCAGATACCGGGCGCGGTGGCGGTGGCGGCACCGATCACGACGCTGGCGACGCTGCCCGAAGTGAAAATGGCGGAACGCCGCCTCGCGCAAAATGCTGCGTTGAGTAACGCGGCCTTCGCGCAACTCTTTCCGAAATTGACGCTGGAAGGATTTCTCGGCCTGCAGCATTCTGATCTCTATGGTGCGCTTTCGCCCTGGAGTGCCACCGTGAACGGTCTAATTCCCCTACTTAATTTCGGCCGCCTGCGTGCTGGCATCGACGAGGCGGATGCACGGCAGAAAGAAGCTTTTGCCCTTTACCAACAAACCGTGCTGCTGGCGGTGGAACGAACCGAAAATGCGCTTGCCGCTTACCTGGACGAACAGCGTCGCGCCGCTTCGCTCGCATCTGCCGCCAGTCATCAGGCACGCGCCGCGCTTATCGCCCGCGAGCAATACAAAAGCGGTGTGGCCGGGCAACTCGATCTGTTGATTGCCGAACGCAATCAGCTGGATGCCGAAAGCGATCTGACGGAAAGCCAGGCCAATGTAGCGGAAGATATCGTGCGGCTATATCGCGCTTTGGGCGCCCCCTAGCTATTTTCCCCGCAAAGCCTATATTGCGTTGAAATCCATCGACTGCGAGGCATGCTATGAAATTACTCTCCCTCTTTGCATGCGCCCTGCTCGCTTGGGCCGGACCCGCTGCGGCCGGGGAAGCTCGAGCTGTTTTTGCGGGGGGATGTTTTTGGTGCATGGAATCGGAATTCTCGCATGCCAAGGGTGTCGCTAAAGTCGTCTCTGGCTTCAGCGGCGGGGACAAGGCGCATCCGACCTACGAAGAGGTTTCCACCTCGAGCACCGGCCATGCCGAAGCGGTCGAAGTGCATTATGACCCCGCCGTCATCCCCTACACCAAACTGCTCGATATCTATTGGAGCAACATCGACCCCACGGATGCGGGTGGTCAGTTCGCCGACCGTGGCAGCCAATACCGCCCGGTGATCTTTTATGGCAACGAGGCAGAGCGCCAAGCGGCGGAGGCCTCGAAACGGATGGCCGAGGCCAAAATCAAACAAAAGGTCATGGTCGCCATCGAACCGGCCAAACCCTTTTACGCGGCCGAGGATTACCACCAAGGGTATGCGGAGAAAAACCCCGTACGCTATCATCTTTATAAAACCGGCAGCGGTCGCCCTGCGCGGCTGAAAGAGATATGGGGCAAATGAGCCTGGATGTGCTGGCCTTTCTTCCATACCCGTATAAGAGACCGGCATAGAATTGCACCCGCTGGCGCAGAATTAGATTGTGCGCTTTTCAATGCCTGCGTTATTCTCGCGCCGCGATTGGCATCGGTATTCCCCGCCTGCAGCGCATAGAAAGCAATGCTTGCTTCCATGACCGTGCCGACCATTTCGTCTATGCTTCCGCTACAGTCCCGCATTGCCGTCATCGGCACCGGTATTTCGGGCATGGCCGCGGCTCATCTGCTTCATCCGCATCACCGCATCACGGTGTATGAGCAGGCGGATCGCCCCGGGGGACATGCGCGCACGGTGCATGTGCGGCCCAAAGGCGCCACGCAACTCACGGCGGTGGACACCGGATTTATCGTGTATAACGAACGCAATTATCCTGAGCTTACCGGGCTTTTCGCGCATCTGGATGTACCGACGCAGAACGCGCCGATGTCTTTCGGTATCTCGCTGGGCGATGGAGGGGTGGAATATGGCGCGGCTTCGGCCAATGCGCTTTTTGGGCAAAGGTCCAATCTGGTGAATCCCCGTTTTCTCGGCATGCTGCTCGATATCATGCGCTTCAATCGCCACGCATCGAGTATTTTAGAGGATACCGCCTCGACGCTGAGTCTGGGTCAGTGGCTCAAGCAGCTGAAAATGGGCCGCGCTTTTCGCGAACATTATTTACTGCCGATGGGTGGGGCGATCTGGAGCAGTCCGGTCTCGGACATGCTTGATTTTCCTGCGCGAAGTTTCGTGCAATTTTTTGCCAATCATGGATTACTGACAGTTACCGACCAGCCGCAATGGCGCACGGTTACCGGCGGCAGCCAGGTTTACGTCGAAAAAATCACCGCGTCTTGGCTCGATCGCTTACGGCTTTCCTGCGGCGCGACGCGCATCACGCGCAATGCAACGGGTGTGACGGTCGAAGACAGCCAGGGCGGCAGTGAACATTATGACGCCGTGGTGATGGCCTGCCATTCCGATCAAACGCTCGCCTTGCTGGCGGATGCCGACGGGCTGGAGCAGGAAATCCTTCGTCCCATGTGTTACCAGAAAAACCGCGCCGTACTGCATCAGGATGCGCGCTTGATGCCGAAGCGTCGCGCCTGCTGGAGTAGCTGGATTTATCTCTCGCAGGGGGGGGCGGAAGAGAAAATGAGCCTGACTTACTGGATGAACGAATTGCAATCACTGCCGTCAGAGCATCCACTTTTCGTCACCCTCAATCCACCCGAGGGTTTCGCAGTGCGCGACGTGCTGGACGAGAAGGAATTCACCCATCCGGTCTACGATCAGCCGATGCTGGATGCACAAGCGCGCCTGCCGGAATTGCAGGGGCGGCGCGGTTTGTGGTTGTGCGGTGCCTATCATCGCTACGGCTTCCACGAAGACGGGCTTGCCAGCGCGGTACGCGTGGCGCAAAGCCTAGGAGCGCCTGTGCCGTGGCATCGTTCGTAAGCGCGCATCCTGTTGCTTCCCTCGCATCCATCCCCCACGGGCTGCTGACTGCGCGTGTCATGCACAGACGCCTGCGCCCGCGGGTGAATGCCTTCCAATATCGCGTCTATTATCTCTGCGCGCCTCTGCGCCAGCTTGCCGCGTTTCGCTCGCCGCTGCTGCGCTGGTCGGGTTTCGGGCTGTTCGGCCTGCATGCGCAGGATCTGGCGGACGGGGCAAACTGGGAGGCGTGGATCAAGCGCTTGTTGATCGAGCACGGCCTGTCGCAAGCGACGGAAGGAGAGGTGACGCTCATCACCATGCCGCGCATTCTCGGCTACGGCTTCAACCCGGTCAGTTTCTGGTGCTGTACGGACGCGCGCGGCCAGCTGCGCGCCGTGCTGGCGGAGGTGCACAATACGTTCGGCCAGCGCCACCATTACCTCTGCGCGCCCGAAGATGGCGGCGTGATCGATGGCGAGCGGTGGTTGGAGGCGAAGAAAACGTTCCACGTTTCGCCCTTCATGAAAATCGAGGGCAGCTACCGTTTCCGCTTCGATATCCGCCCCGAGAAAATCGGCATCTGGATCGATCATCACGATGCCGAAGGCACGCTGCTGCACACGGCGGTGACCGGCAAGCGCGAAGATTTGAATACGAAGCATCTGTGGCGATGTTTCTGGCGTCATCCATTGCTCACCTGGCGCGTCATCGCGCTCATCCATTATCAGGCTGTCAAAATCCTGTTGAAGAAAATCCGCTACATCCCTCTTCCTCCCGCTCCGTTCGAACACGTGACGCGCGGGGGCGATGCTTCCGAAAGATAGATCATGCTTTTCCCCACCCCCGATGCGTGGCTCGCACGCAAAAGCACCCGGCCCTTGAAACATATCGAGCGCGGCTCGCTGGAGGTGACCACGCCGCGCGGCCGCGTCATAACATTCCGCGGTCGCCAGCCCGGCATCGCGGCCAACCTGCAGCTGAAAGATTGGCAATGGGTGCGCCAAGTGTTTCTGCGCGGGGATATCGGCTTCTGCGAGGCGCATATCGATGGTGACTGGGACACGCGCAACCTGCCGGAATTTTTTATTTTCGCGCTGGAAAACATGGCGGCGATGGGCGGCTTTTTCGACGGCGCCTGGTGGCAGCGCGCCTGGTTCACCATGAACAACACCATCTTCCGACGCAACAACCGCTCCGGCAGCCGCGCCAATATTATGGCGCATTACGATCTGGGCAACGATTTCTATAAGCTCTGGCTCGACGAAACCATGACTTATTCCTCCGCGCTTTACGCAGGTGAAGAGCCGCAGCCGATGGCCGAGGCGCAGCGTGCGAAATACCGCCGCATGCTGAACCAGTTGAACCTAAAGCCCGGCGCGAATATCTTGGAGATCGGCTGTGGCTGGGGTGGGCTGGCGGAAGAAGCACTGCATATGGGTAAATCCGTGACCGCGCTTACCCTCTCTCCTTCCCAACGCGCCTATGCCATCGAACGGTTGCAGCCGCTGCAAAGCGAAACGGCGAAAGCCGAAATCCGTCTGCAGGATTACCGTGACGTGCAGGGACCGTTCGACGGCATCATCTCGATCGAGATGCTGGAGGCGGTGGGGGAGCGCTACTGGCCGAATTATTTCCAGAGCGTTGCCCGGCTGCTGAAACCCGGCGCGCGGGCAGTGGTTCAAGCGATCACGATCCTCGACGAGGAATTCGAACGTTACCGCCGCAGCGGCGACTTCATCCGGCAATATGTCTTTCCCGGCGGCATGCTCATTTCCCCGCAACGTTTCCACGAGGAAGCATCCAAGGCAGGCTTGAAAGTGGTGGATGACTTCGCTTTCGGTAAAGATTATGCGCGCACTTTGACCGAATGGCTGGCGCGTTTCGACGCGGTGCTGCCCACCATTCGCGCACAAGGGTTTGGCGAGGAATTCAGCCGTCTTTGGCGGCTTTACCTCTCCATGTGCATCGGCTCTTTCACTGTGGGCCGTACAAACGTGTTTCAGTTCACTTTGGAGCATGCGTGATGCGAATCTGGTTTCTGGCGGCATATTTCTGTTTTATCACTTCCGCGTGGGCGGCTGAAGAAATCGCACCTTTGCCACCCGCTCTGGCCGCAAACTTTACGCAAGCGGCGCCGCACGGACAGGGCAGCTATTACTGGGGTATCTTCCATGTCTATGATGCCGCACTATGGACGGACGCGACAGATTGGAGCTACGGTGCACCTTTCGCTCTCACCCTGCGTTACCGGATCGACGCGCATGCGAAAGACATCGCGGATGAGACGATCAAACAGCTCCGCCTCGTCAGCGATTTGACGCCTGCGCAATTGGAAAGTTTCGCTGCAGAACTCGGCACGCTTTATCCCGAAATGAAAACAGGTGACACCATCACCGCTGCCTACAGCCCGGGAAAACCGGCTGCGATCTATCACAATAGCGAATTGCGCGGCACGATTCGGGAGGCGGCATTCATTCGACCTTTCTTCAGCATCTGGCTTTCCGAACGCACAAGCGAGCCGAAGCTGCGCGCCAAGCTGCTGGGTATTCGATAACCATATGCATATGGTACTTTTACGCATCTGTCCTATGATCGAATATCACTGAAAAAGGAACACATCATGCGATGGACACATTACGCTTTGGGGGGAATGCTCATGCTGTTTTCGGCCTGCTCGACGAACGACACGAAGGATTATGCCGATAAGGGACCGGCACTCGACATTCGTAATTATCTGAACGGGCCGTTGGAGGCTTATGGCATGTTCCAAGACCGTGGCGGCGAGGTGACGAAGAAATTCCACGTGACGATGCAGGGTGTGTGGAAAGGCCAGACCGGCGAACTGCACGAGCATTTCAAGTATGACGACGGCACGACGGATGAGCGGGTATGGAAGATCACCTTTATTGACGACCACCATTTTACCGCCACCGCGCATGATTGCATCGGCACCGCCATCGGCAGCCAGCACGGCAATGCGATGAACATGAAATATACCCTGCGCGTACCCTACAAAAACAGCACCATCGACGTAAAAATGGATGATTGGATGTTCTTGCAGATGGACGGTAAGAAAGTGCTGAACGTGACGAGCATGAAAAAGCTCGGTTTCGAAGTTGGGCGTCTTACCATTACTTTCGACAAACTCTGATCGGATCGTTTCACGAAACCATCAAGCCCGGATGTATGAGCATCCGCGCTTGATCTGCGACGAAATCTATCGAAACACGGGACGGGCTATGCGTGTGAATCAGCTTCCACGTAATGCATCAATTTGCGGCGCAGTTCTTCGGGATTGAAGGGTTTGGCGATGTAATCGTCCATGCCGGCAGCGATGCAGCGTTCACGGTCTCCGGCCAAGGCATGGGCTGTCATACCAATAATGGGCTGACGTAAAGCAAAGGTTTTCGCCTCGCGCGCGCGGATCTTTTCGGTGGCTTCGAATCCGTTCATCCCGTGCATCTGCACATCCATCAGAATAGCGATATAACGGCGGGCTTGTGTCTGATCAAGTGCTTCCAAACCATTGCTCGCCGTATCGTAATCAAAGCCAAATTGTTCCAAGAAAGTGGTCGCTACCAATACGTTGGGGGCGTAATCCTCGACCAGCAACACGCGTGGTCGAAGCGGCTCGTCTTGGAAAGCGGGCTCGATTTCTTGGTGCGGTTCGACTGTCTCCAGCTGGCTGGCGGAAACGATCATCGGCAGGGAGACAGTAAAAGTTGAACCAGCATCCGGCACGCTTTGTACTGCAATCGCGCCGCCCATGATCTCGATCAAAGTTTTGGTAATGGCCAAACCCAATCCGGTACCGCCGTATTTACGGTTGATCGAACTATCGGCTTGCACGAATTTCTCGAAGATCGATGCAAGTTTATCATTCGCGATACCGATGCCCGTATCGCGTACGGCTATGGTGATGAGCTGGCTTTGGGCATTCTCCAACGCGCCGCAACCCACATGCAGCGTAACACCGCCGTGTTCCGTAAATTTCAGCGCATTGCTGCAAAGATTCATCAATATCTGCCGCAGGCGTGTGGGGTCGCCCACAAAGCGGCGGCCTTTGATGCAATCGCCTTCTACGGTGAAAGCGAGATTCTTCTGCTTTGCCCGCACCGACATCATGCTGGCAAGCTCCTGCATCAATTGCTCAAGGCTGAAAGGAATGGATTCAAGATCCACCGTGCGCGCTTCGATTTTCGCGATGTCGAGCAGATCGTTGATAAGTTCCAGCAAGGAATCCGCGCTTAATTGCAGGGTGCGGATGAAGTCGCGCTGTTTGGGCGAGAGTGGTGCGCTGATTGCGAGAATGTTGGCCAGGCCGATCACCGCATTCATCGGAGTCCGAATTTCGTGGCTCATATTGGCGAGGAATTCAGACTTGGCGATGTTGGCCGCCTCTGCATGGTTGCGCGCCTCGACCAAAGCCGTTTCGTTGCGTTTCTGATCTTCGATATCGGTACATGTGCCGTACCAATGAGTGACGTTTCCGCGTTCGTCGCGCACGGGTACACCGCGCGTTTTGAACCAGCGATATTGGCCGTCTGCCCGGAGGATGCGGAATTCCAAATCGTAGGTGGCGCGCCCCGCCACGGCTTCTTCCCATGCTTGCTGCGCAAGAATGCGATCGTCGGGATGCAACACTTCGAGCCAAGCGAAACCGAGCAGGGTGGATTCATCGATACCGGTATATTCGCCCCATTGCCGGCTGAGATAATCGCAAGGTCCATGCGCGAGGCATGCCCAGATCAATTGCGGCATCACTTCGGTCAATGCACGCAGGCGCTGTTCGTTTTGCTGCAAGGCGCGTGTGGCCTTGCGCGCTTCGGTGATATCGAATGCCATGCCGGGAAAGCGTGTGGGATGGTTTGCTGCGTCCATTTTGGCCTGACCGCGCGCCTGTACCCACAATGTCGACCCGTCTTGTTGAATCAGACGATATTCTTCTTGAAAATTTTCACCCGTGGCCAAAGCGCGTTCAATCGCGGCACTTACATGATCGAAATCTTCGGAGTGAATGGCACGGGTGAATTCGGCGATAGGAACCCCATGGCGCGCGGCGTCGGGATCAACGTTGAAACGACGGGCGAAACGCGCATCGGCATAAACCAGATTATTCGCCACATCCCAATCCCAAGTGCCGATAATCTGCGAGGATTCCAGGGCCATGTTGAGGCGTTCCGTGCTGACGAGCAGCGCATGTTCTGCTTCCTTGCGTTGCGTCACATCGGTCGCGGCACCGTACCAGCGGCGTTCGCCGGGAAAACTTTCAGCACGCCAATGCAGCCAGCGCCACGAACCGTCTTTGTGGCGAAAGCGGTTCTCGATTTCCCATACCGAAGGTTTGGCGAAAACGTCTTCGGCCATGTCGGCACTGCGCGCAGTATCGTCGGGATGGATAAGGTCCCACCAATTTCCGTTGAGCAACTCACGGGGCGTCCATCCCAGCGTTTTGGTCCAGGCAGGATTGACCTGGAGAATTTTACCGTCGTAATCCCCCACCATCATCAGATCGATACCGATGGAAAAGAACCGATCGAATTCCTTTTGCAGGCTGCTTTTCTCAGCGTCCACGCGTTTTCGTTCGCTGATGTCGAGCATGGTGCCGAGCAGACGAGGCTGGCCTTGCGCCGTCTTAAAGGTGCGACCCCGTGCGCTGATCCAACGTACCTCGCTATCCTCCAATGCAATGCGGTATTCGGCCCGAAAATCTTTCGGATGCGCACTGGCAAGGGTGGAATCGATCAGATCGCGCATTGTTTCGCGGTCGTCTTCGTGAATGCGGTCGAGGAAATAATTGTAATCGATTTCCTGACCCTCAGGCATGGACAGCATTTTACGGCAGCGGCCGGAGCAGGTAAACGCGCCGATATTCGGCTCGAAACCCCAGGTGCCAAGCGAAGCGGCTTCCGTCGCCAGGCGGAAGCGATCTTTCTGTTCCTCCAGTGTCTGCACCAAGCGAAAACGCTCTATGGCATTGTAAACCGAGCGCAGTAGGAATTGAGGCTGAAGAAAATTTTTGGCCAGAAAATCCTGCGCGCCCAGATAGATCGCCTCACGCGCTTTCCCGAACTCTTCTTCTTCCTCGCTTCCCGAACCGGTAAGCACGATGGCCGGTAGCGGAATGATGCCGAAGTGGGTTTTGATGGCTTGCAAAGTACGCGTGCCGTCCATATGCGGCATATGGATATCCAGAATCATGCAATCCGGATAGGCGTCTTGCGCTTGCTTCAAGTAATCGAAAACTTCCGCGCCAGTCGAGAATTCCGTGAAGATATAACGTTGGCTGGATGCAGAGCGGAGATGACTGCGCACCATGGCGCGGTCATCGGAATTGTCGTCGACCAGTAAGATATGCAGCGGTGGATTGCGGCTTTCCATGGACTAAAGCACTCTTTGCGGAAGAACCGTTTTGTGGAACCAGTAATTCGCAATTTCTGCGATTTTATCATGAAATATAGGCGTTTCCAGCGGTTTGACATGGTAGGCATTGGCACCAGAAGCGTAACAAGCCTCCACATCCTGCGCACTCATGGAAGTCGTAAGAATCAGCAATGGAGTATATTTGTGGCGAGGGTGGCGGCGCAGAAGGGAAATAGCGTTGTGCCCCTTTTCGCCGGGCAGGTTCAGATCGAGAAAAGCCAGACTGGAGAGAGTTTCGTTTTGTTCCAGCCAGGATTCAAGTTCGCTCAATCGCGTGAAACGCTGGGTACGGTGCGGCATATCGGTTTGGCGCAAACCATGCTCGATCATAGAAAAATCCTCGTCGCTGTCTTCGACGACCAGAATGGTATGGGTGCTACTGGCCATCATTCGGCCTCCCTCAACGTAAAATAGAATGTCGTTCCTTGCCCTATGGTAGAGTCAATCCAGATTGTTCCGCCATGCCTTTCGACAACTTTTTTGACAATGGCCAATCCCGCACCACTGCCTCCGCCATAGGCATCTTTTGCATGTAATCGCTTGAAAAGAGAAAATATAATCGTTTGATCCTCTGCCGCGATACCGATGCCGTGGTCACGCACGAAGTAAGCGGTGCCCAGGGGCGTCTCTTGGCTGCCGATCTCAATCCAAGGTTGGGAACCACCGTATTTCAAGGCGTTGTTAATGAGGTTGGTCCAGATTTCGCGCACGCGTGTGGCATCCCCGCGCGCGTTCGGTAAAATGCCCACGAATTCGATGCGCGGCTGCGTTTCTTTGATCCGGGCATAGAGGATATCGAGCGTTTCTTCGACCAGAGACCGCATCTCGATTTCTTCCGAATCCAGGCCCATGCGCCCGACACGAGAAAAATGCAGAAGGGATTCGATCAGTCCATCCATACGCTTGACCAGAGCGGTCAAGCGGTCCGTGCGCTCGACCGATTCCGCATCCTCACGTTTTTCTGCGTTCTCGCGCAGGTAATGGGCATAGTGGTAGATACCGCGCAGCGGTTCGCGCAAATCGTGCGACGTGACATAAGCGAAAGCGTCGAGCTCTTCGTTGCTGACCGATAGCTCCTTGTTCAGCGAAGCGATGCGTTCGGTGCGGGCTACCAGCACTTCGACCAATGACAAACGCAAGCGCCGCGCCGCTTCGATCTCTGCCGAATTCCAAGGGATGGATTGTTCGTGCACCGACTCTTGCCACAAGGCGAATGAGGTGCGGGGCATCAGCCGTTCGCCCTGCGCCGTAGAGACAACGTTCTTACTATGCGGATCACCTGCCCAATTCACGGTCTGCAGCAGTTCGGGACGAAACCACACAATGAAGTCTTCCCCGTTGCGTGATATGGGCGCGGCCAGCAGACCGCTGACCAGCGCGGCATAAGCCTTGGCAGGTGCGTGGCGTTCCGACAATGCATGGGTGTGCAAAATTTCAGTGCTGGTGGGCGCGGCCATGCGTTCTACTCGCAGCCATTCGGCCAACGCATGCAGCTGGGCCTTATTCGGAGTTGCGCCGTGGCGCGTCCATTCCCCGCTTTCCAGCACCGCAACGCCGCTGGCAGACATGAAGTCCAAAGCCGCAGGATCACTTTTCAGCAACATACCAATGGTGATGTCTTCGTTCAGCATCCGTGCAATGAGCGCATGCGAAGCGTGTTCCATGCTAAGCCGCATATCGGTAAAACCATTGTTTTCCGCGGCACGCAATTGCAATGAGGCTATCTGGGCCAGCAATTCGCAGGCGGCACGCGTGGCCCAGGGCACAATCTTCTCTGTGGTATGATGACAGGCGATAAGGCCCCACAACTGGCCATCGACTACCAAGGAAAGGGTGAGCGCCATTTCCACGCCCATATTTTTCAAATAATCCGTATACATTGCCGAAGCGCCGCGCAGGAAACAATGGGTCATGTCCAGCGGCTGGCCGGTGTCGGGATTGAGCAACGGCACGAGTTCGGCTTGCGTGTAATGCACCGCCGGTAATGGACGCACCCAGATCTTGCGAAAAATCGCACGCGCCGGAGCGGGAATGTCTTCGGAAGGATAGCGCAAGGATTGGTAGCTGTGCAGATCTTCACGCCGCGCCTCAGCGAAAACCTCGCCGCTCAAATCTTCATGAAATCGATAGATCATTACCCGGTCCAGCCCGGTCAGACCCCGGACTTCGTGTGCCAGCCTATCGCAGAAATCATAAAGCCCCTGTGTCTGGTGCAGTTTGCCGGCGATGCGATTCACCTCGGCATAGGTCTCACCTGCGGCCATGCTGTCATTGGCCGCTTCCGCCTCGATGATGAGTACGCCATCGTGAAGATGCGCCAGAACGTCCATCTGTCCGTGGCTGTTTTCGAAGGTGAAAACGTAACGCGGTAGGTTGCCGATTTTTCCTGCCTGCACGGCTTCATGCAAAACCTTATCGTTGCGCATACCCACGATGGAGGAAAGCGTTTTGCCGAGAATTGCTTCCGCCTTTTGGCCCAGCCATTCTTCAACATTTTCGCTCGCCTGCAAAACCGTGTAATCTTTTGGGCGCAAAGCCAATAATATACCGAAGGGCTGAATGCACCCCGGTACATGCACCGGCTCGCGATCGCAGTTGCTGAGCGTGACTTCCTGAGACTTCAATGAATAGGCATAAGAAAAGGCCATAATGCTACAACCCCAACTGCAGACAATGCCCTGCCCAGCGTTCGAAAGCCGTAAAGGTCGCATTGGCGGCCGAAAGCAGGTTCACAGGGTCGGGTTGAGCGGCTTCCAGCGCTTTGCCGAATGCGCGCCAGCGGATACCGGTTTCACTGCCGTATCCATGGAAGAAACGTGCACCGTTTTGCGGTCCAATACCCAGATCGCGTTCTACCATGCGGGAGATCATCTGCCCGCCCAGGGTGGAACCTTCCAGCACATACAATACTCCGAGCGCTTCCGCCTCGGTACGTAGGTCGGGTAGATACATACTGGCATCTTCGTGCCGGGTATCCGCGTCCAATAACCGCAAATCCTCTACAATCCAGGGTGATTTGCATCTGCTCGCAAGTTCCATGCCTGCAATCTCCGGCCCGAAACGTTGTTCCAGCAGATGCTCGAATGGCTGATAGATGCCGTAGAAAATCTGGAGCAACCCGACATAGCGAATGCGTTCGGAAAGACGCGACGTCACATCGAGCCGCTCTTCCAGGCGGCGATGGGCAATATCGGTTTCCGCCCGCAAACGGGCCATTAGGCCGGAAGCGGCCTGATGGTCTTCAGGCGTCGGCGCGGAAGATGGCTGGTTCATATCAGCTCCCTATTTCCGATATCGCATAAAAATATTATTCGGAAATGGCGGCTGTATCGGATTTGGAGGCGCTACCGGGTATTTTTCCGGCGCGTAAGAAAGCCCGCTCCATACTTTGGCGCATGGGGTAGGAACGCAGGAAAGTGTATGGCAGATGGCCGTAATAAGGCGAAAGCTGAGCCCGCGCCTTTTTTAAATCCTGGTTTTTAATGATGCCCAGATACAGGGCGCTGGCCATGCCGGTGCGGTTGGCGCCGGAAGCGCAATGCACCAGCATCGGTTTCGGTGCGTCGCGCATGGCGTCCAGCAATTCCTTTTCCTGCGCATCGGTCATTTTCTTCCGCGAGAAAAGTGGAATGTCGATCACGGTGATACCCAGGTCGTGGGCCTGCTTCGTTTCCGCTTCATACCAATCCACGCCCGGATTCGGCCCACGCAGATTGAGAATGGTGCGGATACCTTCTTCGTGCGCGTATTTCCGAATGTCCGCCGCGCTGGGTTGGGCGGAACGGTACAGCTCGCCTGCTACGACGGCATGAAAATTTCCCGTGGCCTGTAGAAAACCGAAATAAGCGACGCCCGACAGCAGGACCAGCGCCACGGCGCTGAGGCAGAAAAAAGCGATGCGGCGCATGGCGGGGCTTTCGTTGGAAGCGCGGGCTTCGGGTTAGTGCGGCAGGTCGGCGTTCCATTCCCGCCAGTTGCTGGCGTTCTGGTAATAGCTTAGCGCCTTTTGCAGCAAGGCGTCATCGGCATTGCTCTCCGGTTCGAATACGCCATTTTTCTTGCGGAAGTAATCGACCCGCTTCACCGGCTTCAGCACCAGCAACTGGTCGTCCGTCAAATACCCCAATTGCTGATAATTGGAAATGAAAGCCCGGTGCGGCGGGGTGCGCAAGGCGTCCTTGCCCCAGAATTTGCTCTCATATTGCATATGCATCAAACCCAGCAATGTGGGTAGGATATCGATCTGGCTCATCAACGTATCCACTTTCTTCGGTGCGACGATGCCGGGTGCATAGATGAAAAGCGGAATATGATACCCCGCCGGGTCCAGCTCCGCTTTGCCTGCACTGCCCGCCGTATGATCGGCGACGACGACGAAAATGGTGTTTTTGAACCAGGGCCTGGACGCCGACTCCTTCAGGAACTGAGCGATGGCGTAATCCGTATATTTCACCGCGCCATGGCGGCCGGATTTGGAAGGCAGATCGATGCGCCCGTCGGGGTAGGTGAAGGGGCGGTGGTTGCTCGTCGTCATCACCATATCGAAGAAAGGCTTGCCTTCGGCGTAAGCGCGGTCGTTTTCCCGGCCCACGCGACGGAAGAGAAATTCGTCTGCAACCCCCCAGGCATTGGCGAATTCCATCTCGTCCGGCGCCAGATCCTTGCGGTCGACGATCTGATAACCGTTGCCCGCGAAGAACTTGTTCATATTGTCGAAATAGCCATATCCCCCATACAGGAATTTGCTGATGTAACCCTTGCGGTTGAGCACCGAGGCGAGGCTGAACAAGCCGTCATTCTGCGGACGGCGCACGATGGAATTGCCCGGCAGCGGCGGAATGCCGAGGCTGAGCGAGGAGAGGCCATAGACCGTGCGCGTTCCCGTCGCATACAGATTGCTGAAAAACAGCGAATGATCGGCCAGGGCGTCGAGATTCGGAGTTAGCTTGTGCGTGTCGCCGAAGGTCGCCATGAAGCTCGCGCTCAAGGATTCGACCGTGATGAGCACGATGTTGGGGTGGATCTCCTTGCCACCGGGGCGAATGCTGCGCGGGTTTTCCGGCGCGCCGCCCAGTTCCTGCGCCAGTGCATCGTGCAGCGCGCTTGCATCTCCGGTGGCATAGAAGCGGTCGTAGCGCAGTTCGTTGTGCCAGAAGGCGGCGAAGAGTTCATAGAAGCCGTTCTTGGCCGCCTCGTCAGTGTAGCGGTTTTCCGTGATGTCCGCATAATCGCTGTTCATCGCCGCATATCCGCCCAGTGCCAGCAGCAGCACGGCGAGAAAGCCCAATGCGCGGCTGCCGGGGCGCTGATCGGTGGCGGCGATGCTGCGCCGCCCCATCGCCCATGAGAGCAGACCGGCCAGCACCGCCATGCCCGCCACCAGCGGCACGATCGGGTAGGATTCGCGGATATTGGCGATCACCTCATGGGTATAGACCAGATAATCCACCGCAATGAAGTTGAAGCGCGCGGCGAATTCATCCCAGAAAAACCATTCGGAGACAGAGGTGAACATCAGCGTGAAGCCGAACAGGAACAGCCAGATACGGGTGCCGACCAGATCGCCCTTGCCACCATGCGCCTCGCGCGGCAGCAGCAGTAGATACAAGGCATAGACGACCGCGAAATACAGGAACACCGAAAAATCGAACGCCGCCCCGACCAGCAGGGCTTTCAGCATGCCAAACGGCGCCAACGTGCCGTTTCCATGTTCCCGCACCAGAAACACCAGCCGCACCAGCGCTTCCACGGCCAAAAAAAGCCACAGAAAATTTGAAAGGCGGTGACGGATGTAATGGATGGAGCGCATGCATGTGGACTTTCTGCCGAAAAATATGAGCCAAGCTATAAACCGAATATGAAAGAAAACTGACAAAAATCTATCGAGATAAAAATCACGCATAGGAAATCGCGCATAGGAAACGGCGGCGCATGGTTAGCCGCGATCAAGGGATAGAGGGAAGAGAAATCATTCGATTTCTTTATGTCATTGTGCCTAGATGAAGTTCGACCTTTGGGAGAGACGCGATGCTTGTAACTACTGCTGCCAATAATCCGACCCATTTGCTGCGTCGATGCATGGGGTATGCATTCGCGATGGGGCTTGCCCTGTGCCTCAGTGCTTGTGGGGTGAACACGATTCCCACGCTGGAAGAACAAGTAAATGCATCCTGGGCGCAGGTGGAAAATCAATATAAGCGCCGCGCCGATCTCATTCCCAATTTGGTCAATACCGTCAAAGGCTACGCCAAGCATGAACAAGATACGTTGACCGCAGTGATCGAAGCGCGTGCCAAGGCCACCCAAATCACGCTCTCCCCCGAAATGCTCAGCGATCCGGAAGCTTTGAAGCGTTTCGAGGCAAGCCAGAACCAACTCAGCGGCGCATTGGGCAGGCTGATGGTGGTTTCCGAGCAATATCCCGACCTGAAGGCCAATGCGAACTTTATTGCATTGCAATCGCAACTCGAAGGTACGGAAAACCGCATCAGCGTGGCCCGCCGCGATTACATCGAAACCGTGCGTATCTATAATACGGAGGTGCGTACTTTCCCCGGGCGCTTGTGGGCAATGATCTATGGCGCAAAACCCAAGCAGACCTTCAGCGCCCCCGAAGGCGCGGAAAACGCACCCGCCGTTTCATTTTAAACACCATGTTCCTACGCTGGCTTCTGACGTTCATCTGCGTGATGCTGCCGATGGCAGCTTTTGCCGCGCCACAGGATTTTCCCGCACTGAGCGGTCGCGTGGTTGACGAAGCCCATATTCTGGACAGTGCCAGTATCGCCGATCTGACCGCCACACTCGACCAACACGAACGATCCACCGGTGATCAGATAGTCGTGGTGACGCTGCGCGATCTGCGTGGACAGGCGATCGAAGAATATGGATATCAACTCGGTCGTCATTGGGGCATCGGGCAAAAGGGCGCGGATAATGGCGCATTGATGATCATCGCGCCCAATGAGCACAAAACCCGCATCGAAGTGGGATATGGACTGGAAGGCCGATTGACCGATGCGGCCAGTGCGCTGATCATTCAGAATACCATGATCCCGCATTTCAAAAAGGGAGATTACGCCGGCGGTGCACGCAGCGGCCTTCGCGCCATGCTCGATCTGCTGAACGGAGGATCAGCGGCTGTGCCCCTTCGCCACCCGCAACAGAGCACCGGCATTCCGCCTTTTTTCATCCTTATCCTCATACTGGCCGTTTTCATTTTCTCGCTGCACAACCGCGGCGGAGTGGGCACCGCGTTGCTGCTGGGCAGCATGCTGGGCGGAAGTTCCGGCAGCGGTTCCGGCGGCAGCGGGTTCAGCGGCGGCGACGGCAGTTTCGGCGGCGGCGGCTCTTCGGGGGGGTGGTGACATGCGTTTGAACGCATCCGAGAAAGCGGCCATTCAATCCGCCATACAAGCGGCAGAAAGGCGCAGTACCGGCCAGATTCTCGTCGCCATCGTGCCGAAGAGCGGGGATTACACTGCCGTTTCCCTGGCTTTCGCCTTGCTGCTGGCCTTCGCCGCCACGTTGCTGCTGTGGTTTCTCCGTCCCTCGGTTTCCGTGCCGCTGTTGGTGATGGCGCAATTGTTCGTTTTGATCGCCAGCGAGCTGCTGTTGCGCTGGAGCGGCATGGATGTGCGGCTGGCGCCCGCCGTCCTGCGCCGCCGCACGGTCGGCAGCCGCGCACGCGAACAGTTTTTGTTCGAAGGCGTGCACGCGACCGAGGCACGCAACGGCATCCTCATCTTCCTTTCGTTGCATGAGCGCATGGCCGAACTGGTGGTCGATCGCGGTATCGAATCCCGCGCGCCGAAAGATGCCTGGCACCGCCTTGTCCGCAACCTCAGCACCGGCCTATGCAAAAAAGCCCTGCTGCCCCACTTGCTGCAGACCATCGAACAATGCGGCGCGATGCTCGCACAGCATTATCCCGTCGACCCCGAAAACACCCAACCGCGCCCCAACGCCTTGCCGGATGCGGTGCATGAACTGCCTTAGGCCATACTTTAACCGGTAGCCGCAGTTTTTTCCGTCCCGTATCTAATGGGATTTCGCTATTACATTCCTAAAAGTCAGAGAAACCCTTCGGCCACGAAGGATACGTAAGTCTCCGTGCCGATCTGTTTTTCGCGCCGCTATCCCATGTTTCCACCGGTAACGCGCTTCGTCGCGCAATATGAGGAGGCTTCTGGGTTCTAATAATATCGAGGTTTTTCTTCCGTCCTTTTCTTGTACGAAATCCATGACGCAATTCGAACCAAGGCTTAAGGATGCAATGGTGCCTGCAAAGCACGGTATGCAGTCGATGTGGGAAGCGATGCCTTGAGACGGCTGATATTCGTTGACGATGATCTGATCGGGGACTTGCTGAAACCAGCCCATCTTGAAAAGATTCAGGCAGTAGGCTTGTAACCATAGCGGTAGATCGCCCGGTCGGGAGGTTTCGGATATGTTGCGCGCTTTGTAATCATATCGAAAACCGTGATGCTGCACCCGCCGTGAAAATTCGCGTGACCAATCCTGTGCATCGATATTGTACAAAAGCGCGGCTTCTTCCGCCGCATCGATAAAGTCGGGAATATAAAAACATCCGGGAATCATACTCAGAATATTCTCCCAAGCCTTGAACACCCAATCCCCCGCGTTGTCTCAACCAAGATAGCGCAGAAGCCGGAAGTTTGGAGGAGCGGGGGGGATTCGAACCCCCGATAGGTCTTTTCAAACCTATAACGGTTTAGCAAACCGCCGCCTTCAGCCACTCGGCCACCGCTCCTCATACATTCCGGAATCGAACACCGGATCGGGCTATGCTGTTTACGCAGCGGGTTTCGGGCTGTCAAGGGAAGTCGCGCAGACGGATGGGCGGTGGGCGCGGTTGTATAAAACCCCCTCCTTGGGTAAGGCTGCATGAAGGATTATCTTTCAACGGGGGGAATGATGCAGGAAAGTGGGACGATCCTGGGGCATGCACCGACCATTCTGGTGGCGCTGCCCTGCTTCAACGAGGCGCTGACCATTGCGCAAGTGATCGCGCAATTTCGTGCGGCGCTGCCGGAAGCGCATATCGTGGTGTTCGACAACAATTCACGCGATGGATCGGCCGAGATCGCGCGGGCGGCCGGGGCGCGCGTGGTGACGGTGCCTATGCAGGGCAAAGGCAATGTCGTGCGCCGTCTCTTCGCGGATTTCGATGCGGATGCTTACGTGATGGCCGATGCGGACGCGACCTACGACGCATCACGCGCACGCGAATTGCTGATGCCCGTGTTGCGCGGCGAGGCGGATATGGTGGTGGGTGTGCGCAAAGGTGCGGCTGCGGCTTTCCCTGCAGGGCATTTGTTCGGTAACAAACTATTCAATTTTCTCGTAGGCGGGTTGTTTGGCCGCGGGTTGCGCGATATTTTCAGCGGTTACCGGGTATTTTCGCGGCGTTTTGCCAAATCTTTCCCGGCGCATAGCGAGGGCTTCGAAATCGAGACGGAGATGAGCATCTATGTGCTGGAGCAGCGCATGCCGGTGCTGGAAATCGACACGGAATACGGAGTGCGTCCGGAAGGCTCGTTTAGCAAGCTGCGCACCTGGCGCGACGGTTTGCGGATTTCTTTGACCATTCTGCGCTTGTTCAAAGAATCGAGGCCACTGCGGTTTTTCACTTTGCTGGCCGGGGCATTGGTGGTGCTTTCGCTTGTGCTGGGACTGCCGGTAGTGTTGGAATGGCGGACGACCGGACTGGTGGAGCGGCTGCCCACGGCCATTCTCTCCGCGTGCGTCGGGGTATTGGCGGTGATTATTTTCGTGGCGGGAATGATGCTGGACAGCATCGCCCGCAGCTACCGCGAAACCCGGCATTTCCGTTATATGCACGTGCCCTTGCGGCGGGGATAGAATGGGATGAAGGAAACATCGCAAAAGCAGCGCGGGCCATTCGATCCTATCGGCTATACGCAGGCGCGGCCCTGGTCCGTCTTTGCGATATGGGCAGCGTATGTCGCAGCTTCTCTGGCCTGGTATTGCTGGCGTATTCCCGGACCGCCGGATTTTGCCGTGGGCACTGGCGATCCAGACGTGCTGGTGCGTTTGGGATTGGTGCGGGACTGGTTGCAGGGCGGCGGCTGGTACAATCATCTGGTGGCCGGTACCAACGCACCCTTCGGCACCGTCAGCCCCTGGACACGCCCGATGGACGTGTTGCTGGGCTTCTTTACCCTGATCCAGCCCGCAGCATGGCCGCTGCGGCTACGATTGCTCTATGCGGCGGGCATGGTTCCCGTGCTTTTGGGCTGGATGATGCTTTGGGGAATATGGAAAGGAGCACGTGGCATCGTGCCGTTGCCGCAAACCGCATGGTATACGGTGTTTGTTTTTGGCCTGACCATTATGTTCGGTCAGTATTTCAAGCCGGGCAACGGTGATCACCACGGCCTGATGGCCGTATGCTGGGTGTGGGCGCTGGTTTTGATTTTGAGTAGGCAAGCAGGACATTGGAGTGCGGCCGCGGCAGGTTCACTGGTGGGGTTGATCGTGTGGATCAGCCCGGAGGGTGTCGGCATGGCTGCGATCTTGCTGGGTTGGTATGCTGTTTTGTGGACACTCGGCCACCCCCGTGGAGGGCAAATGATGCCGATGGCATGGGCGCTGGCTCTGACTGTTCTAACAGCGTTGATGGTCGAGCGGCCGCCCGAACAATGGCTGACGCCGATCTATGATTCGATTTCCATCGTGCATGTCGTGCTTTTCGTGCTGGCGGCGCTCGGGGCGACATTGCTGTGCCTGTTGCCGAATATCTTGCGGAATCAGCGGTTCAAAAGGTTGATTTGGCTGGGCGTGCCGGCGAGCGTATGCGTGACGGTGATGGCTATATGCTACCCCGATTTTTTCCGCGGTCCGCTGGTAGGGGTCGACCCCTTCATCTTCACTGATTTTCTTCCCGCCATCCGCGAAGCCAAACCGTTATTGAGCGATCACTCGTTGTTTACCGTTGCGTTTTTGATGCCCAGTTTTTGTCTGTTTGCAACGGCCGGATGGATTGCCTACCGGAAGCTGGATACGATTTTTCTACCCTGGCAGTTGGGATTGCTGACTTTCGCGCTCATCGGCACTTTGGCGCTGACGTTGGTTCAGCGGCGGTGGATGTATTACTTTTTCCCGCCGCAAATATTGTTGATGATTCCTTTGCTGGTCGCCTCTCAATTCCCGCGCCATATTTCGATGGCGCGATTCTGGCCCGCATACCCGATCAATACACTTTCGCGTCGTTGGGAAAACGTGGCAGGCGGGGCTGCTCCCTTCTTCTTGCTGCTGTTGCCAACAGCACTCTTTTTTATGGGAGATTTTGGCAATGGGGCTTCCGCCGCCGTGTCGGCCGATCGCTGTGTCCATCAGGCGCGCAGCGCCATCCAGCATGGCTTGCTGAACCGATTGACCGGAGAGCAAACGATCGTCACGAGCACGGATCTGGGTGGAGAAGTCATGTTTTACTCGCCACATCGCATCATCGCTTCAAACTATCATCGGGAAGGGCCAGGCATACGCTACATATGGCAGGCCGAAGAGATGACGGACGCACAGGTATTACATCAACATCTCATGGCGAGACATGTACAGGCGCTGCTGATCTGCCCCACCCCTCGTGCCACCGAGCGCACACTTTTTCACCGTTGGCTGATGGGGGAAGCGTTGCCGGATTGGTTGGAGAAAGTCGGCCCCGGACCCGTGCCCGTCAAAAAACCGCGCCAGACTTTAGAGGAAACGCCGCTCTTGCTGCGGCTCCGCCCCTAGGCATGGCGCGTGGCATCTGCTAAGCAGACCCATTCTCACCGACCGAGTCGCCCCATGTCTTCCCGAAAAATACCGATCATGCCCGAAAACCCTTCGGTTGAAACGCTGCCAAAGCCCAAAAGCGAAACCGGCGACACGTTGCGCACCGTGCTGGTGGCCGTGCTGTTGGCCATGCTGTTCCGCAGCCTGATTTTCCAGCCTTTCACCATCCCCAGCGGTTCGATGAAAGGTAATCTGTTGATCGGTGATTATCTCTTCGTCTCGAAATTCTCCTACGGCTACAGCCGCTATTCCTTTCCATTAGGCCTCAACCTGTTCGAAGGCCGTATCGGCGGCGATGCGCCGAGCCGGGGGGATGTGGTGGTGTTTCGCCAGCCGCCGCACCCGGATGTGGATTTCATCAAGCGCGTCATCGGCCTGCCGGGCGACCGCATCCAGATGATCCACGGCGTGCTGCACATCAACGGTGCGGCCATCCCTAAGAAGCGCATCGACGATTTCAAGGAATACGATGCGGCCAGCCGCACCTTCCGCTCCATTCCGCAATACGAGGAAACATTGCCGGAAGGCAAGGTGATCCAGGTGCTGGATGAGGTGGAGGAAAACCCCGACCCCCGCACCGACAACACCATCGAATATGTGGTGCCGCCGAAGCATTATTTCATGATGGGCGACAACCGCGACAATTCGGCGGATAGCCGCTTCTTCGACACGGTGGGCTATGTGCCGGAAGAGAATCTGGTGGGCCGTGCGCGCCTGATCCTGTTCTCGACCGACGGTTTCCCCAGCTTCCGCCTGGGCCGGTTCCTTAATGTCATCCGCTGAGCGCATGTCGTCCACCGAGCTCGAAACCCGCATCGGGCATCGCTTTTCCGACGCCAAGCTGCTGTGGCAGGCGCTGACCCACCCGAGCAACGCGGGCCAGCCCAGCTATCAACGCCTGGAATTTTTGGGTGATTCGGTGCTGGGGCTGCTGGTGGCGGAAATGCTGTATGGTTTCTACCCGAACGAAGCCGAAGGCAGTCTGGCCAAGCGCCATTCGGCGCTGGTCTGCGGCCCCGTGCTGGCGGAAGTGGCCGCCGAAATCGGCTTGGGCGAAGCGCTGCGCCTGGGCCAGAGCGAAGAGATGACCGATGGCCGTCGCAATGCCTCGAACCTGGAAGATGCCTGCGAAGCGCTGATCGGGGCGATTTATCTCGACGGGGGGCTGGAAGCCGCGCGGGCTTTCGTGCAAAGTCGCTGGAAGCTTCGCGCCCGCACCACGCCCGCCCCGCCGCGCGATGCCAAAACCACCTTGCAGGAATGGGCGCAAGCCAAGAGCCTGCCGCTGCCGGAATATGCCATGGTCGGCCAATCCGGCCCCGCGCATGCCCCCGTTTTCACTGTGGAAGTCCGCGTGCGGAAATGCGAGCCGCAGCAGGGGCAGGGAACGAACAAACGCACCGCCGAACAAGCCGCCGCGAAAGCGATGCTGGCGGTGATGAAAGCTTAATCAAAACCCTCTCCCGAAGGGAGGGGGCTCATTTAGGAAACGCCTATGTCCACCCAACAACGCTGCGGTTTCGTCGCCCTCGTCGGCGCACCCAACGCCGGGAAATCGACCCTGCTGAACCAACTCGTTGGCAGCAAGCTCGCCATCGTCACCCCCAAAGCGCAGACCACACGCAACCGCATCCGTGGGGTTTGTCTGGCAGGTGAAACGCAGATCATTTTCGTGGATACTCCCGGCATGTTCGCCGCCACCGAGCGCTTCGATCAGGCCCTGGTGGGTGCGGCCCAAGGCGCGGTGAACGAATCGGACGCGGTGATGTTTATCGTGGATGCGACCCACCCCAAAGGCCCGGCGTTCGAGCATGCCCTGGGCGTGGTCAAAGCCGCCCGGGTGCCGGTCTCGCTGGTACTCAACAAGGTGGATGCGGTGGCGAAAACCGACCTGCTGGAACTCGCCGCCCGCATGAACGAGCACCACGCTTTCGCCGAAATCTTCTTCATCAGCGCCCGCAACGGAGACGGCGTGCCGGAGATGGTGAAGATCATCGCCGGGCGCATGCCCGAAAGCGTGTGGCTCTACCCCGAAGACCAGATGACAGACATCTCCGAACGCATGCTCGCCGCCGAAATCACCCGCGAGGCGTTGTTGTTCCAACTGCAGGAAGAAGTGCCGCACCAACTTTGGGTGGAGACCGAGCAGTTCAAGGAAGCCGAAGACGGCGTGCTGGAACTGCACCAGGTCATCATCGTCTCGCGCGACAGCCACAAGATGATCGTGCTCGGCAAAAAAGGCAGCCGCATCCAATCGGTGGGCATCGCCAGCCGCAAAGAACTCCGCCGCGTGCTGGGCCGCCCCGTGCGACTGGCGCTGTTCGTGAAGGTGGACGAGAAATGGCGGGATCGACCGGATGTGTATCGCGCGTTTGGGCTGCAATATTAGAACCCTCTCCCTTTGGGAGAGGGCAGGGTGAGGGAAATCTCGTGAGGGTTTATCGATCAAGCGCATGCCAAAATCGTTAAACCTCCGCGAGTCTCCCCTCATCCTCCGCTTCGCTCCTCCTTCTCCCGAAGGGAGAAGACGTTTCCAAGTCGCTGCGCTTGAGATTCATAATAAAAACCCTACATTTCCCCCATGGAAATCCGCGACGATGGTATCTTTCTCTCCCTGCGGCGCTTCGGCGAACAGAGCGCCATTGCGAGCGTATTGACCCCGGGCCACGGCCTTGTGCGCGGGCTGGTGCGGGGGGCTACCTCGAAGACGCGGCGGGGCATCCTCCAGCCGGGCAACCTCGTCACTATCGACTGGAAGGCCCGGCTGGCCGAGCAATTGGGCGCGATGACGCTGGATATGCAGCGGCCGCTGGCAGCCCACCTGGTCAACGACACGCTCGCCCTCGCCGGGCTCAATGCCGCCACCGCGCTGATGGAAACCTATCTGGTCGAGCACGAACCTCACCGTGCCATGCATGCGCGCCTGATGGCGATGCTGGAAGGCGCCCTGCAAGGGGGGGATGCGTGGATTCGCCATTATGTGCAACTGGAACTCATGCTGCTGGCCGAAGCCGGTTTCGGGCTGGATTTGGGCGAATGCGCGATGACCGGGACTACAACCGCGCTCACCCATGTCTCCCCCAAATCCGGCCGTGCGGTCTGCGCCGCGGTGGCCGCGCCCTATGCCGGGCGGTTGCTGGTGCTGCCGAATTTCCTCGGCCTCGGCCAGTCCCAGCCCGGGCAGGCCTACCCCACGCGCCCCGAAATCATTGACGGGCTGCGGCTGACGGGCTATTTCCTCGAAGCTTGGCTGGCCGAGGCTTCGGGGCGCAAGCTGCCTGCCGCCCGCGCCCGCCTGCTCGCCGCGCTCGACCACATCGCCCCCGACCATTCCGACGCCTTCATCCAGAGCCAGTTCATCCAGAGTCAGACCGTTTCATGAGCAAGAAGTCCAAACCCCTCGCCATCATCACCCCTAAGCATGCGGTGGCGGATGTTTCGTTCCACGATGCGCTGGGCGAGCGGTATCTGGCTTATGCGATGTCGACGATTACGGCGCGTTCCCTGCCGGATGTGCGGGACGGGTTGAAGCCCGTCCATCGCCGCCTGCTCTACGCCATGCTGCAGCTGAAGCTCGACCCCGCGAACGGCTACAAGAAATGCGCCCGCGTGGTGGGGGATGTGATCGGTAAATACCACCCGCACGGCGACACGGCGGTGTATGAAACCATGGTGCGTCTGGCGCAGCATTTCGCCGTGCGCTACCTGCTGGTCGATGGCCAGGGGAATTTCGGCAGCGTGGACGGCGATAACGCGGCCGCCATGCGTTACACCGAAGCGCGTTTGACCGATGTGGCGATGGCGCTGCTGGAAGGCATCAATTCCGACACGGTCGATTTCCGCCCGACTTACGATGGCGAGGATAGCGAGCCATTGGTGCTGCCCGCCGCTTTCCCGAACCTGCTGGCCAACGGTTCCGAAGGCATCGCGGTCGGCATGGCGACTTCCATTCCGCCCCACAATGCGGGTGAATTGTGCGACGGTTTGCTGCACCTCATCAAATCCCCCGATTGCAGTGTGGAAACGCTGGTGCGCCGCATTCCCGGCCCGGATTTCCCCACCGGCGGCATCATCGTCGAGCCGCTGGCCAACATCCAGCGCGCTTACGAGACCGGTCGTGGTTCCATCCGCCTGCGGGCGCGCTGGGAAGTGGAGCAGGAAAAGGGCGGCAACTACCAGATCATCATCACCGAGATCCCCTATCAGGTGCCCAAAGGCCGCCTGATGGAGAAGATCGCCGAACTCTTCCGCAATAAAAAGCTGCCGCTGCTGGGCAATATCAGCGACGAATCCGCCGAGAATATCCGCATCGTACTGGAGCCCAAAAGCAAATCGGTGCCCGCCGAAACGCTGATGGAGTCGCTCTTCCTCACCACCGATCTGCAGGTGCGCTACCCGGTCAACCTGAACATGCTGACCGCTCAGGGCCTGCCGCGCGTGCATTCCTTGAAGGAAGTGCTGCAGGCCTTCCTCGCCCATCGCCGCGAGGTGCTGAACCGCCGCAGCAACTTCCGCCTGCGCCAGATCGCGCACCGCATGGAAGTGCTCGAAGGCTTCCTGATCGCCTATCTGAATCTCGACGAAGTCATCCGCATCATCCGCACCGAAGACGAGCCGAAACAAAAACTGATAGCGCGTTTCAGCCTCACCGAAGTACAGGCCGAATCGATTCTGAACATGCGCCTGCGTTCTCTGCGTCGCTTGGAAGAGATGCAGATCAAGGGCGAGCACAAGGAACTGAAAGCCGAGAAAAAAGAACTGGAAGCGCTGCTGAAGAGCGAAGAGCTGCAATGGAATTTCATCGCCGAGGAAGTGAAGGGGATGAAGGCGAAGTTCGGCAACCGCCACGCCGCCGGCCCCCGCCGCAGCACCTTCGCCGAAGCGCCCACCGGCATCGAGATTTCCGCCGAAGCCTTCATCGAAAAAGAACCCATCACCGTGCTGCTCAGCCGCGAAGGCTGGATTCGCGCCATCAAAGGCCATGACGATCAGGCGGCGGACGAGGCGAAATACAAGGAAGGCGACGAAGGCCGCTTCATCCTCAAGCTCTGGACCACCGATAAGATTCTGGTGTTCGGCTCTGATGGGCGCTTCTTCACGCTGAATGCCGACCGTATTCAAAAGGGCAAAGGTTTCGGCGAACCGATGCGCCTCGTGGTCGAACTCGGCGAGGCGAACGATGTGGTGACCCTGGTGCCCTACGACGCCGAAGGCCGCCTGCTGGTGGCGTCCGACGCGGGCAAGGGCTTCATCGTCGAGCAGAAAGACGTGCTGGCCCAGACCAAATCCGGCCGCCAGGTGCTCAACGTGCCCGCAGGCGGCAAAGCGGTGGTCTGCCTGCCGGTGGAAGGCGACGCGGTCGCCGTCATCGGCACCAACCGCAAATTCCTCGTCTTCCCCCTCGACCAGATTCCCCCCATGAAGCGTGGGGCAGGGGTGACCTTGCAGAAATACCAGGGCGGCGGGCTGGCGGATGCGCGGGTTTTCACACTGAAAGAGGGGCTGATGTGGCACCTGGGCGGCGGCCGCATTCGCCACGAGCTTGACGTGAAGCCTTGGCTCGGCAACCGCGCCTCTACCGGCAAACTCCCGCCCGTGGGGTTCCCGCGCAGCAATAAGTTTGAATAAGATTAATATTTCTTCATAATGTCACGGATTTGTCATGTTTTTTCTGTAGAGGATATCCATCCATTACAGGAGTCGATGCATGACACGTGAAGCATGGGGCGATCTCAGCCCGCAAAATCAAGAACTTTTTGAAGCCATTTTGTGTGAGATGCGCCAAAAGAAATTACAGGTTTGGACGGTGGTTGATTTATCCCGTGCCGCCACGCAAAGCCTCGGCATACCTCCGGAAATGGTTTATGGGCTGCTGCGCGGCGAGATTCCTTTGGAAGAACACCTGCGTGACAAAACCGGCTCGGCGCTGCGAATGATTGCCCGTGCCGGATTGGGGTACAAAATGGAGCTGATGTTAACGCTGAAACACCGTGAATCCGAACCGGTTGATTTGCAAGAACTCGCGGCTATGCCGGTTTGGGTGCCTGCGGTGGTCGTAGATAACCCCATATACTTGCCGGCAGCGCCAGCGGTAATGCCCCCTGCCCAATCTGCGACCTTACCGAAACCACCAAAGGCCGCTGCGTCCCCATTACCCCCAAAGATTTACGAGAAACCCGAATTCACTCCAATTGCGGAAGACCCGCAATATAAACGTCCGGGCTCGGACGAAATTGGTTTGGAGGGAATCGCAATGGAAGGCCCACCGCCTGTAGGGATACAAGATCTGAATCCGCGTGAAACGAGAGCTGTTTCTACGAAGAACGACCGAGGGGAAACCAAGTACCCAGGAAATGAGATCGTCACTTTCAACGGTATACCGATGAGTCTTCCGCCGAAAGCAGCAACGACCAGCCGGGAAAAAGCACCGACCGATTCAACTGGCGAAGAGCAAAAGAGAACGCGACGCCTTATCAAAGATTACGTGCCCTTTGCCCAACGCGGCGTTGTGCCTGCAAAACCGGTGGCGCCACCCCCACCCAAGTCTGAAAAAAAGGGAAGCGACGATATAACCAGCGCAGCAGTCAAGCCGTTGCAGGGGCTTTTCCTGCTGCTTCGATGGCCCCTTGACACGTTGCAAAGAGATTATCCCGAACTGTTTGCCTTGATACATGGCGAACAGCCAACGGTTCCGGCTTCTACGATGCGTAGCTTCTCGCGCTTTCTGATCAATAGCCCAACCTTACATCGAGCTTTGCCGGGAATGGATCATCGCAATCAGACACCCGAATCGTGGCTGGCGCTTGGAAAGAAAGCAGCGGATGCTTACACGATGCTTGGCGGCACCAATCTCGCCGCAGTGGTGGAAGGCCATTGGGACGCGATATTACCTGCCTATGCGAATGAAGCGGAGCCTGGGATCAAAGCAGCTTGCGTGAGCAGGCGCGGAATATCTTGAGATTGTTTTGTATGAGGATATGCCACAAGATCATCCGCCTTCAAAACGTCCTTTGAATGTGCTGGGGAATCGCAAATGTTTCTCAATATTAAATCATACAAGATCGATGAAGCAGTGCAGGCCTTGCGCAATTACGTGCAGGAAACCGCCGTGCACCAAAACACGATGGCCGATGGCCGAATTGTCGTAGATTACTCGACTATGGCCCGTCGCGCGGGTTTGAGTGCGGAGGATGTGGAAATCGTACTAAGCGGCGAAAAGCACCCCACACGCAATCGCCGTGTATTGATCGAATCCATTGTCCGCTCCGAGCAGGGTAACGGCTTTCTGCGCATCGGCGAAGTAAGCGAACTGATCAAGCACTTTGGTTCACGCACCCCGCCTGCACCATTCGTGCCCAGTGAAAAAAATTCGCTCAAAGCAGCACCCAATGAAATATCCATTGGCTCGAAACCTGTAGTTAAAGTAGTTGAACCCGAATTCCCAACAATATCAATGTGTGATGCCCAAAAATATATGGGTGAAATACGCCCTGATTCGGCCGTTGCAGGCGGCCCAGCACCTCATGCGAGCAAGATTCGAAAGCCTTCACCAAGAAATGCGGACGTTACAAACCGCAGAGGCCGCCCGCCGTTGAGCGCTGAAACCATGAAGGCAGCTTCAGAAGTGCGGCGCGCCATCGGCGGTATCATTCTCTCCAACCCATACCACATACGCGCGGCAGATTTGCGCGACCACAAGCCAACGATTTATACATTTTTTATGGATAGCAACCATGGTGCGTACGAGAAACATCAAGAAGCGATGTTGGATTTCGTTCGTGCATTACCGAAAGAAGTATCACTTCCATTATTCGGTAGCGTCGAACAAATGCTTTCTTACGGCAGTGAACAAGCGGATTTGCACTGGCCCGAAGGCGTTGCTTTCACAAACGCGCTCAAATCTCGAAAAGCACAGCTCAAGGATTCGGAGCCAAAAAAGCCGTGGCTCGTAAGGGATGAAAACGGCAAGCCAGTTTTGCACAATCCGAATGCATTGCAAACTTTGGATGCACGCCGTTTTGCCGCCGCCTTGCGCATTATCGCTATTTATGAGGGAGCAAGTCTGACCGACATGGCACATGCGCTCGATCCATCGCCAGCGTATGAAGCCCGTTTTCATCGGCTCGTCGGCGGTGCCACAAAACCATTGCAAAGCGATGTGGAGAAAGTAGCTCGGTATCTAAGCCGCCAAGAAGCCTACATTCCTTTTGTTCCGTATCCATCGGGACAGGAAGCAGAGGGTGAAGAAAGCCCCGTTTCGCAAGCACATGCCATAGCGCTCCATGCTGCCAAATTATGCCAACTCGCGCCGCCGGTCGACCAGGTGATTGTCGCTTTTCGCTGGGCATTGGATCATAAACCGGTCGATGCAAGCGCAGATTTGCAACGCAAAACTCAAAAAACGGAAGCTGGAGCGTTGCCGACCATGGCCTATCGTACCTATGCGAGAAAAGCAGTCATGCCCAACTTCGTGGTTTTCATCGAAGGCTACCTTACGGGCCCGTCTTACCCCATGCTGGAAAAAGAAGCGGATCATATGGGGTACGATGGGCTCAAAGGCCTTATAACCGCCCTGCAAAGCATGCATCCAGACGGGTTGATGCAGGAAGCCGGCAAGAAGCCATGGTTCGAGCGACTGCACAAATACGATATGCGCCGTAAGTTCGATGCAGCGGCAGCTACACTTCGCCTGCCCGGCGCATGGGCCAAGGCCGAGGAAGTCGCGAATCAAGAAAAAGGTTGCCTTGGCGGGCCGGGGCTGTAGATTTTCGGCCAATCCATCCCCCTCCCGGAGCACCCTGTATGGGCCCATCCGCGCTTGAGCAGAAATGCCTCGATCACGGCCTGAAAATGACCGAACAACGTCGCACCATCGCGCGCGTATTGTCGCAGGCAATCGATCATCCGGATGTGGAGCAGCTGTATCAGCGCGCCGCCCAAGTGGACAGCCGTATCAGCATCGCTACCGTGTATCGCACCGTGCGTCTGTTCGAGGAAAGCGGCATTATCGAGCGCCACGATTTCGGCGACGGGCGCAGCCGCTACGAGGCGATGGGTGACGACCACCACGATCACCTGATCGACCTGCGCACCGGCGCGGTCATCGAATTCACCAATACCGAGATCGAGGCTTTGCAGCAGCAGATCGCGCGGGCGCATGGCTACAAGCTGGTGGAACACCGGCTGGAACTTTATTGCGTACCGCTGGATGAGGCGGAAAAAAAGGGTAAGAAATCGAGCGCCTAATCTGCCATTTGCATCACCAATTGCGCGTGCGAAACCGCCGCGCCCCGCAACCGAGATCCGCGCTCGCGCGGCATCAACCAGAGGAAGGAACGATGCGCCCGGCGCATGGTTCCGCACCGCACCGCGAATGAATCATACGTCTCCGTTTTCGCCCACGCCCCCGCCGCATCCCTCGATGGAGATGGATATTCGTGCGGGCAATCTGGCCGTGACACTGGCGCGCACGGCGGAAGAAGTGGAAGCCGCCCAGCGCCTGCGTCACCTGTTCTTCGGCGGCGTGCATGCGGCGGAAACCGACGGCATCGACCGTGACGGTTATGATGCGATCTGCGACCATCTGCTGGTGAAGGATCTGGAAAAGGAAGGTGCGGCCCAGGTGGTGGGCACTTACCGCCTCATCCGCCAAAATGCGCTGGAAGGGAACGGGCAATTCTACAGCGAGGGTGAATTCAATCTCGACGCGCTGAAAGGGTTCTCCGGCAATTTGCTCGAGCTCGGCCGTTCCTGTGTGAAGGGCGAATATCGCTCACGCGCTGTAATGCAACTCTTGTGGCGCGGCATTGGAGCCTACGTCTCGCACCACGAGATCGGGTTGATGTTCGGCTGCGCCAGCTTCCATGGCATTGATCCGGCGGAGCATGCGGAGGCGTTGGCCTATCTCCACCATTTCCACCTTGCCCCCGAAGCCTTGCGCGCGCACGCATTGCCGCCGCACCGGCTCGATCTCGATCTCATCGCCAAGGAAGATATCCGGGCCGCCAGCGCTTTCGCCAAGGTGCCTCCGTTGATCAAGGGTTATCTACGCCTGGGTGGCTATATCGGCGACGGGGCCTGGATCGACCATGAATGCGGCACGATCGATGTCTGTATCGTCGTGCAGACCGACAAGATGACCGACAAATACGTGGCGCGTTATCAGGGCGAAGACATCCGCCCCGAAGAACTCAGCGGTGGAACGAGCGCCTGATGCGCAGCGCAGGCCCGCAGATGCCGGACGCAATCGCCCCGCTGCGTCGTGCCGTCAAAATCGAGTTGATGGTGGTGTGGACGTTGCTGTGGTTCGTGCCGGTGTGGGTTCCCTATCTGCTGCAATGCGAGCGTCTGCGTGCGCGGTTGGTCTCGCTTTATTACCGCGGCATCGGCCACATTGTCGGATTGCGCGTGCGCCGCGAAGGATTGCCAGATACGCGGCGGCCGCTGCTGCTGGTCAGCAACCATGTTTCCTACCTCGACATCCTCGCTTTGGGCGGGCTGGTACCGGTGGCTTTCACGCCGAAATCGGAAATCGCCTATTGGCCCGTCATCGGATACTTCTGCCGCATGGCGGGCTGCGTGTTCATCGACCGCCGCCCGCGCGCGGTGGAGACGCATCGCAAAGCGTTGGAAGATGCGTTGCGCTGGGGCTCGCAGATCGTCTTGTTCCCCGAAGGCACCACCGGGTCGGGCGAAGGTCTGCTGCCTTTTCACAGCGCCTTTTTCCGCATGGTCGAATGGGTGCGCGGCGATCTGGGCCGCGAACTGCCCATCCAGCCCGTCGCCATCGCCTATCATGCGCTGGACGGCGTGCCGCTGAGCGCGGGCACGCGCCCGCAGGTGGCCTGGATCGGGGATGCCGAATTCGGCCCGCACATTCTGCCGCTGCTCGGCCATCGCCGCATCGATGTCTCGATCACTTTCCTGCCGCCTTTCATGCCCGAGGCGGCGGACCGCAAAGCGTTGGCCGCGCGTTGCGAAGCGGAGATCGCAAGCGCGTTGTCGAATGCCCTCTCCCTAGAAGGGAGAGGGTAGGAAGAGGGTGAGTATCCACAGATTCGGTGTCTGCGGATGCTCACCCTCTCCCTCGCTTCGCATTTCCCTCCCCCTTCCAGGGGAAGGGGATATTGCACCCGGAAGGCGCGGTGGGTACACTGCCTCAACTTGAAAGGTTTATCCATGCTCGTGCCCATCACCGCGCCGGACTACCCGGTCCTGTTCGACATCGCCTACGCGACCGCGCGTAATTTCACAGGCAAGCCCGTATATAAGGCAGCGAAATGCTTCCTGCATGAAAACGCCGCCGCCAAGCTGCGCGAGGTGATTACCCAAGCCGAAGCCTTGGGCCTGCGTGTGAAGATCTTCGACGCCTTCCGCCCCAGCGAAGCGCAGTGGATTTTGTGGAACCACACACCCGACCCCGATTTTCTGGCCGACCCGCGCCGCGGCTCGCCGCACAGCCGCGGCTGCGCGCTCGATCTGACTTTGTGTCATCGGGACGGGACGGAGCTGGATATGGGCACCGCGTTCGACGCCTTCACCCCGCTCAGCCACCACGGCATGACCAACGGCATCACCCCCGCCGCCCAGGCCAACCGCCTGCTGCTGATAGGCATCATGACCAATGCGGGCTGGGACTTTTACCGCAACGAATGGTGGCATTACCAACTGTTCCACGCGCGCGATTATCCGCTGTTGACGGATAAGGATGCGGAAACGGGGATGATGTAGGGTTAAGGAGACCTCCTGATGTTCTTGCGAACAAAAGGAGATCTCCACGGCCTTTGTTTTAGATCGTAGTGGTCGATCTAAAGAATGACGTTACAGCCGTTAGGCTGGCGGCGTCATCATGGCCGATACGGGCACCTTTTGACTTTTTCATTGCTGAAAAAATTTAAAGGACGAAACCCACTCTCCACTATTGTATTCTATACGTTCAACGGCCCGGGAGAGACATCGGTGCAGCAACGCTGGAAGTCAAAAATGACTTAAAAACACAATGGATGTTGAATAATGCGCCAAGCGGAAAGCGTCAATCGAGAATGAACCGATTTTAACGTTGTAACGCAATCTTCACATGCGCCATTCCCGAACTATGTAGACCGACACTGCAGAAAGCCCAACCCCTCTCATAGTCTCTCCCCTCCATCACACTCCGCACTCGATGCGGAGTGCTGACGCAACGCCTGAGCGGCACTCCGCATCGAGTGCGGAGTGTGGGATCTTGGGTGCACTTTTCGTGGATAATTATCAGACGGGCTCTTGCTGGCTCGCGCAATGCAGCGTGCCCAGGCCCCAGACGAAATCGCGGCAGGGCAGGCCGATCACATCGCGCTTCGGGAAGAGCTGTTGCATTACGTTCAGCGCTTCGCGGTCTGCCGGGTCGTTGAAAGTGGGCACGAGCACGGCGGCGTTGGTGATGAGGAAGTTGGCGTAGCTGGCGGGCAGGCGTTCGCCTTCGAACGTCACGGGTTTGGGCATGGGTAGCTCGGCGACGGTCAGCGGTTTGCCCTTCGCGTCGCGCGCAGCATGCAAGCGTTTGAGGTTTTCCTGCAGCAGCGCGTAGTTCGGGTCGCGCTTGTCGCGTTCCACCACGGCGACCACGGTGTCTTCCGCCGTGAAGCGGGCGATGTCGTCCACATGCCCGTGCGTATCGTCCCCGACGATGCCTTTGTTCAACCAGATGGTTTTTTCCACGCCCAGAAATTCGCGGAAGATGGTCTCGTATGCCTCGCGCGTGAAGCCGGGATTGCGCTCCTGCACCGTGCTCAGCAGGCATTCCTCAGTGGTAAGTAGCGTGCCCGCGCCGTTGCCGTCGATCGCGCCACCTTCGAGCACCACATGGTGATCCTTGCCGCCATGTTCGACCACCGGCACGAAATATTCCACGCCCAGCGCCTCGCAGATGCGTTCGGGCATGCGGGCATCCAGTTGGTGGTTGGGGTATTTCGCCCAGGCGTTGAACTTCCAGGCCACCGCCGCGCGCGCACCGTTTTTGTGTTTCAGGAAGATCGGCCCGGAATCGCGCAGCCATACGCGGTTGGTGGAGGCCATCAGCAATTCCACGCGGTCGAGATTCACCCCGCCGCGCTCCAGCATGTCGGTCGCCGCATCCGCCATCGCCTGATTCTTCACCACCAGCCCGCATTGCTCGCCTTGCGTGACGGCGCGCACGAATTCCACATACGCCCAGGGGATGGGCGTGAATTTATCCGGCCAGTCTTTGGCGTTGTGCGGCCAGGCGAGCCAGGTGGCGCGGTGCGGCTCCCATTCGGCAGGCCAGCGATAACCGAGTGCGCGGGGGGAATTGGTCATTCTATACTCGTCATCCTGCGCGAAGTCGCAGGATCTGGGTGTTATGCGGAAAGGAATCCTGCGACTTCGCGCAGGATGACGGCGAGAATCTACCGCATCGGGTGGCTCATGATCGCGCCGTAATGTTCGATGCGGCGGTCGCGCAGGAAGGGCCAGTATTGGCGTTTCTTCTCGATGAGATGGGGATCGACCCGGGCGGTGAGGATCGTCTCTTCGTTCGCCCCGGCTTGCGCGATGATCTTGCCATACGGATCGGCGATGAAGCTGTTGCCCCAGAATTCGATGCCCCCATTGTCATGGGATAAGGCTGCTTCGACCTCGTGCCCCACGCGGTTCACCGCGCAAACATAGACACCATTGGCAATGGCATGGCTACGCTGCATGGTGATCCAGGCATCGAGCTGCTCGGCCCCGTGTTCGGCTTTCTCATGCGGCTGCCAGCCGATGGCGGTGGGGTAGAACAGCACGCTCGCCCCGTCCATCGCCGTCAGGCGCGCGCCTTCGGGGAACCATTGATCCCAGCAGATCAACGTGCCGATGCGGCCATGCTGGGTGGGCACGGCGAAAAATCCGAGATCGCCGGGGGTGAAGTAGAACTTTTCGTAAAACAAGGGATCGTCCGGAATATGCATCTTGCGGTAGATACCCGCCATCTCGCCATCCGTATCGATGATCGCGGCGGTATTGTGGAAAATGCCCGCGGCGCGGCGCTCAAAAAGCGAGGCGATGAGCGCGATATTGTATTCGGCGGCGACGCGGCCCAAGGCTTCCGTGGTCGGGCCGGGGATGGATTCGGCCAGCTTGAATTTGCTATGGTCTTCGGTCTGGCAGAAATAAGGCGTGAGGAAGAGTTCGGGCAGGCAGGCCACCTGCACGCCCTTGCCCGCCGCCGCGATCAGCATGTTGGTCGCTTTTTCCAGGTTCTTCTGCGGGTCTGTGTCCATCTTCATCTGCAAAGCGCCGATGGTGAAGGGGGGAGTGGGAGAATACATGGGCGGCTCCGGGAAATAAGGCGGCAGGGGGAGGCGGCGCGTGAGCAAAGCGCAGGGATAGCAGCGTGCGCCGCTGGATACAAGATAGGTCGGGCCCGCAATGTTTCATCGCATGTTACGAGGAATTTCACTTTTTTCGCCGCGCAGGGCTGGTAGAGTCCGGGAAATCCTTTTTGCCCGATGAGCCTTCCATGACCGAATCCCGCTCCGTTTTCCGCCGCCACCGCACCGGCTTGCTGGCCGGGTTGTCCGCCATCGCCTTGCTGGGCGCGGGCTGGTGGCAGGGCATGGAACATATGCGCGGCGAGGTGAAGGCTTATCTCGATCAAGTGGTCATCCCCGGCGCGGCGAAAAACGGATTCGTCTTTGCCTACGATGCGGTGGAAAGGCGGGGTATTTCAACGGTAATAATAAGCAACCCCCGTTTTGTCGGGCGGGAAACCGAAGGTCTGGCACGCTTGAGCGCCCGCGAGTTGCAATTGCATCCCAGCGGCTGGCGCGAGGTGGCGATTCAGGTGCCGGAGGGGTTACGCCTGGGCGATGATCGGGTGGGAGTTGCCCTGTACGGTGACAAGCCATTGCAATTCGCCCTTGGGTGGGACGATCTCGACAAGCCTCCGCATTTCGGCCAGTTCCGCCTGCCGCATCTGCTTACTTTACGTTTGACCAAAGACGCCAAATCCACCGGAGAATTCCAACTCACGCAAACGGATGGCGACATTACGTTGCGCCACAATGCGCATGGCAGCGTAAAAGGCATCGTTCGTCTGGGTAAAGTCCACGTACAGGACATGCAGAAAGGGCTTACCATCGCACGCCTGAACCGTTTCGATTTGCGCTATCGTGTACTGCCCACCGGGGAAGGCGATTATGCCTGGAATCAGTCGCTCGACTTGAAGGGGCTGATGCTGGATACGACCAGAAGAACGGGTAAACCCACACCGAACGCGGCGCAAACCTTCGGCCAAGCCTTCGATTTGGGCTGGACGCTCATGGGACGTCTGAGCATCGTGCCACCGCATGAAACGGAAGAACTGCCGAAAACCCCGGATGCACCCGCGCCGATGGCGGCCGCCAGCTATATCATTCCCGAGGGTGTGGTGAAGGCCGCGCATTTGGGCCTGGATGGTATGGGGCTGCTGCGTGCCGAAGGGCAATGGAACAGCAGCGCAGAAGATCCACGTCCCGCCGGCGTGTTGCATGTAACCGTGACCGCTTTCGGTCCCTTGCGGCATTTTTTAAGCGGGGCCGGCCTTGGAAAACAATATCTGAGCGCGCTGAACGTGGTGGAAAACACCGTGGCGGGGTGGGGTCAAAAACAGCCGAATGGCGAGATCGAGGTGGCAGTAACGCGCAAACCGGGTGGCGAAATCTATCTGGGCCCAGTGACGGCGAACGAGGCTTTGGCGCAAGTCACCAACAGTGCGCTGCGCGCTATGGGTGCCGAATTATCCAACCCGGAAAACGATCCTGGGCGCGGGCCAAGCCGTGCCTCGCAGGAAGGCATGAACGAGCGTGGCGTACCGGTAACGACATCCGCTGATCCCGAAACGCCTGAGCCGAACCCAGCCCCCGAAAACAGCCCCCCTGTTTCGCAGCCTAAGATGGCGAAATGATAGCCTGTTCCGGCTTTTTGCGTCCCATCAGATACGCGGTAGCGATACCGAAGCCGACCCAGGTCAGCCCCGCCGCCCAGCCATTGAAATTGGATTGGGTGGCGGTGAACGGGAAGAAACATAACACGGCCATGCCCAGACCGCTGGCGGCAGGCAAAAGCGCCAGCCCCTCGGCCCGACGCAAAGCGCGCATCAAGGGTTGGCAGGCGGCTACGATCAGCGCGATGTACAGCAGGAATCCGCCGAGACCGCTTTCGGCAAGCCATTCCAAATAGACATTGTGCGGATGGGCATTGCATTTTTCGATCTGACCCGTTTGCAGCAGAGTGGGGCACAGCAGATCGAAATGCCGCAGACCGATGCCTTGTAGCGGCGCATCCATCCACAGCAACCAGGATGCGCGATAGAGCTGACCATATTCGGTATGGGGCAGGTTGCCCACCTGCTCGAGCAACAAATTGGCGCGCAGCAACATATAGGGACTGAGCGTCATCAACAGCGCGGTCAGTACCACCAAGGCCAGAATAGCCGGAAGCACCACACGTCGCCACGAAGGTTGGCGCATGGCTAAAAATGCGCCGATGGCGAACAAGGAAACCAGCAACAACAAAGCAGGCATGCGCTCCCCACTCAAAAGCACCAGGGCAATGCCGCTGAGAGTCAACGATACCCATATCGTCTTGCCTGCCATGCGCTTCGTCGAAGCCCAAATTGCTGCGCCACCCAGTACCGCCATACCGATTTTGGCCAGCATCATACCGAAATTCGGATGGCTCAAAGGACCGGTCAACCGTTCGCCCGAAAACATGGCATGACCATTGAAGGCGTGGCCGGTTATGAATTGCGTCCATCCATCCGCCATCATCACCGTCAGCATGCAGATGACAGAAATCAGCAGCCAGCGGCGGGAACGCGGTGCTTCCAGCAGCCAAGTGGAAATGGCGAAGAATGCCACTGGAAAACGTAGCCACCATATGCCGCTGATAAGGGTAAAGGTTAATGGTTTATGTCTCCACCACAACTGGCTTTCCGCCAGCAGTGCCGGGTCGTTTTTTGCGAAAAAGGCCGTCACTGCCACCCATAAAGCCAATAATCCAATCACCGTCCATAAAGGACCGCGCAATTCGTCCCAACGCTTCGAGGCGGCGATGCGCAGAAAAAAACCGAGCACGATGCAGGCCACGGCGATATCGGCGCCTGTGCGCCAATAGGCGCACATCCAAGGCCAAAAGAGCAACGCGCCCAAAGCCAACCCGTAGCCGCCGCGGGTGATACGATGCGCGGCAGTGCTGTCATACCATTTTGCCATATCCATCCTTTCGAGGATCGGAAGTGAAACCTTGCGCCGCCAGTTGCAGGGCGGCCTGGTGAACCTTCGCCGTGGGCCAGGTACTGAAAGTATAATGCCAGAAAAACGGTTTGGTATATTCAGCTATGCCATTGCGTCTGTGGTGCTTCCATGCGGTGGACAGTGCATGGCGGTATAGCTGCCGATGTGCGGCGGGGCTTAGATCGGCCCATTCGGAGAGTGCGAGACAATAGGCGTCAAACGCATCGCGGCTTTCATGCAGACGCTCGGCATCGCTCAATAAACGCTGCGGTGTCAGCGCAAGCGGCGCGCCAATACGCAGCCAGCGCTGCGCATGCGCAGCCAAACGCAACGGCAGCGCCGTATCCGCCAGCGCCAGACGATCATCCGCACCCCCCGCACGCGCGAAAAGCTCGCGGCGGCACATCAGGCTGCGCGGTGGAGTTCCGTCCAGCACCGCATCCAGCGGATGATCCCACAATTTGTAGGGCGGATGGCTTTCGATACCGCTGCCGCTTAATTCTTCCAGGGTCTGCTTTACCGGACGGTACATGCCGTGCGCCCCATCCGCGTAATGTTCGCCAAGCAGCGGAAGCATCACCGCGCACAGATTCACCGGAGTCACGCTGTGCGCTTCCGCCACATGTAGCCAAACGCCTTTCGCCGCTTCCGCTGCCTGGTTCAGCCGCAGGCTGGGGGTGGCGGTCTCCGTGCAGTGCAATACACGCACTATGGGATTGATACGCGCCAGCTCGGCCAGCCACGCCCCGGTTTCGTCGGTCGATCCGTTATCCACGAAAAGTATCTCGCGCGCATGATCGCCCGCCTGTCCCAGCAAAGCGCGGGCCAGTGCAGGCAAATCGGTGGCGGCATTCTGCACCACGAGGATATGGCTGATATCGATCATCGGCGGTTGGGAAGTTTCACGGTTGTATGGGCGGGTATGCGCCGCTTGGTCTTGGCTGTCAATTCGTCACTTTTGCGCTGGCTTGCCGTTTTACGCTGGCCCACGATGCGGCGCTGGCCTAGAATCCGCGCGCATGCTGTTTTCATCCAACCCGATTTTACGCGATGCCGCATCCGCTCCGCCACGGCGCGGTGCGGCGCTGCGCCATCTGGTGGCACGGAATGTGGTCGTGCTGCTGTGCGTGGCGGCGCTGCTTACCGGGCTGGCCAGCTACACCGTGATCACCCGTCATGCCGAAACCTCGCTCAGCGCGCCGCGTGATTGGGTGTGGGGGTTGATCGGAGCGAATGCACTGCTTCTATTGGCCCTGCTCGGCATCGTAGGCAAGCGCGCATGGCGGCTGATCGGTGCGCTGCGCCAGGAAGCCGTGGGCTCGCGCCTACAATTACGAATTTTATTGTTGTTCGCCATGGTCGCAGTATTGCCGACCATCGTCGTCTCCGCCTTTGCCGCGTTCTTTTTCAATGCGGGCATCCAGACCTGGTTCGATACTCGGGTGAGCACGGCGCTGCAGGAATCGGTCGCGGTCGCGCAATCCTACCTGACCGAACACCGCGAAGTGCTGCGCAACACCGCCATTTCCATGGCCAACGAATTGGATGCACGCACGCGCTATATCATCACCTCCCCCGAACAAGTCAGTGCTTGGCTGAATGCGGAAACCGATCGGCGCTCGCTTATCGAAGCGGTCGTCATCCACCGCAACCGCATTGTGGCGCAGAGCGCGCTCAGCTTCGCAATGCTTCTCGACCAACTACCCCCGGACGTGCAGACCCGCGCTGAAAGCGGTGAGGTGGCCCTGTTCGATTCGAACGAACGGGTGCGCGCGCTCATCAAGCTGCACAATTTGCCGGACGCCTATCTCATGGTCGGGCGGCTGGTGGATAGCCGCGTGCTGCAGCATCAGCGCAATGCGGAAGGCGGCGTCGCGGATTACCAGCGGTTGCAGAAAAGCGTGCACAAACTCCAGGCCATGTTCCTTGCGTTGTTCATCATGGTGGCGCTGCTGCTGCTGCTTGCCGCTTTGTGGTACGGCCTGATCTTCGCCAGCCGCCTTGTCGTGCCCATCGGGCGTGTGATCAATGCGGCGGAGCGTGTGCGGGCGGGGGATTACAGCCTGCCGGTGGAAGTGACAGGGCAGGAAGACGACCTCGCCACACTGGCGCGTGCTTTTAATCGCATGATGGGCGACCTGCAAACCCAGCGCGGCGAATTGGTCGAAGCCGCCCGCCAGATCGATGCGCGCCGCCGCTTCAGCGAAACGGTGTTGCTCGGCGTATCGGCCGGTGTCATCGCGGTCGATCTCGGGGGCACCATCGCGCTTAGCAACCGCAGCGCCGTGCAGTTGCTGCACCTGGGCGAAGACGCCAATCCTGTGGGCGAGGCGCTGGAAAACGTGCTGCCCGCCGCCGCGCGCCTGCTCGCGCAACTGGCCGAAAAAGGCGGACGTAGCTTGCAGGAGGAAATTACTCATGCGGCGGGCGAACGTCAACTGACCCTGCTGGTGCGCATCACGGCAGAGCGCGACCAGGATCACATCTCCCGCTACATCGTGACCTTCGACGACATCACCGAACTCGCGGTGGCCCAACGCAGCGCGGCCTGGGCGGATGTGGCGCGCCGGGTGGCGCATGAGATCAAAAATCCGCTGACGCCGATCCATCTAGCGACAGACCGTCTACGCCGGAAATATGCGAAACAAATCACCGAAGACCAGGACACCTACCTGCGCTATCTCGACACCATCACCAAGCATGTGAGCGAGATCGGCAAGATGGTGGAGGAGTTCGTGGCTTTCGCGCGCATGCCCACGCCGGTTTTCCGCGAAGAGCATCTACACGCGCTCATTCGCAAGGTGATTTTCTCCGAATCCGTCGCCCATCCAGATCTGACCTACGACACCAATTTTACCGCTGGCGATCCCATCTTCGCCTGTGACGAGCGCCAGCTCAGCCGCGCTTTGGCCAATCTGCTGAAGAATGCCGCCGAGACGTTGGAAGCGCAGCCGGATGCGGGGGCAGGGCGCATGCTCGTTTGCACCCAGATCGAAGACGACACGCTGGAAATCATGATCGCCGATAACGGTCCGGGCTTCCCGCCCGACAAGCTGCACCGCCTCACCGAGCCATATGTGACCACCCGCGAGAAAGGCACCGGTCTGGGTCTTGCCATTGTAAAGAAGATCGTGGAAGATCATGGGGGTAAGCTTTCGCTGCGCAATGGTGTAGATGGAGGGGCGCGCGTGGGGCTTTCTTTTTCGCTCAACCGTGATATTAATGTGACTCCGAACGTGGCAAAGATGTGACGTACCGGTTAAAAACAATGAAACAACAGGTGGTAAGTGCATGGCTCTCGATATTTTGATCGTCGATGATGAAGAAGACATCCGCCTTCTCGTCTCCGATATCCTGAAGGATGAAGGCTTCGCCCCCCGTCAGGCCAAGGACAGCGATTCCGCCTTGAAAGCGGTCGCCGAGCGCGTGCCGAACCTGATGCTGCTGGATGTGTGGCTCACCGGCAGCGAACTGGACGGTTTGGGTATTCTCGAATTCGTCAAAGCACGCCACCCTGAACTTCCCGTCATCATGATCTCAGGTCACGGCACGGTCTCGGACGCGATGCGTGCCGCCAAAATCGGCGCTTTCGATTTCATCGAAAAACCCTTCGACGCGGACCGTTTACTGCATGTGGTGAACCGCGCGCTCGAATCCGCCAAGCTCAAGCGCGAGAACCGCGAATTGAAACTGCGCGGCGCGCCGGAGAGCGATCTTACCGGCCAGTCCGCTGCCATCCATGCGGTACGTCAGGCAGTTGAAAAAGTAGCGCCCACCGCCAGCCGCGTACTTATCACCGGCGCGCCCGGCACGGGCAAGGAAGTGGTGGCGCGCATGCTGCACGCCAAATCCGCCCGTCACGACCGCCCCTTCGTGGTGGTGAATGCCGCGCGCCTTTCACCGGATCGCATCGAATCCGAACTTTTCGGCGTCGAAGACGGCTCGCCCGCCGGCGGCACCCAGCATATCGGCCTGTTCGAACAAGCCCATGGGGGAACATTGTTTCTCGACGAAGTGGCGGACATGCCCTTCGAAGCCCAGGGCCGCATCCTCCGCGCGTTGCAGGAACAAGCGTTCGAACGCGTGCGCGGCAATAAAAAAGTGATGGTGGATGTGCGGGTGATCGCTTCCACCAGCCGCGAACTGAACCAGGAGATCGAGGCGGGCCGCTTCCGCGAGGATCTCTATTACCGCCTGAATGTGGTGCCCATCCGCGTGCCGAGCCTGCGCGACCGTCGCGAAGACGTGCCCGAACTCTGCCAACATTTCCTCAAGCGCGCCTCCGAACTTTCCGGCCTGCCCGTGCGCGAAATGACCGAAGAGGCGATGGCCGTGCTGCAAAGCTACAACTGGCCGGGCAATGTGCGCCAGCTGCGCAACATGATGGAATGGGTGCTGATCATGGCCCCCGGCGGCCGCGCCCAGCCTATCCGTTCCAACATGCTGCCCAGCGAACTGTTCGAATCCAACCCCTTCATGCAACGCCCGGACATCAATTCCGACATTATGAGCATGTGCCTGCGGGATGCGCGCGAATTATTCGAGAAGCAGTATCTCGCGGCGCAGATCAAACGCTTCGGCGGTAACATCTCCAAAACCTCCAACTTCGTCGGCATGGAGCGCAGCGCCCTGCACCGCAAATTGAAGATGCTGGGGATTACGGGCGCAGACGAGAAAGCGATGGAAGAGAAAGAGGTGGGTGCTGCTTAAGAGACAAGCCAAGTTCTTTTTCCTCCCGAGCCACTCTTTTCCCACTTCGCATTTGATGCGGAGTGGGAAAGGCAGGCATTTAATTCAACGTATTTTCTCAATCCTGCAAGCCCGCATTCTGGCTTTGACGCTACGGTCGTGAAGCCGTACTCTGCGCACAATCATCTCCTACGAGTTCCGCATGCGCCTCGGCCTCGCACAAACTTCCCTGCTCCGCGATTATGCCCTGCTGTCGCTGGCGACCATCGTGCTGTTCGTGCTGGTGTCTTTCTGGGTGATCGCACAAAGCCTGGACGATTACGCGCAGAACATCCGCAATGAAATGGAAACCGAGGCGACGCGGATCGACCGCGCGCTGATCTTGGAAGTCGAACACGCCTCCTACCTTATCGAATCCCTCGGTCGCCAGATTTTATATGTCGGGCCCGATCATAAGGAAGAGATCGCCCGCCTTCTGAAAGCCTTCGGCACCAATTCCTCCGGCTCGATCTTCGCCTGGATCGACGCGGATCAGATGGTGACGGTAACCAGCGACCGCGGCATCATGCCCAAGCCGGTGGATGTTTCGGACCGGGATTACCTGAAAAAGAGCCTGACCGCGCCCTGGCGCATGCAGATCGGGCGGCGCATTTACGGCCGCACCAGCCGCAAATGGGTGTTGCCCGTCGCCATCGGCGTCAACGATTATACCGGCAAATATATCGGCACCATCGTCATCAGCCTGGAGCTGAGCACGATGCGCGAAAAACTGCAGGCCGCCACACAGCGCGGCGATCTGAGCTTCTCCCTCATCACCAAAACGATGATTCCGCTTTTGACCAACGCGCCGGACGATCCCGATTTCGTCGAAGACCGTTTCACCGAGGCCCAACTGCACAATGCCGCACAGAAAGAACACGGCGTGGGCTTCGTAGTGAAGGGCAGCTGGCTAAGCCAAATCACACCGAAACTGTTTTCGATGTTCCTGTCTTCGGCCAATTACCCCTTTATCATTCTCGTCTCCCAGACCAAACCGGTGACGCTGGGGCAGCTGCAGCCCGTACTCTTTCCGAAGTTGCTGCAAGTGGGGTTGGTGTTCCTCTTCCTGCTCGCGATGTTGTGGATGATCCGCACGCGCATCATCCAGCCCGTCACCCGCCTGGGCGACATCGCCGACCAGATCAGCCTGGGCCGGTTGGAGCATAGCCCGCTGCGTGTGGGCCCGGTGGAAATTCAACAGCTCTCGCAAAAGATCATCAAGATCGGCCAATACATCGCCGACCGTTTGAGCGTAGAACAGGAACAGCGCGACAAACTGGTCTTCTTCAAGGAAGCGAAAGAAACCGCCGAACTTTCCAACCGCATCAAGGTCGAATTTTTAAGTGCGATGAGCAGCGAAATCCGCACGCCGCTCAATACCATCGTCGGGTTCTCCGAAGTGATGAAGAACCAGCTCTATGGGCCGCTGGAAAACAGCCGTTATTGGCAATATGCGGTCGACATCCACCGCGCCAGCGAATCGATGCAGGCCTTGGTGGGGGATGTGGTGGCGCTGACGCGGGCCGAGGCGAGCCTGCAGGAAACCCACGAAAAACCGCTGGACGTGCCGTTGTTGGCGAATCGTCTAGCGCGGCAATTGAGCGATGTATTGAAGCGCGACGAGATTTCGCTCGAAGTACGCATGCCCGAAACCATGCCGCGCCTGCTAATGGATGAATCGCGACTGAAACAAATATTGTTGAATCTCATCGCCAATGCAGCGGAAGCTACGCCTTCGGGCGGCACCGTGCATTTATCGGCGCGTGTGGATATGGAAACGAAAAACGGCCCCTATTTCGTGATCTCGGTCAGCGATCCCGGCATGCCTTCCACCCGACGCCGGGGTGATTTCGCTGCCTCCGCCGCCACCGACACCGTGCCTTTCAGCACACTTGGCCTGCCGCTGACCAAAGCGCTCGTCACCATGCATCAGGCCACATTGGAACTAGAAAATATGCCTGGTCGCCCACGCCATGTCATTTTGCGCTTCGGAAAAGAGCGAATTATCTAAGTTGCTGATATTTGATTAAGCATAAAGATATTTCCACATAAGCTGGGCTTTATTCCTTACGCGTTCTTTATGCGCTCTTTATATTGGGCACCGTCTTTACCCCACGCATATTGATGCTGCCTTAAGCAAAGTGAACCCACGAACATGGTCCACACTTACTTTAAGGCGGCTTATGAAAAGCGTACTCATGTGGCTGATCGGCGTGCCGATCCCTATCATCATCATTTACAATCTGTTCTTCTAGAATCTTTCACCGCCATTCAAATTTTTTACCTGGGGAGACGCATATGCAAGACCGCAAAAACGTGGTGCTCATCGTCGATGACGAACCGCAAATCCGCAAAATGCTGCATATTTTTCTGGATGCTTCGGATTTTAAGATCGAAGAATGCGAAAACGGCAAACAGGCCGTGCGCCTGGCCGCCAGCCTAAAGCCGGATATGATGCTGCTCGATCTCGGCCTGCCGGACATGGACGGTAAGGAAGTCATTACCGCCGTGCGCCAATGGTCGCAATTGCCGATCGTCGTTCTTTCCGTACGCGCGGGCGACGAGGAGGTGGCCACCGCTCTGAATATGGGCGCGGACGATTACGTCATCAAACCGTTCAATCCTTCGGTGCTGCTGGCCCGCATTCATTCCAACCTGCGCAAATCCGTGGTACGCGAAGCGGGCGAACCCGAATTGGTCAACGGCCCGCTGCGCATGGACCTCATTCGCCACGAAGTCTTCTTCAACGGCGACAAAGTGCCTTTCACACCGAAAGAATACGAGTTGCTACGCTACTTCATGGTGCATCGCGGAAAGATGTTGACGCACCGCCAGATTCTCAAAGACGTCTGGGGTCCGGCGCATACCGACAACACGCAATATCTGCGCGTCTATGTCGGCCAGATCCGCGAAAAAATCGAAAACGACACCAGCGTTCCGCATCTGATCGTCACGGAACCCGGTGTGGGTTATCGCATGGAAGTAATTCCGGGCGGCACGCAGGCCGCTGCCTGAAAGCCGGCCACCTGACTTGTATTTTAAAAAAGGCCCGGTCCTCACCGGGCCTTTTTCTACGCGTCCATTCTTATTCCATATTGATGATGGGGCAGAGATGCCATGCGACGATTTAACAACCGAAGTACTAAAGCAAAAAGTATGGCATTGTTTCCTGAGGGGGCAGCCATCGTCATCCCGTCTTTGCTGAAAGCAAAGACCAACCCGATCAATGGAGAAACGATATGCAGCATTCTACCCATATTCTCACCGTCTTGCTGATGGTCTCTGCACTCACTGCCTGCGGCCAGAGCACGGGCGACCGTGCCCTGAGCGGCGCTGGCATCGGCGCCGGAGTCGGCGCATTGGGCAGCGCGGTGGCTGGCGGCAGCGGCACGACGGGTGCGTTGGTCGGTGCCGGGGTCGGCGCGGCTGCGGGCGCACTGACCAATAGCAATGACGTCAATCTCGGCAAGCCCGTCTGGCGCCGCTAAGTCATTTCGAACATGATCGAAAGCCCCCTTTCACATTAGGGTGACAGGGGGCTTTTCCATGCCCGCTGATCGAAAATGCTCAGAAAAATAAAAACGGCAGCTTACATGCTATTTACGATATGGCCTCTGCGTTCCGACAACATCCTGAGAAAGGGATAGATAGATTGAGTGCGTACACACCACTTATCGAGGAGAAAAACAATCATGATGAACTGGGCCATTACCTTCTTCCTGCTGGCGATCGTCGCTGCCGTGTTCGGCTTCGGCGGCATTGCCGGCACCTTTGTCGAAATCGCCAAATTCCTGGCTATTCTATTCGTCGTCCTGTTCGTCGCCAGCCTGATCTTCGGCATGGTAACCGGTCGCCGCTCCACGCCCCCGGTCTAAGTCCCGGGCACGAGTTGCTTCGATGGGGCACGGTTCTGCCGACCCATCAAGCATCGGGCCTGTGTGTTGTCTCCCCCTCGATCCCCACACACAGGCCCACCCCATCTTTCGATCCTTCCAGTGGGGACACGGATACTGGCGGATCGATTAAGACGGAAAAACGCTCCCAAACGAAAAGTTTGGGGGCGTTTTTTTGGACTAACCGAGAATTATAGGCGGAAACTATTACGAACAAGAGAAAGTCAAACGCGGCCACAGTTTCGCAAAAAAAGAAATTCGATGACACGGCAATCATGCGATAAAGCGCGGAAACATCGATTGAAGCAAACGACACGGTCTATGCCGCCCCACGTCTTTCGGCCGCTATACCACTTTGGAATTCCCGCTTTGGGTATGGGTACGAGGCCGAAGGAAAATCAATTTCCGGCGGGGAGCGAGATAGTGAAACGCGCGCCTGCATCCGCCATATTCTCTACGTTTACCGTGCCATGCAAAAGGCTTGCAATGGTACGACAGATGGCAAGACCCAAACCAGTACCGGCTTTCTGATGGTCTTGACGGCTTAAGCGCGTGTATTTGTCAAAAATGGCATGCGATTGATCGGCTGGAATACCTGGGCCATGGTCGCGCACGGTAATGGCGATCCTATCGTTGAGACGCTCAAAACCGAGCTCGATGCGGCCGGCATTACCGGAAGCCCCATGTTTCAACGCATTGTCGAGCAATAGATTGACCGCACGACCCAACAATGTGCAATCGGTATGCAAATCGATATTGCCGGCGGAGGAATACAATTGGATATGCGCACCATGCAGGCCAGGCCGTGTGCGCTCTATACAATCTTGCAACAGCTGGCGCAGATGACATGTTTCAAGGCGCGGTTGCACCATACCGTTTTCCAGCTTCGCCATGTCGAGAATGTTGGTGACGAAGTGATCGAGACGATAGGCTTCATGCAGCGCGGTTTCGAGCAAAGTCTGCAGTTTTTCGGGCGACAGCTGCTGCTGCATGCGCAAATAGATTTCGAGTGACCCGATAACCGAAGCCAAGGGAGTCTTCAAATCGTGCGAGACGGAAGAAAGCATCTGGCGATGCATCTGCTCGCGCTGTGCTTCGATACTGGTCGCGTTCATGCTCATTGCGGAAAACTTCGTCATTTAATTCACTGCTTACTAGCAAACTTTGCTGTGGCATCAAGCTCCAAAGATCAAACCGATGTCCGAATTGAGAAGCGCCGAGTTGCAAAAAGCGGTGGAGGCGTTGGGAAAACCGAAACGCGAGGCAACGAAGCACAAATACGGATGCCTGAAATTCAGGTGCGTCGGATGGGGCGGAGGGTAAAGAACTCCTCCGCCCCATGAAGAAAAAGCTATTCAGATTTCTTCTGGATCTTGTCGCCGGCATTTTCCACCGCATCGCCAACGCGTTGGGTTGGAGTCCGGTCGCCAAGTTGGCCCACTGCGCCGCCGATATCTCCTTGGCTAACCTTTTCGCCGGCATCGTCGAGGCGTTCGCCTGTACTGCGCTCGTCACGCATATGCATGAAAGCATAGGCGCCTGCGGCAAGCAAAGCGATCACCAACAAAACAATCAGGCCTTTGTTACCGGAACGGGTGCTGGGGGTCGAGGTATTCATTGAGTTCTCCGTAGTGAGGTTGGCGACAGAAAAAATTCTGGTACGCCATAAAGTTAAGACAAAGTTTTAAAGCCATTCCGGCGCATGCGACACATCCAGCAATTCATGCAGCCCAACGCCGAACTGATCGGGATCGGCAATGGTATCGAAGTCGGCATCCAAAAGCGGCTGCGTATCCGTTGCGGGCCCGGCAGCAATATCGGCAAAGAAATCCGCGAAAGACATGGTGCATTCTCCTTTGGTTCGACTATGAAAAAATTTAAGCGAGCTCTTTTTCTTTGGCTTCGCTCGCGGCGTTCGATCCGAACAGATGCTGTAAGCTGGGGATGACATGCTCGATCCGACGACTGGCATGCATAAGATCTTCGGCGCGTGCGTGCTGTTGCTCATCTTCCGAACCGGCATTGGGCCCTTCTCCGTCCATCCGGGTCAGTTCGTCTGCCGCTAATTTCAGTTTTTCGCGTAGACGATTCAGCCAATCGGGACCCAAAGCCGAAAGCTTCAGCGCGGCCGAAATACCGCGGCGATAGCTGACTGCCCAGCGTTCCAGCTGCTCCAAGTCGCTGCGCAGGCCTTCTCCGCTCAATGCATCCTCATGACGTACGATCAGGCGTTTGAGATCCAGCGTCAACGCATCGACATCGGCCAGTTCGGCCTGCCAGTCGGCAGCGGTCATGGGGGTGGCTGTTTCTTCGTTGGCGTGTTGATGGGCGGGCGATTCGCTCGATACGGATTGCAGTGACATGATAAACCTCTAATTATTGTTTTCATGCCCATGACACCATTCGCCACGTCAAGAAGCGCTACGGGAACTGGGGAGGGATATAAGGAAGTGACAAAGATTGAGCGGTCATAGCGCAAAATGTGCAATACATGGGGTTGGTATCGTTTCTTCCGCTCAATTACGAATTTCCAGTTTCTTGGCAAGCACTTCGATCTGGATTGGCTTGGTCATGTAATCATCCATGCCCGCCTGCAGGCAGCGCTCACGGTCGCCGGCCAAGGCATGCGCAGTAAGGCCCACGATGGCTTGCGGGGTAAAACCGCGCTTGGCTTCGATGGCGCGAATGGCGCGGGTGGTCTCGTAACCGTCCATGCCCGCCATTTGCACATCCATCAGCACTGCATCAAACGGCTTCGATGCCTGTTCCATGATGTTGGTGGCGGTAAAGCCGTCGCTTGCCACTTCGTAGCTGTAGCCTAGCGATTCGAGCAACAAGGTGGCCACCATGACATTCGCCGGATAATCCTCGACCAGAAGTACATGCCCCTTACCGCTGGGCATGGCTACGCGCGGTGCATGGATGGGCTGCGAGTTTATATGAGTGGTGGTCAGCGGCGCGCGGCGCAGATGCAGGTGCAGACGAAAAGTAGACCCGTAACCCTCGCGGCTTTCCACCACCATATCGCCGCCCATGCTCTGCGCGAGCTGTTTGCATATGGCAAGCCCCAGGCCGGAACCACCGAAGCGGCGGTTGATGCTTTGATCGGCCTGCACGAATTTATCGAAAATGGTAGCCAGCCGTTCCGGCGGAATGCCGATGCCGGTATCGGTCACCGAAAGATGTAGTTGGATATGCGTTTCGCCTTCGGGCGCTATTTCCGCGCGCAATGTAATGCCGCCGCTTTCGGTGAACTTCAATGCGTTTCCTACCAGATTCATCGCAATCTGGTGCAGGCGGTTGGAATCTCCGATCAACTGCATGCCTTCACTTTCGTCGATGATCGAAAGCATCAGCCCGCGCCGCTCCGCATCCGCCGCAAAAAGCTTGCCGATGTCACGCAGAACATCGGCCAAGGTGAAATCATGTTCCTCCAATTCGATCTGGCCGGATTCGATGCGGCTTATATCGAGCAAATTGTTGATCAGCGTCAACAATACTCGGGCATTGGCGCCCAAGGTTTCCACCATGTCGCGCTGTTTTGGGCTGAGTGCGGTATCGATCAGCAATTCGGCCAACCCGACCACTGCATTCATCGGCGTGCGTATCTCGTGGCTCATGAAGGCGAGGAATTCGGTTTTGGCTTGGCTTGCCTGCTCCGCTTGCGCCATGGCCGACTGTAATTCACGTCGTTGTACCTCGTTTTCCTGCGCCAGGCGGCCTTTGGTCACGGCTGCCTGCATAACGGCAGGCAGCAGGTCGAGATAGGTCTGGCCCGCATCCTTCACCGCGTAATCCGCCGCGCCTTTTTCCAACGCCGCCAAGGCCACTCTTTCGTCGCCGCTGCCGGTGAGGATGATAAAAGGCGGCAGTTCCTTGTTCGGCAGGAGATGTTCGAGCAGTTCAACCCCGGTCATGCCGGGGAGATGATGATCGAGCAAGACGAGATCGTACGTGTCCGGGTGACGTTGCAGCAGGTCGTGACCCTCTTCAGCGCTTGCGGCAAGAGTGACGCGCATGCCGGACCGCTCCATACGCCGTTGCAGCAACCGCGCCAAACCCTCATCGTCTTCGATATAGAGTATGTGCTGAATCATGGCGTATGGGGCAGTTTGACCACGGCGAGCATCAATCCCAACTTGCGGATGGAGTCAGCGAACTGCTCATATTCCACGGGTTTGGTAATGTAGACGCTGCAGCCCAATTCATAGCAGCGGTCGATCTCGCGCGGATTGTCGGTGGTGGTGAGGATAATCACGGGAATGGCGCGGGTGCGTTCGTAGTTTTTCAGTTGGCGCAGCACTTCGAAGCCGTCCACCTTGGGCAGGTTCAGATCCAGCAGAATCAACGAGGGCTCCAGCGCATGAGATTCCCCGTCTTCGCCGAAAAAATAATCGAGAATCGCTTGGCCATCTTCAAAATGCGTGACTGCATTGGGAATACCTGCACGTTCGAGATTGCGGCGGATGAGGCGGGCATGGCCTGGATCGTCTTCCACCATCAGGAAGCGCACCATTTTCGGCACCATGCCGGATAGGTTGGGCGTGCTCATGCGGCCTCCGATTGCGCATTGCTGCGGATACGATTGGGAATACAGAAAGTAAAGCTGGTGCCTTCGCCGAGGGTGGAATCGAACCAGATGCGACCCCCAATCTTGCGAACAATGGCTTTTACATAGGCCATGCCCATGCCGGCGCCCCGGATATCGCTAACATTGGCGGCGCGACGGAAAATATCGAACACCTTCGAACGGTCTTGCGCACCGATACCCCGGCCATTGTCGCGCACGGTAAATTCCGTGACATTCTCCACCTGCCGGGCGGTGATGGCGATATGCCCTTCGCGGCTGGGATCCAGGTATTTCACGGCGTTGTCGAGAATATTGCCGAATATTTGTTCGATGGCGAGCGCGTCGCTTTGCACATTCGGCAGATCGGCGCATTCCACACCCACATGACGGCGGCCGATTTCGTAGGCCAAGCTGTCGAGGCAGCGTTTGACGAGTTGGTTCATATCCACCGTCGCATGGGCATATTCGCGTCGCCCGATACGCGACATGTCGAGGATGGAGGTAGTCAGTACATCCATTTTCTCCACTGCCGCGCGGATGAAGTTCAAGGACTCTGGAATATCGCGCTCTAGCGCATGGGTCACGCGTTCCTGCTCGGCTTTGGGCAATTGTTCCACGGCACGCTGTATGGCCTGGCGCACATCGTTCAGCGCGTAATCGATCTCGCCGGAGAAACCTTTCAGATTGACCAGCGGTGCCCGCAGATCGTGGCTGGCGATATAGGCGAAGCTTTCTAGATCCTGGTTCAGTTGCAGCAGTTCCGCTTCACGCGCTTTCTGTTCGGTGATGTCGGTATGGGTGCCCACCATGCGGCGCACAACGCCACGCGCATCGCGCAGCGCGACGCCACGCGAAAGAATCCAGCGCCAACCACCATCGCGGTGTTTGACGCGGAAAAGACTGGCGTAATTGGGAATTTCGCCGGAATAATAGCGCTCCGCTTCTTCCAGCGCCGTGTCTAAGTCGTCCGGGTGCAGCAGCGCGGTGAATTTTTCCATGTCGCCAGAAATTTCTTTGGGATCGTATCCCAGCAATTCGCGGTAGCTCGGGGAGAGTTCGATAGTTTTGTTGATTGGATCGAATTCATAGATTCCGTCATTGATCCCTTCGAGTACCAGCCGAAGACGTTCCTCATAAGCATGCAGGCGTTCTTCGGTGCGGCGTTTGTAAGTCAGCAATCCCAAAATGGCGAGGTTGGCGAAGAACAGGCAGACGATGGCCATTCCCGCGCCCACGAACAAGGTCGTCTGATAATGCCGCTGCTCGTTCTGGGTCAGAATCATGCGCGCTTTCAACAAGTCCTTTTCTGAGGAGATAAGAGTCTCCAGATCGGTGCGCACGCGGCTCATGGCTTGGCGGCTTTCGTTCAAATCCCGCTTGGTCAAAGCTTTGATACCTTGTTTTTGGTACAATAGGATCTGAGTGCTGAGGATGAGTCGGTAGGCGCTCATGTCGCGCATCAGCCGATCTATCACCATTTGTTCTTGCGGATTGTCCACTGTCTCGCGCTTGAGATCGTTCAACCCTTCATCCAGCTCTCGTTCAGCGCTGGTATAGGGCTCAAGGAAATTGGGCGCGCCCGTAAGGATATAGCCGCGTTGACCTGTTTCTACATCGAGTGTCAAAGTGAGAATGCGCCGCGCTTTGCGTAGCACTTCGTAACTATGGGCCACCCATTGATCGTGGTGTTCGACTACCGCGCTCTGGCGGTACAAGGCATAGGTGAAAGCGCTGAGCACAGCGCAGGAGAGCAGAAACACCCCCGCCAATATGTGTCGCTGGTTCCAACGCAAAATGCGCATGCGTTCCCCGTTGTTGCGTTGATGGCGCGGTCTTGATTGCCGCAGCCTGAATTTCCGTGCCGAAATCCTCTATCCGAAATATCGGCCTTTTATTACGCCGATGGGCAGGAAACGGCATTCCGTTTCCTGCCCGAAAGGCTTGTTATCGTGTCGGGTGCCTATTTGTGGCGATCGGCGCTTTTTTCCAGGGCTTTACCGCCGCCTTGGATGTCTTGGCCTGCGCCTTCCATGGTGTTGCATGCGGCAACCATAATGGGAAGGGCGAGGATAACGGCAATTTTAATGATGCGATTCATGGTCAAATCTCCAAAAGATTCAATGAGGTTCTGGGTGGATTCAACCCGGGAATGTAGAACCAGTCTCCCCCCAGCGGCTGATGCATCATTCTTAAATGCAGAAACATAAAGGTTCGATATGGTTGGCGTGGATTGGAATTAAAATGGAATAAAAAAATGGGCCGCCCGTAGGCGGCCCGAGTGGGGGAGGTATAAGCAAATTCAAATTTAGCGGTAAGTCGCCCGGCCAAGCACCCCGTCGATAAAGGCATGGGCCACGCCGCCGACCTTATCGACGATGGGAAATTGCGGTTGCCCCATCAATCGCGTGAGGTCGAAAGCGCTGCGCATGTAGTGCAGCGTGGCCAACACCAACAGAGTCAACGCGAGCAGACCGATGCCGAGCGTGGCGAGCAGAGCGGGCGTGCTTTCCAAACCGTGGCTCATGAAAGCGAGATAAATCCAATAGAACAGACCGATCAGCAAGGCGCCGACGACCATGGAACTCACGACCACCAAAGCCGCCAGTGCCACCAGCCCGGAAATGAGCCGGTGGTACATGGGGGTTTCGGTGAAGGCACGTCCGGCACTGATCAGTCCGATAATGGTGGTAAGACCTTTCAGCATTCCATCCTCCCTCGATCCTAGGATGGTTTACTTACGGCCGCGCAGCAGCAGGCCAACAACCAGACCGGCACCGAGAGCAACCAAGGTAGCCTGCAGCGGGTTTTGGCGGATCTGGCCGGTGACGTTGTCAGCAGCGCTGCTCAATTCGTCTTTGGCGGTGAAGAAGACGCGGCGTGCTTGCTGGCCGGCGCGATTGGCCACAGTACGGGCATCGTCTGCAACGCTGTTGGCGGCGTCGCGGGCGGTGGAACCGATGTTGTTGGCGGCTTCTTTGGTATCGTTGGCGAAATTCGTGGAACCCTTGATCATGATAGTCTCCTGAGGTTGCTATGGAATTGGTATAGGTATGTGCCCGCAACCGCGACCGTCGATCCCGCCGCGGCACATGTGCGATATTGTCCGTTTGTTACTAAGGCCGCGATGCGGGAAAAACCTTCCTATAATAAACTGTTCATAAGCCGGGACCTTGAAGCCCTAACGGATTATTTCGTCCTTTCGAAGTATCCCCTATGGGATTTTAATGCATATCTTCCCAATCTAATGGGCGAGATATGGCGCTTTTGGCATAACGGCCGATGGCGCGATATGGGAAAATTTTTCGATTTGCGACAGGCATTCCGCCTATCGCCACCCGCTTAGGAGAAAAGATTTATGAAATCGTTTTGGATTGCCGGCGTTGCCGTCATCGCCTTGCTGCCAAGCCTGTCTTTGGCTGAAACAGTTTATTCCAGCATCAGTACGATCGATCCGGTTACCGGAGAATCGAGTGTCAGCGAAAGCGCGACGCAATATCAGGTACAATCCCCCGCCACCTTATATGTGCCGAGCGCGCCGGTCGAACGTTCGGTCTATGAGGAGAACCGCTCGGGTAAAACCCATAATCTGGCAGACGAGCAAGCCATGGACAAACTCGCTCCTGCTGCGCGTACCGGTGAAACCGATCCGGCAGATACCGCTATCAACGAGGATGTGCTGACCGAACACCGCACGGGCAATGTGACTTATATCACCGGCGGAGTAGGGCATGCTGAGCGCACTGCATTGGATGCGCTGCGCGGCAAATATAATTTCAAACTCACCAACACGGAAACCGGCGGCGCTTTCGTCAGCTACACGCATGTCAGCCTGACGGATGCGAAAGGCAATGAGGTGCTCAGCGCAGAAGCCGATCCAATCTTCTTTGCGCAATTACCCCCGGGGAAATACAGCCTGCGTGCCGAACATGAAGGCCAGATAAAAAATCAGGCCATTCAGATCAAATCCGGCAAACCCGTCAATCTTCAGTTGGGCTGGATGTAATAGCCATCGGTTTCCGAGTAAAAAGCCGCATCCGCAGGGTGCGGCTTTTTTATTGCCGGAAGGTGCATTCGATTTTAGGGCATCTTTACGCCAATCGCCGAAACCCACGCGGCCTTTTAAGGCCGAATACGTTTGATGGTCGGTAGAGACGGAAGTCGCGCCACCGGGAGTGGGGGAGCGGGCCGTGTATCTACCGACCATCCACCTTCATCAGGAGTATTGCATGCGCACATCCTTTATCGCCGCTTTCGGCGTGGGCCTACTTTCCACCAGCGCGCTGGCCGCCGGTTCCACCATCACCAATGCCATCAACACGCGGCCGGAACTAAGCCAGTTTCAGACCGCGCTGGAAAAGACCGGCGTCATCAACGAACTGAAGCCCAATACGCGTTACACCATATTCGCCCCCAACGATGCGGCCTTCGCCAAATTGACGGATACGGAATATCCCTGCCTCTATTCTCCCCAATGCACGCAGGAAGTGGCGGTGATTCTGCGCAATCATATCGTTCCAGGCGAAGTATTGGTAAGCGATGCTTACCGCGGCGCCGCCGTGTTCAGTATCAACAAGCATCATCTGCACATCGCTGAAGCGCGCAAAGGCGATTACACCGTGGACGGCAATAATGTCGTGAGCCAAAACCAATTGGTAGGCAACGTTCTCTACGTGATCGACGGCGTGGTCGCCGACAAGGACCAGCTTGCCGGTCTGAAACAGTTGAAAGCAGTGCCGGTCGCCATCGCTCCAGTGACCACCACCAAACAAACCAGCTCGCGCGAATTCCGATATCGTCCCGATGGTAGCCCTGGCGCGGCGCTCGAAAGCACGACGATCACGCGCACCACCACCATGGCACCCGCCACCGGCGAAACGGTGATCGTACCCACGCAGACCGACAGCGTGATCGTTCCTGCCCGGTAAGTGGTATAAAATCAATAGAGGGCCGTTTCCTGTGGTGGATACGGCCCTTTTTTGCCTGCCTCGCCCATGCATGCAGTCGAAGCAGTACGAAGGCATTAAAAAGGCTCCTGACATCGACAATGTCAGGAGCTTTTTTTCTGTCGGTAGAAACTAAGCCGCGCTGTTTTTGCGCTTGGCTTCTTGCTCACGGTCATAGGCGGTTTCATGCTCGTGAATTTTCTTTTCGAACTCGTCTTTAGCCACACCGTATTTCTGGGTTACGGTGCCGGCCAATTGGTCTTTCTTGCCATCGAGCTGCATGAGTTCATCGTCAGTTAGATCGCCCCAGGCTTCCTTGAGCTTGCCTTTAACGTAAGTCATTTTGCCTTTGATCTGTTCTTCGTTCATCATCATAATCTCCATTCGTCCCAAGCGCGCAGGGTGCGGCTTTCCAATGTTCGAGTAAGCCATGCACCATCTAAACGGGCGATGCGAGAAACGACAAAAGGGCTAAGGGTTATCTAAATTCTGTGTCATGCAGGGCGAATATTCGTTGCGCATAAACAACAGCCGAGACCTTTTTGTTGGATTTCATACTTTACCAACCTTTGACACATAGGATTCGAACATATCTCCATGCTGCAAGAAGCGTGGAAGCAATGATGTAGGAAAGAAAGCATGTCCATAGAACAAACCATTCACATCCAACCGCGCAATGCAGCGACAGTCACCGAAACGCCGCTGAATGGACTGCGTGCCGCGCAAGCATCCCGTAATTTGGGTTGGCTGAATATTGCCCATGAAACCAGGGACCTCGACCTCATCGAAACAGCGGCAGCGCCCTTTGCGCAATGCACGCACCTGGTATTGTGCGGCACTGGCGGCTCGGCTCTCGGGGCGCAGGCGCTGTATGTCAGCTTCCGCCCGGCCTTCGGACTGAACGACGGCACGCATCCGCGCCTGCATGTGCTCGACACCACGGAACCGTTTCTGATGCATGCCGCCCTGCACGAACTGCCCGCCGAGAAAACCGGTTGGCTGTTTATCAGCAAATCCGGCGGCACCATGGAAACTTTAACGCAATTCATCGCTTTCCTCAGCGCGTTCCCGCGTGGCAAGCGGCCGGTGGCCGCCGTCATCACCGAGCCGGGCGATCGTCTGCTGCGCACGATGGCACTGGCTGAAGGCCTGCCGGTTTACGACCATCCCACCGATATCGGAGGGCGTTTCTCGGTGCTCAGCATCGTCGGCATGTTGCCTTCGCGCGTACTGGGGCTGGATATTCGGGCTTTGCGTCAAGGCGCGAAAGACATGGCGGGCGAGGCAGGATTCACGTTGGCCAACGAGGCTGCGCATTGGCATGCCGCCAATATCGAATCCGGTCACACATCGCAAATCCTGATGCCTTATGCCGCGCGGCTTGCAGGCTGGACTGCATGGTATCGGCAGTTATGGGCAGAATCCCTCGGCAAAGAGGGTAAAGGCAGCACGCCACTGCCCGCCATCGGCCCGGTAGATCAGCACAGTGTCATGCAATTGTTCCTCGACGGTCCGCGCGACAAGTGTCTCACGTTGGTCTCGGTCACGCAGCATGCAGGCAAACCAGAGATATTGCGTGCGGAAGGTGCGCCGGATTATATGAATGGCCGGACCGGTCTCGATCTGCTGCGTGCCCACGAACATGGCACCCGCCAAACATTCATTGAGCATAATATTCCGCTGCGCGAGCTGGTGGTAAAGGATACGGGCGCCCATTCCCTCGGCGAATTGATGATGCTCGGCATGTTGGAAACCGCCGCTACCGCACAAATGTTGGGCGTGAATGCCTACGACCAACCGGCGGTGGAAGGTGGCAAAAAACTCGCGGTTGCATATCTCAAACGTATGTCGGTTTGAGATTTTCGTCTGCGTCGCATGTGAACCACACTACAAACCAAGCCTAGTCTCTGCCTTATCCCTTCCCCGCATTTCGCTTTTATCTCATTTATGATTTGCAGGGATCGGAAAGGGGAAACGCATGCATCATCCGCCCATACGAAAAACTGAAAGTTGGTATCGACTGACTGCGGTGGTCGTTGCCGTATTGATCATCGAGGGTATTTCCAGCGCAATCACCATACCCGTTGTACAGACATGGTATCCCGCCCTTGCCAAACCCGCTTGGAATCCGCCCAACTGGCTGTTCGGCCCGGTTTGGATCGCATTATATTGCATGATCGCCTGGGCCGGGTGGCGCCTATGGGAAAAGGCACGGCTGCGCTGCGCTGCAGCTTGGCAACATGCCGCCGTTGCCTGGTTCATCCTTCAACTGGTTACGAACTTTGCCTGGTCGCTGCTTTTCTTTGGAATGCATATGCCCATGGCTGCACTGGCGGATATCGCGCTGCTGGATATTTCCGTTTTCGCCTGCCTGTGCTGTGCTTGGCGAATGGATCGAACGGCGGCATGGCTGCTCGTGCCCTATTTGCTTTGGGTGCTCTACGCCACTAGTTTGAATGGAGCCATTGTATGGCTGAACAGGTAAAATCCGATCTATGGCCCACCTTGAAAAATGCGGGCATGCATCTTGTCGATCATGGCGGGCTCGAAACTTCGGGTTATCTCGCATACACACTGCTTGTAGCCGCTTTTCCTTTCATTATTTTCCTATTCAGTTGTGCCAGCCTTTTCGGTGGGGACGCGGCCATGCAGTCCCTGGTGCATGAAGGGTTGAGGATGGTGCCGTCACAGGTGAGCAAACAGCTTTGGCCGATTATCGAAGACGTGTTGGCCCGCCCGCGTCCGGGTTTGCTCACTTTCGGCATCGTTGCCGCTATCTGGGCGGCCTCTGCCGGGGCGGACGCGATACGGGACGGATTGAACCGCGCCTACGACATCAAAGAAAGCCGCTCCTGGTTTCGGCGCAAACTAAGCAGTATTTTGGCCGTAGTGGCGGGCAGTATCGGCGGGCTTATCGCCGCTGGGGCCATGGTGCTGTTACCCAGTTTGATGAAGTGGCTGGGTTGGGACGTCACAGTACCGGACGGATGGTTGTTGTTGGTCCAAATAGGGCGTTTCGGTGTGACCGGCGCGTTTCTGGTCGGCGTTTTCGCTTTGGTCTACACGCTTCTCCCAGCCCCCGCTGCGCCTCGTTATTCGACTTTCCCCGGTGCATTCGTGGCGGTTATTCTGTGGCTGTTCCTGGCCAGCGGTTTTTCGGTATATCTTTATTATTTCAATAATTACGACAACACCTATGGGTCATTGGGCGGGGTCATCGTATTGCTGCTCTTTCTGCAATTCAGTTCTATGGTGTTTTTGTTCGGGGCGGAATACAATGCCGCAACCAGTCCCAGATCTGAAGAAATACCTGCGCGAACCGTACATTAAACCTGAGGCACCGTGCTTCCTTATGGATTTTTTAGTCGAAAGGATAAACGCTGAACATCAAGGAGCCGCATTTAAAAAAAAGCGGTCTTAGCTAGGGGGAGATGGGATTATGCCGGAACGTGCCGGGCCACGTATTGTCGCCGCGATAGGCTCGGAAGCCAATCGGGCAAGTCTTATGCAGGCACTGGCCGAAACAGGCTATGATATATGCACCGCGAGCACTGCGGAAGAGGCGCTGCTTCTCGTACAAAAGCATCCCACCGCGCTGCTGGTTTTTGAATCTGGTCTGCCAGATATGAATGAGGCCGAGTTTCTCCGTCGCTTGCGCGCTTTGCAAAATGCAAGCGCTCTTGCGATCATTCAAACCACCCCCCAAGCAGCCCACCCGCAAACCCGCATTCAAGCATTGCAACAGGGGGCGGACGCGTATCTCGATGGCATGGAACAAGATGAGATTGTGGCTCATATCCATGCTCTCATGCGCCGCAGCCATGGCATGAAAGCAGCGCTTGTCAAAAGCGAGAATCGCTTTGCGCTGGTGGAGGAAGGTACAGAACTGGGCGTTTGGTTTTGCGATTTACCCTTCGACCATTTGCACTGGAACGCTTACGTAAAAAAACATTTTTTCCTTGCGGCTGAAGCGGAAGTAACGATCGATACCTTTTATGATTATATGCATGCGGATGACCGTGAGCCCACACGCCGGGCGATTCAACATGCGATCGATACGGGCGAACGCTACGACACCGTTTTTCGCACCTGCGATCCGCATAGCGATCGGGTGAATTCGATCCGTGCTCTTGGGCGTACGACTTATGACGCCAGCGGCCAGCCGATTCACTTCGACGGCATCACCCTGGATATGACCGAGCATAAGAAGGCGGAGGAGGCCATTCGTCTGGCCAATCGCCGTAAAGATGAATTCCTCGCAAATATGAGTCATGAAATTCGTACGCCGATGAATGCAGTGGTCGGGCTCACGCATATATTGGCGATGAGTGAACCGCTCACATCCAAGCAGCGCGAATGCATACGAACTCTACAGGCCAGCGGCCAATCCTTACTGGCGCTTATCAACGATCTGCTCGACATCGCCAAGATCGAGAGCGACGAAATAAACTTCGAATCCGTGCCATTTTCTCTGTGTGTCGCGACCGAAGACGTGGTGCGGGTGCTTTCCGTGCGTGCGACGGAAAAAGACATCGGCCTGCGACTGCTCTACGCCGAAGACATGCCGGAGCAATATGTCGGCGATTCGCTGCGCGTGCGTCAGATCGTGACCAATTTGCTCAGCAATGCCGTGAAATTTACAGAGCAAGGAGACGTGGTGCTCTCGGTTTCTGCCATGAGGGAAGGCGTGCGCATCGCAGTGCAGGATACGGGGATCGGCATTGCGGAAGATAAACTGGAAACCATTTTCAATAAATTTTCACAAGGCGATGGTTCGATAACACGCAAATATGGGGGTACGGGCCTAGGGCTCGCCATCACGCGTTCGATCGTCGAGCGCATGCATGGCCGCATCGAGGTGCAAAGCACACCGGGGCAGGGCTCCACTTTTATCATCGAACTGCCGCTATCCTCCGCACAGCCGCGTCCCAAAGCCGCCATGCCCGCGGAGTCCGATGCGATACCGGTCATACCGGATGCTCCGTTGATCTTGCTGGTCGAGGATTACGCGCCGAACGTGCTGGTGGCCACATGCCTGCTCGATTCGCTTCAGCTGCGTTACGATGTGGCGAATAATGGGCAGGAAGCGCTGGAGCGTACCGAAACGCAAGATTATGATCTGATCCTGATGGATGTGCAGATGCCGGTGATGGACGGCTATACCGCTACCCAAAAACTGCGCGAACGCGAGGCGAAGATGCAGACCATACCCACACCGATCATCGGTATCACCGCATATGCGCTGAGTGGCGATCGGGAGAAATGTCTGGCGGCGGGCATGAATGACTATATCTCCAAACCGTTTAACATGGTCGAACTTAAAAGCAAAATTCTTGCCCTGCTAACACGGAGCGCATTGCGCCGTTCGGCCTGATGGGAGGCTGTATAGAATCTGGCAATCAGCGGACGCCTTGAATTTTTTGCTTTTGTGCAGCGCATGCATTAAACAACTGCGCATTCCACTTTTGCCGCGGTATCTATGTTCTCTTATTTGCGCCGCATCCATCAGGCACGTTATGTGTGGATGAATCTGGCCTTTTCGGATTTGCGCCAGAAATACCGCCGCTCCAAGCTTGGCATCGCTTGGGCGCTATTGCAGCCGCTGGGCATGACCCTGCTGTTGGCCTATGTCATTGGCGGTTTGTTCAAGCAACCCATGGAAACCTATGCGCCTTACATTTTCTCCGGCCTCGTGGTGTGGGATTATGCGGTGAATGCAGCGGTGGGCGGGTGCCATGCACTGTTGAACGCACAGGCCTACATCAAGCAATTCACCTATCCCTACGCCATCTACACCCTGCGTCATACGTTGGCCGGGCTGATGAATTTCCTGCTGGCGTTTTTGGGGTTGGTGTTGTGGGTGCTGTTATGGCGGCCCGAGCATGTTGGCCTGCCTTGGCTGGTATTACCGTTGGCCATCGTCATCATGTTCCTCGCTGCTTGGGGCTTGGCCACTATCTGCGCTTTCGTCGCCGCTTCTTTTCATGATTTCACGCAACTGGTCGTGATCGTATTGCAGGCCATCTGGTTCATCTCGCCGATCTTTTTCGAGGCAGGCACTTTTCGTACCAACAGTCTTTCCTACCTGGTCGATTATAATCCGATCTATCACGTGCTGGAACTTTTCCGTGCCCCGCTGCTGCATGGGGTATGGCCGGTAGCTGAGAATTTTCTCTATGCTTTCGGGTTGGTCGGCATGCTGTGGATCATCGCCGCGCTGTTGATCTATCGCCGCGAAAAAAACCTGATCTATTACCTGTAGGCCCAGCCATGACGCAGAATGTTCTGATCCATCTGGAGGAAGTAAATCTCCATTATTCCTCGCTGGCCTACCGCGAAACCTCGATCAAATCGGCGTTTTTGAAATTGGTGGCAGGCAAGTTGCCGCCGCGCGGGAAAGACTTCCACGCTTTGCGCAATTTCAATCTGCGCATCGAGGCGGGCGACCGCGTAGCCCTGCTCGGACACAATGGCGCGGGCAAATCCACTTTGCTTAAAACCATCGCAGGCCTGTATCCGATTTCCTCAGGCACCCGCGAAGTGCGCGGCGTCATCCGCTCGCTGTTCGACCTCAATCTCGGTTTCGAGCATGAAGCCACGGGGCGGGAAAACATCCTCTATCGCGGCTTGATGCTTGGCGAATCGCCGAAACGTATGCGCGAACTCGAAGCGGGCATCGTCGATTTTGCGGATGTGGGCGAGTTCATCGACTATCCGATCAAGACCTATTCGGCGGGCATGCTGGTGCGCCTGGCCTTCGCTATCTCCACCGCCGTGCCGGGCAACGTGCTGCTGCTCGACGAGGTCATCGGGGCGGGGGATGCGGCTTTCATGGCCAAGGCGAAAGAGCGGATTTCCGGGCTGATTCAGAATGCCGAGATCATGCTGCTGGCCAGCCACGATCTCGATTCCCTGCGCTCCATGTGCAATCGCGCGCTGGTGCTGCAAAACGGACAGCTGATCTTCGACGGCCCCGTGGAAGAAGCCATCGAGCATTACATGGCGCATGGCACTCGGCTGGGCGTGGCTTAGGCTTTCGCCACCAGCCCCAGCAGTTCCAATCGCTCCCGATACCGCGCCCCAACGATCTGCGCCGAAAAATGCCGGCGCAGATAGGCTCGCCCCTTCAACCCCAGCGCGCGTGCCTCTTCCGGGTTTTCCGCCAACCGCGCCATATGCGCGGCGGCATGGGCGATGTCCGGTTCAGCCCAATGCTGGCCTTCCCAATCGTAATATTCCCCGCTCCCCACGGGGATCATCCGGTAATCCACCAGGCAGGCATGCGCGGGAAGGGTGAAATCCATGTTGCCGCTATAGCCGGTGGCGATGACGGGACGCCCCAGCAGCATGCTTTCCGCCATCCCCAGCCCCAGGCCTTCGGCCCGGTGCAGCGAAACATAAGCATCGCAGCATTGCATGAGCTGCGAAAGCTCGGTGCGCGACAGCATGCGGTTGACCAGATGCACGCGGGAATCCTGCGCGGCAAGCGCCTCCAGTGCGGCGAAAGCCTCCTGGCGGTTGGCATCCATATGCGCATGGGTCGAGACCTTGATGACCAGGCCCACATCGCTGCGCCCAAGCGGGAAGGCCTGCTGGAAAGCAGCGATGGCGGCTTGCGGGTTCTTGCGCGCGGTGTTGGAGAAAACATCGAAGCTGAACAGGAAAAGAAACGCGGCATCCGGCAGCCCGAATTGCACGCGTGGCGCAGCGGGCGGAATCTCCATTTCCAGCGGAATCGGCATATGCACCACCGGGCGGCTGGCGCGGGCGCTGATGGCCCGGTGCAGAAACTGCGTCGGTGCCCAGATTTCGTCCAGCAGGTTCATGCTGCGCAGCCATTCCTGCGGGTAACGCGGCAATTCCCAGTACCCATAGCCGATGTTGTAGCGCCGCTGCGTGAGCGCCGCGGGCATTTCGGCGAAGGAATTGAAAATCTGCGGCGGGTTGAAGCAGAAAAGGTTCGTGCCGTAGGCCGCCTTATCAGGCGCGCATGCCACCGGCGCCCCATCGCCTTCTTCCGAAATCGCACCCGAAAACGAGCAATCTTTGGCCAGCAGCAGAATGCCTGCTGCTTCCAGGCCCTTGCGCACTGCGCGCGCATGCTCACCCAAGCCGTTTTGCGTGCGCAGCAGCCCGATGAGGTTGACGCCCAGCGGATGTTCGGCGGCCACCTGTGGCGCATGGTAGCGCGACCCGTCGAAGGTCAGCGCGCCGGTGGGCGAAACCTTGGCCGTGCGGGTCTGCAGCCATCCATAGGCGCGCCGTGCCAGCGGCTGCAAAGCGCGGGGTGTATAGGAGGCGTAAATGCGGTAAAAAGCCGGGTAGAAACGCAAGAGGCGCTTGAAGCAGAAACCGATGGCATCCGGGCGGCGAAGCATCAGAATGGGGGCCCTTTCGGGGGGTGGATTACTGTTGCATAGGTGCGCCAAACTGGCTACATGTGCAACCTATTTTTCGCACGCAATACGGCACAACGCCAGCACTCACAAAGGTTTCAGGGTATGTCGAAAACCGCACTCATCACCGGCATCACAGGCCAGGACGGCGCATATCTCGCGCAATTGCTGCTTGGCAAGGGCTACAAAGTCTTCGGCCTGTCCCCCCGCCGCAGCACGGATACTTCCTGGCGCCTGGGCGAGCTCGGCATCCGCAACGACGTCCAGATGCTCAGCGGCGATTTGGCGGACGGGTCTTCCGTGCTCGGTGCGGTGCGCGCCTGCAAGCCGGACGAATTCTACAATCTCGGTGCGCAAAGTTTCGTCGCCGCCTCCTGGGAACAACCCATTCTTACCGGCATCGTGGACGGCCTGGGCGTGACGCATTGCCTGGAGGCCATCCGCCAAGTCAGCCCGCATACGCGCTTCTACCAAGCTTCCACCTCCGAAATGTTCGGCTTGGTGCAGGCGGACATGCAGGACGAAAAAACGCCTTTCTATCCCCGCAGTCCCTACGGCGTGGCCAAGCTGTATGGCCACTGGATCATGGTGAATTACCGCGAAAGCTTCGGCATCCACGCCTCCAGCGGCATTCTGTTCAACCACGAATCTCCCCTGCGCGGCATCGAATTCGTCACCCGCAAGGTGACGGACGGCGTGGCCCGCATCAAACTGGGCATGCAGGAAGAACTGCGCATGGGCAACATCGACGCCAAGCGCGATTGGGGCTTTGCCGGGGATTACGTGCAGGCGATGTGGACCATGCTGCAGCAGGAAGTACCGGACGATTACGTGATCGCCACCGGCCGCACCGTGACCGTGCGCGACATGTGCGCCATCGCGTTTTCGCATGTGGGCCTGAATTACGAAGACCATGTGAAAATCGACCCCAAATTTTTCCGACCGGCGGAAGTCGATCTGCTGCTGGGCAACCCGGCGAAAGCCAAAGCCAAATTAGGCTGGGAAGCCAAGACCTCGCTCGAAGAACTGATCGTGATGATGGTCGAAGCCGACCTGCGCCGCGTGAAAAACGAGAAAAGCATCGCCGCGTAAAATCGCCGCGTAAAGCGGATTGCGTGCATGAGAAAAGGCGCGGCCCAGGCCGCGCCTTTTTTTGTCTGGTCTGTAAGTCCCCCTTTGTCATTTCCGCTTTCGCTGGAATGATAACCATGTGGGTATCGCGTACTTCAGCGCCGCGCCAGGCGGTGATAGATATAGAGAACGAGCTTCTTGCCACGCTGGGGAATGGGCAGTTCCTCGAACAAATCTTTCACGATCTGCAGCTTGTTCGGGCGCGTAAGGTTGTGCAGAGACAGGCGTTCCGGGGCGAGTATGGAGAGCGAATGCTGCTGGTTATCTTGCTTCCAGCGCTCTTCCGGCAGATAATCCATCAGAATCTCATTGTCCAGCCCCACCGCATCCGCATCCGGCAGATCGTCCAACTGGCGCATCATGGTCGGGCGTTCGGAGGAGACGCGGGCGGATTCGTCGAGCACGAAAGTCGCCATGGCCTTGGTTTGCAGATAAGGCAATACATAACTCAGCGATTGCTGGCGCGCATCCTTGCGGATCAGGAAACGGCCCATGCCGATCGGCTCTTCCACATTGCGCGCAAACAGCGAGAATTCGTTCAACACGTGCAGGATGGGATCGACCTCGCGCTCGGGGCGTTTTTTCTGGGTGACCATCGCGGAATAAGCGCAGCAAAAATCCGGGCTGCGTTGCAGGGCGGCAAGCAAACCAGCGATGTGATCGGAGAAAATCGACTCGTTTTCCTCGATGAAGATTGCATGCTCGCCCTCGGCCAGTTCGGCGTAGAGTTGGTAAAGAATGCGCCCGATGGGGTGGTTGCGCTTTTTGCGGCCCTTGCCCGGCTTGGTGAATTCCGTGGTCTGGATGCTGAAGCTGCGGCTCGATTTTTTCAAGCTGCGCTCGAGCAGCAGCCGGTCATGCGCGCTGATCGCGTCATCCACCAGCATGATGCATTCGAGGTTTTCGTAAATCTGTGCCTCGGCGCTGCGCACATGGCGTTCGACCGAGGTATCCTTGCCGGTGGGCAGCAGGAAATAGGCTTTTACTTTGGGCTGCGACGTAGGTTTCGGCATGGCTTGCGCCAGCTTCTCCGGCAGGCGTCGGTAGATCGTCTCCAGGCTGCGGTCCAGCGTGAATTTCGCCTTGAAGATATCCTGCGCGCGGCGCGCCAGGGCCAGCGCGTCTTTCGGGTTTTTGCGAATCCATTCCACATGAATGCGGATGGCTTCGGTCACCTTGCGCGGGGGCAGGGTGGTGTCGATATAGAGCAACGTGTCGCCGAAATGGGCGCGCGCGAAGGGGTTCTCGTCGGCGATGATGACCGCGCCCGCGGCCAGGCCTTCGAACAGACGGTTCGACATCATCTCCGCATCCTTGTGCGATTCGGAGGAAAGCACCAGCACGATGCCCGCTTCGGCGATGCGCTCGATCACCGAATAGCCGTCGAACGGGATGGAGCCGATGTAGCTCTTGAAACCGTCCCACACCTTGATGCCGTGAATCTGTTCGGGGCCGTAGATCCAGAGGGTGTTGGTCTCGTCCAGCAGATTCAGAATATCCTGGTGGCGCGATTTGCGGCCGCCCACGCGTTCCCAGTTGATGCCCACATAGAAGATCTTCTTCGCGCCCAGGGTGGGTTCGATGATCGGGTCGGCCAGCGAGTGGAACATGGTGAGATCGGGGCCGGGGCGGGGGCCGTATTTCACCAATTGGCGGCGCACATGATCATCCGCCTGCGGCGAGCCGCAGCTCAGGAAATCGTCATGCGTGATGAGGTTTTCGGAATAGGGCCGGTAACCCACGCCCGGGCGCATGATGAAATAGAATTCCAGCGGGTTCCACAACGCCACGAAAGAATGCAGATCGTAGGCCTTCGGGGTTTCGAAATGCAGGTGGATGGCGAAATCCATCTCCTCCCGCGTCGCATATTTGCTGCTGTTGAGATATTTGCCGTCCGGCGTGATCTCTAAGCATTGCACGCCGATTTTGCTCGCGGCCACTTTCAGCCGGGCGATCACTTCGTCTTCGGCCACCTGCATGTTCGGCCAGAGTTTAACGACGCCGAAGGTGCCCTTCAGGCCATGGTCGGAGAGAAAATCATCGAGCGCCATGGTGCGGGCATCCTTTAGGGAATTATTTGCGGGCAACGGATTCATTGGCTTCGTACCACGCATAGGTCTGGCGCAATCCGTCTTCCAGGGTGTAGGCAGGCTTGAAGCCCAGCGTCGTGATCTTCGATACGTCATAGGCGCGGTAAACCTGGCCGTTGGGCTTGCCGGCATCCCACACCACGCGGTCTTCCATACCGGTCATGCGCGCCAGCATCTCTACCGTTTCGCGGATGGAATGGGTTTTGCCCATGGCGAGGTTGATGGCGCCTTCGCCGCTTTCCATGATCAGCTGCAAGCCCGCCGTTGCATCCGCCACATAGACGAAATCGCGCACGGGCGAACCGTCGCCCCAAACGGTCACGTTGCCGCCGTCGCGCTTGGCTTCGTAGAATTTACGGATCAGCGAGGGCAGCACATGGCCGGTTTCGATGTTGAACTTGTCATGCGGGCCATAGAGGTTGCTGCTGAGGGCCACGGCATAATCCAGGCCGTAGCTTTCCTTGTAGAGATCGAGCTGCGCCAGCATGCCGCGCTTGGCATGGCCATAACCGCGTTCGGAGGCATGCGGTTCGCCCTGCCAGATGGTGTCCTCGCGCAACGGGTCGCTGGGCAGGGGGTAGGGATACATCGCCACCGTGCCCATCGCCACGATCTTGCGGGCGCCGGCGCGCTTGGCGGCTTCAATGGTGTGGGTGTTGATGAGGTTGTTCTGCAGGTAGGCGCGCCCCTGGTCGCGCATATTGCCCATCAGCCCGAAAACGTAGGCTGCCATATGGAAGACATAGGCGGGTTTCAACGTGGCGAAGGTTTCGACGGTCGCGGCATAATCGGTCAGGTCGCATTGGTTTGACGCAAGCGCCGTGACGCCGGTGAACCCCCGGGCACGAAGATGCTCAACCAGATTGATCCCCAAAAGACCGTTCGCCCCGGTGACCAAGATCGTATCGTTCTTTTTCATGTCCACCGAAAACCTTGTAATTTCATCACCAACCCGCCTGGGGCGGCAGGGCTTTAAACAGTGCCTAGACCTAGAGTTTTCTGTGCAGGGGTCAAGAAAAATTCACGCCGCCATATGCATTCGTCGGATCGAGCTTTTTGTTGCGTGAAATCCGTTCGATGCGTGATATTCTGTTTTTTTCCAAATGCCGGTCGGTGCCACAGGCAATCGCTGGGCGTTGTCGTAGAATAGGGGATAAGCGTGGGTTTTTCTGATTCTGAGAAACAGGGATTTACTTTGGTCGAGCTATCGATCGTGCTGGTCATCATCGGGTTGTTGGTCGGCGGCGTGCTGGTAGGCACGAGCATGATCAGATCGGCAGAACTGCAAAGTATCGGGGCGGATGTGAACCGCTTCCGCGCGGCAGCGAATATGTTCAAAATGCGGTATTCCGCCACACCGGGCGACATGAAAAACGCGACTGATTATTGGGGTACGTCCAGCGGCGGCTGCCCCGACGGTACAGGCACCGGCACCTGCAACGGCGACGGCAATGGATTGATCACCGACGGCACGGGCCAGGAAATGCATCGTTTCTGGCAGCATCTCACGCTCGCCGGATTGATCAACGGCAATTACACGGGCGTTGCTGGAGGCGGCAGTCCGGTGGCTGCGGTGATCGGCATCAATTGCCCGGCCAGCCGTGTGGTGGGCGTCGGGTACAGCGTGCGCAATGTGGCATATTCGGCGGGTAGCACGCCTTATCTGTTTCCCGGGGACTATTCCCATATCTTCATGATCGGAAAAGTTACGCCTTATGAAAGCTACGGACCGTTCATGGTACCGGCGGATGCCGCCGCACTGGATGCCAAATACGACGATGGAAAACCCGGCACGGGGCAATATGTGCAACGCACCAACATTGCCGCCGGCTCGGGCGGCTTCCCCGGCTGCACCAACGGGGACACCACACAGGGCAACACCGCCACCTACCTGAACGACACCACCACACTCGCTTGCGGCTTGCATGTGCTGAACGCCTTCTAGACGGAACGGCGGGCGGAAGCCTGTCGGAATCACAATGAACATCTAATACTCTGATACACAATGGACAATAATGCAAAGTCTCGACTGGATGCCCCCAAAAATACCCCCGTATATTTTGCGTGTTCACAGGTGTTTGGCACCATTCTTAGTTGAATAACGCCATCCGAGCTTATAACGATTTTTCGACAGTATTAAGGGGTAGGTATCTTCTGCGGGGACTGAATCGCAAAATACAAAAATAGCTAATTACTCAGATGCTAAAATTCAAATCCGCGGCCCGTGAAGCCGAATGCGAAGAATCTTAAGCAAAGTTCGATGCGAAGCTGAAAAAGGGGGCATCAGTTACGTCCGCCATTACCCTCTCGTTTGTGCCAACTTCAGCTTACCTATCATGGTGCACTGATAATGAATTAGGAGATTGAGCGTGAAAAAATTTGCCATGCTTTCTGTCGCGTTGAGTATGACCGCGTGTGTTTTCCCCGCAGAACAGCGCCATATTGATGAGAAATGTTCGGAGGCAGCCTTGGATTCGCTTCCCGATCTTTACGCTGCGTGTCATGAACTCGGACGTACGTGGATAATAAAAAACAGGGCGCTGCAGTCACTGAATCCGATGGCTGGAGAGCTTGGGCCTGTCACAGATCAAGAAATTGCCACGCGCGCATGTGAGAACAAGGGCCTACATGCAAATACGGATGGATTTGAACAATGCCTCAGCACAAACATGAACGCCATTAACGGCAGTAAGGCAAACGTCCTGACTTACCAATACGAAGCCCTCATGAACATGAAGAAAATGCAAGATGATGCAAGCAAAGCAAGAGCTAGCAAGACGTGTGCAGAATTTGGCTTCAAAAAGGGTACGCATAAATTCACTGAATGCTTACTCAACATGCACAAAGAAGAAATTGAACAAGGGCGTTTTAATAGGCAGGCAGCGATCCAGCAGAATGCGATCAACGCGCAGTTCCAGGCCCAACAAGACGCAACCAACAGCAATCGAGCAATGGCCGCACGTCAATTGCAGATACAAGCCGATCAAAACGAAATTCTGCGCGCACAGAATAGGATGCCCACTATCATACCGCAGCACCGGAGTTTTGATTGCGAATCTCAACAAGGGTTTGGTGGCATCGTAAGGACGTCCTGCAGATAATGTACAGCAGCACTCTCGTGCGCTTATAAACATCCTTGGCTGCCTAAACCATCTCGTCGCACAAACTTTTAAACGACCTTACCAAATCCCGCGTTTCCCTCATATTTGCGATGGCTTCCGCCGAATAGTTGCCATGCTTCAAGGCGTTAGTGTTACCCTTTGGTGCTCCTGTCGATAATCCGCCATGCATACGGCATCGGCCATTAGGCATCGCGGGAGACTGACACGGTTTTCCGCTTCTTGTTCGGGCTAGGCATCGCTTGCTCTGATGCATGGGTGATTGCATGGGGTTGTTCCTCAGTTTTCTTTTGTACCCCACCCCCCTCCGGGTGAGTTACGTTGCCAACGATAGCTTGGCCGCCGTTTTCGACATTTACATGCTGGACGATGATTCGCTGCTGCCCCTTGCCACGGTAGCGATTGAGGGCTTCCATTTGTGCCGTGAAGGTACGCATTAGCTTAATAGCCAAATTGCCATGGCTATCTTGCTGGGTGATGGTTTCAGAATTTTTGACCGACCGCAGGCGGCGCATCGCCATGAAATGAGTGGCGACCATTTGGCTGGCCAACATCCCTTCAATCTCATCATGCGGGTTTATCCCGTGCATTGCAGCAAGCACGCCATTCATTTGATGTTCTGGGTAGGGATTATCGTGACCTCCCCGGCAAGATGCGTCGAGCAACTCTCCCATTGAATAGCTTTGAAAATCTTCCGATGTGGTGCCGAACGCTTCCATGCCAGAAACGGCAGAAAGCAGCGCGTCTTTATCGTCCAATGCAATAGTTGCCGTGCCATTGGAATCTCTCGTCAGTTGTAGTCTAGGAGTGGTGGCTGAATTTCTGCGTTTTGCAACAAAGCGAGCGATTGCGGCTTTGTCAGCCTCACTGCGTGGTGGCTCTTGCGCTTGAATTTCGAGCGCATTAATTGAGATTGTTTTTGGATTCTTTTCTTTTGCCATATTGAGATCCCCTTAGCGGTATTAGGTATGCTGAGTGTGGATTTTTGCTAATTCTTTTAATGCCTGCGCCTCGGCATCGGCACGGGTTAGCCCGCCGTCATATTCGGCTATGGCTGCTCGTTCGTCGAAGTGTGCCTGCCAATCGATTGCACTCCATGCAATGGGGCCAACCGGTACACTATGAGATTGCGGCTCCCCCTCCGCTAAAGTTGCTAAAGATGCTAAAGCTGGGGTGGGATCGACTGGAGGCACTTTAGCAGGTTTAGCAGGTTTAGCATCGTGCGGCGCTTGTACCGCGAGCAGGGCGTAGGGATCGAATGTGTTGAATGCCAGCATCGCTAGTCCTCCTTCACAATGCGCCATGCTTCACGCCGTTTTTCGCCTGCAACAACTGCACCGCCTTCGATTGGCAACAGGTAGCCATGCTCTTCAAGAATACCTACCAGCTTCCGTGCTTTCGCCGTGTCGCGGATAGCGGTAATGGGACTGCGCTGGTAAATATCAGGAAGCGAAACCAACCGCCCCGGCTCCGTCCATGAATGACGCAGCCATGCAAGAAGTTTTTGAGCCAAGAGAAGATCGGCGTTGATGTGACCGGCACCAAACAAACGCAGCGCTTCATTTGCGTAATGTTTTGCTAGCTCGATACCGGCAGCCATTTTTCGGCCCGAGACGACTGCTGCACGCAGATCGTCGATAAGCGTTAGCACAGCAGCGAGACGAGCGGCATGTTCCGGTAGCTTATTGGAAAGCCCGCGAATCGGTTCCAACTCGCCATTCGGCGCGATTGCATTCTCCACATGATTGGCAAATGCGATCCATAGGGTGCGGGCCTCTGGGGACAACGCCAATTTACGGGGTTCAAGCTCGTTTGTCTTATCTTCGGCTAGCGGTAATGCGGCTTCAAGAATGGCCAGTACCGCTGCTCCATAACGTTTAATGGCAGCATCGCTTTCGGGTGAGGATTCTTTCCAGAAACGAGTTCCGGCAGCGGTGCCGGGTGCCGATACTAAAAGCCGAGATAAAAGCCCCTGATCCGCCAACACTCGGTCGGTGAGCATGATGCTGGCCACGTCGGGCTGCATCATCAAATGTACTGCCAAACGTTTGCCGTGCAGTGTGCTAACACCATCGCCACGACGAACGCGGCGGATGGGCTCACCATCCCACAGCATCGACAATCCGGTCGCGGTACGCAATTTGTTATCGTCGCTCATGCCATGACCGCCAACAAACTGTCCACCCTCATTGGCAAAAATACCAAGGCTCGGCTGACCAATCGAATAGAGGAGGCATAGACCCTCGAAGGTCGGCTCCTGACAGGTTAGCAGCGGTTCCAGTGGTCTCTCAGGCGGAGGCCCAAGTGCATCAAGGGCAGCCTTCGCGGCTGGGCGATCTCCTTTAGATTTTTGTATGGCTGTATCACGCGCTTTATCCCACGCGGCCTTATCGTTCATGTAGGGAGGTGATTCAGCGTCATATTGCTTGCGCAGCTCAGCCTCACGCTTTCGGATGGGCCATAGCGCTATATCATCCGAAGCGCTTTTGCGTTCTCCAGTCGCCGCAATCGTGATGAAATCGCCTGATATAGGTTTGCATTGTCCAGTTGGCAGCTCGACGTTAGCGTGGCCCTGTACTGCTAAAGTTGCCACCGCCAGTACCGATTGGCCACCAATTGCCAGCGGAGCCTGCACCTTATCGTGGATCGCCTTCGCGGCATCACCAAGTATGGTGCCAAGCGCCTCGACCGGGAACGGATGCGCTGGCGGCAATTCTCGCATCAGTGGGCGAGGACGCTCCGGCTTGAATGACAAAGCACTTTTAACAGTATCGTTTACAGAGTCCTTGCTCATGACTGCACTTCGCGGAGCAGATCATTGAAGTCTTTGCCCACCTGTGGTGGTGTGGCGATACGAACAGCACGCCCCTCGGCATACCAGCGCGTTGCCGCAGTTTCGGCAGCACGTTGTCCCACACCATTCTCATCGTTGTCGGCGCAAATTAGCACCTCTCTTGCTAGCGGCAGGGGGGGCAGAAACAGTCCAGCTATACCGCCTGCCGAGATTGCCGCCCATGTTGGAATGCCGGTCGCTAACATGACGGATAATCCGGTTTCCAGCCCCTCCGTAACGGCCAGTCGCTCACCAGCCGGACCAAGATGTACCGAGCATCCCATCACCGGCCCCAACGTCATCCGTTCCGGGGAAATCGGAGCCTTGCCCTTCCCGTCAGTGGTAAGATACGTGCGGTGGATCGCGCGCAAATTTCCGACATGATCGGTAACGCCCGCGAGCATGATTGGCCAATACGTCTCCGTCGGCCTATGCTTGTGGCGTGGCAGGAAGCGCAGCGTAGCAGGAATTTCCGTCACGAGACCACGCGCCGACAAGTAGGGCGCTATCAACGTTCCGGTCGCGGATTGACCAGACTTCCAGAGATGCTGGATATAATCATCCAGCTCCTTGTTCTCGGATTTCGCCTTGGTATGGTGTACGGCCTTCCAGTCCGAAACGTCTTTGGCATCGCTTACAACTGCCCACAAATCCGCCTGCGCACATCCTGCGTGACAATAATAAAGCCGCTTCCCGTTTACGTCTGCAATGCTGAGCGATTTTTTGTACCCGCAGCACGGACAATCCCCGATCAACGCATTGCCGGAACGACGAATATTGCCTTGCGCCGACCGGTAATTTGTGGGAAAGTATTGGTGTGAATTTTCGTTGTTTGCCGCCCGTTGCTCCCCAGCTCCGGCGGCTTTTTCATTATGGGGGTTATGCACTGGCGAGCTCCTCTAGTGAGGAGTAGACGACCAGTCTTCGTCGACCGACTCTTACGGTTTTTATTTTTCCATTGCCGATGAGCTCGTAAAGCTTTGTACGACCAAGCCCGCTTACCCTGAGGGCAGTCTCTATGGTGATTGTGATGGGCTTTAAATTTAATTCTGACATATCCTGACTCCGTTCTCCTCTGCTCGTTATGAACGTCGGTGAATTCAGGCTGTCTCAGTTAACCAATTCAATCAAATAGATGTTTTATAATTATCCGGTTCAAATAATTTTGACCCGGTTAGCTTATTCTGTAGCTCTTCAATATGGCCAGTTCGTCCTCGCTAAATTCTTCGACATGCACCGGGAGGTTTTGGATTGCAAATATTTTGGGTAATGTCCAAAGATCCTCTTCTTTAAGAAGTTTTGATTTTTCACTATGTGATGGACTGAACTCTAAAAGATTTCTCTCTAAGTTTCCGGCCAAAATGAGGAAGTGCTTAAGCCCAGTGAGCGTGAAAATATTAAGCTCAAGAGCAGAGCCGGTTTCGCTATACATTTTATAGAATGGTAAAGTGTAGTGAGCGATAGATTTATATTTCTTCCAAGCAGCATTCATTTGAGTAGCATTAGAAAAAATATGCCCAGCCAAAAAGCCGTTTTTCTTAACAGACTGCTCTAGGAAAGACGTTGCTTTATTTATGCTTGCGCCACCTCGTAAACTGTTTGCATATTTCTTCATCCTCAACATTGTGGTGGTGATAGCTGCCACCGTTTTCCATGCTTTTTGTACATCGCTGCTAACAAACTTACTCATTATTGTTTGAGCATCTATTTGCAGCAAGAATTTTTCTGGTTTCTCCGGCAAATCAAGGTGCGTTTCCAAAATGTCAGATATCGCTTCTGCCCTTATCGTTTCCCATATATCGCAAGGCATGTTGGAAATGGGACTCGTAGATCGGACTTTATCACCGACACCGCTTAGAAAATTCAGGTTTGATGTTTTTATAAATATATCCCTCTCAACTTCGGAACTAGGATCTGGATACGTCATATGCGCAAGCAAGGTGAATGCTGCATGAATAGTTGCGCCGGGGTTGCTTAGAAAAGCTTTGTTGATAGGAATTTGTGGCACGTCAGGCCCGCTTTCCAAAATTACCAACAAATATTTTTTTATCGGATGCTGCCGCGTCCAGGTAATCAGCCCATTGCTGCATCATTTTTCGGCGATCTGGCAAAAATTGTGCACGATCATAAGCCGCATCTACAGCGTTGCGATGGGCATGGGCAAGCTGGCGATCAATTACCTCATGTCGATAGTTTAATCGTTCTTTGATCGTAGACATAGCAAGCGCGCGGAAGCCATGACCTGTCATTTCCCCCTTGTAGCCCATGCGCTTCAATGCGCTCAGCACAGTGTTGTTGCTCATGTGTTTTTTGGGGTGCGTGATGTTGGGAAACACCCATTTCCATCCGCCAGTCAGTTCCTTCTGCTCTTTCAGTAAGGCGATGACTTGCTTGGAAAGTGGCACGAGATGTTCTTTCCCCATCTTCATACGCTCCGCGGGAATAATCCATTCTTTTGCATCAAAGTCGAACTCATCCCACGTGGCCTGGATAAGTTCACTCGTGCGCACAAATGTCAGCATCAGCAATCGGGTGGCACGCATGGTTTGCGGGTATAGGCGCGCTTCGTTTTTATCCAGTTTTTTTAAGAACGTTGGCAAATCCTTCGCATCAAGTGCGGCATAATGCCCGCGCTTGTAGCTTTTTAATGCGCCTACCAACGCGGCAGCAGGGTTTGAACTATCGGGTCGGCGATCTGTGATAATGGCGTATTTGAACACTTGGCCGCATATCCGCAGTGTTTTGCGGGCAATCTCGTTCGCCCCCCTGTTTTCAATAGCTTTAATCGTGTGCAGCAATTCTGAAGCCGAGATTTCCGCAATGGGTCGGCTGCCTATATCAGGGAACGCATCTAATTCAAGCCGATGCAGAATGTTTGCACCGTGTGTAGGCTTCCAGCTATCCAGTTTTTTGCTATGCCATTCACGGGCGACTGCCTTAAAAGTTTGCTCACCTTTTAAGATAGCTTGACGTTTCTCACCTTTCTTTGCTGCAGAAGGGCTTACATGAACCATTAGCTGTTTCTTCGCAGTGGCTCTACCCTCGCGCGCATCTGCCAGCGTCACTAAGGGATAGATGCCCAAGGCGAGTACCTTCTCTTTGCCGAGATAGCGGTATTTCAGCCGCCAATACTTAGCGCCATTAGGGTTGACGAGCAGGTAAAGCCCGCCACCATCGGCCAGTTTATAGGGCTTAACCTTGGGCTTCGCATTGAGGCAAGTCGTATTGGTCAATTTCACAGATACCCCCAAAAACGAAAGCTGATACCCCCTTTGATACCCCCAATTTGGCCGACTGTATACAAACGACTACGAACTTTGGCAACCATGCTGTTGCTGGAAACATAGTGTAACTGCGGTTTCAGGGAGATGTTGGCGAACAATTACGAATGTCCACGACGACGAGAATGGTGCCGCCTGTCGGAATCGAACCAACGACCTGAAGTTTACAAAACTACTGCTCTACCAACTGAGCTAAGGCGGCACGCGGTTTTCGGGTAGCGGGTATGGAGGCGTTTGACAACCGTAAATGCCGGAGGCAAAGGCTTTACCCGGTTTTAAGTATCGGTCGGTACGTCGTCCCAGTTGTCACCCCATCCCACGACCCAGCTCATCGTATATCGCCGTTCATATACCACGCGGGCATTGAGTTCGGGCGGCAGGGGTTTTTGAAACAAGGCTGCATCCCGCACCTGCCAATGGGCTTGGTAAAGCTTGCCTTCGGCTTGGGTGAGTTCTTCTGCTGCGCGCAATTTGGCGTTCGCGATAAAAGCTTCGGGGTTGTTCACCGCCTCGGCCAGCATGGCATAATCATCGGGGCCGCCCTGCTCGTTGAGCGGGAGCCATGCGGCATCTTCTCCCAGCGCCCACATCAGCGTAATCAGCGCTTCGTTCCGCCAGCTGAAAAGTAACAGATCATGATTTTCGGGGCGCTGCGGGAGATAATAGAACCCTTTTTCCTGCTCAGTAAAATAGGCGTCGATACCGTGTTCTTGCACCCAATGCAGGCTGACCTCGGCCACGATTTCGTTCACACGGCTGGTGACCGCGCTCAGTGCCAGCATCCGCTGGGCCACCATGGCTGGCGGGCGGATCACGATGTCGTCGGAATCTTGTGTCATGGATAAATATTACAGACTGTAAAAAAATCTGTCCAGCATGCCTGGGTTCAAGCGTTTGGTAATTGCTTGCATGCGTAGATGGTATTCGAAAGCGACACTGGGATCGATTTCCAGGTCTACCCCACCATTCTCATTGAACAGCACCTGTTTACTATGGGGGTTTCTTTCATGTTTAAACACGAAATATTCACTGATCTGCTCGGCCTGCTGGATGCTTTGGGCGCGTACGAAAAAATGTTCTTTATGCTGGCGGCCGCCTTCTTTACAGTACTGCATCGACTCGTAAATCTCCAGATCGACCAAATCGCTGCGCATGGAGATAAGCGGGCCGGCCATGGAGAGGCGGGAAAGTTTGCTGCCGCCCGGAACGATCGCACCATGCCGGTGCAATTGCATCGCGTCCCGCCCGGTGAGAACGATATTGAGATGTTCGGGTTCGTGCTGATGTGGCTCCACCCCATATTCGACGAGCTTTTTCTGAACGGCTTTGAAGGCTTCGGGGCTTTTGCACGGAATGCTGTAGGCAATGCTCGACAAGCCCTGCCGACCTTCGGGGTCGTCCATCGACCAACGCATGAGAATCGACAGATTCGGACGTATCGGGTTTAGGCGGTCATTCGTATTCGCATGCCGCTTCAGAAAATCCTGCAGCTCGCTCACCGTCTATCCCTGCACCGGGTTCAGCCAGCTGCGGAAGTTTTGGGGTTTGCCGAAGTAATAGCCTTGCAACATGTCCACGCCCAGATCCATCAGGATTTTGGCGATCTCGCCGGTTTCGACGAATTCGGCGACGGATTCCAGGCCGTAAGCCTGGGTGAATTCCAGCAGGGTTTTCACGAAGAGGCGGCTATCGGGGTTTTCGACGATGTCTTTGATGAAGGCGCCGTCGATCTTCACGATGTCCACCGAGAGGGTCTTCAACTGGCGGAAGGAGGTGTAGCCCGAACCGAAATCGTCCAGCGCCACTTTGCAGCCGAGTTCCTGCAAAGAAGCCACGAAATAAGCGGCGTTGCGCAAATCGCGATGGGCCGCGGTTTCGGTGATCTCCACCGTGATGCGGCTGGCGATTTCCGGGCGGCCGCGCAGCATGTGGCGGCATTGCTCCAGCCACAGATGATTCTCCGTGGTGAGGTTCGAGACGTTGAAGGCGATCTCGACCTGGCGGGATTCTTCCAACTCCTGCACCACCATATCCAGCACGAGATGATCGATCAGATCGATCAGCCCCATCTGTTCGGCCACCGGAATCAGCGGCCCGGCGGAGGAGATCTTGCCGTCTTCCGAAATTACCCGCAGCAGCGCTTCGTAATGATCCACCCGGCCCGTCTTGGCCTCGATGATCGGCTGGAAGGCGAGGCGGAGTTTATTGTCGCGAATCGCGCGGCGCAGATAGTTGGCGAGGCCGAGATTCTGGCGGCTGAGCGCGGCGGATTCCTTGGAATCCTGGTAGGAGCGGTGGCCCACGCCGGTCTGGTTGCTGTGCAGGGCGATGTAGGCTTTGTCGATGATATCGAGCGCGGCTTCGGCGCTGGTGGGGAAATCCACGCTGCCGATGGAGCAGGTGAGGTGCAGGCTGTCGCCCGGCCCGTCGCCCGCTTCCTTATCCAGCCCGAAATTCTGCACGATGCGATGAATCGCCATCGCGGTCGAATGCGTATCCGGCAGGCTGGAGGTGGAAAGGATGATACCCAATTGATCGCGGTGCAGACGCTCGATGCAATCGTCGGCGGCCAGGGTGGCGTTGATCTGTTCGATCAGTTTAAGCACGGCGTTTTCCGCCATTTCACGGCCCACCGCATCCACCACCATGGCAAGGTTGCTGAGCGAAACGATCATCAGCGCGCCTTGCTTCTGTTCGGTCTGTGCCTGCGAGGCCGCATGGGTCAGCGCTTCGGTGAAGCTTGGGGTATAGTCGAAACGCGTGGGGCGCATGCGGGGCTCGGAAACCATCGGGATGAGAAGGGAGGGTTTGGTGGTGAAAACGGGTGCCGGTGACGGGTGCAACAGGCCGACGGGTTCGGGGGTAAAGAGATTCCGGTGCGGTGCGGAAGAAATCGCATCCTGCTGAGCGGGGACGAACATGTAATACCACCTGTCGAATTGTTTGGCTCGTCCGGAAAGCTTGTGCTTTTTGATTTACCGGGGTGCGAAACACTCCGGGCCCGAATCTTGTTCCTTCGACTATGCGCCCCAAACGTTAAAAATCCTTAAAAGCATTTTGCATCTTTCCTAAATTTTCTTTTTCAGCGTTCTAAATTGCAACCAGACCCAGCAGCAGCAGCCACCCGATCAGCGTATTGCTGCGGAAAATCAGGGCGCAGCGGTTGCTGTCCTGCGGTTGGAAATGCAGCAATTGCCAGTTGAACTGCCAGGCGGCGGCCAGCAGGGCGATGAAATAGGCCTGCCCGGTTCCGGCGACCCAGCCCGCACCCAGCCAAAGCAGAAGCGCTGCCGTATAACATAGCCCCACCGCCCTTGGGCTGCGCGCCGCAAATAGCCGCGCGGTAGATTTGATGCCCGCCGCCGCATCGTCTTCCGCATCCTGATGCGCGTAGATCGTGTCGTATCCGATGGTCCAGGCCACGCCGCCCGCATACAGCAGGAGCGCCGGAAGCTCGATCTGCCCGCGAATCATCATCCAGCCCAGCAGCGCCCCCCAGTTGAAAGTGAGGCCCAGAAAGGCTTGCGGCCACCAGGTGATGCGCTTCATCCACGGATAGGCCACTACCAGGGGCAGGGCGGCCAAGGCGGTGACGATCGTCGGCCAGCCCAGCGGCAGCACCAGGCCACCGGCGAGCGCCACCAGAACCAGCGCCAGCGCCAGTGCTTCCCGCCGCGAAACCAACCCCGCCGCCAGCGGCCTGCCGCGCGTGCGCGCCACGGCGCGGTCGAGTTCGCGGTCGGTCAGATCGTTCACCACGCAGCCCGCGCTGCGCATCAGCACCGCGCCGAAGCCCATGGCGATCAAAGCCTGCGCGGGCGGATGTCCGGCCGAAGCCATCATCAACGCCCAGGCCCCCGGCCAGAACAAAAGCCAGTTGCCCGTGGGCTGGCCAAGGCGCATGAGACGTACATAGAGCGCAAGACGCGATAATATTTGCAGACTGGCCATTTCCCCTCGATACATAGATCGTCATTGCGAGCGCAGCGCAGCAATCCAGCGGCACAACGAGCTTCGAAGCTGGATTGCCGCGCTGCGCTCGCAATGACGGATAATCTTTTCTCATGCGACCGTCCATTCGATGTCACTGACCCGACTCTACATTGCCGCCGAATTTGGCGCGCAGGCCACACTCGCATGCACCAGCGAGCAGACTCATTATCTGCGCCATGTGCTGCGGCTGGAAACGGGCGCGGAACTCGAGCTGTTCAACGGGCGGGACGGCACCTGGCGCGCACGCTACGAGCCGCTGGGCAAGCGGGATGCGCAACTGGTGCTGGACGCCGCCCCCCGCGTCGCGCAGCGTCGGGTGCCGGACATCTGGCTGCTCGCCGCGCCCTTGCGCCAGAACCGCTTCGATATGCTGGTGGAAAAAGCGACCGAACTCGGCGTCGCCCGTATTCAGCCCGTGCTCACCGAGCGCACCAGCGTGCGTGCCACCAAAACCGAGCGCCTGCGCAGCATCGCCATCGAAGCCGCTGAACAATGCGAGCGCGATGCGATCCCCGAAGTGATGGAAATAACGCCGCTGACGCAGATCCTCGGGGCATGGGACGCCACGCGGCCTTTGATCGTCGCGGACGAGACGGGTGGCGGCCAGCCGCCCGCGCGATTGCTGCCCGGCCTTGCGCCGCCGCTCGCATTGCTCATTGGCCCCGAGGGCGGGTGGAGCCCGGCGGAGCTTGCTTTGCTGCAGCGCTGCGACTTCGTGCGCGGCCTCTCCCTCGGCCCCCGCATTCTGCGCGCCGAAACGGCGGGCATCGCCGCACTCTCCTGCCTGCTTACTTTCTGCGGTGATTGGAACGACGCACCAAGATTCGGCGCAACAGATTAAACTTCGGTTACTCCCCACTCCGCATCCAGTGCGGACATGCTGGGTTCGCTTTTCGCCAAGAATGACAGCCACGGCTTGCATCTTACCGCGCCGCCCCTACATTAGGCGGGATCGAACCACGGGGGATTCACCATGCCAGCCGCCCAACCCACGCCTGATTCGGCCCTCCCCGGCGCGCCGCTGGTTTTCGTGCCGCCCGCACCGGCCGAGAGTGCCATTCTGCGCCAGCTCGAAGCCCTGCTCACGGCACGGGGCGGGGAAGTGGAGCGCTGGCTGGAGACGGAATTCGCCGCTGCCCCCGCGCTGCCTTATGCCTCGGTCGATATCCGCCATGCGGGCTTCAAAATCGCGCCGGTGGACACCAATCTTTTCCCCGCCGGGTTCAACAACCTCTCCGCTTCCGCCCGCGCACGGGCGGCGGATGCCTTGGCGGGCTGGATGAAAGAGCGCCATCCAGGCCTGCGCCGCATCCTGCTGCTGCCGGAGAACCACACGCGCAATCTCGGCTACCTCGATAATGTCGCGACGTTGCTCGACATCTTCGCCGCCGCCGGGCTGGAAGTGAAGCTCGGCTCGCTGATGGAGGATCTCGACGCGCCGATGACGCTGCCCACGCTCACGGGCCGCGAAGTGACTTTGCTTCCCACCGAGCGGGCAGGGGACGCACTGCGCCTGCGCGATGGCTGGGAGCCCGATCTGATCTTTCTCAACAACGATCTAAGCGCGGGCCTGCCGCCGATGCTGGAAGGGCTGCGCCAGCCCGTGACCCCGGAGCCGGTGCGCGGCTGGTATGCGCGCCGCAAGAGCGGGCATTTCGTCAGCTACAGCCGCGTGGCCGCGCGCTTCGCCGAAGCTTTCGGCCTCGACCCCTGGCTGCTCTGTCCCGTCACCGAACATTGCGGGCAGGTGAATTTCAAGGAGCGCACCGGATTGGAAGGCGTGGCGGAGGCGGTGGAGAAAGTGCTGCAGGTCACCCGCGCGCGTTATGCCGAGCATGGCATCGCCGAGGAACCCTACGCGTATATCAAAGCCGATAGCGGCACCTACGGCATGGGCATCATGACCGTGAAGAGCGGCGAAGAGGTGTTGGAGATCAACAAAAAAGCCCGCAACAAAATGAATGTCATCAAAGAAGGCGCGGTGGTGAGCGAAGTGGTGGTGCAGGAAGGCGTGCCCAGCATCGACCGCATCGGGGAAGCCCCCGCCGAACCGGTGGTCTATCTCGTCCACGGCCAAGCCATCGGCGGCGCTTACCGCGTGCATGATGGGCGGGATGCTTATACGAACCTCAACGCCACCGGCGCGAGATTCACCGGCATGTGCGACCCGGCGGAACAAGCGCGGGAGACGGACAAGGTGAGCATCAAAGCCTGTGATTTCGAAGTGTTCGGCCTGATCGGGCGGCTGGCCATGCTGGCGGCGGCGCTGGAGGCCTAGCGCGCCATTCCCCTATAATTCCTTTCAGGAATTCGGGGAATGACGCGCTAATCCTCGTCGTCCCCGTAGCTGAATTTCGGCGGTGGGGCGAAAGCGGCACGGGCGGGTGCGGCGCGACTGGTGGGGACGGGCACGAGATTGTACTTAGCGGCCATCTCGTCCTGCAGTTCTTTGCTGGGGTTGCCGCGCCCGGCGGCGAGCACGGTGCCGAAATCGCTGGGTTTGATGTTCTCGTTGCGGTCCAGCGCTTCTTTCATGTCCTGCAGCTTCTGCATGGTCAGTTCGAGATAGCTGAAGATCGCGTCGCCGAACGTGTTGGTGCCATGCACCAGAATCACCCCGGTTTTATCCAGATGCGCCGGATCGACCTGAAGGTTCAGGGTCGCCTTGCCTGGAGTTTTGTTTTGCCAGTCGTTGGACATCACAGGAGAAAAAACCGCGTTCGTGAGCGCTTGAAACTATAAGCGCGGCCCAATGGGCTGTAAAGATAAGAGCGGCTTTTTATTAAAATTTCATCAAGATTGGGCGGAAAAGCCACAGGACGAGTCAGGATTTTGCTGAATCTGGGTATTATTTACGGGCGATCGAAGCACCGCGAGTCACTTCGGGTGATACTACAACGTTCAAACCACCCATATCGATCGTGCCTTGGTCAGCATGGGTGAGACGGTAAGAGTTGCGGAGCAATACATCTGGGCCCTGTGCATGAGACGGTGCAGAGAGGATCCCCTTCATAGGGTTTTCGCCGCCGAGCATATCTTGGAAGGAAGTCGTCATATTGTCGCCTCGGATTTGTTGTAGGCTTGGGTCTATGGATTCATCATACGCAAAACAGACCCCCACTCCAATAGCGAAACCGCGCTGTAACAAACTCTTCACAAAGCCGAAACGCGACTGTCACAAACCAACCCGCGGCGCGGTGCGTGCCTTGTGATGCATATCGGCGGAGAATGGCCGTGAGAGACGGATTGCGAAGATCGGCGTTCGTAATTTCTACGCTGTGTGTTTGTCACAAATGCGTCATAATTCTACGTCGCCAAATGCCACCACACTCCGCACTTGATGCGGAGTGCCGTTCCGGCCTCTCGTCAGCACTCCGCATCAAGTGCGGAGTGTGAAAGTCGGGGGCGTAAGATGAATAGATAGTGCGGCTTTGTTGGACGGGTGAAAAATTCCGACTACGCCGCCACTTCCGTGCCGCCCACGGTGAGTCGCTCGACCAGCAGGGAAGGCTGGCCCACGCCGGCGGGCACGCTTTGCCCGCCTTTGCCGCAGGTACCGACGCCCTTATCCAGCTCCATGTCGTTGCCGATCATCTTCACGGTTTTCAACACGTCCGGCCCGTTGCCGATCAGCGTCGCGCCCTTGATGGGCGCGGTGATTTTGCCGTCTTCGATCAGGTAGGCCTCGCTCGCCGAAAAGACGAATTTGCCGGAGGTGATATCCACCTGTCCGCCGCCGAAGTGCGAGGCGTAGATGCCGCGTTTCACGCTGCGGATCATTTCTTCGCGCGGCGTGTTTCCGCCCAGCATGAAGGTGTTGGTCATGCGGGGCATGGGCGCGTGGGCGAAGCTTTCGCGGCGGCCGTTGCCGGTCGGGTTCACGCCCATCAGGCGGGCATTCAGGCGGTCCTGCATATAGCCTTTGAGAATGCCGTCTTCGATCAATACGTTGCGCTGTGTGGGCGTGCCTTCATCGTCGATCGTCAGGCTGCCGCGGCGATGGGCGATGGTGCCGTCATCCACCACCGTTACGCCGGGTGCGGCCACACGCTCGCCCAGCAGGCCCGCGAAGGCCGAGGTTTTCATGCGGTTGAAATCGCCCTCCAAACCATGGCCCACCGCCTCATGCAGCAGCACGCCGCACCAGCCGGAACCCAGCACCACCGGCATTTCCCCGGCGGGGGCGGGGATCGAATCGAGATTCACCACGGCTTGGCGCAGCGCTTCATCCGCCAAGGATCTCCAGGATTCGGGCGTGACGAACTCTGTATACAGCGCGCGTCCGCCCGTGCCGGAGGAGCCGAACTCGCGGCGGCCGCCCGCTTCGACCATCACACCGACATTCAAACGCACCAGCGGGCGGATGTCGCCCGTGCGCTCGCCGCCTTTGCGCATGATGAGAATGCCGCTCCATGAGCCAAGCAGCGAGGCGGTGACCTGCTTCACGCGGCTGTCTTTGCTGCGCAGATAAGCGTCGATCTCCGCCAGCAATTCGGTTTTGGCCGGGAAGGGCAGGGAATCGAGCGGGCTTTCCGCCGTGTAAAGCGCCTGGTTCGATCCGAAGGGCGCGATGCGCAGCGGGGTGGCGGCAGCCTGGCCGTGATGCACGGCGCGCACCGTTTCGCCCGCGCGCTTCAAAGCGTTCATCGACATTTCGGTGGCATGCGCGTAGGCCACCGATTCGCCGTGCACTGCACGCAAGCCGAAGCCGCGCTCGCTGTTGGCGCTGGCGGATTTGATGCGTCCGTCTTCCCAGCTCAGGCTTTCGGAATTGCTGGCTTCCAGATACAGCTCACCGTCATCCAACCCGTGCAAAGTCTCGTCGATCAGACTTTGCGCCGCCGCATCGTTCAGGCCGGATTGGTCGAAGAACAGGCGGTGCAGTAGGGCATAATCGGTCATGGAACTCTCGCGGCTGAAGGGGCGGGCAATTCATGAAATAGGCCAACTGCCGCCCTTTTGCAACGCGGCGCGGGATGTATGCCTGCTTTCCCCGTAAAGACATTGCGCGCGAATGGAGACTGGTATAGTTCTGCCGTGGATTCGGTACGGCCCATCACGGGCCGCGCTGTGCATGTGTAAGATGAAGACGAGGCATGAGCATGATTTCAGGGTTCGGAACGATACGTTCGGGCGTATTCGGCATGGTAATGGCGGCGCTGCTGCCGGTGATCGCATTTGCCGATCCCGCCCCGACCGATCCCACCGCCAAGGCGGAACAAGCCCAGCCCGCGCAAGATCAACCCGCGAAAGCGCAGGACGAAGCCGCCCTCGCCCCGAACGGCACCAGCGCGATCTACGACAGCAAACAATCCTCCGAAGCGAAGGCGGACGCCGCCGTGCGCGAGGAAGCTGCCAAGGAAACGCCGGACCGTTTCATCGACGCGCCGGAAGCCACCGGCGGCAAGCTGCCCATTCAGGGCATGGGTCGCGACTGGCAGCTCGATCTGCAGCCTCCCGGCAGCGGCACCATGCTGCAGTTGAAAAACATGCATACCTACCTGCTGTGGCTCATCACCGGCATCACGATCTTCGTGCTGGCGCTGATCATCTATATCGGTATTCGTTTCAATGCGAACAACAACCCGGTGCCCAGCAAAACCACGCATAACAGCGTGATCGAAGCGGTGTGGACGATCATCCCGATCCTCATCCTCATCGCCATCGCCATCCCCAGCCTGCGCCTGCATTACAATATGGCCGTCACCCACAATCCGGAAATGACCATCAAGGTGGTGGGCCGCCAATGGTACTGGCAGTATGAGTATCCGGACAACGGCAAGTTCGGCTTCGATTCCTACATGATCACTGAGAAAGACCGCAAGGAAGGCGACATCCGCCTGCTGAGCGTGGACAACAAGCTGGTGGTGCCGGTGGATACCACCGTGCGCGTGCTGATCACCGCGGGCGACGTCATCCATTCCTGGTCGGTTCCCGCCTTCGGCGTGAAACGCGACGCCATTCCCGGCCGTTTGAACGAAACCTGGTTCCGCGCCGAGAAGATCGGCGTCTATTTCGGCCAATGCTCGCAGCTCTGCGGCGTGCAGCATGGCTTCATGCCCATCGAAGTGCATGTGGTAAGCAAGGAAGATTTCGCCCGCTGGGTGGAAACCGCGAAAAAGAAATACGCCGATGCCGGAATGATGCAGGTAGCAGCAGCGAACTAACTACGCGTCATCCCGGCTTTCGCCGAGATGAAGTAATGACAAAAAAGTGTCTGATAGGACTGACGATATGAACCACGCCCACGATCACGCCCATGCGCACGATCACCACCACCACGCCACGCCCACCGGCTGGCGCCGTTGGCTGTTCAGTACGAACCATAAGGATATCGGCACGCTCTACATCATCTTCGCGATCATCGCGGGTTTGATCGGCGGCGCTTTCTCCATTGTCATCCGCGCCGAGCTGATGCTGCCGGGCGATCAGATCTTCCACGGCAACTACCAGCTCTACAACGTCTTCATCACCGCGCATGCGTTCCTGATGGTCTTCTTCCTCATCATGCCCGCGCTCATCGGCGGGTTCGGCAACTGGTTCGTGCCGATCATGATCGGCGCGCCGGACATGGCGTTTCCGCGCATGAACAACATCTCCTTTTGGTTGCTGGTCCCCTCCATCCTGCTGCTGGTGGGATCTTCGCTGGTCGGCAAGGGTGCGGGTACGGGATGGACGGTCTATCCGCCGCTTTCCACCGCCGCCTCCCACCCCGACATGGCGGTGGATATGGCGATCTTCGCGCTGCATTTGTCGGGGATTTCTTCGATTTTGGGCGCGATCAATTTCATCGTCACCATCTTCAACATGCGCGCTCCGGGTATGACGCTGCTGAAGATGCCGCTGTTCCCCTGGTCGATCCTCATCACCGCCATCCTGCTGCTGCTGGCGCTGCCCGTGCTTGGCGGCGCGATCACCATGCTGCTGACGGACCGCAATTTCGGCACGCACTTCTTCGATCCCGCCGGCGGCGGCGATCCGGTGCTGTTCCAACATCTCTTCTGGTTCTTCGGCCACCCGGAAGTCTATGTGTTGATTGTGCCCGCCTTCGGCATCATCTCCGAAGTCATCTCCACTTTCTCGAAAAAGCCGATCTTCGGCTATCTCGGCATGGTGGTGGCGATGAGCTCGATCGGGTTGCTCGGTTTCGTCGTATGGGCGCACCATATGTTCACCGTTGGCCTCGACCCCGACACGCGCGCTTATTACATGCTCGCCACCATGGTCATCGCGGTGCCCACCGGCATCAAGATATTCAGCTGGATCGCGACCATGTGGGGCGGCTCCATCCGGTTCAACACGCCAATGATCTTTGCGCTGGGCTTTATCTTCCTGTTCACCCTGGGCGGCGTGACCGGCATCGTGCTGGCGAATGCCGCGCTCGATATCCCGATGCACGATACCTATTACGTCATCGCCCACTTCCATTACGCGATGTCGCTCGGGGCCTTGTTCGGGGTATTTACCGCCTTTTATTACTGGATTCCGAAAATGAGCGGGTACATGTACAACGAGCGCATGGCGAAGATTCATTTCTGGCTCTTTTTCATCGGCACCAACCTGACCTTCTTCCCGCAGCATTTCCTGGGCCTGGCTGGTATGCCGCGCCGCATCCCCGATTATCCGGATGTCTATGCGCATTGGAACTTCGTTTCCTCGATCGGTTCCTACATCGGCGGCATCGCCTCGCTGTGGTTCTTGTATGTGGTGTTCGACATGTTCGCCAAGAAACGCCCGGCGGGCATCAATCCTTGGGGCGAAGGCGCCACCACGCTGGAATGGACGGTTTCCTCGCCGCCTTCCTTCCACACCTTCGAAAAAACCCCCACCTTCCTGCCCATCACGCAGCAGCACCACTCGCACACGATCATCGAATAGAACGAAAAACGCCAGCCTGGAAAGGCTGGCGTTTTTCTTCGTACCGTAACTTGTACACTCCGCACTTGATGCGGAGTGCTGTTCCGCCATCTCATCGGCACTCGGCATCAAGTGCGGAGTGTGATGGATTTGCGTCTTCGAATAGGCTAATCAGAGTCCATCAACTTGATTCTTGCCGATACACAAAAGCCTTATGACGACGACCACCGACCTCCTCGCCCAACCTTTGTCTCCACCCGCCGTCGAAGCGGGTAGAGGGGATTACTGGGCGCTGCTCAAGCCGGGCGTCATGTCGCTGGTGGTATTCAGCGGCGCGGTGGGTTTGTGGGTTGCGCCGGGCACGGCGCATCTGCTGGTCTCGGGTATCGCCATCCTCAGCATCGCGCTGGGTTCGGGGGCAGGGGCGGCGCTGAATATGTGGTACGACCGCGATATCGACGCGGTGATGCAGCGCACCAAATCCCGCCCGCTGCCCGCCGGGCGCGTAGCAGCAGACGATGCTTTGGTGATCGGCCTCTTCCTCACCGTGGGCGCAGTGGGGCTGATGGGGGTGAGCGCCAATTGGCTGGCCGCCGGCATGCTGGCCTTCGCCATCTTTTTCTATGCCGTGATCTACACCATGAAGCTCAAGCGCTCCACGCCGCAGAACATCGTCATCGGTGGCGCGGCGGGGGCCTTTCCGCCGCTTATCGGCTGGCTGGCCGTTTCGCCGGACATCACCGCCCCGCTGCCTTGGGTGCTGTTCCTCATCATCTTCCTATGGACGCCGCCGCATTTCTGGGCTTTGGCGCTGTACCGGAACGCGGATTATACGGCGGCGGGCGTGCCGATGATGCCGGTGGTGCGCGGCCTGGAAAGTACCAAGCGCCAGATGCTGGCCTATACGCTGATTCTGCTGCCGGTCACGTTGCTGCCGGTGTGGCTTATGCCTTCGAGTTTTCTTTATGCAATCGGCGCGCTGCTGCTTTCGGCCAAATTCTGCCACCATGCGTGGATCGTGCTGCATCGGGAGGGCGATGGCCCGGCGCGTAAAATGTTCGGCTATTCCATCTTGTATCTTTTCGCGTTGCTCGGTCTGCTCGCGCTCGACCAGGCGCTGCTGCGCTTCCATATCCTTCCTCCCTTGCTCTAGGAGCCCATGATGCAACCCGAAAACGTCCCCACCGCCACCCGCAAACGCAACATCGCACTCCTCGGGGTGCTCGGTGTCATCATCGTGCTGCTCTATGCGCTGACCGTCACCAAATTCACCGACAGCGCGAAGAACGCCACACCGGCTCCCAGCGAGCAGACCACCACTGCGCCTGCCGCCCAGTAAACAGCCCAATCCCAGCGTCGGGTTCCATCGTGCCAATCCCCGAAAAGACGAACGAAATCAGGGACCGCAAGGCCAACCGGCACACCGCTTGGGCATTGCTCGCCATCGCGGCGGGCATGCTCATGCTGGCTTATGCCTCGCCCATGCTCTACCGCACCTTCTGCCGGTTGACCGGATTCGCGGGCACGCCGCTGGTGGCGCTCAGCGCACCGAAATCCATGCTGGCGCATCAGGTAGCGGTGGATTTCAACACCGATATCGAAGCCGGGCTGCCCATCGAATTCGTGCCCATCGAGCCCAGCGTGCGCGTGCATGTGGGCGAAAGCCGCATCGCGCAATTCCGGGTGAAGAATCTCAGCAACGCCCCCCTCACCGTAGTGGCCAGCTACAATGTAGTGCCAGATGAAATGGGCGGATATTTCAATAAGATACAGTGTTTCTGCTTCAACAACCTCACGCTGAAAGCGCACGAAGAACAGACATTGCCGGTGTCTTTCTTCATCGATCCAAGCGTGGCCGAAAATCCCTATCTCAAAAATATCGGCAACATCACCTTGTCTTACACGTTCTTTGCGGTAGATAAGAAAACGAAGTAGCCCCTAAGCTGCATAAGCAAATTTCAAGGACGCCCAGACATGGCCCACGCTCCCGTCACCCGCGAGGGAATCAACGGCAACGATCACCCGTTCCATCTGGTCAATCCCAGCCCCTGGCCGCTGACCACTTCCTTCTCGCTATTCGCCGTGGCCCTGGGCATGGCGATGTTCATGCACAAAGTGGTGTTGGGCGGCATTGCGATCGGTCCCGGTCTATTGATTCTCGGTTTCATGGGTGTGGTCGCCAGCGTGTATTTCTGGTGGCGCGACGTCGTGCGCGAAGGCACGCACGACCATGCCCATACCCCCGCCGTCTCCCTCGGGCTGCGCGTGGGTATGGGATTGTTCATTCTCTCCGAAGTGATGTTCTTCGCCGCCTTCTTCTGGGCCTATTTCGACAATGCCTTTTTCCCGCGGTTGCCCACGGAAGACGTATGGGGCATGGCGGCGGGCGTGTGGCCGCCGAAAACCATCATGCCGTTCGACCCGTTCGATCTGCCCTTCATGAACACTTTGCTGCTGCTGCTTTCCGGCACCACCGTCACCTGGGCGCATTACGCGATTCTCGAAGGTAGGAACGACGACGCGAAGACCGCCTTGTGGATCACGGTCGGCCTCGGCCTGCTATTCACCAGTTTCCAGGCGCTGGAATACAGTCACGCCACCTTCGGCTTCAAAGACACGGTTTATGCTTCCACCTTCTACATGGCCACCGGCTTCCATGGCGCACACGTGCTGATCGGCACGATCTTTCTGTTCGTCTGCCTGCTGCGCACCATCCGCGGCCAGTTCACGCCCACCCGCCATCTCGGCTTCGAATTCGCCGCATGGTATTGGCATTTTGTGGATGTGGTGTGGCTGTTCCTGTTCATCTTCGTGTATCTGTGGAGCGCGAAATAGCCTGCCGCAGCCAAACCTAGCCAGCGCGGCAAAAGAAGATTAGAAGGAGGGCAGGGCGTAATTCCTGCCCTTTTTCGCGGCCGGATGCGGCCTTACCAAGTAGCAACGCATGACCGAAGAAAAAGCCATTCCCACCAGTCTGCGCCGCCGCACCGTGTGGGGCCTGCGTTGCCCGGAATGCGGCAAGGGCACGCTGCTCTCCGGGTTGCTTTCCCTGCGCGAATCCTGCCCGGTCTGCGGGCATGATTTCACCGGCTATGGCGGGGCGGACGGGCCGGCCTACATCGCCATCGTGCTGGTCAGCACCATCGTCATGGTCCTCGCCGTATGGCTCGATCTGGCGTGCGAGCCGCCTTTGTGGGTACATGCCTTGCTGTGGATTCCGCTCACCAGCCTGCTCAGCATTCTCTTCCTGCGCCATGCCAAAGCCTGGATCGTGGCCGCGCATTACCAGCACGCCATCCGCGAACCCGGCGACATCGATGAGACGCGCCGCCAACGCCAAGGGGATTCTTTCCAATGATCGAGACCGTCCAACCATCCGCAGGCTACCGCCTGCCGCGCTGGTTCCCGCTATTCATCACCATTCTGGGCGTGAGCACCATGGCCACACTCAGTGTGTGGCAATTGCAGCGGCTGGAATGGAAGCGTGATCTCACCGCCCGCATGCAGGAAGCGCAGCACCAGCCGGAAACGACGCTCGACCCCGCCGCCCCCGAAGAAAGCCAGCGCGCGCTGGAATATCGCCCCGTGAAAGTGCAGGGCACTTTTGTACCGGGCAAGGAATACCATCTGGGTGCACGCTACTGGCACGGCCAGTTGGGCTATACCATTGCCGCCCCATTGAATGTAGCGGACGGCCAGCCGCTGCTGCTGGTCGAACGCGGCTGGGTGCCCCTGGCGAAGAAAGAAGCCGACCACCGCCCGGAAAGCTTGCCCAAAGGCCCGGTGACCCTTCACGGCACGGTGCGCCTGCCCATCCAGCCCAAATGGCTGACGCCGGACAATCAGCCCGCCAAGAATTTCTGGTTCTATCTCGACCGCGAAACCATCGCAAAAGATCTGGGCCGCCCTGTCGCGCCGGTCATTTTCCAGGTGGTGGGCAAGCCGGAAGGGGACACGCTTCCCGTGCCGAACGACGGCGCCATCGAACTGCGCAACGATCATCTCGGCTACGCCATCACCTGGGCGCTGATCGGGCTGGGTGTGGCGGTGATCTATTGGGTCTCGCGGCGGAAACCGAAAAATAGCTGATTCAGATATTGGTGCAGGGTTTTCAGTTCAGCATGTAATGGGTTTCGCGTTCTGCGGCGGCGAGCATGGATTTCGCCAATGCTACGGTAAAATTCTGACACAGGTTTTTTGCGCTTTCGCCAATCTTCTTTTCTCTCTCCTGCGGCGCCAGATTTTTTTGAAAATCGAGATCTTTGCGATGCACGCGTTCAAAGATTACGCGTAGATCGCTCATTCGTTCCCATAGCGGAGCCAGGATATTCCATGGAAGGGAAGATTCTTTTTGCTCGAGGGCACCTTCGAATATTCTTTCGTGCTTTTCCAAAGCGAGCTCAAGGCAACCCAAATCCTGACTGCTGACGTAGATAGAACCACAGATTTCTGCCTTCATATCGTCGATCAGCTGCTTGCCCTGATATGGAGCGGCACATTGCCCTTTCTTCAGCTTATCGATGTGCTTGCCGCCCTGCAGCGGTTCAGCATGGGTGACAAAGCCGCGCTGCTGGCGCAGCTCGGCTATCAGCTGCAAATCCGCCATATCGGGGCGATGTTTTTTGTAATGCAACGCGCGGGCACGCACGGCTTGTTCTTCGCACCCGACAATCACCTTTTTCATTACAAGCATTGTATCCTGGTAGGCGTTGACGCTTACTTCGTCGAGCGCTGCCCAGGCAGATTGACTTTCATCGGTTTCCTCTTGATACAAAATGCGCCACGACACAGTCTGTTCGATCATGCTGCGAATGATACGTTTGCGGGCGGTGGCAAGCTGCTGGGTCGCCGCTTCACAGGCGGGAAAGCTCGTCTCAAAAATATCGTTGACCAAACGATCTTTGAAAGGCTGGTCGATGTACAAACGGCGGCCAAGGGTTCGATGATCGCTCACGTCAAGATATCGATCGAGCGCGCCTTCCAGTTCACTTTTGTAGCCCGACCAATCCACTAGCCGGCCGCCTGCTTGCGCGCGGGTTCCGTCAACGGTTCATGCACGATGACGACAGTGGGTTTCGATGCGGACTCGGCAATGGGTGTGCCGCCGTTGTTGGCCAAGCGGCTGGCGGGCAGGGTAATGCGCACGGTGGTGCCTTCGCCCAGGCGCGATCCGATGGCGAGCTTGCCGCCATGCAGTTCGGCGAACATTTTGCACAAAGGCAGGCCGAGGCCGGTGCCTTCGTGCATGTTCGTGCGGTCTACCTGCCCGAAGACGGACAGCGCGGTGGCCAGATCTTCCTCGGCGATGCCAATGCCGTTATCCGACACGCTGATCTGCACGTTGCCCGTCTCGTCGCGCTTCAGCGTCACTTTCACCATGCCGCCTTCCTGGGTGAATTTCAGGGCGTTCGACATCAGATTGATCAGTACTTGGCGCAATTTGCGCTTGTCGGCGCGCAAAGCGGGCAGGCTGGCATCGATCTCCATCAGCAGCTTGATGTGCTTGTGGTTGAACTTTTCCTTCAGCATGCGCTGCGTTTCGTCGATGATCTCCTGCAGCTTCAGCGGTTCCTCGTGCAGTTCCAGCTTGCCCGCCTCGCCTTTGGAGAATTCGAGGATGTCGGTGATCAGTTGCAGCAGATGGCTGCCGCAGAGATTGATGTCGGTGATGCGTTCTTTCTGCTTCTGGTTCAGCGGCCCGAAATATCCTGCGTTCAGCATTTCCGAAAACCCGATGATGGCATTCAGCGGCGTGCGCAATTCGTGGCTCATATTGGCGAGAAACTCGGATTTCGCCTGGCTCGCCAGCACGGCGGAGGATTCGGAGGCCTGTACGCGCGCGATCTGGCGGGTGAGGACGACGAGGAAGAAGGTGAAGAAGAACGCGATGACGGCGAACACGCCCAGGAAGCCGAGATCCTTCAGCGTGCTGTCGCGCCAGCCGCCCAGGAAATCCTTCTCGTCCAGCACTACCGCCACCGCCACCGGCATGCCGGGCAGGCGTTGGTAAGCGTAGAGCTTGAAATTGTCGTTCACCACCGCCTGTTCGACATGCACCGGGGGCGTGCCGGGTTTGGCCTCGGTGATTTTTAATTTCTGCCGCAGCAGGTTCAGGGTCGATTCGTCGCGCGCCTGGGCGTTGCTCGCCAGCAAGCTGCCATCCTGGTGCAGCAGCAGCATGGCGCGGGCGCTGCCCCCGTCCACCGCTTCGAAGAAGCGCTGGAAATAGGCCGGGTCGATCGCGGCGATGACCATGCCGCCGAATTCACCGTTGAGTTTATTCAGGCGGCGGCCGAGCAGGATGAGGTCTTTGCCGCCGCGCTCGTTGCGCTGCAGGCGGGAGATGACCAGCTGGTCGTCGGACGCCTCGCGCATCTGCAGGAAGATGGGTTGGGTGACGAAGCTGGTCTTCTCGTAATCCAGCCAGCCCTCATAGCCGTGTTTGTGCACGCCGACGATGCCTTCGCCATGTTCGTTCACCACCAGCATGGCGGCGATCTGCGGGGTTTCGTCCGTCCAGCTCTGCAGATTGGACAGCATATATTCGGCCAGATTGTTGCCGAACAAATCGTTCATATATTGCCGCTCCACCGCGCGGCGCAGCGTCAGGTCGATGCTCAGGAAAGTGAGTTCCACATGGTCGCCTTGCGTGCGGGCCAGGCGTTCGGCGGTCGCCTTGCCTTCCGTCACCGCCCGCTCATAGCCTTGGGAAGCATGATAGACGACCTGCAGCGCCAGGATCAGCGTGACCAGCACGGTCAGAATCACCGTATAGCGCGCCACGGCGGGCGTGCGAAAACGCCCGATGAAGATGGTCCGTGGATGTTGCGGCGACGCTGCCATGTTCCCTGTCGATTCCCCTGAACGCGCTGATGGGCGGGTTTGGATTTGCGCATATGAATGGGCGCTTTCCTAGCCCGTTTCGGCGGCCATTAATAATTAATTTTATTTAAATTTCACCTTCCGTATTGTTATATTTTGATGACGGCGGGGGAGTGGAAATAAGCATATGTATATAATGCATAATTTTAATGAGACCAGACTTGCTTCTGCCTGCGCTTCTACCCGTCATGCCAGCCTTATGCCAAGATTCGGTGGTTCAATACATTCGTGGAAGCGGACGGCAACTGAATTCCGGGGCATGCGCGGCAGCATATAATGGTGCAATGCCGGTGTTTGGAAAGCAATCTATCCTTGCCCGCCTTCGTCCCATCCTTTAGCCCTGATTCCCAGCAAAAAGGGGAAATCTATGACGGTTCGGGTGGCCACGGTGGCTTTCAACGGCACGGTGGCGCAAAGCATCGACGTGCAGGTGGCGCTTTCACCGGGATTGCCCGCCTTCGCGCTCGTCGGGCTGGCGGACAAGGCGGTCACCGAATCGCGCGAGCGGGTGCGCGCCGCGCTCGGGTCCATGGGCCTGTCGCTGCCCGCCAAGCGCATCCTCGTCAACCTCGCGCCCGCCGATCTGCAGAAGGAAGGCAGTCATTACGATCTGCCCATCGCGCTGGGGCTGCTTGCCGCCATGGGCGCGGTGCCTTCCGAATCCTTCGAGAATTTACTGGCCATGGGCGAGCTGGCGCTCGACGGGCGCATATTGCCCGTGCCCGGAGTGCTGCCCGCCGCCATGCATGCCACCGCCACGGGTGCGACCATCGCTTGCCCCGCCGCCAACGGGCCGGAAGCTGCCTGGGCCGCGCCGGGGGCGGTGCTGGCCGCGCCCGATCTGCTGAGTCTGGTCAACCATCTGCGCGGCATACAGCTGCTCGCCTCGCCCCAGCCTGCCCAGGTCAGCGAATCCGCGCCGCGTTTGGACATGGCGCATGTGAAAGGGCAGGCTTTGGCACGCCGCGCGCTGGAAGTAGCCGCGGCGGGCGCGCACAATCTGCTGATGAGCGGCCCGCCGGGGGCGGGCAAGAGCATGCTGGCCGGATGCCTGCCGGGCATTCTGCCGCCCTTGAGCGCGGAGGAGATGCTGGAGGTGAGCGTGATCGGCAGCATCGCGGGCCAGCTCAATGCCGAGGGGCTGGCCACCGCGCGGCCTTTCCGCAGTCCGCACCATTCCGCCAGCATGGCCGCGATGGTGGGCGGTGGGCGCAAAGTGGTGCCGGGTGAGATTTCGCTGGCGCATCATGGCGTGTTGTTCATGGACGAACTGCCCGAATTTCCCCGCGCGGTGCTGGAAGCGCTGCGTCAGCCGTTGGAAAGCGGCGAGATCAGCGTGGCGCGCGTGGCATCTCATGCCACGTTCCCCGCCGCCTGCCAGTTGATCGGGGCAATGAATCCCTGCCGCTGCGGGTATCTGGGCGATCCCGCCCGCGCTTGCGCCAAGGCCCCGCGCTGCGGCGAGGAATATAGTGGCAAGCTCTCCGGCCCGCTGCTCGACCGCATCGACCTGCATATCGAGGTCGCGGCTTTGGAGACGGCGGAGATGCTGCGCGCCGAACCCGGCGAATCCAGCGCCCTGGTGCGCGCCCGCGTCACCCTCGCCCGCAGCCGCCAGACCGCGCGGCGCGAAGCCCTGGGCATCCCCGCCCGCACCAACGCCACCCTGCGCGGCGATGACATCGCTCGCGCCTGCATCCTCACCCCCGAAGCCCAAACCCTCATGGAAACCGCTACCGCCCGCCTGCGCCTTTCGATGCGCGGCTACGGCCGCACGCTGAAAGTAGCGCGGACGATTGCGGACTTGGCGGGCAGTGAGGTGATCGAAACGGCGCATGTAGCAGAGGCGCTGAGTTATCGGCAGCCGGTGATGATGAATGCGGTGGCGGCCTAACACATCTTGGTCACGAGTAGATAAGGGGCAGCAAACACCGCCCCTTATCTACTCGTGTAAGTATGATGGTTACGCCGCCACCGGCAGCGCCGCCACCATCGCTACGCGCACCTTCTCGAACGCCGCATTCTCGATCTGGCGCACGCGTTCGCGGCTGATATTATATTTCTGGCTGAGTTCTTCGAGGGTCTGCGGGTCTTCGGCGAGGCGGCGGGCTTCGAAGATGTCGCGCTCGCGGTCGTTCAGTTTGCCCATGGCGTTCGTCAGCGCGTTGTGGCGCTGAGTCTTTTCCTGGTTTTCCAGCACGAAGGTTTCCTGGCTGACATCCTGGCTGGGCAGTGCGTCGAGCATCGTGGTTTCGCCCTCGGTGCTGGCCAAAGGCGCGTCGAGCGAGGCGACGGGGCCGCTCATCAGCCGGTCCATGTCGTAGACATCCTTCGGGGCCACATCCAGCTCGCGCGCGATGTCCGCCGCCTGGGCGGGCGTGAGATCGCCGGACTGATACGCACCGATGCGCTGCTTGATGCGGCGGAGGTTGAAGAACAGACGCTTCTGCGTGGCGCTGGTGCCGATCTTCACCAGCGACCAGCTGCGCAGCACATATTCCTGAATCGCCGCCTTGATCCACCACATGGCGTAGGTCGAAAGGCGGAAGCCTTTGTCCGGCTCGAATTTCTTCACCGCCTGCATCATGCCGATATTGCCCTCGGCGATCAGTTCGGACAGCGGCAGACCGTAGCCGCGGTAACCCATGGCGATCTTCGCGACCAGGCGCAGGTGGCTGGTGACGAGGCGATGCGCCGCCGCCATGTCGCCCCGGTCTTTCAGGCTTTTGGCGAGCATGTATTCTTCTTCGGGTTCCAGCACGGGGAAGGCTCGGATCTCTTCGAGATAACGGCGCAGGCCGGATTCGGATGAAATGCTAGGGACGTTGGAGCTCATGAAGCCACCCTTATGTAATGTCACCATCGCCGGTGAGCGCCTTGGAGTAAGCACGCTGCGGCATTAATGCGCCATACAATGTATGGGCGGGGAAGGGGGTTTACAAGGCCGCAGACGCAACTTTCCTATGCGCCCGGCGCAATGCCAGCCTATGTGCCCGGCGCAATGCCAGTGACAGCATTGGAACCGCGCAGAACCGCATGTAGTTCCGCCATATCCGCCGCCAGCGGCGCTTCGCAGCGTAGCAGTTTGCCGTTGGCCGGGTGGCGCAGGATGAGGCGGTAGGCGTGCAGGGCCTGGCGCTGGAATCCTTCCAACTTAGTTTTGACCGCTTCCGGCGCATTGCTGGGCGCGGCGCGCCCATAAGTCGCATCCCCCATCAGCGGATGGCCGAGATGGCGCATATGCACACGGATCTGGTGCGTGCGGCCGGTTTGCAGGCGGCATTCCACCAGGCTGGCCAGCTTGCCGTAATGTTCCAGCATGCGATATTGCGTGCGCGCCTCGCGCCCGTCCTGGTTCACGGCCATTTCCTGGCGGCGCACGCGGTGGCGGCCCAGCGGCGCGTCGATCAACCCTTCGCTCAAGGCGGGCACGCCCCAGACGAAGGCGAGATATTGGCGTTTCAACGTGCGGGCGGCAAGTTGCGCGCTGAGATGCTGGTGGGTAATGTCGTTTTTCGCCACCACCAGCAGGCCCGTAGTGTCTTTGTCGATGCGGTGCACGATGCCGGGGCGCGCGACACCGCCGATGCCGGACAGGCTCTCGCCGCAATGGGCGAGCAGGGCATTCACCAAAGTGCCGGAATAATGCCCGGGAGCAGGGTGCACGCTCATGCCCGCCGCCTTGTTCACCACCAGCAGATCCTCGTCCTCATACACGATATCCAGCGGAATTTTTTCCGGCAGGATGGTGGAGGAGGCCAGTTCCGGCACGCCCAACGTCACTTCCGTGCCTTCCGGCAAAGTGGCGGCGGGGCTGGTGATGGCGATGCCGCTCGCATAAAGCTGCCCTGCGGCGATTAGGCCCTGCACGCGGCTGCGCGAAAGATCCGGCAACAAGCGTGCCAGTTGCTTATCCAGCCGCTCGTCCGCCCGGTCGATGATGGCGGTACGGGACGTAAGGGCATCATCAAGAAATGCGATATTTTTTTCAGCGGACACAAAAATTAATCCAAGAAGATGAGAGTGGAGCCATTGTTATATGTAGCGCAAAGCGGCAGAATTGCTATTGTCATAGCAGAAAAGGACGGATGCGATGCAATCAAATCCTTTCATCGGGAGTTAACGCTTTTTTTATCTTTGGCGTGTTAGCTTCCATGAAGATCACCGACCAAGAAGGTCACCGTGGTCGAGACTAAAAACCGGGGCATGTAGCTTCGATCATCATAAAAACCGTCCATGTAGGAGGCTTTACCATGGCACTCAATTCAATCAACACCAACATTGCTGCGTATTCCGCGCAAGGCAATATCAGCCGCGCTTCGAACGCTGCTGCTTCTTCTATCGCCCGGCTCTCCAGCGGGAACCGCATCGTCCGCGCATCGGATGATGTTGCGGCTCTTGCCACCGGTACCGGCTTGCGCACCAACGTGACCACCCTGCGCCGCGCCCTAATCAACACCAGCCAAGGTTCGAGCCTGCTGCAAGTCGCCGATGGCGCTTTAAGTCAGGTAACCGACATTCTGCAACGCCAGAAGGCCATCGCCGTCCAAGCTTCCGGCGGCACGTTGACCGCTTCCGAGCGTACTTTTCTCAACCAGGAATTTCAGAACCTGACGCAGGAAGTGGACCGTCTGGCCAAACAGACCAATTTCAATGGCGTTTCTCTGCTGAACGGAGCGCTTTCCGAGAAAGTCAACGTAGCCAACACCCAGACCCTGGCCGATAAATCCTCCGCTACCATCGCATTCAGCAACAACATTGCGGCTGTGGGCGCGCTGGTGCTGAACGGCACGACCGTGACGGCCGGTACGAACTACACGCTGGGTGCCGATATCGGCGGCAGCTTGGATAACCTAGTGACCTTCCTGAATGGCTCGACGGACGCCAACCTTTCCAAAGCAACCTATGCCCGTCTCGGCAACTCGCTGCAGATCACGGCCAAAGCCGGCGGAACCATCGGTGAAAACTACACCATCAACGGTTCGTTGACCGTCAGCACCGCGCTTGCTACCGGAACGGCGCGTAACGGCGTCATCGCCGGTCAATACGATCGTCAGGTCGTAGCGTCCGTTGGCGGCATCGCGGTCGCCAGCACCTCCGTTTCGGCCACGGCCGGTACGGCCACCACCCTGGCTGCCGGTATCTTGACCGTGAAGAACAATGCCAACGTCGCCGTAACCGCCTACACGGTGGTTGCCGGTGATTCGTTGGATACGGTCGTCGCCGGGGTCAATGCCAACACCTCCACCACGGGCGTTTCCGCTAAGCTCGGGGGTTATTCCGGCAACTATAAGCTAATCTTCACCCGTGCTTTCAACGGCGCGACGGAAGCCGCCTCCACCCTGACCCCTGCTGGAGCCGCTCTCGCCGGTGGTTCGCTTGTCAATTCCGGCGATGCACTGAACCAATTCGCCGCACTGAACGGTGCGACCGATACGGGTCTCGGCTATGGTCGTAATACCGTATCCGGTACGGTGGGCAATGATCTGGTTACTGGTCTTTCCCAGTCCAAAGCAAAGATCACGATTGCCTTTCCGGATATCGCCGACGCCGACCTGCTGACCACCGCCAACTTCGGCACCACCCGTACGGTGGCAATCAGTGATGGTACGCAAACTGTTAACTTTGGTTTTGTCAATAAGACCCCGCAAACCCAGGACGAAGTTGCTATCGGCGCCACCCTAAAGGATACGCTCGACAACCTGGCTTCTGCGATCAACAACTTCAAAGCTAGCACGGACGTTGCGTACACCTTCGACCAGTTCACCGCCCGCCGCGAAGGCACCAACATCGTGCTGGAACGCAAGGATGTCGGTAACGTGCTGAACAAAACGGGTACAGCGGCCACAGTGGTTGTCTCGGGTCCGACCGGCACCAGCACCCTCGGCACCTTCGCCAACGGTTCGCAAACTGGCGGCGTGGATGTTTCGGGCGTGACCAACGCCAGCTTCATCAATGGCGTCACCGGCTTCAAGGCGACCTACACCGGCACCAACGATACGGTGAACATGTCACTGACCGTGGGTGGCAACACCTACACCGCCAGTTCGGTCGATTCCACCCCGACCGCAGCCAGCAACCTGGTGCGTTTCACCAGCCAGGACGGCGGCGGTTTCTTCGACGTCTACCTTGCCCAGAACAAAGGCACGGCCGTCAGTTCGCAAGCGACCGCCAACACCTTCGCCGACCGCTTGTCCGCTGCTTTCTCAAGCCTAAGCTTCTCCCAGAGCCGCAACGTATCGAGCTACCAGGGCACTCAGCCGATCGTTACCAACGGAGTCGTGACCGGTTCTTTGATCGGCACCTCGGTTGATCTGAAGACCACCGATTTCACCGCAGCCAAGATCGACAAAATTCAGGTGCTCGCTCCCTCAGGCAGCAGCTTGAACGGCTCGATCGCCATCACGGTCAACGGTGAAATCTTCCAGACCTCGGGCGACATTGGCAACAAGCTGGGCAAGAACTCCACCTTCAAGCTGGTTAGCACGCAGGACGCCAACAAGACCATCACTTTCAAAACGGGTGACACCGCGATCGATTTCAGCACGAAGGACAAGGCGGATGCCTTCCAAAGCGCGTTGAAAACGGCGTTCGGCGTCGGCAACGGCAGTGCCAATCTGCTCTTCCAGGTCGGCACCACCACCAGCGACACGCTTTCGGTATCGCTGGGCAACGTGGACACCAACACTTTGTTCAAAGGCAATAAGATCGATGTGTTGACGCAGGCCAATGCGCTCACGGCCAGCGATGCGCTGGATGCGGCGATCAAGACGGTCACTTCGGTCCGTGCGGATGTTGGCGCGCTTCAATCCCGCTTCGATTTCGCCTCGGCGAATATCGAAAGCTCGATCCAAAACCAGGACGCCGCGCGCGGCACCCTGCTGGACACGAACTTTGCGCAGGAAGCGACCGACTACGCGACCAGCCAGGTTCAACTGCAAGCCGGTATCTCGGTACTGGCCCAAGCGAACCAGCTGCCCCAAAACCTCCTGAAGCTGATCGGTTAATATTGATCGTTTCTGAAGGCGAGTAACCAAATTGCCCTTAGGCAATGCATCGTGGGGCAGGCAGGTTCTGAACAAGACCCTTCCTGCCCCGCACCTTATTCAGTCTTGTGTGGCACGAATCGTGCTATTCTGTAAGTCAATGACAGCATCAGATGGGCAATCGGCCCGGGAGTCGGCATCATGGTCAGTTCGATCAGTTTCGGTAAAATCGCCAACATCGGTGGCAAGACTGTGCTCAGCGGCAGCAATTCTGGCATCGACAGCGAGGCATTGATTACCAGCCTCACCACTGCCAGACGCGCCCCTGCCGTGACGATCGAAACCAAACAGAAGACATTGGCTTCGCAAAGCACGGCCTTTGCCACATTGAAAACATTGTTGGCCAAATTCCAGGATTCGGCCGATCTATTGCGCAACACACCCGATGTAACGACAGACGACAAGAATTTGTTCAAATACCGCACTACCACGCTTACTGCCCAAGGCACCAACCTGACTGGCGACGCATATCTCTCCGCCAGCGTGGCAGCGGGTGCCACACCGCAAAGCTACACCATCAACGAAATCTCCCAACTGGCGCGTGCAAAAAAGCAGCAGACCAATGCGTTTACGCTTACTTCGCCGAACGATGCGGCTGTCACGATCGATGGCGCCGGATCGACCTTCAAGGCCGCGCAATTCACTCTGAAGGGCCAAACGGTAACGCTCGAGATCGGCGATTCGCTTCAGACTGTGGCCAATAAGATCAACGCAGTCTCGACCAGCACTGGCATCAAAGCCAATATCCTGCAGACTTCGCCCGGCCAGTACAGCATGGTCTTTACCGCCGACAAAACCGGCACGGACGCGGATTTCGATCTCAGCAATGCCTCTACCGTAACGGATACGAACGGGGCTTTGTCCAATATTACCTTCGGCAACGTTCAGCTCGCACAGAATGCAAAATTCAAAGTCGATAATATTGCGGTTGAGCGTCAGTCGAATGTGATCAGCGATGTGGTGACCGGCACCACATTGACTTTGAAGCAAGTTACGGGAACCGGCGTTTCAGTCGATTTCGGCATCGTGCCGGATACCGCGAACATCAAAACCGGCATCACCAACTTTTTGGATGATTACAACAACCTGCGAACTTTTTACGCAGAACAGACCGCGCGCAACACGGATGGAAGCCCCAAAAGCACCAAAGCCGCAGACGGCACTGTCACCGTCACCGCGGTCTTGGCCAACGATCCTACCTTGCGCACCATCATGAACAATATGAGCAATGTTGTGAGCGGTATCGTGGGTGGCGTGGCATCCGGTAACCTCAACAAAATCGCCGATGTCGGCGTGACTTTCAGCGATTTTGCGGGCAACGACACCACGCCCGCCACCAAGAACATCCTCACGCTCGACGATACGAAGCTGACCAACGCTTTGACCAATAATTTCGATCAGGTGGCCAACCTCTTCCAGTTCAATTCCAGCACCACCGTGCCGGACTTGCAGGTGTTCAAGCGTACGAACGACCTCAACCTCACCGACTTCACGGTGAATCTCGACCCCGTCGCCAAAACCTATACGGCGAGTTATACCAAGGCGGGAGATCTCACCCCGACAACGGTCACCTTGAAATCCAGCGAAATCAACGGCGGCGGCGTTTCGTTGGTCGGGCCGGACGGTTCACCCATCGAAGGGTTACAGATGATCTTTGCGGGTACGGCAGCGGCCACGGGCTCGGTCCATGTCAGTCAGGGCCTGGCGGATCGGATGTACAACGCGCTTGATACCGCCACCAACACAACCGATGGCACGCTGACCAATGCCGTGAAGGAAATCACCGATAAAACCACGCGTGCTACGGACGAAATCACCAAGATCGACGATGCGGTGGCCACCTATCGCGATCAGCTGGTGGCAAAATTTTCCCAGCTTGAAAGCGCGCTCGCTTCGATCAATACTATCCTGCAGACATTGAACGCCAATGACGCGGCGCGCACGGCCAACAATGGCTAACGGTTTCGGATAGCGGAAAGGCATGGAATGAAAACAGCGCAATATCAAGCTTACGCCCTGGCCAATCAGACCGCGCCGAAAACACGCCAGATCGTGATGCTGTACGACGGCGCCATCCGCTATCTGCGCCAAGCGCGCGACGCGATGGAGATCGGCCGCATCGAGGAGCGCTACAATCTGCTTCTGAAAACTTCCGAAGTGGTCATGGGACTTCAGGGCTGCCTCGATTTCGATGAAGGCGGCGAAGTGGCCAAGATTCTCTTCGATTTCTATTCTTCGATCGATACGCGGTTGCTTGCTCTGCACGGCACGCCTTCCTTGTCGCATTGCGACCAGATCATTACCGAACTCAAACAAATGCGCGATGTATGGGCCGCAATTGACCTCATGCGCAGCGGCGATACGCATGGCTCGGCATCCATAACCTCCGAGGCGGCGGCCGATACCGCACCCCTCGACAGCGGCGTGGGAATCTCGGCCTAAAATTCTTGATCATCCGCTTCTGGCACGCCGATTGCATATCTCTTCGTGAAACCACACGAAGGATGCTTTCATGGGTCAGACCCCGCTTTCCCTGCTGACGATGTTGCCGAGCACGATCGTGCCGGAAGCAGCCAAATCCGATATGCGTCATACGGATGCGAAAATTGCCCCCGAGCCGGGCATGCGCGGGGATATCGCGCACGGTTCGTTGTTTTCCAAGTTTATGAAACGGCGCGACGACAGCGGGAACACTTCGGTCGTTTCTCGTGCTGCCGCCCCGCGCGATGCGGTGGGGAAGGGCCAGACCATACGCCACACGGCAAAACCTGCCGAGGGCAAATCAAGCCCCACCGATCCGACCGATGCCGCTTCCGGCCAGCAGACGCAAGAAGACGACAGCGATACGGACATTGCGAACGATGCGGCCAGCGGCGGCGAATCCGCCGAGGTCTCCGGCAACGAAACTTCTGCAGATGGCGCGGAAGCGCATGCAAAAAACGAGGCCGATACTCCTGAGTCCCATACCGACATTCGCAACGATACCCAACCCGACGCCAATACGGAATCGATGCTGCTGGGTTTCTTTGTGGGGCAGGGGCTGGTGGTACCGCTGCCGGTATCTGGCGATTCCGCCGATGCCGCTATTGTGGGCACCGCGACCTCCGCGCCTGCCCCGATCCCCGTGCTTTCGGATGCCCTGTCGCCTCTGCCCCCCGCCAGCGAGACGCCCACTGACACCGGTGAATTCGCCCAAGCGATGGTGGCCGCGCCAGTAGCCGCCGAAACCATGGCCGTCCCTGCGCAAAACGATGCGATTGCACCCGTTGCGCCGCTCGCTGTTTCGGCAGCAACTTCGGCTCCGGGGTTGAAGTCCGCAGCGGCGCCGTCCTCCGCCTCATCGTCAGGTTCGGCGCCCCCGACGCCTGCATCATCCGAGGATACGATCCCCCAAGACGCCGCGCCCGCAATGGAAAATGCGCCGTTTGTGATGCCACGGCGGTTGGGCCGTCAGGAATCGGTGCCGCCTGCCGCTTCCCCGCCTGCACAAAACACTGCCGCACCGGTAGCCCTACAAATTTTGCCGCCGGCGCGCATAGCGACGGAACTGGCCGCGCAGCAGGCCGCTGAAAAAAGTTCCGTCGAAGACGCTGTCACCGCGATCGATGCGCCGATCGACATCGACGGTATTGGATATACACCTGCCGCGCCCGCTCCCGCGGGTCCGACATCTTCCGGCAGCAAGTTCGAACTTTTGCCGACAGGCACCGCGCCTGCCGCCGATCAAATCCTGGCCCATGTCGCCAGCCTGCCCAAAGGACGCGGTACGCAATTCAGTCTGCAGCTCGAGCCTCTGCATTTAGGTAAAGTCGAAGTCGTGATGAGCATCATGCATGACGGCTCACTGCATATGCAGATTCAGGCCGAAAATCGCGAAGCTTTGGCGAGTCTGCAGCGCGACGCTTCGCAGCTTGAGCGTAGCCTGCAAGATCTCGGATTGAAGACCGACAGCAATTCCCTGCAGTTTTCGCTGAAACAGGAAGGACAGCCGCAGCAGGCTTTCACTCCCTTCGCAGACGGCGCCCAACGCCGCAGCGCATCTGTAAGTCCGACTTCCCCGGGTGGCAGCGAAGCCGCCACCCCCATCCGCACCATCGCCTACCGCCCTGTTCAGGCGGATGGTCTCGACATCCACGTTTAGGAGAATCCCCATGGCCATCAGCAGCGCGATCAGTGCCCTCAGCAATACCACCAACCCCGCCACCGGCGTGCTGAGTTCGGATGCCGCGAAAGGTACGGCGGAAGCGGCGGGCAAAAGCCTGGCGGGTGATTTCAACAACTTCCTGCTGCTGCTTACCACGCAGTTGAAAAACCAAGATCCCACCCAGCCGTTGGATACCAACCAGATGACCCAGCAGCTCGCCACTTTCGCGGGCGTGGAGCAGCAGATCGCGACCAACAAGAACATGGAAAAACTGCTGACCTCGCTTACTGGCAACAAAATCGACCAAGCGGTGAATTACATCGGGCGGTACGTGGAAGGAAAAGGCGGTGAGAGTGAGCTGGCCAACAAACAAGCTCTTTTTGCCTACAACACGCCTGCCGGGGCAAAAAAGGTCACCGTTTCGGTACTCAACGAAAGCAATCAGGCGGTATTCACCGTGGACGGCACCGCCGAAACCGGGCGCCATACATTGGTTTGGGACGGTACCAACAACTTCACCTCCGGCACCATGCCGGACGGTGTGTACCATCTTTCGGTTTCCGCGCTGGATGCAAGCGGAGCCGATTTGAAAGCCACGGCTTATACCAGCGGCAAGGTAACCGCGGTGGAAACCGCCGCCGACGGTACTGCCACTTTACGTTTGGGCAAGGTGACCATGCCGGTTGCCTCGGTCGAAACCATCAATGCTCCGGCAGAAACCACCACAGCGACCGCAAATTGATGAAGCAATAACGCCAAGTTTGGCACGCTGCTTGCATCACCATTATCAGAATACATTTCTTCAGAATATTACCCAACCCAAGAAGAACCGTACGGTTCGGAGGTTAGATATGAGTCTCTTCGGCGCAATGTTCACCGGCGTTTCCGGGCTGAACGCACAGAGCAATAAAATCAGCGTGATTTCCGACAACATCGCCAATGTGAACACGGTGGGTTACAAACGCGCCGACGCGCAGTTCGAAAGCCTGGTGATCGGTTCCGGCAATTCGCGCTCCAGTTCCTCCGGCGGCGTATTGACCAATACGCGGCATCTAGTGGATGAACAAGGCCTCTTGGTCAATACCAATGCCGCAACCGATCTTGCCATTTCGGGTAAGGGTTTCCTGATCGTGCGTGAAAACAGCACTTCCACCCCGGTCTATACCCGTGCCGGTTCCTTCCGCACCGACAAAGACGGCAATCTGCAAAACGCCCAAGGATTCCTGTTGCAAGGCTGGCCCTTGGATGCGCAGGGACGCCTGCCCGGCGACCCCGGAAACATCAACACCACGGCTTCTTCCACTTTCGACAGTTTGAAAAACGTCAATATCACCGGCGCGGGCGGCAAGGCGCTGCCCACCACCAGCATCGCCGTCTCGGCCAATTTGAATGCGGGAGAAAAAGTCTTCGCCGGTTCCGGTTTCACCGCGAATATGGATAGTCTGTCCGTACTCAATGACGGCATTGGGGCGGATGCGATCATCGCGCCGGCGGAATATGGCATCGCTACCACCAACTCCATCGCTCGCGGCGACCAGATCACCATCGCTACCGGGGGGGGGGTAACCAACAACTTCACGTATGGCGGCTTCACGGTCGGGCGCAATGTCACCATCGCTGGCAGCCTGGGTAATGGCGACAACGGCACCACCATCGCTCCCACCACGCTTACCGGCGGCGAAGTTTCTTTCGTCAACGGTTCGGCCACCGTCACCGTTACCACCGCCGGAAATCACAATCTGCAGACGGGCGCGATCGTTACGCTGGCAGGCCTCGCCACTACGGCGGGCGTACCGGCAGGGCAATTGAACGTGCCGCATACCGTTACCGTCACCGGACCCAATACCTTTACCTTCAACGTGACCACCCCGGCCAGTTCCACCGCGAGCAATGCGGCGGGTGGCACCATCAGCACCCGGCAATTTGCCGGCAACGTGCTCGACGCCTTTACTTCGACTCAGGCCTTTCTCGGCACCACTGGCGTGTCGCAATTCTCGCCCGAAGGCCTCACCTTCACCATCACGTCCAATACCGCCGGGGTAAAAACGTTCAATTACGTCACCGGCTCGCCCAATACCGCGGCCGGGCAATTCAACAGCCTCGCCACCCTGGCCCAGGCCATCGGCGAAGTGAGCGGTTTGAACGGCCGTGTAGTCAATGGCCGATTGCTCGTCTCCTCCGAAGATGCCAACCAGGCGATTACTTTCGCCAACGGAGATCTCGACGGCACCTCGGGCCCGCCCCCCAAACAAGGGATCGATTGGGTGAACGAACTCGGCCTGGCTAACGTGGCCAACGGCTCAGGCCGGTTCAATACCCTGCGCGGCTTATACAAGGCAGTGCAGGATGCCCCTGGAATCAGCGCCAGTCTGGAAAGCGATCTCAGCAATTCCCAACTGGGTATCCATGTCGATAATCCGCTCGATACTTTGACCGTTCAGGATTACATTCAAGTGCCCGCTACCAGCCTGGCTTCCAACCCTCTCACCGCCTCCGGCGCGGGACCGTCCTATACCATCTCGGTCGCCGATCCCTCGCAATCCTTCAGCGTCGGCAATAAGGTGGTCATGAGCGGCGTGGCGGCATTCAACGGCTTCAGCGCCAGCGAGCTCAACGGAACGGTAACCGTAGCCTCGGTCACTCCCGGCGTCGGATTTACCTATACGGTCACCCCGGTCGGACCCGTGACTCTCGGCAGTGGTGGGGGGGCTTCCGCCACCCGTGCGGCGACCAATTCCGGCTCGCTCGTGGCGGAACTCGGTCTGGGCACTTCGCTCAACGGTGCGGCCTATACGCCGCAAACGACCGGCTCTATCGGCCCGAAATACGATGCTTCCGGTTCTTCAGGCCAGAATATGGCCTCCGGGGATATCAACCCACAATTCAGCCGCCAGGTGCGTGTCTATGATTCGTTGGGCACCGGCCACGACGTACGCCTCGGGTTTTTAAAAGTAGACGACAATCGCTGGGCGGTGGAAGCCTACATGGTACCCAAAGAGGATGTGAACAGCACGCTTTCGGACGGCCAGATCGCCACCGGCTTTTTGACCTTCAACGGAGACGGTACGCTGCGCAGCATCAGCAGCCAGCTCGCCAATCCCATCGACATCAGCTGGACCACGGGCTCGACGCCCAGCCAGTTCAAGGTCGATTGGGGCACGGCGGGTTCGGCTTTCGGTACGCTGGGTGCCGCCACCATCGGCCAATCCGACGGCATGCGCCAGTTTGATGAGGATTATAATGTCAATTACGTGAACCAAGACGGCGCGCCCAGCGGCTATCTGGTCAGTGTTGAGATCGACAAAGTCGGCAAGGTGGTCGCCAGTTACAGCAACGGCAAAACGCAGGCGCTGTATCAACTTCCCATCGCCGATTTCGCCAATCCCAACGGACTGCGTTCGCTCAGCGGCAACATTTTCACCGCAACCCAGGATGCGGGCGATGTGAACATGCGCATTGCCGCCACCGGTGGCATCGGCGAACTGCAATCCGGCGCGCTCGAATCCTCCAACGTCGATCTGGCTTCGGAACTGACGGATATGATCGTGGCGCAGCGGGCCTACCAATCCAACACCCGCGTGATTTCGACTGCCGATCAATTGCTGCAGTCGCTCGCGCAGCTGGGTCAGTAGTCTTCGTATTCGCCCGTTAGGTCGGCTTCTGCCGATCCCATGGGCCCAACGCCTTCGCGCTCTAGGCTGCGTGGAATTCTTTCCTCGGCTTTTGAGCAGCCACCGAACAGCCCACGGTTTGCCTCCAGGTTCCGTGTGCTTACCTGGCGCCGACCATGCGACCCCTCGCATGCCTTGGTTGCTTATCACAACTTGCCCGGCGAATTTGTTTCGCCGGGCATTTTTTTGTAATATGGTGGAAATTCAAGATATAATTACTAATAAATAGGCGATGCAATGTTGAGTTATCGTATTTCTACACGAGCGGAAAAAGCGACATTCATATTTTTTTCGCAGATGACCGCAGCCGTTCATTTTTCCAGCGAGATGGAAGGTGCTTTTGACGGTGAAACGCTCTCTTATGAAAAAGTGGCCGCGTGCATTGCCGCTTTGGCCGAGACAATCGGCGATCAAGATTACACGCCGGAAACATTGGCTCATGGATTGCAGACGTTGGTTGCACAAGGGGACCTGCCCGAGGTGCATCTATTTGAATTAAAAAAGTATCTAGAAGATCAAATCCAAGAACATCTAAAATCGGTAAAAAAAGCGAGACAACAATCAAAAGGCGGTTATCAAGAATTGGGTGGGTACACTGTTGCGGCAAGTGCCAGGTTTTTTCTTAGAACCCAAAAAGACAAAGATGAATTTCTGAGGAACTTGAAAGTGATATGTAGAATACTTTCGAATGAACAAAAGCCGATGGAGCCGCATTTAACGGCGATAGGCGTATTTTTGGCCGAGGGTAAACAAACAATTACCCCTCAGGCAATTGAGCAAGCGGTACAGGAGTACGCGGGTTTAAACGAGATCGACCAAGCAATGAAGAATGAAGTTCATTTTCAACTAACTTCCTGTGCGCGCATTACTATGCATAATGCACACCCAGGCGGATCGCTCAGCAACTGAAAATAAAACGGCGCCAACATGGCGCCGCTTCTTTCTATTCAGTCATGAGCTAGCCCGGATATACATTCAGCTGGCTACGGCCAACCCATTGCCAAGGAAATCGGTCAATTCTTCAAGCCGGAAACCAGCTTGGCGCAAGGTGTGGTGCATTTGATCGGAAGTCACATGATCGCGGCGCATCAACTGGCGCACCATGGGTTCTTGCAGCAATTCGGCGAGGCTGGGCTCGCGCGGGAGCGTGGCGTTCATGGGCACCTCCTTTTGAATGATAGTGTAATCGTACGGATACAATCTATCCTAAAATCAGCGCACTTACCAATTGATTCGTGGCTGAGCAGGCAGAAACATATCGGTATTTTATACATATTTTATGCGATGCAATTTACTTTTGCGCAGAGCCATTGAGGGATTCCGCACCCACCATCGTCAGATCTTTTTTGCCAAAATAATCGCCAAGCGCGTGACCCCCTGGAAAACTGCGTTCAGCACCGGATAGGCCGGTGCTTGCAGCGCGCCTTGCTCCAGGCTGGTATCGTGATGCTCCAATTCGTCCGCACGAAACTTGGCCACGGTTGCTTCCAGCGGATCGCCCGCCTGGGCCAGCTCGGTTTCCTGCGCGGCATAATGTTCGCCGATCACGGTTTCCACCGCCACCGTGCAGGCATAGGCCGCTTCACGGCCCAGCAATGCGCTTGCCGCGCCCATCGCAAAACCACCCACATGCCACAGCGGCAGCAGAAGGGAGGGGCGCGCCCTTCCCTCCGTCATCAACCGCTCGAATTCCTTCAGATGGGCTTCTTCCTGCGCCGCCATATGGCGAATACGCTCGGCATCTTCCCCCGGCGGCAGCACGGCCAGTTGCCCTTGGTAAATGCGGCGTGCACCATATTCGCCCGCGTGATTCACCCGCAACATCGAGCGGCGGCGATCGAGCCAGGAGGGTGAACCGGGTTGGGAAGTCATTGCACATGCTCCTGCGAAGAGAGGATTTTTCTGCCGTACGCCATCGCATAAGCCAGTATTGCGAGTGCAAACAGCATATTTCCGTTCGCCATGCTCAGCGGGCGCACCAACCAGGTCGGCTCGTCGCATCGCGTGACCGTCGCGCCGAGGATTTTTGCGCGCAGCGCCGCCAGATCCATGCCGGCGGTGACGCCGCTGGCGCATTCGCCGGGCCCTTCTACCAGGTGGCGCTCCACCGCACTGTGATAAGTGGCGAGGCCCACCTCCACCACCAGCAAAGCCAAAGCCGCTACCCACAACGCCCGCCCCGGTGCCGCACGCCACAATCCGGTCGTGGCTCCGATGATGCCGAGCGTGGCATAGGGCCAGCGCTGCCATAGGCAGAGATGGCACGGCCTCAGCCCGAAACCGTATTGACTGATCCACGCAAACCCAAGCGCCGCCACGGCAGCCACGCCCAGCAGAGAGACCAGGGCGCGAAAATGGGTGGGACGAAATAAAGCGGGCAGGGGCATGGGTTTCTTTCCTCGATGCCGACATTATACCCGCAGGCGGCCATCGCACCAGCGCGAAGAGGCGTATGTGGGGTGAGAAAAGAAGGGCTGCAGCCTGCGCGCCGCATCGAAATCCAGCCAGGCGTTCAATTGCCATTGACCTCCCTGCATCGCTGCCTATAGTGCGGCCTTGAGTGCCCCGGTGGTGGAATTGGTAGACTCGCTGGACTCAAAACTTTGCAAGTTTGCCAAGTGGGGAACGGTAGGGAAGAAAATATCTAACAGATAACAAATGCTTGAAGCGAGCAAATGGTATCTGGAATAACAAGGAATTGTTTTGGTCGGCACATAGTCGGCACGAGCAAAAAGTGCGCCCCTGTGGTGGAATTGGTAGACGCGCTGCACTCAAAATGCAGTATCTTCGGATGTGCCCGTTCGAGTCGGGCCAGGGGCACCATTTCAAAACTTAACATCTGACCAATTCAGCAAAGCTAGGACGATTAGCTTGCAACGCATGGGCAAATTGCGTTTGGACTTCGCTTTGTAATTGAGGAAGCAATGTTTGCAAATCGCCTTGGATAAATCGATCTGCCTTCATCTGGTTTGATGGCGCGATGTCCATATGAATAATTTCTGCTTGCGGATTATTTGATTTTAGCCATTGCAGAAATCCCCGGCGGTCGCCACCCATGCCACAAACAATCACTCCATCAATATCTTTAGCGTCGCAAGATACTGGCGGCTGCCACGGCCCATTCGCAAAAGGCGTTAGCTGATTAACATGAATGGCCTGTGTGCCTGCAGCTTGTTGAATTAGGTCGCGATTATCCGTTAGTGTGGGGCGCTGTAATAGGTTTGACATAGAAGAAATCGCGCGATGCCCTGCCGTTGGAGTTCCTACTATGAACGCGCGGTGCGCTACATCCAAACCGTTCATTAGTTCCGGCAATCTATTGTTTATTGCATTGAGCGTATCGGCCAAATTTTCCGTATCATTTCTGTTTTTTTGATACCCCATCAAGCGCATCAATCCATCCCACTCCGGTACTACCGAAGCAGACAGTCCTGCACCCGTAAATAGCAGGTAACGCTTGTTCGTCATGCGTTGCGCGATTTCAGGTATGGTAATGGTAGAAGGAGTTACGGGTAATGATTGCGGTGCTTCATGCAAAATGGTGGCAGGAGTTTCCACTCGCAATTGGCGTTGCCACTCAATACCGCTTTTTACGGACGATAAAGTTTTTGCATCGCTATTTTCGACAATACCCGCGTTAGAAATGGTTGCGCTGTAAAAATAAGCTGGGGTGTTTGCTATTTCGATTCTGTGCAATTTCTTTGCATCTTCCGCTTTGATCCCAGCGGGCAGTTCACCATCATAGGTTATAGTAAAATTCGTTTTTCCATTTTCATATGTATGCGTGTACTGTAACGGCGATGGATGGCCATAACCAAAGCTTAGCGTAAACGCTTTTTGAAGCTTCAATAAATCCGTGCCACCAATAGTAATGGGATGTAATTGGATATCCATCTTTGCATTATAGCAGCATTATATTACCCAATTATGACAAGCTGCCCGTTTTTAACTATTTATCTAAGACGCTGTATCTAATGCAAATTTTGCAATTTTTCAGCAGCACTTCCTTATCGGCATCAATTTAAGCGGGGGTTATTATAGCTTCCTCAGTATAAACTATAATAACGGACTCTGTTATTATACCTTATGGCACTTAAGCTATAACAAGGAGCGATTTTTGGCTGTTCTTATTATAGTTTTGGCCGGTAGACGCGTGAGAGTATAAATCTTATTTGTACCTGCCGGAAATACCAATTTTCTGGTCGGCACATAGTCGGCACGGTAGATAGGAATTCATGCCAAACGGTGGGGAATGGTAGTAATACCCATTTTGTGAACGGCTTGAAAAGCCTTGGTCCGTAGGGTTTGGTGGGGATACAAAGTAATCAGTGGTAGCCCTTTAAATCCGACTCAAAATCCTGTATCTTCACGGATGTGTCGGTTCGAGTCCGACCCGGGGCACCACTTCGGAATTGATATGGTAAAAAGCGGTTCGAATCCGCGTGGGAGCCTGAGTTGGCTTTGGTTCTGAATTCCTATGAATGCTAATACCAAACTAGAGGCTTGATAGCGAAAGCTTATTTGCTACAATAGGATAGGCGGTTCTACCAAATCAAGATATAAGCTGCATTATGCCCTTACCAAAAGACATCGAAATATTTGTCCATGACAAATTTCCGCTCAGTGAACAAGCGGAAGCCTTGGCACTTATAGAAAATGCTCCAATGCCAAATGTAAAAGAATCAAAAGCTCGTCTATTGTGTTGTGCTTTAATGGCCAGCGATAAAACTCTGAGAGGCCTTCGCTACCAGCTAGATGGTTTAATGATCGACTACCGCGACGTAATATTAGCGGGTGAATATGTAAGCAAAAAAGGTGACTGGGTGCAGATATGGGATTTGTCTAAACCATTTGAAAATTCCAATCTCGCAAAACCACAATAAACTCAAAAATCTGTTTCGAGGTTAGTCCGCGCTGGTGCACCGCATCCCCTTCATGCGCATTGTGCTTTCAAGATCTCGATTTCTTTAAGGACCATTCGATCATCATGCCCATGGCGGCAGCCAGAATCAGGGTGGAGGCGATGCGGCTGAAATCGAGGCCGCCATGGTCGTGCGGCTTGGTCAATAGATCGCCTAGCACCGCGCCGAGTGGGCGGGTCAGGATGAAGGCGAACCAGAATAACAAACTGCGGGATATTTTTGTCCAACGATACAGAACCGCAGCCGCCATCAGCGAGGCGGAAAAAATGACGGCGCTGCCGCCATATCCCAACCCGGAACCATCGGCCACGTAATCGCCCAGCGCGGTCCCCAGCGTACTGGAACACAGAATCGTGATCCAATAATAGGTTTCCGCTTTGCGGCTATGAATTTTTCGCACCGAAACGCTGCCGCAGGAACGCCGCCACGCGAGGATCACCGCGACGAGGACGGCACAAAGGAGGATCGATCCGCCGATGTAGCCGACGCCCAGCGAGCGATCCACGAAATCTGCAATGGTGGTGCCGACCGTGGTGGTGGCCATAATCACGCCCCAATATAACCAGGGCCGGTGGGTGTTCGCCCTGATCTGCGCCTGAAACACGGCCACCAGCAAAGCGGCAAAGATCAGGGTGCCGACCGCATATCCCAGCCCCATACTCATCGAGACCGCATCTCCCCCCGTTTCTCCCAATGTGGTGGCGAGAATTTTGATCACCCAGAAAAGCAGCGTGACTTGCGGAAGCTTGCGGAGGAAAAATTCTTTGTCCGGGGCTGGGAAGATTGCATCGTTCATGGAATCGCATCGCATTTTCGCTGATTTTTTTCCACTTTATGTTATCCCGTGGCGCGATCCTATGGCTCATTACACCATCGGTACCTTTCCATTCCCGAGTACCGACCATGAAAAAGATGCATAAGGCCAAAAGCACGGCGCTGGTGGCATTGGCCATGATAAGCCTGCTGTCCATTTGGGCCGTGGGTATCGAGCCCGGCTGGGTTCGATACCGGGAATATACCGTGCGACTGAAGGATTGGCCGAAAGAATTGGCAGGATTTTCCGTGGTGCTGATCACGGACCCGCATGTGGGCAGCCCGCATATCGGGCTCGCCAAAATGCGTGAGATTGTGGAAAGAACCAATGCCCTGAAACCCGATCTGATTCTCCTCGGCGGGGATTACGTGATCCAGGGTGTGCTGGGCGGTCGTCCGGTGGCCTCGCGCGAAATTGCCGCTGTCTTGTCGCATTTGCAGGCGCGATACGGCGTGGTGGGCGTATTGGGCAACCACGATTGGTGGGACGATGCCGCACGTATTCACGGTGAATTCGAAGCAGTCGGCCTGCAGATACTCGAGGATGATGCGCGGCATATGCGGGTGGGTGGAAAAGGTTTCTGGATCGTCGGAGTATCCGATGAGAATGAGGGGCCGCACGATGTTTCACGCGCTTTTTCCGGCGTCACCACCGGGGACCCGGTCATTGTGCTTACCCATTCGCCCGATATCTTTCCCCAGATTCCGCCGCGTGCTTCACTTACCATTGCCGGTCACACGCATGGTGGCCAAGTCTATATTCCTTTTCTGGGCCGTCCGGTCGTGCCATCGCGCTATGGGCAGCGTTACGCGATGGGTTTGATCCGCGAAGGCGACAAGCAGCTTTTCGTCGGGTCCGGCATCGGTACCAGCATCGTGCCCGTTCGGTTCATGACGCCGCCGGAGGTGAGTATTTTAAAGCTTTATCCCGCTTTCTAGATGGCATTCCCAAAGAATAATCCAGTCACTTCGGGCGAAACATGAAAGCCACTTAACCAATGGAAAACATCGCAATTCAGATATAACAGAGGTTTGGGCACGGTCATTTTGCATCTGTCGCTTTACAATGCCTAGCTATTGCGGTTATGGCTATCCGCAAATTAACTGGGGCTACCCGGGAAACGAGGAATTCGAGCAATGATTTTACATGATGCGCGCCGTGTGGCGTTCGGGTTTTTTCTGGCATCCTTGCCCGCGATGGCGCAGGCACAGGCGATTCCTTCTGCCGCCGAGCCGGGAACCACACAACAGCGTTTCCAGACCAGCCCGATGCGTCCCGCTGTGGGCGGCGCGCCGCTGATCACGCTACCGGATGCGGGCGGCACCAAAGAGTTGAAGGGGGATGTGCATTTTACCCTGAAAGCCGTGAATCTGGACGGCGCCAGCACATTCGGTGAAACAGAGCTCAAGCCAATCTATGCCGATATGCTGGGCAAGGAAATCTCGCTGGGCGCGTTGAACCGTATCGCTGCAGATATTACCGCTTATTATCGCAACCATGGCTATATTCTCACCCGCGCCGTCGTGCCGCCGCAGAAAATCGACGGCGGTGTGGCCACCATCCGCATCATCGAAGGTTTCGTCAATGAAGTGCGGCTGGAAGGCGAGGCCAAAAACAGCAAAACCCTGAAATCCTATGCCGATAAGGTCAAAGCCGCCAAGCCGTTGAGCGCCGAAACGCTTGAACGCTATCTGTTGCTGATGCAGGATTTGCCGGGCGTGACTGCGCGTGCGGTGATTCAGCCCAGCGCCAATGCGCCCGGCGGTTCGGACGTGGTGGTGACGGTGGCGCGTCAGACGGTCGCGGCTTCCGCCTCGCTCGATAACCGTGGCAGCCGTTATCTCGGGCCTTATCAATTCACCGGCACCGTCGCCGCGAACGATGTGATTGGCCTGGACGAACAGACACAAGTTCGCGGCATTACCAGTATTTTCCAGACGCATGAGCTGCAATACGGTGAAATTCGTCATGAGGAGCAGATTGGCAGCGAGGGAACCAAGCTCGCTTTAACCGCTTCCGACATCACCACCCATCCCGGTGCCAATCTCGCGCCCTTGGAAATCGAAGGACAACAGCGCACCTATACGGCGGGTTTGTCTCATCCCTTCCTGCGCAGCCGCCAGGCAAACCTGTTCGGCAACGCCGCTTTCGCCGTGAAGAACGTGGATGTCAGTGCGCTGAGCACCCATCTGTACGACGACCACCTCCGGGTCGCGACCATAGGCGGTACTTACGATTTTGTGGATAAGCTGAATGCCGTGAATCGCTTGGAAACCAACCTTTCCAAAGGGTTCGGGTTCGATACCGAAAGCGATCTGGGCCGCTCGCGCCTCGGCGGCAAGCCCAGCTTCTGGAAGATCAACGGTGAAGCTTCGCGCATTCAGCCTATTTCCGGTCCGTTTGCGCTGTTCGGTGCATTGACCGGGCAATATTCACTCGATCCTTTGTTGGCCTCGGAAGAATTTACTTTGGGTGGCCCGGCTTTCGGTTCGGCATACGATCCCGCAGAGATCAGCGGTGATTCGGGTGCTGCCGCCCGCGCGGAACTGCAATTCAACGGCACGTGGGAGCGTGGATTCCTTCCGACTTATCAATTGTATACCTTCTACGATATTGGGCGGGTATGGAACCGTAATATCCAGGCCGCCAGTGAAGCCTCCACGCAGTCGCTCTCCTCCACCGGCCTCGGGGCACGCTTCAACCTGCTGGATACTTTCTCCGGTAGCGCCGAATTCGCCCTGCCGCTGACCAAAAAAGTGGCAGCTTACGGGGATGATGGCTACGCGCCGCGCGTGTTCTTCGCGCTGCAATACCGCTATTAGCCATCGGAAATTGCCTTTTTCGGCTGGGACCTGTGGATGTAAATCACAGTCCAATGATTAACGCGCACCAGTGCGCGGGCAGGGGCCTGAGCCCGTCACCTAACTGTCACTTAATTCCTTCTTGCGTTCTTGGGAAAGTGCGGTTAGTTTGCCCGCCATTAATCATTTGTTAATGTTTCGGCGAAAACCGTCACACCATATTCAGGAAAAAACCATGCGCCCCACGAGTCTTTCGTTTTCGACCGAAGCCCGCGCCCGCCGACTGCGTCTTACCTCCAGCCTGAGCGGGGCCATGGCTGCTTCTGCATGGGTTGCACTGGGTGCCGTGACTGCGCACGCGGCGGGTGGCGCGGAAATCGTGACCGGGAATATCGCCATCACGGCGCCGAACGCCCATACAACGCTGGTCACGCAAGGGCAGGACAAAGGCATCATTAATTGGAAAGGCGGCATGGACGTGCTGAGCGGCGATGCGCTGCAATTTGCCGTACCGAATGCCAATTCGGTGACGTTGAACCGTATCACCAACGGCATGCCGACCAAGATCGACGGGACCCTTTCTTCCAATGGCCGCCTTGTCGTTGTCAACCCCAGCGGTATGATGGTGGGCGCGACCGGTCAGGTCAACGTATCCAGCCTGATCGCTACCACGGCGGATGTGAAGAATAGCGATTTCCTCGCTGGGAAGATGAATTTCACCCAGCCGGGCGACAGCAATGCCCGCATCGTCAACCAAGGCAGCATCACCGCCCAGGAAGGCGGGCTGGTCGCACTCGTTGCACCATCTGTGCGCAATGACGGGGTGATTCAGGCGAAGCTTGGCAAGGTCGTGCTTGCCGGCGGTGCCAGCGCCAACGCACTCGATCTATACGGCGACGGCTTGTATAGCTTCCAGATGACGGACGGCAATGCCGCCAAGCAAAGCACGGCTTCCGTAGAAAACCACGGCACCATCAGCGCCACCGGGGGCACGGTATTGCTCACCGCGAATGCGGCGAAAAATCTGGTCGATCACGCCATCAACACGGACGGCATCATCGAAGCCACTTCCGCCAGCGTGGATCAAGCCGGCGCAATCGTGCTGGATGGTGGCCAAGGCGTCGTGAAGGTCGCGGGCAAGCTCGACGTTTCGGGCAAACATGGCGGCAACGTGACCGTGACCGGCGGCAATATCGAACTCGCTTCCGCCAATATCGACGCGCGTGGCGCGACGGGGGGTGAGGTGCTGATCGGCGGCGGCGCGCAAGGCCTCGGCCCCGTGCCCCACGCCCAAACCGTTTCCGTCGACGCGACAAGCAAGATCGATGTCAGCGGCCATGCCAATGATGCGGGCACCGCCGTCCTATGGTCGGACAAATCCACCAAATTCGCCGGAAAAATCATCGGCACCGCACCCAACGGCAAAGGCGGCCAAGCCGAGATATCCTCGAAAGGCACGGTCGAATTCACCGGTTTGACCGACTTGCACGGACAGAGCAACGGCCTGCTGCTGATCGACCCCGCCGATATCGACATCGACGCGCCGAGCGCGCTTGCCTACAGCCTCAGCCTGCAGAACAACGACGTGCTGATCGCCACCGGCAATAGCGGGATGGGCAGCGGCAACATCAACGTCAATGCGCCCATCAGCTGGGCCAGCAGTTACACGCTCAATCTGAATGCCTTCGGCGATGTAACGCTGAACAACACAAGCCTCGGCGGCGTGTCCGGCACCACCAATATCGTGGCGGGCAAAAACATCGTGCTGAACAACGGAGTGCTGGGCGGCTTCACCAGCAACTTCAATCTGAACGCGATCGATGTGACGCTGAACGGCACGAGCTTCATCAGCACAGGCGGCAACATCGTCATCAATAACAGCGGCGTCTTCAGTTCGGCGCAGGGCGCGACCCTCAACAGCTTCGGCGGTGGCATCGCGTTCAACCAAAGCGCCAATGGCAGCATTCAGAACGCGATCAACGCGATTGGGGTGCATACCAACACCGCCACCCTCAAACTCGGCACGGGTGTGTTCGACGAGCATTTCGATATCGACGAAGCCAATGTGAATCTGGTCGGCAGCGGCACATCCAACACCTACATCCGTCCGTCCTCCATGGCCGGTGCGCCGATCTCCACCCTGGACGGTGTCGATTATTCGCCGATCGTGCTGGTCAGCGCGGGCAACGTGCATGTGAGCGACCTGACGATCGACAATGGCGGGATCAAACAACCCGTGCTCACAACCCTGATGCAGTATGAGGGTGGTGAAATTCTGATCAGCAATCCAGTTTCTGCCATCAAAACCATCGGCATCGAGGCGGATTCCTATTCGGGTTTTGTGGCGCAGAACAATATCATTCTCGCCGATATCGGCCTCGCACTCGGTTCGGCGGACGCGGCCAAAGTCACCAACAACATCGTCCTCGCCAACAACATCGGCCTTTATTCCACCAGCAGCGACGAAATAACGGTAAGCGGCAATTATTTCCAAGCCATGCAAGGCGTAAGACTGGAAGACCAAGTCAATAGCATCGTGTCCAGCAACGGCATCAATGCAACGAATACCGGTTTGATCGCCAGCAATATTTATGGATTGAGCGCAAGCGGCAACAGCATCAGCACCCCGGGTACCGGTGTCGTGATCACGGGCGGCACCAATGCCACGTTGTCCGGCGACAATATTCTGGCCGGCACCCAGGGTGTCGATGTGTCTAATGCGGAAATTTTCGAACTTAATACCAGCAGCATCACGGTCGATCCCGCCTTCTTCGGAGTGAGCGCTCCAGCCCCCATCGCCCTCGGTATGACGAATGTTTCCGATGCGACGGTGAGCGCCAATTTCCTCAAAGCCGATTTTGCCATCGTCGGCAGTCAAGTTGCCGGTTCGGACATCAATCTGAACAACATCGAAGCCGCCGATACGGGTATCAGCCTGACCGGTGGAAGCGACGCCGCCATCAGCGTCAACACGATCAAGGCCGGCAATGTCGGTGTGGCGCTGGATTCCGAAACCAATGCGATTCTCGATACCAACACCATCAAAGACGCCGATCTCGGCATCGACGCGACCAATGTTAGCGGGTTGACGCTTACCGCAAACGCCTTGACCAATGTCGGTGACGGCATCAGCGCCATTGGCGTCAGCAATCTTGACGCCAGCTTCAATTCGGCCCTGGGCCGGGGCGATGCGGGCAGTGTCGGCTTCCTGGTCGGCGGTAGCGATAACGCAGTGCTGAACAGCAATTACCTCCAATTTTTCGCGGACGGCATTCAATTGATCGCCAGCGACTTCGCCACGCTTACGGCCAATTTCGCGGGAAGCGGCGGCCGCGGGCTTTATGTGGCGGATAGCGACAACGCCACCATCAACGGCGGCAATAGCTTCAGCACCAACGCGGTGGCTGGCGTGCTCATCGCCGACGGTTCGACCGCCACCAACGTCTCGGGGAATTTCTTCAGCGACAACAAGGTCGGGATCGATGCGGCAAGCGTTACCGGCGTCACCGCCAATGAGAACGCATTCTTCAGCGACGCGACGGCGATGCGCCTCAGCAACGTGGTGGGCGCCAATCTCGGTGGCAATATACTCAATGCGCTGCTCAGTGGCGTGGTCGGGATCGAGCTGAACGGAACGAACGGAGCATTGTTGAGCAACAACCAGTTCAAAGGCTATCCGACCGGGCTTCGCGCGGCGGCCAGCAACAACCTCAGCCTGAGCGGCGACGTTTTTACAGGAAATGCTGTGGGCGTTACCTTGAGCGAAAGCAGCAATGCACGCCTAGACACTGTAAACTTCACCACCCCCGCAGGCGGCACCGGCCTGGAATTGACCAACGGTTCGGGCAATGCAACTTTGCGCAACCTCGCGTTCAGCGGCGGCGATGTCGGTGTGCGGATTTCGGATACGGGCAGCTCCGCGCAATTCGAAAGCAACGGCAGCACGTTCGATTCCATGGGCCAGTATTTCGTGTTGGCCAACGGCGCGATGGTCGGTACGACACTGGATGCCAGCCAGCAAAGCTTTGACGGAGTCCGTGCAAGCAATTTCAGTGAGGCACAGCGCGATGCCGCGGAAGGCATTACCACCGATGTGGCGGACAATGCCACGCTGGGCGATGTTTTCTATAAGGATTTCGCTGCCATCGTGCCCCCGGTTACAACGCCCGTTGAGCGCACACCCCCTGCGCCCGTTACTTCTGCACCGCTTCCTCCCGTATCGACTCCCCCGGTATCCACTCCCCCCGCATCGACTCCCCCCGCATCTACGCCGCCTGCAGCGACAGGTGTGGGTGGTCCATTGACTTTGAGCGCGCTGAACGAATTCCAGATCGAACGCACTTACCTGTTCCGTAACGGATTGTTCTCTTATGCGGGCCGGACCCTTTCCAACAACGTCGCGCTCGCGCCGTACAGTTTCCAAGTGGCGGCGGTGAATTTAAGTCTTCTGGCACCCGCCGCCGGCGGCCCGGGCTTCGGGGGCGCAGCCCAATTGGCCAATCTCTCCACCGCTGCCGGCGGAGAGGGCGGCGGCCAGGGCTCTGGCGCGGATCAACTGGCCAACCTGTCGCCCGCGGCCGGCGCGGGCCTGAATTGCGGCAACAGCTTCCTTGGCTCGGGTTACCAGCCCGGCTTCGAGGCAGGCAGCTGCAGCGTAGGCAGCGCGCAATAAGCAATTTTTGCATGAGCATGCATCGGCCTTGCCGTTTGCCGATAAAGAAAACAGGCGGGGAATCATTTCCCCGCCTGTTTTCTTTTGGTTTTCATTCTTTCGTAAGCATTGGCTTGCTACATCTACGCTTCAGCTTCGATTCCCCAGGCCGCTTCCCTTTCAAAGGAATGTATCATGAGCGACAGTACAGCCACCGCCGCACCCGCCCCGCAATTACCATTGTTCTACATCAAGCCCGCCGCCTTGACACCGGAACGCCATGCGAATGCTCGGGTGAAACCCGAAGCGGGGCTGGCTTTTGCGCAGCACACCAATTCGATCCCACTCAACACCATCGAATTCATCGAAGCGGCGAAATTCTATCCCATCGTTTTCACGACGGACGAAGCGCCCATTCCGGTGGCGCTGGTCGGGTTGGAGCAGGAAAATTACTTCGTGAGCAGCAAGGGCGATTGGACCAGCAACGCTTATATCCCTGCCTATCTGCGGCAGTATCCTTTCATCTTTCTTTCAGCCGATGGCGATCAGTATGTCCTGTGCATCGACGAAGGGGCTCCGCATTATGCCGAAGGCGGCGATTCCGGCACGCTCCTGTTCGAGGATGGCAAACAATCGGGGCTGACTGGCCAAGCGCTCGAATTCTGCACGGCTTTCCTCGACCATTTCCGCATTACGCAGAATTTCTGCGCCGATCTCAAGGCGCACAATCTGCTGGTGGCCAATGCCTCGGAAGTGAAATTGAACGATGGGCGTAGTCTGCAACTCAATGGGTTTCAATTGATCGACGAGACCGCCTTCAATGCGCTTTCGGACGAAGTATATCTCGAATTCCGCCGCAAAGGCTGGCTGGCCTTCATCCATCTTGCCTTGGCCGCCACTTCCAACTGGAAAAATCTGGCGAATGCTGCGGCGGAAGCTCCCAAGAAAGCTGCTTAGAAGGCGTGGAACAGTGCAATGATCGAGGCCGCCGCAAGCGGTGTGAAAGTCAGTGCGATGCCCAACGGGCGAAAATGAGCCCGCAGTCTTCCCGCCGCCAAGGTGCGCGGCTCATGCACCAGAATGGCATAGGCATGAATAATGCGTCCAAGAAGAAATGCTGTGCATAACAAGTGTAGATAGAGTTGCGTTGTGCCCTGCATTTCGAGCAATGCGGCGAGAATAAGCATCATCGGCGTGTATTCGACGAAATTGCCCTGGGCGCGGATGGCGCGTAACATTCCATCCGCCCCGCCATCGCCGATCAATTGCTTGTGCTTTCCACGGTTGAATATGGTCCACACACTCAAGGCAAGCAGCATCAATCCGCTGCATCCGGCATAAAACAAGGCCACATGGGTCATCAATAGCACCTAGAAAACTTTCGGCTGATGACGCCACCAGCCATTTTCGTTGATCGAATAGATCGGCATGTAATGGAATACGCGCGCGCTATCTACCAGTTCATGGATTTGATTATCGAGCAGGTAGATCGTGCCGTCCAATTCCACTGCCAGCACTGCATGCAGCACCTGCAGGTTCATGTCGTTGAGGATGACGATACGCATTTTGTTCGCGGGGAATCCTAGAATACGGAGACTTTTGTATTTGGCGATCGAGTAATCTTCGCAATCCCCGCTTCGTTGCAGAAATTCGATGGGCGTGGCCCAGTAATCGTTCATGCCCCAGTTTACAATGTCTTCGATATAGGGCATCGCGTTCATCACTGCGTTGACCTGCTGCAATTGTTCGTGACGTGGCATGTCGCGCATGTCGTCCAATCGGTCCATCCATCCCGTCAGCACGCAGGCCGCTTGGCGGTTGCGGTCACGGCACAATGTTTCCTGCTCGGCGCGCTGAATTTCATGCCGTTCCAGCATTCCCGTCCATTTTTGGAACGGGGTGATGTCCTCGAAAGCGCTTTCCTGCGTACCGAAAAGATTCCATGCACCGGCTTGCGACGGAAAGGCGCTGAAAGCCAGCAGCAAGGCAAGCAGCGGCAAAGTCCGCGAGAATTGGAGGATGACCATTGATGCGCGTGTGGTATAGCTGGTGCCGGAATCCGGCATGCTCGTCCGGTTTGTCCCATCATAGAACGGGGGCAGGCATTGTCCAGCTTCCAAGATAAAAGTGCCGAGCCTCGTATCTCGCTCATCCCGAATGTCTGTCTGAGGAGTTTCCATGCAGCCCACCGCGTTCGATCCCGTGCCGCTTACTGAAATCGCACCGGTCACGCGGCGCAGTTTGTGGATGGGCTGGGCGGTGGTGGCCGCTACGGTGCTTTGCATCGTCGGCATGCTGCATCAGCGCATTATGAATCAGGAAGAGGCGCACCGCACGCGCCAGCTTGAGCTTTCCAGCCAAAGCGCGGCAGCGGAAGCCAGCCAATTGGTGCATCAGCCGCTGCGCCAGCTCGAGCAGGTTGCGGCGAATGTGGCCGTGCAGCTTTACATGACACAAATTGCCAATGCCGCACCGGACATGGTGGGCGGTGTTGCTCCCGAACGGCAATATCTGGAAAATCTGTTGCTTGCCACGGCGGCCAAAGGCGGGTTTCAAGCCGGAGAGCCGGTGGTGAATGCCAATCTCACACCACAGCGCCGTGCCGGCATTGCCCTACTGAATCAACAAGGTGCGATCATTGCCGCTACCCGCGCCATGCCGCCCGTACAAGGCCGGGTGGGCGAGCTCCTCGATGCCGCTGCCCGCAGTGCAGCCAGTGTATCCGATCCCGTGAAACTGGACGATGCGAACCCGCACAGCCTAATTTACCAATCCCCCATTTACGCCGTTCAAAGCGAACCGAACGCGCAGAATTTCATTGGTCGCGTGGTGGCGGTAAAGCCGCTGGATGCGGCGAGTTTGAAAACCGTATTATCCAGTCCTGAGCCGATCCATTCCACATTGCTACTGCCCGGCCAAGGCGGTGCGCAGCAATGGGTGCTGGAAGAGGACGGGTGGCACACATTGCCACTCAGTGCCAATACGGTAGAAATGCGCGCTGCTGGCCAGCCTGGTGAGATTGTGCGTGGCAAGGATGCAAACGGGCATGACAGTTATGCCATCGCCCGGCCTTTGGAGGCGGGGAACCTGATGCTGTTGCAGCAGGTGGAGCGCCGCGAGGCGCTGGCCACAGTGCGCGCCGAGCTGGGCTGGATCTGGTCGGTGGTAACCTTGGCTTTGTTGGCTTTGGCGGTGTTGCTTTGGGCCGTGTTACGCCACAGCGTAGCCTTGCGCGCCCTGATGGCAGCGGAGCATTATCAGGCATTGGTACGAAATCTGGACACCAAATCGCGGCTGCTGGGTCTGGTCATGCAGCACACACCCAACACCATCACCATTCTCGACGATGCGGGCCGCGTGTGTTTCACCAACCGTATACCCACGGGCGGCGAACTGCGCAGCGAGGATCAGCAAGGCAAGACTTTGATCGCTTTGATCGGGGCCGAAGCCGCCCGCAGCTTGCTCGAACGCAGCCATCAGGCTTTGCAGGAAAACAACTCTCTTCGGGTAGTGGAAACCCGTGAAACACCCGATGGTTTGCGCTACATTCAATGCAAGCATTTGCCACTGGATTCGATCCCGGTCGATCTGCCGTTCCTCACTCCGCAAAGCCGGGGTGTGCTCGTTATCGAAGAAGACATCACACCCTTGATGCAGGAGCGCGCCCGCCAGGAACGCACGCTGAAACGTCTGGTGGAATGCCTGGTCGATTTCGTCGATCGCCGCGATCCGTACGCCGCGCAGCATTCCGTGCAGGTTTCCATGCTGGCGCGCGGCATCGCCGCCACGCTCAACCAGGACGCGGTGGGGCAGGAAACCGCCGAGTTGGCGGGCTCGCTGCTCAATGTGGGAAAGATGACCATCCCCGAGCAATTGCTCGCCCAGGCCAGCGCTCTGGACGGAGAAGGGCTGAAACGCATCCGCGACGCCATCGCCTCCAGCGCGGACATCGTCGAAGGGGTGGACTTCCGCGGCCCGGTGGCCGAATCCATCCGTCAGTCCGTCGAACGCACAGACGGCACGGGACCCCACGGATTGCGCGGGGAGGAGATTCTGATCGCCGCCCGCATCGTGGCCGTGGCCAATGCCTATGTGGGCATGACCAGCCCGCGTGCCTACCGCGAACCGCTGGGCACCGAAGCCGCTACCGCGCAACTCATGCAGGCGGCGGGCAAGGCCTTCGATCCGGCGGTGGTGGCGGCGCTGGTGCATTATCTGCGCACGCTCGGGGGCGAAGCCGCTTTGTCCGAAGCGATGCGGCCCCATCAGGAAGCATAAATATCCCCAGAAATCTTTGCCGCATTGCAGCAAAATACGCATGGTCACTTGACAAAGTTTAACTACTTCCCTAACTAAACTTTTAGGGACAAGCTGCTATCTTGGTTGCTCTTTCATTCTAGAAAGATTCCAAGCGGCTGTTTTTAAGGAATCCAGGGCAAAAGTCTGCCCGCCGCGCAGCTGGACACATGCGCGGCTCCGGAAACGAAGAAGTGTGTCGCAACGAAAAAAAGACGGTGATACAGCCATGGCGTACCAAAACTCGCTGATGAAGAAACTCAATCTTTCCAAAGGCGCCCTCAAAAAGGGTGGCAAGGAAGGGGTTTCCGCGCAGGACAATAGCGCCCCCAATATCGCCGACATCATGCTCGATCCGCGCTACCTGCGCCAATCCTCCGCGCTGATCAACGACGCGCTGCAAAAGGGTTTTGACGTGCTGCAATTGTCGGACGGCAATATCATCATGACCGGCACCAAAACCATCGTGCATCGCTACGAGTGGGAATTGGAAAAAGGCAAGCTGATGAAAACAAAAACCACCGAATCCGGCCCGGTGATGAAACGCAGCCGCAAAAGCAAGGAAGATGCCGAAGCGGTGAACGAAGACGAGAGCGAAGAGGTCTAACCCTTCGCTGTAGGGATAAAAAAGACCGGCCATGTGCCGGTCTTTTTTATTGTCATTCCCGCGCAGGCGGGAATGACTTCGCCTACACCGCGCCCATGATGATTCTCGCCTTGGTCGCCGCATAGGGCAGTACTTGGCGCTGAAAGAAATAGGCGCGGTTGCGGCTGGCTTGTTCTTCCGGCGTGCCGGGCTCGGCCTGCGCCGCCTGCAGCCCTAGAAAATAAGCTTGCAGCACGGTGCCGAACAGATCGAGATACAGGCTCGCCTGGGTCTGCACGGCGAAGAGCGATTCGGGCGTGCACGCCGCATGTTGTTGCAACACCCAGATGCCCGCCGCTTCCAGCTGCCGCGCCGCATCCAGCAGCGCCGTGCCGTAAGGGTTGAGCACCGGGTCTTCGCGGCTTTGCAGGTTCTGTGCATATTCGAGAATTTCCGCGCTCAAGGCCCGTAGAATATCACCATTTTCAACCTTGGTCTTGCGCAGCGCCAGATCGAGCGCTTGAATGCCGTTCGTGCCTTCATAGATCGAAGCGATGCGTACATCGCGCAGGCATTGCGCAATGCCGGTTTCCTCGATGTAGCCCATGCCGCCGAACACCTGCAGCGCCTGATGGCACACTTCGAATGCGCGGTTGGTGGTGTGGGCTTTGACGATGGGGATGAGCAGGTCGCACATTTTCTGCGCCACATCGCGGGTGGCCGTGTCCGCATGCGCACGGGCGAGGTCCATCATGCGCGCCGTGTACATCGCCAGACCGCGCAGGCCATGCACCTCCGCATCCATCCCGAGCAGCATGCGCGCCACGTCCGGATGGTGAGCGATGGGCTTGTCGCCCTGGCTGCGTTCCCAGGCATAGGCGGTCGCGAGTTGCGCCGCATAGGCCGCGACCCCTAAGCCCTGCACACCCACTGCCAGCCGCGCCGCATTCATCATCGCAAACATCGCCTGGATGCCGCCATGCGGCTCGCCCACCAGCCATCCGGTCGCGCCCTCGAATTCCATCACCGCGGTGGGGGAGGCGTGGATGCCCATCTTATGTTCCAGCGACAAGGCGCGCAGGGCGTTGCGCGCACCGTCCGGCAGGATTTTCGGCGCCAGGAAGACCGACAGTCCTTTCGTACCCTCCGGCGCGCCGGGCAGGCGGGCCAGCACCATATGCACGATGTTGGGCGCGAAATCGTGATCGCCGTAGGTGATGTAGATTTTGGTGCCGGTGATGGCGTAGCTGCCGTCTGCGTTTGGTTCCGCGCGGCTGCGCACGGCCCCGATGTCCGATCCCGCCTGCGGCTCGGTCATGCACATGGTGCCGGTCCATTCGCCGCTGACCAGGCGGGGCAGGTAGGTCGCGCGCTGGGCGTCATCCCCGTAATGCAGTAGCAATTCGATCGCGCCCTGCGTCAGCATCGGGCATAGGCCGAAACTCATATTCGCGCCGTGCCACATTTCGCCCAATGCCACCTGCACCACGGCGGGCAGGCCCTGGCCGCCGATCTCGACTGGCGCGCAGGCCGCGTTCCAGCCCATCTCCACGAACTGACGGTAGGCGTCCGCGAAACCGTCCGGCGTGCGCACGCTGCCATCGCTCAAACGCTGCGAACCCTGGCGGTCGCCCGGCGCGTTCAGCGGGGAAAGCACTTGGCTCGCAAATTTCGCGGCTTCCTCCAGCACTGCATCCACCAACCCTTCGCCCAGGCTGCGGTAGCTGGGCAGCGCCAACAACTGCGGCAGTTGCGCCACATGGCGCAGCGAAAAACGGATGGCGGAAAGGTCGGGCTGGAAGGCTTGGGGCATGAGAGGTCTCGAAATGAAGCGGGGAGAAAGAGCATAGACCCCGCGCGATATTGCTTCAAGTGATGGAACGCTTTCCCTTTGAGACGCGATGAGATTTCCCCCTCTTCCTAGAAGGAAGAGGGATAGCGCGCAGCGCGAGGGAGAGGATGAGCATGAATATGCACCGGTGTCTTTTTGCTACTCACCCTCTCCCCGACCCTCCCCCTTTTAGGAAGAGGGAGAAAGAGCATGTTTACCCTTTCTTAGGAGCGTTCTGCTATGCAACCATGAAAGTTGCCCTTCCAAGGATCGCGCCTGCATGAAGTTCATTATCGGTTTCGTCATCGTTCTCGGTTGCGTGCTGGGCGGCTATGTCATGCACCATGGCAAGATCGGCGTGCTCAACCAGCCGACCGAGTTCCTCATCATCGTCGGCGCCGCCATCGGTTCCTTCGTCATCGGCAATCCGGGCTATGTCATCAAGGCCGTGCTGAAGAACATCAAGTATGTGGCGAAAGGTGCGCCTTTCTCGAAGAAGGACTACATCGAGCTGCTGGTGATGATGTACACCACCTTCAAGACCATCAAATCCAAAGGCATGCTCGAGATCGAAGGCCATATCGAGAACCCGCATGAAAGCGCGATCTTCAGCAAAAACCACAAATTCATGCACAACCACCATGCCGTGGAATTCTTCACCAGCTACCTGCGGCTGATGACGATGGGCATGGAGGATTACTACCAGCTGGACGACCAGATGCAGCGCGACATCGACGCCCTGCACGCCGAAGAACATCTCATCCCCGATGCGGTGAACACGATGGCGGACGCGATGCCCGCGCTTGGCATCGTCGCCGCCGTGCTCGGCGTCATCATCACCATGGGTTCGATCACCGAGCCGCCCGAAGTGCTGGGCCATCTCATCGGCGGCGCATTGGTCGGAACTTTCCTCGGGGTGTTGCTCTCCTATGCGTTTCTCGCGCCCATGGCGAAATATCTCGGCGCGCACTTTGCCGCCGAAGGCGACTACATCCACTGCATTCGCACCGCGATGCTGGCGCATCTGAAGGGCAACGCGCCGGTGGTGACGGTCGAATTCGCGCGCGGCGTGCTGGCCCCGGTCACGCGCCCGACCTTCAAGGAAGTCGAAGACGCCATCAACAACGCTACGGCGACACCGGCATAGGAATACAACCTTCTCCTTCTGGGAGAAGGGGGAGCGAAGCGGAGGATGAGGGTCTATCCACTGGCGACGGGAAAAGCGGATAGACCCTCACCCCACCCTCTCCCGGAGGGAGAGGGAGTCACAACCAACGGAGTTGATTGATGCCCGATAACGGCACCACGATCATCATCAAGAAAATCCGCAAGGGCGGACACGGCCACCACGGCGGCGCGTGGAAAGTGGCCTATGCCGATTTCGTGACCGCGATGATGGCTTTCTTCCTGCTGTTGTGGCTGCTCTCGGCCACCTCCAAGGAAACGAAAGAAGGCATCGCCGAATATTTCACGCCCACGGTGGGCTTGCGCGACGAAAAGGGCATCGGCTTCGCCGGCGGCAAAACCACGCAAAAGGACGGCACCAAAGCCGAAGACGCCGCCCCGCCGGCCATCGTGCCCGGCATGACGCCGAGCGGCGCGATTCCCATGCCGCCGGAGCAAAAAAAGATCGAGGATGCGCAGGAGCAGGAAGCCGCGGCCCAAGCCGAAAAGGAATTGCGCCAGGCGCTGGATTCCGATCCCAACTTCCGCGAATTCCGCGACCAAGTGGTATTCGAGCAAACCCCCGAGGGCATGAAGATCTCGCTGCGCGACAGCGACAAATACCCGATGTTCAAGGAAAGCCGCGCCACACTGACACCGGCGGGCGAGAAAGTGCTGCAACTGGTCAGTCGCGTGGTGCTGAAAATGCCCAACCGCATTTCCATCACCGGACACACCGACATCAGCGGCACCAAAACAGGCAATTACACCAACTGGGAGCTTTCCGCCGACCGCGCGAATGCAGCGCGCCGTTTTATGAACGTAATCGGGCTGGAGCCCAACCGCACGGCCAAGGTGCAGGGCAGGGCGGATCAGGAATTGCTGCTGCCCAAATCCCCCGCCGCGCCGCAAAACCGCCGCATCGAAGTCATCCTGCTCAAGGGCAGCCACATCAAGCTGCCCGAAGGCTTCGAAGCCGCGCCGAAAGATTTGCTCAGCACCCCCCGCGCCATTCGCGACCTGCCCAGCACCCACCCGATGGGTACAAGCGACGGCACGGAAACGCCCGACGATGGCAAGCGTAAACGCATCATCGCGCCGCCGGAAGAGCATTGATTCTCCATCGATCGAACTTTCAAGGATCAAATATTCAAGGCTGCGTTTTTAATTCATAGCCTTCCGGTGCAGGCATGCTGCTTGCGGGTGAGACACTCACTCCATCCGGCATGATGCAGCGCACATTGGGGATGGAATGCGCCAGATAGCGGCGCAGGGTGTCTTCCGTGTAGGTCATGGTTTCCCAACGCGTGGAATAATGCACGTTCTGCCCGTCGAGGAAGCGGGCGACCTCGGTGGCGTTGATCGCCACATCCGCTTCGCGGGCCGCCTCGTTCGCGGGTACGCTTGCCCCGATGCGGCGGATTTCGGTTTTCCCCTGCACGATACCGATGACATTGCCGCCGCGATCGACCAGCGGCCCGCCGGAATTACCCTGCTGCGCGGCGCTGCGGAATTGCAGCCAGTAAGGTTCTTTCATCGGCCCGTCCACGCTCATGATCTGGGTAGAGACCGCGTGCAACTCGTTGCGGATGGCCGCATCGCCCGGGAATCCGAGCACCAGCACTTCCTGCCCCACTGTCGGCGGCAGACGCGGGTCGCGCAGGGGCAGGGGGCTGGGGTTGGTCAGGGTCGGCACTTGCAATAGCACGAGATCGAGGGTCGGATGCTGCACCACCACCTGTGCGGGATATTCCTTGCCCTCGATCACCACCATGATCTGCGCGCAATTCTGGCGCAGCACATGGCGGTTGGTGATCACATGCCCGAGCATATCGATGACCACGCCGCTGCCGCTTGAAAATTGCACTTGGCGTATTTCCTGCGCGGCGCTGGGCAGCGGAGCAAGCAGAAGAACCAGGCAAACCAGAATGCCGTCATTGCGAGCGGAGCGAAGCAATCCAGCCTCTACGCTTGTCGATGGGTTGGATTGCCGCGTCGGCTTTGCCTTCTCGCCATGACGGGCAAAAAAGAAACAGGCGGCGAACCACCGGGATGAACCGGGGCGCGCCGCCCTAAGTAAAAAGGAAAACACTGTATGCACTGGACTTAAAAACTTCCTGCAACACGCGCTGCGGGGTAGGGCAGGCGCGCATCGTGACCCACGCGCCCGATTCGTGGAGCATTAGGCAAAGGCTTCGTCCTCTTCGCTGGCGCGCTCGGCGCGGCGGGCGGAGGGCTTTGCTTTTTCGAAGACGAAAGCGAGTTCATCGCCGCTCATGCTGATGATGACGCGACCGCCTTTGCTCAAGCGTCCGAACAATACTTCGTCGGCCAGCGGCTTTTTCACTTTCTCGGTGATCAGACGGGCGAGCGGGCGTGCGCCGTTGCTGCGGTCGTAGCCTTTGGTGGCCAGCCAGTCGCGGGCGCTGTCATCCAGGTCGATCTGCACGTTCTTCTCGGCCAGTTGGGCTTCGAGTTTGGCGATGAATTTGTCCACCACATGGCGCACCACTTCGTGGGATAGATGACCGAAGGCGATGGTGGCATCCAGGCGGTTGCGGAATTCGGGGGTGAAGGCGCGCTTCACCGCTTCCGCATCTTCCCCGCCGCGCGCCATTTCGCCGAAGCCGATATTGGCGCGGGCGGCTTCCTGCGCCCCGGCATTGCTGGTCATGATGAGGATGATGTTGCGGAAATCGACGCTCTTGCCGTTATTGTCGGTCAGCTTCCCGTAATCCATCACCTGCAGCAGAATGTTGTAGATATCCGGGTGGGCTTTTTCGATCTCGTCGAGCAGCACCACCGCATAGGGTGTTTTGTCCACCGCATCCGTCAAAGCACCGCCCTGGTCGAACCCGACATAGCCCGGAGGCGCGCCGATGAGGCGTGAGACGGCGTGTTTCTCCATATATTCGCTCATATCGAAGCGCAGGAGTTCCATACCCATCAGCTTGGCCAGCTGTTGCGCCACTTCGGTTTTGCCCACGCCGGTCGGGCCGGTGAAGAGGTAATTGCCGATGGGCTTTTCCTCTTCGCGCATCCCGGCGCGGGAAAGCTTGATGGCGGAAGCGAGGGTTTCCACCGCATTGTCCTGGCCGAAGACCACGAGCTTGAGGTTCGATTCCAGCTTGCGCAGGGTCTCTGCGTCGTTGCTGCTGATGGAGCGGGCGGGCATGCGGGCCATTTTGCACACCACATCCTCGATCTCGCGCAGGCCGATGAGCTTTTTGCGGCGGGCGGCAGGCAGCAGGGCTTGCGCCGCCCCGGCTTCGTCCAGCACGTCGATCGCTTTATCCGGCAGCTTGCGGTCGTGTATGTAGCGGGCAGACAGCTCTACCGCGCCTTTCACGGCGGCTACGCTGTAGGCCACGCTGTGATGCGATTCGTAATAGGGCTTCAAACCGCGCAGGATCTTGATCGTATCCGGCAGGCTGGGCTCGGCCACGTCGATCTTCTGGAAGCGGCGGGCGAGGGCCCGGTCCTTTTCGATATGGTCCTTGTATTCCTTATAGGTCGTCGAGCCGATGCATTTCAGGCCGCCGCGCGCCAAGGCAGGCTTCAGCAGGTTGCAGGCATCCATCGCGCCGCCGGAAGTGGCACCCGCGCCGACGATGGTGTGGATTTCGTCGATGAAGAGAATCGCACCCGGCAGGCGCTCCACATCCTTGATCACGTTCTTCAGGCGTTCCTCGAAATCGCCCCGATAGCGGGTTCCGGCCAGCAGCGCGCCCATATCGAGCGAGAAGATGACGGCGTTTTTGAGCACAGCAGGCACTTCGCCGCGCACGATGCGCAGGGCCAGGCCTTCGGCGATGGCTGTTTTGCCCACGCCCGCTTCGCCCACATAGAGCGGGTTGTTCTTCGTGCGGCGGCACAAAACCTGCACCGTGCGTTCGATCTCCGATTCCCGGCCCACCAGAATATCGGTCTTCCCGGCCACGGCTTTCTTGTTCAGGTTCACGCAATATTGGTTGATCGCGTCATCCTTGCTTTCCTTGGTACTGGCTTTCTGCGCGGTGCCGGTCGAACCCGCAGCGCCGCTCAATTCTTCGCGCGGCTCGTCGCGGCCCGTATGGTCGCCGGGCTTGTAGCTCGCTACTTCACGGCCGAAATCGCTGTATTTCACGATGCCGTGGCTGATGTAATTCACCACATCCAGGCGGTTGATGTCCTGCTCCTGCAGGAAGTACACGGCATGGCTCTCGCGCTCGGAGAACAAGGCCACCAGCACATTCGCGCCCGTCACTTCATTTTTGCCTGCGGATTGCACATGGATGGCGGCGCGGTGCACCACGCGCTGGAAAGCGGCGGTGGGGCGGGCATCGTCGAGCGTTTCGACAGTGAGGGAGGTCAGATCGTTATCGACGAAATCCACCAGCGCCTTGCGCAGATCGGGGATATTGATGCCGCAGCCGCGCATCACGCTCGCCGCATCTTCGTCTTCGATGAGCGAAAGCAGCAGATGCTCGAGCGTCGCATATTCGTGCTTGTGGTCCTTGGCGAGCTTGAGCGCGCGGTGCAGGCTGGATTCCAAGTGGCGGCTGAGCATCGGGGCGATCCTTTTCAGTCTTGTTCCATCACACATTGCAGTGGATGTTCATTGCGGCGGGCGAGATGAATGACCTGTTCCACCTTGGTTTCCGCGACCTCTCTCGTATAGACCCCGCAAATGCCGGCACCCTTTTGGTGCACCTCCAGCATGATGCGCATGGCATCTTCTGGGCTCTTGCGGAAAATGGTCTGCACGACGTGCACAACGAATTCCATGGGCGTGTAGTCGTCATTCAGCAGCACGACTTTGGAGAAAGGAGGGCGCTTGGTTTTGGTTTTCGGCTCTGCGAGCAGAACCGTGTCCGTTGCGCTTCCTTCCAAACGTTCTTTCTGCATATAGGTGCAGACAGTGCGTTTCGTCGTGCTATGGTCCCAATGTCGCATGGATGTCCTAATATAGCGTTAAATGAAGATTGCGATTTGGTGAACGAATCCGCCATTTTTCGCCCCTTGGGCGCTTGGCCGGTATCGATCCTACCCTATCCTTCTGCAAAGAAAAACATCTGCGCAAACAGGGTGGCATTTAAGGCAATTTCCACCAAAGAATTTCTACCGCTTTGAGTTACCTACGTTGCAAGAAACGGCTAAAAGGTCTATATAGAGAATCCCCCTATCTTTTACGGTCGGCACGAGGCGCTTCATGCGCTATTTTTCATTGACCGTAGCGCCTGGCTTGAGAATTAAACCGCCGGAAATCAGCGGCAAATAAAAAATCTGCATTTTTTCGAAAAAAGCCGTTGACGGGGGAAGGGGTCGAGCGTACATAAGGCCTCCCTTCGAGAGCGAAGGACGCGCCGCCGGGCGGAAACGAACCGGAAGCGCTGCTGAATAACATTGTAAATAAGTAGAGGCTGAGTCTAAATTTAAGACTCGACCTAGTTGAAATCAGCAAGTCCGTACCCTGCACAGGGTGCGGCAAGTAGTTCAAGCATCAACCATAGTGTTGAATAAATTGTCGGACGGCAGCAGCTAATGCCGTTCCGAGTCAACACAGAGCGTTTCGCTCTGTGCGTGATGAATGTCGCATCGTGCTGTTTAAGCATGATAAGGGCATTCGGTGGATGCCTTGGCGGTAAGAGGCGATGAAGGGCGTGATACACTGCGATAAGCTACGGGGAGTTGTGAATACACTTTGATCCGTAGATACCCGAATGGGGAAACCCACTTCTGAGTTCAGATACTACCTCCGCTTTCGGGCGGGGTTAGCATTCTGGGCTCAATACGAAGTATTGATAACTGAATACATAGGTTATTAAAGCAAACCCAGGGAACTGAAATATCTAAGTACCTGGAGGAAAGGAAATCAACCGAGACTCCCCTAGTAGTGACGAGCGAACGGGGACCAGGCCAGTGGCCAGTATGTAATAATCAGAACGATCTGGAAAGTTCGACCATAGTGGGTGATAGTCCCGTATGAGTAAAAAGCATATTGGTCCTTGAGTAGGGCGGGACACGTGAAATCCTGTCTGAACATGGGGGGACCACCCTCCAAGCCTAAGTACTCCTTACCGACCGATAGTGCACAAGTACCGTGAGGGAAAGGTGAAAAGCACCCCGACGAGGGGAGTGAAACAGTTCCTGAAACCGGATGCCTACAAGCAGTCAGAGGGATCTTGAGTCCTGATGGCGTACCTCTTGTATAATGGGTCAGCGACTTAATGTATGCAGCGAGCCTAAGCCGTTAGGTGTAAGCGAAGCGAAAGCGAGTCTGAATAGGGCGACAAGTTGCATGTATTAGACCCGAAACCTAGTGATCTAGCCATGACCAGGATGAAGGTGGGGTAACACTCACTGGAGGTCCGAACCCACTCCCGTTGAAAAGGTAGGGGATGAGTTGTGGCTAGGGGTGAAAGGCCAATCAAACTGGGAAATAGCTGGTTCTCCGCGAAAACTATTTAGGTAGTGCGTCACGTTGCTACACCACCGGGGGTAGAGCACTGGAAGGGCTAGGGGGTCCCAAAGACCTACCAAACCTTACCAAACTCCGAATACCGGTGAGTGCGTCCGTGGCAGACAGACAGTGAATGCTAACGTCCATTGTCGAAAGGGAAAAAACCCAGACCTACAGCTAAGGTCCCCAAATCATCGTTAAGTTGGGAAGCATGTGAGACGACCATAACAACCAGGAGGTTGGCTTAGAAGCAGCCATCCTTTAAAGAAAGCGTAACAGCTCACTGGTCTAATTAAGTTGTCTTGCGGCGAAAATGTACCGGGGATTAAACGATGTACCGAAGCTTAGGGCTTGTCTTTGACAAGCGGTAGCGGAGCGTTCCGTAAGCCGTTGAAGGTGAACCGTGAGGTTTGCTGGAGGTATCGGAAGTGAGAATGCTGACATGAGTAGCGACAAACAGGGTGAGAAACCCTGTCGCCGAAATTCCAAGGGTTCCTGCGTTATGTTAATCAGAGCAGGGTTAGTCGGCCCCTAAGGCGAGGCAGAAATGCGTAGTCGATGGGAATCAGGTAAATATTCCTGAACCTAGTGGTAGTGACGGATCAAGTAACTTGTCTTTCCTTATTGGATTGGTTAAGGCAGGGAATTGGTTCCAGGAAATAGCTCCACTAATATAGACCGTACCCCAAACCGACACAGGTGGAATGGTAGAGTATACCAAGGCGCTTGAGAGAACTATGCTGAAGGAACTAGGCAAATTGCTCCTGTAACTTCGGAAGAAGGGAGGCCCATCTATGGGCAACCAATGATGGGTGGCACAGGCTAGGGGGTTGCGACTGTTTACTTAAAACACAGGGCTCTGCGAAGTCGAAAGACGACGTATAGGGTCTGACGCCTGCCCGGTGCCGGAAGGTTAAAAGGAGGTGTGCAAGCACTGAATTGAAGCCCCGGTAAACGGCGGCCGTAACTATAACGGTCCTAAGGTAGCGAAATTCCTTGTCGGGTAAGTTCCGACCCGCACGAATGGCGTAACGACATCCCCACTGTCTCCAGCATAGACTCAGCGAAATTGAATTCTCCGTGAAGATGCGGAGTACCCGCGGTCAGACGGAAAGACCCCGTGCACCTTTACTACAACTTTGCAGTGGTATTAGGAATGACATGTGTAGGATAGGTGGGAGGCTATGAAGCGTCGGCGCCAGCTGATGTGGAGCCATCCTTGAAATACCACCCTTGTTGTTCTTGATATCTAACCGAACGCCGTCATCCGGCGTCGGGACCCTGCATGGTGGGTAGTTTGACTGGGGCGGTCGCCTCCCAAATTGTAACGGAGGCGCGCGATGGTAGGCTCAGGATGGTCGGAAATCATCCATTAGAGTGCAATGGCATAAGCCTGCCTGACTGCGAGACATACATGTCGAGCAGAGACGAAAGTCGGTCATAGTGATCCGGTGGTTCTTCGTGGAAGGGCCATCGCTCAACGGATAAAAGGTACGCCGGGGATAACAGGCTGATCTTGCCCAAGAGTCCATATCGACGGCAAGGTTTGGCACCTCGATGTCGGCTCATCACATCCTGGGGCTGGAGAAGGTCCCAAGGGTATGGCTGTTCGCCATTTAAAGTGGTACGTGAGCTGGGTTTAGAACGTCGTGAGACAGTTCGGTCCCTATCTGCCGTGGGAGTAACGAGAATTGAGAGGATCTGTCCTTAGTACGAGAGGACCGGGATGGACATACCTCTGGTGCACCAGTTGTCACGCCAGTGGCACGGCTGGGTAGCTATGTATGGACGGGATAACCGCTGAATGCATCTAAGCGGGAAACCCACCTCAATACAAGTTCTCGCAATTAGGATCGTGGTAGACCACCACGTTGATAGGCTGGGTGTGGAAGTGCGGCAACGCATGGAGCTAACCAGTACTAATAATCCGATTGGCTTAAACATACGAAATCTGAGATTTCGACCCACGAGTATTATGTACTCAACTCATCGATCGGAAGACGATGAAGGAAACAAAATTCAATTTCACACATGCGCATACATCACGCACAGTGCTAAACGTTCTTGTTTGAACGTGCTGACGATATCAACCGGTCGAGTTGATTCAGCCTCTACTTAGTTATTCCGTTTCACTCGCGAAACGGAATGTCGTTATGCGACAGTGCATGGTTTTCAATTTCGAGAACCGGAGCGGAGCGTACATCTGTACGTGAGCATCGGAAGCGCAGAAATTGGGAATCAGGCGCCGAGCAGAATGGCATTACGAAGCCGGCTTGTACGGTTTGGTGATTATAGCGAGGGTTGCTCCACACGTTCCCATCTCGAACACGACCGTGAAACCCCTCAGCGCCAATGGTACTATGACTTAAGTCATGGGAGAGTAGGACGTCGCCAAACCTTACAAGCCGGTTTCGTATGAAAACCCCGCCATGATATGCACATATCCGTGGCGGGGTTTTCTTTTACGTGAATGCTGCCGTCCTCTATGGACTAGTCTGGTATGGCGGTGCATATGCGTGCATGATTCCGTATGAATAGGCTCGGCACAACAACCATGGCTCCGGCCGCATGGTCCTGTTAACATGCGCTCCACCACTCACAGCGCATAAGCATGCCGGAATGAACAAGCACATTGCCAAGATATTCGCCGTGCTGCAGGCGGCCGATCCTGAGCCGAAAACGGAACTCGTCTACAGCAACGATTTTACTTTGCTGATCGCGGTGGTGCTTTCGGCACAGGCGACGGATGTGGGGGTGAACAAGGCTACCGGGCCGCTCTTTGCCAAACATGATACGCCGGCGGCGATTCTTGCGCTGGGCGAAGACGGGCTGAAGTACTACATCAAAACCATCGGCCTCTATAATGCGAAAGCGAAAAACGTCATCGCGCTTTGCCGCATGCTGATCGACAAGCACGGGGGCCAAGTGCCGCATGATCGCGCCGCCCTTGAGGCTCTGCCGGGTGTGGGTAAGAAAACCGCCAGCGTGTGGCTGAATTGCGTGCTGCAGATTCCGACCGTCGCGGTGGATACGCATGTGTATCGCGTATCCCACCGTCTGGACATCGCCGATGGCGCGACGCCGGACAAAGTGCAGGCGCAGTTGGAAAGCCGAATCCCCAAGAAATACCTGCTCCATGCCCATCATTGGCTGATCCTGCATGGCCGCTACACCTGCATCGCCCGCGCACCGAAATGTGCCAATTGCCGGGTGGAGCCGTGGTGCCCAAAGATCGGCGTGGTGGCCCGCAAAGATTAAAGCCCATACGTTTGCAGAGCCCACAGGCATGCAGGAGATCCTTGCTGGGTTTGCCGCCTTGAATCTACTGCTTCGGTACGGATGGCATCGAAACCTCCGCCGGGATAGCGGCTACGGGCCGCAATTGGGCGAGGGTGGCGAGGATCGGTAAAAATTGCTCCAACGGGTGGTCGTTAATGGTCATCGGGTGGGTAGCGGATTGTTCGATGCGGTAGCCCCATACGGTGCCATCCCCCGCCGCGCTCGACAATGCCTTCAACTGCATGACTGCTTGGTTGATGATCAACGATACGGGGCGGTCGAGCAGCGCACCGACGACAGGATCGCGCGGCGAGCCTGCCGTGAGCGCAGAAAGGCCCTGTTTGACGCGATCGATATAAGAGGTCAAATCATGGAAGAGTGTCTCGCAGCCGCGGCATTCGATCGTTGCATCGATCATCGGTCCGCTGCCGGGATTCAATGTGCCATTTCCCTTGCCGATAAGCCCGTAGGGAGCCGTTTCCAGCGCCAATTGGGTCACTTCCACATGATGATTCTGTTTGCTCATATCGATGCGGTAATTCATTTCCAAGGCTTCGTGGATATTGCCGAGAGTAGAATTGCGCGGCGTCATTATTCCCACAATCGGCCATAATTGCGCATCGCTCATGCCTTTCGTGGCGGGGAAACGTTCAGCCATTTTGGGGTCGCGCAACATCTGTAGAAGACTTTGTGCCATCACCTGATCGGCTCTGGGCGTCAGATTCGTCAGCACGTTGAAATGTACCGTGCCATCGAGCGCGCCGCCCTGATTCATTTGCTGCTTCACCGCAAGCGCGAGATCGAATACGCCGAGATCGGAAGTGAATTTTGCGGGCTCGATCGCGAAGTCGATGGATTGGAACGGGTTGGCCATGCCTTGTTGCGGCATGGAAAATTTCAACCCGAAATCCATGGATATCGGGCCATAAAATGCCAGATTCGAGGGTTGCGCCTGACCCAGCAAAGTGCCGAGCATGTCCTGCATCAGCGTGTCGTAGGCGGCGGTATATTGAATCTTGCTGGTTGTTATATACCATGCGTGCCTGGACGCCGCACCTGACATGGGTTGAATGGTGCCGGTGATCTGGCCGCCGCCGCTGGTGATCAGCACCGCGCCGTTTTTATCCATCCATTGGGCGGGCGCCGAATGCTGTGTCACCTGACGCAAGCGAGAAAGCCAGGCGAGCGGCTGGCTGGCTTCGGCGCTCAGGGGAAAATTCCATGGTCCCTCGAAATCCAATGCCAGGGTGGATTCTCCTTGGGCCTGGAAACGCACATCCCATTGTCGGTTGTGCGCATTGAGCCCGAAGGAGCCGTTTTTTCCATAAAGCAGCCGGAATTGATTGCCGATGAGCGACTTTTCGATGGTGAGATTGTCTAAGTCCATGGATAGGTTCATGGCACCGCTGGTCAACTGAAGACCGGGATGCACGATATGCACACCCGGATGCAGCGGATAACCGCTTTTGGCCAACGATTCGTGGCTGATTTTCAGCATGGTTAACCGGGCCGTAGATTCGAACTGCTTCTGAATTAGATCAGACTGCCACCACCAGAACCCGCTCAGCCCCAGCGCCACAACGAGGAGAAGCAATAGCGCGGATAAAGCCATGCGTTTCATCGTCGATTCCTTGAGAGCGTTGTGTGTGAAGACACATGCATACGCCATACATAATTAAGATTTCGTTGATATTCCCATATGGGATGCACACAAAAAAGGGGAGCCGAAAGGCTCCCCTTTTTGCTGAATAAACAACTTTGACTAAGCAGCCGCTTTATTCATGCTGCTGCTGGCGATGCCGGCGGTTTTGATTTCGCCGGTCAGCTGGCCACCGCGCTCGATCTCGATCTCGCCGTAGGAAACTTTGCCGGAAACTTTGCCAGTGGAGTAGATGATCAGGCGGCCGCGCACGGTCAGGTCGCCTTCCACGGTGCCGCTGATTTCGGCTTCTTCCACTTCGGCGACGCCTTTGAAGGAACCGCTCTCGGCGATTTCCATCGTGTGCACTTCCTTCAGGGTTGCATCCACCGCGCCTTCGATCACGATCCGGTCGCAGGAATTGATTTCGCCTTTCATCAGGATGTCGTTGCCGACGGTGAGAATGCGGTTTTTGCCTGCGGGCTTGTTGGCGGATTTATCCATGGGGCTGTTTCCTGTGTTGGAGCGGGTTTCGCCGAAGCGGGAGCCGGTGGCGCTGCTGCGGCCGGAGAGTTCGGTTACGTTGGAGGATGCGCTGCCGGCGGGTGCGCTGCTTGCGCCGGATGCGCGGTAAGGCGAGGCATAGGCGCCGCCGGTCATGATCGAAGCCGGGGCCGGGGCCGGGCTTGCGCTGCCGGCGCTCGGGGTGGATGTGGGGCTGGAGGTGCTGTATGCATTGCTACTGGGGGCCGGTGCGGGAGCCGTGCCGAACGAGGGAGCAGAGACTTCGCTCTGGCCTTGGGCCGCAGGCGGAATCTGCACTTCGGATGCGGGCGAATAGGGGGTAGTGGAGGTGGGGGCGTCGGTGGCGGCGTCGGGCGCGCCTTCGTCCTTGCGGCGGAACATGGCAATCTCCTGGGTATCATTGGGTGCCGCTTGGCATGCGGCGGGCAGGAGCCACTATGAACCAAGGTTTGCGCCCTTTCAAGCCTGCATGCTTTGCAGCGCACAATTTTTTTGTCTCATCGGTTTTCATGTGGAATATGACATTCCTTTGAAGTGGGGCAAAATGCTTTGACAGAGCACCCCGCCTGCGGCACGACGGGCGGAAGAAACCCCGCAAGGCTTTCCCGAGGAGATACCGATTGGCTGTCTACACGCATCTTAGCCAGCCCCAAACCGCCGCATGGCTCGATGAGTGCTATGCGCTGGGTTCGTTTGTTTCGATGGAAGGCATCACGCAAGGCGTGGAGAACACCAATTACTGCCTGAAGCTGCGCGGTGCGGACGGATTGGAGCGCCAGTATATTCTGACCCTCTACGAAAAGCGCGTGCGCGCCGAAGACGTACCCTATTATCTGGAATTGATGGCGGTGGCGCGGGCGCGCGGCTGCGAAGTGCCCGAGCCGCAACGCCGACTGGACGGCGCATTGTGCGGTCGCCTGAGCGGCAAGATGGCGGCGATCGTCTCATTCCTGCCCGGGCGCAACATGCCGGAGCCGACGCCGGTGCGGCTGCAGGCGCTGGGCCATGCGGTCGCGGAGTTGCATCGGGCGCTGGAAGATTTTCCGCAAAGCCGCGCGAACGACCTTTCCCCCTTCGCGTTGGAAGGTTTGCTCGCGCGCTGCGGGGCAGGGCTGGACCGCATCGAGCCCGGGCTGCATGCGGCGCTGGAGGACGAACTGGCCTGGCTGAAATTTCGCACGCCCGCTTTGCCCATCGGCCAGATCCATGCCGATTTTTTCCCCGACAATGTCTTCTTCGAAGGCGATACGCTGACCGGCCTGATCGATTTCTATTTCGCCTGCACGGATATGCTGGCCTACGATCTGGCAGTCATCCTCAATGCCTGGTGCATGGACGAGAAAAGCGGCAGGCTGGACGAATCGCTGAACCGCGCCTTGATCGAAGGCTACCACGCGGTGCGACCCTTAAGTCCGGAAGAACGCGTAGCCCTGCCGCTGCTGGCGCGGGGCGCGGCGGTGCGTTTTCTGCTGACGCGGGCGCATGACTGGATCCATCAGGTGCCGGGCGCGGTGGTGGTGGTGAAGGAACCACGCGAATATCTGCGCAAATGGCGCACGCACCAGCAAGCCAAACCGGCAGAATACGGGTTGTGAGCGAAGCCCTTTCGGAAGCGCCCAAGAAAACCGTGCGCATCTATACGGACGGGGCCTGTTCGGGCAATCCCGGCCCGGGCGGCTGGGGCGCCATTCTGCATTACGGCGCGCAAACCAAAGAACTCAGCGGCGGCGAAACTCCCACCACCAACAACCGCATGGAATTGATGGCGGTGATCATGTCGCTGGAAGCGCTGAAACATGCCTGCAAAGTGACCATCGTGACCGACAGCCAATATGTGAAGCAGGGCATGGAGGGCTGGATTCACGGTTGGCGCAAGAATGGCTGGAAGACCGCCGACCGCAAGCCGGTGAAAAACGCCGAGCTGTGGCAAAGACTGTGGGATGCCGCCCAGCGACACGAACTGGCCTGGGAATGGGTCAAGGGCCATGCGGGCGACCCGGGCAACGAGCGGGCGGATGCATTGGCCCGTGCTGCCATCCGCCGGGTGGGATAAAGGAGGAGGGCGCAAGCGCATAATTCCCTTGTGTTCGCCACGAAAACTCCTATAGTTCGCGACCAATTTCACCACGGCCCGGCAGCGTTCGCGGCTATTCTACCTCCTTAGGAAATCCGCCATGTCCGAATCCAAAGAATTCACCGCGCTGGGCCTGTTCAGCGAAATGCTGCCCTTCCTCTTCCCCGAAGGCGGCAGCAAAGAAGAAATGTTCGCCTTCTACGACGAATGCGTGGCCCAGGTTGGCAAAACCTTCGCCCCCCGCCCGGTCAAGCGCCCGGATTCGGAAGGCTTCAAAAAGCCCTACGAGCGCAAAGAATATCAAGGTAATCGCGATTTCAACGATCGCGGCGACCGTGGCAACAACAGCGACCGTGGCGAATACGTTCCCCGCAGCCGCGGCGGCGTCTATGCCAGCGGCAGCGATGGCGATCGCCCCAAACGCCCCAGCAGCGGCGGCTTCAAGAAAGAAGGCGGTTATCAGAAAGATGGCGGCTTCAACAAAAAGCCCCGCCGTTACGAAGATTAACTGCATTTGCCCCGCGGCTGCCTGCTGGCAATCGCATGAGCGGCCGCTTCGCGGGCTTAGGGCTGGCTCGGCCTCCTGGCCTCGCATAACGTGCTAGAAACAATGAACCCCGCCAGTTGCTGGCGGGGTTCATTGTTTGTTAAGGGGGTTACTGATGTAATGATGGCTATTGACGATTCCATCGTAACGAGAGAAGCCCATGCGGCACGCATCCACCATTCGCGCTTTGCGCCGTGCCGGTTTTACCATGATCGAGATGTCGGTGGTGTTGATGATCATTGCACTGATTATCGGCGGCGTGATGGTGGGGCAAGAAATGGCGCATAGCGCCGAGATCAATAGTCTGGTGAGCGACGTCAACCGTATCAAGACCGGGATTTCCACCTTTCAGTTCAAATATGACGCTCTGCCAGGCGACATGATCAATGCAACCGATTACTGGCCTGCAACCGCCAACGGGAATGGCGATCTGTACGTCAATTCAGGCACCAGCAATTACTGGACCGACAATTCGGAAATGTACCGTGCATGGCAGCAGCTCGGCTTGTCAGGTATGCTGCCGGGAAATTATTCCGGTGTGTCGAATTCTGCGACCGATGTCGCCAGTGCGGTGGCGATCAATGGAAATGTAATGGGCAATCGGTTGGACGGGTTCTACCTGATCGTGAAAAACCAGGATACGTTCCATGACGGAAACATGATCGGCATGTGGGGCGGCAATCCTACCCTGTCTTTGCTGAGCCCCACGGACAGCCAGACGGTCGATCGTAAGCTGGATGACGGCCGGCCGGGAACGGGTAAAGTCACCACCAATCTTTCGGTTGCCGCATGCGTATCCGGCGGCGGCACGCCCATTACCGCGCAATATAACGGCAGCGATACCATTGCCTGCAACTTGGCTTTTTGGCTGGATTAGACGGAGCTTGATCATGTTTCAACGCAGACAGACAGCGCGACATTCCCGCATATTCTCGCGGCGAGCTGGTTTTACATTGGTGGAAATGTCGGTGGTGCTGGTCATTATCGCATTGATCGTGGGCGGTGTGATGGTGGGACAGGAAATGGTGCACAGCGCCGAATTGAACAGCGTGGTGACGGATGTCAACCGCATCAAAACCGGCGTGGCGAACTTCCGTCTGAAATACAATGCCTGGCCCGGCGACATGACCAACGCCACCAACTACTGGGGTACATCCAGCAGCTGCCCCGGCGGCAGCATCGGCACCTGCAACGGTAATGGCGATGGCAATGTGGATGCACAATTCGCCTGGACCCTGAACACCGAATCCTACCGCTTCTGGCAACATCTCTCATTGGCCACAATGATCCCGGGAAATTTCACCGGCATTCCCGCATCCTATTCGGATGTGGCGCTTGCTGCCGTGCCGGGTTTGAACACGCTATCCAATAAGCTGGGAGGTTACTACCAAGTCTATAGAGAAACCAATACTTTGCGCGACGGAAACATGATCGGCATGTGGGGCGCCAATGCCTATGCCCGCGCCACCACCGCTGCGGAAACCCGCGACATCGATTCCAAAATCGACGATGGCCGTCCGCTGACCGGCATCATGGGCAACCATCCCGCCTCAGGCAGCAGTTGCTACACCACCACCGATCCCAACACTTCGGAATATGCCGTAAGTTCGCAATTGGTGGGCTGCTATCCCCAATTCTGGTTCGATTGACCAAAGACGCTTTGCAACAGCGGCAACATTCTAAGAAGCGCATTTAGCATCTTTGCAAAAATGCACGGGCAACGTCATGATTCCGCTGCCAGAAGCATTACGATAAAAATTATCGTTAAGTTACTATTCCAGCTATACATCTGGAAAGGGTGGTGCCGCTGAGAAGAATCGAACTTCCTACCCCGTCATTACCAATGACGTGCTCTACCAATGAGCTACAGCGGCATCCATGCATGCGAAAAATCTTGGCCCGCGCGTGGGCACCGGAAATGCCACAAGCACAAAAGTATTGCAAGCGTTAAGCGCGATCCGGGCAAACACCATGCACCGATTTCTGCACCCGTGCTTTTTGTTGGCGCTAAAGCGGTGCTTTCGCTAGGATAGTTGCCTATGGCACATAACCCCACCCACCCTTACGAATCGTCCGCCAGCGAAGCGAATCAACGCAGGCAGCAGCAAAAAGCTGCGCTGAAGCGCAATCTGGCGCATCGCAACGCGCAATTGCAGGCAAAAACGATGCCAGCCAAGCCCGCGAAAGCGAAAGCGGACAAGCCCGCCGACGCTTCGTAGCATTGCTGCAAGTCCAGGGTTCCGCGCGTGTTCGGCCATCATCCCAAAAAAAAGAAGACCAAGAAAGAGCTGCAACTCGAAAAGAACAAGCGCGACTTGTTACTGGTTCAGCTCTCGGCCATGTCGCGCGGGGAAATGCCCGACGAAGGCCTGGGCATGCCGGAATATGTGAAGCCGAAGGAATTACCCAAACGCGCCGAGGCGGATCAGACCGGCAAGGCCTGGAGCGCCAAAGTGCAGGAAATCAAAAACCGCAACGACAACAGCCGCCGCCTGGCGACCGACCGCTTCAACCGCATGGCGGGGACGAGTGAATCGGGCGGGCGCGGGCGATGAGGCTTGGGGTGAACCCTCTCCCTTCGGGAGAGGGCAGGGTGAGGGGGGCTGGCGAGGCTTATCGATAGGCTTGTAAATTTTATTCGATCAACCAACGCAAGTTCCCCCCTCACCGGCTCGCTTCGCTCACCACCCTCTCCCAAGCTTTTACGCAGGAGTACCATGACCACCATTACCTTCCGCTCAGCCACTCGTGCCGATGCCGCGCTCATCCTGCATTTCATCCGGGTGCTGGCCGAATATGAGAAGCTGGCGCATGAGGTGGTGGCGACCGAAGAGGGTTTGGCCGAAAGCCTCTTCGGTCCGCGTGCCACCGCCGAAGTGCTGTTTGCCGAAATCGGTGGAAAGGAAGTAGGGTTCGCCCTGTTCTTTCCGAACTATTCCACCTTCCTGGGCAGGCAGGGCATGTATGTGGAGGATGTGTGCGTACTGCCGCAACATCGCGGGCAGGGGGTGGGGAAAGCCTTTTTCGCCGAGCTGGGCCGCATTGCCCGCGCGCGGGGCTATGGACGCATGGAATGGTGGGTGCTGGACTGGAACCGCCCGGCCATCGATTTCTACGAAAAGATGGGGGCGCAGTCCATGCGCGAATGGGTGGTGTACCGCTTGACTGAGGCGCAGATACAGGCATTGTAGCGCCACCGCTCCACCCTGTTTCCGAGACCCGCACATGCCCATTCTGCCCGATCACTGGATTCGCGCCAAAGCCCGGGAAACGGGCATGATCGAGCCCTTCGTAGAAAATTTGGCCCGCGAAGGCGTGATCTCCTACGGCCTGTCGAGCTACGGCTACGATGCCCGCGTGGCGGACGAGTTCAAGATTTTCACGAATGTCGATTCCGCCATCGTCGACCCGAAGAATTTTTCCGATGCGGGGTTCGTGGACCGCAAGACGGATGTCTGCATTATCCCGCCCAATTCCTTCGTGCTGGCGCGCACGGTGGAATATTTCCGCATCCCGCGCGACACGCTGGTGATCTGCCTGGGCAAAAGCACCTATGCCCGCTGCGGCATCATCGTCAACGTCACGCCCCTGGAGCCCGAATGGGAAGGGCATGTGACGCTGGAATTCTCCAACACCACGCCGCTGCCCGCGAAGATCTATGCGAACGAAGGCGCGTGTCAGTTCCTGTTCCTGAAAGCGGATTCGATGTGCGAGGTTTCCTATGCCGACCGCAAGGGCAAATACATGGGCCAGCGCGGCGTGACGCTGCCGAAGGTGGAAGCGAAGACGGCATGATTTTTGTCCCGACCTTCCCCATGCGTCATCCTGCGGCCGCGCAGCGGAGCGCAGGATCTCTGTGTTCTCCTGGCACGGGATCCTGCGCCTCGCTTCGCTCTTGCAGGATGACGGCGGGGGGCGTGGCCGGATTGCCGTGCGTCGCTCGCAATGACGGAGTAAAATAACATGGATTCCCTCATCATCACCGGCGGTGTGCCGCTGCGCGGGGAGGTCGCCATCTCGGGCGCGAAGAATGCGGCGCTACCTTTGATGGCCGCCAGCCTGCTCAGCGCCGAACCGCTGATTCTCGACCGCATGCCGATGGTGGCGGATGTGCGGACGCTGGCGAAGATCATTGCCGAATTCGGCGTGGATGTACGCATCGACGCCCCCGCCCATCGCATCACGCTGCAGGCAAAAGAAATCACCCGCTACGAAGCCTCCTACGATCTGGTGCGCACCATGCGCGCGAGCTTTTTCACCATGGGCCCGCTACTTGCGCGGCATGGCGAGGCGAAGGTTTCGCTGCCCGGCGGCTGCGCCATCGGCACCCGCCCGATCGATCTGCATCTGCATGCGCTGGAGCGCCTGGGCGCGCACATCGTGCTGGAGGAAGGCTACGTCCATGCCACCGCCCCGAACGGGCTGAAAGGCGCGGAGATCATCTTCGAGAAAGTCTCCGTCGGGGCCACGGAAAACGCCATGATGGCAGCGACTCTGGCGCAGGGCACCACGCGCCTCGTCAATGCCGCGAAAGAGCCGGAGGTGAGCGATCTGGCGCGCTGCCTGCAACGCATGGGTGCGAAGATCACCGGCATCGGCACGGATACGCTCATCATCGAAGGCGTGACTTCCCTGCGCGGCACGACCCACCCAGTGGTGGCGGACCGCATCGAGGCGGGCAGTTTCGCGCTTGCCGCCGCCATCACCGGCGGCGATGTGCTCTTGCGCGACGTGTCGCCCGATCTCCTCGGCGCGGCGCTGGAGCGCATGGATACGGCGGGCATCTCCGTCACTTTGGAAACCGGCGGCATCCGCATCCGTTGCATGAAGGGCGACCGTCCGAAAGCGGTCGATCTCTCCACCGCACCGTTCCCTGCTTTCCCAACCGACATGCAGGCCCAGTTCATGGCCTTCCTGTGCATGGCGAACGGCACCTCCATCATCCGCGAAACCATCTTCGAAAACCGTTTCATGCATGTGCCCGAGCTGGTGCGCATGGGGGCGGATATCGCGGTGGACGGCCACACCGCCATCGTCCGCGGCGTGCCGAAACTGACCGCCGCCGATGTGATGGCGACCGATCTCCGCGCCAGCTTCAGCCTGGTCATCGCCGCCCTCGCTGCCGTTGGCACCACCCGCATCCACCGCATCTATCACCTGGACCGCGGCTACGAAGCGCTGGAAGCCAAACTCAGCGGGCTGGGCGCGCAGATCGAACGCCTCAAAGGCGACAAGGCGGCATGATGAAATTTTCGCAGTATTATCTTATTGGCATCGTCATTATGTTATTTGCTATGCTGCTTAACTTTTTGAATTGCAACAGCTGGGAACGCTGTTATGCCGGACCGGAAAGTTACCATAGGCGTGCTATGCTGAATAAGCATTTGGGATTTTGAGGTTTACAATCGCTGCTATGAATGAGTCTAATTATTCACTCACCATCGCCCTCCCCAAAGGCCGCATCTGGGAAGAAGCTGCGCCGCTTTTTGCGCGGGTGGGGATTGTGCCGGAGGCGGCGTTTTCGGACGAGGCTTCGCGGCAGTTGGTGTTTTCCACCAACCATCCGGATGTGCGGTTGATTCGGGTGCGGTCGTTCGATGTGGCGACCTTCGTGGCGTTCGGGGCGGCGCAGATCGGGATTTGTGGGTCGGACGTGCTGGAGGAATTCGATTCGCCGGAGCTCTATGCGCCGGTGGATTTGAAACTGGGCCGCTGCCGCATCAGCATCGCAGCACCCGAGGATTTCGCCGAGGCCGCGCACTGGCGGCGCGGCAGCCACGCGCGGGTGGCGACGAAATACCCGCACACCACGCAGGCCTATTTCGCCCGCGCGGGCGTGCAGGCGGAATGCGTGAAGCTGAACGGGGCGATGGAAATCGCGCCGATTCTGGGGCTCAGCCGCTACATCGTCGATCTGGTCAGTTCGGGCGCGACGCTGGCCGCCAATGGGTTGAAGGAGATCGAGGTGATGCGCGAAGTTTCCTCGCGCCTCATCGTGCACCGCCCCTCCTTCAAAACGCAAAGCGCCCGCATCGAACCGCTGATCGCGGGCTTTGCGGATGCGGTCGCCGCGCATACGGTGAGAGCGTAGCATGGCCACCCGGTTCGATGCGCGCACACTGGGGCAGGGGGCGGCGTTGCATGCGCTGCGCGCCTGGTTGTATACGCGCGAGGAAACGCAGGCGGATGTGACCGAACCGGTGCGCGGCATTCTGCGCGATGTGGCGGCGCGGGGCGATGCGGCTTTGTTGGATTACACGGCGAAATACGATCGCTTCACCGTGCCGGTGGCGGCGGCACTGCAGATCGGCGCGCAGGAATTGCAGGAGGCGCGCGCGGCTTGTGCGCCGGAAGTCGTGGCCGCCCTGGAGTTGGCCGCCGAACGCATTGCCGATTACCACCGCCGCCAGATGCCGGAAGCGCATCGCTACGTGGATGCGAGCGGCGTGATGCTGGGCTGGCGCTATAGCGCGCTGGATGCGGCGGGGCTGTATGTGCCCGGTGGCACGGCCTCCTATCCCAGTTCCGTGCTGATGAATGCGATTCCGGCCAAAGTGGCAGGGGTTGCGCGTTTGGTGGTGACGGTGCCGACGCCGGACGGCGTGACCAACCCCGCCGTGCTGGCCGCCTGCGCCATCGCAGGCGTGGACGAAGTCTGGCGCATCGGTGGCGCGCAGGCGGTGGGGGCTTTGGCTTACGGCACCGAATCGCTGCGTGCGGTGGATAAGATCGTGGGGCCGGGGAACGCTTATGTGGCGGAGGCCAAGCGCCAGATATTCGGGCGCGTGGGTATCGACATGATCGCGGGCCCGAGCGAGATACTGGTGGTGGCGGATGCACAGAACGACCCGGCCTGGATCGCCGCCGATCTGCTGAGCCAGGCGGAGCACGACGTGCTTGCGCAATCGATTCTGATCGTGGAGGACGAAGCCTTCGCGGATGCGGTGGAAGCGGCGGTGGAAGCCACGCTGCGCACCCTGCCGCGCGAAGCCATCGCCCGTCAGGCCTGGGCGCAATGGGGCGGGGTGGTGCTGCTGGATTCGCTGGCGGATGCGCCGGTCTTCATCGATGCGATCGCGCCGGAGCATCTGGAACTGGCGGTGGAGCACCCGGAAGCCCTGGCCGCCCAGGTGCGCCATGCGGGCGCGATTTTCCTGGGGCGCACCACGCCCGAAGCTTTGGGTGATTACCTGGCCGGGCCCAGCCATGTGCTGCCGACCAGCCAGACGGCGCGCTTTTCCAGTGGGCTTTCGGTGTTCGATTTTCTGAAGCGCACTTCGCTCATCGGCTGTCCGCGGGAAGCATTCGCGCCGCTGGGGCAGGCCGGGGCGGTGCTGGCGGATGCCGAAGGATTGCAAGCGCATGCGCTGAGCCTACGGCTGCGGTTGAAATAAAAAAGCCTTCCCTCGGGGAAGCGCGGACGACAACCTTTTTCTTCCGGGAGAAGGGGGAGCGAAGCAGAGGGATGAGGGTCTCTTGGCTGGCGATGGACATGCTGACTGGAATAGAACCAGCCGCGAAACCCTCACCGGCTCGCGTTGCTCACCGCCCTCTCCCAGAAGAAGAGGGCTCACCCAAGCTTCTCGGCCAGGCGCGCATCACCCAAACCCCCGCATTGCCTTTTGCGGCCACGCTGCTATAAGGGCGCCAGTTTTTAGCCATCTGCCTTAGGAATCCAATGCCCAAAGAGGAACTCATCACGTTCGACGGCGTCGTCGAGGAATTGCTGCCCAACGCCATGTATCGCGTGAAGCTCGATAACGGCCACACCGTGCTCGCCCATACCAGCGGCCGCATGCGCAAAAACCGCATCCGCGTGCTGGCGGGGGATCGGGTAACGGTGGAAATGACGCCGTACGATCTGACCAAAGCGCGCGTGATCTTCCGGTTTAAGAACTAGTTCGACCCCCCCCACTCCGCACTTAATGCGGAGTGCTGCTCTCACGTCTCGTCAGCACTCCGCATCAAGTGCGGAGTGGGAGAAAAGCTTTCATGCTCTCATCTCATCTTGTTTATCCTTTCATCCTTGCCTCCGCCTCTCCGCGCCGCCTGGCGTTACTTGCCTCCGTGGGTCTGACGCCAAGCGAAGTGCTTCCCGCCGAGATCGATGAGACACCGCGCAAAGCGGAAATTCCGAAAGATTATGCGCTGCGCGTGGCGCTGGAAAAAGCGCGCGCGACTGTTGTTCTACGCCCGGGCGCGCGCATTCTTTCCGCCGATACGGTGGTGGCGGTAGGCCGCCGCATTTTGCCGAAAGCCGAGGATGAGGCGACCGCGCGCAGCTGCCTGGAATTACTTTCCGGACGCCGCCATCGCGTGCAGACGGCGGTGGTCGTGGTGCAGGTGGACGGGAAAACGCGTCATCGCGTAGTGGAGACGCATGTTTCGGTAAAGCGGCTACATGCCCACGAGATCGGGGCATATCTCGCTACGAATGAGTGGTACGGTAAAGCCGGAGGCTACGCCATTCAGGGCGCAGCGGCGGGATTCATTCCGTGGATCAATGGCAGCTACAGTTCGGTGGTCGGATTGCCGCTGGCGGAGACATTGGGGCTGCTGCAAGGCTGACTACCTGCATCTGTGCGTTGAAGTATTTTTCGCGCGAGCATCGTATCAACTATGTTGCCTTTACCATGGCCAACGGAGGGATGGGAGAAAGCAGCATTAGCCTTGATGTAAGCTGATGCATCATATGATGATTTACATTTATAAAAAAGCTTTTCGCCTCTTTATATCGACTGGACCGGAATTTTTTCTGAAGATTCGATGGCTGTATCATCCAAATGCATTGCCAATTTTTTCCACCAGAACGCGTCCCAGCTTGTTTGAGCTGCGGGTGAAGGCGAAGGTAGAATCCAGAAATTTGTTTTTTCTACGCTTTCCAACTGCAATCCATAACTCAACAAGGTGGTTGGTTTTTTGAAAAAATAACTTGCCGCCTTCTTGCTGGTGAAAGCCACCATGCCGGGCTGCAGGCGCAGAATTTTTTCGCGCAAGCGCGTCGCATCCGCCGCCGCTGCGCTCAGTTCATGGTCCATCCCCCATTCGGTTTTATTGATATCCGTCAGCCCGATGCCCCATTCGGGCAGGCGGGCATAGTCTGCGGGGTCCAAAGGCTCGGGAATAAGACCGGACGTGTGTAAGCTGTGCCAGAATTTGTTCTGCGGGTGGGCGTAATATTGCTGCAGACGCGCCGAAACTCGACCGGGCGCAGTGCCGCACAGCACTAGCCGCAGACCGGGCGGGAAGATATCGGGCAAAATATACGTTTGGTTGGGGGGTTCACTTATCATGTAAAGGGCAGGGGCTTGAATTGCGGGCGGGATCGCGGCATAAGCCAGCGATGACCAGCGAAAGCACATCCGCCCTCAAGACTCAATCCCTGCGCTCCTTCGGGCGCAGGCGGGGCCGCAGCCTGCGCGAGCATCCGCAACGGTTGTGGGACGAGCTGCTGCCGAAACTGCGCGCCGATCCCGCCGCACCGGCGGATTGGGCGGGGGACAAGCCGCTGTGGCTGGAGATCGGTTTCGGCGGCGGCGAGCATCTGGCCGCTTTGGCCGCGCGCCATCCGGAAGTGGCCTTCATCGGCTGCGAGCCGTTTGAAAACGGGGTGACCAAGCTGCTCGGCGCGCTGGAAGAACAGAGCGCCGAAAACGTGCGTATTCACGCCGACGATGCGCGCGACGTGCTGCGCGCGATGCCGGAAGGGCGGCTGGAGCGCGTCTACATTCTCTACCCCGACCCCTGGCCCAAACTGCGCCACCATAAGCGCCGGATCGTCAATGCGGCATTGCTCGATCTATTGGCATCCAGCCTGCGCCCCGGCGGCTTCGTGCAACTGGCCACCGATCATGAAGGGTACGGCCAGTGGATGCTGGAACATTTCCTGGCCGACCCGCGCTTCGCCTGGACCGCCCGCGAGAAGCGCGACTGGGAACAGCCCCCCGAAGGCTGGGTGCCCACGCGCTACGAGATCAAATGTCTGGAAGGCACGCCGCCGCTTTATTTGCGGTTCGCGCGCTTAGAACGGGGCGACACAATTCGTTAATAAATTTCTAGTAGTATGCATGGATGCAGTTTGAAACCATGCAGCCTGGAATCTATGCGAAGAGAGATGCCGTCACCGCACATCTGGCGACGAGGCTGCGCGCGCAGGCGGTGGAGAATGGTGGCTCCGTACTCCCTGAAATCAGCGCCTATTTGAAGAATCTGCCGCACGACACTTCGTCCAAAGAACAAACATTCCGTAAGCGGACGGCATCCGAGGTGATCGTTTCCGGTTACCAGACGGGCTGCACGGATCGTAGCGTGGTCTTTCTCGCGCTGGCCGGAGAGCTTGGCCTGCCAGCAGTGTATGTCGAGACATTGCGCAAAGATTCCTTGAGCATGGAACGTGCTGGCTTGGATGGGCATGTTTTTACTAAAATTTACGATGCGCAACAGAGGCAGTGGCACATCTACGACCCCGTCAATGGCTATAAGCAAACATACGAACTGGGGGGCGAAGCGTACTTGCCCGTGGCGATGGGGCGTGACCATTCTGCGGCCTACCGCATTGACGCGCATGATGTAATCTCATCTGTTCCGGAGCCTATCGATAGCGAAGCCGCTTTGCGCCATATAGCGCAAAATCTCATCCCTGAACCAGTCGGTGCTAAGGTCTGGAAGGCAAGCCTGGGGGAGCGAGGGGGTCGAATGCGGTGAAGATGCTTGCATCGGGCAAAGTTTCTGCTAGACATTCCCCAACGAAGGTGGGCCGAGAGGCCCGCCTTTTTGTTTGGAAATTTTCATTCGGGTCCGCCTTGTCCAATCTGTTGAGCGAACGCATCGAAGCCTTGGTCAACCCGCCCCTGCAGGGGCTGGGCTATGCCACCGTGCTCGTGAAGCTGACGGAAGCGCACAAGCGCCGCACGCTGCAATTGTTTATCGAGCGGTTGGACGAGAAGCCGATCCGCGTGGAGGATTGCACCGAGGTGAGCCATCTGGTTTCCGCGTTGCTCGACGTGCATGACCCGATCGAGGGCAATTACGATCTGGAAGTCAGCTCCCCTGGCATCGACCGTCCGCTGGTAAAGATCGCAGATTTCGTGCGCTTCACCGGGCAGCAGGCGCGCATCGATCTTTCCATGGCCCTAGACGGGCGCAAGCGCTTTAGCGGTGTGATCATGGGCGTCGAGGGCGAGGATATCGAGATCAAGACCGCCGACGGCAAGCAATTCTTCCTGCCGCATGGCCAGATCGCCACCGCCAAGCTGGTGCTGACCGACGCGCTGATCAAAGCGCATGCCGACGCCGTCAAGAAAGCCGAAATCACCGAGGAAGGCATGAGCATTCCTTCCCCCGTCAACGACAACGCACAAGACTAACCAGGAGCATTCCCATGGCCGTAGCCAATCTCAAGACCTTCGGTGGCACCGAAATGATCCAGATCGCGGAAGCGGTCGGCCGCGAAAAAGGCATCGACCGCGAGGCCGTGCTGGTCGCGATGGAAAACGCCATTGCCATGGCCGGTCGCCGCAAATACGGCAGCGAGAAGAACATCCAGGCCGAGATCGACCGCAAGAACGGCGAGATCCAGCTGTACCGCATCACGGACGTGGTCGAGGACGACCAGTTCGAGGAGTTTAATGACAACCTCCACATCACCGTGGCGGACGCGCAGCGCAAGAATGCGGGCATCACCGCCGGGGAACAGATCCGCGATTTGCTGCCGCCGATCGATTTCGGCCGCATCGCCGCGCAAACCGCCAAACAGGTCATCGTGCAGAAAGTGCGCGACGCCGAGCGCGAAGTGCAGTTCGACGAATTCAAAGACCGCGTGGGCGACATCGTCTCCGGCGTGGTGAAGCGCGTGGAATACGGCAACGTGATCGTCGATTTCGGCCGCACGGAGGCGATTATTTATCGCGACGAATTGATTCCGCGAGAAGTGTTCCGCACGGGCGACCGCATCCGCGCCTACATCTTCGACGTGCGCCGCGAGAAAACCGGTCCGCAGATTTTCCTCTCCCGCGTGCGCCCCGAATTCATGGCGAAACTCTTCGCGCAGGAAGTGCCCGAAATCTACGACGGCATCATCCAGGTGAAAGCCGTGGCGCGCGACCCCGGCAGCCGTGCAAAAATCGCCGTCTACAGCCGCGATTCCAGCGTTAACCCCGTGCTTTCCTGCGTCGGCGTGCGCGGTGCGCGCGTGCAGGCGGTGGTGGGCGAGCTTCAGGGCGAGCGCATCGACATCGTGCTGTGGGCACCGGATCAGGCGACCTTCATCGTCAACGCGCTGTCCTCCGCCGAAGTTTCCAAAGTGGTCATCGACGAAGATGCGGGCCGCGTGGAAGTGGTGGTTGCCGAAGACCAGCTCTCCCTCGCCATCGGTCGTCGCGGTCAAAACGTGCGCCTGGCTTCCATGCTCACCGGCTGGAACATCGACATCCTGACGGATGAGGAAGAGTCCGGCCGCCGTGCGGAAGAGTTCAACAAACTCTCCAACATGTTCACCGAAGCGTTGGATGTGGAGGAAGTCGTCTCGCATCTGCTGGTCACCGAAGGCTTCCGCACCATCGAGGAAGTGGCTTTCGTGCCGCTGGAGGATCTCGAAAGCATCGAAGGATTCGACGAATCGGTGGCCTACGAATTGCAAGCCCGCGCCCGCGAATATCTGGATGCGCAGAAAGCCAATGCGCAGAACCGCCTTACCGAGCTTGGCGTACAGCCGGATCTGCTGGAAGTCGAAGGCCTGAACGATACCCTGGTGCTGACCCTGGCCGAAGCGGGCGTGAAAACCCGCGACGATCTGGCCGAACTGAGCCGCGACGAATTCAAGGATTTCGCCCCGAAAAGCGGCATGGACGACGCGACCATCGACGCCCTCATCATGCGCGCCCGCGCGCATTGGTTCGAAGGCGAAGAAGGTGCGGAGGGCGTGGCCTAAGGCTCCAAAACTTTCATACCCGTCATCCTGCGACTCTCGTTGGTCGCGCAGGATGACGGGTAGAAAATAATAACTCCATGAACGACAATACCACCGACAAAATCGCCATCGCCTTCGCGCCCGATGGCGCGCCGGTGGCAGATCTGCGCGAAAAACTTCCCGGCCCGCATGAAATGCTCCCCTGCCGGGAAGCGGTGTTGCGTGATTGGCTGATCGAGCGGAATATAGACGCCGGGCCCTGGCTTGCGCGCCTAGAGCAGCAACTCAAGCAGGATGCGCTTTCCTGGTTGATGCTCACCAACAAAGCCGGTTTGTTGCTTTCGGGTTTCGATACGGTGGAGAAAGGCTTGCGCGCGGGGAAAATCGCCCTCACGCTCCATGCAAGCGACGCGCGCCCGGACGGCTTGCGCAAATTGCATGGGTTGAGTATCGGCCTTCCCTCCATCCATCTGTTTTCCAGTGTGGAACTGGGGCGGGTGATCGGGCGGGGGCAGGCGGTGCATCTCGCGCTGAAACACGGCGTGGGCAAAGCCGCGCTGCAAGAAAGTTTTTTCCGTTCCTGCCAGCGTTTGGCTGGATTTCGGGAGACGACTGAGATATAAGCACGCACGCGCGACACAGAATTTCTCTTAGGTTCGAACCAAATACCCATGACCGACAACAACGATTCCAAGCCAGCCATCCGCCTCAACCGCCCTTCCACCCTCAGCCTCACCAAGACGGTGGAGAGCGGGCAGGTGCGCCAGAATGTGGCGGGCCGCCAAAAAACCGTGACGGTTGAAGTGCGCAAAACGCGCACCTTCCAGCAGGGCACGGGCGGCATGGTCGCCATGGCCCGCGGCCCGGCCGCCGCCCCCACGGGCGATTCCAAACGCAGCGCCACTTTCGATGACGGGCTGAGCAATTCCGAGCGTGAAGCCCGCATGCGCGCGCTGGAACAAGCCGCCAAAGGCGGTGAAGCCAGCAACGACAGCGCCGCCCGCGGCCGCATCGGCCAGGTGGTCATCCCCGCCGGTGGCGAAGTGAAGCCGAGCCTTCAGGAAGAAGCCGCGCCTGCCGAAGAGATGCAGGAAACCTTCGAGGCCGAAGAAGCTTCCGAAGCGCCTGCGAGCGAAGCGGCACCCGCCGCCTTGGTCGAGCGCCAGCGCACCACGCCGCCTCCGGGCATGCGCCTGGGTGTACAGATTGTTTCCGGCCCCTCGCGCCGCGATACCGTAACCACCGCGCCCGTGCGCGTACGTGAGCGCGAAAGCGTTGCCCCGCGTGCCGCCGCCGCTCCAGCCACTGCCGCTGCGGCGACCACGCCCGCCAGCGCCGAGGAAGCGCGCATCAAAACTTTCACTTCGCCCGATCGCCGCCCCGGCGAGGACGAAGAGCGCAGCCGCGTGAAAGGCAAGCTGAAAGTCACCAAAGCCAAAGGCTTCGACGAACGTCGCGGCGGCAAGCTCAATGTTTCGGCTTTGCTGGATGGCGATGAACGCCAGCGCAGCCTGGCTTCGCTGAAACGCGCCCGCGAAAAAGCCAAAAAAGGCATGGGCGGCGCCTCCGCCGAAAAGATCGCGCGCGAAGTGGTCGTGCCTGAAAACATCACTGTGCAGGAACTGGCCAACCGTATGGCCGAACGCGCGGTGGATGTGGTGAAAGCGCTCATGAAAATGGGTACGATGGCGACTGTGAACCAAAGCATCGACGCGGATACTGCGGAACTGCTCGTCGGCGAATTCGGCCACACGATCAAGCGCGTGACGGACGCAGACGTGGAAAACGTGCTGCGTCACGAGGTGGAAGAAGACACCAATCTGCAAACCCGCCCGCCCATCGTCACCATCATGGGCCATGTCGATCACGGCAAGACCTCGCTGCTCGATGCGCTGCGCAAGACGGATGTGGTTTCCGGCGAATCCGGCGGTATTACCCAGCATATCGGCGCTTATCAGATCACCATCGCCAATGGCGGCAAGATCACCTTCTTCGATACGCCGGGCCACGCGGCCTTCACCGCCATGCGCGCCCGCGGCGCGAAAGTGACCGACATCGTGGTGCTCGTCGTGGCTGCGGATGACGGGGTGATGGAGCAGACCAAAGAGGCCATCGCGCATGCGAAAGCCGCCGGTGTGCCGATCATCGTCGCCATCAACAAAATCGACAAGGCGGGTGCGGATTCCAGCCGCGTGAAAACCGAACTGATGCAATATGAATTGATCGCCGAAGAATTCGGCGGCGACGTGCAGATGATCGAGATTTCGGCCAAGCAAGGCCTCAATCTCGACAAGCTGGAAGAAGCCATCCTGCTGCAGTCGGAAATTCTCGAACTCTCCGCCAACCCGGACCGCAAGGCCTCCGGCGCGGTCGTTGAATCGCGCATGGATCAAGGCCGCGGCATCGTGGCCACCATCCTCGTGCAGCGCGGCACATTGAAGAAAGGCGACCTCGTGGTTGCCGGTGGCGCTTACGGTCGCGTGCGTGCGATGCTGGACGACAAAGGCCGCCCGGTGGACGAAGCCGCACCCGCTTTCCCGGTCGAAATTCTCGGCCTCAACAGCGCGCCCGAAGCGGGCGACGAATTCGCCGTGGTGGAAAACGAGAAGACCGCGCGCGACATTACCGAATACCGCCAGAAATCCGCGCGCGACCGCAGCCAGGTGGGCAATGAATACACGCTGGAGAAAATGTTCCAGACCGCCGCCGGCGCCGCCAAAGTGGCCGAGCTGCGCGTGGTCATCAAAGGCGATGTGAGCGGCTCGGTCGAGGCGATCATCTCCAGCTTGCAGAAGCTCAACACGCCGGAAGTGGCCGTGCGCGTGCTGCTCAGCGGCGTCGGCATGATCACCGAATCGGACATGACCCTGGCGCGGGCGACCAACGCCACCGTCATCGGATTCAACGTGCGCGCCAACCCACAAGCGCGCGACGTAGCCAACCGCGAAAAAATCACCATCCGCTACTACTCGATCATCTACGATCTGGTGGACGACATCAAAGCGGCGATGGGCGGCATGCTGGCCCCCGAACTGCGCGAATCTCTCCTGGGTTACGCGCAGATCCGCCAAGTCTTCAACGTCACCAAAGCGGGCAAGATCGCGGGTTGCTACGTTACCGAAGGCAAGATGCTGCGCGGCGCGAAAGTTCGCCTGCTGCGCGACGGTGTCGTCATCCACGAAGGCAGCCTGAAAACGCTGAAACGCTTCAAGGACGATGTGAAAGAAGTCGCCAGCGGTTACGAATGCGGCATGGCCTTCGAGAATTACGAAGATATTCGCGAAAACGATCAGATCGAAGCCTTCGAAGTCGAGAGCATCGCAAGAACGCTTTAGATTTTTACGTTTCGCTCCGCGAGGGTCTTCTGACCCTCGCATGAGCCTGACGGCTTTGCCGAGTTCAAGGCTGGCTCGGCCTTCCTGCCCTCATATTACGTGGTAACCTCGTCTCACAATAGGCATATCGTCCCGGCCTTATGCCGGGATCCGGATTTCTGTTGCGCGCCGATTCGCTCCGTGCGGAAAACGTCATTAAAATCCGCAGCCATCCTTGCGGAATGGCGCATTTTCGGGCATTCTCATGTTTGAAATACCGGGCCGTCCAAATCCTTTGAGGGAGTGTGAAGATGATGAACGCACAGGAATTCGGCCAGAAATCGAAAAACAAGGGGCCTTCGCAGCGTCAGTTGAAAGTGGGCGAGGAATTGCGTCATACTTTGGCGGGGATTCTGCTGCGCGGCGAGTGCCATCATCCCGATCTGATCGATGCTTCGATCACCGTGTCCGAAGTCCGCGTTTCGCCCGATCTGCGCAACGCGACCGTCTTCGTGGCGCCGCTCGCGGGTTCGCGCAAAGACCCGATCATGACGGCGCTGATGGCCTCCGCGGGCGAGTTGCGGCATCTGGTCGGCCGCAAGGTCATTCTGCGTAGCACGCCGCGCTTCAGTTTCCGCCTGGATGAATCCTTCGAAAACGCTTTCCGCATTCAGCAGCTGCTGAATACAGCCAAAAGCGACGAAACCAAAGAATCATGATTTGCCAGATACTGCGCTCGTTGCGATCTCGTTTTTCCACATCTCCAAATGAGTCGGCGTCCAAAAACCCTACAATTGTTTCCCAGCATCCATTCCTCTCCTTGATCATGGCGCTTCCCGATAGGAATCAGCAAGTGGTTGCGTTTCGTCGTCATTACGCAAACCAGATCGCAGCTGCTCAATTCCGTGCCATATTGGATGATATGTGCGATGTATTGCAGAACGGTGCCGAATATACCGGATATCTGCACCAACACAGTCTGGACGCCTCTTTGAAGTTCGATCCAGACCAGCATAATGCGTTGGGATACAAAGCCGCCGACAAGGTTTTGGGCATCATGGAAGCTTTGTATGAACAAGACCACACGCACATGGCGCTTTGTTTGATGGTCGAATTGAGACTGGTGATGTCCGTGACTTATTGTCACGATATCTACGATGGTTTGGGTTTGTGGATATCCGATAAAGGCGATGTCGCGCTAATGCGCTATCTGAAACGGAGATTGGAAGAAACGAACGATCCTCGTATGCGGGAAGAGCTGTCTGATTGCATGAATTTCGAACATTAGGTGCAACGCATTTGACCTCGCCGCTTTCCGACCTCCATGGCTGGCTGATTCTCGACAAACCGCTCGGCATCACCTCCGCGCATGCGGTGGGGAAAGTGAAACGGCTGCTGGAGCCCGGCAAGATCGGCCATGGTGGAACGCTCGATCCGCTGGCCTCCGGCATTCTGCCGCTGGCGCTGGGCGAGGCGACGAAAAGCTTTGCCTATTTCCTGGCGCATGAGAAAGCCTACCGCTTCACCCTGCGCTTCGGCGAAGCACGCAGCACCGAGGATTTGGAAGGCGAGGTGACCGCCACCAGCGCAGTGCGCCCGACGGAAGCCGCCCTGCGCGCCGCGCTGCCCGCCTTCACGGGCATCATCCAACAAGTGCCGCCGGTTTATTCCGCGATCAAAATAGACGGCGAACGCGCCTATGCCCGGGCGCGGGCAGGGGAGGTGGTGGAAATGAAAGCCCGCCCGGTGGAGGTGATTTCGCTCCAATTGCAGAGTTATGACGGGCAGGATGCGGTGTTGGAAATGCGTTGTGGACCGGGTACTTACGTGCGTTCCATCGCCCGCGATCTGGCGGTGGCGTTGGGTAGCGTCGGGCACGTTGCCACCCTGCGCCGCACAGGGGTCGGGCGCTTCACCGAAACCCATGCAATTTCGCTGGATTCGCTGGAGGAGTTGGTCCATAGTGCGGCACCTTTACGGTTGCTTTCCGTGGCACAGGTGCTGGACGACATCCCGGCCTTGTCATTGAATGCACGCGAGGTTACCGCGTTGCGGAACGGCCAGACCGCTCTGCTCCCGCACTCCCTCTCCGATGGTTCCATCTGTCTTTGTCTCGATGAGCAAGGTTTGGAAGTGGCCATGGGCGAGATCGTGCCGGGCGGCGTGAAAACCAAGCGACTTTTTAATCTCTAACGTAGGAGCAGACGATGTCGATCACTGCCGAACGCAAAAACGAAGTCGTCACCGAAAACGCCCAGACTAAGGGCGATACCGGTTCCCCCGAGGTACAAGTGGCGATCCTCACCGAGCGCATCAACAACCTCACCGGCCACTTCAAAGACCACAAGAAAGATCACCATTCCCGCCGTGGTTTGTTGATCATGGTCGGCCGCCGCCGCCGCTTGCTGGACTATCTGAAGAAAAAAGATCAGGCACGTTATGCCGCGATCATCGCCAAATTGGGCCTGCGGAAGTAATGATGCAGCCGCACCAAACTCGTCATCCTGCGGCGGCAAAGCCGAGCGCAGGATCTCTGAGCGCTTCTGGCACGGGATCCTGCGCTGCCCTTCGGGCCCGCAGGATGACGAGCAAGAGGTAACCAATAAAACCGAGGGTGGCCTGACAGCCGTTACCCTCGGTTTTCTTTTTCATTCGGCTGTCAGCCGCTCGAGCCATAGGGGCAGGGCGGCAGAGGTATAGAAAGGTGAAACAGATGTTTCAGATTACCAAAAAAGAAATGCAATGGGGTGGGCGCACGCTGACCTTGGAAACCGGCCGCATCGCGCGCCAAGCCGATGGCGCGGTGCTCGCGACCTACGGCGATACCGTGGTGCTCTGCGCCGTCGTGTCGAACAAAACGCCGAAAGAGGGGATCGATTTCTTCCCGCTCACCGTACATTACCAGGAAAAAACCTTTGCCGCCGGGAAAATCCCGGGTGGCTTCTTCAAGCGTGAAGGCCGCCCGAGCGAGAAAGAAATTCTCACCAGCCGCCTGATCGATCGCCCGATCCGCCCGATGTTCGCGGAAGGTTTCTACAACGAAACCCAAGTGATCTGCACGCTGCTCAGCCACGATCTGGAAAACGATCCGGATATCGTCGCGTTGGTCGCCGCATCCGCCGCGCTCACCATCTCCGGCGTGCCCTTCATGGGCCCGATCGGTGCGGCGCGCGTGGGTTACATCGATGGCAAATTCGTGCTGAACCCCACCCGCAGCGAAATGCAGGACACCACGCTTGATCTGGTGGTTGCCGGCACCAAAAGCTCCGTGCTCATGGTCGAATCCGAAGCGAAGGAACTGGACGAAAAGACGATGCTCGATGCGGTCATGTATGGCCATCGCGAGATGCAGTCCGTCATGGATCTCATCATCTCGCTCGCCGAAGACAGCGCCAAAGAGCCTTGGGAACTGGCGCCGAAACCTTACACGGACGACACCGTCGCCCGCGTGAAGAATGCCGCCGAAGCATCCCTGCGCGCCGCTTACGCCATCACCGGCAAACAGGATCGCACCAAGGCGCTGCAGGATGCGAAGAAAGCCGCTCTGGCCGCGTTCGAGGGTGAAGAAGCGAAGCCCGCAATCATCTCCGGCCTGTTCAAAAAGCTGGAGCAGGACATCGTCCGCAACGGCCTGATCGATACCGGCAAACGCATCGACGGTCGTGCGATGGATAAGGTCCGCCCGATCCTCGCCGAAGTCGGCATTCTGCCCCGCACGCACGGCTCCGCCTTGTTCACGCGCGGCGAAACGCAGGCTTTGGTCGTGGCCACGCTCGGCACCAGCCAGGACGAGCAGCTGATCGATTCGCTGGAAGGCAGCTTCTACGAAAACTTCATGCTGCATTACAACTTCCCTCCCTATTCGGTCGGTGAAGCTTCCCCGATGCGTCCGCCGGGACGCCGCGAAATCGGCCATGGCAAACTCGCCTGGCGTTCGCTGAAGGCTTTGTTGCCGACGAAGGAAGCCTTCCCCTACACCTTGCGCCTGGTTTCGGAAATCACCGAATCCAACGGGTCGTCTTCGATGGCGACCGTGTGCGGTGCAAGCTTGGCCATGATGGATGCGGGCGTTCCGCTCGCGCGCCCCGTGGCGGGTATCGCGATGGGTCTGATCAAGGAAGGCGAAAAGTTCGTCGTGCTCTCCGACATCATGGGTGACGAAGATCACTTGGGTGACATGGACTTCAAAGTGGCCGGTACCGATCAAGGCGTGACCGCGCTGCAGATGGACATCAAAATCCAGGGCATCACCGAGGAGATCATGAAGATCGCTTTGGCCCAAGCGCATACCGGTCGCAATCATATCCTCGGCGAAATGGCCAAGGCTTTGACCGGCGCTCGTGGTGAGATGAACGCCAATGCCCCGCGCGTGACCAGCTTCATGATCAACAAAGACAAGATCCGTGAAGTGATCGGTTCGGGCGGTAAAGTCATCCGCGAAATCGTCGAGAAGACCGGCGCGAAAGTGGATATCGAAGACGATGGCACCATCAAGATCTACTCGACCAACGACGAATCGGCGAAAGCCGCCGAAGACTGGATCCGCTCGATCACGGACGATCCCGAAGTCGGCGCGATCTATGACGGCAAGGTCGTCAAGATCATGGATTTTGGCGCTTTCGTGAACTTCATGGGCGCACGTGACGGCCTGGTGCACATCAGCGAAATCGTCGAAGACCGCTTGAATGCGGTGGGCGACGTGCTGAGCGAAGGGCAGGACGTGAAGGTAAAGCTGCTGGATGTCGATCCGCGTGGCAAATGCCGCCTGAGCATGCGCCTGGTCGATCAAGCCACCGGCGCCGACCTGACTGAGGAGCGCGGTCTGCGTGAGCAGCCGAAACGCGAAGGCGGTGATCGCAGCGGCGACCGTGATCGCGGCCCGCGTCGCGATAAGCGCGCGAACGGTTAGTTCGGGCGATTAGCAAAAAAACGGCGGGGCATTTGCTCCGCCGTTTTTTTATCGCAAACGATGGGCTTGATTCGATGCTGCGATGCGTGCTGGATGGTCTTCCGGCAGAAACCGTTCGGCGAAACGTTTCATTCCCTCGGGTGGTAAAGTGCCTTCGACATAGCCGATCACCAAATAATCATACTCTCTGGGTATGCCGAGCCTTTTCCCGCAAATCCTTTTTCAACTGTCGGCGTGCCTCTGCAATGCTACCGTCCAGTATCTCTTGCGCTTCTTCCCGTTCCTTCGCCGAATAATCTTCGGAATGCGCAACACGAAAGGAAAGATGCGCGAACAGATGTTCGCCGCATTGGGAATAAGCACCCTGCATGAGATCGCGGAAAAGGTCGGGCATTGGCGGAAACCCGATCGGGAAGTCCAGCGTGACATGTCGGTAGCGGACGAGGAGCGATTCCAGAGAAAGCAGATTCGCCATCCGCTCACCATTTCCCATATCCGCTTTGGCATCCGAGCCGTCATAGGCATCCAGATAAGTTTTGTTGTGCCAAAGCGCATCGCAAAGTGGCGCAACATTGAAGCGGAAAGAGCGGTGACGCCTATCGCCGGTTCAGCAGCAATTCAGGCAGATCTGGCGAAATTGGCGGGATGTAGGAAGTTTTACGCATGCCGAAATCTAGCAGCGATATTTGACGTTTTGATGACGACGATTCGAGATTATACGAGCTTCAGAATGGCCCCTCGCGGTGGCAAAGTGCGAAGATAGTGTGTTTGAAATAGCTTATTCGGTCGTTTCAACTGAAGAAAAACCCCCGTCGGCCTAAGCCAACGGGGGTTTTGAGCGATCTTCGTTTGTCGGAGTCTTGGTCTGCTTAGTGGCTGCTGGTCGCGCCGTTGGCGGCAGCGGCTTTGGCGACGAGGCGCAGGCTCGGCTTGGAGGCGGACTTGCTGGCCAGTTTCGGCGCAGTCTTTTTCGCAGCCGGCTTCTTGGCAGCGGTGGCTTTTTTCGCTACGGGCTTTTTCGCAGCGGTGGTCTTTTTCGCAGCCGGCTTTTTGGCGGCGGTCTTTTTCGCTGCGGGCTTTTTCGCAGCGGTGGTCTTTTTCGCAGCCGGCTTTTTGGCGGCGGTCTTTTTCGCTACGGGCTTTTTCGCAGCGGTGGTCTTTTTCGCAGCGGTCTTTTTCGCTACGGGCTTTTTAGCGGCGGTCTTTTTCGCTACCGGCTTTTTCGCAGCAACGGTCTTTTTCGCTACGGGCTTTTTCGCAGCGGTTGCTTTTTTGGCGGGAGCGGCTTTCTTCGCGGTCGCTTTTTTGGCGGCCGGTTTTTTCGTCGTAGCAGTGGTCATGTGTTTCCTCCGTTGGGGATGGAATGTTTTTAGAACTTACGCGAACTACTAAACGCCCAAATTTCTAAACAAGTCATTAATTCAATGTGCGTTGCGCGCAAAGGATGCATGTGAAATTTCTGCGCGTTGCATGGATGCAACAAAAACGGGATGCGGATTTTACCTCCGCACCCCATCTCATCGTGATTCAGATGTCTAAATAAAATATAAGATTCGTCTGAATAGGCTACACGCTTTTCTTCTTCAATTCTTCCGCGATCAGGAACGCCAACTCCAGGCTCTGCGAGGAGTTGAGGCGTGGGTCGCAATGGGTGTGGTAGCGGTCCGAGAGGTCGATTTCCGAGATGGCCTGCGCGCCGCCCAGGCACTCCGTTACGTCCTGTCCGGTCATTTCGAAGTGCACACCACCTGCATAAGTGCCTTCCGACTCATGCACGGCAAAGAATTGCCGTACCTCCATCAGGATGTCGGTGAACTTGCGGGTTTTGTAGCCGTTGGGCGATTTGATGGTGTTGCCATGCATCGGATCGCACGACCAGACGACACTGCGGCTTTCTTCTTTCAACGCACGCACCAGCGGCGGCAGCAATTCGCCCACCTTGTTCACGCCCATGCGCGAGATGAGCGTGAGGCGACCGGGTTCGTTCTGCGGGTTGAGCGTGTCGCACAGGCGCAGTAAATCTTCGCGGGTCATGGAAGGCCCAACCTTGCAGCCGATGGGGTTTTGCACGCCACGCAAAAATTCGACATGCGCCTCGTTCAGTTCACGCGTGCGGTCGCCGATCCATAGCATGTGAGCGGAACCATCATAATATTGCCCGTCATATTCGTCGCGCCGGGTGAGGGATTCCTCGTAGCCGAGTAACAATGCTTCGTGCGACGTGTAGAAGCGCGCTTCGCTGAAGGCTTCGACCTCGTCGAGATGCAATCCGCAGGCTTCGATGAAGCGCACGCATTCCTCGATGCGTTCGATGAGCTGGGTGAAGCGGCGGCCCTGCAGCGAGGAGCCGACGAAATCCATGTTCCATGAATTGATCTGGCGCAGCGATGCATAGCCCCCGCGTGTGAGCGAGCGGAGGAAGTTCAGCGTGGCTGCCGATTGATGATAGACGCGCATCAGCCGCTGTGGGTCCGCCTCCCGGCTGGCGGCTTCGAATTCCATGCCGTTCACCATATCGCCGCGGTAGGCGGGCAGGATGGTGCCGTTCATTTCTTCCGAATTCCCCGAACGCGGTTTGGCGAACTGACCGGCGATGCGGCCGACTTTCACCACCGGGCAACCCGCGCCATACATCAGCGCGATGGTCATCTGCAGCAGCACGCGCATGAAGTTGCGCAGATTCTCCTCGCGGAATTCGAGGAAACTTTCGGCGCAATCGCCGCCCTGAAGCAGGAAGGCCTTGCCCTGCGCCACCTGGGCCAGTTCGCGCTTAAGATTACGCGCTTCGTTTGGGGCGGCGAGCGGCGGCAGGTCGCGCAACTGCGCTTCCACCGAAGACAACGCTTCGGCGTTTTTGTAATCGGGCTGCTGCCGGATGGGCAGGTCGCGCCAGCTTTGGGGAGTCCACAGAATGGCGTTGGCAGGAATGGTCGGGGCAGGGGAGGGCATGGCTGACTCTAGGTTACGTCATCCCGGCACAGGCCGGGACCCAGCTTATCGGCTTGGAAATAAGGCGAGGCTGGGCCCCGGCATGCGCCGGGGTGACGTGTGTGAAAGTGTGTGCATTATAAAGCTTATCCCCATTTTAGGCCAGCGCGGAAGATGCATGCCAGCAACGCAGAATTTGCCAGCCTGGCACGGGATGCTCTATGCACATAGCCTGCAAACGAATCAACAGGAGTGCCGCATGGCGCTGAATGCCGACAATACCATCGCCTTCATGGGTGTGGCCGGGGCGAACGCCGACATGGCCTGCCGCCGCGCCTATCCCTATCACACCACGCTCGCCTGTCCGAGTTTCGAGGATGTGTTCGAGGCGGTGGAGCAGGGGCGGGCGGGCTTGGGGTTCATTCCAGTGGAGAATTCGCAGGCGGGGCGGGTGGCGGAGATTCATACGCTGCTGCCGCGCACTGGCTTGCATTTCGTCAGCGAGTATTTTCTGCCGGTGGAACACACGCTGGCAGCGATTCCCAGCGCGACTTTGGAAAACGTGAAACACGTTTATTCCCACCCGCAGGCGCTGCTGCAATGCCGTGATAACCTGCGCGCGCTGGGTTTGACTTCGCACCCGCATTCCAACACGGCGGTGGCGGCGGAAGATGTGGCGAAGTGGAACGACCCGACGAAGGCCGCGCTCTGCTCGAAACTGGCCGCCGAGCTTTACGGGCTGAAAATTCTGAAAGACCCGATGCAGGATGCGGAAGACAATGTCACCGTCTTCGTCGCCATCTCGAAAATGCCGAACGAGCCGGAAGAGATTCAAGGCGCGGTGCTGACCACCGTGCTCTTCACCGCACGGAATTTGCCAAGTGCGCTGTATAAGTGCCTCGGTGGCTTCGCGACGAACAATGTGAACATCCTCAAACTCGAAAGCTACATCCCCGGCGGGAATTCGAACGAGGCGCAGTTTTTCCTGACCTTCGTGGGCAACCCCGAAGAGCGGGCGATTCAGCTGGCGCTGGAGGAGTTGGGCTTTTTCACGAAGCAGGTGAAGGTGATGGGCGTGTATGCGGCAGCGGCAGAGCGATTCTTATCTCAGTCCGCGCGGTAAGTGGTCTTGTAGCCGGGGTTGGCATCCGGTCGTAAAGCATTCGGATAAGACCAGTCCGTTTTTACATTAAGCGCCACCTCCTTCATTTTTTTATACATCTCATAAGGCCGCGCTATGCCGATGAATGAAAGGCCATTCACGACTTGATTGGGAAGGGCAATCACGGTTCCCACGTTACAAAGACTCGCAAGTGGGCTGACATTGACGGCTATATCTGAAATCTTATCGTAGTCGATGCTGTCGTAGTCAATTCCCCACATCCCGCTGCGTACGATCAAACGCCGGTCTGTAATCGCATAAACTGTGTTTTTCCAAGATAATACTAGCCGAAGCATATTTAAGATGCTCATCCAGCAGGGTAAGGAATGAGCCAGTATGAAGATAATGCCGATTTGATCGGCGCTTGTCAGATGATGCAGTTTACTGGGCGAAACACGAAAGAACACAAAATCAAAAACTCCCCAAAGAATGCCGAACACCAGAAACACGAAGCCGCTGAATATGAAAACCAATTTATTCGGCTGACCGGTCCATAGAAAGGCCTCGCCTTGCTGGGCGATGGGTTGGAAAGCGGGGGGAGTAGGTATAGACATGCGGAATCTCCTGTAATTCGAGCATTGTAGATGCTTGAAATGAAGATTCCGTTACGAAGTCTGTTCGAGCCGCACCAGAATCGGCACATGATCCGAGGGTGCATCCCAGTTTCTCGCACCCTTTACGATCTCCGCGCTTTTCAGCCGGTCTTTCAGCTTTGGTGTCATCCAAATATGATCGAGCCTGCGGCCGCGGTCGGAGGTTTCCCAGTTGGGGGAACGGTAGCTCCACCAGCTGTAGAGCTTCTTGGTTTCCGGCGTGAAATGGCGGTGGGCATCCAGCCAGTTCTGCGTGGCGCGGAAGGCTTCGAGTTTTTCCCGTTCGATGGGGGTGTGGCTCACCACTTTCTGCAATTGCTTGCTCGACCAGACATCGTGCTCCAGGGGTGCGATGTTGAGATCGCCGAGGATGATCGTCGCCTCCGGTTTCGGCCCGAGCGTTTTCGCCCAGTCGGTCATCGCCTCCACGAAGCGCAGCTTGTGGTCGAATTTCGGGTTGATCGCGGGATCCGGCTCGTCGCCCCCGGCGGGTACGTAGAAATTATGCAGCCAGGTGCCGTCCGGCAGTTGGGCCGCGATGTGACGCTTGTCGTCCCGCCCGATCATGGGGGTGTGGCTGCGGTTGATCAGCGGCACCTTGGAAAGAATGGCCACACCGTTATAACTTTTCTGCCCCACGAACCATTGATGCACGAAGCCCATATCGCGCAGCGCATCCGCAGGGAAAGTCTCATCCATCGTTTTCGTTTCCTGCAGGCACAGCACATCCGGCTGCGCTTCGTCCATGAAACGTTTGATGATGGGGAGACGGAGGCGGACGGAGTTGATGTTCCAGCTAGCGATGGTGAGCATGATTGGGGCTTACAGAAGAAGGAATTCGGAATAAACTCCTTCCTACCCTGGATGGCACGGACTGTCATCGCGAACTCACCGCGTGGATATTATGAGCGATATGAATCAGCCGAATCCCTACGACATCGCCATCGTCGGCGCCGGGCCCATCGGGTTGACGCTGGCTTTGGGCTTTGGGCAGGCAGGCTTGCGTGTGGTGATGATCGACCGCATCGCGCGCACCTCGATGCTGGGCACGGAATATGACGGGCGCACCACGGCCTTGTCGTATTCCAGTCAGCAATTGTTGAATGCCTTGGGTATCTGGCCGAAGCTGGCGCCCATCGCCGAAGCGATTCTCGATATCAAGGTGTGCGATTCGGATGTGCCGGTGCTGCTGGATTTCGACCATGCGCTGATGGGCAATGCCCCCATGGGCCATATCGTCGAGAACCGGTTGCTGCGCGGCGCCTTGGCCGAATCGCTGGACGGATTACCAAATGTGGAATGGCGCGAGGCCGCGGTGGAAGACATCGCGACGGATGGCGGCTTCGCCACCCTGAGCCTGGAGGGCGGCGCCGCATTGCGCGCGCGCCTCGTGGTGGCGGCGGACGGCAAGCGCTCGCCCCTGCGCACGCGCCTCGGCATCGAAACCCAGACCATCGAATACGCCCAGACCGCCATCGTCACCGCCGTCAAGCACCACTTGCCGCACCACGGCGTGGCATTGGAGCGCTTCTACTCCACCGGCCCCTTCGCGGTGCTGCCGATGCGCGACGACGATGCCGGTGCGCACCGTTCATCCATCGTCTGGACGGAACCGGACAAAGCCGCGCCGTTTTACCTTTCATGCGACGAGACGACATTCCACGCCGCATTGGCCGAACGTATCGGCGGGTATCTGGGCGCGTTCGAAGTGATCGGCAAACGTTGGGCTTATCCACTCGTGCTGCAAGGCGTGTCGCGCACTGTCGGACCTCGCGCTGCCTTGGCGGGCGATACCGCGCATGCCATTCATCCCATCGCGGGGCAGGGCGTGAATCTGGGCATGCGCGATGTGGCGCTGCTGCTGGAACTGGTGGTGGATGCCGCGCGCCTGGGCCAGGATTTCGGGGGCGACGCGGTGCTTAGCGAATATGCCCACCGCCGCCGCACGGACGCCTCGCTGATGATGCAGGCCACCGACAAGCTGAACCGTCTTTTTTCGAATCATTCAACCAGCCTGAAAATCCTGCGCAGCGCGGGCCTCGCCTTGTTCGAAAAAGTACCTCCGTTGAAGCGCGGCGCCATGCGCTACGCGATGGGGATCGCAGGCGAGAATGCCCCGAGGTTGCTGAAAGGCGGAATGTTGTAGAACGCACTGCGCTACTCTTCGACAAATCTCAAGTGATTGTCATCCCCCGCGAAGGCGGGGACCCAGAAATGGTATTGAGGGCGGCGCTTCAGGTTCTGAATTCCCGCCTCTGCGGGAATGACGATTAGGCACGAAGTTCGGCTCCTAGAGTAGTCGCGGAAGCGATCAAAGCGTCATTCACCCGCGAGATATCCACCTCCGTCAGCGTCCGGTCCGCCGCCTGCAGCGTCACCGAGATGGCCACCGATTTCTTTCCTTCCGGCACGCCTTTGCCCATATACACATCGAACACTTCCGCGGATTGCAGCAGAGTTTTTTCGGCTTTGCGCAGGGCGATGAGGAGATCTGAGACGGCCATCTCCGCCGGAATTACGAAAGCGAAATCGCGCTTGGTCGCCTGATAGTCGGAAACGCTCAGCTTGGCGCGCGTGCTGGCTTTGGCCTTCGCGTAAGGCACGAGATCGAGGAACACTTCGCAGGCCACCGCGTTCTGTTCCAGCCCGCTCTCCTCGCGCAGGCGCGGATGGATTTCGCCGAATTGCGCCACCACATTTTTGCCCAGCAGCACCCGCGCACCCCGGCCGGGATGATACCAATCTGGCAGGCCGGTTTGATCCAAAACGAGATTGGCGGTGGGCAGGCCGCACTGAGCGATGGCGGCGAACGCATCCGCCTTCGCATCGAACGCATCTACCGCGCGGGCAGGCTGGTGCACGCCTTTGGATTCTATTTCGCCGCTGCGCAGCAAAGCCGCCACATGCTGCTGGCCTTCGGGTAAAGGGTGATCCCATTGCGGGCCGACTTCGAACAAGGCGAGATCGACCGTGCCGCGCCGCGCATTCGCCGCCGCCGCTTCCAGTAGGCCGGGCAGCAGGGAAGGACGCATATCGGAAAGATCGGCACTGATCGGGTTCTGCAATTGCAGCATCGCCGCGCCGCCGCCAAAACGCGTGGCCTGCGCGTGGCTGACGAACGACCAGCCATAGCATTCCATACCCCCGCGCGCCGCCAGCGCGCGGCGCACGGATGCGATGCGCCGTTGGCCCGCATCCAGCACCGCGCCTTGGATTGCGGCGGGCGGCAATGGCACGGAGCGGATACATTCATAACCGCGCAGACGCAGGACTTCTTCGGCCAGATCCGCCGTTTCGGTCACATCCATGCGCCAGCTGGGGCGGTGGGCGCTGGTGGCATTCATGCGAAAGCCAAGCGATTCGAGCGTTGCGCCGATCGCCTCCGCCGTAAAGTCGGTGCCGCCGAAGGCATTGATGCTTTCCGCGCTCCAGGGCACGCTGCGCGCGGTGCTGATCGCCTCGCCCGCTTCGACGATCGCGCTCGGTGTACCGCCGCAGCATTCCTGAATCATGCCTGCCGCGCGCAGCAACCCGTCTTGCGTGCCGGCGGGATCGACGCCGCGTTCGAAACGGTGGCGCGCATCCGAATCGATCTGCAGCGCGCGACCGGTGGCGGCGATGGCAGTGGGGGCGAACCAGGCGGATTCGAGGAAGATATCCGTCGTATTTTCGTCCACGCTCGTGCCGGTGCCGCCCATCACGCCACCGAGGCCGATCGGGCCCGAATCGTCGGCGATGACGAGCATACCGCTTTCCAATGTGTATTCCCGGCCGTTCAGCGCGGCCAGATGTTCGCCATCCGCCGTCGCGCGCACTACGATGTTGCCACGGATTTTGGCGGCGTCATACACATGCAAGGGCCGTGCGAAACCGAGGGAGAAATAATTGGTGATATCGACCAAAGCCGAAATGGGGCGCATGCCCACGGCTTCCAGACGGCGTTGCAGCCAATCCGGGCTGGTGCCATTGGTTACACCGCGAATCAGCACGCCCATGAAATGCGGGCAGCCATCATGCTCCAGTATCACTTGAACGGGGCAGGGCTCGCCACTGAGCGAGGGCATAACGGCCAGCGGTTTCAGCGTACCCAGACCCTTCGCGGCCAGATCGCGCGCCACGCCGCGTACGGCCAGACAATCCGCCCGGTTGGCGGTGATGGAAAGGTCGAACAACGGATCGTTCAGCCCCATCACATCCACGATGCTTTCGCCCAGCACGGCGCTGTCGGGCAATTCGATGATACCCGCATGATCTTCGCCCAGACCCAGTTCACGCGCGCTGCACAGCATACCGGAGGATTCGACGCCGCGAATCGCGGATTTTTTGATGGTGAGATCGTTGGTGGGAATATGGGCGCCGATATCCGCCAGCACAACTTTGATGCCCGCCCGCGCATTGGGTGCGCCGCATACCACGATGCGCGTGTCCCTGCCGGTTTCCACGGTGCAGACGCGCAGCTTGTCCGCATTCGGATGCGGCGCGGCTTCGGTGATGCGGGCGACCGTGAAGGGTCGAAGCACCGCGCTGTTGTCGATCAGGGATTCCACTTCCAGTCCCAGCGCGGTCATCGCTTCGGCCAACTGCGGCGGAGTGGCGCTGGTCTCGAGATGCTCGGTGAGCCAGGAGAGGGTGAATTTCATGGTCGTTTCCTTCTAAATTATCTTTCCCGTGCAGGCGGGAATCTAGAACCAAAAGCGTTATTGAGCAGGATTGTCTGGATTCCCGCCCATGCGGGAATGAGCGTTAATGACCAGCCGCAACCAGCCCCGGTACCGGCACATCCAGCGCGTCGAATCCGTAATGCGAAAGCCAGCGCGTGTCGGATTCGAAGAATTTGCGTAAGTCCGGCATGCCGTATTTCAGCATGGCCAGGCGTTCGATGCCCATGCCGAAAGCGAAGCCCTGCCACTCGACGGGGTCGAGGCCGCAATTGCGCAACACGCTTGGGTGCACCATGCCGCAGCCCAGAATCTCCAGCCAGTCGCTGCCCGCGCCCAGCACCAGACTGTCCGTGCCCCGCTTGCAGCCGATATCGACTTCCGCCGAAGGTTCGGTGAAGGGGAAGAAACTCGGGCGGAAGCGCAACGGTACGGAGGCGAGACCGAAGAAGGATTTGAGAAAAGATTCCAACGTGCCTTTCAGATGCCCCATATGGATGCCGCGCTCGATTACCAGCCCTTCGACCTGATGGAACATCGGCGTATGGGTGGCGTCCGAATCGCTGCGGTAGGTGGTACCGGGGGCGATGATGCGCAGGCCCTGGCCACGCGCGAAATTGGCTTCCCAGCGCCGCATCTCGCGGATTTGCACGGGGGAAGTATGCGTGCGCAGCACCGGCGCTTCCCCCTTGCCTACGGGGTTTAAATAGAATGTGTCGTGCATCTGTCGAGCGGGATGTTCGGGGGGAATGTTCAGTGCGGTGAAATTATGCTCGTCATCCTCGATATCCGGCCCTTCCGCCACGCGAAAGTGCATGCCTGCGAAAATGGCCGTGATCTCTTCGGTCACCTGCGTGATCGGATGAATGCGGCCACGGCGCTCGGCGCGGATGGGAAGCGTTAGATCGAGCGTTTCGCGGGCGAGGCGCGTGGTGAGTTCGGCCTCGCTCAGCAGCGTATGGCGCAATGCGAGTTCGGATTCGATTTTCTGCTTGGCCTCGTTCACCGAAGCGCCCATCGCCTTGCGCGCGTCGGGTTCCAGTGTGCCGAGCGTTTTCATCCGTTCGGTCAGTTTGCCTTTTTTGCCGAGATACGCCACGCGCAGTTCCTCGAGCGCGGTCAGGCTTTCGGCTTGAGCAATGGCGGCAAGGGCCTCGTCGGCCAAGTGTGCGATGTCGGTCATGGGTTGCTTTAGATCGTGGCAGTGGATGTGTGATGTGAATTAACACAAAGCGCCGCCGGAGCAAGCTCCGAGCGGCGCGATGGTCTTCGATTCGTATGCTTATTAAGCAGCCTTCTTATCCGAAGCCGCCCTTTGCAATGCATTTTTGGCCTGCTCGACGATACCGGCGAAAGCCGCAGGCTCGCTGATGGCGAGATCGGAGAGGATTTTGCGGTCCAGCGTGATGCCGGCCAGGTTCAGGCCGTTGATGAACTGGCTGTAGATCATGCCATGTTCGCGAACACCGGCATTGATCCGCTGAATCCACAGCGCGCGGAAGTTCCGCTTTTTGTTGCGGCGGTCGCGGTAAGCGTATTGCAGACCTTTCTCGACTTTTTCCACAGCCACGCGGAAGCAGTTCTTCGAACGGCCGCGATAGCCCTTGGCCATCTTCAGAATCTTTTTGTGACGGGCTTTCGCCGTAGTCCCACGATCGACGTGTGCCATAGTCTATCTCCCTATGCGTAAGGCATGAATTTGCTGACGATGCGCGTATCCGCTTCGCACAAAGTGGTGGTGCCACGGGCGTTGCGGATGAATTTGCGCGTACGTTTCGTCATGCCGTGGCGTTTGCCGGCCTGACCCGCATTCACCTTGCCGGTGGCGGTAAAGGAGAAGCGCTTCTTGGCGCCGCTCTTGGTCTTCAACTTTGGCATTTCATGACTCCATTAAATAAGGAGGAACAGGAACCATCCAAAGGCATGCCAATAGCCCGGACGGTGGGGAGCAGGGTTTATAAGAACTATGTCGAGCCTTTGCAAGGTTTTTATACGTATTCTGGCTTGCCGTTCCAACGGCTTTCCATTGCAATGCCATGGGCTCGGACCTATAATGGTAATGTGCAGCACATTCGTGCCGCCGGATCGTTTCAAATTTCGGAGTTTATCCATGAATCTCAATCGGGAACCGCAAAGCTGGGGTGGCGCGCAGGCTCAGTCCTCCACTGCGGTGGATACCGGGCTGCGCAGCTACATGCTCGGTGTTTATAATTACATGGCCAGCGCTTTGGTGCTGACCGGCACCTTCGCCTGGCTCGGTGCGAATTACGAGCCATTGATGAATATGCTTTACCGCATCGAAGATGGGCGCCTGCTCGGCCTCGCCCCGCTGGGATGGGTTGTGTTCCTCGCGCCCTTGCTGATGGTCTTCGGTCTCAGTGCCGGGATCAATCGCCTTAGTTTCGGCACCGCTCAACTACTTTTCTGGGCTTTCGCCGCGGTGATGGGTTTGTCCCTTTCGTCGATCTTCTTCGCCTATACGGCGGGCAGCATCGCGCGCGTCTTTTTTATCACTTCTGTCACCTTCGGCGCACTCAGCTTGTTTGGTTACACCACCAAACGCGACCTTGGGCCGATGGCGACTTTCCTCTTCATGGGGTTGATCGGGTTGATGGTCGCTTCGCTGGCGAATATGTTCATCGCCAGTTCGGCGCTGAGTTTCGTCACTTCTGTCGTCGGCGTGCTGCTGTTCGCAGGATATACCGCCTACGATACCCAGCGCATCAAGATGATGTATTACGACGTGCAGGGCCATGCCGAAAGCGTGATGAAGGCCTCGCTCATGGGTGCGCTTGCGCTTTACATGGACTTCATCAACATGTTCATTTTTCTGCTGCGCCTTTTCGGCGACCGCCGCTGATCGCATTGCATCGAACGCAAAAAAGCCCGACGATTTCTCGTCGGGCTTTTTTTATGTCGACAGTCCCAGTTATGCATGCGCGGCATGTAAGCGGCGAGATCGGGTGAAACAGCGAACAGAAGTTTCTTGGCTAACTGCTGGGTATTCACATGAAATCACCCGGCGTCATGCATTTGCTGCAGTGCAATAATACGCATTTGAAACGCAATGTATCTGCACAGCGCACATAACACGGTACGCTTGGGTTTCCGGTGGGTTGCGCTATGCCGCACTGCAGCACAAGAGATGCTTGTCAGACACTAAGTGCGACATTATAGCTATCGCACTTTTCATCCTGGCGCATGCACCTCTTGCATGGCGCGAAATCCAAAGAATGCGCATGGCCACCATCACTGCCACCAAAACCAAAAAGCCGCTGATCGCCCCTCCCATTGCGCCGAAAGAATCCGGTCGCGACAAGGTGCGCGAAGCGACCCATTCCGCGCCCGGCACGAAGCACAATCTGCACAGCCGCGAAGCCTTGATGGGTTACTACCGCGCCATGCTGACCATCCGCCGTTTCGAAGAACGCGCAGGCCAGCTTTATGGCATGGGTTTGATCGGCGGTTTCTGCCATTTGTATATCGGGCAGGAAGCGATCGTCACCGGCATGCAGGCGTGCCTGACGCCGGACGATGCGGTCATCACCACCTACCGCGACCATGGCCACATGATCGCCTGCGGCATGGACCCCAAAGGCGTGATGGCCGAGCTGACCGGGCGCAGCGGCGGCTATTCCAAAGGCAAGGGCGGGAGCATGCACATGTTCTCGACCGAGAAGAATTTCTACGGCGGCCACGGCATCGTCGGCGCCTCGGTTCCTTTGGGCACCGGCATCGCCTTCGCGCACAAATACCGCGAGAACGGCCATTGCGCGGTGACCTATTTCGGCGACGGCGCGATCAATCAGGGCCAGGTGTACGAAGCCTTCAACATGGCCTCGCTCTGGAAGCTGCCCGTGATTTATGTGGTGGAAAACAACCAATACGCCATGGGCACCAGCCTGGCGCGCGGTTCCGCCACCACCGATCTGTATCGCCGCGGCGAAGGCTTCGGCATCCCCGGTATGCAGGTGGACGGCATGGATGTGATGAAGGTGCGCGAAGCGGGCGAGATGGCGGTGGAACATGTGCGCAGCGGCAAAGGCCCGATTCTGCTCGAGATGAAGACCTACCGCTACCGCGGCCATTCCATGTCCGACCCTGCGAAATACCGCACCAAAGAAGAAGTCGAAACCTTCCGCACTCAGCGCGACCCCATCGACCGGCTGAACCACTTCCTGATCGAACAAAAAATGGCGAAAGCGGAAGATCTGGAAAAGATCGACGAAGAAGCCAAGCAGATCGCTTTGGATGCCGTCGAATTCGCAAAAGAGAGCCCGGAGCCGGATGTTTCTGAATTGTGGACGGACATCACGACATAAAGCTGTCATTCCCGCGAAGGCGGGAATCCAGAAAATGCCTTTAGTAAGATCGTAGATACCCGCCTTCGCGGGCATGACGAGGGAAAGAATAAGATGGCACAGCAAACAGTACGAGTCGCCCTGCGCGACGCCATGGCCGAGGAAATGCGGCGCGACGAAAATGTGCTCGTGATGGGCGAAGAAGTCGCCCAATATCAGGGCGCGTATAAAGTGACCGAAGGCTTGCTGGCCGAATTCGGCGCGAAGCGCGTGATCGATACGCCGATCACCGAGCATGGCTTTGCCGGTCTGGCCGTGGGTGCGGCCATGGTTGGCCTGCGTCCCGTGGTCGAATTCATGACCTGGAACTTCGGCATGCAGGCGATCGATCATATCATCAACTCCGCCGCCAAAACGCTCTATATGTCCGGTGGTCAGATCCGCTGCCCGATGGTGTTTCGCGGCCCGAACGGCGCGGCCAGCCGCGTCGGCGCGCAGCACAGCCAGTGCTATGCCAGCTGGTATGCCCACGTTCCGGGCTTGAAAGTGGTTGCACCCTATGATGCCGCTTCCGCCAAAGGCCTGCTGAAAGCCGCCATTCGCGATCCGAACCCGGTCGTGTTCCTCGAGAACGAATTGATCTACGGCCAGACCTTCGATGTGCCGGATGATGATGATTTCATCCTGCCCATCGGCAAAGCAGCCGTGGTGCGCAAGGGCACGGATGTCACCATCGTCACCTTCTCCATCATGGTCGGCCATGCATTGGACGCGGCCGAGCGTTTGGCCAAGGAAGGCATCAGCGCCGAAGTGATCGATCTGCGCACCCTGCGCCCGCTCGACAAACAAACCATCATCGATTCCGTGCGCAAGACGCACCGCCTCGTTTCGGTCGAAGAAGGCTGGCCGGTGGCGGGCATCGGTTCGGAAATGACCGCGATTGCGATGGAAGAATTGTTCGATGAATTGGATGCGCCGGTCGCCCGCGTGCACGGCCTCGACATACCGCTGCCCTACGCAGCGAACCTCGAGAAACTTGCCCTGCCGCAGGTAGAGCATATTGTGGATGCGGTGAAGCGCACCGTCTTCCGCAACAAGTTGGCCGCCTGATGCGCGCGCTGGCGTTCGCCTTGGTCCTTGCATCCGCGCCTTTCGCGGTCGCCGCGCAATCGGTTGTGGTGCCTGCACGCACCATCACCGTCTCCGCCGAAGCCGAAACGCGGCAGGCCCCGGACCGGGTGACCTTGCAGGTGGGTATTCAGGAGCAGGCGAAAACTTTGGCCGAAGCGCAGAAGCGCACGAACGAGCAATTGAAAGCGCTGGACCGCGTGGCGAAGGACATGAAAATCCCCGCCGATAAAATCCAGACCAGCTATTCGAACACCAACCCGAATTACACCTACAAAGATGGCAAGCGCATCTTCGAAGGCTACAATGTCAATCACCAGATCAGCGTCATTCTCGACGCGCCGGACCAGCTCGGCTCGCTGATGGCGAAACTCACCGCTGCCGGGATCGACGAGATCAACAACGTGCAATACGGCCTGAAGGACGAGCAATCCGCCAAAACCGAAGCGCTGAAGAAAGCCGCCGCCGGTGCGCGCAAGAAAGCCGAAGCCGTGGCCGGTGCGATGGGCGAGAAGCTCGGCAAACTGCTCAGCCTCAATGAATCCGGCACCAGCTACCAGCCCATCCCCATGCCGATGATGCGCATGGCGAAAGGCGCAATGATGGCCGCCGAAGCCGCCCCCAGCCCCCCTGCCGGTGGCCTCATCATCAATACCAACGTGCAGGCGACTTTCGCCTTGCAGGATTAAATTTTGAAAATGCTTTGGAATTTAGTCGACTATTTTTTGATCTTTTTGCTCGTCTTATTTTTGGGAAGTGTCATTTACCATGCCATGGTTTTCCCAGATGTAAATTTCATCTATTTGGCGGGACGTGGAAAACAAAGTTTGATTTTATTTTCAGTTTTTAGTCTTGCCTACCTGGTTTGGAATAAAATTAAGTAATCACTGCTTATCGAGATTATTATGCCCATCGAAATCCTCATGCCCGCTCTTTCCCCCACCATGACCGAAGGCACGCTTGCGCGCTGGAGTGTGAAGGAAGGGGATGCGATCAAATCCGGCATGGTCATCGCCGAGATCGAAACCGACAAAGCGACGATGGAAGTCGAAGCGGTGGATGAAGGCGTGATGGGCAAGATTCTGGTGCCCGCCAACACCGAAGGCGTCCTCGTCAACCGCGCCATCGCCCTGCTGCTGAAAGCGGGCGAGGACAAAAAGGCGCTGGCCGATTGGAAGCCGAAGGAAGAAGCCAAAGATACCGCCACCACCGCCGTAGTGCAGGTGGATGGCAAGGACGGTAAAAGCGCCGAGAAATCCGCGCCGCAGGCCGGTGGCGTGCCCAGCGTGGCAGCCTACCAGCCCACCAAATCCCCCGAACTGTCCGGCGGCAGCGCCACTGTCAAAGGCGAGCGCATCGTGGCGAGCCCGCTGGCGAAGAAATTTGCCGAAGCCAATTCCATCGACCTTTCCCGCGTGGCAGGCACCGGCCCGCATGGCCGCATCACCCGCGAGGATGTGGAAGACGCGCAGAAGCGCGGCGGTTCCTCCGGCCTGGTGCATCGTGCGCCGGTGGCTTTTGCGAAGAACGCCAATAATTCGATGCGCAAGACCATCGCCAAGCGCCTGACCGAGGCCAAGCAGACCATCCCGCACTTCTACCTCGCGGTGGAAGTGGAGCTCGACAAGCTGCTCGATCTGCGCGCGCAGATCAATGACGACGCCGCCCGCCGCACGCCCCCAAAAACGCAAGGAGGGTGTGAGCAGCCCATGGTGAAGCTGTCGGTAAACGATCTCGTGCTGAAAGCCACTGCTTTGGCCCTGCGCGACAAACCCGCGGCGAATGCCAGCTGGTACGATGACGCCATCGTGAATTATTCCGATGTGGATATCAGCGTCGCCGTCTCCACCGAAGGCGGCCTCATCACCCCGATCATCCGCAACGCGGACCAGAAAAGCCTGGCGCATATCAGCAGCGAGATGAAGGAACTGGCCAAACGCGCGCGGGCGGGCAAGCTGCAGCCGGAAGAATATATGGGCGGTGGGTTCAGCGTCTCCAACCTGGGCATGTATGGCGTGAAGCATTTCAGCGCCATCATCAATCCGCCCCAGGCCTGCATCCTCGCCATCGGCGCGGGCGAGAAGAAGCTGGTGATGAAGGGCACGCCCGCCGAAATCAACGTCATGACCGTCACCCTCAGCGTCGATCATCGCGCGGTGGACGGAGCCCTGGGCGCGGAATACCTGCAAATCTTCAAGCGCTACATCGAAAGCCCGGCGCTGTTGCTGCTGTAGGCCGCGATGTCGGATATTGCTTTAAGTCCATTCGCACATAAGGATTTGCCTGACTACGTTGCACTTATGAACGAACCTCGGATCGCTAAGTGGCTGCCGCATGTCCAGCCTTTCAGCGAAGCTCAGGGACAGCAATACTGGGATCGGATGCAGGACGCAGATAACCCAGTGCATCCTCGATCCTATTCGGTGTGGGTGGATGGTGCATGGCAAGGCATTGTCCATTGCAGTCAGATGCAGCGTAATGTCCATGGCACGCAATTCGGCTATTATCTTCGCCCAGAAATACATGGCAAAGGTGTGGGTACTCAAGCCGTGATACAATTTACGGAACGATTGATTTCTGAAGGCATGATCAGGCTACAGGCTCTAGTCGATCCTGAAAATGTCGCATCCCGCAGAGTGATGGAGAAAAGTGGTTACCTTTTTGAAGGTATATTGCGTTCATTCCTGACATTCAGGGGCGGACTCATCGATGTTTGCATGTATGCACGCATCAATTCGGCTGCACCGGAGCAAGCGCTGTAATGCAGAACACGCTCATCTATCTCCTCGGCTTCAGCGGTACGGGAAAATACACCATCGGCCAGGAAATCGCGCGGCGTACGGGTGCGAGTCTGATCGACAATCAGTTGATCAACGGCCCCATCCTCGCCGCCGTGCAGGCGGACGGAGTGACGCCACTTTCTGGGGAAGTGTGGAATGCGGTGGCCGTGGTGCGCGAGGCGGTTTACGCTTCGATGCAGCTTTTCGCGCCGGTCGAGGCAAGCTTCGTGCTGACCAATGATCTGGTGGCGCATGACGCGCGGGATTGGGATATCTACCATGCCGTGCAGCAGCTGGCCGAGGCGCGCAAGGCGAAGTTTCTGCCCGTGGTGCTGCGCTGCGACCGGGAAGAATTACTGTGCCGCGTGCGCGAGCCCGCGCGCCGGGACATGCGCAAAACGATCAATGCCGCGCATTTGAACGAACGATTGACGCGGGAGGAAGTGTTCACGCCCACCCACCCGCACCTTTTTGAACTTGATGTTACCCACATTTCGCCGGAAACTGCGGCGGAGAAAATACGAAAGAAAGTCGAGGAACTTTAATGGCACAACATGAATTCGATCTCGTCGTCGTCGGCGGCGGCCCCGGTGGTTATGTGGCGGCGATTCGCGCCTCCCAGCTGGGCATGAAAGTCGCGCTCGTCGAGCGTGAAAACCTGGGCGGCATCTGCCTGAACTGGGGTTGCATCCCCACCAAGGCGCTGCTGCGCTCCTCCGAGATCAATCACCTGCTGCACCATGCGGAAGAGTTCGGTTTCACGGTGAAAGACGTGAAGTTCGACTTCCAAAAGATCGTCGCCCGCAGCCGCGCCGTTTCGGCCAAGCTGACGCAGGGCGTAAAAGGTCTGATGAAGAAAAACAAGATCACCGTGTTTAACGGCCTGGGCAAGATCGTCGGGAAAAATACGCTGGGCGTGTATGATCCTTCGGGCGCGAAAATCGAGGATATCAAATCCAAGCACATCATCCTCGCCACCGGTGCACGCGCACGCACGCTGCCGGGCCTGGAGCCGGACGGCAAGCTGGTATGGACCTACCGCGAAGCCTTGGTGCCGAAGGAAATGCCGAAAAGCCTGCTGGTCATCGGCTCCGGCGCCATCGGCTCCGAATTTGCGAGCTTCTATCTGAATATGGGCGCGAAGGTGACCCTGGTCGAAGTGCAGGACCGCATTCTTCCGGTGGAAGACGCGGAAATCTCCGCCTTCGTGCAGAAGCAGTTCATCGCCCAAGGCATGGAAGTGAAGACGCAGACCACCGTGAAGAGTCTCGACAAGCACACGGAAAACGTCACCGCGATCTTCGTGGATAAAGACGGGCAGGAAACGCGTGCGACCTATGATCGCGTAATCGTCGCCGTCGGTATCGTGGGGAATGTCGAGAATCTGGGGCTGGAACTGACCCGCGTGAATGTCGAGCGCAACTCGATCAAAACGAACGCATGGCTGGAGACTGACGAGCCGGGCATCTATGCCATCGGCGATGTGGCCGGTGCGCCCTGGCTTGCGCACAAAGCGAGCCACGAAGGCACCATCTGCGTCGAGAAAATCGCCGGCAAGAAAGACGTGCATCCGCTGAAAGTGACCAACATCCCCGGCTGCACCTATTGCCGCCCGCAGGTGGCAAGCGTGGGCTATACCGAAGCAGCGGCGAAAGCGGCGGGCTACGAGTTGAAGGTGGGCAAATTCCCCTTCATCGGGAACGGCAAGGCGATTGCTTTGGGCGAAACCGAAGGCTTCGTAAAGACGGTGTTCGATGCGAAGACGGGCGAGCTGCTGGGCGCGCATATGGTGGGCCCGGAAGTGACCGAGATGATTCAGGGCTACGGCCTGGTGCGCAGCATGGAAGGCACGGAAGCCGATCTGATGCATGCCATCTTCCCGCACCCGACCATTTCGGAATCGATGCATGAAGCCGTGCTCGATGCCTACGGCCAAGTCATCCACATGTAGCCGGAGATGAGCGCCGAATTGCCATGCAGGGAGGGAAGGTGAGCGCGCCCGCGCGCGCCTTCAGCCTGCTGGAAGCGGCGCTCGTGCTGCTGATTTTCCTCGGGCTGTTCAGCGCCTGCGCGGTCGCCGCTTCCGGTGCGCGCGCGGCGGTGGAGAATGCACGCACCGAGGCGCAGATGGCGCGGCTTGAGCGTTTGCTCATCACCTATTACCAGGCCTTCGGCCGCCTGCCGTGCCCGGGAGATGCGACGCGCAGCTTGCGCGATCCTGAGCTGGGCAAGGAATCCGCGCCGCCCGGCACTTGTACCGGCGGAGAATCTAGCGCCAATATGGTGGATGAAGAAGGGTCGGTGGTGTCAGGAATGGTGCCGTTCCGTGCCCTCGGCTTGCCGTTCGATCGCAATTTGGATGGTTGGTCTCGGCGAATGATGTATGCGGTAGCCACACCGCTCACCGCGCGTGGCGGACGGCTGGCGGAAGAAGGCGGCATCGCCGTACGCGATCTGGGCGGCGAAGCGCGGGAGGGGCCCTTTGCCTTTGTATTATGGTCGGCCGGGCCGGATGGCCATGGGGCTTACGGGCGCGAAGGAGGATTGCAGCGCGTCGTATCGCATTTCACCAGCCCCGCACAGCGCGAAAATTGTGATTGCGACGAACATGGAGCAAGCCTGCAGTTCCGGCCGCTTTTTGTGGTACGCGGGGGGGCAGAAGGCGCGGATCAGACATTCGACGACATGGTCCGCCCCGTGGAAGCCGCTCGCCTCATTCCACCCGATGAATCCGACGAGGCGCGGCCATGAGCGCGCACCGTACCCGCTGGTGGTTCATGGGGTTGTGCGCGGCTCCGGTGCTGGCCTGCGGTCTTTACATCGCGCAACTCGAACCCGCTTCCCTACCGAGCATCGCCAATATGGAGCGCCGAGACGAAATCGACGGCTCTTTCATGACGCGGCAACTGGAGCGTTTTCGGTTGCGTAATGGCGTCTTGCCCTGCCCGCGAGAAACCGAGTCCAAACGCGGCGGGCTGTGCGCTGAAGCCGATCAGAAAGGCAAAGGAATATTGCTAGGCGACATTCCGCGTGCCGCACTCGGGCCGCATGCGGTAGAAGATACAGCGCCGGAAGGCTGGCGATATCTGATCGATCTTTCCGCCACGATACCGGATTTTTGTGCGTTGTCGCTGCATGGCCCATTGCGCATGCACGGCCGCGCATTTGCCGCAGCACTCCTGCCGCCCGGCGCGCGCGAATGGAAACTGCCCGACGACATATCTGCCGGCGTCGAGTTGCCTTCCGAGGCTTTGACGCTGGATGCCTGCCCTGAAATGCCGCCTTTGCGTTCTACGCATGCTGAGGGCGTCGCTGCCGGTGGCGCACCTTGGGCCGCCCATGGTAGCAAGCCCCGGCCGTTGCCCGAAGGATTCGACCCTTCGAATGCGCTTGCCACGACCGACACCTCCGGGTTGATCCTCGCTTATGCCAGCGAGCGCGGTACGCTGCTGCAATGGCGCATGTGGGACGGTACGGCGGAGCGATGGCTGGCACTCGGACATTGGCGCGCCCCCGAGGGCATGCGCCTTGGACGCATCGCCGTGGCGGGCGATCATGTGATGGCCGCTTACAATGCTATAGATAATACACGTGCAAGCCAGTTGGCGGATATTCCGTTATGGGCGCAGCGACGTGCGGTACGTTATTACTCCTCGCCATACGGTAAAGGGGAATGGATCGGCATCATGCCTTCCGCCGAAGGCCACCGTCTGCGCTTGTGGCAAAACACGGGAAATGCGGTGCAGCGCTGGGACTTGGGGCTTGATAAGAACTGGCATATTGCGGATTTTCCCGCTGCCATGCCCGAAAAAATCACGCATATGACAACGGACGGTACCGGGGGAGTTTGGCTTTTCTGGCGCGAAGGCAAACCGGGTGCAGCGCTATGGCGGCGTGACGCTGGCGGGACATGGAATGCGACCACACTACCAACAGGCAAGGCTACCATAGTCCATGCATTGTTTTTGCATGCCCCTTCGCGCTTGATCGTTCAATTGCGTGAAAAGACGGCGGTACGCTGGGCGGGATGGATTATCGATCGAGTGCCCAGTCCCTTGACGCGGGAATCTTTGCCCAGTGTGGGGAGTGTCTCGGGCTTGTGGTCGGCGCCCTAGGCGCGCGCGGTTTTCTTAGACAAAACATTGCCCAGATGGGCGAAAGGCGATTTTTTCCATAAAGCTTTCGCCTTTTCGATCTGCATCACATTCTCGATACGACGATCGAGGAATGCGCGGGTAATATGCAGATCCTCGCTCGTATCATCCATCCAAACCAAGAGCGTGCTGGCATAAACAGCCGATAACAACGCACGCTTGCTGTAGTAATTCATGTCCGTCGAAGTATCGCCAATGGCGAACCAGATCGTGTCCACCGTCTGCCATACACTGCGGGCGGCAAGCGGTGCGTGCAGCGGGTTAGCAAGCATTGCCAGACCGCGGCGAATCGCTTCCCGGTGGGGCTGCGACCATTCCAACCGTGCCATCACTCCCGCCGCTACCTTTTGGCGAATTTTCATCGATGCCAGCGGTAATAATTGGATTGAAAATTGTGTAGCGAGATCCGCGCGCGCAAGAAACAAGGAAAGTGCTTCGATGCCTCCATTCGGAAAAGCCGCCGCCGCCGCCGCTTCGCTCACACCGATGCTGGTGGCGCCATGGTTCAACGCGATTTCCGACCAGCCATCGAACACAATATTGGGTAAGCTTGCCTGCAGCAGGCGTGCGCGCAACTCAGCGAGAGGATGGTCTTCCGGGGGCAGCGAAGAGAACGGCATGGCGTAATTCCCAGCAATCAATCAGGTGGTTGTCTGCAATATAACGCTGTACGTGCAGAATGTCTGCAAGCTTGCTTGCGCCGGTAGCCTAGTTGGCGAGCGGTCTAACTGGCGAGTGCTTCGACCTTGCGTGCAGCGCCACGGATTGGCTTCGGCCATTCCACGCGCTCGGCGGGTAGCCAAAGCACCACTTCGGTGCCTTGGCCGGGGCGACTTTTGATATCGATGCGACCGCCATGGGCGCGCAGATGATGATTGGCGATGGCGAGGCCCATGCCCAGATCGTCGCGCCCGCGCTCGAGCAACGGGCGCTTCAGGCCCTGATTAATCTGTTGCAACATGCGCGCCGACATGCCGGGGCCCTTGTCGCGGATATGCAGGGCCACGCCACCGTCGCGATGCGCGCGGCAGACCACCTGCACATGCTCGCCTTCCGCGCCATGTTTCACGGCGTTGATCATCACATGCAGCAGCCCTTGGCGCAGGGCAAGCCGGTCGCCCAGCAGCATGGGGCTGGGATCGAGCAATACAGGCTGCAGCGTCACGTTGCGGCGGAAGGCGTGGTGACTCACATGTTCGACCACTTCATAGAGCAGCGCATCCAGCGCCAGGGGTTCGCGCATTTCTGTGTTTTCCGCGCCGGTATCGATGCTGCCCATCTGCAGCAGGTCGCTGATTTTGCCCAGCAGATCGTGGCCGCTTTCCTGAATCTTGCGGATATATTCGCGGTAGGTCGGGTTCTGGATGCGGCCGAAGACTTGTTGTTCCATCATCTGTGCGAAGCCCAGCACGGCATTCAGCGGCGTGCGCAATTCGTGGCTCATATTGGCGAGGAATTCGTCACGCGAGCGCAGGGCCAGCTGGGCGTTGTTCTCGGCGCGTTCCACTGCGCGCTGCATCTGGTATTCGCTCGTCGCGTCCCGCACCAGCAACACGCGGCGGGAGTTGTTGGGCTCGGCGGGCAGCACGCTCCATTCGATGGCGCGGCGGGATTCCTCGTCCAGAGTGGTGAAGGAAAGCGGGGCTTGAATGTGTGTGGCTTCGGCGCAATGACGTAGCAGCAGAGTTTGCTCTTCGGGGCCGAAATGCTGCATCAGGCCGGATTGGAAACATTGCCCCATCTCCAAACCAGAGATGTCGGAGAAGTTGGGCGAGACTTGCACGCAATGGGGTAAAGCTTCGCTGCCACGCCATTCCAACAGACAGGCGGCGCTGTTGCCGAAGCGGAGAAGGCTGTGGATAAGTAGAGATTCGACGGAGGCGTGCAGCTTCGCCGCGCTGGCGCGCGGGGCGGTGGAAAATCCCGAATTCCACAATTGCCACAACATATTAACCCAACCTGCGATGCGTCTGATAAACTCAGTTACCGCATCCTGCCACCCATGTTTTTTTATGTTCGTCTTATTGGGGGTAACTCTAAGCGGGTGGCACGACAAATGTGAACGGCAAAATGCACCGTTTAATACTTTCTTTACACGTGAGGCCACGCCTGTGGCGCGAACGCAACAATACCGAGGGTGGGATGTATGGGTCTAGCTGGCGAGCAACGCGTCGAGTTTACCCTCGCGCTCCAGCGCATAGAGATCGTCACAACCGCCGACATGCTGATCGCCGATGAAGATCTGCGGCACGGTGCGGCGGCCTTGGGCTTTGCTCATCATCTCGTCGCGCTTCGCGTCGTCCTGCGAAATGTCGATCTCGTTATATTGCTCCACGCCCTTCTGCTTCAGCAATTGCTTGGCGCGCGAGCAATAGGGGCAGACGGGGGAGGTATAGAGAGTGACGGATTGCATGGCAGACTCCTGAATGGACGTATTCGACTCAGTTTAGGCGCTACGGGCTAAAGGAGCAATAAGCAGACGTCGCTATTCCGTTGCCGGGGTGTGGCGCTAGAAATCCGGGTCTTCGTAATAAGGCGGCGGGGTGCGGCCGCTCACACGGTCTCCCAGCAGCCCGCGCATGGCGGGGCGCGATTTCATCATCGCATACCATTCCTTGGCGCCGGGAGAATGGTTCCACGGCACATCCCCCAGATAATCCAGCGCCGAAAGATGGGCGGCGGCGGTGAGATCGGCGATGGTGATGCTCTCGCCCGCCAGCCAGCGGCGCGACTCGGTGAGATAAGCGATATAATCCAGGTGATAGAGAATATTCTCTTTCCCCGCGCGAATCGCCTCCGAATTCGGCCCGCGTTTTACCCCGCCGATGCCGAAGGAGCGGAAGAGCTTTTCGTAGGTGATGAGCTGGGTCACCTCGGCGTTGAATTTCTTGTCGAACCATTCGACCAGGCGGCGCACTTCGGCGCGGGCGGCGATGGTTTCGCCCAGCAAAGCGGGGTCTGGGCGCACTTCTTCGAGATATTCGACGATGGCGTATTCACCGGCCACGATGGTGCCGTTCTCTTCGACCAGCACCGGCACGTCGCAGGCCGGGTTGAGCTGAAAGAAATCCTCGCGCGGCTCCCATACGGATTCTTGCACCAGCGCGAAATCCATTTCCTTCTCGCGCAGCATGAGCCGCACTTTGCGGCAGCTGGGAAACAGCGCCACATGATAGAGCGTGCGCATGGCTAGAAGCTCCGGCGGCGGGCGAACCGCGAAAGATAGGTGGGTAGAATGAGATCGGGATGCGTGGGCTGGATGCCCAGATCGGCCAAAGTCAGCATGCCGGGGCTCACCACATTGTCGCTCTGCAGCATGCGCACCTGATCGCGCGTGAGCGGCGGGGTGGGCAGCCATTCGGTGAGCAGCGCACCGGCCATGGCAAGGTCGAAGGGCAGGGGTACGAGGCAGGGCGTATTGCCGGTGATGCGGGCGATGGTCTCCAGCACATCGCGGAAATTCATCACTTCCGGGCCGCCGAGTTCATAGGTCTTACCCGCCGCGTCCGGGCGCTGCAACACGGCCAGCACGGCGCGCGCCACATCGCCCGCATAAACGGGCTGGAACTTCGTGCGACCACCGCCGATGAGCGGCAGCACGGGCGAGATCGCGCCCAGGCGGGCGAATTGATTGAAGAAATTATCTTCCGGCCCGAAGAGAATGCTGGGGCGCAGGATGGTGGCTTCGGGGAAAGCGCTGCGCACGGCTTTTTCGCCCGTGGCTTTGGTGCGCGCATATTTCGCATTCACCGATTTATCGACGCCGATGGCGGAGATGGAGATGAAGGTTTTGACGCCTTGTTGCTTGGCAATCTTTGCAAGCGATTCCGCGCCCTGCGCATGCAGCGCGGAGAATTGCTGGCGGCCGCGCTCGAACAGAATGCCCACCAGATTCACCACCACATCCACGCCCTGGATGGCGGCGGCCAGATGCTTGGGCTGGGTGATATCCGTCGGAATTAGCGTGATCTGGCCGGGCACGCCCAACGGCTTCAGATGCACCGCTTCCGGTGCGCGACGGGCCACCACGCGCAGGGTGTATCCCGCATCCGCCAGTTGTTTCACCACATGCCGCCCGAGGAAGCCGGTGCCGCCGACCACGGCCACTTGCATGGGCCCTTGACGCAAAGGGGCGGAAACCGCCGCGGGAGAAGCCGGAAGCTCCATCATAGCTACATCATCCTTGATCGTTTCAGGCGAAATCATGCCTGGATTTTCACCCCGCATGCGGCGCTCACTATGCCGCAAACGCTTCCGAACTCAATACCAAACCCATGGCCGCGCGCTGTGGTTGACAAGCCACCGCGCTTGGTTATAGTGCGCCTCCTTTCGCCACGGAAATCCACTCTCCGGCGGCCGAATGCCCAGGTGGCGGAATTTGGTAGACGCACTAGTTTCAGGTACTAGCGATCGCAAGGTCGTGCTGGTTCAAGTCCAGTCCTGGGCACCATTCACAACTTATTCAAGAATTTGGGTCATTACCAAATTTTTAATTTCTCTTGAGTAAGATAGATGATCTCTCAAGGATCATCATGAGCCAGCAACCTTCATTCTCAACGCTTACATGGGCAAACCTGCCGCCCGGCTGGGGAGTTTCAAATGATCCGCGCTATGCCGATACGCTAGGCAGCATCGATTTTTGCAATGAAGGTCATACATACGATCATCCAGAGGATATGGCTTTTCTCAACAAAAAGCCGAATTCCGCGCAATGGAAGCTGCATATCAATCTGCCGGATAACAGGGATGACCCGCTCGTGCGCGAGATCGCCAGTCACCTGCTCAGCCGCACAGACATCGATACTTTCAAAATAGGGGTAGGCGACGATGATTTCGCCAAGAATGGCAATCAGCCAATCACCAAGGGAATCACAGTTTATGTAGGGCGGCGCAAGGCCGCCGAGTCTGTGGCGAAAGATATCTCGCTGCTTTTCGGACATGCCATCCAGGAATTCGCAGATGGCCATTGTCATCAAGAAGAAAATTACTTGGCGCCTGGCATCAGTGCGCGGTTCAGCGCCAGCGGATATCGCTTCGTGGCACAGCAAGGAAGCATCAGCCAGAATCTGGAATACATGCAATATGGCGCCGGCGGAGTTTCCGCTATTCAAGATTTCGGTTCCAGCTTCAAATGGGCGAATACGCGCAGAGGGCAATATGATCATGAGATCAATCCCAGCCACGCGGCACAAAACAAGATATTAGCCAAGCAGACGATGAATCTGCTGATCGAAGAGTTTGGCGATTATTTCCTGGGCGACCAAGCTACCGAGGCCTACATCAAATCGGGACGCGACGAGAATATGCTTCCCGGCTGGGCCAAGGATTGGGTGAATCTGGAATGGCGGAAGCTTCTGGAGCCGCCGTTACTCCAAGCCGATAAAGCGACTGATTTTATCGTGCGCGATGTGGTGAAACGCGGTTTCAATGCCTACCACAATGGGCCGCAGCAGTTGATGGAAAGCGGGCGAGATGACGAAGCGCGCTTGATGGCGCAAGGCAATAAAGGCCCAAGTAACGTGAAAGATGCGACCGAAGCACTGGTGCCTTTAATGGAAGATATTCAGCGGAAGCTGAAACACGCATTCCCGAATGGCATCCCTTCGAGCAAAACGCAAGCAATCGCCGATCAAATTTTCAAACGCATGGTTCAAAATTCTTATGCGCCAGATTCGTTTACTCCTCAAATATTGGCTCGCACCATCCTTCAAGATTTGCCGGAGATATTCGAGCGGGTCGATCAGTCTTCCCATGCCGTGTTTCAAAGTGGCGTAGCGCACAAGCAGGTAACATTGTCGCCCGATTCCGTTATTGCACAAAAGCAGGCTCGCACTGGTTGGGCAGGTTCAACGAACGGCTTATAGCCGCTTTGGCCATATTTTCTTTATGTGCGTTGGTTTATCTGTGGATTCCAACCCCCCGAGGAGGATTCCATGACCCAACTGACCCTGAAAGACATCAGCAAGCTCATTCGTGATATCGATGTGTGCATGATGACGACGGTGACTTCCGGCGAGGCGCTGGAGAGTCGGCCGATGAGCAATAATAAGGAAGTCGATTATGACGGAAGTTCGTACTTCTTCTCGCTCGACAAATTCTCCGCCGTGCAGGAGATCGAGGCGGATGCGCAGGTGAATCTGGCTTATGTGCGCCAGGATTCGCTGTTCAGCAAAAGCGCGTATATCTCTGTCACCGGTAAGGCGCAGCTCATCCGCGACAAGGCGGAATTCAAGAAGCATTGGATGAAGGATGTCGAAGTCTGGTTCAAGGACGGAATCGACACGCCGGGCCTCGTGCTCATCCGCGTCGATGCCCAGCGCATCAAATACTGGAACGGCACCGAGGAAGGCGAAGTGAGCCTGACCGGCAAATCCAGCCAAGCTGCCTAACATAAACAAAGGCCCGCACGTTTTTTCGTGCGGGCCTTTGTTTCGTCTGAAACCTATTGTTTCAAGCTTTTCAGCGCTTCCATGTCCGTTTCGTGGTTGATGCGCTCGGCTTCACATTTACCGGCATTGCCGTCGTGATCTTTCAGGCATTCCTTATAATCTTCCTTGGATTCCATCATGTCTTCTTTGGCGTGTTTGTAAGGACTGCTGCTGCAGGCGGCAGCGAGCAGAAGTAGACTGAGCGGGGCGAGGTTGGTCAAACGCATGAAAACATTCTCCTTGGGCGGTTGTGAATAGGGGCGGATTAGATAGTAAAATCCATACGGCTCCGCGCATAACCGGGCGATATGGTTTGCTCCATATCGACAAGGAAAAACGGCCAGGGAGATCGATCAGAAGGACTGCAGGTCCACCGCCGCCGCCGGATCGAGCGGTCGGCCGAGTATGGCGATTTCGACAAAGCTTTCCAATTCACGCTGGGCCAGCACTGCTTCGCGGATGCCGAGCAGGCGCAGTTTCGCCCCGTCGCGATGGGTAATGAGCAGGGTGCCGTAATCGAATAAACGCGCCAGCGGACTTTGCTGCACGGAGACATGATCGATCTCCGCATGCGGCCAGCGGAAGCGCCGCCCGGATTGCTGCACCACCAGAAAACGCTCGGAAATGCGCAGCTCGCAACGCGCCAGCTGCAGCAGCGCGGCGGGATAGAGCGTGACGCTGAACATCAGAAGTGGACGCAGATAGGATACGGGATGCGCACGGACGCGCAGGATCAGGCGGTCGGAATGGGCCTTGGGCGCAGCGGACATGCGCCACCTTAAGCGAGGCGGCGAAGAAACGAAAGCGCCGTGAATGACGCAGTTCTCTGCCCCTGAGACATATTCCCTCTGGCCAAGGGGCGGGGGCTCGGATAGCACAGGGCTATGGAACTCGAATTCGTTAAAACCGCTTTCATCACCCTCTTCGTAGCGCTCGACCCGCCCGGTTTGGTGCCGATCTTTCTGGCGCTCACCGCCAGTTTCAGCGCGGCGGAGAAGAAAAGCACCGCCTTCCAGGCCGTGCTCATCGCTTTCTGCATCCTCACGGCGGCGGCTTTGGGCGGGCGGGTGCTGCTCGAAGCACTCGGCATCAGCATCCCCGCCTTCCGCATCGCGGGTGGGTTGCTGTTGTTCTATATCGCCTCCGAGATGGTCTTCGACCGGCGGGAAAAGCGCAAAAGCAACTCGGCGGAAGATTCCATCGCCCATGACCACCCGGAAAATATCGCGGCGTTTCCTTTGGCCATTCCGTTGATGGCCGGGCCGGGGGCGATCACCGCCACCATTCTGCAGGCCAGTAATGCGGGCAATGCGATGAATTACGCCGCACTGATCGGGATTCTGTTCGTCATCCTGGGTCTGTGCTGGCTGGCGTTCCGCCTCGCGGGCCCGATCGACCGTGTCATCGGGTTTACGGGCCGGGTGGTGATGGAGCGCCTGCTGGGCGTGCTGCTGGCCGCCATGGCCGTGCAGACGGTGGGCGACGGGGTGATGGCGTTTGCGCATTGAATCTCCCTCTTCCTTCTAGGGGGAAGTGATTGCCTGACGCGGCGGGGTAGGGTAGGTTCAGGCCTGAAAATGATGAGTATGGAGATACGTATTTCGATCGTGGTGCATGAGGGCGACATTCCGGTTGGGCTGTTCGAGGGAACGAAGATTCTGGCGGTGGATACCGAGGCGATGGGCCTGGTGAACCGCCGCGACCGTTTGTGCGTGGTGCAGCTTTCGGCGGGGGACGGCAACGCCCATCTGGTGAAATTCCAGCCGGGCAAATTCGATGCGCCGAATCTGAAGAAACTCCTGGCCGATACCAGCGTGCTGAAGCTCTATCACTTCGCGCGTTTCGACATCGCCATCATGCAGCAATATCTCGGCGTCATGGCCGCGCCGCTTTATTGCACGCGCACGGCCAGCCGCCTAGTGCGCACCTTCACAGACAGGCACGGACTCGGCGATCTCATCCGCACCCTGCTGGGCAAGGAAATCAGCAAGCAGCAACAATCCTCCGACTGGGGTGCGGCGAGCCTGACGCCCGAACAGCAGGATTACGCGGCGAACGACGTGCTCTATCTGCATGCGCTGAAAGAAAAACTGGATGTGATGCTGGCCCGCGAAGGCCGCACCGAACTGGCCCAGGCCTGCTTCGATTTCCTCCCCGCGCGGGCCAAACTCGATCTCGCGGGCTGGGACGAGGTGGATCTGCTGGCGCATAGCTAGATAACGGGCGTAAGGTGCGTTTAAGGCAAGCGAGTTAAACCGCGTCATCCCGGCGCAGGCCGGGATTCGGTTTTCCAACGCGCTGGGCCGACAGCATCATGTGCAAGCGGAAAGGCTGGTTCCCGGCCTGCGCCGGGACGACGTGCAAAGGAATGAAATATGAAACCGGCATTGGCGATGAAGCAGATGAACGAGCCCGACCAGAAGCGCCAGATTCTCGACAGCGCCCGCGCCACCATCGCGCAGGAAGTGGCGGGGCTGGAGGCTCTGAGCGAGACGCTGAACGGCGATTTCTGCCGTCTGGTCACCCATATCCTCGGCTCCAAGGGCCGCGTCATTCTCACCGGCATGGGCAAATCCGGGCATGTGGCCAAGAAAATCGCCGCCACCATGGCCTCCACCGGCACGCCCGCTTTCTTCGTGCATCCCAGCGAAGCGAGCCACGGCGATCTCGGCATGATCACCGAAGCGGATGTGGTGATCGCGCTTTCCAATTCGGGCGAGACTTCCGAATTGCGCGACATCGTTTCCTACACGCGCCGCTTCGGCATTTTCCTGGCAGCTTTCGTGCGCCGCAAACAATCCATGCTGGTCGAGGCGGCGGATGTGGCACTGGTGCTGCCCGCCATCCCCGAAGCCGGGGGGACGGATGCGCCGACCACCTCCACCACCATGATGCTGGCTCTGGGCGATGCGCTGGCCATGGCGCTTTCGGACATGCGCGGTTTCGGGAAGGAAGATTTCTCGGTCTATCATCCCGGTGGCAAGCTGGGGCAGAACTTCCTGCTGGTGGAAACGCTGATGCATGCGGGCGATGAACTGCCGCTGGTGGCCGAATCCACGCCTATGAGCGAAGTGCTGATCGTGATGACGGAAAAACGCTTCGGTTGTGCCGGCGTGGTGGATGCAAACGGCCAGCTGCTGGGCGCGATTACGGACGGCGATCTGCGCCGCCATATGAGCGGGGCTTTGCTTTCGCTGAATGCAGCGGAGGTAATGACCAGAAGCGCCGTTTCCATCGCGCCGCGCCAATTGGCGGCGCAGGCGCTGAAAGTGATGAACGACCGCAAGGTAACCGCGCTTTTCGTGGTGGATGCAGGCAAGCCGGTGGGCATTCTGCATGTGCATGATTGCCTGCGCGCGGGCATTCTTTAAACCGGTATGCGCGCCATGAACCCTCCCTCCGATCTGCTCAGCAAGCTGGAAGAAGCGCCGCTGCATCTGGTTGAGAGCATTGCGCGCTATACGCGTTTCGTCGGGTGGGCGAAGCTATTGCTGATCTTTGCCGTGTCCGGCTTGCTTCTATTGGTCAGCGGTATCATGTTCTATAATTCGCACCGCGATAAAATGCGCATCGTCTTCTCCAGCGTAGCACAAGGACTCACCGAGCGGCCCACCATGCTCAATCCACGCTATGAAGGCGTAGACGCGAACGATCAGCCCTACCGCATCACAGCCGACAGTGCGACGCAGGTGCAGAAAGACGGCAAAGATTTCATGGAAATGAAAAACCTCAACGCAGACCTGAACCAGCGCGGCGGCGGTTGGTTGAACTTGACTGCAAAACAAGGCACGCTGGCCGTGGCCGCCAAGCAGTTGTTGCTGGAGGGCGAGGTATCGCTTTATCAGGAGCAGGGCTACGAAATGCACAGCCCGCGTACCATGGTCGATCTCGCCGCCGTTCGCGCATACGGGCGCGATGGGGTGGAAGGGCAGGGCAATATGGGAACGATCAGCGCCGAGCGTTTCGTGATCGACCAGAAAGCCGCCGCCGCGCGCTTTGACGGCAATGTGAAAGTTCGGCTATACCCGAAATCCTCTTCCTCCGTTGTGAATTGAGCCACCGCGCATGACGTTCCGCTTCACCAAGATTTTGCTGCTTTGCTTTGTCCTGCCGATCTCGGCTGCGGCGCAGATGGCGGGCGGTGCCGACAATAGCGGCAAGCCGATCGACATTTCTTCCGACACGCTGGAAGTCGACCAGACACAGCAGATCGCCGTATTTACCGGCAACGTGGTGGCGATTCAGGGCACCATGAATCTTCATAGCGACCGGATGACCGTATATTATACCCGCAAGGATGATCCTTCCGCGCCAAAAACACCGGAAGCGTCCGTTCCCGTTCCCGCTGCTCCGAAGAAAACCCCTGCAGCGTCCGGTACCATGCCCGCCGCGGGCGCGACCAGCGCCATCAGCAAGATCGTCGTGGAAGGGCATGTGGTGCTGGCCACGCCGGAGGAGTCCGCCCAAGGGGTGCATGGCGTCTATCAAGTCGACCAAAAAATCTTCCACCTTACCGAAAATGTTATTCTGACCCGCGGCAAGAATATTTTGCGCGGCACTAAACTTGACTACAACCTTGCCAATGGCCGCTCCGTGCTGGTGGGCGCGGGCAATGCACAGATACCTGCGAGTAACGGGGGCCGGGTGCGTGGTCTATTCGTACCGGATGAAAAACCGCTCGAAACACCGGCACCCGTCAAACCCAAACCCGCGAAATAAGGATTCATTCGCGTGGCCATTCAACAGATCAACGACGATGAGGCGATCAAATCAACCCCCCGTATTGTGCCGGTTCGCCGGGGGCTCGAGGCGCTGAATCTGGGTAAAAGTTATGCCAAACGCCCTGTCGTGCGCAACGTCAGCGTGCGCGTCGAGCGCGGCGAAGCGGTGGGCCTGTTGGGTCCCAACGGTGCGGGGAAAACCACTTCCTTCTACATGATCAGCGGCCTGGTCGCCCCCGATTATGGACAAGTTTTCCTCGATGGGGCCGAGATCACGCAATTGCCCATGTATCGCCGCGCGCGCCTGGGCATCAGCTACCTGCCACAGGAAATGTCGATCTTTCGCGGCCTCACGGTCGAGCAGAACATACTCGCCGTGCTGGAAGTGACCGAGCCGGTGGTCGATAAGCGGATGGCGATGCTGGAAGAGTTGTTGGGGGAGTTTTCCATCTCACATCTGCGTCAGGCACCGGCACTCGCGCTTTCTGGCGGTGAACGCCGACGGGTTGAGATTGCCCGCGCGCTGGCTTCCAGCCCGAATTTCATTCTTTTGGATGAACCGCTGGCGGGGATCGACCCGATCGCGGTGGCGGACATTCGCGCTTTGGTCTCGCACCTCAAAAATCGCGGCATCGGCGTGCTGATTACCGACCATAACGTGCGCGAAACATTGGAAGTGATCGACCGCGCCTATATCATTCATGAAGGCAGCGTGTTGATGAGCGGCACGCCCGACCAGATCGTGGGCGACGCCGAAGTGCGCCGCGTCTATCTGGGCGAAAAGTTCAGTTTGTAGTCCGGCCATGAGCGCGGGTGGGCCAAGGTTGGAGCTGCGGCAAAGCCAGAATCTGGTGATGACCGCACAACTTCAGCAATCCATCAAACTGCTCCAGATGTCGGCGGTGGAGCTTGCCGAATATCTGGAAACCGAGGTGGAGCGCAACCCGTTGCTGATGATGGCGGATGGCGAAGAGGCGCGCGACGCGCAGGGCGAAGCGCAAGCGGATGCGCCCTCCGATGCGGCGGACGCCGATGCGATCTCCGACCGCGAGGATGTGCTTGCGCCCGGGCCTTCCCCTAGCGGCGAAACCTCGGCCAGCGAATGGCTCGACGCCTCGGAAGAAGATTTCTGGCATGGCGAAGCGGGCGAGGGCGAACGCAGCCCGTGGGACGCCGAAACGGCCTTCGGCGGCGGTGGCGGGTTTGACGAGGGCGAAGACGGCAACCGCTTAGAAGCCAGCATCAGCACAGAAACCTCGCTGCAGGATCATTTGCTCGAACAACTCACTCTCAGTTGCCCCGAACCCGCCCAGCGCGTCATCGGCCTGCGGCTGATCGAAGGGCTGGACGAGGCGGGTTACCTCACCGCTTCACTTGATGATATGGCCACGGAGCTGGGTTGCAAGTTGGGCGACATCGACGCCGTGCTGAGTATCCTGCAAAGCTTCGAACCCGCCGGACTCTTCGCCCGCTCGCTGTCCGAATGCCTGGCGCTGCAATTGAAAGACCGCAACCATTACGACCCCGCCATGGAAGCGCTGCTCGCGCATCTCGATTGGTTGGCGGCGGGTAAGATGGAGGCTTTGCGCAAAGCTTGCGGGGTGGATGCGGAAGATCTGGCGGCCATGATCGCCGAGATCAAGACGCTGAACCCCAAGCCCGGCAGCGGTTTCGCGCGCGACACCACGCAAATGGTGGTGCCGGATGTGCTGCTGCGCCGCGGCCCCCGATACGACGCCGAGGGCGAAGACGGCAAGATCGGTTGGATCGTGGAACTCAACCCCCAGGCCCTGCCGCGTCTATTGGTCAATCGCCGCTATCTGGCGCAATTGCAGAATGCCAGCACGGGCAAGGAGGAGCGCCACAAGCAGGAACGGAAATATCTCTCCGACGCATTGACCACCGCCAACTGGCTGATGAAAGCGCTCGACCAGCGCGCCCAGACCTTGCTGAAAGTGGGCACCGAGATCGTCGCGCAGCAGGACGGATTCTTCCGCCATGGCGTGACGCATTTAAGGCCCATGACCCTGCGCATGGTGGCGGATGCGGTGCAGGTGCATGAGAGCACGGTCAGCCGCGTGACCACCAACAAATTCATCGGCAGCCATCGCGGCTTGTTCGAGCTTAAATATTTCTTCACCAGCGCCCTGGCCAACGACGAAGGCGAGGGCGACATTTCCAGCCGCGCCGTGCAGCATTACATCAAGGAACTCATCGACGCCGAAAAGCCCGAAGCCATCCTGTCCGACGACGCCATCGCCGCCGCCTTGCAGGATCGCGGCATCACCGTGGCCCGCCGCACAGTGGCCAAATACCGAGACATATTGAAAATTGGTTCCTCTGCGGAGCGCAGGCGCGCAAAGCGAATGAAATAATTATCGACCTATTATTTCCGAAAGATGTTGTGCGCGCCGTTTCATTTCACGATGTCCGGGCAAGGAAACCGGGGCATACTTGGGCAGACAAAGATCGGGATTTTTCGTATCGTGCTTTATCGCCGCGCCGGTCTCTTTTGCCTCTCCCAACGCTGTAAGGCGCGCCAGACGCTGAATCATCGCAGGATGATCTTCCCCGATATTCGCTTGCAAATCCTGCCGCACACCATCCTCACAGGAATTCTTATAGCCAAGGTTCTGAGCTGCCAAACGGCACAGCGCTTTTTCCAGATGTTTTCCATATCCCAAAGTGATCGCATGGGCGTCGGACTCGAATTCGGCATAACGATGCATCGATAGTTCTTCTTGATAATGCATGCCGAGTTGAAATTCGGAAGGTTTGCGCGATAATTCTTTATCGTGTGCCTCGTATCGTTTTTGATGCTGGTGCATGATGTGTCCAACCTCATGAGCCATGACACCCGTAAGTTCGTCCATATCCAGGCTTGCAAGCATCGGAGCGCTGATGTGCACCTCGTTGGTACCCAACCTGCCTTTGGCACCGGATATGGCCGTGAAGGACTGCGCGTAAATGTTGGATTCCGTAGATATTGCCACCGATATTTTACCCGTGATTCCAGAACGCTGCGCCATTTCCTGGCAGCGACTTTCAAGCAGCCGAAGCTTTTCGACAGGGATGTTGAGATAAATATTCTTTTCTGTTTCCTTTGGGTCTTCATGATCTGCGATGAAAGAGCCGGTACGAGCAGTGACCAAGCTCACTATACTTCCTGCGGGCGCGGCAGAAAGTAAGTCTGTTACCGTATAAATGTTCGCCTGCGGAACAGCTGGATGCACTGGAACGTTCGAAAGAGTTCCGGGCGATTCCGCACTGAAAGGTGGGGTATTTTCCACACGTTTGCGGGCATCTTCATAAAAATTGCGCGGATTGGGTTTATCATGCGACATACCTCCAGCCCAGCCTGCTTGTTGGGCAAGAAAGCGAACTTGATTCAATGTTTCATCAGAGATCGGCATATTATTATAATGACACCATAAGATTGCGTTTTGATGAATATGAACGCCGCACAATCCATCAATTTTAATCAAACACTTCTGTTCCTTACCCAACTATTTCCTGGCAGCAAATCCCAAACGAGGGCAATCCCTTGCCGGCACGACCGATTATTACCATTATATCGACAAAGTATTGTATGTGATCGTTTTTCTTCTTATCAGAGCTCCCTGCCTTTGCGCACTGCTTGGCGGATGTGCCGGTCGCTGGGGTTCGCGCCGGATATACCTTCGGGCAGAACGCCGTCGGGGTCGATCGGCCGGGCGCGTTCTTTCTGTGTCTGCTCCATCCGTTCCATGATCAGCGCTGTGCGCTGTGCGGTGCTGATGTGATCTGCGCCGCCACTGTTCATCACTTGTGTTTCCTGCCTCAGCGCGTCTTTCAGTTCCATCGTTTCCGGCAGCTTCTCTTGCGCGCTTCGACGGAGATAAGAAATTAGCCCCGCACCCAGCCCTTGATCGACGACAAAAGCATCCGCTTCGAACTCACGCATCCGTTCCATGCGCGCGATTTTGTGCAGATCAAATTTTGCGTGTTGAATGCTTGTCGTAGACATGACGCTGAGCGCTTCGATGCGCGCGGTGTCATCGAGCAGGTCGATGCCGGGATATTTCTCGAACAGTTCGGCGTTGACTTTCGCTTCTTTCTTTCGGTCTTTATGCACGAGATGGGCTATTTCATGCGCAATCACCGCTTTTAATTCTTCCTTCGTGGCTTGGGCCCACAGATCGTTGTCGATGATGATACTTAGATTTTTGCTCTCGTCGAGAATCACCGCTCTACGGATTTGCTCGTTCACGGCCCGTGGGTCCGCAACATCGCCCGCCGCTACACGGTAACGATTATCGTCCGACAACGCACCTTGGTCGTTCACGAAAAAGGTTTTGTTGCCATAAAGCGCCCCCTTATTCGCATCGCTTATGTTGCCCGTGCCGATGGCAATGAATAGCGGGCGCTCCAACTGTGCTTTGTTGGCCATTTTCTGCACGAAGTTTTGAATGTCTTCGACGTCGCTGCGATCAAGGTGGGTAAAACTCTGCGTCGGCACCTCTTGCAGCATCTTATGCGCGCGCTGCTCGCCCAGGCGCATCAACATTTGAAAATCTTCTTTGTTCGCCTGATTCCACTGGCTCGGCCTGCTCGTTATCAGCGTCTCCATCGCGGCACGTTCGGCTGTGGAGAAGTATTGCTGCGCGCCTGTCTCTAACTGTCGTCGCTCGTCGCCCGTAAGTTTCCAGGCGGTGTTGTGTGATCCCTGCGCGAAATAGTGGAAAACATCTGCCTGGTTTTGAAAAGCTTCTTTTCTATCCAAGTCGTGACTTGTGGGGTCAGAAGGGAGGCACAGTCGCTGTCCTTGATATTCCAGCAAGCTCAGCAGCGGATACATCCTTTTTTCGGCAGGGAAAACTTTTTCCGCGTCGGGCTCCGGATCGCGGGCGATCTGCACCCGCCCCGCTTTATCTTGCGGTGCAGGGCTCGCCAAATAATCCAGGGCTCGGCCCATGTAGGCTTGCCGTTCGCGCTTATCCGGCGGACTGCTTCCGCCTGCAAGGCCCGATATGCGCGCAGCTTCGATGGATTGCTGGAGGATAGAGAAAGGAAGTTCCATGATTCCACCATACCATCCAATGTTTGCTATTTTATGAAGAACGGAAAGAGCGCTTACATACAATTTTAATAAAATGCCGCTATGCTGGGCCGTAATGCACCCCAACACCACCAGTTCATGACCCAACAATTTGCTTACCGCCGTGGCGATATCATCTACCGTCAGGGAGAAGCGGCGCGGTGCGCGTATCGCGTGTTGGAGGGATGGGTTGAACTGACGGATATTTTTGGTGGCCAGCATCGCCAGATTCCGCAGGGCGAAAGCTTCGGGCTGGAAGATGTGCACAATGCCCAGCCGCATGCCGAAACCGCCATCGCCAAAACCGATTGTTCTCTCGAACCCATTCATTCGTCTCCGTTATCCGCCCAAGATCCCTCTTCCTCCGACCCGACTCAGGAGTCTTCCATGCTGCGCATGATCAAGCCGAACGCCCAAGCCGCTCGCCAGCAGAGCGATATGACCATCGCCAGCCGTCAGGGATTGGTGGAGGAGGGCGAAGTGCTCAGCCCACATCAAGCGACATTGCAGCATGTCAGCGACCAGTGGAAAGATATGGGGCCGCTGCAGGCGCTGCTGGAAGATGACGGGATCAACGACATCCTCGTGAACGGGGCGGGGCAAGTTTACATCGAACGCTCGGGGATTCTCGAATTGACGGATGTGAAATTCAAGAACGACGAGGAAGTGCTCGCGATCGCCGAGAAGATCTGCCACACGGTGGGCCGCGATCTGCCCACCACCCGCCCGTTGATGGATGCCCGTCTGCTCGACGGCTCGCGCGTCAATATCATTGCGCCGCCTTTGGCCGTGGACGGCACCACTATCTCCATCCGGAAATTCCCCAAACACAAGCTGACCATCGAGAAAATGGTGGAGCAGCGGAACATGTCGGAGAATCTGGCGGAGTTCCTGAAAGTCTGCGGGCGTTGCCGCATCAACATCATCATCTCCGGCGGTACGGGTTCGGGGAAGACGACGATGCTCAACGCCATCTCGCAATTCATCAGCCACAAGGAACGCATCGTCACCATCGAGGAAGCGGCCGAATTGCAGCTGCACCAGCCGCATGTGGTGCGCCTGGAGACCCAGCCCGCCAGCGCCAGCCGCAACCGCGACGAAGAAGTCAGCGTGCGCGATCTCGTGCGCAATGCGCTGCGCATGCGGCCGGATCGCATCATTGTGGGCGAGGTGCGCGGCGCCGAGGCCTTCGACATGATGCAGGCGATGAACACCGGCCATGAAGGCAGCCTCGCCACCATCCACGCCAACCACCCGCGCGATGCGCTGAGCCGCCTGGAGAACATGCTCTCCATGGCCAATCTGCATCTGCCGGTGAAAGCCATGCGCTTCCAGGTGGCCAGCTCGCTGCATCTGGTGATCCAGATCAGCCGGATGCGCGACGGGCATCGCCGCATCACGCACATTTCCGAAATCGTCGGCATGGAAGGCGACGTCATCACCATGCACGATCTCTTCACCTTCCAGATCAAGGGCGAAGATGACAAAGGCAAGATATTCGGCGATTTCGCCTGGACCGGCATCATGCCGAGATTCGTGCGGCGGGTGCTGTATTACGGCGAGAGGGAACGGTTGGAGAAGGCGCTAGGCGTGAAGATTCCGGAACGGTTATAGTTTTCCCCAAAGGAAGCGAAGCAGCACGTGATGCGAAGGCCAGCAGGCCGAGCCAGCCCTGAGCTGCGCGAAGTGCTTAGGCTCATGCGGAGGTCAGTAGACCTTCGCGGAGCCAAACGCAAAAACTGTGGATAAGTTTTTTCATTCCATAAAGACAATCTTAACACATCGCATGCTACCTCTGAATTATGCCAGAAGTCCGCGCCGCGGGCTGTTTACAAGCCGAATCGCCGATGAAAAAGATTCTGATCGTCGAGGATAACGACCTCAATCTCAAACTGTTCCGCGACCTGTTGGAAGCGCACGGCTTCGAGACCTATGAAACCAAGGACGGCAGCGCCGCTTATGGGATGACGCAACAGGTACATCCCGATCTGATCTTGATGGATATTCAGCTACCCGAGATTTCAGGCCTCGATATTACGAAACGTATCAAAGCAGATAAAAGCTTGTGCGATATCCCGATTATCGCCGTCACCGCGTTTGCGATGCGGGACGATGAGGAAAAAATCTTGCGGGCGGGCTGTCAGGCTTATATCTCTAAACCTATCTCGATCGCGCATTTCATGCAGACGATCGACCGGTTCCTCAAAGAAGCCGAAGTAGGCGCATAAAGATGGGCGCGTAAAGACAATGACCGGACTGATCCTCGTGGTGGACGATGTGCCCGCCAACGTCAAACTGCTCGAAGTGAAACTGGGCAACGAATATTACGACGTGGTCACCGCGCGTGATGGATTCGAGGCGCTCGAAGTCGCGCATGCCAAGCACCCCGACCTCGTGCTGCTGGATGTGATGATGCCGCGCATGGACGGATTCGAAACTTGCAAGCGCCTGAAAGAAGCTGCCGACACCTCGCATATCCCCGTGGTGATGGTCACCGCGCTTTCCGACAAAGAAGACCGCGTGCGCGGCTTGGAAGCGGGGGCGGACGACTTCCTGACCAAGCCGATCAACGACACCGCGCTTTTCGCTCGCGTCAAATCCCTCATCCGAACCAAAGCGCTGCTCGACGAACTGCGCCTGCGCGATCAGACCGGGCTGCAGATGGGCGTCCTCAACGAGCATCACGAAGACCTCTCGGACATCACCGGCGCACGCGTGCTGGCGGTGGATGACGACGCGGTGCAGATGCGCCGGATCGTGGCTATTCTGGAAGGGGCCGGGTTGAAGGTCGATCAGGTGCTGGAGCCGGAATCCTCGCGCAATGTCGCCATCGCCGGTAATTTCGATCTTATCGTGATTTCCACGATGATGATGGATGCGGACGGACTGCGGCTGGCTTCCTACTTCAAGGCCCAGGAAGAGACCCGCCACGTGCCGATCCTGATGCTGGTGGATGAGGACGATGAACGGGCGCTGCTGAAGGGCTTGGAGATGGGCGTGAACGATTACATCGTGGCGCCGATTGACGGGAATGAATTGCTGGCACGCACCCGCACTCAAATACGCCGCAAGAAATATCAGGAAGCACTGAAGGCCAACTACAAGCAAACCGTCTCCATGGCGATCACGGACGGGTTGACCGGGCTATACAACCGCCATTATCTGAACACCCACTTGGCCAACATGGTGCGCGAGGCGCTGAGCAAGAACAAGGCGCTCAGCCTGCTCATGATGGATATGGATAATTTCAAGAGCATCAATACCGATCACGGCCATGACGGAGGGGACGAGGCGCTGAAACATCTCTCCAAGATCATCGTCTCCGCCACCCGGGGGGCCGATCTGGTCGCGCGTTTCGGCGGCGAGGAATTCGTGGTGCTGATGCCCGAGACCGACATGAAGCCCGCCTTAGAGGCTGCCGAACGTATCCGCCGCATGGTACAGGAAACCCCGCTACAGATCAGCGCCACCGTGCAGGAACCCCGCACGGTGAGCATTGGGGTCGCGACGATCAACCCGATCGGCGACAGCGCGGAATCGTTGCTGAAACGCGCGGATAATGCGGCATATGAAGCCAAAGGCGCGGGCAAAAACCGCGTGGTCGCGGCAGAAAACGTCTGACCTTCACAGCATCGTCATACTTGGATGCTAAGGTAACATTGTTTTTACTGTCCAAGCAGATTCCTGGAATCAAATTTAATATAAAAACGAAATGGCAAAGACTGCCACCTATGCAATCAACCTGCCGGAATGTTACTCTTTTTCGAAGATTAAGTCCTTTCGAGTAACTTCGAGCTCAGTACGGCAACTGACTTCGCTTTTGAAAAAACTAACGGTCTACGACTTGCCTGTGACTTTAAGGGATGAAAAAGGTTACATCTTCAATTCCTTTTACGAGTTTTGGGAGAAGTTGGAGAAATCGGGTAAGCGCATAAGCGAATACCGCAGAGCTGATTCCGATCTGTACGAGTTATGGCGAGAAATCAGCGGTGACTCACAGTATCAGGAGTTGCAGAGTAAGCAGTACATTGGGATGGCTTCGCTGATTTACGACGGTGATATCATTATCATCTACGGGTACGGAGACGCACACGTTGCCAAAAACGAGCATGTTGGAAAACTCCTCGTCAATTTTTACGAGAAAACTTTCCAGACGTCTTGGAAACAAGGAGACCGCCTTATCGTAAGCAAAAAGACCGATTGGGGCGATTAACTGATTGCATCGAGTACCATGACTCCAGGATTTTATATTCTGGAGTCTTTTATTATTGCGCTCACCGGCGCATGATCGCTCGGTTTCTCCCAGCCCCGCGTGTGGCTATCAATCTCGCACCTTACCATCCTATCCGCCGCCAGCGCGTTTACCAGCAACTGATCGATGCGCATGCCTTGGCCATTTTGGAAACTGCCGCCGCGGTAGTCCCACCAGCTGTAGGCGCCGCGTTCTTCGGGGTGTAGCAGGCGGAAGGCATCGTGGAGGTTGGATTCGTGGAGTAAAGCGCGCCAATGGGCGCGTTCGGCGGGGTGGTAGCACACGCTTCCATCTTGCCTTGCGGGGGCGAAAGTGTCGATGGGGTAGGGCGCGCAGTTGAAATCACCGCCCAGCACCACCGGCTCGTCGAGCAATTTCCAGCCAAGGGTATGCGCGCGCAACGCCTCGTAGAAACGCATTTTGTAGGCGAATTTGTCCGAGGTAGGGGATTCGCCGTTTGGGACATAGACGCTCGCCACGCGGATCGCCCCATGCCCGATGAGTGCGGGGGGCAGGGAGATGACGGCTTCGGCGTAGCGCGCCTGGGTGTCTTCCAGCCCCGGCAGGCCGCGTTCGGCTTCCTCCATCGGGTATTTCGAGAGGATTGCCACGCCATTGTAGGTTTTCTGGCCGTGGATGATGAGGTTGTAACCCATATCCTCGATCTCCAACCGGGGAAACGCCTCGTCCACCACTTTGGTTTCCTGCAGCAATACGATATCCGGCCCGCTCTCTTTCAGCCAGCGCAACACATGCATCAGCCGTGCATTAAGAGAATTCACGTTCCAGGTGGCGATTTTTAGATTCATGGAATGGTAAGCTTTTACGATTAAACTGAATGGTAGATTAGCGATGGTGGCAAGGAGATACCAATGGATTTGTCAGAACAGCTACGGGATCGATACGCCACAATATCCGTTGAAAGACAGTTAAAAGCATGGGGGTTTGAGCGGGGTGAAGGCAATTACGATCACCACAAGAGAAACAGTTTGTCTTATGTGAAAGTCTTTCTACCGGCCCAGGCCAATAATAAAGAGGACTTTCTGCAAAGATTGCGCGCAGTTATTGATGCACCGAACTATCCCAAAGCGCCCGCAATCGCGCCTAGGCTCATCGATAAAATATTGTGGGTTTCGCAAAACAGAAATGAAAGAGCGAACGAGGAAGCCTACGCGGAAATCCGCGTCGAAGGCGATCCGGAATGGTCCAAACTGAATAGCGATTTCCATATCAATTTAAGAGACGTCGGACTGAAAGCAATTGAGAAAGGCGTAGCCGAAAACGGCTTACCATGCCGAGGCAAGTGCTGATTAAACTCAAACGACAAGCCACCATTACCCGAATGAGGATGCGATGGAAGATTTTTACGACATGCCGAATGCTATTTACCACCAATATGCGCGTTCGGCGATGAAGCGGCAATTGGAGGATTGGGGTTTCAAAATCGAGGAAGGTGAGAATAAAAGAGATCATTTTCTCGATAACAGCACAGGTTACGTGATTGCTACGCTGATGGAATTTCAAGAAACCTTTCCCGCGATGCTTCTTGGCGTCGGCAAGCAGTTGGATAGCCAACGGGCCGCCGAGGTGCCTTCGGCGTGGATCGCCAAAGCGGCCGAGGTATCGCAAATCAAAGCGCTCATATATTCAGAGCACATTGTTCCGCTATCGGCTTCCCAAGCTTACATGGCGGTTGCGGAAGGTGACGACCCCAAATGGGCAGTCATTCAGACAGCTATAAACGAGCATCTGCGGGATGTGGGCTTGAACGCCATTCGCCAGGGATTGCTTAAAGACAAGACATTGCCCTTCACTGGTGAGAATGTGCGGGGCGGCAATATCGCCTATTGATCGAAGTCTACATCGCCACCGAAAACGAATTACCGCACCCACAGCCGCTGGCGGCATTCGGGTTTTTCATCTCGAAAGCGGCGCCGACAAGTTCTTCGACGTAATCCAGCATGCTTCCCTTGAGCAGTTCTAGCGAAGTTTCGTCTACCGCCACACGCGCGCCGTGCTTCTCGATCAGCAGATCGTCCGACGCGGCTTCTTCTTCCAGCAGATCGTACTTGTATTGAAACCCCGCGCAGCCGCCGCCCAGCACCGCCACGCGGAACAAGGTGCGCGCAGGCAAAGGCTCTTCCGCGATGAGCTGCGCGATGCGTGTCGCGGCGCTGTCGGAGATGTCGAAGGTGGGGAGGGTCATGGTTGCCTCTGGTCGTTCCCGATTGTGCAGGAATGACAGTGTAATTGATGCGATAGAACATATATAACGCTTCCATCGCCCGTTGCCAAGGAAGCCTATGCCCTTTTCTGACCTTTACAGCCATCTCGCGCCTTATGCCGCGCGCCCGGAAACCAGCCAAGGCCGCCGCATCCCCGAGCCTGAGCATGCCACGCGCAGCCCCTTCCAGCGCGACCGGGACCGGATCATCCACTCCACCGCCTTCCGCCGCCTGGAATACAAGACGCAGGTGTTCGTGAACCATGTGGGCGATCATTACCGCACGCGGCTGACCCACAGCATCGAAGTGGCGCAACTGGCGCGCACCATCGCCCGCAGCCTGCATCTGAACGAAGACCTGGCCGAGGCGCTGGCGCTGGCGCATGATCTGGGCCACACGCCTTTCGGCCATGCGGGGGAAGACGCGCTGACGGCGGCGATGGCTCCCTTCGGTGGGTTCGACCACAATGCCCAGACCATCCGCATCCTCACCAAGCTCGAGCACCGCTATGCGGGGTTCGACGGGTTGAACCTGACCTGGGAAACGCTGGAAGGCATCGCCAAGCATAACGGGCCGTTGAAGCAGGTGCCGCGCGCGTTGAAGGAATATAACGACAGCCACGATCTGGCCCTGCAAAGCTGGCCGAGCGCCGAGGCGCAGGTGGCGGCCCTGGCCGATGACATCGCCTATCACACTCATGACCTGGATGACGGTTTGCGCGCTGGGCTTTTCACGCCGGAAGATCTGGCGGAACTGCCCTTGATCGGGGAGGTCTTCGCCGAGGTGGACGCGACCTACGGTATGCTCGACCGCAAGCGCCGCACGCATGAGGCCCTGCGCCGTTTCATGGACCGGATGGTGAAGGATCTATTGGCGACCACGGAAGCGAACGTGGCGCAAAGCGGCGTGCAGACCATCGACGAGGTGCGCGGCCTGGGCCGGGCGCTGGTCGATTTCTCGCCCGCCATGCAGGCGACCAACCGCGCTTTGAAGCGCTTCCTGATGGGGCGGATGTATCGGCATTACACGGTGAACCGCATGACCAGCAAGGCCACGCGCCTATTGCGCGCCTTGTTCGATTTCTATCTGGCCGAACCCCATTGCCTGCCCACCGAATGGCAATTGCTAGCCTTCGGCCCTAGCGGCCCAGACCCGTATCAGCCCGAACTGGCGGTGAGTCAGGGAGAGCTGGCCGTGCTAGTGTGCGATTTCGTGGCGGGGATGACGGATCGCTTCGCGATGCAGGAATATAAGCGGTTGTTCGACCTCAGCGCCGGTGGCGCTGCGTAGGAATGCCTTTCTGCGTCAGATCGTGAAAGTTATGAATGCCATGCTCATATGCAAGCTCAAGAGGAAATCCAATATCTATTTCGGTTTCATAATCAACCTCTTCGGCGGAAACAATATCTCGCCCTAACCGATAAAGCGCACCATTGCGTGTATCGAGCATTGCACCATGCGGATGTGGTTTTACGCCGAGGTCGAACGTTTTGAGCGTAGCGTTCGAAATACCGGCGAGTGTGTTCAACAAATCTAACGCTTGGCCATTGAACATGATTTTGTCCATCTCATTGTAGACGTTCATTCCCAGTACGTGGACTTCAAGCAGATCCGTGGCATTGCTGCGCAAATGGGAGATCAGGGTCAGCAAAGCATCGGCAGGATGATGATCCACATGTGCAACGCCTACTGATTTGTTTTTCTTGTTGTGCACGATAACAGCCGTGCAAGTGTCCAGCGCATTTGTCCCAAGGATAGGCCTGTCGGATTTGGCATCGGTGATCGCTATCACATACATATCCACAATGGCTATATCGCTATCATCCAGATTTGTCCGTTCTGGATTGCGGTAGTTTCCGCTAGGCAATGCATGTGCTTGGGCAAGCGTCATGGCTTCGGACATCGCAGAAAATACCGGAATCTTGATTTGGTTTTTGAGTCTAAACCAGAGGTACTAAATTACTGTTAAATTCCTGCCATTTTGGATATGACACCAACCTTCACCTTTTTCGCTTGGTTCATATGCATCGTTTCGCCCAAATGCGCGCCCAGATCGTCTCCGCCCTTGAGGCGTTGCAGGCGCGTGGGGCGCTGCCCGCTGGGTTGAACATGGAGTCCATCACGGTCGATCTGCCGCGCGAGGCTGGGCATGGCGATATGGCGACCAATGCGGCGATGGTGCTGGCCAAACCCGCCAGCATGAGCCCGAAAGCGATTGCCGAATTGCTGGTGGCGGAACTGAAGGCTGAAAGCGACATCGTTTCCCTGGAAATCGCCGGGCCGGGTTTCGTGAATCTCACCATGAAGCCGGAATATTGGACGCGCCTGGTGGGCGAGATTCTGGCCGAAGGGCTGGCCTACGGCACCTCCGAGCAGGGGCAGGGCCAATCGGTGAATGTCGAATATGTCTCCGCCAACCCCACGGGGCCGATGCATGTGGGCCATGTGCGCGGCGCGGTGTTCGGGGATGCGCTGGCGCGGCTGCTGAAAAAAGCAGGCTTCAGCGTGCTGAAGGAATATTACATCAACGATGCGGGCGCGCAGGTGGACCGGCTGGCGGAATCCGTCTTTCACCGCTACCGCGAGGCCTTGGGCGAAGCGGTGGGCGCGGTGCCGGAAGGGCTCTATCCCGGCGAATATGTGGTGCCGGTGGCCCAGGCCCTGGCCGCGACTTACGGCGATACGTTGAAGCATCAGCAGCCGGAGCAATGGCTGCCGGTGGTGCGCGCTTTCGCGCTGAGAGCCATGATGGAACTGATCCGCGCCGATCTGGCGCGCTTGGGTATCGAGCATGATGTCTTTTCCTCCGAGGCCGAAATCACCGCCAAAGGCCATGGTGGAAAAAGCCGTGGCGGTGCTGGAATCCAAGGGCCTGCTGTATGAAGGCGTGCTGGAAAAGCCCAAGGGCAAAGAGATCGAAGACTGGGAGCCGCGCCCGCAGCTGCTCTTCAAAGCCACCGAATTCGGCGACGATGTGGACCGCGCTTTGAAGAAAAGCGATGGCAGCTGGACCTATTTCACGCCGGATATCGCGCTGCATTACGACAAATACACCCGCGGATTTTCGCGCATGGTGGATGTGTTCGGGGCCGACCATGGCGGGTATGTGAAACGCATCCGCGCCGCGGTGAAAGCGCTGACGGACGGGCAGGGCGAGGTAGAGGTGAAGCTTTGCCAGATGGTGAAATTCCTGCGCAACGGCGAGCCCGCGAAAATGAGCAAGCGCGCCGGAACTTTCGTCACCGCCGCCGAGGTGGTGGATGAGGTGGGCAAAGACGCCGTGCGCTTCATGATGCTGACGCGGAAGAACGACGCGCCGCTGGATTTCGATTTCGACAAGGTGAAAGAGCAGACCAAAGACAACCCGGTCTTCTACGTGCAATATGCCCATGCCCGCTGCCACAGCGTGCTGCGCCACGCCGCGACCGACCATGCGGCTTTGCTCGAACAATCGCAAAAGCCGGATGCGAAATTGCTGGGCGCGCTGCATGCGCCCGCCGAACTCACACTCATCAAACGCATGGCCTTCTTCCCGCGTTTGATCGAGAGCGCGGCGAATGCTTACGAACCGCACCGCGTGGCCTTCTACCTGCAGGAACTGGCCGCAGACTTCCATGCTTTGTGGAATGCCGGGCAGGACAATGCGGAATTGCGCTTTCTGATCGCGGCGGAGCCGGAACGCACGGCGGCGCGCTTGGCGTTGGTTTCGGCCTGTGCTACCGTGCTCGCCACCGGCCTGGAAGTGCTGGGAGTGACACCGGTTGAGGAGTTGCGGGCATGAGCCGCCACGAAGATTACGACGATTACGACGACGCACCCGCACAGAAAGTGTGGGGCGCGGCTTCCATCCTGGTCGGTGTCGCCGCCTTGAGCGGTTTCATGGCCCTGGCCTGGTACGCTTATCATTCCGGCAGCGCGACCCAAGACCCGGCCCAAGCCGAACTCGTGCAGGCCGACCCCACGCCCTACAAGGAAGTGCCCAAAGAACCCGGCGGCTGGCAGGCCCCGCATCGCGACAAGACGATCTATGAAGTGATCGACAACAATGCCAAGCCCGCTTCCGGCACCGCCGAGCGGCTGACCGCCGCACCTGAGGAGCCCATGGATGTGAACGGCGGCGATTCCGGCACCAGCGATTCCGGCAGCAGTACCTGGATGAATGCCAAACTGCGCGGCAACGGCCCCCAAGTACCGCTGACCGATGCCGAGCGGCAGAAGGCGCAGAGCGAAGAGAAAATGGAATCCACCGAGATATCCAAGCCCGAAGCGGTGAAAATGGAAGCGGCCAAGCCTGAAACTCCCTCCGCGTCTCCGCCGCAAACGGTGCCTTTGGCAGTGGCTGCGCCTGTCGTACCTGCCGCCCATGCGCAATCCAGCACACCCAAGCCGGATGCCGCCGCCATCGCCGCCAATGCGGTGAAGCCGGAAGTGGTCACCGCGCAGAAAACCGCGCACGAAACGCCGAAAGTTGTGGAAGCCCCGAAGAAAGCCGAAGCGCCGAAAGCCAAGACCCAGACCAAAATCGTGGCCAAAGGCGGCAGCGCGCGGGTGCAGCTCGGGGCCTTCCGCAGCGAGGGCGAAGCGGCGCAGCATGTGAAGCATCTGGGCAGCCGCGTACCCGGTATTCTCAGCGGCAAATCCACCACCGTGGAACGCGCCGATCTGGGAGAGAAGGGGATTTACTATCGTCTCTTCGCGCTGAATTTCGGGCATGAGGAAGCTTTGGCCGTCTGTGCACGTATCAAAGCCGCCCGCCTCGATTGCATGGTGAAATAATGAACGCCCCCGCCAACGACATCCTCAGCTTCGCGCGCAATGCGGATGGCAGCAACCCCGCCGCCGCCATCTTCGGTGTAGCTGGCCTGATCCTGACCGAGGAAGAACGCACATTTTTCGCGCGCGTGCAGCCTTTCGGCTTCATTCTTTTCGCGCGCAACTGCCAATCCCCCGAGCAAGTCAAAACACTGGTGGATTCGTTGCGCGCCTTGACCGGGCGGCCGCGTGTGCCGGTGCTGATCGATCAGGAAGGGCGGTCGCGTGGCGCGGCTGCGCCCGCCGCATTGGCGTGCGAGCCCCGCCGCCTGGGATCTCAGCGCCATCGCCGCCCATGATCTGCCGGCCGCCAAGCGTGCCGTGCGCGCGAATGCGCGGCTGCTGGGCGAAGAACTCCACGCCCTCGGCATCAATGTCGATTGCGCACCGCTGGCGGACGTGCCGGTGGAAGGCGCGCATGACATCATCGGCGACCGCGCCTATGGCCGCGATCCCTGGATCGTCAGCCAATTGGCCGCCGAGATGGCGCAGGGGCTGATGGAAGCGGGCGTGCTGCCCGTGCTTAAACACATTCCCGGCCATGGCCGCGCGACCGCAGACAGCCACGAAGACCTGCCGGAAGTGACGACTAGCCTGGAGGTACTGAACGACACGGATTTCGTGCCCTTCCGCGCCTTGCGCAACCTGCCGCTGGGCATGACCGCGCATATCGTCTATCACGCGCTCGATGTGGCGCGCCCCGCCAGCACCTCGCCCATCGCGCTCGATTACGTGCGCAGCGATATCGGCTTCGACGGGTTGCTGATGTCGGACGATCTGTCGATGAAGGCGCTCAAAGGCACCATGCAGGAACTGACGCGGCAGGTGCTGGATGCCGGGTGCGATCTCGTCTTGCATTGCAACGGGAAGATGGATGAAATGATTGCCATCGCCGAAGCGCTGCGCCCGCTGGATGCCATCGGTCAGCGCCGCGCCGATTCTGCCGCCTACCTCCTCACCGCGCCCGCCGCATGGGACCGCGTACAGGCGGAAGCGGACGTGCAATATGCCCTCAACCACGCCGCGGCCCAGGTCGCGTAAGCAAAGGAATTTCGCCATGGGCCTGAGCCTCGGACATCTCGTCATCATCCTCATCGTCGTGCTGCTTATCTTCGGCCCGGGCCGTTTGTCGAAAGTGATGAACGAATTCGGCAAGGGCGTGAAAAGTCTGCGCGACGGCATGAAGGACGAAACCGATACGAGCGCCGCCACGCGCGAGGAGAAAGTGCGGGAGGACAAGCGCCTGACCGACCAGCGCGCGATGGATGCCCGCAGCGCGGAGCGCCAGTTCCAGGACGACCAGACGCCGCGCAGCTAGGCCATGTTCGACCTTTCCTGGGGCGAGATGGGCGTGATCGTGGTGACGGCGGCCATCGTCATCGGACCCAAAGATCTGCCGGTGGTCTTGCGCAAAGCGGGCCGCGCCTGGGCGAAAATGAAACATTTCGGCGGCGACCTCCGCCGCCAGTTCGACGAAAGCCCGCTGGGCGCGGAGCTGCGCGCCGCCGAAGCCGAAGTGGCGAGAGAGACGCACGAACTGCGCCGCACGCACACCATTCTGGGTACGGACGGCACGCCCTATGAGACCTATACGCTGGACGATTTCGTAGATAGTTCGCGCGCGCAAGGGCCGACGCCAATGGCTTCGAATAGCTCCTCCCCCCTTGAGGGCGGAGGGAGTTCACGACTTCAGCAGGAATCCCCACTGCCCGAAGGGGTGAAACCGTGACTGGGCTTCTGTTGCCGGACGGGTCGGAGATCGAGCCGAGCCGCGCGCCGTTGCTTGAGCATCTGGAAGAATTCCGCACCCGCATCATCCGCGTGGCGATTGTTTTCGCCCTCGCAGTCGGCATCACCTACTTCTTCGCACGCGACATCTACGGTTTCCTCGTCGCGCCTTTGGCCGCCGCCGACCCCGCCACGCACCGGATGATCTATACGGATCTGACGGAGGCGTTTTTCACCTATCTGAAACTCGCCTGTTTCGGCGGGTTCATCCTCACTTTCCCCATCCTCGCCTGGCAGCTTTATGGCTTCATGGCGCCGGGTTTGTATAAGCGCGAGCGACGGGTGGTGGTGCCGTTTCTGCTGGCTGCCCCGGTGCTTTTCGGCTTAGGCGCGGCCATGGCCTATTATCTGATTCTGCCGAATGCCTGGCGGTTTTTCCTGCATTTCGAAAGCGGCGGCGGGGAGACTGTGCTGCCCATTCAGCTGGAGGCCCGCGTCAGCGAATATCTCGATCTGGTGACCCACATCATCCTCGCTTTCGGTATTTCTTTCCAGATGCCGGTGATCCTCGCACTGCTGGGGCGGGCGGGCATCGTCAGCGCCGCATCGCTCGCCTCCGCCCGCCGCTTCGCCATTCTCGGCATCGTGCTGTTCGCAGGCGTGGTCACGCCGCCGGATGTGTTCAGTCAGCTGGCACTGGCCGTGCCGATGTTCGGCCTCTACGAAATCTCCATTCTCAGCTGCCGCATGCTGGAGCGACGCCGGGCGCAGGAAGAGTAGCGTCTTCGCAGAAATAAATCTTCTCTCTGGGAGCGCTAGTTAAACCTTCTCCCTCTGGGAGCGCTAGTTAACCTTCTCCCTCTGGGAGCGCTAGTTAACCTTCTCCCTCTGGGAGAAGGGGGAACGAAGCGGAGGATGAGGGTTTCTCCGCTGGGCGACGGAACCAGCCGATAGACCCTCATCCAAACCTTCTCCCAGAGGGAGAAGGCTTTTTCAATTCCCGCTTTCGCGCCCATCCCGGTGGTGTATAGCTTAGGAAACGCGCCTTCATCCGCCTCCGAGGAACCATGCACGACATCAAATTCATCCGCGAGAATCCCGAAACTTTCGATGCAGGTCTTGCGCGCCGTGGGTTGTCCGCGCAATCGCCCGCGCTGCTCCAGCTCGATACGCAAAAACGCGAGCGCCAGACCGAATCGCAGCAGCTGCAGGCCCGCCGCAACGAAGTGGCCAAACAGATCGGCGCGGCTATGCGCAGCGATCCGGCTTTGGCGGAAACACTGAAGGCCGAAGCGGCGGGGATTAAGGAACGCCTCGCGGCGCTGGAAGCGGAAACGAGCGACGAAGCGCAGGATGCGCTGAAAGACGCGCTCAGCAGCATCGCCAATCTGCCGGCAGATGATGTGCCCGAGGGCAAAGACGAGAACGACAACAAGGAAGTGCGGCGTTTCGGCGAGCCGCGTGTCATCGCAAATGCCAAAGAGCATTTCGATCTCGGCGAGGCACTGGGCATGATGGATTTCGAGACGGCGGCGAAAATGTCCGGCGCGCGTTTCGTATTGCTCAAAGGTCCGCTGGCCAGGCTGGAGCGCGCGCTGGCGCAATTCATGCTCGATCTGCACACCACCGAATTCGGCTACACCGAATGCGCGCCGCCGCTGCTGGTGAAGGACAACGCGCTGTATGGCACCGCGCAGCTGCCCAAATTCGCCGAAGACCAGTTCCAGACCGTCAGCGGCCATTACCTGATTCCCACCGCCGAGGTTTCGCTGACCAATATCGTGGCGGACGAAATTCTGACGGAAGAATCCCTGCCGCGCCGCTACACCGCGCATACGCCCTGTTTCCGGCTGGAAGCGGGCTCCGCCGGACGGGATACGCGGGGGATGATTCGCCAGCATCAGTTCAGCAAGGTGGAACTGGTCAGCATCACGCGCCCCGAGGATTCGGAAGCGGAACATGCGCGCATGGTCGGGGCGGCGGAGGAAGTGCTGAAGCGGCTGGAACTGCCGTTCCGCACCGTGCTGCTGTGTACGGGAGACATGGGTTTCGCCGCGCGCAAGACCTACGATCTCGAAGTGTGGCTGCCGGGACAGGGGAAATATCGCGAGATTTCCAGCTGCAGCAATTGCGGCGATTTCCAGGCCCGCCGCATGGGCGCGCGCTACCGCGTGGGTGAGAAGGATATTCGTTATGTGCATACGCTGAACGGTTCCGGCTTGGCCGTGGGGCGCACTTTGGTGGCGGTGATGGAGAATTACCAGAACGCCGACGGCAGTATTACGGTGCCGGAAGTGCTGCGGAAATATATGGGTGGGCTGACGCGGATTGAAAAAATGGCTTAATGAGTCATCCTGCGCGAAGTCGCAGGATCTCAGTTTAGAGCGCACGGGATCCTGCGACTTCGCGCAGGATGACGAATAGGATAGATACGATATGCATCGAATGGAAGACCTGAAAGGCAAACGCATCCTCGTCACCAACGATGACGGCATTCATGCGCCGGGGTTGGAGATGTTGGCCGCCATCGCGCGAACTTTATCGGACGATGTGTGGATCGTGGCGCCGGAAGTGGAACAAAGCGGGGCCGGGCATTCGCTGAGCATCCACAACCCCTTGCGCGCGCAGAAATACGAGCCGCGCAAATTCAGCGTGCGCGGCACGCCGACCGATTGCGTGCTCTATGCGGTGGAAGCGCTGCTGCCCTCAATGGGCAAAAAGCCGGACCTCATCCTCTCCGGGGTCAATCGCGGGCACAATGTGGGGGAGGACGTGACGCATTCCGGCACCATCGCCGCCACCATGGAAGGTACGCTCTGCGGCATTCCCTCCATCGCCTTCAGCCAGTCTTTCTCGATGTGGAGCGCCAGCGGCCTGCCCAGCTGGCACCTGGCCGAAAGTCACGGCGCGGAAATCGTGCGCGCGCTGATGCGGCACGGCATTCCGCCGATGGTGCTGATGAATGTGAATTTCCCCAACAAGCCGGAAGGCGAAGCGGCGCTCGGCATTCGCATGGCGCGCCAGGGCCGCCGCCCGCAGGGCAAGCAGTTGGAAGAACGCATGGACCGCATGGAGCGGCCTTATTACTGGGTGAGCTGGGGCGAGGACGGGCAGGCCTTCGAGGCGGGCACCGATCTCGATCTGCTGGCGCAGGGCTATATCACCATTACCCCCATCCGCATGGATTTGACCGATCATACGGCGCTGGACGCGATGCGCAGCCTGGAGCGCTGAGCGATGGTGTCGGCGCATGAGAATTTCGCTTCCGACAAAATTCGCCTGCTCATGCAGCTGCGCCGCATGGGCATCACCGACACCGCGCTGCTTTCCGCCTTCGAACAGATTCCCCGCGAGAAGTTCATTCCGCCGCATCTGATCGACCAAGCCTATGCGGATGTGGCCTTGCCTATCGAGGCTGGTCAGACCATCAGCCAGCCCAGCGTGGTGGCGTGGATGAGTTGGGCGCTGGAGATGGATAGCCGCCACCGGGTGCTGGAAATCGGCACCGGCTCGGGCTATCAGGCCGCCATTCTTTCCCGCCTGTGCCGCCGTGTGTACAGCATCGAACGCCACCGCGAATTGCTGACGCAGGCGGAGATCCGTTTCCAGGCACTCGGCCTGACCAACGTGACCACACGGCTGGGAGACGGCACGCGCGGCTGGCCGGAGGCCGCGCCGTACGACCGCATCATGGTCACCGCCGCAGCACCCAGCGTGCCCGCCGCTTTGCTCGCGCAACTCGCTCCCGGCGGCATCATGGTGGTGCCGGTGGGAGATACGCATGGCGAGCAGATCCTGCTGCGCATCGAGAAACACGCATCCGGCATCCGCACCCAGCACCTCATGCCCGTGCGCTTCGTGCCCTTGGTAGGCCGGGACGGCGTGGCGGAAATGGGCGCGGAGGTTTAGGTTTCAGGTTACAGGTTATAGGTTTCAGGGTAAAAGGATGCAGCCGCTGAACCTGAAACCTACATCACGGAATCCCAGATGCCGCCTCGTTCATCTCTCATCGCCACCGCCTGCCTCATGCTTGCCGCCTGCCAGCAGGATCCTGCACGCGTGCGTTATCAGAACGAAGGCGGGTCGAAGATCTATTCGGACGAAGTGATCAAGGTGCCGACACGCTCGGTCGCGCCTGCTGCGGTCAGTGGCAGCGCGGGGCGCGAGGCGGCGGGGTATTACCAGCAGCAGCGCCTGCCTGCCGCGCGCATCGGGGCCGAACCCTTGGCGGCCACGCTGCCGCCCGTGCAGGGCACGCCAATGCAGGCGACCCCCGCCAGCCCGACCTTCGCACCGCCGCAGCCCTATCACCCAGCGCCCGTGCGCGGCAATACCTCGCCTTTCGGCACGCCTTCCGCCCCGCTTTCCTTCGCTCCGGTGCCGGGGGCGGCGGAACCGACGCGCGCTTTCGCTTCCGGCTCGGCCCTGCCCATGCCGCTGCCTTCGAGCCTGACACCCAGCACCGCCCCCGCGCCTGCGCCGAATATGGGGCAGTATCAGGCGATGCTGGCGGGAAGCGCACCACCGCCCGCCCCCGCCCTGACGGTCAGCGATCCCTATTCCGGCAATATTCCCCTAGGTGGGGCGTATGGGGGCGGGGCGTATAGCGCCATGCCTCCTGCCAACATGGCCGCGCCCTCATTGCCCGTACCAGCATCCATCGCCGCGGCACAGCCAACTCCGCCGCAACCGGCTCCGCAATCGGATTTCGTGATCAACGGGATGGGCGAGACGCTGAAAGTCGGTGGCAAGGCCCATGAGGCGGAAGCCCTGCGCGAAGAAGGCGCGATCACGCAAGCCGAAGCCGCCCCCGTCATTACCCCGGTCAGTTCCAGTGCCATGGGCGGGAAATCCGCCGCCAAAGCCGCGCCGATGATCGCCGCCATTTCCGGTAGCCAGTTCGTATGGCCCACGCGCGGGCCGATTCTCTCCGGTTTCGGCCCGAAGGGCGGCGGCAAAAGCAATGACGGCATCAACATCAGCGCGCCCGCCGGCACGCCGATCCATGCGGCGGCAGATGGTATGGTGGTCTATGCAGGCAATGAATTGCAAGGCTATGGCAACATGCTGGTCATTTCGCACGATGGCGGCAAAAGCACGGTCTATGCCCATGCCAGCTCGCTGAAAGTGAAAAAAGGCGATCTGGTGCATCAGGGTCAGACCATCGGTTTCGTCGGCCAGACCGGCGGTGTCACCCAACCCCAGTTGCATTTCGCGCTGCGCCAAGGCAGCAACCCGGTCAACCCGATGGATGTGCTGAAGAAATAACTTGAGTTATTGGATGCCAACCTCTCCCACTCCGCACTTGATGCGGAGTGCCGCTGAACACCCGCGACATTGCAAGTGGTTCACTCCGCATCAAGTGCGGAGTGTGGATGGTGGGGATGCGGTATTTGGCAATGAAAAGGCAGTAGGCCGAGCCAGCCCTGAGCTGCGCTCAAGCGCTTAGGCTCATGTGAGGGCCAGCAGGCCGATACGGAGCGAAATGTACTATCCTAATTCAACAAGCTTTTCGCCATTTCCTGATCCAGCCGCCAGGCGCGTTCGTAGAGTTGTTGGCTTTCGTCCAGCACGTCGAGCATGGTGGGAGGCAGTTCGCGGTGGTCGGCGGTTTCCTGCAAGCAGATGTCGCCGCCTTCCAGGCGGAAATGCTCGAGCGATTCGGTGCTGTTGATCTCGCCGCGCACCAGGGCTTGCTGGCCCAGGCACCAGGCCATCACGCAGGAAAGCCGCATCGTCACCCGCGACATTTCGGTGGCATAAAGCAATTGCACGGGTTGGGAAAACAGCGGCAGCTGCAGCTTGCCCTCCGTCTCGAAATAATTCTGCGCATCGCGAATCAGATGCAAGGTCTGGCGAAACATTTCCGGCAGGAAAAAGCGCTGGGCCGGAGCGGGCTGCGAGACGGGAGAGAAGCGGGGAAGTGCGGGCTGCATAAGCGTGCCATCGAGTAGGGAAAAGGAGTGGGCAAAGCGGTGGAAGGATTCGTGTTGCCAGCATCGGGCATAGGGGTAAGATAGCAGCCAAAGGTTAATCCTTCCTAAGGCATGTTTAGGATTTGAGCGGCATTTTAGCAATTGTAAGCAGGGCGGGGATAGCGATTAAATGACGGAATCACAGCGTATTGCAGCCGATCCGGCGCGCTCGGTCTGGGTTGCGGCTTCGGCGGGTTCCGGAAAAACCAAGGTGCTGACCGACCGGGTTTTGCGCCTATTGCTGCGCGGGGTGCAGCCCCACCGCATTTTGTGCCTGACCTACACGAATGCCGCCGCGAAGGAGATGCGCCACCGATTGCAGCGCACTTTGGCGCAATGGGCGGTGCAATCCGAAGAGCGTGCCACGCATGCGTTGCGCGAACTGGGCGAGGACCCGGACGCCGCCTTGCTGGCGCGGGCGCGTAAATTATTCGCCACCGTGCTCGAATCCGAAGAGGGCGTGCGTATTCAAACGCTGCACGCTTTCTGCCAAAGCCTGCTGCGGCGTTTCCCGATCGAGGCCGGGGTGGCGGCGAATCTGCAGCTGCTGGACGACCGGGGACGGGCGGCGCTGCTGAAGGAAGCGCGCCAGCGATTATTCTCAAGCCACGGCATGCAGGACCCCGAACGTTTGGAAGCATTGCGCCGCATCGCGCCGCAGCTCGGGCTGATGCGGCTGGAGGGGCTGCTGGAAGATATGTCCGGCCAGCAGCGCCGCTTCGGCCTGCTGCTCGAATCCAACCAGCTGCCCGCGCTGCGCGCCGCCTTGCAGGCATGGCTGGGCACGATCGAAGAGACGGATCATTTCGATTACGCGCCGGAAGCGCTGGCGAAGCTGCGCCAGGCCACACAAGCTCTGTGTGCAAGCGACAAAAAGGAATCCCTGGAGCGCGGCGAAGCTTTGGGCCGTTGGCTGGCGGCAGACCGCAAAAGCCCGAGCGCCGTCGCCGAATATCGCGATGCGTTGCTGACGGGCGAAGGCACGGCGCGCAAGCGCGTGGCCACGGTGGATGTGGTGCAGCGCATGGCGGATGTGGTGGAAGTGCTGGGTGCCGAACAGGCCCGCATGCTGGCGCAGCAAAGCGCCGACATCGCCCGCCGCACGCAATTGCAGAGCGAATCGCTGCTGACGCTGTTCGTGGGCATGATGCGGCATTACGCCGCGCTCAAGCGCGCCCGCGCGGTGCTAGATTACGACGATCTGATTCTGCACACGGTGGCCCTGCTCGAACGCCCCGGCATCAGCGCCTGGGTGTTGTTCAAGCTGGATGGCGGGGTGGATCATCTGCTGCTCGACGAAGCGCAAGATACCAGCCGCGAGCAATGGCGCATCGTGCAACTGCTGACCGAAGATGCGTTTGCCGGTGAATCCGCCACCACGCGCCCGCGCAGCCTCTTCGTGGTGGGAGACGAGAAGCAATCCATCTATTCCTTCCAGGGCGCGGCCCCGGAGGAATTCGACCGCATGCGCGCCTATTTCAAGCGTCGCAGCGAGGAGGCGCAGCATCCGTTCGAGCGCGTGCGGCTGACCACTTCCTTCCGCTCGACCGCCGCCGTGCTGGGAGCGGTGGATGCGGTGTTCGCCATGCCGGAAGCGAAAGCCGGGCTCGATCTTTCGGAAAAAGACATAGTGCATCAGGCATGGCGCGAAGGGGCGGCGGGCCGGGTGGAATTCTGGCCGAAGGTGGAATTGCCGGAGGAAGCGGAGGGCGAAGTGCGCCGCCGCCCGGAGCGATTGCAAGCCCAACTGGTCGCCCACAACATCGCCCGCTGGCTGAAGCAGCGCCGCAGCCTGACCAGCCAGAACCGCGCGGTGGAGGCGGGCGATATCATGGTGCTGGTGCGCAAGCGCGGCCGCTTCGTGGATATACTGGTGGCCGAATTGAAACGCCGCCAGGTGCCGGTGGCAGGCGCGGACCGCATCGAGCTGAACGAGCAGCTGGCGGTGAAGGACATCCTCGTTTTGTGCGATGTGCTGCTGCTGCCGGAAGACGATCTCGCTTTGGCCACCGCGCTGCGCGGGCCGCTGTTCAATGCCAGCGATGACATGCTCTATGCGCTGGCGCATGACCGGGGGGATGCGACGCTCATCACCCGTCTGCGCCGCGCCGCCGCCGAGCCTGAGCACGCCCACCATGCGGATGCGCGTCGCATTCTGGGCGAGCTCACGCATTGGATGGACCGCACCGATTATTTGACGCCCTATGCGCTGCTTGCCGATATTCTTTACCGGGCGGATGGCATGCGGCGGCTGCAACGGCGCTTAGGCCCGCAAGCGCTCGATCCGCTGGAAGAACTCATGCAGCAGGCGCTGATTTATCAGCAGGAGGAATGCGCGCATCTGCAGGGGTTCCTGCATTGGCTGCGCAGCGGCGAGATCGAAAGCAAACGCGAGGCCGAGCAGGGGCGCAACGAGGTGCGCATTTTCACCGTGCATGGCGCGAAAGGCCTGCAGGCGCCCATCGTGATTCTGGCGGATACGCTGGACATGCAATCCCGCACCGATGATTTGCTGTGGGCAGAGCAGGATGGCCTGCCGGTGGCGCTGTGGCCGCGCAAGAATGGCGGGCTGCACGAAGGCATGGCGCAACGATTGACCGACCGCACGGACGCCGAAACCCGCGAACGCAACCGCCAGCTCTATGTGGCGATGACGCGGGCGGAAGACGAGCTCTACATTGCCGGATGGCAACCACGCGGACGGAAAGAAGACGCCAAAAGCTGGTATGCCTTGGTGCGCCAGGGGATTCAGAAACTGCCGAATATCGCGCCCTTCGATTTCGCCGCCGAATATGCGCTGCCGGAGATGCTGGCGGGATGCGTGCAAGGCGAGGGCCTGCGATTGGTGGATGCGCAGACCGCCGAAATCATGCCGAAGCCCTTGCCACCCGTTGCCGAGGCCATGCGGCCCTTGCCGGAATTCCTCAGCCGTGCGGCACCCATCGAGCCCGTGCGCCTGCGCACGCTCGCACCCAGCCATCAGAACGAAACGGGCGGCGTGCTCTCGCCCGTGGTGCAGGCGGCGGCGCTGCGGCGGGGAACCCTGGTGCATGGCCTGCTGCAGTTTCTGCCGGAAGTGCCACAGGACGAACGCGCCTTGCGCGCGGCGCAATGGCTGCAAAGCCGTGCACCGGATTTGGAAGAGCCGCAGCGCACCGAGCTGCAATCCGCCGTATTGGGCCTCATGCAACGGCCCGAATTCACCGATGTCTTCGCTTTGGGTGCTTTGGCCGAGGTGCCGCTGAGCGGCGTGCTGCACACCCAAAGCGCACCGCGCACGGTGAATGGCCAGATTGACCGCCTGGTGGTGGGGGAAACGGAGATTCTGCTGGTGGATTACAAAACGAACCAGCGCGTGCCCGCTTCCGTCGAAGCCACGCCCGTGGGCTATCTGCGCCAGATGCGCGCCTACCGCGACTTGCTGCAACGCATCTACCCCGATCACCGCATCCGCGCGCTGCTGCTATGGACAGCGGGGCCTGCGATGATGGAACTGCCGGAATGGCTGCTGGATACGCAGTCCTTGGAAATCGCTGCTTAATTTCCTCTCCCTAAAGGGAGAGGACAGGGAGAGGGTGATTCTCCACGGTCGCTGTCGCTGAACTTGAAACCGGAGCCTGACCAACCTCACCCTCTCCCCTTCCAGGGAGAGGGAGCACCACCGCTTGACGCTTGATACCCGCGCACCTACATTCCATTCATTCAACAGCAGGAGCAACCCGCATGGCCACACAACATATCGACGACGCGAACTTCGATCAGGACGTACTCAAAGCCTCCGGCCCGGTGCTGGTGGATTTCTGGGCGGAATGGTGCGGCCCCTGCAAACAGATCGGCCCGGTGCTCGACGAGCTGGCCACCGAAATGGTCGGCAAAGTGACGATCGCCAAGGTGAACATCGACAAGAATCCGGAAACGCCCACGAAATACGGCGTGCGCGGCATCCCCACCATGATCCTGTTCAAAGACGGCCAGCCGGTGGCCACCAAGGTCGGCGCGCTGCCGAAGACGCAGCTGGTGGAATGGCTGAACTCGGTCGTCTAATCCGAAGCCGCTCAACACGGACTTTATCTTGCGCACGCCATTCCGGTTCAGCCCGGAATGGCGTGATGTCATATGCACGATACCTGCACAATCCGTACTGGCTGCGGGTTACCGCTCCGTCACATCAATACTCTGCATCCCGTGCAGAGAGTAAGCATTTGTTATGGCTTGAGATTTTTGCTTTTCGGCGGGACCGGCTAGCAACCCATAAAGGCCGCTCATGAGAGATTTCTTAGCCGATTCTTGGCTAAAAACCATCGCGCAACGTCTGCGCGATGACTTCGCCCTCACGCCCATGCTCGCTACCGAAATGGAGTTCTACGTCATCGGGGCGGATGCGCTGGGAGACGATGCGGCGCTGCTGGTGCGGATGGCCGGGCTGGCGGAGCGCGAGGGCATTCCTGCGCATTTCCCCGAAAAAGAACGCGCGCTGGAACAATTCGAAATCGCCCTGCGCCCCAGCGCCGATCCGGTCGCGCTGGCGCGCCAGACATTGCGGCTGCAGACCGCCATCATCGAGGATATGCGCAGCATCGGCATCGAAGCGAGCTTCGCGGCGAAACCTTTCTCGGAGCGCGCAGGCAGCGGCCTGCACCTGCATCTGCATCTCGAAGACGCGGCGGGCAGGAATGGGTTTTTCCGCGATGAGCAGGATCAATATTCGCCTGCCTTGCGCCATGCTTTGGGCGGGCTGCTCGCCGCTTTGCCCGCCAGCACGCATTTCTTTGCGCCGTTGCCGAAAAGCTATGCGCGGTTTGCCCCGGAAGAACGCGCCCCCACCCATCTCTGCTGGGGGCCGAACAACCGCACCGCCGCCCTGCGCCTGCCGCCGAAGCCTTTGGATAAAAAGCACATCGAGCACCGCGTGCCCGGTGCGGACGCCGATCCTGCCGCCGCATTGGGCGCGATGCTGATGGGGGTGCATTGGGGTTTATCGCAGAAGATCGAGCCGCCCGAAGCCGTGCATGGCGAAGCGCACCAAGCGATCTACGGGCTGGAAAAGCTGCCGATGAGTCTGGCCGAGGCGCGGGAAGTCTTTGCGCGATCCAGTTTCGCGAAAGATTATCCGTGGCCGATGTAATGGATAGTCCCGGCTATATATCGGAGGGGATCAGCTTCGCAGCGCCGCGCTCAAATCACGCACCAGCTGCACCGCCGCCGCTACACCGCCGCTCTGCAACGCATCCACCAAGGCCGAACCGACCACCACCGCCTGCGCGCCGCTGCTTTGCGCGATGCGTTTCGCCTGTTCCGGCGTGCGAATGCCGAAGCCCACGGCTATGGGAATGTCGCTCTGGGTTTGAATGGCCTTCACTTGACCGGCCAGGAAAGACTCATCCGCCGATTTGTCGCCGGTGATGCCGGCGACGGCCACGGTGTAGATGAAGCCGTCCGCATGCTCCAGCACCTGGGCTAGGCGCGCGCCTTTCGTCGAGGGCGCGACGAGACGCACGAGGGCCAAGCCATGTTCGCGGAAAGTGGCGCGGGCATCCGCATCTTCTTCCGGCGGCAGATCGACGATGATCGTCCCATCCAGCCCCGCCTCGGCGAAATCGCGGGCGAAGCGGGCATAGCCGTATTTTTCCACCGGATTGAGATAGCCCATCAGAACCAGCGGTGTGGTCGTGTCGTTCACGCGAAAGACGCGGATCATTTCCAGCACGCCTTTCAGACTCGCGCCTGACAATAATGCCCGCTGTCCGGCATTCTGAATGGTCTTGCCGTCCGCCATCGGTTCCGAAAAAGGCATGCCGATTTCGATGAGATCGGCCCCCGCTTCGGGCAGGGCATGCAGCAATCGTGCGCTGGCCGCCAGATCGGGATCGTAGGCCATGGTGAAGGTGATGAGGCCGGGGCGGCCTTCGGTGGCGAGTTGCGCGAAGCGCGCCTGAATGCGGGTCGGTTCGATACGGGTCTGTGCCATGATCTGCCCTATGCCAGTTCAATGCCGAGGGCGGCGGCGACGGTGAAGATGTCTTTGTCCCCGCGCCCGCAGAAATTCATCACCAGCAGGTGATCTTGCGGCAGGGTGGGCGCGAGCCGCAGCACATGCGCCAAGGCATGGGCCGGTTCCAGCGCGGGAATGATGCCTTCGGAACGGGCGCAGACCTGGAAGGCGGCCAGGGCTTCCTGGTCCGTCGCGCTCACATATTCCACGCGGCCCAGATCTTTCAGCCAGGCATGTTCCGGCCCGATGCCGGGATAATCCAGGCCCGCCGAAATCGAATGGCCTTCGAGAATCTGCCCGTCTTCGTTCTGCAGCAGATAAGTGCGGCAGCCATGCAGCACGCCGGGCGAGCCTTGGGTGAGGGAAGCGGCATGCATATTGCCCTCCAGCCCGAGACCCGCAGCCTCTACGCCGATCAGGCGCACATCGTCCGCGAGGAAGGGATGGAACAGGCCGAGCGCATTGCTGCCGCCGCCAACGGCGGCAACCAGGCTGTCCGGCAGGCGGCCTTCGCGCTCCATCATCTGCACGCGCAGTTCACGCCCGATGACGGATTGGAAATCGCGCACCATCATGGGGTAGGGGTGCGGGCCGGCGGCGGTGCCGATGAGGTAGTAAGTGTCGTCGATGTTGCTCACCCAGTCGCGCATCGCCTCGTTCATCGCGTCTTTCAGCGCGCGGCCGCCATTTTCCACCGGCACCACTTCCGCGCCCAGCAGACGCATGCGGAAGACGTTCGGCTTCTGGCGCTCCACATCTTTGGCGCCCATATAGACCACGCATTTCAGGCCGTAGAGCGCGCAGACGGTGGCGGTGGCGACCCCGTGCTGGCCCGCGCCGGTTTCGGCGATGATGCGGGTTTTGCCCATGCGCAGCGCCAGCAGAATCTGGCCGATGCAATTGTTGATCTTGTGCGCGCCGGTATGGTTCAATTCGTCGCGCTTGAAGTAGATCTTCGCGCCCTTGCCGGGTTGGCCATGGGCCTTCGCCGCTTCGCGCACCTGATCGGTCAGCCTTCCCGCATAGGTCAGCGGGCTGGGGCGGCCCACATATTCCGCAAGTAAGCGTTCGAATTCCGCATGAAACGCGGGATCGGCTTTGCAGGCGGCATAGGCCGCTTCCACTTCGCGCACCAGCGGCATCAGCGTTTCCGCCACGAAGCGGCCGCCGTAAGGGCCGAATTTGCCTTGGGCGTTGGGGAATTGTGCATAATCGGGGTGGGTGCGGGTCATGGCTACTTCATGGCTTCGGCTGTCCGCCTGCGCGGCCAGCTTGCGATTACATCGAGGGCGGTCAGGTGTGCGCGCAGGCTTGCAGGAAAGCAAGGATGCGTGCGGGATCTTTCTCTCCCGGTTGGTATTCCACCCCGGAGGAAACGTCAACCAGCGCAGCCCCGCTTTGCGCGGCGGCGAGCCTAACATTTTCCGGCGTCAATCCACCCGAAAGCAACCATTGCGTGCCCGGCGGCAGCGGGTGGTGCATGGGCAGACTCCAATCAAAGGAGATGCCGTTGCCGCCGGGTAGCGTGGCTGCTTCAGGTGGTTTGGCATCCAGCATGACGACTTCCACCAGCGGTGCGAAAGAGGCGGCGCGTGCCATATCCGCTGCATCCGAAACCGCCACCGCCTTGATGATCTTCACCCCGAAACGCGATTTGATTTCCGCAATGCGCGCCGCATCTTCCGCACCGTGCAATTGCAGATAATCGGGACGATAAGCGCTCATGATGGCTTCGATTTCCGGGTCGCTCGGATTCACTACCACGGCGACCAGCGGCGTGGCATGCGCCATGCGCACGGCCTGCGCCAGTTCGGCCGCGGCTTTGGTGGATAGGTGGCGAGGGGAGGCGGGAAAATGCACGAATCCAAGCATCGCCGCGCCATGGCTGGCGGCGAGCAAGGCATGTTCCGGGCGGCGCAGGCCGCATATTTTTGCGTGCAATGGCATCGGCGATCGTGAAAAACGAAAGAGAAAAATTTACACAGGAAGATGGCGTTCGTCATCGACCATCGGCACCGATGCATGGTCGTCTTCGTCCTTGCGCATTTCGGCAGCCAGTTGGCGGTGCAGCTGACCCTGGCGCACATCGTGTTCCTGCAGATCGAGGCGTTGGCGCATCAGCCGCAACTGGCGGCGCAGGCGCAGGCTGCGGGGCCAGGCAAGCAGGCAAGCAAGCGCGAAGCCGAGGCAAAAAATAAGCAGCACCAGGAGGAACAGCGGCATTTCGATGCCATACGCGAAGGGCAGGAAACTGACCAGCACCCGCCCTTGATTTTGTAGGCACCAGACCACCGCAACCAGAGTGGCGACCGCGAAAAGCGCGATCCGCAACACCCGGGCGGCGGCGGAAAATACGGTCATTTACACGGAGGCCTTGTTTACGCGCTCACGCAATTGTTTGCCGGTGCGGAAATAAACGGCGAAACGTTCGCCAATATGGACTTCCTGGCCGTTTTTCGGATTGCGCGCGCGGCGCGGATCGCGCTTGCGCACGGAAAATGCGCCGAAACCGCGCAGCTCGACGCGGCCATTATTGCTGAGGGCGCTCGAGATTTCGCCGAGAATGCTGTTGACCACGCGCTCGACGTCGCGGTGGAGGAGGGTGGGGTAGCGCGCGGATACGCGGGCCACCAGCTCGGATTTCGTCATTGCCACGTTTATGCCTCTTAAGGTGCCAAGCACCGAATTGGTTTGTATATTATCGTTCTTCTTCCGCCACGGAGCGGAGGGATAGGGATAACCCACGGTTTAGAATCTGTCTAGTGGAAGTGAACCCCCATTCCGTAAAAATTAACGCCACATGGCCATGAGGCCTTCGGGTTTGATCAGTAGGGATTCGAAAATGCGGCCCGTAGCGAGTGAAGAGAATTTACTCAAAATGCCATCTTCTTCCTTGACCGGTTCTACATCCATTACCGGCAGATCATGGGTAAGCTTGCGATCTTTTTCCATCCAGGCGATGGCCTCTTCTTCCCCACCCAAGGCATCCACCAGTTTCAATTCCACCGCCTGACCGCCCGAATAAATCTGGCCTTGCGCGAGTTGCGCAACGACTTCTTTCGGCAAATGTCTGCGCTCTGCGGTAATGCGCTTGAAGTAGGTATGGAAGTCATCGATCACACGCTGCACACTGGCGCGTTGCTCGGGATTGAATTTTTCGAAAGGCGAAGGGGCGCCTTTGTAGAACCCCGATTTCACCGTGATGGGTTCGATGCCGATTTTCTTGGCCAGTTCGGTCACTTCGGCAAGCTGCAAAATCACGCCGATGGAGCCGGTGAGCGTGCCTTCGCGCGCCACGGTGTAATCGCAACCCAGCGCGGTCATGAACCCACCGCTGGCCGCCATGCCGCGCATGACGCAGACCACCGGTTTGCTGGCCGCGATCTTGCGCAAGGCGAGATAGATATCCTGACTGGCCGAAGCGCTGCCGCCGGGCGAATCGATGGTGACCACCAGCGCTTTGGTGCGTTTGTCCTTCTCGATGTCGGCAAACATGTCGTCGCGGTCTTTATCGTCCATGATCACACCACTGACCTTCACCCGTGCGATGTGATCGCTCATCGCGCTCAGGCTGTTCCCGCTTTTGCCGCTATGTCCACGCAGCACAAGGAAAGCGCAAAGCAGCAGCGCGACGATGGCGAATATGCGCCAGAAGCGGATGCGGGATTTGAGTTGGATGCGGTCGAGAAGGTGATCGACGTGGAGGGCCATGGGAACTCGATGATTCGATGAGGGGATGATTCGATGATTCGCTATAGCGCGGCCTGCGTTAAAAACCCAGCCTCAAAAAACCCAAACTCAAAAAACAAGGGGCGCAGTGTTATCTGCGCCCCTTGCCATATCATCGAATGATCGAATGATCGAATCATCCAATCATCGAAATCACTTCGAGCCCTTCTTCGCCTCGCTCAGCGCGGCACCGAGGATGTCGCCCAGGCTCGCGCCCGAATCGGTGGAACCGTATTCAGTGATGGCTTTCTTGTGCTCGTCCTGCTCCAGCACCTTGATCGACACGGCGACCTTCTGGGTCTTCTTGTCGACGGAGACGACCTTCGCATCCACCCGGTCGCCGACGGCGAAACGTTCGGGGCGTTGGTCTTGTCTTTCGCGAGAAAGTTCGGACTTCTTGATGAAGGTGGTGAAGGGGGTTTCGCCCACTTTCACTTCGATTCCGCCATCTTCCACGGCAGTGACCGTGCAGGTGACCACGTCGTTTTTCTTCAGGCCTTCGAGATCGGATTCGGCGGCTTCATTGCCGGCTTCCAATTGCTTGATGCCCAGAGAAATGCGTTCTTTCTCCACGTCGATGGCCAGAATCTTGGCCTTCACCATGTCGCCCTTTTTGAAGTCCTTGATGGCGGCTTCGGAGGATTCGGTCCAGCTGATGTCGGAATGGTGCACCAGACCGTCGATGTCGCCGTCCATGCCGATGAAGATGCCGAAATCCGTGATGTTGCGGATTTCGCCTTCGACGATGTCGCCCACATGATGGCTGGCCGAGAAGGTATCCCACGGGTTGGATTCGGTCTGTTTCATGCCGAGCGAGATGCGGTGCTTTTCCATGTCGATGTCGAGGATGACGACTTCGACTTCCTGCGCGGTGGAAACGATTTTGGAGGGATGGATGTTCTTCTTGGTCCAGCTCATTTCCGAAACGTGCACCAGGCCTTCGATGCCCGATTCCAGTTCGACGAACGCACCGTAATCGGTGATGTTGGTCACGCGGCCGGTGACTTTTTCACCGACTTTGTATTTGGTTTCGATGCCGGTCCAGGGGTTGGAATCCAACTGCTTCATGCCGAGCGAGACGCGCTTGGTGGCGGCGTCGTACTTGGTGACCATGACGCGGATGTTCTGGCCGATGGTCAGGGCTTCGGAGGGGTGGCTGATGCGCTTCCAGGAAATGTCGGTCACGTGCAGCAGGCCGTCCACGCCGCCCATATCGATGAAGGCACCGTAATCGGTGATGTTCTTCACCACGCCGTCGATGATCGCGCCTTCTTTCAGCTTGGTCAGCAGTTCGTTGCGCTGCTCGGCGCGGGATTCTTCGAGAATCGCGCGGCGGGAAACGACGATGTTGCCACGCTTGCGGTCCATCTTCAGGATCTGGAAAGGCTGGGCGATGTTCATCAGCGGGGTGATGTCGCGCACGGGGCGGATATCGACTTGGCTGCCGGGCAGGAACGCAACCGCACCTTGCACGTCCACGGTGAAACCGCCTTTGACGCGGCCGAAGATCGTGCCTTCGACCTGAATACCGGCTTCGCAGGCTTTTTCCAGTTTGGCCCAGGCTTCTTCGCGCAGCGCTTTTTCGCGGCTAAGAATGGCTTCGCCCTGCTTGTTTTCAACGCGTTCGATGTAGACTTCGACTTCGTCCCCGGCTTTCAGCTCGGGGTTCACGCCGTTCACCGCGAATTCTTTCAGCGGGATACGGCCTTCGGATTTCAGGCCGACATCGACGACGACGATGTCTTTTTCGACGTTGATGACCAACCCGCGCACCACGCTGCCCTCGATCGAGGCGCCTTGGGGGGTAACGGCCTCGAAGAGGTCCGCAAAGTCTTCATCGGTCTGGTAAATATCGGGAAGATCCCGTGCAACTCTGGCAACAGCGGCCATATAGTACGTCCTTTCGTCGCGGCATAAAAGCCGCGGCCTGCTGGGGAAACGGGGCAGGCGGCCCGGTTGGGGTTGAGGCGCGTTTGTACTGAGATAAAGCAGCGAAATCAACGAAATTTGCACGTTTCGTTGTGACAGTCTTTTGATGACCGTGACTGGTTCTTGGTTTGTACATCATCCCCACGGTCACACAAACGACACATTAAGCTGGTATACAGGATCGGATTATCAACCAAATATAACAATGAAAACGCGCATAGAGCTTCGAAACAAAGGGAAAATCCGGAGCACCTGCACCCCAAGATACGAGTGTAGCGATTTGAAGTTAGCCAACGTACTACTCGACCATGGATACCTGTGAACGGATAAATTCATCAACAGCGATCGCACAATATCGATCTACGTTTCCGGTCGAAGATACCAGAAAGCTGCAGCAACGGCGAAGTCGGCCAAAGCGGCAGCGGATGAAATCGAGAAGTTTCTAAGCCGCCAACGGATCGTCACAAGAAAGCCTCTCGTTGCCAATGAGGTCGTATATCAGGACCAGCTTCATTATGGGCCTGATAAAAAAATGGAGTTGTTGACGCGCATCGATGAAAGCCCCGATCATCTGGGTTTGTTTGAAAAGTTTCGGTGTTGGATCATGCATCAAATGCTGAAATGGAGTATACGCTAAATTTTCCCGATTCAAAAAACTCTCATTCTCCAGTGGAGTGAGAGGTTTTTTACGCGCTCCGCTCCAAAATCAATTTCACCGCCGCATCGAACACTTGTTTCATCGTCAGATGCGTCGTGTCCAGCACCATCGCGTCTTCCGCCGCTTTGAGCGGAGCCGTGGCACGCTTCGCGTCACGTTCGTCGCGGGCTTGGAGGTCGCGGAGGACTTCCGTCTCGTTGACCTCGAAACCGTAGGCTTGCAACTGATGCGAGCGGCGGCTGGCGCGGGTATTCATGTCGGCGGTGATGAAGAGTTTCACTTGCGCCTGCGGCCAGACCACGGTGCCGATGTCGCGTCCGTCGAGGATCGCGCCGCTGGGGTTTCGTGCGAATTGGCGCTGGTAATCAAGCAAGGCCTGCCGCACGGCGGGCATGGCGGAGACGAGGGAGGCGGCTTCGCCCACCGCTTCGTCGCGCAGGGAGGGATCGAAGCAATCGCTCGGCGTCAGCGCCAAAGCGGCGGCGATGGCGGCAACTTCGTCTTTCGGGTCCTGGCCGTTGCGCAGTACATTCAGTGCCACGGCGCGGTAAAGGCTGCCGGTATCGAGATACATGTAGCCGCAATATTCGGCGAGGCGGTGGCCCAGCGTGCCTTTGCCCGAGGCGGCAGGCCCGTCGATCGCCACCACCATGGGGGGCAATTGGCGGATTTTATCGCTCGAGCGGCGGCGCGGTTGGGCGAGGGAATGCGGCGTGTCGATCTGTGCGCCCAGGCCGATGAGCAGTTCGATGAAGCCGGGGAAGGAGGTGCCGATGCATTCGATGTTGTCGACCGCCACGGGTTGCGCGCTTGCGAGGCCGAGCACAAGGAAACTCATGGCGATGCGATGGTCGTAATGGGTGACGATGCTGCCGCCGCCGCGCACTTTCCCCGTGCCGCGCACGATCAGCGAATCTTCGCCCTCGCTCGCATCCACTCCGCAAGCGATCAGTGAGGCGGCGATGGCCCCGAGGCGGTTGCTTTCCTTGACCTTGAGTTCTTCCAGGCCATGCATGTGCGTTTCGCCCGAAGCGTAGGCGGCGGCGACCGCGAGGATGGGGTATTCGTCGATCATTGCGGGCGCGCGTTCGGCGGGCACATGCACGCCGTGCAACGCGCTGTGGCGCACCACCAGATCGGCCACCGTCTCGCCGCCCACTTCGCGCGGGTTTTTCCATTCCAGCTGCCCGCCCATTTCCTGCAGCGTGATATACAGCCCGGTGCGGGTGGGGTTGGTGCAGATGTTGGGGATGGTGAGTTCCGAGCCCGGCACGATGAGCGCGGCGACCGCCAGAAAGGCGGCGGAGGAGGGATCGGCCGGCACGGTGAGCGCCCGGTCCTGCAGGGTCTGCGACTGCTGGCCGCGCAAAGAAATGCGCCGTGCGCCGTCCGGCTTCACACTTGTTTCGACCTGGATGCCCAGGCCGTTCAGCATGCGTTCGGTGTGATCGCGCGTGGAGGTGGGTTCGATCACGCTGGTGATGCCCGGCGTGTTCAATGCCGCCAGCAGAATGGCGGATTTCACCTGGGCGGAAGCCACCGGCAGGCGGTATTCGATGGGTAGCGGATGGGCCGTGCCTTCCAGCAGCAGCGGCAGGCGGCCGCCATCGCGCGCGGTGATCTTCGCACCCATCTGGCTCAAGGGATCGGAGACCCGGCGCATGGGGCGCTTGCTTAAGGATGCGTCACCGCTGAAGAAACTGAGGAAAGGATAGGGCGCGAGCAGGCCCATCAGCAGGCGGGTGGAGGTGCCGGAATTGCCCATATCCAGGATACGCGCGCTTTCGCCCAACCCACCGATGCCGACCCCTTGCACTTCCCATCGCCCCGCATGCAACCGGCGCACCGTGACGCCCAAAGCGCGCAGCGCATCCGCCGTGTGCAGTACATCTTCGCCCTCCAGAAGCCCGGAGATTTGCGTGGTGCCGATGGCTTGCGAAGCGAGCATGAGCGCGCGGTGGGAGATGGATTTATCGCCCGGAACGGTGGCTTCGCCGGTGAGGGCTTGCGCGCCATGGGCAGTGGCGGCGCCAAAGAGAGGGTTCTGGCTCATGGGGGCGATCTGGGCTTAGGACTTTTCAAATCCGTTATTTTCTGTACAAGCTTCATCCAACCGTGGAGAAGCATGCAAAACCGCAGCGTTGCGGGCAGCTTTCATGCCCGATTTACAAACAGGAGAAACAAGTCCGTGTCAAATGCAAGCTGGGGAACCAAACGTAGCTGCCCGAAATGCGCCGCGCGCTTTTACGATCTGAACCTTCATCCCGCCTCCTGCCCGAAATGCGGCACCAGTTTCGATCCCGTGGCGATATTGAAACCCCGCCGCGGCCGCAGCCGAAAATTTTCGAACGTGACCACGGAAACGGATGCCGACGAATCGGTGCTGACCAACATCATGGCGAAGGCCAGCGCCAGCAAGAAGCCCGGCGTGGTCGATCTGGACGACGATGACAAGGAAAGCCTGGTCGAAGATGCGGAGGAGATCGAAGATTTCGAAAGCATCGACGAGCTGGAATCACTGGAAGGCAGCGAATCCAGCGGCGACGACGCCAACGAGGAAACCATGATGGAAGGCTACGATAAAACCTTGGTCGACAACGTCGAAGACGAAGCAGAAGATGTTGAAGATGAAGCGGAAGAGGCAGCCCCGCGACCCAAAGCCCGGCGTTAGACGAAACCCAGACACGGAGATCGGCATGCTGAAACGCGCAAAATGGCTTTTGATACTTCTGGGGGCTTTGGCCCTGGTCGTCGGGGGCGGAATCATGCTCGCGCCGACGATGGTTTCGAAAGAGGGTGTACTGGCTTCGCTCAAGACAGGCATGGAGCAGGCGGGTATGGTGATGGAAATCAGCACGGCCCCGCAAATCTCGGTGGGCATGAACGTCACCGTAGGCTTGGATAACGTCGTGCTGAAGCCAAGAGAAACCAGCCAAGGCTGGACGGCCAAGGTCCGCCGCCTGGAATTGCAGCTACCTCTCAGCGCGTTGTTTTCTACATCCGTTCCCAGTGCCGTGCGGCTGGGCGGGGTGGATGCGCGCCTGATCGGTACGCCCACCACCGGTGAGCCGCTACCGCTGCAAATCGTGACAGGTCTGGCGCATCTGGGTCGTCCGGGTTTCGATCTTTCGATGGATGACGGCGTGCTTCGCCAAGGGACAAACGACGATGCCCCGGCATTGATCGAGAACATCGCCAGCGAATGGAGCGCCAAAGGGGCCGGTGCACAATTGCGCGTAACCGGTCAATATCACACTCAGCCACTAACGTTAAAAGCAGAAGTCTTGGGCGAGGAAGCCAATCGAACGATCGAATATACTTTGGAAATACCTGGGCTTACTTTTGGTTTTCAAGGCACCCGTAGTGCAGATGCGACGCCATTGCTGCAGGGCACGCTCGATTTGAGCAGCGACGACACCAACAAAGTACGTCAATTCTTCTCGCCGCCGCCCGTTGTGGAAAATACGGCAGTCGCCGCGGGTGCCGCTCCCGTCGTTTCCGCCCCCGTCGCAATGGTTTCAAACGCCGCCGAGCCAATCATCAAATTTTCCGGAAAATTATTCTATCAGGGCGACCGGTTCGTGTTGAAAGAGATGACTGCCGCCGCGCCGGGGCTGAAAATTTCGGGTGAACTCGGTGGTACGATTTCTGCGCCATACGGCGTGCAGGCCAATCTCAACTTTCCCCTATTGGATACAGACGCACTGGAAACCGCCGGGGGCATGAGCCAGGGCGGTTGGCTACCCAGTCTGCTCAGCGCCGCATTGACCACCAAAGCCAGCGCCAAGATTCTGTTGCATGCGGATCAAGTGCAGGGATTGGTTAAGGGCCAGCAACTGGTTTCTTTGATCGAAATGCAGGAAGGTACGGCTCATATTCAGCAGACAAGGCTGACTGTGGCAGGAGATACCACGCTGGGATTCGAAGGCGCGGTGACGATGACGCCGCAGGGTCCGACCTTGATCGGGCATGCATCCGCCGAGGGAAAGTCCTTCCGTGCTTTCCTGCCGGCCATCACCCCGATGCCGATGACATTACCCGATAAAGGTTTCGAGGATTTTGCGCTTGCAGGAGATTTGCGGCTTTCCGCAGAAGATTTGCGCCTTTCCGATTTCCGCGCGAAAATAGGGCGCTCCACATGGAGTATGGCGTTCATCGACCAGTTCGACACCCACGATGTGGGGCTGCGCGTAGCGGCAAAAGATATGGATGTCGACGCATTGCTGGAAATGCAGGCTGAAGGAGACGGCATGCGGCTGGTGCAAAAACGTGGCGACGGCGACGTTATGCAGGCCCATCTTCTGCCACCGTATCTGCAGGAAAAACTGCTGAATCTCCGCGCCAACTATAATCTGTATCTGTATTTAGAAAATTACACGTTCGATAACATCGTGCGCGAGCCGTTGGAACTGCGTGCGCGTATTGTGCGCGGGCGGGTAGATCTGGACCAGCTGACCACCAAGGCGGCGGGCGCGGATATCAGCATTCAGGGAAATGTGGACGTCAATAGTTCCATACCCAAAGTGGCGCTGGACATGAAATTGGGCGATTTCGATCTGGGCCGTATCCAAAAGTGGTTGACGCCCGAAACGGTACCGAGCAAAGAGACCGCCGCGAACGACAACAGCGCCACGCCAGAAAGTCCACAAGGCACCCGGTGGTCGAACGTACCGCTGAACTGGCATTTCGTACCGCTAGCGGAAGGTCCCATCAGCCTTACCGCCGCACGCATTCTTCACCCGCTGGCTACCGCTTCCAATGCAGTAATCAAAGCCCATCTGGCCAATGAACAACTCATTGTTGACGAAGCTACGGCGAAGCTTTTCAACGCCGATCTGCGTGCCAAAGGGCAAATCAGCACGGGTGCATTGCCCGCCTGGCAAGTGGCCTTTACCTTGGGCAATCTGGAAATTGCAGAATTGGGTCGTGCATTGCCAAGTCTGAAGGACATTCAAGGCCGCATCAGCTTCTCCGGCGCTTTGGCCACAAACGGTATCAGCGAACTCAGTCAGATTCGCAACATGCGCGGCAGCCTTGCCATGTCGGGCCGATCGGTGCAGATCAACCAGTTCGACTTGAGCGGCACGGTGGATGCGTTGCGCGCGTTGAAATCGGTGGATAATCTGAAGAACGAGATCGACCGCAAGATCGAACTCTCCAACACCAAGTTCGATTCTCTGGAAGGCAACATCGCGCTCGATTCCGGCAAAATCGCCATTCCGCGCATTCTTATGCGCAGTCCGCGCTTCGTGGGGATTACCGAAGGGCAGGGCAGTTTGCTGGACTGGAATCTCGAAGCGCGTACCGCATTTCCGCTTTCGGTCATCCGCGCGCAGCAACCGCCGGAACTGGTGCTGAATGCACACGGCCCACTGGATGCGCTGGTGACGGAACGCGACGATCGCGACCTTGAGAAATACGTGACCGATAAAACCGCCAACGAATTGATTCAAGGACGTTAGCCATACCCATCCGGTTGCGCCTGTGGCGGGGCTGGTGTAGGGTAATGCATGAGGGGGTGATGGCGTGGTGAAACATGCCTGCCGCCGGCCGCCCACCACTCGCCCGACGGTCTAGCCAGATGCCCCTAAGCCAGATGCATAGATAGCCCCATGTTCACCGCCACGCGCGATTCCGAAGCCAAGCTGGTGGAAACCATTGCCAGCATCCGCGACGAAGCGGCGCATTGGCGCGGCGTATTATTCCAATTTTCCCAGCTGCTCGAGGGCTACCGCAACGACTATCAGGTGAAGATTGCGGTCAATCTCGTGAACGACCTGCTAAAGATCCACCAAGGCGGTATTTTCGTGTGTCAGGACGCGACGATCTACGTGGTCTGCCGCAACGTGACCAAAGCCCAGATCGACAAAGTGATCTTCCAGTTGCGCTATCTTTTCATGGACGACCCGCTGGCTTATAACGCGGATGGCCAGGAAAACCCCGATTTCTGCCGAATCTACGATCTTGGGAACGAGTGGGAGAAGTTCCACGAACATGCCCGCCGGAAGCTGGCGAAAATGGGCAAGCAGCCCGAAATCATCGATGCCCCCGCCGAGCCCCGTCGCGCGCGCGGCGAACCGCGTGTGGAAAAAGCCAAAGATGAAGATTGGGAAAGCACGCTGAATAGTGGCGCACGGGCCAAGTCCGAAGTGAAGGATGCACCTTTCAATCCACGCACGCTGACCTCGCTGGAAAGCGATTTGCGCAGCGCCGATCTCAGCCGTGTGTTGCGCCGTCAGCCCATATGCGCGGCGATGCCGAACATGTCTGTCCGCCGTGTGTTCGATGAAACTTACATCAATATCGCGCATCTGCGTAAGATGCTGCGCTCGGACGCCGATCTTCTCAGCAACCGATGGTTGTTCCGCTACCTCACGCAAATACTCGACGAACGCGTGCTCGACATGTTACGCACCAATCCGCGCGTGATGGAAATGCCGATCAGCCTCAATTTCAATGTCGATACTTTGCTCGGTCATGCTTTCGCGCAATTCGATGCTGGTCTTAAACCGTCGGCCAAGATTTCGGTGGTATTGGAGTTACAAATCTCGGATGTGTTCGCTGACATGCCCGCCTTCACCCTGGCGCGGGAAATCGTGCAGAAATTGGGTTACCGCGTTTGCCTGGATGGGTTGACGCAATTGAGCTTTACCAACATCGATCGCGAGCGCCTGGGCTTCGATCTGGTAAAACTGCAATGGAGCCCGGATATGGACGCGGATATCGGCGCACGCGAGAAGCGCCTGCTAACGGATGCAGTCAAGCGCTTCGGCAGCAACCGCGTCATTCTCTGCCGCTGTGATAATGCAACTGCGGTCGAATTCGGCCAATCGCTCGGCATTTCATTGTTTCAAGGCCGCCATTTGGATAAAATTATCAATCCAACCTCGAAAGTGGAAAATTGATGTTTGCCGACGGCACTTGGCTTATCGGCTTTATCTGGTCGTTTTTTTGCGGTGCGGCCCTGGGCAATCTTGCTACCAACCCGATGTTTCGCCTGCCGCGTCATCTGCCGGTGACCAAGGAAAAACCATTCTGCGATGCCTGTCACCGTCCGCTCACGCCGCGCGATCTGTTTCCTATTTTTTCGTGGCTGGTCGCACGCGGGCGCTGCAAGATCTGCGCCGCTCCCATCCCCGCCGGTTATTTCTGGCTCGAGCTGGGTTTTGCGTTTTTACATATGCTCGCCTTCTGTGCTTTCGGCTTTGGCGAATGGTATTTATTGCTGACCAGTGCTGTGGGCGCATGTTTTCTCGCGGCGGCGATGGCGCTGAAAGACCGTTTTTTATCCTGGCCTACGCTGGCTGTAGCGCTGGCTTGCGGCTGGCTGTGGGCCGCTCTGCGGGACGGGGCATTGACTGCGCCACTCACCGGTGTGGGGTTTACCGGTGTCGCCTTGATCGTGGGTATGTATTTGCAGCGTGAAAAAGGCCGACCGGCCGCTGCGGCGCATTGGCTGCGACACGGGGCGGCGGCGCTGGCGCTTGCTCCATGGATCGTGCCAGGCACGGCGCTGTGGGGTTTGGGCATGTATGTTGCCGTTTACCTGTCTATTCGTCTGCGCTGGCAGGCGGCGGAGGAAGCCGATGGCGCCTCGGTACTGGCGCTCGGTTTGACTATTTTGTTCCTGGCGCTGCACGGGGCGCATTGGTACATCCTGCGCTAGGCGGCCCGAATTTTTACAGTGCCCGAATTTGACAGTGCAGGTTGCATAAGTCAGATTCTCGGCAGAATTACGTCATATCCCACAAGCAACTGCACCGAGCCCACCATGCCCTCTCATTTCGATTCATCGTCCGCTTTGGTCGGCATCATCATGGGTTCTCAGTCCGATTGGGAAACCATGCGCCATGCGGCGGACATACTCAGCCGTTTCGGCATCGCGCATGAATGCCGCATCGTCTCTGCGCACCGCACGCCGGCACGCTTGGTCGAATATGCCAACGGAGCAAAAGCACGGGGCTTGCAGATTATCATTGCGGGTGCAGGCGGAGCCGCGCATCTGCCTGGCATGGCCGCCTCGATGACTGCATTGCCCGTGCTTGGCGTGCCAATCGAAAGCCATGCCCTGAAGGGAATGGATAGTTTGCTCTCCATCGTGCAGATGCCGGCCGGCGTGCCTGTCGGTACTTTGGCTATCGGGCGGGCGGGGGCGGTGAATGCCGCTTTGCTGGCCGCTTCCATTCTCGCGCTGCAGGATGTGGCATTGGCGGGGGCGCTGGATGTTTATCGTACCGAACAAACCGCTTCCGTGCATCAAACGCCTGTCTCTGCGACCCAGGCATGAGCCAGCCGCTTTCTCCTGGCAGCGTGCTGGGCATTCTCGGTGGCGGGCAGCTCGGCCGCATGATGTCGATGGCCGCAGCCGAATTGGGCTATCAGGTGCATATCTACGCCCCGGAGAAAAACAGTCCCGCCGCCGCCGTTTCGCCCCACACTACCTATGCGCAGTTTGATGACACCGCAGCCCTTGCACGATTCGCCGAAAATTGCGACGCGGTGACCTACGAGTTCGAAAATATTCCCGCTGCGGCTGCCGAGACGATCGAGCGCGCCGGCACGGATGTGTGGCCAAGCCCGCATGTGCTGCGCACCTGCCAGCATCGTCTGCGCGAGAAAGAAGCGCTTTGTGCCTTCGGCGTGCCTGTCGCGCCTTATGCCCCGGTTCATACGCTGGCAGATTGCGCCTCGGCCCTTGCGATTACTGGCTTGCCAGTCATACTTAAAACCGCCGAATCCGGCTATGATGGCAAAGGGCAGGCCAAAGTGGAGACATTAGAGGCCTTATATGCGGCCTTTGGCCGCTTCGGTCAGGTGCCCTGCGTCTTGGAAGGGTTGATCGATTTCACCATGGAGTTTTCCGTCGTCGTGCTGCGCGATGCCTATGGCACGAGCGCTTGCTACGATCCCGTGCAGAATATCCATCGCGATCACATATTGCATGAAACCATCGCCCCGGCGCCGATCTCGCCTGCCTTGGCGATCGAGGCGAAGCGGTTGGCGCTTGCCATCGCTGCGGGACTCGATCTACGCGGCCTGCTCGCCATCGAATTGTTTCTAACGCGGGACGGCGCGTTGTTGGTCAACGAATTGGCACCGCGCCCGCATAATTCCGGGCACTGGACCCTGCAGGCCTGCCACCATAGCCAATTCGAAAATGCAGCCCGTGCCGTGCTTGGCCTGCCGCTGGGTACCACCGCCCGACATAGCGACGCCACGATGCGCAATCTCATCGGGGCGGAGGCGGATGCATGGCTCGATTACGCACGCGATCCCTTGGCCTGTCTGCACCTCTATGGCAAAGGCGAATCACGGCCCGGCCGCAAAATGGGCCACGTCACCTGGCTACGCCCGCGCACGGACGATTGATCGCCCAGTTTAAAAAAAGACACAGCTGATACACCGCATTCTACATGGAATGAGATGAGATGGGCGAAAAGCGGTGCCGCATTACTTTAGCGTCATGCTCGATCGTAATGCTGGAAGTGAGGGCTTGTGCAACCATCCGTGCGCGAAGCATCAAGCGGCTGAAAGCGCCATCGGGTTCCTACACCGAGCGAGTGCCGAAGCTCGCCAAGACGCACTGATCTTTAGGTTTCCAACGCCCGCGCTTCTTCCACCAAAAGAATGGGAATTCCATCGCGGATTGGATATGCGAGCGCCGCCTTTTCACTGATCAGTTCCTGTGCGGCCGCGTCGTATCGAAGCTGGCCGCGCGTGAGGGGACAGACAAGTATATCGAGAAGTCTGGAATCGAGCTGTCCCGGTGCGGCCATGGAAAAAATCCTTTGCAAAACATGCATACGGCATGGGTGGAATAGATCGATAGTATCGCGTGAAGATTTGCTTGCAAAGTTTTTCGGCTGCCCTATATATGGCCTCCCAATCGCGGCGGCTTCTACCCTAGGCCGATCGCACGTGAGCGGGTGTAGCTCAGGGGTAGAGCACGACCTTGCCAAGGTCGGGGTCGCGCGTTCGAATCGCGTCACCCGCTCCAAATTTCCATATGTATTTATTTACTCGCCCCCAAGCCGTTTGGCTGGGTGAGACTTCTTGCCTCGGATATGGATTCCTCTGGCGGTTCAACAGGCGCTCAACCGTTGTCCTATACGGAAATCCTACAGCATCGGCGACCGATTTTACAGGCAGCCAACCAGCGATGGGATAAATCCATTCCCACAGAGGAGGGCCCGATGCTTTATATCGTACTTGGATTCGGATTTTTTGCGTGCACTCTCTGGCTGGTTGCCGGGGCTGAAGCATTACGGGTGCGGGGGGCGGCATGAGCTGGCTACTCATTGCGGCTGGATTCGCCGCGATTATTCTTCTTTTTTATCTCGTCATCGCCCTTTTAAACCCGGAGTGGTTTCCATGAGTCTTGCTTTGTTCCTTCTGGCCGGTGGCTTTCCCATGGCCGCTGCCAGCACCGCGGTGCAACCCGCGACGTCCGTGCGTACGGATGCGGTGATCGACGCGCCGAGCGGCCCTTACACGCTCTTCAACCCGACGCCGGACGACAAATTGCGTCCGATGACCACCGAGCGGCCCAGCAAGACCGACAGCGTCTTCACGCTCGATCCCGGCCGTTTCCAGATCGAAACCAGTCTGCTGAGCTATACGCACAACAACGATGACGGCGTAAAAACCACCACTTTCGCGCCGCTGTCCACCACCACCCTGCGCCTGGGTTTGACCGATAGGATCGACGCCGAAGTGATCTTCGACGCCTACCGCAACCTGCGCGTGGAAGATTCCGCCGCGGGCGCGGACCGGCATTTCGACGGGTTCGGGGATACGGTGCTGCGGGCGAAATATAATTTCTTCGGTAATGACGGTAGCAAATATGCGCTGGCGATTCTGCCTTACGTCAAGATCCCGACCAATGGGGGAAACCTGGCCAATGACGATGTGGAGGGTGGGATCGAACTGCCCTTCAACGTCAATCTCGACCAGGGCTACAGCATCAGCGGCATGACGGTGGTGGCGGTGCTCAAAGATTCGGATGATCGCGGCTACAGCCCCTCCTACATCAATGCGATCGTGCTCGGCAAAAGCTTCACCGACACCCTCTCGGCCTACACCGAATTCTACACGCAGCGTTACACGGACGAGAATGCCCGCTGGGCGAACAGTCTCGATTTCGGCGTCGTCTACGCGGTGAACGACCGGTTGCATGTCGATACCGGCGTGAATTTCGGCGTCTCGGATGCGTCGGACGACGTGAATTTGTTCGTCGGCGCGGCCTACCGCTTCTAGGGAGACTAACATGCCGAACTGGACCGCCCTCAACTGGAATTTTCCGCTCTCGGACTGGGTGCAGTTCGCGGTTTACTTCGCGGTGCTGCTGGCACTGGTGAAACCGCTCGGGCTCTACATGGCGAAGGTGGCGGGCGGGGAGCGCACGTTTCTCAGCCCCGTCTTCGCGCCGCTGGAGCGTGGATTTTACCGTTTGAGCGGGCTCGATCCCGCACGCGACATGCCCTGGACGCAGTATGCCGCCGCCCTGTTATGGTTCAGTCTGGGCGGGTTCCTGCTGCTATTCGCGCTGCTTTGCGCGCAAGGTTTGTTGCCGCTGAATCCCGAAGCTTTGCCGGGCCTGAGCGGGCATCTCGCCTTCAACACGGCGGTGAGTTTCATCACGAACACCAACTGGCAATCCTACGGCGGCGAAAGCACGCTGAGTTACTTCAGCCAGATGGTGGGGCTGGTGGTGCAGAACTTCCTCTCACCCGCCGTGGGCGTGGCGGTGCTGGCGGCCTTGATCCGCGGGCTGACGCGCCGGAAAGCCTCCGGGATCGGCAATTTCTGGGTGGATGTGGTTCGGGTCAATCTCTACATCCTGCTGCCGATGGCGCTGCTCTGGACGCTATTGCTTTCCTGGCAGGGCGTGCCGCAGACCTTCGCGCCCTACCGCGAAACCACGCTGATGGAAACGGCGAGCAGCACGGATGCGGATACCAAGGCGGTGACGCAGGTCACGAAACAACGCCTCGCCCTCGGCCCCGTCGCCTCGCAGGTCGCGATCAAGCAGCTCGGCACCAATGGCGGCGGTTATTACAACGTCAATTCCGCGCATCCCTACGAAAACCCGACGCCGCTGTCGAACTTCCTAGAATGCCTCGCCATTTTGCTCATTCCGGCGGCGCTCTGCTACAGCTTCGGCGTGATGGTGGGGGATCGTCGGCAAGGCTGGGCCTTGCTGGCGGCGATGATGGTGATCCTCGTGCCGCTGCTGCTGGTCTGCCATGCGGCGGAGCAGGCGGGCAATCCGCAACTGGCCGCGCTCGGCGTGGTGCAGCAGGGGAATATGGAAGGCAAGGAAGTGCGCTTCGGCGTGGCGGATTCCACGCTCTGGGCCACCGTCACCACCGCCGCTTCGAACGGCTCGGTGAATGCGATGCATGATTCTTTCACGCCGCTCGGCGGCATGGTGCCGATGCTGATGATGCAGTTCGGCGAAGTCGTCTTCGGCGGCGTCGGCTCCGGGCTGTATGGCATGCTGGTCTTCGTCATCGTCGCGGTGTTCATCGCGGGATTGATGGTGGGGCGCACGCCGGAATATCTCGGCAAGAAAATCCAGGCCTTCGAGATGAAGATGGCCAGCGTCGCCATCCTCGCCCCCTGCATCGCCGTGCTGATCGGCACCGCCATCGCCGTGCTGACCCAGGCCGGTAAGGCGGGGATTCTGAACCCCGGAGCGCAGGGTTTCAGTGAGATTCTCTACGCCTTTACCTCCGCGTCGAACAACAACGGCAGCGCCTTTGCGGGTCTGACGGCCAATACGCCGTTTTACAACACGGCGCTGGGTATCTGCATGCTGGTCGGGCGGTTCTGGATCATCCTGCCGGTGCTGGCTTTGGCCGGGTCGCTCGCGTCCAAAAACGCCGTGCCCGAATCGGCGGGCACCTTGCCCACGCACACGCCGCTCTTCATCGGGCTGCTGGTCGGCACCATCGTGCTGGTGGGCGTGCTGACCTACATTCCCGCTGTGGCGCTGGGGCCGGTCGTCGAGCATTTGAATCTGATGGGAGCCAAGTAGCGCCATGAACACGCAACCCAAAACCAGTCTCTTCACGGCGAAAGCGTTTCGCGAAGCGTTGATTCCCTCCTTCAAGCGCCTTTCGCCGGTCTATCAGTTGCGCAATCCGGTGATGTTCGTCGTCTTCGTCGGCGCGGTGCTGGTGACAATGGCCTTCATCGCCGCCATCATTCATCCCGGCACGGAGCCCGCCTGGTTCGTCGGCCACATCGCCTTCTGGCTATGGTTCACGCTACTCTTCGCCAACTTCGCCGAAGCCATCGCCGAAGGCAAAGGCCGTGCGCAGGCCGAGACGTTGAAGAAAGCGCGGCGCGACGTGAACGCCAAGCGCTTGACGCACGGCCAGGATCGCACGCGCACCGAACTGATTTCCGCGACTTTGTTGCGCAAAGGCGTGCTCATCCTCATCGAAGCGGGCGATTTCGTACCGGCGGACGGGCAGGTGATCGAAGGCATCGCCAGCGTCGATGAAAGCGCCGTGACCGGCGAAAGCGCGCCTGTCATTCGCGAATCCGGTGGCGACCGCGACGCGGTGACGGGCGGCACGCGCGTGCTCTCGGACTGGCTAATCGTGCGCGTGACCTCCGATCCCGGCGAGAGCTTCCTCGACCGCATGATCGGCCTGGTCGAAAGCGCCAAGCGCCAGAAGACGCCGAACGAGATCGCGCTGTCGATCCTGCTCGCCGCGCTGACCATCATCTTCCTGCTCGTCTGCGTGACTTTGCTGCCCTTTTCGATCTTCAGCGTCGAACGGATGGGGCAGGGCAATGCCATCGGCATCACCGCGCTGATTGCGTTGCTGGTCTGCCTCATCCCGACCACCATCGGCGCGCTGCTTTCGGCGGTGGGGATTTCGGGGATGCAGCGGTTGATCGGGGCCAATGTCATCGCCACTTCCGGTCGCGCAGTCGAGGCTGCGGGAGATGTGAATGTGCTGCTGCTCGACAAAACCGGCACCATCACGTTCGGCAACCGCCAGGCGGTGGAATTCCATCCCGCACCCGGCACGAATATCGCGCAGATGGCCGAAGCCGCGCAGCTTTCCTCGCTGGCGGACGACACGCCCGAAGGCCGCAGCATCCTGGCGCTGGCCCTGGAGAAATACGGCCAGCCCGTGCGCAGCGCGGAGGGGGCCGAGTTCATCCCCTTCACCGCCGAAACGCGCGTGAGCGGCATCAACTTCCAAGGCCGCACCATCGTCAAAGGCGCGGGCGACGCGGTGATCAAGACATTGCCCTCGCAAGCCGCCAGCATGCCCGCCGAAAGCCGGGCGGTGGCGGATGACATCGCCCGCAAAGGCGGCACGCCGCTTTTGGTGGCGGAAGCGGGCCGCGTGCTGGGGGTCATTCATCTGAAAGACGTGGTGAAGCCCGGCATCAAGGCACGCCTGGCCGAGTTGCGCCGCATGGGCATCAAGAGCGTGATGATTACGGGCGACAACCCGCTGACCGCCGCCGCCATCGCCTCCGAAGCGGGCGTGGACGATTTCCTGGCGGAAGCGACACCGGAGATGAAGCTCAAATACATCCGCAAGATGCAGGAGGGCGGCGAGCTGGTAGCGATGGTCGGGGACGGCACGAACGACGCGCCCGCGCTCGCCCAGGCAGATGTAGCGGTGGCGATGAACAGCGGCACGCAGGCGGCGAAGGAAGCCGGCAACATGGTCGATCTCGATTCCAATCCGACCAAACTGATCGAGGTGGTGGAGATCGGCAAACAACTCCTGATGACGCGCGGGGCGCTCACCACCTTCTCCATCGCCAACGATCTGGCGAAATATTTCGCCATCATCCCCGCCGTCTTCGCTTCGACCTATCCGGCTTTGGCCGCGCTGAACGTGATGCATCTGGCCACGCCGCAAAGCGCCATGTTGTCTGCGGTCATCTTCAACGCGCTCATCATCATCGCGCTAATTCCGCTGGCGCTGAAAGGCGTGAAATACCGTCCCGCGCCCGCCTCGGTATTGCTGCGCCGGAACGTGCTGATCTACGGCCTCGGCGGAGTCATCGTGCCCTTCATCGGCATCAAAATCATCGATCTACTGCTCGTGCAGGTCGGGCTCGTTTAAGGGAACATCGCCATGCTCAATTTCACTCATCTGCGTCCGACCATCGTCGTGCTGCTGCTTTTCACCTTGCTGTTCGGGGGGCTGTATCCCGCGCTCGGCACGTTGATGGCGCAGGGCATTTTCGCCGCCCAGGCGAACGGCAGCTTGCTGGGTAAGCATGGTTCCTCGCTGATCGGGCAGAATTTCACCGCGCCGCGCTATTTCTGGAGCCGTCTTTCGGCCACGTCGCCCATGCCGTACAATGCGGCCTCCTCCTCCGGCTCGAACTTCGGCGCGGCGAATCCGGCCTTGCTGGAAGCCGTGAAGGGCCGCATCGCGGATCTGCGCACCGCCGATCCGGATAATCGCCAGCCCATTCCCGCCGATCTCGTCACCGCCTCCGCCAGCGGGCTCGATCCGCATATCAGCCCGGCGGCGGCGGAATATCAGGCCGCGCGTGTGGCGCGTCTGCGCGGGCTTTCGCTGAGCCGCGTGCAACGCCTCGTGTCGCAACATACCGAAGGCCGTCAGTGGGGAATTTTTGGCGAGCCGCGCGTGAATGTGCTAGAGCTCAACCTCGCCCTCGATGCCGCACGCTAACCCGATTTGAGGAGGGGCCGTGACGACCGGACGCCCCGACCCCGACCGCCTGCTGGACGCGCTGAAACCCGAACAAGGACAGCCCGGCCACGGGCGCGGCCAGCTCAAAATCTTCTTCGGCGCCTGCGCGGGCGTGGGCAAAACCTATGCCATGCTGGCCGAAGCACGCGCCCGCCAGGCCGAAGGCACGGAGGTGCTGGTCGGGCTGGTGGAGACGCATGGGCGCGACGAGACGATGCAGATGCTCGAGGGCCTGCCGCTGCTACCACGCCAGGTGATCGATCATCGCGGTATGACGATCGAGGAATTCGATCTCGAAGCGGCGCTCGCCCGCAAGCCGGGCCTGCTGCTGCTCGACGAGCTGGCCCACAGCAACGCACCCGGTTCCCGCCACCCGAAGCGCTGGCAGGATGTGGAGGAATTGCTGGCGCGCGGCATCGACATCTATTCCACCCTCAACGTGCAGCATCTCGAAAGCCTCAACGACATGGTGACGCGCCTCACCGGCGTTTCCGTGCGCGAAACGGTGCCGGATGCGTTGTTCGACGCGGCGGACGACATCGCGCTGATCGATCTGCCGTCGGACGCGCTGCTGAAGCGGTTGAGCCAGGGCAAAATCTACATCGCGCCGGGCGCGAAGACGCGCGCGCAGGAGAATTTTTTCAAAAAGAGCAACCTCATCGCCCTGCGCGAAATCGCCCTGCGCCGCACGGCGGAGCGGGTGGATGCGCAGATGGACCGCCTCACCGCGTCCGAAGGCCGGGCGGAAGTGCAGATCGGCGAGAAAATTCTGGTCTGCCTCGGGCATGACGAATTCTCCGCCCAAGTCCTGCGCCATGCCAAACGCCTTGCCGCCCGCAGCCGCGCACCGTGGATCGCCGCCTACATCGAAACCGCCCGCCATGCCTCGCTCAGCGACGAGGCGCGCCGGAGGGTGGAGCATCATCTGCGGCTGGCCGAACGCCTGGGCGGTCGCACCGTTACCCTCAAAGGCAATCATGCGGCCGAAGAAATCCTCAGCTATGCCGCCAGCCACGGCGTCACCCGCATCCTGGTCGGCAGCCGTCCGAAATCGCGCCTGCGGCAATGGATGAGTGGATCGCTTGCGTCTGATCTGTTGCAGCGTGCTTCGGGCGTAGAGATCACGGTCATTACCGGTGCGGCAGGTTCCGCCGTCCGTACCAGCCAGTGGAAGCGCTTGTTGTCCGCCCGGCCGGGTCAATATCTCAAATCACTCGGAGTGGTCGCCCTCATCGGGGCATCGGCCTGGCCGTTGCGGGGAAAGGTAGACCCCGACAATCTGATTCTTTTCTTTCAGATCGCCGTGCTCATCAATGCCTCGCGCTATGGGTTATTGCCTTCGCTGGTGGCTTCGATTCTCGGTATCGCCGCCTACAATTTTCTTTTCGTGCCGCCCTATTACAGCTTCACCGCCTACGATACGGGCTACTACTTCACCTTCGCCGCCATGCTGGCCAGCAGCGTCATCATCGGTTCGATGGGTTCCAAGCTTTCTCTTCAGGCGCGCTTTGCCCGCGCGCGCGAGCAGGAAACGGCTTTGCTCTATTCCCTCACGCGCGAGCTTTCCGCCGCGCGCGGATTGGACGCGATGGCGGAAATCGCCCGCCGCCAGATGGGCGAGGCTTTCGCGGCCGAGATCGTGCTCATTGTGCCGGAAGGATTGGGTCTGCGCTTCTTTCCTGAAGACTCTCCCGCCCGCGAATTGAAGGAAGAAAGCGTGGTGCGCTGGGCCATGGAGAACGGGCAGGCGGCGGGCCTGGGTACCGACACCATGCCCAGCGCGCGCGGGCTGTATCTGCCGCTGATCGCCGAAAAAGAACAATTCGGCGTGCTCGGCGTCATTCCGCCGCTGAAGCAGGGAAAAACGGGTGGGTTTGCGAGCGAGCAGGAAGGGCGGCTGGAAGCTTTCGCCAGCCTCATCGCCTCTGCCTTCCAGCGCGCCCGGCGGGCGCATCAGGCGGAAAGCGCGAAGGTGGAGGCGGAGGGCCAGAAGCTGCGCAACACGTTGCTCAGCTCGGTCAGCCACGATCTGCGCACGCCGCTGGCTTCGATCACCGGCGCGGCGAGTACGTTGCTCATGGAGCAAGGAATGCTGTCGCCGCAGGCGGAGGAATTGGTCGGATCCATTCATTCTCAGGCCGGTCGGCTGTCGCGTCTGGTCAGCAATCTGCTGGATGTGACGAGTCTCGAATCCGGTACGCTCAAACTCAATCGCCAACCCCATTATCTTGATGAAATCGTGGGAGCGGCGCTTGCGGTTATAGAAGTCGCCAAAGGCAAGCGCACGGTCAAAGTCAATCTTGACGAAGGCCTTCCGCTGCTCGATATCGACGGTGTATTGATCGAGCAAGTCCTTATCAACCTCTTGGAAAATGCATTGCGCTATACCATTGAATGCGGGCAGCTGTTCCTCCATGCCAAGCGCGAAGGATCGGCCATCGTGGTGCGTGTGGGAGATGACGGAACAGGAATCGCGGTGGGACAGGAAGATCGCATATTTGAGAAATTTCACACTGCAGATCGTTCCCGCAGTGGCAGCACCGGTTTGGGCCTCGCAGTATGCCGCGGCATCGTGGAAGCCCATGGCGGACGAATCTGGGCCGGCCATCGCGCCCGGGGCGGTGCAGAATTTTCGTTCACTCTTCCCGTATGGAGCCGCGCGCAGCCAGAGGCAGAAAAATGAACAAAACCCGGATACTTATCGTCGAGGACGAACCTGAAATTCAAAAATTCCTGCGCATCTCTTTGGAAGCCCATGGAATGGAATGCTACATCACGCCCGGCGCGACGGAAGCTATGAAGCTTTTTACCCGCTATATGCCCGAACTGGTGCTGCTTGATCTGGGTCTGGCGGAGGGCGATGGGCTGAGCTTCATCCGGCATTTGCGTGACTTCAGCCAGACGCCCATTCTCGTTCTTTCCGCCCGCGGCAGGGAGGCGGATAAGATACTTGCCCTCGAATCCGGTGCGGATGATTATCTGACCAAGCCTTTCAGCATGGGGGAGTTGCTCGCCCGCATTAATGTCGCCCTGCGCCATGCACGTAGGATGAATGAAACGAAAGAGCCGATTTTTTCCCAAGGGGCGCTGAACGTAGATCTTGCGGCACGCCTGGTCACTTTGCATGGCGAGGTATTGGCGCTGACCCCGCTCGAATACAAACTGCTCGTCTGCCTGGTGCGCAACGCGGGGAAAGTCGTGACCTACGCACAGCTTCTGCGCGATATCTGGGGTAAATATGCTGCCGACAACAACACCAATCTGCGCATCCACATGCAGCATCTTCGTCAGAAGCTCGGCGATGACCCGATCTATCCTACCTATATCCAAACCGAACCCGGCATCGGATATCGTTTCAAACAATAACGTATAGGTATCTTTACAGACATCGCCCTTCGCGCGGGCGAATATGCGCGTGGATCATGACTGTATAGATGTTCTGCTCTAGTCCTGCAGCCTGCAAGGCGTAGAATGCATTTTGTCAGCCATTTCGCTGGCAGAAAGCAAGGTTTGCCATGATCCGTTTCTTCGTATTGAATGGGATTGCGGCCGCGACGGTTCTTATGCTCTGCACGGCCTGCACCCACACCGATTCCTTCCCCACCACCTATCTAGCGGGCGGTGGCAGCTATTACGCGGAGCCGTTCGATCCTTCGTAAGGAGCGTCTTTGGAAGGAACATAAGTTCTTCAATCACGCTCGCGTTACGGCACCAGATTCCCACTGGCATCGATGCGCTGGGACTGGTTGATGGTGGTCGTACTGGTGCTGCTGGAAGTGCTCGAATTTGTGTTGATGCTGTTGCTGCCGTAAGGGATATGAGGCAGATTGCCACTGCCATCCACGGCTCTGTCGGCCGGAAAGCGCGATTGGGCATTGGCCCGGCTGTAATCGTCGGGCGTGCGGTCGGCGCCGTAACGGAAGCGGTCGCCTGTTTCGGCGCGGCGGCCGCTGTCGTATCCATGCTGATCCAAATAATCCGAACGCTGTTGCATGCGGCTTTCCAACGCATCGTCCTCGCGCGTTTGGGCCGCCGCTCGGTCTATGGCGTCGCGAGTTTGTTGCGAGGGTTGGGTGATGGGATTACCGCGCGCCCCATGATGCTGCACGCCATAGGCGCTGAAAGGTTCTGCCGCATGGCCCGCGCAGGGAACAGACAGCAAAGTGATCGCAAACACACAACTGGGACCGAAATTCATCAGGAACTCCCCAAAAACGGCTGAAGAGAACCGATGATGGATGGATCGCTCGAAAAAATCCATAAGGAACGCCTCATCTCATGCCAATTTGGAACCATATCCATGTGCGGTCTTCAATCGGAATATGGTAAAGACACCTTATGAGATGTGATATAATTATCTAAGGCGTAGGAAAGTTGGATAAAGATTGTGGTATTTTTTTGACGAAATAAATCCTTTGCCATATGCAGAAAAGTTTTTTTAAATAGGCGGTCTGCATTGCACCTGTAATGCCTTCTTCCCGTTCACACAACAAGAAAGGATACGCGCCATGGCCATCATTTCGCACATCGAGCAATTGCAGGAGAAGCACAGCCGACTGGAAACCGCGATTGCCGTCGAACTGGCGCGACCTTCCCCGGATTTCGCCCTCGTCACCGCACTCAAAAAGCACAAGCTGCTTTTAAAGGAAGACATCATGCGGTTGGCGGAGGTGTTCACAGAAGCGGCATAGGCCGCTTGTTCTCCGGGCCGTGCGCGCGGAGAAAGCAAAAGCCCCGGGGAATTACCCCGGGGCTTTTCTTTTGTTCGAGAAGCGCTTAAGCCGCTTCTGCCTCGTCCATCTCGGGCAGCATACCCAAGGCGCGCAGGTAGGTGTCGAGCATATGCTCGGCTTCTTCGCGTTCGGCATTTTCCATTTTGCGGATTTTCAGCACCTGGCGCAGGGTCTTGGGGTCGAAGCCATTGCCTTTGGCTTCGGCGAAAATCTCGCGGATATCTGCGCCGATATTGGCTTTTTCTTCTTCCAGACGCTCGATGCGTTCGATGATGGTGCGCAGTTGATCGCCCGAAACGCCGCCAAATTTGGCCATGATGCTACCTCGTTTTTCGTTTTTTGTTGTGGATGGTTTTTAAAGCAGATGTGCGGGCAGGGGGCAAGCGCTTCCCCGATATTAGCGCTCGACAATGCCAGGCGCTTCGGGCTATCCTATCCGTCCTTTAACATTCAGACAAATTTCGGGAAGGAGGTAACGGTTTCATGGTAGAAGTGCTTGTACGTGATAATAACGTGGATCAGGCCCTGCGCGCTTTGAAGAAAAAAATGCAGCGCGAAGGCATCTTCCGCGAGATGAAAATGCGCCGCCATTACGAGAAACCTTCCGAAGCGAAAGTTCGTAAAGCGGGTGAATCGGTTCGCCGTGCGCGCAAACTCGCGCGCCGCCTCTCGGACAACGACTAGTCCCAGACCCGACGTGATGACGCAAAAAGGCCGGGCCAACGCCCGGCCTTTTTCTTTGCGTTGAATCTCGGGTCGCTAAGGCAACTAATAGCGGCGGCCCTGGTTGCGACCCGTATTGTTGATATATGCCTCCGGGCCTCCTTTTTTCCTATCTCTGATGGCCTCCTCTGCAAGCGGGTCAGAAAAAATTTCCAGCGTCCCTTCGTGTGCTGCATTGACGAGGGAGACGATGTTGCTGCGCGCCGCGTGCCATGCGGCGGAATGGGAGTCAGTGGTAGGTGCGATATGCGATACCAACGAAGCCAGAAACTCTATGGTCTTTTCCGAATCATCAACTACCAGATTGATCTCGCCTGGGGTATTTGCATAAGTCTTTTCCTCTGTTACCAGCACCAAACCGCTTTCCCGCATGAAACTTTTTAAAGTATACGCGGTAAGCCTCAGCATGGAGTCGGCTTTGTCTCTGCGAATCGGCCCCTTCAACATGTGCGCGAACTTTTGAAATTCATTGTGACTGACGCCGGAAATCCGGGGCGGAGAACCCAATTCCTGCTCACGCGCAAGCATCAATGCAGCCAGTGCGACATAGGGGATTTGGTGTTTGGCGATTTGTGGCATGAGGGTTCCGTTGCTACGATATTTCGAGCACGCTTATATAATGGAAATATGACAACATGATTAAGACTGCTTAATTATTTATCTTATCGATGTACGGAGCGTGGCAAAGATTGCTCCACCCAGGCATGTTGCATGGAAAGCTTCAACATATGCGCCGATCCGATATCTTGAAACTGATCGAGTTTGGCTTCACAAAAAGCACGCGCTTTAAATAAATCCTCCCTCGTGTTGAAGCTCTTGCTGAGTGTCCAGAGCGTGTCTTGCCCAGGCATGCACAATTACATCGTAAGCTGGTATCGCGGAGATGTGCGGCCATGCTCGCGATAATCGTAGCGCAGCACGGATTCGCTGAATACGACATGGTCGATAAGCGAAGGCTGATTTTTGATTTTATGCGGCGATTTACCGATCAAAACCGCTTGTATCGATTTCAGAGGAATCCCAAAAGCCGATTGGATAAGATCCTGATTCTGGGTGAGATACGTCAATAGCTTCCCCTGGTCAGCGATAATGAAATGTTTCCTTCCATGCCCATTGGGGGCGTCTTCAAAGGCTATTCCGCAGGGTTCGAGAGTGTCAGAGAGCGAATATTTTTTTTGGTAATCGTAATCCGGATTGCCGACATAAGTCACGAAATCGGTGAACCGGTCTTTTTGCAAAATTGTAAAAGGCTCGGCGGCCAGCATCGATTTTGCCAAGGCATCCGAAATGCCACGGTATTTCGAGGCTTTGGCAGACTCGGTGATCCCATGCTCGCGCAGCCAGATGGCAAAAGCGACATTTGGTAAACGCACGGTCAGTTCGGCTTTTTTTGACATGAATCACTCTTCGATAATGGAACGAGATATTTTATCACTGCCCCATGTCATTCTCATGACGAAGATTATTTCACATCGCCCCAACATAAATATTTGATCTCTAAATATTCCTCGATCCCATATTTCGAACCCTCGCGACCTAAGCCAGACTGCTTCATCCCCCCGAACGGTGCCACTTCGGTACTGATGGCGCCTTCGTTGGCGCCGACCATGCCGAATTCCAGTGCCTCACCCACGCGCCAGATGCGGCGGTAATCGTTGGTGAAGAAGTAAGCGGCCAGGCCGAATTCGGAATCGTTCGCCATGGCGATGGCCTCTTCTTCGGTTTCGAAGGTGAGGATGGAGACGACGGGGCCGAAGATTTCGGTGCGGAAGATTTCCATCTCTTTGGTCACGCCGCTGAGGATGGTGGGTTCGTAGAAGGTGCCGCCCTGGGCATGGGCATGGCCACCGCTATGCAGGGTGGCGCCCTTGGCCTGGGCGTCCGCCATCAGGCGTTCCACCTTATCGCGGGCCTTCAGATCGATCAGCGGGCCGATGTCGCAGGTCTCGTCCATGCCCGAGCCACAACGCAGCTTGCCCACCGCGACTTTCAACTTTTCCACGAAAGCGGGCAGGATGCTTTTCTGCACGAGGATGCGGTTGGCGCAAACGCAGGTCTGACCCGCATTGCGGAATTTCGAGGCCATCAGGCCTTTGACCGCCAGATCGAGATCGGCGTCCTCGAAGACCATGAAGGGCGCGTTGCCGCCCAGTTCGAGCGACATTTTCTTGATGCGCGGGGCACATTGCGCATAAAGCAGGCGGCCTACCTCAGTGCTGCCGGTGAAGCTGATCTTATGCACCAGGTCATGCTCGCAGAGCAGCTTGCCGATGGCGGCGGCCTTGCCGGTGATGATATTCACCACGCCCGGCGGAATACCCGCTTCCAGTGAAAGTTTCCCCAAAGCGAAGGCCGTAAGGGGCGTGAGTTCGGCGGGTTTCAGCACCACGGGGCAACCGGCGGCGATGGCGGGCGCGATCTTGCGCGTAACCATGGCGGCGGGGAAGTTCCACGGCGTGATGGCGCCGACGACGCCGATGGGTTGCTTGAGCACGGTGATACGGTGTTCGGCCTTGGTGGCGGCGATCACGTCGCCATCCGCGCGTTGGGCCTCGCCAGCGAACCATTCGAGGAAGCTGGCGGCATAGGCCACTTCGGTGCGGGCTTCCTTGATCGGCTTGCCCTGTTCGCTGGTGAGGATGATGGCGAGGTCTTCCTGATGTTTGAGCATTAGCTCGGCCCAGGCATGCATCAACCTGCCGCGTTCCTTCGGCACCATGCGCGCCCAGGGCTGGAAGGCTTTCTGCGCGGCCTGCACGGCGGCTTCCGCACCTTCGACGCCTACATCGGGGATTTCGGCCAGCAGTGTGCTGTTGTAGGGATTATGGACGGGCAGCACATGATTGGGCCGCACCCATTCCCCGCCGATCAGGCAGGCATCGATCAATAAATCCGGGCGGGCAAGTTTTTCGCTGAGGCGCATGGGGCAATTCTCCTTTTTCATCCCCAATATATAGGAGCAGGAGTAGATTTTTCATTAAGAAGGCAGGGAAGTTTTGCAAGGCCGTCCCCAAACACGTCATCCTGCGCGAAGTCGCAGGATCCCTCGCAGAACAGTCCGAGATCCTGCGACTTCGCGCAGGATGACGGATGGGAAAATTTATTCCACCACCACCGTAATCACATACGGCGCATCTTCGCCGCCCAGGCGCACTTCGTTTTCCCCAGTCACGAGCGAGGCTTTGTAGTGGCCACGGCCACGGCCGATGACCAGGCCGTTCACCACCGTGTTGAAGCGGCTGCCGAGATCGAGCAGCACCAGTTTCTCGTCGGCGATTTCGATCTGGCAATGCTGGCGAGAGACGAGCAGGGGCGGGGCCTTGGCGGGGAGGTAGAGGTTGCAGCCATCCGTCGAATTGATCTCGCCGCCTTCGGGGTAGCCGCCGATTTTGAAGGGTAGGCGGGTGAGCATGACTTCGACCACAGCATCCATATGCGGCTTTACCGCCTCAGATGCCGGGCGGATGCTGATGCGGGTGATGCCGCCCAGCGCCGCGCCTGCTTCCTGCGCCGCGCCGCCGCGCAGGGCGGTGCGGCGGAACTGGTCGAAGGCGCAGTCGATCAAGGGCTGCAACGGGGCAGGGCATTGCGCCATCATGGCGTAGAATTCGTCCGGCGTGATGCTGGAAACCACCGTGTCTTCCGCCGCACGCACGCTGTAGGGATAAGGTGTGCCGGGCTCGAGCACAGCGAGTTCGCCGAAGCATTTGCCGGGCCCGACGGTGGCGATGGCCGACTCGCCCTGCGCGCCCTGGCGCAGGATATGCACGCTGCCGGATTGCACCACGAAAGCCGCCTCGGCGCTGGTGCCTTCGCGGATGATCATCTCTTTTGCGGCGAAATTCTGGGTGGGCATGGCGCATCCATGGGGTGGGGATGGCCGTTTCTAGCACGGCGATGGTTAAGGAATGCTTGCCGAATCGCCGCTCAATGGGTCTGCACGTAATAGACGACCGCCGCCAGAACCACCACCACAAGCAGCCCGAAGAGGAATTTCGCCACGCGCAGCGCGACCACGGCCATGATCAGAAAAAGGACGATGCCCCCAATGGCTGCGACCGACATCTATTCCACCGTCACCGATTTGGCGAGATTGCGCGGTTGATCCACATCCGTGCCCTTGGCCACGGCCACATGGTAGGCCAGTAACTGAATGGGCAGGGCGTAGAGCAGTGGTGCGGCGAAGGGGTGGATGTTGGGCAGGATGATGGTATCGCGTGCGATGTCCTTCAAACGCTCCGCCCCCGCCGCATCCGTGATGGCGATGATGCGGCCGCCGCGGGCGGCGGCTTCCTGAATGTTGGAGACGGTTTTCTCAAACCACTCATCCTGCGGCGCGAGCGCGATGATCGGCACGTTTTCGTCGATCAGTGCGATGGGGCCGTGTTTCAGCTCGCCCGCCGCATAGCCTTCGGCATGGATGTAGGAGATTTCCTTCAGTTTCAGCGCGCCTTCCATGGCGAGCGGGAAAGAAGTGCCGCGACCGAGATAGAGCACGTCCCGCGCATTGACTAGGGTTTGCGACAGCGCGATATATTGTTCCTCGTGGTGCAGCACTTCGAGGATGCGGGTGGGGGCTTCGGTCAGCGCATGCAACAGGCTTTGCAGTTTTTCGCTGGCCGTAGTTTTGCGCGCCGCCGCGATGGCCAAAGTCAGGCAGGCGAAGGTGGCGAGCTGGGCGGTGAATGCCTTGGTGGAAGCCACGCCGATTTCCGGCCCGGCATAGATCGGGAGCACGGCATGGGCTTCGCGCGCCATGGTGCTTTCCGGCGTATTCACCAGCGCTACCACATGCTGGCCTTCTTTCTTCGCCATGCGCAAAGCGGCCAAAGTGTCCGCCGTTTCGCCGGATTGGGAGATGCCGATGACCAGCCCGCCTTTGGGGAAATAGGAGCGGCGATAGCGGAATTCCGAGGCGATATCGAGGATGACCGGCAGGCCGGTCAGATCTTCCAGCCAGTATTTCGCCACATTGGCTGCGTAATAAGAGGTGCCGCAGGCGATGAGGGTGATCTGGGTGATGTCGGGCCAGGCGAAGGGCAAGTGGGGCAGTTTTACTTCTTTGTTCAGCGCATCAATATAAACACTATAGATGTCACCGAGCACACCCGGCTGATCGTGGATTTCTTTCTGCATGTAATGGCGGTAATTGCCTTTGCCCACCGCGCCGCTGGAAAGCGTGGCGGGGGTAGAGGGGCGTTCGACCGCTTGACCGCTCTCGTCGAATAGCAGCGCGCCGCTTGCATCCACCCGCGCCCAGTCACCGTCTTCCAGATACTGGATGCGCTGGATTTGACCGGCCAGGGCCATGGGGTCGGAGGCGAAATAGGTGATGCCGTCGCTCAAACCCAAGCAAAGCGGTGCGCCACGTCGGGCGCAGAAGAGCGTGTCCGGCATATCGCGGAACAGCATGCCGAGGGAGAAAGCGCCTTCCAGGCGGCCCAAAGCTTCCTGCACGGCTTCCTGCGGGCTGCGGCCTTGATCGAGCAGGCTGGTCAACAGCACAGGCACGGTTTCCGAATCGGTCTGGCTGTGAAAGGCATAGCCTTTGGCTTCCAGCTCGCTGCGCAGCGCCTGGAAATTCTCAATGATGCCGTTATGCACCACGGCGACTTTTTCGGTGGCGTGGGGGTGGGCGTTGGTCTCGTTCGGCGCGCCATGGGTCGCCCAGCGGGTATGGCCGATGCCGATGACGCCGGAAAGCGGGCTTTGTTCCAGGGCGTTCTGCAAGTTGACCAGCTTGCCTTCGGCGCGGCGGCGGGCGATATGGCCGCCGTCCAGCGTGGCGATGCCGGCGGAATCGTAGCCGCGATATTCCAGTCGGCGCAGGCCTTCCAAAAGCAACGGCGCTGCCGCTTCATCTCCGCCCACCTTGCCGACGATACCGCACATATTGGTCGCTCCGATTCGATTTGGATTCGCTTTTTACTCTCTGGGGCCGCTTATGCCAGCCGAAACTGAAGCGCGTCTTAAGGCTAAATTAGGGGTTTTGCGGTAGAAATCGACAAAACAACAGGATACGAAAATGACTTGCCCGACCAATCGAAGCCTGAGCCGCTAGCCATGCCCTGGCGCGCGCTCGGCAATACTTCCATCCGCACCCGGCTGACCGGCCTGCTCATGCTGGCCAGCACCCTTTCGGTTATGCTGGCGGCGGGCATCATTTCGGTCATGGGTTATTACAATCTGCGCAATACCATGCGCGCGGAACTGCAAAGCACCGCGCGTATGGTGGGCGAGCGCAACCTGGGCTATCTCGGCATCGGGGATGTGGAGGCTTCCACGCGCAATTTGCAGATCATCGGCATCAACCCCACCCTGCGGCTTGCTTGTCTGTATGATCAGGGCGGGCATCTTTTCACTTTCCACAGCACCACAGGCGGTGACGCTTCTCTCTGCCCGCCAGCACCCTCGCAAGCCGGATTGGGAGAGCGCAAAGGGCGGCTGACGGTGGCGCAAAACGTGGGGCGTAGGGAAAGCGCGCGGATCGGTACGGTCTATCTGGAATCCGATCGCAAACCGCTGCTCGACTACATCCGCAAGCAAGTGACGATGGTGGTGACCATGCTGGTGCTGGTCAGTATCGCCGCACTTTTGCTCTCGCTGACCCTGCAGACCACTATTTCTACACCCGTGCTGGAACTGGCGGATGTCGCACGCACCATTACCCGCAACAAGGATTATTCCCTGCGCGCCGGGCACCGCGATCACCCGCTGCGCCCGGATAACGAGATCGATATTCTGGTCGAAGCCTTCAACAACATGTTGAGCGAGATCGGGGCGCGGGAACGCGAACTGCTCGATCAGGCCGAAGAACTGCGCCGCGCGCGGGATGCGGCGGAAGGGGCCAACCGCTCGAAATCGCAATTCCTCGCCAATATCAGCCACGAACTCCGCACGCCGCTGAACGCCATCATCGGCTTCTCCTCCATTCTCGTGAATCAGCTCTTCGGGCCGATGGGGAATGGGAAATATGTGGAATATGCCAAAGACATCAACGATTCCGGCACCCATCTGCTCGATATCATCAACGACATCCTCGATCTTTCCAAGGCGGAAGCGGGCAAGCTGATGCTGAGCTTCGAGGAGATCAACGTCGAGAAAGCGGTGGCCAAATGTCTGGGCATCCTGGCCGAACGCGCCAGCGAAGGCGGGGTGATGGTACGCAGCGAACTGCCGAAGAAACTGCCGCCGCTGACCGCCGACCGCCTGCGCTTCATCCAGATCCTGCTCAACGTCCTTTCCAACGCCGTGAAATTCACCGAACCCGGCGGCACGGTGACCATCCGCGCGGAATGCGAGGATTACGGTCCCACCGAGCCCGGCAGCTATATCATCTCCATCCGCGATACGGGCATCGGCATGGAACCGGAGGATATTCAGAAGGCTTTTCAGAGTTTCGGACAGGTGGATAGCGACCTGAATCGTAAATACGAAGGCACGGGCCTGGGCCTGCCGCTCACGAAAAAACTGATGGAGTTGCACAGCGGCGACATATGGCTGCAAAGCACGCCGGGCGAGGGCACCACGGCCACGCTGCGTTTTCGTACCATGCCGTCCAGCCAGCAAACCACCATCCGCCACGCAGGGTAGAATGAAAAATGATATGCTCGCTTTAAGTATCTTTTAAAGAATTCTGCGCTAGCGTCGAAATACGCACCACCGACAAGAGGTTCCCAGTGAGCAATGCCTATCTGAACGCTATCCTGCTGATCGAGCGCCTGCACCGCCGTTTTCTGGATGTCGTGAAATCTGAATTGGATCGCATGAAGATTCTGGACATCAACAACGTCCAGACCATGATCCTCTACAATATCCAAGACGACGAACTGACCATCGGCGAATTGACCGACCGCGGTTATTATCTGGGTTCGAATGTTTCCTACAACGTGAAGAAGCTGGTGGAATACGGCTATCTGCAGCAGATGCCGAACATCCACGACAAGCGTTCCACCCGCGTGAAATTGTCGGCGAAGGGTCGGGAATTGTGCGACAAGATCGACGCGCTCTTCACCCGCCATATCGCCGAACTGGGACAGAAGGACGCGAATCTCGAGCAGCTCGACCATGCCTCGAACCAGCTCAAGGTGCTGGAGCGCTTGTGGGCACGCAGCATCTACGGATAGACCCCATAGGTTTTTTGCACGCAGCGCCGTAAACCAGGGCGGCACATATATTGATTCAGCAGAGGAAGTGCGTGATGGGAAAGAGGCGAATATTCACTTGCCTCGCTGCGGCCCCTTTGCTCGCCGTTTTCCTGCTTGCATCTTCGATGTCCGCTTCCGCCCATGCCGAGGATCTGGTGCATGTGGGTACGGGCAGCGCGGGCGGTATCTATTATCCCGCAGGGGGTGCGATCTGCCGTTTGGTGAATCGCGGGCGGGCAGATCATGGCTTGCGCTGCGCCGCCGAGGCCACGCCCGGCTCCATCGCCAATCTCGATGCGCTGCGCAGCGGGAAGCTGCAATTCGCGGTGGTGCAGTCCAACTGGCAGGATCAGGCTTACCGGGGCACGGGTATCTATGCGGGCAATCCCTTCGCCGAACTGCGCTCGGTCTTTTCACTGTACAGCGAACCGCTGCTGGTACTGGTGCGGGCGGATTCGCCCATCCATCGCTTCGAAGACATTCGCGGCCACCGCATCAATGCCGGGCCGGAATCGGCGGGCCTACGACCGATGATCGAAGACATCATGGCTCCTTTGGGCTGGAAAACGAAAGATTTCTCGACCGCCGCCCTGCGCTGGAACGAGCAGACGGACGCTTTGTGCAAAGGCGAGATCGAGGTGGCTTTCTATGTGTTCGGTCACCCGAATGCGCTGGTGCAGGAAGCCACCACGCGCTGCCCCACCCGGATCATCCCCATCGAAGGCGCCTTGGCGGAGAAAGTGCTGGAGCGGACGCCATATTTCACTCGGGTAAGCGTACCGGGCGGAATGTATGCGGGCAACCCAGAGGAGATGCACAGCATCGGCGTGCGCGCCACCTTGGTCACCACCAGCAACGTGGATGCCGCCATTGTGCGCACACTCACGGCGGCGGTGATAAAAAATCTGGTGAATTTCAAAACGCTGCACCCGGTTTTTGCGGCGTTGAACGCCAAGCTGATGGCCAATGAGGGCTTAACCGCGCCGCTGCATGACGGGGCAAGACAATATTACGAACAGAGCGGTTTGATCGCACACGCGACCGATAAATAACGATCCCAACTTTTGTTTAAAGTCCGGGGCCTTTCGGGCCGTTGCCCGGCACCGTCCATTGCGCTTTGTTCTTGCTGCCGGGCAGCACGTTTTCTGCTGTGGCTTGCGGCAGGGGAGCGGTGGTTTTCGCAGCAGCGGGTTTGGTCGCACTGGCGGTGAAGGTGCCGATGTTTTTCGGGTTTGTCGCAGATTGCGCGGCTGCGGCTTTGGCCGTGCTGCGTTGGCGCATCTGAGTTTGTAATTGCTGGTTGGCTTGTGCCGCCTGGGCTTGGGTCTGCGATGGGCTTTGACCCTGCGGCATACCGAAATTCTTCAAAGCGCGGATGGAGCTTTCCAGCGCTGCGGACGATTTTAAACCCGTGGGAATGCGTGCCTGCGGGTTGGTGCGCGAAGACGCGCTCGTGGAAGTGGTGGCCTGGGCCTGTGTGCCCTGCGTGATGCGGGTGGCGGCGGTCGCATTGCGGTTTGCGCTGTTGGCGCTTTGGTTCTGCTGGTAATTGGTTTGCTGGGCAATCTTCTGCTGCCCGGCGGCCACATCGGGTTTCGGCGCGTTGGCTGCCATGGCGGCAACAGCGGCCACGCCGGCATAATTCTGCTCCAGGCCCGGCTGTACATCCGCGCCCTTGGCCATGCCGTCCATCATGATCCCGGTATAATGTTGATCCTGATTCTTCTCCTGCTGCAACAGCCGGATGCGGCCCTGCACGGCCTGGATACTGCTGTACAAACCGGTGGCATAGGCGAGCAACGGCTGGCGCACGCCGGGGTCGGCCTGCCGCCATTCGGCGGGCAGGGGCTGGCCCTGCGCGTCTTTCGGGAAAGTATGCACCAGATGCTGGGCCTTGAGCCGGGCTTGCGGGTCGTCCCAGGTGTGGGCAACCGCGTATTCCGCCCGGTCGCGCAGCGCGAAGGCCAGCTTGCCCATGGTGGTGGTGGTCTGATTGTGCATCGCCTGCATGGCGGGGTCGATGCCGCCGGGCAGGGCAGCCAGATGGCGGATGTTCTGTTCGTAGATGCGCGACAGCATGGTGAGCTGATCGGCCATGACGATGTCTTCCTGCGGCTCGCCGAAACCCACGCGCGCCTGGGGCAATTCCTTGCCCGCCAGATCGAGGGAGGCGATGGCGTATTGCAGGCGGAATTTATCGAGAATCGTTTTGGCTTCCTGAATGCTCTGGCGTTGTGCTTCCTTGCTCATCTCCTCCGGCGTGATGAAAGGCTGAGCGTTCGCAATCGCCATGTCCTTGTTCTGCTCGGCGCGCTTGGCAAGATAATCGCCCAAAGGCTCGTTGATGCCGGACACGTCCGAGGTCGCTTCGGCGAAAGCCGCCAGTTGCGCGTCCGAAAGCGCGGTGTCCTGCACCGGTGTCAGGCCCCAGCGGGGGTCGGAAGCCAGATGCTTGTAGATGCGCTGCGCGCCGAGATCGGGGATGTTGGCCAGGGAGACGGGCAGACTGGACAAGGCTTCGCCGACCAACGGGATGGTCGAGCGCGAAAAGATGCCGCCCAGTTCCTGCGCCATCACCTCGATACGCTGGCGGGCAGCTTGGTCTTTTTTGTCGTTCGGGTTGAATTCGCCGTCAGGGAAATATTGCGAATAGATCAGATTGCGTACGATGGCGAGGTTGGTGCGCAGGGGTTTCCAGTAGCTGTAGCTGTCCGGCCCCGCGCCGGGATAATCGTAGGCCTGATCGGTGATCGCGGGGAAATCGGCGTGGATGGCGAACTGGTTGTCGAAAGCCGAATAGACGTTCGGGCTGAAGGGCGTACCGCCCAGTTCGCGGATCGTTGTCGCGTGGCTGCGCCAGAAGAGATAGTTGCAGTTCTCGTTCTTGTTGGCGGCCAGAATCACGGGGCCGATGTCGGTAATGTAGGGGCCAATGCGGGCCGCTTCGCGGGCGCGCAATTTGCTTTCGTGATAGGCGGTCCAGCGTAGATTCTGCTGCGCGTAGACGATACGCAGATTCTCCAGCGCGTTTGGATCCCCGCTGGTGACCAAAGAGAGATCGGCGCCCGTGGTATTCGGGCCGGGATAGCCGGGCGGGGTGTAGGGATCGTCGCCGGGGGCTGTATAATTGGGTGCGGCATAGGTGGAGGTCGGACTGCCCAGTTGCGGCCCGTCGAGGCGGTCGACGAACGGGCTGTTCAGCGCGGCGGGGCCGACCGCTGGCGCGGCGACCTCCTCTGCGACATCATACTCGTTCGGGCCGGGCGTCATGCGTGATGGAATCTCCTATTGATTGGCTAGGCGTCTTCTTCGGCGGGCGTTTCGTTTTGTTCCTGCGCCGCGCCCAGGGCGTAGACACACAGATCTTCGAACGGAACGTTGTTTTCCTTGGCGATGGTGTGCAGCTTCTCGAACGAATCCATCACCTCCTGCGGAATCGAACCCTGCCGCTCGTCCGCCAACCATTTGGATTGGTTCTGCAGCGGGTGCTTGTCGGGCTTCGGCTCGCCCACATAGATGGGAAAAGGAATCTTCTGCCCGTTGAAATCGCAGGGAATGGTGATCTTTTTCATCGCTTCGGCCTTTCCGCGCGAAAAAATCCGACGCTTGCAAAGCTTAGCCGGAATATGTTTCGAAATTATTACACTGCCCATGTTTAATGTCGCGGAAAATCTTCCACGTGGCAGTTGCATATCATCGGCACTGCAGTGAAACGCCGGTGATTAAAACAAATAACTGTTATTGCTATATTTTTTTATATCCACAAACAAACGGTGCGGGTGATGGGTCTTCAATCTTTTCGAGGTGGATGCACCACGCCATGCCCAGGCCGTCACTGATGCAGAAACTTTTTTCCGCCTCGTAGATCTCGTCTTTGTGGAAGGATTGCCAGTGACGAACCGTTTTGAGCGCCCTGATCTTTGCCTTGGATTCGCTTTCTGCCACTACGAAACTGTTCTGGTGCAGTTCGGTAAAGATGAGTGGATCGTATCCCCCTAGATTTACGTAGAAAAGCTTTTGCGTATCGGGCGAGGGTTGCGGGCGAAGCGTGATGGCATACCCGTCTGCGCGCGTAAGTTCGGTCCAGCAATCTATGTGGAGGGTATCGGGCTTGCCCCACCATTGAGCACGCAACTGCCCGTAGGTATCCTCGATCCTTTCAGCGATGGCGAAACGCATGTCGTGCAGCTCGATATTTGCCCCTTCCATATCTCCGCCCACATATACGGCGAAAAGTTTCATCGTCATACCGCCGCCCGCAGATCAGGCGTTTGGTTCGATGAATCTTCGGATGACGATTCCTGTCCGATCTGGCGGAGGATATCTTCCGCTACTTTCTGACCCATTTCATGCGAGCTGGTGATGCCTTGGGCAAAAGGGAACTGACTCAACATAAAAGGAATACTGAGGCAATAAAGCCGTTCGGTGTGCGGTGCGTCCGAAACAGGATGGAACTCCCCGTCCAGATCGATGCCGCCGATGTCTATGGGCTGCTTGACCCGCTTTCCCAAGGGCGTGTGGGTAATGCAATCCGCCGTGGCGGGCAGGATAACGCCTTGTTTCCACAGGCTGGGAAAAGGAAATTCATGCACCGAAAGCGCCCGTTGACCCATCGCCTCGATGAAGGCCGGAAAATCTATATCGGTTTCGCCCGCGACCAGCCGCGCGCCGCCTTCGGGCCGATGGGTATCGAGCGTGTAATCCTCTCCCACCGCGCGCACCTTCAGTTTTTCCGCCTCATGCAACGCGATCAGGCGTTCGATCGATTCATGGGGAACGGTGGCATAATCATCCACGAATACCGGCTTGAAATACCGATTGAAGCTTTTGTAATCTTCAGACTGCAAGTGGGGCACCACATGCTTGATGACTTCATGCATGCGCAGAATAGCATAACGCCAGGCAACCGTTATTTTCTGCTTCTGATTCTCCTGTGCTTCGGCCAGATTCCTGCGTGCCCAATCGAATGTTTCATGTGCCTCGCGCTCGCGGAAATACTCACGTGCAAAGTCTTCCAGGCTGGAGGATTCCAAGCCGATGCCGGCTGCATATGTTGGGTCGCTTAAGCTAAGCTGGCGCTTGAACAGATCGAATATTGCGCTCAGCAATGAGGATTTCGGCGTATGCGTGAGCAAAGCCTCGACGGCCTGCGGCGTGAAAATTTCCAGTGGCTCGTAGGGCAGGGGGTAATAGAAATCCGCTTCTGGCAGCAAGCCTTTGCGCGAAAGCATGGTGAGACGAAACGCCTCGCTTCCCGGCTCCGCTACATATTCCAAATGCCCTTCGTGATGTCGGCGGAACGAACCGTGGCCGATGGCCAGTGTCACCGCCGCATCGATGCCACTGAGCGAGGTGCCGCGAATCCCTACATGGCAGTTTTGGATGCTGCCGAGGGCGGATGCAGGCCAGGGGGAAAGGAAATAACCGGGTCTGATTTCTGTTTTCTTCGGCCATACATGCCCGGTGGCCATGACCACATAATCGAATATCGCCGTCTGCGCTTCACCGTTGGGGCCGCTGATCTTCAGCCGAATGCCGTCGCGCTCCATCACCACGTCATCGACGTGATGCTGGATTTTCAACTCGAAATGATTGCCATTTGTTTTGTAGCCTGTGCACATATCGCGCAAATGCGTCTTGAAATATTCACCCAGCGTCACACGCGGGAAAAATGTGCGGTCGTGGATTTCCTCACGCACCACCCCCCATTTATCCAACTGCCAATCCGGCTGCGACTTTACCCATTCCAGCAAAGTTTGGCCGATGGGCGGCAACTCGATACTCGCGATGTTGGAGAGCATCTGCTCATCGTTCCAGTCTTGATGATACGGCGTGCCTTTGCCCGCCTCACGTTGCGATTCGTATATCGTTAGAGAAATCGGCTCGTCGCCGTCGGCCAGATGCATGGCCGTGTAAACCCCTGTCGGCCCGGAGCCGATGATCGCGATCTTTTTCATGTGTTTCGTCAATGGATTAGAAGAATTTTCTCGATGCCTGTCCTCCCCGCCATGGAAGAAATATGCAGATCAAGTGAACAAAAATTCAGATAAAGACGATATGCGCATTGCCTCCACGGCAAGATGGAAATTGTTTTTTATATTTTACACAATAAGTTAAATGACAATGTTCATCTTGCGCTTTAATTCGGTTAAATCATTATCCACTTCACTTCGTGAGATGCAATCGGCTGACTCGGTGGCTGGTCTGCATCAATTTCGGAAATAGCTGGCAGGTTTTAAATAAGGCGAATTGAGTTGCATGGCTGGCAATGATACGGCCGAGCAAAGCGGCAGAGCGCACGCGCGGGGCGAAGGCTCGATGGCAGACAGCGTGATAGCGCGCACTACCATCCTCTGCGTCGTTTTGCAGAAAGGCCTGCGTTGCCAAATGGGCGCTATGCAGTGCAATCGACATACCATCTCCACAGAAAGAGGGGATGACGGCGGCCTGATCGCCCAGACGATAGAGATGGGGTGGCGGGTTGGCCGCATCTCGATGAATGAAGCCATAAGGCACATTGGCCACCGCCAGCGGCTTTTCCCAAACAGAAATCGCCCCGGCCATGCGCGCCTGCAGCCAGGGATTGGTCATGCAAAGATACGGCATCAAGGTTTCCCAACTTCGCCCGCCTCGATGAAAAAGCGCTTGGGAAATCACCATGCATAGATTGGCGCGACCCTCTTCCACCATTTGCAGACCGGCATAACCGCCATCGAACAAACCCAGCTCGACATGGCCGGAAACCGCATCGCGTTGCGCATCGCACAATCGATAATGCATCTTGAAGGCGACCACATCCGAAAGCCGGGTAGCGGGGCGGGGGAAATGGCGAATGTCGTGTTTGCCGGTGGCGAGGAACAACCCGCGGCTGGCCAGTGTTTCGCCTCCCGATGTGACGTGCCAGCCTCCCGCCACCGGCTCCAACTTGCGCACCGGCTCGCCAAAACGGATTTCTGCTCCGGCCTGCGCCGCCTGCGCCAGTAATTCCGAATCAAGTCTGAGTCGCGAAAGACTCTTGGCGGTCTTATCCAGCGCCACTCCCACTTCCGCCGTTCCTCGTGTCAGGCGTAGACGGTGGATATCCACCGCGCCGCATGCATGCAGATCGATGCCGAGCCCGGCAAGATGGTGTTGTGCGCCTTGATTGAGAAATTCGCCGCAAATCTTATGTTTCGCCGCGCCGTGCTTCTCAATGAGCAATATATCGCGCCCCGCTTGGGCGAGTTTGATGGCTGCGGCGCAGCCCGCCAGCCCGCCCCCGACTATGATCGCCGCATAATGCTTCATGACTTGAGCCGGTCTAGACGATAGCGAAAAGGAAAAAACCATCGAATGCGCACGGCTTCCGCAGGAATCCCCGCTTCTGCCAGCAATCGTTGCCAATCCGCCCGCGTGAAACTGCGTGCGACCGAAACCGGGGCATCATGCCGCACTATGGGATTCATGCGCAATAGCGCGGTGGCGGCAGCGATGAAATGATAGGGAACCGCATGGCGATGCAGATCGTTGATCATCCAGCCACCTGTGGCATGCTGTTCCATCCAGCGAAGAAAGCGCACCAGCTCTGCATCCTTCAGGTGATGCGTGAAGAGAGAACTGACAATGAGATCGAATGTGCGTTCCGGCGGTAGATCGAACAAATCGATCGTCTCGTGTTGGATATTGGCGCCTTGCGGCAGAAGATCATCCGCCAAGCTTTTCGACCATGGGCTCAGATCGATGCCGGTCAATACCGACGACAGACACTGTTTTTTCGTCCAGCCGAAAATACGGCGTAGCATATCCCCGCCGCCACTGCCCACATCCAGCAACGTAAAGTTATTTTGTATTTCCAGGCTACGCAACCAATGCAAAGTTGGGCGATAAGCGAGGGTGGCGATATTGACACGTTCCAGACTGCGCAGGCAGGCTTCGAACGCCGGACGCGTCAAAGTAGCATCGTCCATCCTTTCCGCCTGTGTGCTGCGGGTGCCAGAGCAATAGGTCATACACGGCCCGTGAGTCGGAAATTCATGCTTTCGCTGGTCATGCCGGGCCCGAAGGCGAGGGCGCATCCTGCTCCGGTCTTGCCTGCCTCCAGCATACGCTTCAACACGAACATCACGGTGGCGGAAGACATATTGCCATAGTTGCGCAATACATAATAGGAATCCTCCAGTGCTCCATGCGGCAGCGAGAGCGATTTTTCGATGGTCTCGAGAATGCTTTTCCCCCCGGGATGCACGGCCCAATGGGCTATATTCTCAATACCGGCCCGCCCAGCAATCTGCGCGATCTGCAGCGGCAACTGACGACCGATGATACCGGCGACTTTGCTCGAAAGATGCATGGAAAATGATTGGTCGGTGATGTGCCAGAGGATTTCCTCCGCGCTTTCTGCGAGTAAAGTACTGTGAAAGCTTTCGAGCGCAATGCCCTGTGGATCTGCGCTGATGAAACTGGCGGCGCAGCCGTCGGCGAAGAGCAAATAAGGCAAAAGCTTAGCCAGATCGTCTTCGTCGCTTAAGTGCAGGGTGCAGAGCTCCAGGTTGACCACCAGCACTCCGGCGTCCGGGGTCGAGCGCGTAATGTGGCGCGCGAGCTTCAGTGCATTGATTGCGGCGTAGCAACCCATGAAACCGATGATGCTGCGCTCCACCGAATCTTTCAGCGTGTAGTGCCGTACGATTTCGATATCCAGCCCCGGTGCATAAAATCCGGTGCAACTGGTGATGATGAGATGCGTGACACGCGAGGATAGGGGGCCGATGTCAAGCGCGTCGATTGCATTCACGGCCAAATTCAAGGCGTGTTGCTGGTACATCCGCATGCGATCCGAGGTGTTGGGGAACGCGCCCAGGCGGTAAAAACCTTGTGCATCCAGATTTTCCGCATCCTCGCCCGGTGGCAGCACGCTGTAGCGATGCTCGATGCCAGAACGTTCCGCCATATGCGCAAAGATCTTCCGCTCGCGGGCATCCTGCATCAGCGCGGGCGCGAAGCGACGAAATTGCGCGTGGATGTCGTGCGGTGGAACCGCGACGGCGATCTGATTGATATGCGCCTGGGGCGGCTGGAACATGGCGCGGATACTCAAGCAAAAGACTAACTATTCCGGCCAGGCATAACGGCGCAATGCGCTTTCCACCCATGCGATCTGCGCTATCCGCCCCGCTAGAGTTGCTGGATGGCCGAAAGCAGCCAGCGCCCGTTATCTACGCGGCTGAATGTCCATTGCTCTTGCGTCGTATCGGGCCGCTGTGCGTCACCGGAAGCGATGTAATCCGCATCCGCGGGCTGGCGGTCGAGGCGAATATCGTAGTCACAGGCATCCCATTGCATGCGCATGCTGGCATAATGTAGATTATCCTCGCTCCAGGCCTCTACTGTCTGCACGTCGCGGATGGTGATATGATAGATCTGATTGCTTACCCCACGACTGATATTGGCCGACAATTCGTCGTTGAAATATTGCACCATTTCCGGGGTCATGGCCATCCGCAGGCGGTTCATGTTCTGTTCGCTCCAGGCCTTCTGAATATCGAGGAATAATTGCTTGAAAGCAGCGATGTCGCTTTCCGAAACTTGGATGGGTTGCGTAGGATCGGGCATGGATGCATAGGGCGTGCTGCTGCTGGGTGCAAAGTTGAGGGGCATAAAGCTGCTGCCTTGCTCGCCGGCATTCGCACCCATGACATTGCGTCGGCGGAAGTAACGGATGACAAAAAAGGCAACCAGACCCAGTAGCAACAGCGGAAGAATGCCGCCCCCGCCCCCGCCGTAGCCGCCACCGTAACCACCGCCGCCGCCGAAGAGGAGGTGCCCCAACTCTGCACCGACCACCCCTCCGGCGATGCCGGTTAGAAACGGGTTGGATCGAACCGGATTGCCGAAGGCGGGCGAGGCATTGTTCTGGCCTTGGCTGGGAGTGGATTGCGGCGCTGCGCTGCGCTGCAGCGGTTGCGCGCCGGAGGGGCTGGATTGATAGCTGCGCGAACCGCGACTGCCGAAGCTTCTGCCGCCACCGGCGCGCGCCTCGCTTATATCCGCATGTAGCAGAAGAAAAACGGTGAATACGAGATTGAAGAAAACGATGGAACGCATGAGCTTTTCCTTATGGCTAAGCCGGTCTGGGCGCGGGATGGTAAGGCTGAAGGAATCGGATCGTGGTTTTTCCGGCATTCAAGCGCAATACAGGTATGACGCATTGCCGAAGCTTGAATACGGGCTGAATTGCAACGCGATGCTTATTTTATCGCAATCGAAATATCCAGCCTCGATGCGGTATCAGGAAGCATCTGCCTCATCCGAATAATGCAGGCTGTTGCTGGCGAAATTGGCGGCGTAGGATTTCGGTTTGATGACGCGGGCGTTCGGGTCGCGCAACTCGGCGCTGTAGCCTTTCTGGTGTGCGTAGGCCAGCGCCTCTTCCTTGGTTGCGAAATGCAGATCGAGCTGTTCCTGCGTATCGCGCGAACCGCTCCAGCCCATCAACGGCTCCACAAAGCGCGTGGCCCCCAGATCGAACGACAACACCCAGCCTTGGACATTGGCCAGTCCGGATTGCATGGCGGTTTTGGCGGGTTGGTAGATGAATACGTGCATGGGGCCTCCTGTGCGCTGGTGGTGGGATCATAGCGTGATAATGGGCGAGTGAAACTTCTAATTCCCTTCCCCGTAAGCAGGAGGGAAGTTAAGCGAGTTTCTTGGCGGCGGGTTTTTTTGTGGCGGGCTTGGCCGGAGCTTTCGCTTTGGCGGGCGCTTTCGCTTTTGCCGGGGCCTTGACGGCAGCGGACTTAACTGCCGCTTTCTTCGCCGGAGCCTTTTTGGCCAGGGCTTTGGTTGCGCCCTTGCGCCCGAAGCGCCCGCCTTTTTTCGGGGGTTGGGCGGCTTTCAGCGCCAGCAGTACTACCGCTTCATCCAGATCGAACTGATCGGGCTCGACGTTTTTCGGCAGGGTGGCGCGAATGCCGCCATGCATGACATACGGACCGTATTGGCCCGCATAGAGCCCCACATCCGCCCCGTCTTCCGGGTGTTTGCCCAAAATCTTGGTGGGCACCGCACCTGCGCGCGCACCGCGCCCGCGCTCCGCCGCGCTGGCGATCACATCCACCGCACGGTTGATGCCGATGGTGAAGATGTCGTCGCCTTCGGCCAGGTTGGTGTATTTCTTGTTGTGCAAAAGATAGGCGCCATAGCGGCCGATGCCCGCCACGATCATCTCTTTCGTTTCGGGATGCAGCCCGATGTCGCGCGGCAGCGCCAGCAGAGGGATCGCCATTTCCAGCGTCATCGCGTCCGGCGTCACGCCGGTGGGCAGGCTGGCGCGTTTGATCTTGGTCTTGTCCGATCCGTCCGTCAGCTGCACATACCAGCCGTAAGGGCCCTTTTTCATCCAGATGGTTTCGCCGGTCTTGGTGTCCTTGCCCAATTCCTTCGGCCCTTCGCCGCCGCCTGCCATCGCGGCTTCCCCGGCTTCGGCATTCGCCTCGCCCGAGCCGGTGAGCTGGCGGGTATAATTGCATTCCGGATAACGCGAGCAGCCGACGAAGGCGCCGAATTTGCCCAGCTTCAGACTGAGCTTGCCTTCCTTGCAGGCGGGGCATTCGCGCGGGTCGTGCCCGTCTTCCTTCTGGGTGCCGAAGATGTAGCTGCCGAGCAGTTCGTCCATCTCGTCGAGCACCTGGGTGGTGCGCAGTTCTTTCGCCTCGCCCACGGCTTGCGAGAATTCCTTCCACCATTCGGTGAGTACCGCTTTCCAGTCCAGCTCTCCGGCGGAAACCGCATCGAGCTTGCCTTCCAGCTGCGCGGTGAAATCATATTCCACATAGCGTTTGAAGAAGCTGACCAGGAAAGCGTTCACGATGCGGCCGCGCGCCTCGGGGATGAAGCGCTTTTTGTCGAGCGTGACGTAGTTCCGGTCTTGCAATACGGAAAGAATGCTGGCGTAGGTCGAAGGGCGGCCGATGCCGAGTTCTTCGAGCTTTTTTACCAGGCTGGCTTCGGAATAACGCGGGGGCGGCTCGGTGAAATGCTGCTCGGGCTTTACTTCTTTTTCGTCCAGATCCGTGCCTTTGGTCAGGGCCGGAAGCTGGCGCGAATCCTCGTCGCCCTCCGCCAACACATCGTCGCGCCCTTCCTGGTACACGGCGAGGAAGCCGGGGAAGCGGATGACGGTGCCGGTGGCGCGCAATTGCGCTTTGGATTTCGCCGCGTCGATCACGAAGGCGGTCTGGTCGAGGATGGCGCTCGCCATCTGGCTGGCGATGGTGCGTTTCCATACCAGTTCGTAGAGTTTGCGCTGATCGGCATTCAAATATTTCGCCACCGAATCCGGCGTGCGGGTGATGTCGGTCGGGCGGATGGCTTCGTGGGCTTCCTGCGCGTTTTTCGCCTTGGTTTTGTACATGCGCGGCGCGTCCGGCACGAATTCCTTGCCGAACTGGTTGCCGATTTCGCTGCGGATATCGGCGATGGCGTCGTTCGACAGGCTCACCCCATCCGTCCGCATATAGGTGATGAGACCCACGGTTTCACCGCCGATTTCGGCACCTTCATAGAGCTGCTGCGCGATCTGCATGGTGCGGCTGGCGCCGAAGCCCAGCTTGCGGCTGGCTTCCTGCTGAATGGTGGAAGTGGTGAAGGGCGCGGCGGGGCTGCGGCTGGTCTGCTTCTGCTCGATGTCGGTGATGCGGTAATCGCCCGCGCCTTCGAGCACTTTGGCAATCTTCATCGCCTGTTCTTCGTTGGTCAGCGAGAATTTCTCGAGCTTCTGCCCTTCCCAATGCGTGAGACGCGCGGCGAAAGCGGTGCTGGCTTTGGCTTGGCTCTGGGCCTGCAGCTGTACGGTGATGTCCCAATACTCGCGAGAGATAAAGCGCTCGATCTCTTCTTCGCGCTCGCAGATGGCGCGCAGCGCCACCGATTGCACGCGGCCCGCCGAACGGCTGCCCGGCAACTTGCGCCACAGCACGGGGGAGAGCGTGAAGCCCACCAGATAATCCAACGCGCGGCGCGCCTGCTGGGCGTTGACCAGATCCATGTCGATATCGCGCGGATGTTCGACCGCGTATTGGATGGCCTTCTTGGTGATCTCGTTGAAGGTGACGCGCTTGACCAGCGCATTTTTCGGAATGGCCTTCTTGTCTTTCAGCACTTCCAGCACGTGCCAGGAAATGGCTTCGCCTTCGCGGTCCGGATCGGTTGCGAGCAGCACGGAATCCGCCGTTTTGCAGGCTTGCACGATGGCACTGATGGGGCGCTTGGCGTCTTCGTCCACCACATAGATCATCGAGAAATCGTCGTCCGGCAGCACCGAACCGTCTTTGGCCGGCAGGTCGCGGATATGGCCGTAAGAGGCCAGCACGGTGTAGTCCTTGCCCAGATATTTGTTGATCGTCTTGGCTTTGGAGGGGGATTCGACGATGAGGACGTGATGCATGAAACCGCGCGATGATGAGGAGAATGGGGGGGCGTTTCGCCTAGGCGGCAGGGCGCAGGCCGACACGATTGCCGGGCCCGCGCAGAATGCTGCCCGCCAGTTCCAATTCCACCAGCAAGGCTTGCAGCGAGCCGGGCGGAACATTGCATTGCGCGGCTAGCTCGTCAACCGAAACCATGGTGGTGCCGAGCAACGCGAGCACGCGTGCGCGTGGGTCATGCGCGTGTGAGGGGCCTGGGTTTTCGCTTTCCGCTTCAGCCGTTTCGATGTTGTCTTCGAAGGGCTCGGGTGTTTCTTCGCGCATGCCGCCGAAGGGCAGTGCGTGGCGCAGGCGGGGAGCGTGGCGGGGCCATTGCTGCAGAATATCTTCGACGCTTTCGGTGAAATGCGCGCCGTCTTTCAGCAAGGAATTGGCCCCTTGGCTGCGTGGATCGAGCGGCGAGCCGGGGATGGCGAACAGCTCGCGGCCCTGCTCCAAGGCGCAGCGCGCGGTGATGAGCGAGCCGGAACGCAGGGATGCTTCGACCACGAGCGTGGCTTGGCTGATCCCGGAGATGATGCGGTTGCGCGCCGGGAAGCTGCGCGCCTGCGGGGCCATGCCGAAGGCTTGTTCGGAGAGAATCAGCCCGTCCTTCGCCATCGCGTCATAGAGTTTGGCGTTCTCCGGCGGATAGCGCGTATCGATGCCACCGGCGATGACGCCGATGGTGCCATGGGGCAGCGCGCCCCAGTGCGCCCCGGCATCGATCCCCCGTGCCAGACCGGAAATCACACACAAGCCGCGCGCGCCCGCTTCCGCCGCCATGCGCCGTGCCAGCGCCGAACCGTTGGCCGAGGCATTGCGCGCGCCGACCATGGCGAGCTTCGCCGCGCGCGCCAGTAATTCGATGCGCCCGAGGGCGAAAAGTACGGGAGGCGGGTCGTAGATCTGGGCGAGCAGCGGCGGGTAATGCTCCGTGCCATACATCACGGGTACTGCACCATATGCCTGCGCTTTCTCCAGTTCCGCTTCCACCGCCGCGCGGCTGGCTGCCACCAGCGGCTTGCGCTTCGGCAGATCGGGCAAGGCGTCCAGCGCGCTTCTCGGCGTGCCGAAGCGCTGCAGCAGGCGGAAGAAAGTGACCGGCCCGATACCTTCGCCGCGCAGCAATTGCAGCGCCTCGATCAGTTGATCGGGCGAAATCGCGGGATAGGGCAGGGGCTCGGTATCGGACATTCCGGCGTTATGCCGGGAACTTGGGCGTGGCGCAAGAATTTCTGGCGGTTCAGGCCTTGGCGGCGAACCGCGGCTCCGTGCCTGCGCGCAGGCGGGCGATGTTGGCGCGGTGGGTGTAGAAAAGCAGTATCGCAGACAGCATACAAAACAGCGTCACGGCTTTCGAATCCTCTTCATAGCCATAATCAACACCGGGTAAGCTCACTGGATGGGCATATTCAATGGCGTAAGCGATGGGAACAACTGCACATAAAGCTATCAGAGCAGCCAAGGAGGAAATTCTTGTACGCAGGAATACTGCAAGCCAGGTGATCGCGAAAGCTAGAGCAGCCCATGGTGAAATGCCAATCAATGCACCAATATAAGGTGCCACGCCTTTGCCGCCTTTGAACTTTAACCATATGGGAAATATATGACCCAAAATGGCAACAAAACTCCAGATGCAAGCAAAACTGATAACCATGCCCCGACCCAATGCTGGCCCGGGATGTGTGAGTTGAACAAAGTAAAAAGGTACCAAGCCCGCTTTGAGCGCATCCATTATCAACGTTGCAATGGCCAATTTTTTGCTTTCAAGGCGCATGACATTCGTGGCGCCAATATTGCCTGAACCTATCTGGCGAATATCCTGCTTCGCAAAAATACGCACCAAAATCAGACCGAATGGAATTGAACCCATCAAGTAAGCGGGCAGGGCTAACATAAGAAAAAATAATATACCTTGCATGATATGCATTACTCAGATTGCCCTTGTTGAAATTGGTTTACCAGCGCGTCCATCGCGCCTTGCAGAATGAATACCGCCGCCAGCGTGTCCACCCGCTCGGCGCGTTTCTGGCGGCTGAGGTCGCCTTCCAGCATGGCGCGGTGCACGGCCTGGGTGCTGGTACGCTCGTCCCACAACAGCACGGGCAGTGCGAAGGCTTTGACGAGGTTGTTGCCGAGCGCGCGTACGGATTGGCAGCGTGGGCCCTCGGTGCCGTTCATGTTCAGCGGATAGCCGAGGACGAAGCCGCGCGTGCCGCGGTCGTCGATGATCTTTTGCAATGCAGCGACCTCGTCGCGCCAAAGCGTGCGCTGGATGGTGAGTACGGGGCTGGCAGCCAGCCACAGCCCGTCCGCCGAGGCCACGCCGATGGTCTTCTCGCCCGCATCCAGCGCCAGCAGCGGCGCGATGGCGCCGAGTTCCAGGGCAAAGCTTGCGGCGTCGCGGTGCAGGGTCATGCATGTTCCAAGTTGAGTTTCGGGGGCTTTGGCGATAGAACCGCCTCCTTACCACACGAACTTCCGGCCCGCCAATGAGCATCGACAACGCCACCCCCGATACGGGAAGTATCGATCATGCCACCATCTCCAAAATCGCCAAGCTCGCGCGCATTCGCCTGAGCGAGGAGGAGAAGCTGCATTACGCCGAGGAGATCGGCGGTATCATGCGCTGGATCGAGCAGTTGCAGAGCGTGGATACGGAAGGCGTCGAGCCGCTGATGAGCGTCTCGCATTCCACGCTGCCCCAACGCGCGGATGTGGTGAACAAACCCAATTCCCCGGACGATATTCTGGCAAACGCGCCCAAGCGCGAATTCGGCTGCTTCGTCGTTCCTAAAGTCATTGAATAGAAAAGGGTATCGAGTAGATTATGTCGTTGCTGGACCTCTCCCTTACCGAAGCCCGCGCGCAACTGCGCGCCAAGGAAATCTCGGCCACCGAACTCACCCAGGCCTATCTGGTGGCTTGCGAGCTGCACAACCCGGTGCTGAACGCTTTCATCACCCTCACGCCCGAAATCGCGCTGGCGCAGGCGAAAGCGGCGGATGTGCAGATCGCGCGCGGCGAAGATCTGCCGCTGCTCGGCATTCCCATCGGCATGAAGGATCTGTTCTGCACCAAGGGCGCGCGCACCACGGCGGGCTCGAAGATGCTGGAAAATTTCGTGCCGACCTATGAATCCACCGTGTCGCGTAAGTTGTGGGAAGCGGGTGCGATCTGCCTGGGCAAAACGAACCTGGATGAATTCGCCATGGGTTCGGCTACGACCAGCAGCGCCTACGGCCCCGCCATCAATCCTTACAGCGGCGCGAATGGCGCGGAACTGGTGCCCGGTGGTTCTTCGGGCGGTTCATCGGCCGCGGTCGCCGCCCATCTCTGCATCGCCGCCACCGGCACGGATACGGGCGGCTCCATCCGCCAACCCGCCGCCTTCACCGGCACGGTCGGCATCAAACCGACCTATGGGCGGGCCTCGCGCTGGGGCACCATCGCCTTCGCCAGCAGCCTCGATCAGGCGGGCACCTTCGCGCGCAACGTGCCGGACGCGGCGATCATGCTGCAGGCCATGTGCGGGCACGACGCGATGGATTCGACCAGCGCGATCAAGGACGTGCCAGATTTCTCCGCCGCCGTTTCGCGCGGCGTGAAAGGCCTGAAGATCGGCATTCCCAAAGAATATCGCGCGGAAGGCATGGACCCCGCCATTCAACGCCTGTGGGACCAAGGCGCGCAATGGCTGCGCGAAGCGGGCGCGGAAATCGTCGAGATTTCGCTGCCTCACACGAAAATGGCGCTGCCGACCTACTACATCATCGCCCCCGCCGAATGTTCTTCCAACCTCGCGCGCTATGACGGCGTGCGCTACGGGTTGCGGGTGGATTCACCGAAAGGCAATCTGGACGAGATGTACGAACTGACCCGTGCCGCCGGGTTCGGCGCGGAAGTGAAGCGCCGCATCCTCATCGGAACCTACGTGCTTTCCGCCGGTTACTTCGATGCCTATTACAAAAAAGCCCAACGCGTGCGCGCCTTGATCGCGCGCGATTTCGAAGAAGTCTTCGCGCATGTCGATGCGATTTTGACCCCCACCGCCCCCAGCGCCGCCTTCGGCGTGCATGAGAAGGTGAAAGACCCGGTGACGATGTATCTCAACGACGTCTTCACCGTACCCGCCAGCCTCGCCGGCCTCCCCGGCATGAGCGTCCCCGCCGGCCTCAGCCAGCAGGGCCTGCCCCTCGGCCTGCAAATCCTCGGCCGCGCCTTCGACGAAGAAACCGTCTTCGCCGTCGGCGGTGCGCTGGAACAAGCCGCCCAGTTCAGCGCCAAGCCGCAAAAGCTGGCGGCGTAAATGATGACTTCTTTCGGAGGCGATGCCGCTTGCTTCCTCCCCCGCCCGCGGGGGAGGGGAGGGTGGGGGTCCTCTCCACTTGCTCGGCAAAAAATATTCCAGCTGAGCCAGCCGATAGAACCCCCACCCTCCGCTTCGCTCCTCCCTCCCCCGCGGGCGGGGGAGGACGTGCCAAAACGTCTCCTACGGAGTGCTCAATGACCGAACCCTACCGCATCCAAGGTAACACCGGCGCATGGGAGGTCGTGATCGGCCTTGAGGTGCATGCGCAAGTGACGAGCGAATCGAAGCTGTTTTCGGCAGCCGCCAATGATTTCGGCGCGGAGCCGAACCACAATGTGAGCTTCGTGGACGCCGCCATGCCGGGCATGCTGCCGGTGATCAACGCGGTCTGCGTGGAGCAGGCGGTGCGCACCGGGCTGGGGCTGAATGCGCAGATCAACAAACGCTCGGTCTTCGACCGGAAGAATTACTTCTACGCCGATCTGCCGCAGGGCTACCAGATCTCGCAATATCTCGATCCCATCATCGGGAAAGGCGAGATCGTGTTGGATATGGCGGATGGTTCCACGCGTACGGTGGGCATCACGCGGTTGCATCTGGAGCAGGATGCGGGCAAATCGCTGCACGAAACCAGCCCGACCGATACCTATATCGATCTCAATCGCGCCGGTGTCGCGCTGATGGAAATCGTCTCCGAACCCGACCTTCGCGCGCCGGACGAAGCGGGGGCGTATCTCAAGAAACTTCGCGCCATCCTTCGTTATCTCGGCACCTGCGACGGGGATATGGAAAAGGGCTCCATGCGCTGCGACGCCAACGTTTCGGTGCGCAAGCCGGGCGACGAGTTCGGCACGCGCTGCGAGATCAAGAACGTCAATTCCATCCGCAACGTGATGCGCGCCATCGAATATGAGGCGACGCGGCAGGTGGAACTGATCGAATCCGGCGGCACGATCACCCAGGAAACGCGTCTGTTCGATGCGGGCAACGGCACTACGCGCACCATGCGCAGCAAGGAAGACGCGCAGGATTATCGCTACTTCCCCGACCCCGATCTGCTGCCGCTGGAATTCGACGATGCGTTCATCGAAAAGATTCGCGCGACTTTGCCCGAATTGCCGGATCAGAAAAAAGCCCGCTTTATCGCGGAGCTCGGCCTTTCGCCCTATGATGCCAGCGTGCTGGTGGCCGAAAAAGCGGCGGCGGATTATTTCGAGATCGTGGCCAAGGATCATGACGCGAAAATGGCGGCCAACTGGATCACCGCCGAATTGTTCGGGCGCTTGAACAAGGCCAGCCTGGGCATCGAGCAATCCCCCGTGAATGCAGCGGCCTTGGGCGAGTTGCTGGGCCTGATCGGTGATCAAACCATCTCCGGCAAAATCGCCAAAACCGTCTTTGATCGCATGTTCGAAACCGGCAAAGGCGCGCGCCAGATCGTGGAAGAAGAAGGCCTGGTGCAGGTGACCGACACCGGGGCCATCGAAAAAGTGATCGACGAAGTCTTCGCGGCCAACCCGGACAAACTGGCCGAATATCGCAGCGGGAAAGACAAGCTCTTCGGCTTCTTCGTGGGTCAGGTGATGAAAGCCAGCGGCGGCAAAGCCAACCCCGCCGCGCTGAACGAATTGCTGAAAGCGAAGCTGGGCGCGTAAATCCCCTCTCCCTAGAAGGGAGAGGGAAACGCGAAGCGAGGGAGAGGGTGACTCTCCGCGAACGCCGGTGCATGCTGCACCTCACCCTCTCCCCAACCCTCTCTCTTTTAGGGAGAGGGAGTTTCATGGAACCGCATGGCCCCCAATCATCTTTTCATCTTCGGATATGGCTATGCCGCCGCCGCGCTCGCCAAGCAATTACGCGGGGAGGGTTGGGTGGTTTCCGGTACTTCGCGGGATGCGGTGAAGCGTCTGGCGGTGGCGCCGCTCGGCATCCGGCTTGTGGATTTCGCCGAGGCGGGGGCAGCCTTGGGCGAAGCCACCCATGTGCTCTGTTTTATTCCGCCCGCGCAGGTGGGCGGTGATCCGGCATTGAAGGCGTTTCGCGTCACGCTGGCGGAAGCGCCGCATCTGCGCTGGTTGGGCTACGCTTCCACCACCGGTGTGTATGGCGATGCCAAGGGCGGGTGGGTGGATGAGGAAACGCCGCCCAACCCGGAAAATCTGCGGGCCCGGCTGCGGCGGAATGCGGAGTTTGGCTGGGGCAAGCTGGGCTACGCGAAGAAGATTCCGGTGGCGGTGTTTCGCATCGCCGCGATTTACGGGCCGGGGCGCAGTGCGATCGACCAGCTGCGCGAAGGGCGCGCGCGCCGCATCGACAAGCCGGGGCATTATTTCAGCCGCGTTCATGTGGAAGATATCGCGGGCATCATCGCCGCCGCCATGCAGCGCGAGTCGGGCGGTATCTTCAACCTCGCCGATGCGCAGCCCAGCCCGGCGCGCGACGTGGTGGAATATGCCGCCGCGCTGAGCGGCCTGCCACTGCCCCCGCTGGAAGCTTTCAACCCCGAAGAACTCACCCCCATGAGCCGCGAATTCTATGCCGCCAGCCGCCGGGTGAAAGCCGCGCGGGCGGCGGAAACGCTCGGCTACCGCTTCCGCTATCCGTCCTTCCGTGAAGGGTTGGCTGCGCAATGGGAGGCGATGCGGGAGGAGGATTGAGACAGCGCCCCTTGGCATAGGGCTTGCATTGAAGTAGGTTATCGCATGCTTTTCAGGTAGTCCCATGTCCCGCATTCTTCCACCCATCTTCGCACTGTTGCTGCTTTCCGCCTGCGGCGAGCCGCAGCAGGAAAATGCGCATCGCGCCAAGAACATGGTGCTGGTGGAAGGCAAGGCGACGGGCGATGCCTGGAAGCGCTTCTTCACCATCGACAAGCCCGACCCCTATCCCCGCGCGGTGGCCCCGGCCTATTGCTATAAGCTGCAGACGGACACGCTCTGCTACCGCAACCCGCAGCCGGGCATGGCGGGCCGCTTGGTGGGGCAGCAGCCGCTGGCCGCCACCGAAGGCTGGGTGCCGACGGATGCGGATGGCCGCCCCGCCCATGTCAGGCCCGCCCCGCGCATCGAAACCGGCGGTACGCGCAGCACGGCGCAGGATGCCTATGATTCTTATGTGTCGGGATACAGCCCGGTCAGCAACAATTCGGCCAATGGTTCGGGCGTAAGCGGTGCCTCGCCCTCGCGCAGCGGGCCACGGGTGTTGATGCCGAATTGAGCGTTATTCTCCCGAAGGGAGAGGGCTTTTACAGCAGCGTCTGCATTTTCTCAGGAATCTTGTTCCATTGCAGGGAATCGACCGCGTGGCATTGGGGGCAATCCAGCTGCCAATGGCGCGCCGGGCCGCTGCATTGATCGCAATGCCATTCCAGCGGGGCGGCGATGTCTGCTTTTGCGCGGAATTCCAGCGCATTCGCCGGGGCTTGGGGGGCGAGGCGTTGTTCAAGGCGGGCGAGCATCTGGTAAGCCTCGCGCGAGGGTTGGGCCAGCACGGCGCTTTGCGCATATTCGCGCGCCAGCGGCCAGTCGGCCATCCGTTCGGCGGCATGGGAAAGCCACAGCAGGCTTTCGGCGCGCTCCGGCACGGCGCGGGTGATGGCTTGCACTTGCTTCAGGTAGGTTTGCGGCGCCACGGTGGCGGAAGCGGCCTGGTGCAGTTCGGCCAGTTTGGGATGGGGGCTTAAGCGCCATTGCTTTTCCACCAGCTTGCGCAATTGCGGCGCTTGCTGCAGGGCTTGATAGGCCTCGGCCAGCGGCAGCAAGGCGGGCAGCCAGGAAGGGCGCATTTTCGCGGCCTGTTCCAGCAGGCGCACCGCGCCCGCATAATCGCGCCGCGCCAGCAGATCTGTGCCTTCGCAGGTCAGCAGCAAGGCTTCCAGCCGGGCGGCGTGGCCTTTCTTGATCTGGCGTTTCGTGCGCCAGCCCTGCAAGGCTTCCTGGGCCTGACTGTAGGCGCGCTGGCGCAGCAGCAGTTGCAGGCGCAGGGTTTGAATGTCCGGGTCGCTCGGTGCGGCCTCTAGGGCTTGCTGCGCGTAAAGCTGCGCCCCGGCGATGTCTTCGCGGGCGAGGGATTCGGCGAGCAGCGAACGGGCGGCCAGCGAACGTGCATCCGGCAGTTCCAGCATGCGGTGAAGCAATTGCTGCTGGCGCGGCTGGTTGCGGTTTTGCGTGGCGATCTGCGCCCCGAGCAAAAGCGGCAGCGCCATGTTGGGCAAGTGGCGTTCGGCGGCGCGTTGCTGTTTTTCGGCGGCCTGCATGTCGCCCTTCGCCAAGGCGAGGAAGGCATGGTTCAACGCCTGCAGCCCGCGCTCCTGCGCGCGGCGGCGGAAGAAGCGGCGCTGGCCGTTCGGCAGCGCGAAAAGCGCGCGGATGCTTTGGATGACGAGCCAGCCGCCGAAAGCGCAGCCCAGCAGCAACAGAAGCACGCCGCTGGCGGTGGCTTCCAGCGCGTAATTTTCCCATTCCAGATGCAGCGAGCCCTGGCTTTGCCCGACCCAGGCGAAAGCGCCCGCCAGCAATATCACCAATAGCAGCCAGCCCCAGGCCCTGCCGATCAAGCCGAGTTGCATGGCCTACTCCGTCTCGTCGTCATGCGCGGCCTCGCGGGTGCGGGGCAGGGGTTGGGCATTGAGCTGCGAAAGCAGCGCCTGTTGCAATGCCTCCACCGCTTTCTGCGCATCCACGCGGCGCTGCGCGGCTTCCAGCCAGGGCTCGAAGGCGGCTTTGCCTTGCGGCACGGCTTCCACACGTCGGATGGCCTCGGCGATATTGCCCTGGGCCAATGCGTCCTGTGCCTCATCCAAAGCCGCGAGCGGATCGTTCGGCAGAGCCTCGCCCGAGGCGTTGAGTTTGCGCACGCGCACCTGCTCGCGCAGCATCGCCTTCATGCGTGCCCACAGACCCGCTTCTTTTTGCAACAACCCAACGGAGACATCCCCGCGCAATTGCACGAAATCCTCCATCAGCGCTGCTTCGGTCGGCACGCGCTGCTCGGCGATGCGGGCGAGAATGCGCAGGGCTTCGAGTTCGGCCGCGGCACTGCCAACCCAGCTTTCCTGTAATTGCGCGATCGGCAGGGCGATGGCGCCGCCTTGGTTCACGCTTTGCTGCACCTGTTGCAACTGCACCCAAAGCTGCAGATTACGCACGGGCAGGCCCTGGGCGCGTGTTTCAGCACGGAGATTGGTCAGGGTGGTGCGCAGTTCGGCGATCTCCTGGCCCATCTGCAATACTTCGAGCGGCTTGGGGGCATCGGCTTGAGAAGCGTCTACCGTGTCTGTGTTATTTTCTTTGGTGGTTTTGGCATGCTCCTCCGTTTTGGTTTCCAGTAACGCCACGCGTTCTTCCATTTGCGCCATGCGTTTCTGCATGGATACGACTTCTATCGAGGTCGTATCCATGACTTCGGCAGCCGTTTGTACTTCGGCAGAATGCGAGGGGGCGCGGTGCTGCCATTCGCGCAGTGCGAAGAAGGAGGCAATCCCGAGGAGCAGTAGAAGCAGCAGCGCGCGCCAGGGCCCGCGGCGGCGGGGCGGAGATAATGCCTGGGCGTCTGTGTGCGTGGTTTCGTCACTCATGCGGAAGCCTTAGTGAATGCGATGGGGTGAATGCGGTAAGGGCGGAATCTGGCCACAGGATTAAGCGCTTTTGGCCCAGGCGTCCAGACTTTGCAGCAGAAAGCTTTCGCTCGGATGTGTGGCGACGATGCGCTGCGTATAGGCGGCGGGCAAGGCTTCGGCCACGGCAGCGCTGAGGCAGAAAACGGGAAGCACGGATGCCTGTGCTTCCATGCCGGATCTGGCCAGAGTGCGGGCGAAAGCGCGCGCGGTTTCGGGAGAATAAAGCAGCACCGCTTTCAGTTTCCCTGTGCGCAATGACACCTCCACTACAGGCGGAAGCGTGATGGCGGGCTGGCTTTCATAGAGTTCGATCACGCGCACATTCACTTCCCACGGCGAAAGCAGCGCGTGCAGATCATACCGCCGGGTGCGGCTGGCGGCATACCACAAATCATAGGGCAGGTTGCGCGGGCCGCGCAGGCTTTCCAGCCGCGAGCCCAGGCGGCGCCCCATGGCCACGCCGCTTTCACCCATGAATTGTGCCATGGGAAAACCCATCGCAATCGCTGCCTCCGCCGTGCGGGTGCCCACGCACCAGGCGGGCAGGTTGCGCAATTCTTCCAAGTCTGCGCTGCCGGTGCCGTGCTGCGCCAGCAAAGCACGCAGGGCGTGCGGCGCGTGGCGGCTGGTGAAAATCCAGCCTTTGGGTTTCGGTGGCATCGGCGGCAGATGCGCGGGAAGGGCCTGGATGGTGAGCAGCGGCGCGATCAATGGCGTGAGGCCGAGGGCTTTGACATTTTCCGCCGTGCGTTCGGCCACCGGCAGTGGGCGCGTGACCCAGATTTGGGCGGAATCAGGCGAAGCTGGCATGCGGCACCTCTTCCATCATGCGCTGCGCCAGTGCGTGGCCCAGTCTTTCGGCATCCGCCACATCGCCCTGCAGTGTCTGGCGCGCGGATGCGCTGCCGTCTGCAGCCGAAAGGAAACCATGCAAGGTGAGGCGCGTATCCTCGATCTCCGCCCAGGCGGCGATGGGGGAACGGCAGGAACCGCCCAAAGCGGCGAGAAAGGCGCGCTCCGCCTGCATCGCATGCCAGCTGGGAAGATGGTTGATCGCGGCGAGCATCTCGCGGATGTGCGTGTCCGCCACCCGGCAGGCGAGCGCGACGATGCCCTGGCCCACAGCGGGCAGCATTTCCTGCGTGGTGAGCGCATGTTCGAACGGAATGCCCAAACGCCGCATGCCGGCGGCGGCGAGCAAAGTCGCGCCCACTTCGCCGTGGGCGGTTTTGGCCAGACGGGTCGGTACGTTGCCGCGGATGAAGCCGATGGTGAGATCCGGACGGGCGAGGCTGAGTTGCAAAGCGCGGCGGGGGGAGGAGGTGCCGATGTGACAATTCATGGGAAGGTCGGCGATGCGAGCCAGCGTCTCGCTGCCGCAAACCAGCACGTCCCGCGCATCCGCCCGCGGCAGCACGGCGGCGATGCAGAGTTCGCGCGGGATGTCGGAGGGCACGTCTTTGAGCGAATGCACGGCGAAATCCGCGTGGTGCTCGATCAAAGCCGCATCGATTTCTTTGGTGAACAATTCCTTGCCGCCGATTTCGGCCAAGGGCCGATCCTGAAATTTATCGCCACTGGTCTGGATGATCTGGCGCACCAGATGCACAGCGGGGAAGCGCATGGCCAGGGCCTCTTCCGTCATGGCGGCCTGGGCGAGCGCCAGCGCGCTGCCGCGTGTGGCGAGCCGCAGGGGAATATCGGTGGCGGGCAGGGGCATGGGGATATGCATGAAAGTGGATTCTGTCGCTCTATCGTGTATGGGTGGCGCATGCAAGATACCTCCTTTGATTCACCTGTGCGCATCGTGCTCGGCCTGGAAAGCAGTTGCGACGAAACCGCCGCTTCCGTGGTGACGACGGACGGCGCGATTTTGAGCAATGTGATTCATGCCCAGCTGGCCGATCATCTGCCTTACGGCGGCGTGGTGCCCGAAATCGCCGCGCGTGCCCATGTCGCGCATATGGACGGGGTGGTGGCGGAAGCGCTGAGGAAAGCGGGCAAGACGCTGGCGGAGATGGACGCCATCGCCGTGACCTCCGGCCCCGGCCTCATCGGCGGTGTGATCGTGGGGGTGATGACGGCGAAAGCTTTGGCCACCGTGGCGGGCAAACCGATCTACGGTATCAATCATCTGGAAGGCCATGCGCTGACGGCGCGGCTGACGCATCAAGTGCCGTTTCCTTACCTGCTCATTCTGATGTCCGGCGGGCATTGCCAGATTTTGCGGGTGGAAGGAGTGGGCCGCTATACCCGCCTGGGCGGCACGATCGACGATGCGGCGGGCGAGGCCTTCGACAAGGTGGCGAAGATGCTTGGCCTGCCGTATCCCGGCGGGCCGCAGGTGGAAAAACTGGCGGCGCAGGGCGATTCGCTGCGCTTCCCGCTGCCGCGCCCGCTGACAGGCACCGCGCATTGCGATTTTTCTTTCTCCGGTTTGAAAACCGCCGTGCTGCGCAGCATCGAGTTACTACCGAAACCGATTACGGACGCCACCCGCGCCGACCTGTGCGCCTGTTTCCAAGCGGCGGTGGGGGATGTGCTGGCCGACCGTTTGAACAATGCCTATAAGCGCAACCGCGCGGAGGGATTCGCGCCGATGGCCTGCGTGGTGGCGGGCGGAGTGGCGGCGAACCAGGCGCTGCGCCTGCGGCTGGAGACGGCTTGCGCGCAGCAGGAAGTACCACTGATCGCGCCGCCCATGGCGCTGTGCACGGACAATGCGGCGATGATCGCCTGGGCGGCGTGCGAGCGGATGAATGCGGGCATCGGGCCGGATGCGCGCGAAGCCATCGAACCCAAAGCCCGCTGGCCGTTGGATGCGCTTTCGGCTTAGCGGCTACGACCAACCGATAATCCCAACGGCCACCACGCACCCCTCATCTACACCCCGCCTCCCCACTGTCACACTCCGCACTTGATGCGGAGTATGGCCACTTGCGCTGTAGAGGGGACGGAGCGGAACTCCGCATCGAGTGCGGAGTGTGGAGAGATCGGAGAGTGTAGATATAGATCGGGGGGTTATTTGGCGGTGCGGGGCCAGTTTTTTTGCAGATAGGCCAGCAGGTCGCGGGCCTGGGCCATGCGCTCACCGGCGACGATGGCGGCTTCGAGCGGCATCATGGGCTGCAGGCGGGGGGAGATTTCGCTGATGATGGTGAGTTCCGGATGGGTGCGCAAATCGCTCGCATAGGCGAAACCGATGAAGCCGGGCTGCTGCAATCGCTGCAGGGCCGAGGCGGTGGTGGCAGTGAAGATGGTGAGCGGGGCCAGCGGCACCTGCCAGCGCTGGCGGCGTAGCAGATCATAGGCCACGCGGCCCCCGGCACTGCGGTTGGGATCCGGCAGCAGCAGCCGCGTGTCCGGCAGGCGGCGCAGCAAAGCGGGCAGCGAGAAGCGGCGGTCCAATAGAATCGGCCAATCCGCCGGGCCTTGCGCCTGCCACCAGCCGCGCGCGGCGACCAGCACCAGTTTTTCCTGGGCCAAGGGTGCGGTGGTCGCGGTTTCGGCCAGTCCGCGTTCCTTCAAAGCCGCGATCATGCCGGGATAGCTGGTGAGGATGAGGTCCGCCGCATCCCCTGCATCGATCGCGGCAGTCAGCTCCTCCGGTGCCCCGAACTGGGCGGACATGCTGCCGTGCGATTGGCGGCTATAGTCGGAAAGCAGGCGGTTGAGGGGGATGGCGATCTCGCGATCCGCCAGCACGGTCAGGCTCGGCAGTGCTTCGCCTTCGGGCATGCTCGCAGGCGCGGCTTGGGCCAAGCCACTCAAGACGCACCACAAGGCGCAGCCTAGAAATGCTCCAACAATCACCAAAGATTGACGATTGGTAAAAAATATATTAACACGATTTAACGCTAGTAACCAAATGGCCGATGCTGCAATCGATGCGCGGGCCGGGCACGACGAGGGGATGCGCATGGTGTTTCTTGGGCGCAAGATCGCGGTAGGTTTGGCGGTGCTGGTGGTCGCAACCATGGTGCCGCTCGTGCTGCTTCAACATTCGGGCATTGCCAGCGCGGGCCTGAGCCGCGGCGTGGCCGCCCCGATGGAGAACACGTATCACCTGCTCCTTTTCCTGACAATCGGCTTGTGGGGCGCGTGGCTGGGCCGCGAATCCATCGTGCTGCTGCCCTTCGCCGCGCTGCTGATGCTGGGCCTGGGTGTGGTGGTGCATACGCCGGACATGCAGAGCGAATGGCGCAACGGGTTGATCGTGACCGTGGTGCAATTCTATGCGCTGACGCTGGGTGTGATGAACCGCCGCTATTTCCTGCTGGGCGCGGCGCTGCTGGGTTCGATGTGTTTCTGGGTGGGCGGTCAATATGTGCCGATGCGCCCGGAAATCGCGCCGCCGCTGTATTATCTGCTGGGCATCGCGCTGTGCGGTTTACTGATGACCGCTATCGGCGCCGCCATCGGCATGGCGATCCTCACGCATGTGAAGCCGGTGCTGGGGCGGAAGAAAGCTTAAGCTCGTCATTCCCCGAATTTTGCGTAGCGAAATTATAGGGGAATATACACGGCAGCGATTCTGATTACGGGTCGAGGGACAGTGTAGATTCCCCTATAATCGCCAAGTGGCGATTCAGGGAATGACGATTTAAGCCGCCGCTTTCTGTGCTTCCTGCAGGCGGGCGAATCCGGCTTCGAGATCCGCGATCAGGTCTTCGATGCTTTCCAGCCCCACATGCAGCCGCAGCCCCGGGCCGTCATGCGTCCATTGCGTTACGCTGCGCTGGCGCTTGGCATCGAATGGCGTCATCAGGCTTTCATAGCCGCCCCAGCTATAGCCCATTTTGAACAATTTCATCCCGTCCAGCATCGCGCTCAGCGCGGTTTCGGAAACCGGGTGCAGCAGCACGCTGAACAATCCGTTACTGCCTTTGAAATCGCGCTGCCAGATATCGTGGCCGGGGCATTCGGCGAAGGCGGGGTGGAGGATGGTGGCCACTTCCGGGCGGCTTTTCATGCAGCGCGCGACCTTCAGCGCTTGTTCCTCGTGCTGGCGCAGGCGCACTTCCAGCGTGCGCAGGCCGCGCTGTGCGAGATAGATATCGTCCGGGCCCGGCGTATTGCCCATATGGTGCTGGGTGCGGATGAGGCGGGCGAATGCGCGGCCCTTGGCACATACCACGCCCATCATCAGATCCGAATGGCCGGAGATATATTTGCTGACCGAATAAAGCGACACATCCGCCCCCAGTTCCAGCGGGCGGCAGAGCAGGGGGGAGCCGTAGGTGCTGTCCGCTACCACCAGCGCGCCACCGGCATGGGCGGCACCTGCGATAGCGGGAATGTCCTGGATTTCGAAGGTGAGCGAGCCGGGGCTTTCGACGAAGATTACTTTGGTGTTCGGCAACATCTTCGCCGCGATGCCCGCCCCGATCATCGGGTCGTAATATTCGGTGGTGATGCCGAAGCGGGAGAGTTCCTGGTCGCAGAAAACGCGGGCCGAGCCATACGCATTGTCCGGCATCAATAGATGGTCGCCCGCATTCAGCAGCGCGAGCAGCGTGGTGGCGATGGCGGACATGCCGGAGGGCACGAGAAAGGCATAATCCGCGCCTTCCAACTCGGCCAAAGCATCTTCCAGCGCGCGGTTGCTGGCGGTGCCGTAGCGGCCATAGCTGGAATGTTCGTAGGTGCCCGCCTGCGCTTTTTTATAATCCGCATGCGTTTCGAAGAGGATGGTGGAAGTATGGTAGACGGGCGGATTCACCACGCCCTGATGCGCGCGCGGATCCCGCCCGAGATGGGCGATCTTGGTCGAAATCTTCATGGTGCATCCCACGATTTTCGTCCTTGCGAGGAGGCACCGCCGACGAAGCAATCCAGCGGTTGCACAAGCGTATAGGCTGGATTGCCGCGCTACGCTCGCAATGACGATGTTAAAAGATGCGCCAGTTAAAGCCGATGATGGTGACTTCGACAATGCCTTTGTGATCGGCGAAAGGCAGCAAAGCGGAGCGGTACTTCACCACTTTGCCCGACTCGTTCACGAACTGCCCGTCATCCTCGATCGGCGTGGCTGCCGCGATCATTTCGGGAATGCGGCGGATAATGCGCGCGGCGGGAAAAACGGGGGTGGTCGGGCGCACCAGTTTGCCCACCATACCTTCCTTGCCGAACGCTTCCTGCAGTTTGTCGCCCACTTCCTCGAAGCCGCAAAGCGGCGCTTTCACGTCCTGGTCCTTGATGCGGATGCGGGCGCAGAAAGGCACGGTGTCCATCAGATGTCCGGCGCGCCAATCCTTGATTTCCGGCACGCCGCCTTCAGGACGGTTGAGGCTGTTCCAGCGTTCGAGAAGGCGGAAAGTCAGGCGTTTTTCGATCATATGCTCGGGCAGTGTAGGGGCGGATCGGGCCGAAGCGCCGAGGTCTGGAACGATTCCAGGAAAGGCGGAAAAGAAAACGGACTCTATCCTTTTCATCGCTTTTTGGCCAGTCTTGCGGTAGCATAATGGGCTGGATCGGAATCGGGCCCGAGAGATGGGCGGCTTTCGCCGCCACCTTCGTCCGACCGACGCCGCCATACCAACAACCGCTATACCAACAATAAAGGGAAAACCCCCATGCAAGTACAAGTTTCCGGTAAAGGGATCGATGTCGGCGAATCGCTGCGCACCCATGTGGAAGAGCGCCTGACCCAGGGCATCAGCAAATATCTCGACCGCGTGGTTTCCGTCGCCGTCGTCATCAGCCGCGAATCGCACCTTTTCCGCGTGGATATCAACGCCAATACCGGAACCCATAGCGGCCTGACCATCAAAGGCCGCGATTCGGCGGGCGATGTCTATGCCGCGTTCGACGCCGCCGCGGGCAAGATCGAGAAGCAATTGCGCCGCTACAAGCGCCGCCTGACCAATCACCACCAGAAAGACGAGGAGAACGCCAAGTTCTCCACCGTCTCCGCCACCAAATACGTACTGCAAACTTCGGGCGAGGAAGAGCCGGACGATCACAACCCCATCATCGTCGCCGAACAAAGCGCGGATGTGGATACGCTTTCGGTGGGCGAAGCCGTGATGCGCATGGATCTGCTCGATCTGCCGGCTTTGATGTTCATCAACCGCCTGAACAACCGCCCCAACGTGGTGTATCGCCGCGCAGACGGCAATATCTCCTGGGTCGATCCCCAATTCTCCTCGGCCAAGACCAGCGCCGCCGCCTAAGGGGTGAGCGATATCCAGCTTCAACTGGTTCATGCCACCTGCGTCGCGCTCGAGCATCAGGGCGTGCTGCTACTCGGCCCCTCCGGTTCCGGCAAATCCGACCTCGCCCTGCGCATGATCGAGCGCGGGGCGGAACTGGTGGCGGATGATCAGGTGGAACTGACCGCCGACCGTTTCGGGCTATGGGCCACCGCGCCCCAGCGCATTGCGGGACTGCTCGAAGTGCGCGGCATCGGCATTCTCCGTCTGCCGTATCAATTACAAATGCCCATTCGGCTGGCGGTGGAAATGCTGCCGCAGACCGCGCCGGTGGAACGCCTGCCCGAGCCTGCCATCTTCGAGGCCCTCGATCGCACGGTGCCGAAGATCGCGCTGCATGCGCTCGAACCTTCCGCCCCCACCAAAATTCTCTTCGCCTTGCGCGCCATGGCGCAAGGCAATTGCATGGAAGGCGCGTTGGTGCAAAAGTAGCCGCAGAATATCATCCCGAAAGTATGCTGCATGGCCCACGGCAAGCGCCGCCTCATCCTCGTCACCGGCCTTTCCGGGGCGGGCAAGTCGTCTGCGCTGAAAAGCCTGGAAGATTTGGGCTTCGAGGCGGTGGATAATGCGCCGCTGCGTTTCATTACGGCACTCGCCGCCCAAGCGCCCGAAAGCGGCATGGTGGTGGGCACGGATGCGCGGGCGCGCGATTTCAGCCCGGAGCATTTCCTGGAACTGCTCGCGGCGCTGCGCAGTCTGGCGGATGTGGCGGTGGAAGTATTGTTTCTGGATTGCGACGATACGGTGCTGCAGCGCCGCTACACCGAAACCCGCCGCAAACACCCGCTGGCCCAGGACCGCCCAGTGATGGACGGCATTACCGCCGAGCGCCAGCTGCTGGGCGACATTCGCGCCGAGGCGGAGACGGTGATCGATACCAGCGACATTTCCTCCACCGCGTTGCGCCAACTGTTGCAACAGCGCTTCGGCGCGGGCGCGGAGCGGCTGACCATCCAGCTGGTCTCCTTCTCCTTCCGCCAGGGCTTGCCGCGCGAGGCGGATCTGGTCTTCGACGCGCGCTTCCTGCGCAACCCGCATTATGATCCCATTCTCAAACCCTTGAACGGCACGGACCCCCGCATCGGGGCCTATGTTGAGGAAGATGCGGCCTTCGCGCCTTTCTTCGATGGGCTCTGCACCCTGCTGCTGCCGCTGCTGCCGCGCTATCTGGCGGAAGGCAAAAGCTATCTCACCATCGCGGTGGGCTGCACGGGCGGCAAGCACCGCTCGGTCCATACCGCGCAAAAGCTGGCTGGATTTCTGGAACAGAAGGGGTATAAGACCACCCTTCGGCACCGAGATCTCGGCCGCGAATAGCATCACACGCCGCCGCCCACGCAACATGGCGGCCCCTTCGACGGATCATGGCATGATTGGCATAGTATTGGTAACCCACGGCCGCCTGGCGGAAGAATTCCTGGCGGCGACCGAGCATGTGGTCGGCAAGCAGACGCATGCGGTGGCGATTTCCATCGCCCCGGAAGACGACATCGAAGCCCGCCGCGCCGACATCGAAGCGGCTGTGGCCCAGGTGGACCAAGGCAAAGGCGTGGTACTGCTGACGGATATGTTCGGCGGCACACCTTCGAATCTCGCCATTTCGCTGATGGGCAAGCCCGGCATCGAAGTGGTGGCGGGCGTGAACCTGCCCATGCTCATCAAACTCGCCACCCTGCGCGCTACCACACCGGTGGAAGAAGCCGTGCTGCAGGCGCAGGATGCAGGCCGCAAATACATCAACGTGGCCAGTAATCTGCTGGCCAAGACCGGCCCGGCCAAAGCAGCGGTGTAAGTGGATACGATGACCGCCGAAGCGCAGCGCACCGTCACCATCTGCAACATGAAGGGCCTGCATGCGCGGGCGGCGGCGAAGTTCGTCAAAACCGTCGAGCAGTTCCAGGCCGAAGTACGCCTGCGCAAAATCTGCGCGCATGACGACACCATCTGCGATCCCGGCGCGATTGCGGGAGGCAGTTCCATTCTGGGGTTGATGATGCTCGGCGCGGAATGCGGCAGCCAGGTCGAACTCACCGCCCAAGGCCCCCAGGCTGAACTGGCGCTGGACGCGCTGTATCATCTGATCAGCACGAAGTTCGGCGAAGCGGAATAGCTGTCTTATTCGCGCTTCGAAATGGCGCACATTCTACCCCTTCACAATCCCAGGCCTCTCACACTCCGCACTTGATGCGGAGTGCTGACGAGACGGCTGAGCAGCACTCCGCATCGAGTGCGGAGTGTGCGCGTTGGTTGTTCATGGGAAATAACTACGCTTTCGCAAGGGTGACAAACCTTCACAGCTCCGTCATCATGGCGCCCAAATCTCAGCGGAGCAGGCGATATGGAAAATCCATCGGCCATCATCGAATATGCCCATATCGGCCCCGAGATGGACGCCGCTTTGCGCGAAGAATTCGCCGCCGATCCCATCGCCTTCTGGGAAGCGCGGGCGGAGGAGATGCTGTACTGGTTCAAGACGTGGGACAAGGTGAAGGACACCAGCTTCACGGGGGATGTCTCCATCCGCTGGTTCGAAGGCGGCAAGCTCAACGCCTCGGCCAATTGCCTCGATAAACATTTGATCGACGGGCCTGCCGGGCGGGCGGATACGGTGGCGATTCTGTGGGAGGGCGACGAGCCGGGCGAGGTGCGCAAGATCACCTACCGCGCGCTGCATGCGGAGGTCTGCCGCCTGGCGAATACGCTGAAGGCGCGCGGCGTGCGCAAGGGCGATTGCGTGACGATCTACATGCCGATGGTGCCGGAAGCGGCGATGGCCATGCTGGCCTGCGCGCGCATCGGGGCGATGCATTCGGTGGTCTTCGCCGGATTTTCCGCCGAAGCCTTGCGCAGCCGCATCGAGAATGGCGGCTCCCGCTTCATCATCACCGCCGACGAAGGCCGCCGCGGCGGCAAGCGCGTGCCGCTGAAGAGCACGGTGGATGCGGCGTTGGAGGAATGGGAGAAATCCCCTCTCCCTAGCAGGGAGAGGGAAAGCGCGCAGTGCGAGGGAGAGGGTGAGTCGCCGCTGACGCCGGTGGGTGTTGAGAATCACCCTCTCCCTGCTAGGGAGAGGGAGTTGCGGGTAGGGCTCGCTTCGTCGCGCGAGAAAAAAATACAGGTGCTCGTCTATCGCCATACCGGTGCGGAGGTGCCGATGCAGGCGGGGCGGGATTTCTGGTGGCAAGACGAAGTGCCGCACCAATCCAGCGAATGCGAACCCGAATGGATGGATGCAGAGGACCCGTTGTTCATCCTCTACACCAGCGGTTCCACCGGGGCGCCGAAGGGGATTCTGCACACCACCGCGGGTTATCTGCTGCATGCGGCGCTGACCCATGCCTGGGTGTTCGATGTGTGCCGCGAGGATGTGTATTGGTGCTCGGCGGATGTGGGCTGGGTGACCGGGCACAGCTACCTCGTCTACGGGCCGCTGATGAACGGCATCACCACGCTGATGTTCGAAGGCGTGCCGAACCACCCCACGCCCGCACGTTATTGGGAGATCATCGACCGTCACCGCGTGACGCAATTCTATACTTCCCCCACCGCGATTCGCGCTTTGATGCGCGAGGGCGACCAGCATTTGCAAAGCACCAGCCGCGAAAGCCTGCGCCTGCTGGGCAGCGTGGGCGAGCCGATCAACCCCGAAGCCTGGCGCTGGTTCTACGAGGCGGTGGGGAAATCGCGCTGCCCCATCGTCGATACCTGGTGGCAGACCGAAACGGGCGGGCATATGATCACGCCCATGCCCGGCGTGCGCCCGCAGAAACCCGGCAGCGCCATGCGGCCTTTCTACGGCATCGAACCCGTATTGCTCACGCCCGAGGGCACAGTGGTGGAAGGCGCGGGCGAAGGGATGCTTTGTATCAAAGATTCCTGGCCCGGCCAGGCCCGCAGCATCTGGGGCGACCATCCGCGCTTCATCGACACCTACTTCAAACCTTTCCCCGGCTATTATTTCAGCGGCGACGGCGCGCGCAGGGATGCGGAGGGCGATTACTGGATCACCGGACGGGTGGATGACGTGCTGAACGTTTCCGGCCACCGGCTGGGCACGGCGGAAATCGAAAGCGCGCTGGTCGGCCATCCGGCGGTGGCCGAGGCGGCGGTGGTGGGCTTTCCGCATGAAGTGAAAGGGCAGGGCATCTTCTGCTTCGTGCTGCTGAAGGAAGGAGAGAGTGAGGGGCCGGAGCTGGAGCAGGCGCTGAAACAGGCCGTGCGCACCACCATCGGCCCCATCGCCACGCCGGACCGCATCCTCATCGCCCCCGGCCTGCCGAAAACGCGCAGCGGCAAGATCATGCGCCGCATTTTGCGCAAGATTGCGGAAGGGGAGACGGAAACGCTGGGCGACATCTCCACCCTGCAAAACCCGGAAGTGTTGGCCGCGCTCGTCGATCTGACCAAAAGATAGGCCTGCCAAATCCATACATATTCCTTATACAAGTCAAGCCGCTCCCTATCGCGGTTTGAACCGGAATGGGTTGGAATGACTGGCGCAACATCACAGGAGACATGCATGGCCACGAAATCCAAAAGCGGCGGTAAAACCAAGTGCTGGTCCGGTTATGAACGCGTTCCGGGCACGAAAGCGGGCGCGAAGGGCAGCTGCCGTAAGAAATAGCGTTGCGCCTTCGCGGGCGAAGGCGGCGCCATGACGCAGGCCTGATGACAAACGGCCCAAGCTGCACTATCTCCTAGGCAGAACTTGGGATATCCGCTGCATGACCGACATCAAAGATTTGAAAGACGCCGCCTCCGGCGACTTCGCGCAACCTTTCCTCATCGACCATTCCAACATCCGCGGCCGCATGGTGCGGCTGAACGCGGTGGTGGACACCATTCTCACGCGCCATGATTACCCGGAAGCCGTATCGCGATTGCTGGGGGAAATGCTGGTGGTCGCTGCCATGCTTTCGGGCAATTTGAAGCATCAGGGCGTGCTGACGCTGCAGTTGAAGGGCGAAGGGCTGGTGCGCTTCGTGGTGGTCGATGTCGAGTTCGGCGGGAAATTGCGTGGCTATGCCGATCTAGTCGAAGGTGCGCATGAGAAACTGGCGGAGATGGAAAAGGCGCACACCGCCCCCACCCTGCACGATCTGGTGGGCGAGGGCTATCTCGTCATTACCCTCGACAATGCCTATAGCAAACAGCCTTACCAGGGCATCGTAGGGTTACAGGGTGCGACCATCGCCGAGACGGTGCAATCCTATTTCACCAATTCCGAACAATCCGAAGTGCGCCTCAAAATCGTCGTCGGTTCCATGCAATATGGCGGCGAGGCGCGGGCGCAATGGGTGGCGGGCGGCATGCTGCTGCAGCATGTGCCCGCCGAAGGCGGCACGCGCGCTGAAGAAGGCGGTGTCATCGTGCATGATGCGGCGGATGCGGATGCGGATTCTCTGGCCGCCCGCAGCGAAGATACCGGACCGGACCCCGATCTGTGGCGTCGCATCGCCATTTTCTACGACACACTGAAATCCTATGAACTGCTCGACCCGCTGCTGCCCACGCGGGAACTGCTGTATCGCCTCTTCAACGAAGACGGGGTATGGGTCTATGACGCGGTGCCCATGCATGCGGGCTGCCGCTGCTCGCGCGAGAAGATCCAGAACGTGCTGCGCTCGTTCGGCCCCGAAGAACTGGCGGATATGGTGGAGGATGACGGCAAACTGCGCGTTACTTGCCAGTTTTGCACCACTACCCAGGGTTTCGGATTGGAAGAATGCAAATCCATTGAAAGCGAAGCAGATACTGCCAATGTTACGACATAATTCACTTTTCTTTGTCGGAATTGTGATAAAATGAATGGATTGATCGAACGGGGGTTTTTCCGATGAAATGGGCAGGATGGATTGGAATGACCGCATTGCTACTGCCAATGGCGGTCATGGCACAAAACGCTCCAGGTCGTGCCAATAGTGCGTTGACCGGCGGTTTTGCCCCGGTCCCCGCCGCGACGGCGGTTCATCCAACCTTGCCGGATTCCAACCGTGCGCTCTCCGATTCGGAGCGTGCCGAGATCTACAAACGCGTACAACGGCTGAATGTCCGTGCACAGCAACTGGGCCATGCGCCAGAAGATTTGGTAGCCATTCAAAAGAAATATGAGCAATTCCAATCCCGCAGTGTCAATGCAAAGCTTCGCCCAACCGATCGCGACCATGCCGGCGGCCAGACGACGGATTACGGAAAGATCATGGGTGTAGCGAAACTGCAGGTGCGGCAATACGATGAAATCCGTACCCTTTCCGCGCAACTGGCCGATCAGCTGAAGCTGGACGAAGAGCGGAAATGGCGGGAACTTCGCAATGCTCGACCCACCGTGCCCCGCCGATATCTGCGCAGCCCAAAGGCGCTCAGTTACGACCCCAATCTTTACAAGCCCGAAAAACCCATGCGTCCCGCTGACCGCTCAGCATATGAATCTCGTCTCAATCAATGGAAAGAACGCGTAAAGTTGCTTGCGGCGCGCAAGCCGGAAGAATCGATCAAGCGGGCGGAATATATCAAGCTCGATCTCGCCAATCATCTATCCAGCCCCGTCTTGAAACCGGAAACCCGGATTATGCTCAATGAGCAGATCAATCAGCAGGATGAAAATGACGAACAGCGGCAAGCCATGGCCAATGCGCTATGGGACGCACGGCACAATGTCTACGAAATGGAAAACCGTCTCCGCCGTGACACCGAAGCGGGACTTCGCCAGCAGGCGGGCGGTATATTTTCAGCCGTCAACAACCGCTGATATCCACAATCCCAGCAGAAAATGGCGCGCCATGCCCGCTTGTGGCGCGGAGTAAAATCTTATCCACAGTTTTGGCGCGCTTCCACCCCATAATCGTTGCGGGTGAACAGGTGCTCTGGTAGAAAGTTTGCATCCGACAAACATCATGCAAATGCAGGCTCCGCCATGTCCGTTGACAACGCCGCCATCCAAGAAATTTCGATCACCGAAGAGATGAAGCGCTCCTACCTCGATTACGCGATGAGCGTGATCGTGAGCCGCGCGATTCCGGATGTGCGGGACGGGTTGAAACCGGTGCATCGCCGCATCCTCTACGGCATGCTGGAACTGGGCACGGACTGGAACAAGCCCTACAAGAAATCGGCCCGTATCGTGGGTGACGTGATGGGTAAATTCCACCCGCATGGCGACAGCGCGATTTACGATTCCTTGGTCCGTATGGCCCAACCCTTCTCCATGCGCCTGCCGCTGGTGGACGGGCAGGGGAACTTCGGTTCGATGGACGGGGATAATGCGGCGGCGATGCGTTACACCGAATCGCGCCTGGCCCGTGTCGCGCATCATTTGCTCAACGACATCGACAAAGAGACCGTCAACTTCCAGCCGAACTATGACGGTTCGGAGCAGGAGCCGATGGTGCTGCCCGCCGAATTCCCGAACATTCTGGTGAATGGCGCGGGCGGGATTGCAGTGGGGATGGCGACGAATATTCCGCCGCATAATTTAGGCGAGGTCATCGACGCCTGCTGCCTGCTGATCGACCAGCCGGACGCGACGATCGACCAGATCATGGAAATCGTGCCCGGTCCGGACTTTCCCACCGGCGCGCTCATTCTGGGCCGTGCGGGTTCGAATTCCGCCCTGCGCACCGGGCGCGGCAGCGTGATCATGCGCGCGAAGACGGAGATCGAGGAAATCAATAACGGCAAATCCGCGATCATCGTTACCGAAATCCCCTATCAGGTGAACAAATCCCGCCTGGTCGAACGCATCGCCGAACTGGTGCGTGAGAAGAAGATCGAGGGCATCAGCGATCTGCGTGACGAATCGGACAAATCCGGCGTGCGTGTGGTCATCGAAACCAAACGCGACGCAGTGCCCGAAGTGGTGCTGAACCAGCTCTTCGTCTATACCCCGCTGCAAACCAGCTTCGGCGTGAACATGCTGGCACTGGACCAAGGCCGCCCGCGCTTGATGAACATTCAGGAAGTGCTGCAGGCCTTCCTGAAATTCCGCGAAGAAGTCATCACCCGCCGCACTTTCTTCCTGCTTTCCAAGGTGCGCGACCGCGCCCACGTTTTGATCGGCCTCGCCATCGCGGTGGCCAACATCGACGAGATCATCCGCGTCATCCGCGCCGCGAAAGACCCGGTGGAAGCCAAAGAAGGCCTGATGAACCGTGGCTGGCCCGCGCATGATGTGGGCGTGCTGCTGGCGCTGGTGGATGATTCGGACAACGAGATCATCAACAACGAAATCCGCTTCACGGATACCCAAGCCAAGGCGATTCTCGAACTGCGCTTGCAACGCCTTACCGGCCTGGAGCGCGAGAAGATCGACAACGAATTGCAGGAACTCGCCGTCAGCATCCGCGAATATCTCGGCATCCTCGGCAACCGCGAAATCATGCAATCCCTTATGCGCGCCGAGCTCGTTGCCATCCGCGACCAGTTCGCCAATCCCCGCCGCAGCATCATCGAAATGGCGGAATTCGAGCATGACATCGAAGAGCTGATCGCGCGCGAAGAGATGGTCGTCACCGTCACCGCCGGGGGCTACATCAAGCGCGTCCCGCTCTCCGCTTACCGCGCCCAGCGCCGCGGCGGCAAGGGAAAATCGGGCATGAGCATGCGCGACGAGGACATCACCACCGAAATCTTCGTGACCAACACGCACAACCCTGTGCTGTTCTTCTCGACCACCGGCAAGGTCTACAAACTCAAGGTCTACCGCCTGCCGCAGGGCACGCCGCAATCGCGCGGCAAGGCGCTGATCAACATCTTCCCGCTCGCCCCGGGCGAAACGATTCAAACCTTCATGCCGCTGCCGGAAGACGAGAAGAAATGGGACGATATGAACATCTTCTTCGCCACGGCGAAGGGCAATGGCCGCCGCAACGATCTCAGTGATTTCCACAACATCATGAGCAACGGCAAGATCGCCATGAAGCTGGATGAAGGCGACAGCCTCATCGGCGTCGCTACCTGCCAGGAAGGCCAGCACGTGCTGCTTGCCGCCAAATCCGGCAAATGCGTGCGCTTCCCGGTCGGCGCCGTGCGCGTCTTCCGCAGCCGCACATCCGATGGCGTGCGCGCCATGAAACTGGCGGGCGAGGACGAGGTGGTCTCGATGTCGATTCTCGAGGCGACCGATCTGCATATCGACGAACGCTACGGCTATCTCCGCCGCGCCGCCGCCAAGCGCCGCGTCATCGGCGTGGATGGCGAAGTGGAAGTGGTGGGCGCGCCCATCGAGGAAGAGGGCGAGCCCGGCGCAGTGGACAACACCGAGATCGACGATGCGCGCTTCGCGGCTTTGGAGATGCAGGAACAAATGCTGCTGACCATCACCGAAAACGGTTTCGGTAAACGCTCTTCCGCCTTCGAATATCGCACCACCAACCGCGGCACCTCCGGCATTACCGGCATCGTTACCAGCGCGCGCAACGGCGCGGTGGTCGGTAGTTTCCCGGTGGAAGAGACCGATGATCTCATGCTCATCACCGACAAGGGAAAAGTCATCCGCACCCCGGTGGCCGACATCCGCATCGCGGGCCGGAATACCCAAGGCGTGACCATCTTCAAAATGGGCAAGGACGAACACGTCGTCTCCGCCGTGCGCTTCCCGAAAGTGGAAGGGCAGGTGGAAGAAGACGAACTCGACACCGCCGAGATCGACGCCAACGACATCGCGCCGGATGCATCGGGTGGCGAGGATCAGGCTTAATTCGTGAGCAATCCACCGTCTATTGGTTCAGTGCCCTTTGGCATGTCTGTTAATGCGAGTGATGCGGATATTCTCGTCATCACCACCGGCGGGACCATCGACGCGAAGCCCTATCCGACTGGTAAAGGTATCAAACCACCCGTTCCGGTGATTTGCATGAATCCCAGTATCATGCCGGGTCTCATCCGTTTGCTTGTCGGCATCGAGAAAACCAACGCGCATTACAAATTCGACGAATGGCTGCACAAAGACAGCAATTATCTTCGCGACATACAATTGCGGAAACTGGTCGACAAGATTCGCCAAGCGCCACAGAAATATGTGCTGATAACGCATGGAACGGATGCCATGCCGAAAAACAGCCGATTCCTTGATGAGTTGTTGCAAGGTTCCGGCAAAGTGGTGCTGATGGTGGGCGCGATGGAACCCTTCCTGCATGGCGCAGCCAGCGATGCCGTACCCAATCTTACTTATGCGCTGAACTTGCTTCCGTCTTTGCAGCCGGGCGTGCATGTCGTCGGGCGCGGGGAATCCAGACAGCCCGAATTATTCGAGCCGAGCGAGTTGGTGAAAAACAAAGAGGCTTTGGTCTTCGAGCGAAATCGAGAAACGGTGCAACAAGGGATAGTACGATGACTCAACGAATTGGCGTTTATCCCGGTACGTTCGATCCCGTAACGGTCGGGCATATCGATATCATCCATCGCGGATTGCGCGTGGTGGACAAGCTGATTCTCGGCGTGGCGGAAGATACGGGCAAGACACCGCTTTTCTCATTGGAAGAACGCACGGAGATTGCGCGTGAGGCGCTGGAGACGGAGCTGAACGGCGAGGCCAGCCGGGTGACCGTGGTGCCGTTTTCCGGCCTGCTGGTGAATTTCGCGCGGGAGCATGGCGCGACGTTGCTCATTCGCGGGCTGCGGGCGATTTCAGATTATGAATACGAATTCCAGATGGCCTGCATGAATTCCAAGCTGGCGCCGGAGTTGGAAACGATTTTCCTCACCGCTTCCGAACATACCCATTTCATCTCCAGCCGTTTCGTGAAGCAGATTGCCCGCCTGGGCGGCAATGTCACCGATTTCGTGCCCGCCAGCGTGCATGCGCGGCTGATGGATTATTTGAAGAAAAACCCCCTTTGAAACCGCTAGACTTCTGCACCCCAAAGGGGCTATCACGCATATTCCGTTCATTCATGCTGGCGCTTTGCTGCCTGCTTGCCGCTGTAGGGATTTATATCATGGCATCCAAGCCTTCCCCCGAACTCGAAAACACCCTATATCTCGATACTAAAGACGGTCGCGTGACCATTCTTCTGCGTCCGGATCTCGCCCCGAAGACCGTGGCCCGCATCAAAGAACTGGCGCGCGCCGGTTTTTATGACGGCATCGTTTTCCACCGCGTGATCGACGGCTTCATGGCCCAAACGGGCGACCCCACCGGCACCGGCATGGGCGGTTCGGACAAGCCGGATCTGAAAGCCGAATTCTCGAATGAGAAGCATCTGCGCGGCGCGGTTTCCATGGCGCGCGCGAGCAACCCCAACAGCGCCAATTCGCAATTCTTCATCTGCTTTGAAGCTGCCCCTTTTCTGGATGGGCAATATACCCTCTTCGGTCGCGTGACTTCCGGCATGGAAGTGATCGACAAGATCAAGAAGGCCGATCAGAACGATTCGAGCGGCACCGTGAAAAACCCGGACAGCATCCTGAAGATGCAAGTCGCCGCCGATGCCGAGAAAGCCGAAAAGGCCGAGAAAAAAGCCGCCGCCCAATAATTCCTTCCTCTTTCATTACCAAGGATGCTTCTCATGCTGCGTAAATTGATGACCGCGATGTGCGGTTTGTTTTTCGCCTTCGGCGCAACCGCCGTGGCCCATGCCGCCGATCTTGAAAACACCATCTATCTCGATACCAAGGATGGCCGCGTGGTCATTCAACTGCACCCCGAGCAGGCCCCGAAGACCGTGGCCCGCATCAAAGAACTCACCCGCCAGGGCTTCTATGACGGCATCGTTTTCCACCGCGTGATGGAAGGCTTCATGGCGCAGACCGGTGATCCCACCGGCACCGGTTCGGGCGGTTCGGGCAAAAATCTGAAGGCCGAATTCAATAAAGCCAAGCATGTACGCGGCACCGTATCCATGGCCCGCGCGGGCGATCCGGATAGCGCCGATTCGCAGTTCTTCATCTGCTTCGACACCGCCTCCTCGCTGGATGGCCAATACACCGCCTTCGGCAACGTGATTTCCGGCATGGAAGTGGTGGATAAGATCAAGAAGGCCGACCGCAACGATCCCAGCGGCACCGTGAGCAACCCTGACCGCATCATCAAAATGCAAATCGCGGCGGATGCCGAAAAGGGCAGCAGCAAAGGCGCAAGCAAAGCGGGCGCGAAGTAAGCTGTCCGCCCAATGAAGGGGCAGGGGCGTTCGCCTCTGCCCCTTTTTATTTGTACCCTTTGATTTGAAACCATGCGCGTCGATCTGTTCGATTACGATCTCCCCGAAAGCTCCATCGCCACTGCGCCGATCACGCCGCGGGAGGCGGCGCGTTTGCTGCATTTGCCGAAAGATGGCATGGCGGATTTGCAGGTGCGCGATCTGCCTTCGCTGGTGCGGCCAGGGGATGTGTGGGTGCTGAACAACACCCGCGTGATTCCCGCCCGCCTGCGTGGAAAGCGCGGGGAGGCTGGGGTGGATGTAACGCTGCACAAGGCGCTGGGCGCGGTGGAATGGTTGGCCTTCGCCAAGCCGGGCAAGAAGTTGCGCGTGGGCGATATGGTAAGCTTCGCCGAGGATTTCGCGGCGGAGGTGCTGGAGAAAATGGACGATGGGCAGGTGCGTCTGCGATTTTTTGAAAGCGCATACATTTCCGGAATGACGGCGGGCCGGGAATGGCTGTTGGCGCAGCTGGCGCGCTACGGCGAAATGCCGTTGCCACCCTATATGCACCGCAAAGCGACCGAGGCGGACAAGGCTGATTACCAAAGCCTCTTCGCCCGCCATGACGGCGCGGTGGCCGCACCCACCGCCAGCCTGCACCTTACTGAAACATTGATGGCGCAGTTGCGCGAAGCGGGCGCGGAATTCGTGGAAGTGACGCTGCATGTGGGCGGCGGCACCTTCCTGCCGGTGAAGGTGCAGGATACGAGCGACCACCCGATGCACAGCGAATGGTGCGAAGTCACGCCCGCTGCCGCCGCGCGCATCAACGTCGCCCGTGCAAAAGGCTGTCGCATTGTGGCGGTCGGCACCACGGCGCTGCGTACGCTGGAATCTTTGGCGGCGGAAGGCCCGCTGCGCCCCGGCGCGCGTGAGACCGATCTATTCATCACGCCCGGCTACGAATTCCGGGTGGTGGATGCGCTGTTGACCAACTTCCATTTGCCGCGTTCCACTCTACTTATGCTAGTCTCCGCCTTCAGCGGGTTTGATCGCATGCGTGCGGCTTATGCCCATGCCATCGCCACCGGCTACCGTTTCTTTTCCTATGGCGATGCCTGTTTTCTGGAGCGCGACTGATGCAATACGAGATTTTCGCGACCGAAGGAGCTGCCCGGCGGGGCAGGCTGAACACCGCGCATGGCGTGATCGACACACCCGCTTTCATGCCGGTCGGCACCGCGGCCACCGTGAAGGCGATGACGACGGATGCGGTGAAAAGCACCGGCGCGCAGATCATCCTCGGCAATACCTACCACCTCATGCTGCGCCCCACGGCGGAACGGGTGGCGCGCTTGGGCGGCCTGCAGAAATTCATGGATTGGGACGGGCCGATCCTCACCGATTCGGGCGGGTTTCAGGTGATGTCGCTGGCGGGGTTGCGGAAAATGACCGAGGAAGGCGTCACCTTCCAATCCCACATCGACGGCAGTAAACACCTGCTCAGCCCGGAGCGTTCGATGGAGATTCAGCATCTGCTGAATGCCACCATCACCATGGCCTTCGATGAATGCACGCCCTTTCCCGCCACCCATGCAGTGGCCGCCGAATCCATGCGGCTGAGCATGCGCTGGGCTTTGCGTTGCAAACAGGCCTTCGTGCCGCGCGCGGGTTATGGCCTGTTCGGCATCGTGCAGGGCAGCGTGTATGAAGATCTGCGCCGTGAAAGCGCCGAAGCTTTGCAGAAGCTGGATTTCGCAGGATATGCCATCGGCGGATTAGCGGTGGGCGAGGGGCAGGAGGCGATGTTTTCCACGCTGGATTTCACCGTGCCGATGCTGCCGCAAAACCGCCCGCGTTACCTCATGGGCGTGGGCAAACCGGACGATCTGGTGGGTGCGGTGATGCGCGGGGTGGATATGTTTGATTGCGTGCTGCCCACGCGCTGCGGGCGCAATGCGCGCGCTTTCACGCATGACGGCGAAGTGAATCTGCGCAACGCGAAACATGCGGATGACGAACGCCCGCTGGATGCGGATTGCAGCTGCCCGACCTGCGCGAAATACAGCCGCGCCTATCTGCACCATTTGTTCAACGCCGACGAGATGCTCGGCCCGATTCTCGCCACCTGGCACAATCTGGCGTTTTACCAGCAATTGATGGCGGGCATGCGCGGGGCCATCGAGGCCGGGAATCTGGCGGCTTTCGCCGAGAAGTTTCTGGAACGCTACAAGGCGAAGCGGGGATGAATATGCGCAGCAGACGGTCTCTGTTCTGGTTTTCTTTCCTCGGCGTGCTGGCGCTCATCGCCGGTGGGGTGGCATATGGATGGCGGAGTTTCGCCACGGATTACCTGATCCGCGACATGCGCAAACACGGCGTGGTGGTGGAATCTTTCGCCTTCGGGGCTTTGTCGCTCGATGGCGTGGAATTCAAGGATGTGGTCTTAAGCCAGCCGGTGGCGATCAAACTGCCTTCGCTGAAACTCGGCCTGTCGCGCAGCGCGATTCTGCAACGGAAATGGGATGCGGCGCTTTCCTCGGTAACGATCGACAGCGTGGGGCTGGACCTGGCGCAGAAGAACGGCGCATGGTGGCTGAACGGCCAGGCGCTGCCCGTCTCGCCCCCCACCGCTGCGAATGCACCGACGCCGGATCGTGTGGCCATCGTCACGCAAACATTGGCGCGTTTTCCTAGCTTGGAGATCAAGCACGCGGAGCTGCATGTCACCAGCGAAATGGGCGAATTGACTGCGCCCGTCAGTCTCATCTCGCGCAACGAAGAACAATTCGCGCTTTTCACCCTGCATGCCGGACCAGTCGCCATGCAAATGGCGAAAGGCACGCTGACCGCTGCGAGTTTCGATGGCGTTTTAAAGCTCGCGGTGGCCGGAGACAGTGCGCCGCAGGGCTCGCTGTCGATGACGCAAATGGCTTTTGCGCAAGGCGATCTGCATGCCGACATCGCGGATATGACCTTGCCTTTCGTGTCGCAAAAACCCGGCGCGCTCTTCCCGGCGGAAGGGACGCTGAACGCCAACAATGCAGTGCTGAAACAAGGCGCGCGCGAGGCGCATATCCCCAACTTCACTATCTCGCTGAAAGCGCTCGATGATGCGTTATTGCCGCTGCAGGCCGCTTTTCGCGCCCCGACGATGGAGCTGCGCGGCGTGCCACCGGAATTCGCGAGGCTGACCGCCACCGCTTTGTGCGTGATCAAGCCCGAATCCTACGATTGTTCGCGCATCGCGCTGCAAAGCGCGGATCGCCGCATCAGCGCCTCGGCCAACATCGCAGCCCCTTACGCCGCACCGGAACGCGCCGTGTGGCGCGCTTCTGCGCAAGGCGGGCCGGTGCTCGATGGTGGGGTGGCGTTGGTGGCCATGCCGCAGGACGCTGGTTTCACCGCCATCAAGCTGGAGATGGACGCCAAGAGGTGGCAATTGCAGCCGCTGCTTTCGTTGCTGGCGAAAGACAAGATCATGGCCGTGGGCACGGTGAGCGGGCATATGCCCCTGGTGTGGCGCGGCGGGCAGAATTTCGTCTTCGGGCAGGGGGATCTGCATTCGGATGCGCCGGGGGTGGTGAAGCTGTCGCCCGAATTGCTGGGGTTGAACGACCCGCAGATCGCGCGCGTCAGCGGCGTGCTTTCCGACTTTCGTTTCGAAACCCTCGGCATCGCGCTGCAGGGCACGGAGGCGGGCGGGCTTAAGGCGCGGCTAAGCTTGCTGGGGCACAATCCGACTGCATGGAACGGCCGTCATGTGAAATTGAATGTCACGCTGGGCGGCGATCTGTTAAGCCTGTTGAAACAAAGCATCCTGCCGATGAGTGATCCACGCCAATGGTTAGAAAATCCATCCTCCCCGCCGCCTGCCTCCTCGCCGCGCTAGGTATGTTTGCCGCCTGTACGCCCACCGTACAGGTGCAGGCGCCGGATAAGCCGATCGAGATCAATCTCAATGTGAATATCGAGCATCACATCAAGGTGGAGATGGAGCAGAACATCAAGCAATCCATCACCAAAAACCCGGACATCTTCTAGATATGAGCCCCGCCATGATGAACTACCGCACCCTCGCTTTGACCCTCGCTCTGCTCGCCGGGCCGATGGCCGCGCAGGCGCTCGACCTCGCCGCCGCCCGTGGACGCGGGAATGTATGTGAAGTGCCGGACGGCACCCTGCGCGCCGTTAGCGCGGCAGCGGATGTGCAGGCGCTGGTGAGCGAAGTGAATGCCCGCCGCCAGGAAGAATATGCGCGCATCGCCGCCAAAAGCGGCCAAACGCCTGCCGTGGCGGGGAAATTGGCGCATGCGCAGATTGTCGCCAAGGGCGCGGTCGCCTGCCCATAAAGCGGGGCTCGCAAAAAACTTCGTTTGGGCCGCGTTGCGCGGTTGACAAAACCGCCCCCATCCGTAAGTTCACCCGACCTTGCGCGGGTCATTCCGCCAAGGCGTGAGCCGGTAGCTCAGTCGGTAGAGCACTTGACTTTTAATCAGGTGGTCGTGGGTTCGAATCCCACCCGGCTCACCAATTTTTATCGCAGAACCCACTGCATTTGCTTGGCACGGTTTTCAGAAAATTATTATCTTTTCCGCCCCGCCGCTAAATTTTCGGCGCTGGCGAGATTGAGTGCGATCAGCGCGTCTTTGGCCCCAGCGATGTGGTCGGGTAGCTTGGTGCTTTCCTTGCCATAGCGCATGGACTTGCCTTCCGTGGTCACGATATCGCCGCCCGCCGCGAGCAGCACCGCATGCGGCCCGGCGGTGTCCCAGCTTTCGAAGCCGCCGCCATAGCCTTGGTTGACGCCGGTAACTTCGCATTTTCCTTGTGCCACCATGCAGGTGCGCATCTGGCCGGGATGTTTTTCGATGATGTGATCGATCGTTTGAAGATGCGGGACGTTTTCTTCGTTGAATCCCACCGCCGCGCGCAACGGCGTGGGTAGCGGCAGGCGACTGGCTTGGATACGCTTCGGCGCGGCATCGCCTTTCTGCAGGTAAGCTTTGCCGTCATCCCCAGTGAAATACAATTCCTGGCGGGCGGGAAAATAGATGGCTCCGGCAATCGGCACGCCGTTTTTGATGCGACCGATATTGACGCTGAATCCGTCCAGTCCCTTGATATAGCCGGAAGTGTTGTCGAGTGGATCGGTATCGAAACGTTCATCCGCCTGCAGGGCGGCTTGATTGCTTTCAGGAGAATTTTCCTCGGATACTACCGGAATGGTGGGACAATATTCAGCCAAACGCCCGCATACGATGCGATTGGCTTCTTTATCGGCGATGGTCACGGGCGTATCGTCACCTTTGGTTTCCCAGCGTTGGTTGGCAATCACATCCGCCTGCATGGCGAGCACTTTATCGCCTGCCTCCTTGGCGATGCGGGCGAGAATCGGTAAAGCCGTACGAGACATAATGGATCCTTCTGCTTGGACCATAGCATAGAGTATGCTCGTGTTATAGATAAATTACAGTATGATGAAGGTTATTGTGCTTTCGAGGCTGCGGCTTCCGGCTTGGCATCCGTGATCGGCATGCTGGCTTCGGTCGCAACCTCGGCGGGCGGGGCAGCGACTTTCGGCGCTTCGGCGGGCAGGGTGCGCCAACCCCCACCCAAGGCCTTATAGAGATTCACACTGGCGCTCAAACGATCGCGTTGCGCGGCGATGCGGTCGAGCTGCGCCTGGAAGAGCGTGCGTTGGGCGTCGAGCACTTCCAGGTTGCTGGAATAACCCGCCTCATAGCGCAGGGAGGCCACGCGCAAGGCATCTTCTCCGGCCTTGGCCTGTACGGCGAGGGCGTCGGCGCGTTCGCTGCTGTTGGCCGTGGCGCTCAGTGCGTCGATCGTTTCTTTGAAAGCGGTGCGGATGGTTTGCTGGTAGTTCACCAGCGCTTCATCCTTGCGCGCTTTCGCCCCCGAGACATTGGCCGTGGTGCGGCCGAAATCCAAAATCGGGCCTGCCAGACCCGCGCCCAGCTGCCAATTGCGCGCCGATCCGCGCAAGGTGCGGTCCACATCCGTGCTGTTCAGGCCGATGAGGGCGGTGAGGGAGAGGGTGGGGAAGTAATCCGCTTTCGCCACGCCGATCTCGGCATTGGCGGAAACCAGTTGCTGTTCGGCGGCGCGGATGTCCGGGCGCTGGGTGAGGAGCTCGGAGGGGAGTTCCTGCGGCAGCACCGGCGGCACGGGCAGATCGTCGATCTTCGCGCCGCGCGCAATCTCGTTTTCCACAATCTCTTTCGGCGTGCGGCCGAGCAATACTGCCAGCGCGCTCTCCTGTTCGTTGCGTAGCTGGCGCAATTGCGGCACCGCCGCCTGGGCTGCGGCCAGTTCGGCCTGGGCCTGCTGGAAGACCAGCGCATCGATATTGCCCGCTTTATATTGCGCGTTTTGGAATTTGAATACGCCCTGGCGGGATTCGACTGTATTTTCCGCCACTTTCAACTGCTCGTCCAAGGCGCGCAGGTTGAAGTATCCGTTGGCCACTTCGGCTTCCACCGCCAATCGCACGGCTTCGGCGTTCGCTTCGGTGGCGAGCAATTGCGCGCGGGCGGATTCGCTGGCGCGGGCGAGGCGGCCCCAGAGATCGACTTCGTAATCCAGCACGGCGGCGAGGGCGAAGTTGTTGTAGGGTTTGGAGGCGAAGGGGCTGATGCGGCCCGCGAAGCTTTCCTGGCTGTTGCCGATGCGCGTGGCCGTGCCTTGCCCGCTAATCAAAGGCAGGCGGTTGGCGGAAGCGAAATCGGCGGCGGCGCGGGCCTGGGAAACCCGCGTGGCGGCCAGGGAAAGATCGGCGTTGGCTTTAAGCGCGTCTTCTTCCAGCTGGCTGAGCACGGGGTCGTTGTAGCTCTGCCACCAGGCACGCTCTTCCACCTTTAGCGGCTGGGCATCCGGCGTGGGGTTGAAGAACTTCCAGAAGGAGGGCAAAGCGGTGTCGGGCTTCTGGTAGTCCGGCCCAACCATGCAGGCCGCAAGCAGTGGCAGCGTCAGGAGAACAGTCAAATTACGCATGGGGTTCTCCCGTATTGGAGGGACGGCGATGGGCGGGGGCGTGCATGCCCGTCTTGCGCTCGCTCTTCTCGCTGAGTTTGGAGATGAGGATGTAGTAGAGCGGGATGAAGAAGATGGCCACGAAGGTCGCGGTCAACATTCCCCCGATGACGCCGGTGCCGATGGCATGACGCGAAGCCGAACCTGCGCCGGAGCTGATGGCCAGCGGCACGCAACCCAGCACGAAAGCCATCGAGGTCATGACGATGGGACGGAAGCGCAGGCGCGCCGCCTCCATCGCCGCATCCTTCAGCGACTTGCCCGCTTTACGTTCCAACACCGCGAATTCCACGATGAGAATCGCATTTTTGGCGGATAGCCCGATGAGTGTGAGCAGGCCGACCTGAAAGTAGACGTCGTTGTTCAATCCGCGCGCCCAGGTGAAAAGCAGCGCCCCGAACACGCCGAACGGCACGGCGGCGATGACCGCCAGCGGCAGGCTCCAGCGCCCGTATTGCGCGGCGAGAATGAGAAATACCATGACGATGCCGAACAGGAAAGACTGGCCCGCTTTACCCGAAGCCACTTTTTCCTGATAGGCAGGCCCGATCCAGCCCACGGAATATTCCGGCGGCAATACTTCTTTCGCCACCTGTTCCATCGCCTGCAGTGCCTGACCCGAGCTGAAACCCGGCGCCGGACCACCCATGATCTTACCCGCGGTGAATACGTTGAAACGCTCCACGATATCCGGCCCCACGATGCGGCGGACATGGATCAGCGTATCCAGCGGAATCATCTTGCCCGCGCTGTTGCGCACGTAGACATAGCGCAGATCGTCCGGTTTCTCGCGGAACTCGGCTTCGGACTGCAGGCTCACGCGGAAGGTGCGGCCATAGAGGGTGAAATCGTTCACGTAGAAGCTGCCGAAGGTGGCCTGCATGGCGGCGAATATGCTGTTGATCGGCACATTCAGCGAGCGGGCCTTGGCGCGGTCGAGATCCACGTAATATTGCGGCACGTTGGCCGAGATGTTGGGCTTCACGCCCGCCAGTTCGGGGCGTTTGGCGGCGGCGGCCACCAGCTTGTCCGCCATCGCCGAAATATCCTGCAAGCTCGCGCCGGAGCGGTTCTGCAGGTAGAACTCGAAGCCGCCCGTGGTGCTCATGCCGGTGATGGGCGGGGGGTTGAAGGCCAGCACCAGCGCGTCTTTGATGTCCGCGCCCAAGCCGAAGGTGCGACCGACGAAGCTCTGTGCGCTGTTTTCCGCGCCGGGGCGCTCGTCCCAGGGCTTGAGGATGACAAAGGAGACGCCGGAGGAGGTTTTGTTGGAGGAGGAGAGGAAGTCGATCCCCGCGAAGGTGACCACATGCTGCACCTGCGGCTGGGCCATGAAGCGGCGGGTCATCTCGTCCGTTACCGCCTGGGTGCGGCTGAGAGAGGCGCCCGGCGGCAGGATGTCCATCGTGAAGATGTAGCCCTGGTCTTCTTCCGGCACCAAACCGGTGGGGATGCGGTTATAGATGAAAGCACAAACGGCGAACATGATGAGGGTGAGAATCAACCCAAGGCCTGCCCGCCCGATCAGCCCGCGTACACCGCCGGTGTAATGCCCGGTCACGCGCTCGAACCAGCGGTTGAAAGCGTCGAAAAAGCGGTTCGGCGTGTGCTGATGGGGCTTCAGCAGCACGGCGCATAGCGCGGGGCTGAGCGTGAGGGCGACGATGCCGGAGATGACGACCGAGACGGCGATGGTGATGGCGAACTGCTTGTACATCACCCCCGTAAGGCCGCCCATGAAGCCTACGGGGACGAACACTGCGCAGAGCACGAGCACGATGGCGATGATCGGGCCCGTCACCTCGTTCATCGCTTCCACCGCCGCATCGTGCGCACTGAGTCCGCGCTCGCGCATCAGACGCTCCACGTTTTCCAGCACCACGATGGCGTCATCCACCACGATGCCGATGGCGAGCACCATGCCGAAAAGCGTCAGCAGGTTGATCGAGAATCCGAGCAGATACATCCCCGCGAAAGTACCGATCAGCGACACCGGCACCGCCACCAGCGGAATCAGCGTGGCGCGCACATTCTGCAGGAAGAGAAACACCACGAGCACGACCAGGATCAATGCCTCGGCGAAAGTGTGAATCACTTCGTCGATCGAGACGTCCACGAAGCGTGTGGTGTTGAAGGGGCTGGCGTAAGCCACGCCTTCGGGGAAGGTTTTGGAAATTTCTTCCATGCGTTTATTGACGCGCTCCACCGTATCCAGCGCGTTTGCGCCGGGTTGCAGGTAAAGCCCGATGCCGATGGAGGGCTTGCCGTCGAAGCTGGCGGCGAAGCTGTAATCCTGCGCCCCGAGCTCGACGCGTGCGACGTCCTTCAGCCGCAATGTCGCGCCCGTATTGGCGTCCCCGCGCAGGATGATGTTCTCGAATTCCTTGGGATCGGCGAAGCGGCCTTGCGTGGTCACCGTGTAGGTGAAATCCAGCTTGTTCTTCAACGGTTCCTGGCCGAACTGCCCGGCGGCGAATTGCGAGTTTTGTTCTTGGATCGCCTGGGCCACGTCACTCGGGGTCATGTTGTATTGCGCCAGCCGGTCCGGCCGCAGCCAGATGCGCATGGAGTAATCCTTCGCGCCGAAGAGCGTCGCATCTCCCACGCCGGGAACGCGTTTGAGCTCGTCGATCACGTTCAGCAGCGCGTAGTTGCTGATATAGATCGGGTCGTAGCGCCCGTTGGGCGAGAACATGGTGACGACCTGCAGAATGGCACTCGCACGTTTGCGCACGGTCACGCCCTGGCGGCGCACTTCTTCGGGCAGGCGGGAAAGCGCCGATTGCACGCGGTTGTTCACGTCGATCGTCGCCTGATCCGGATTGGTGCCGATGCCGAAGGTGACGGTGATGGTCATCTGGCCGGAGGAAGCACTGGCGGAGCGCATATAGATCATGTTTTCCGCGCCGTTGATCTGCTGCTCCAAGGGAGCTGCCACCGTGGTCGCCACCACATCCGCGCTCGCGCCGGGATAGGAGGTGGCGACGATCACATCCGGCGGGATGATGTCGGGATATTGGGCAATGGGCAAAGCGCGCATCGAGACGAGGCCCGCAATGACGATGATGATCGAGATGACGGCCGCGAAAACCGGACGGTCGATGAAGAAACGGGAGAACATAGGTGCGCCTTATTTCTTATCGGAAGTCGGTTTGGCATCGGAGGCTTTCGCATCCGGGGTTTTCGGCATTTCCCCGGTCTGACCGCCCGCCGCTTGCGCTGCTGCAGCTTTCTCAGCTTCGGCTTGTTTGGCCGCAGCCTGCTCTTGCGTGATGGGGCTGACGGGTGCGCCGGGGCGGGCTTTCATCAATCCATCCACAATCACGCGGTCGCCTTTCTGCAGGCCGCTTTCCACCAGAATGCGGTTTTCCGGCAGCTGCTGGCCGAGCACGATGGGGCGGATGCCCACCTTGTTCTCCGCATCCGCGATCATCACGAACAGGCCTTGCGGGCCCTGCGCCACCGCGCGTTCGGGGATGGCGACGGCGTCTTTGCGGGTGTAGCCGGAAACCGATACGCGGATGAACTGGCCCGGAAGCAGATCGCCCTTCGGGTTCGGCAGCACGGCGCGTGCGCGCACGGTGCCGGTCTGGGTGTCGATCACGCTCTCGGTGAGGTTGATGGGGGCGGTAGTGGGGTATTCGGTGCCGTTGTTGAATTTCACGGTGGCGGTCAGCTTGCCGTCTGCCGGAACCAGCAGTTTGCCGCTGGCGATTTGTTCGCGCTGCGCGAAGGCGTCCGAATCCGGGTAGGCGAAGTTGACGTAGATCGGGTCCATCTGCGCGATTTTCGTCAGCAGGCCCGCTTCGTTGATCAGGCTGCCTTCGGAAGTGGTTTCGGCGCTGGTCACGCCGCTGATGGGGGCGACCACGGTGGTGTAGCCCACGTTCAGGCTGGCGCTTTTGGCGGCGGCGCGTGCTTGTTCATATTCGCTCTGCGCCTGATCGCGGTCGCGCGCGCTCACGGCTTTTTCGGCGAAAAGCCCCTGCACGCGCTGCCAGTTGCGCTCCGCCTGCTGCAGGCGGGCGAGGGTTTGCGACTGAGTGGCGCGGTAGGGCTCGGAATCGATCACGAAGAGCACTTGGCCCGCTTTGACCTTTTCGCCTTCGGTGTAAGCGCGTTTCATCAGAATGCCGTTCACCCGTGCGCGCACTTCTACTTCGCGGCTGCCGGCGGTGCGGCCGGAATATTCGTAGGTGATGGGCATATCCACCGGGTTCACTTCCTGCACCACCACTTCGGCGGGCGGCGGGGCCTGGTTGGCTGCGGCTTTCTGCTTGTCGTCATCGCGGCAGGCGGCGAGCAGGGCCAGGCCGGAAAGCAAAGCGGCACCGGCGAAGATATGTTTGCGCACGGGATGCGGCTTGGTGGTAGGACGAATGGGGAGCATAATTCCTCGCGGCTTCATGCAGGCGGACATACACCTGACCATGGCAATACTCGACTTTTACATACATCGGTGTATGTTTGTAAATATGAACCTGACTCTCAGCCATGCAGGAAACGCATTTTTATGGCGCGCAAAACGAAGGAAGATGCCGAAAAGACACGTACCTCGCTGCTGGATGCGGCGGAGTGGGTTTTTTTGGAAAAGGGCGTGCGCGCGGCCACGCTGAACGACATCGCCCTGCGTGCGGGACTGACGCGCGGGGCGCTCTATTGGCATTTCGAAAACAAGGAATCCCTGTTTCAAGCGATGCATGAGCGCGTGAAACTGCCGATGGATGCGATGATCGACGAGGTGGTGCGCACGGCCAGCGATCCCATCTCGGCGCTGCGCGACATCTGCATCTATGCCTTGCGCAACCTCGCGCGCGACGAGCGCACGCAGCGCGTCTATACCATTCTGCAATATCGCTATGAGCAGGTGAACGAACTCAGCGCCTGCATGGAGCGTCAGCGCTGTAAGCGCGAACAGGTGCTGGAAAGATTCGAAATATTGATGCACAAAGCCGCTTTGAACGGCCAGCTGAATGCGGACATCGAGCCGCGCATGGGTGCGTTGGCGTTGCATGCTTTCATCAGTGGCGTGTTCAACGATTATCTGAGGAATCTGAACAATTATGATCTGGAGGCCGCAGCCCCCGTCTTTGTCGATACCTTTTTCCGCGGTATCGCCGCGAGGCCGGCGGAAGCCTAGGCCTCGGGCGTTTCGTCATTCACCCGTGCATCCGCCTTGTTTTCCGGCGCGGGCGCGCTGGGTGGCAAGTCCTGCCGTGGATTGGTTCCGATGGCGGGATCGGTGCCGGCTTCTGCATAGGGTTTGCGCGGAAATGCGGGCATGCGCTAATCCAGCCAGCGGGTGGGCAGGGCGGCACGGTCTGTGCGGAAGAGCGAACGGCCTTTGCGTCTCTGTAAGCGAATCTGCATGGGCGACTCCTTTTCATTGCGTTGGCTTAAGGGTGATCTTGGTCGGCGTCGATCGTGCACGATAGTATCCCACTCTTGGATATATCACTCGTCATCGGGCCACGCGTCATTCGGCGCTAAGGTTATTTCCAAGACCAGCATATATTTTGCATAAAAAAACATAAAAATACCATGGGGAGTCCGTTATTCCGCCATTGCCTTCGCCGCGCGCGATGCCTATACCCACCACAATCATTTTCCCCACATCAGAGGCTTCCATGCGCGTCGGCATTCCCAAGGAAATCAAAAACCACGAATATCGCGTGGGTGTTACGCCCTCCGGCGCGCGGGAATTGAAGACCCACGGCCACGAGGTTTTCATCCAGACCCAGGCGGGCCACGCCATCGGGTTCGACGACGCGATGTATATCGAAGCGGGTGCCACGATTCTGGAAACGGCGACGGAAATCTTCGAGCGCGCCGAGATGATTGTGAAAGTGAAGGAGCCGCAAGCTTCCGAGCTCGCCATGCTGAAGCCGCACCATGTGCTATTCTGCTATCTGCATCTGGCCCCGGACCCAGAACAATCCGCCGCTCTCATGAAAAGCGGCGTGACCGCCATCGCCTTCGAAACCGTGACCCTGCCGGACGGCACCCTGCCGCTGCTGGCCCCGATGAGCGAAGTGGCGGGGCGTTTGTCCATTCAATGCGGCGCGCATGCGCTGGAGCGCGCCCAGGGCGGCCGTGGCGTACTGCTGGGTGGCGTACCGGGTGTTTCCGCCGGTCGCGTCGTCGTCATCGGCGCGGGGATGGTGGGTACGAATGCGGTGATGATGGCGGTGGGCATGGGCGCGCAGGTGACCGTGATCGACCGCTCGATGAAGCGCCTGCGCGAACTCGATGCCCTCTTCGGTAGTCAGATTCAAACCGTGTTTTCTACCCGCGAAAACATCGACCGCGAAGTGTGCGAGGCGGATCTGGTGATCGGCGCCGTGCTCATTCCCGGTGCTTCGGCCCCGAAAGTCGTGACCCGCGAAATGCTTTCGCGCATGAAGCGCGGCGCAGTGCTGGTGGATGTATCGATCGATCAGGGCGGCTGTTTCGAGACCAGCCACGCCACCACGCACGCCGACCCCATCTATATCGTGGACGGCATCGTGCATTATTGCGTGGCGAACATGCCGGGTGCGGTGGCCCGCACCAGCACCCTGGCGCTGGAAAACGCGACCTTGCCCTACATGCTGTCTCTGGCCGATAAAGGCTTCAAGAAGGCCCTGCTCGACGATCCCCATTTCCGCAATGGCCTGAACGTGGCGGATGGTAAGATCACCCATGCTGCGGTGGCGGATGCGCTTGGCCTGAAATTCCACAATGCGCAGGATATCCTGACTTTGATGGTCTGATGCTGGGCGTCTTCACAAAAGCTCAACATTGCGCCGGGTAAAATATCGTTAGCATACTGGAACTTGAAAGGTCGATTCCATGGCTGGCATAAACACAAACCCTGATATCTATCGCGTCTGGCGCTCTGAACTAGAGATCGCGCAGACCGAAGTCTATGTGGAAAATCAGAAGGAAGCAGATTTCTACAAAAACATATCCCAGTACATGTTCTGGGGCGCGATCACCGTGCTCGGCGCCGTTGCGGCACTCGCACTGGGTGCTTTCACAGCACCGGTAGCATTAGGATATGGGCTTACACTGGCATTGGGCGGTATTGTTTCTGCCGTCACATTTGCGGCCAGTGTCAGTTTTTCACGCAAAGCAGCGGAAATTACGGAGCAGGGAAACGTTCTTTACAGCGATATCGATTCTCAAAACCAAGCCCACCGCATGGTGCAGGCTTTCGCCAAAGCCCAGACGCATGGCAAGGTGGCGGACGAAACATTGCATTCACCGAAGAAAAATCGGTCGATGTTCATCCTGATGGCAAACAATGGGCCAATAATGTCGGGAAGCGTTCGGCCCCTGAATCTGGCGGTTGGGCGAGCAAAATCGCGCATGAGGCGCAACTCGAAGAAGCCCAGCATTCTGGCGGCCTAGCGCCAGAATGCGCCCGTGCGCTGATTGATTCGCCGCCATATTGCGACCAAACGCTTCCGTCCGTCATATTGTTTCACGTAAATTCTTATTGAGTACCATGTTTATTTTTATAACCACATGATATACAAAGAAATACCTCGATAAAATACGAGGTATTATTAAAGAATCTTAGAGATTAGGCAGCGTATACTGGCTTTAACGTTCATGTTAGGGAGTCATTATCATGCATTCAGCCAATCGCACTGCTTTTCTGATTGTTTCCAGCGTACTCGCTGTATCCGTTCCAACCCTTGCCGGGGCGGCGCAGGTGCAAACCATCATACAATCCATTCCTGCCTGGAATGCGGGCGATGGCCATCTGGCACCCCATACCCGCAGCATCAGCCAAAACGTGCAAAAGAACGTGCCAAACGACAGTACCAAAGAGCAGGTCGCTTTGAATACGAAAAGTAATTTGCGCTAGCACAACCATCATCTGCAGCAGCCGCTGCTTGTATGGCTGCGTATGGCTTCCGATTTGGCGTTCGGCAAATCCAGGAATGGATTCGCCCGAATGGGGTGCCGTACCGCCCCAGGGAAATAATCCAGCTGTCATGAAAGAGTCATGATGATTCGATATGATCGTATCGAATCCCTTCCTTTTTCAATGTCGTGACATGCCAGAAATCGAAACGCAAATCCAGCCGCCGAAACGCAATCAGCATCGTGCTAATTTGCAGAAACTGCTCGCTTCGCCGGAAATTTCGGTGGATGACATCACGCATGCATCGCGTCAGGTTTTTCATTCTCTCGTGGTGGATCACGCCTCCATCAGCACGCATATGGTCGACCAATCCGGCAATGAAACGCTGCAAAAGGGCTACGCGTTCTCCGCCATCAATGGCGCACATTTTTTAAGTGCCCTGCAGTATCGCATTAATGAAAGCGATAGGTACCGTAGCAGCGATTACCAAAGCGACAACATTCTGCGTTTGCGCAGAAAAATTAAAGAAACGCTTCAGGATGTACCGCAGTCGGAAGTGCAGGATTTGCTGTTGAGAGAGGTGGATGCACGGCTGGATGCAAAAGATATTCAGAAAAACCCGCCGGGAAGAGACAAGCCGTCCCAATCCCTGAAGGCCGACGCCCATGCCGATGCCGCCCATACCGATATGGGTAGGTTGCAAAATTTTATAGACGGCTATGAAAATGCTCACGGAGTGGTGGCGAAGTCGGGCGGGCATGTTTCTCTGCCGGGTAAACCACCAGAAAAAGATCTGAGCCCCAAGCCGCGTTAAAGCAATAGATCGGAGACTTTATTGCCTCCGATCAGATGTTCCAGTAGCACTCGTTCCGCCGCCGTCTTGTCCGGCACGCGGTACCACACGCCTTCGGGGTAGACCACCACCACCGGTCCGCATTCGCATTGGTCCAAGCAACCGGATTTATTGATGCGGGTGGATTCGATGCCAAGCTCTTTGGCCCGCACCTTCATGTATTTCTGCATATCTTCGCCTGTCCGCCCGCAGCTGGGGCGCTTGTCGTTGTCACGCTGATTGGTGCAGCAAAAAACGTGGAACTGGTAGCCCGGTGCAGACGGTTCTGTCATACGGCCATGATGGCTTGTACGAACAACATGCCCAGCACTTTGCGCAGCAGCTGAATGGCCAGAATCACTACCAAGGGTGAAAGATCGATGCCATTGAACGGCGACAATACGCGGCGCACGGGGCGGTAGAGTGGTTCCGTCACACGGGTAAGAATGTCATCGATTTTGAACACGGTAGGATTACGGCGGTTGAGAACGTCGAATGATAACAGCAGTTGCACGATGCCGGACACGATGACCAGCACCAGTGCAATTTCCAAAATGCTATCAACCAGCCAAAACAAGATACTCAGCATAATCGTTCCCAAAAAGATTTTCGCAAAGCTAACACAATGGATTGTTTGGCTCAACCACCACACGCATGTACGTTGCCACATCCCCCCGCCTTTCCTACTCCGCACTCGATGCGGAGTAGGAAAGGCGGGGGGGGGGGGGGGGGGGGGATGTGAGGCGAAATTAATAAGAAGGCAGGCAGCTGCAAACAAAAGAGGCGATGCCTGCGCATCGCCTCTTTGCTGAATCGAAAGCCTATTTGCGCTTCCCGATCTCCACGTATTTCCGTGATTCCGGGCCGGTGAAGAGCTGGCGGGGGCGGCCGATGCGTTGTTCGGGATCCTCGATCATTTCCTTCCATTGCGCCACCCAGCCGGCGGTGCGGGCCACCGCAAACATCGGGGTGAACATGATGGTGGGAATGCCCAAAGCCCGGTAGATGATGCCCGAATAGAAATCCACGTTCGGGTACAATTTGCGGGAGACGAAATATTCGTCCTCCAGCGCGATGCGTTCGAGTTCCATGGCGATTTTCAACAACGGCTCGTCGCGTTGGCCCATCTCGTCCAGCACTTCGTTGCAGGCTTCGCGCAACACCGTCGCACGCGGATCGTAGTTTTTATACACGCGGTGGCCGAAGCCCATCAAACGGAAGGGATCGTTCTTGTCTTTGGCTTTGGCGATGAATTCGGGGATGCGGTCGGCGGTGCCGATTTCCTTCAGCATGTTGATCACCGCTTCGTTCGCGCCGCCATGCGCCGGACCCCACAGGGAGGCGATGCCCGCGCCCAGACAGGCGAAGGGATTCGCGCCCGAAGAACCGGCGAGGCGCACGGTGGAGGTGGAAGCGTTCTGCTCATGATCCGCATGCAGAATGAACAATTTATCGATGGCGCGTTCCAGCACGGGATTGACCTTATAGGTCTCGCATGGGGTGGCGAACATCATATGCAGGAAATTGCCCGCGAAGCTGAGATCGTTCTGCGGATAATTGAACGGCATGCCGATGGAATAGCGGTAGGTCATGGCCGCGAGCGTCGGCACTTTGGCGATCATGCGCATGATGGCGAGATCGCGCTCATGCTCGCTGTGCAGGTCCAGGCTGTCATGGTAAAAGGCACTGAGCGAGGCGACCGCCCCGACGAGTACCGCCATCGGGTGGCTGCGGCGGGGGAAGCCGCGATAGAGAAAGTGCAATTGCTCGTGCACCATCGTGTGGTAGGTGATGTCGCAGGTGAATTTCTTGCTCTCCGCCGCATTCGGCAATTCGCCGTTCAGCAGCAGGTAGGAAACCTCCAAAAAGCTGCTGCTTTTCGCCAGATCGGCGATGTCGTAGCCGCGGTAGCGCAGAATGCCTTCGTCGCCGTCGATATAAGTGATGGTCGATTCGCACGAGGCGGTGGAAAGGAAACCGGGATCGTAGGTGAAGTGGCCGCTTTGCTTGTAGAGCGACTGGATGTCGATCACGTTCGGGCCTTCGGTGCCCGCATAGATGGGGAATTCGCCCGAGGCCTTGCCGTCGATCAGCAATTGCGCTTTCTTGCCGGTATCGATTTTACCGCTGACTTGGGCAGCGTTGGGCAGGGGCGCGTCTTTTTTGGCGATGGAACTGGTCGACATGGGGTAAACCTCGTGGGCTGATGATAGGGTATCGCATTGGACTGGAGGCACCCTAACGCCGCAGACGTTAAAAAACCGTTGCCCTTTGGCCGGGCTGTGACCCGGGCGGCAAATTGTGTAGAAGGAACGTGCGGGTGATGCATTTTTACCCGCTGAAAGGAAGCCCATGAGAAACCCATTGCAAGAATTGCGCGATTTTCTGCGCCTGGAATCCGCCTCCGGCATTGTGCTGCTGGGCGCGGCCATGCTGGCGCTGCTGGCGGCGAATTCGCCCTCGCGCGCCTATTACGATGGCTTGCTCGCCACTCAGTTCTCGATCTCACTCGGCACCGTCGGCATCCGTGAATCCCTGCTGGGTTGGATCAATGACGGGCTGATGGCAGTGTTCTTCCTATTGGTCTCGCTCGAGATCAAGCGTGAATTGCTGCACGGGCATCTCGCCAGCTTCGGCCACGCATTGCTGCCTGCGGTGGCGGCATTGGGCGGGGTGGTGGCACCGGCGCTGATTTACTGGCATTTCAATGCGGGCAGCGCGGAATCTCTGCGCGGCTGGGCCATTCCTTCCGCGACCGACATCGCTTTTTCGCTGGGGGTATTGGCGCTGCTGGGAAGCCGCGTGCCGCTGGCGCTAAAAATCTTTCTCACCACCCTGGCGGTGATCGACGATCTGGCTGCCATTCTCATCATCGCGCTGTTCTACACGGCGCAGATCCATACCGATGCGTTGATCGTAGCGGGTGGGGTGCTGGCGGCGCTCATTGTGCTGAACCGCTGCGGCGTGCGTGCTTTGTGGCCGTATCTCGCGCTTGGCCTCGTGCTGTGGGTGGCGGTGCTGGAATCGGGTGTGCATGCCACCATCGGCGGCGTGTTGCTGGGTTTGTGCATTCCCGCGAAACAGCCGCCGGAGTTGGGCGCGCAAAGCTGGGGCTCGCCCTTGGAGAGGCTGGAAGACCGCCTGCACCCTTGGGTGGCGTTCGGCATCATGCCCGTTTTCGCCTTCGCCAATGCAGGGCTTGCGCTGCAGGGCATCGCGTTGAACAATCTGGCCGATTCCGTGCCGCTGGGCATCGCGCTGGGATTGCTGCTGGGCAAGCCACTGGGGATCATGGCGGCGGCGGGACTATGTATCCGTTTGGGCTTCGCCAAAATGCCGGAAGAAACGAACTGGCCCATGCTGGCGGCTACGGCGGTGATTGCAGGGATCGGTTTCACCATGAGCCTGTTCATCGCGGGTCTGGCATTTCCGGGGAATGTTTTGCTGCAGGATGAAGCGCGGCTGGGCATTCTGCTCGGCTCCGCGCTTTCCGCGCTGCTAGGCTATGCGATGTTTCGGGTGATCAAGCGGTAAGCGAAAAAGGCTTGTAAGCTCTATCCAAACTCTCACACTCCACATCAAGTGCGGAGTGTGAGAGTTGGTGCATTTTAAATTATTCCGTCGGTAGGGTCGTCAGATGCGTCTCATGCATCAAATCACGGTCCAGGCTCAACCGGGGATTCTCGCCCTTTCCGCTGAGCAACTGACGGTACACCTGTAGATTCTCTAGCACCCGCTGCACATAGGTGCGGGTTTCGCCGAAGGGGATCTGTTCCATCCACAGCAGCGAGGATTCCAGCGACTTGCCCGGCGTGCCGAAGCGCCCGATCCAGCGGTTCACATTGGTCGGGCCCGCATTGTAAGCGGCGATGGCGAGCATGTAATTTCCGTCATATTTATCGATCAACCCACCCAGATACAGCGAGCCCAGGCGAAGATTTTTCACCGGATCGACCAGTTCGGTTTTCTTCTTATAAGGAATGTCGTTGCGCCTGGCCGTATGCGCCGCCGTGGTGGGCAGCAATTGCATCAGCCCGATGGCATTGGCGCTGGAGCGCACGTCGCGCCGGAATTCGCTTTCCTGCCGCGTGATGGCATGGGTGAGGGCGGGTTCGATGGGATCGGTAAACGGAATATTCAGGCGCGGCCATCCCGGCTTGGTCAGCACCACATTGGCCCGCAGCGCGGCCTTGGCGGCTTTCACGCCCAGATAGGTGCTGTCATTCTCGGTCGCCATCGCCACCAATTGCGCCACTTCGCCGTCCGATCCGCTGGTGTCGATGAGGTGCTGGAGGAATTTGGCGGCCAGTGCTTTTTCATCCTGCGCGATGAGGATGCGCAGGGCTTCCGCCGCCGGGCGGCGGGCCACCGCGTGGCGATCTTCCGCCGTGATCTTCGGCGCACCGGGCAGATCGAGCGGTGCATTCGGCGTGAGTTTGATAGCAGAAAGCTGGCCGTAGAATTGCGTGGGGAATTCCGCGCCCTGCTTGTACCAGTTTTGCGCGATCTGTTTATTGCCGTTGCGCTCCGCCGCAACACCGGCCCAGTAAGCCGCGCGCGATTTGGTGGGCGGTGTTTTCGCCACCTCGAACAAACGATAGAGAATCTTATAGGCCTCTTTCGGCTGCTTGCGGAATTCAAGGCGCAACCAGGCTTCCAGCCACAAAGCATCCGCCAGCGCTTCTCCGCCTTCGATGCCATGCTGGGTGATGAGTTTTTCCGCCTCGCGGAAGTCTCCCGCCTCGATCAGATCCCGCACCACGCCTGCGCGAAGCTTCCACCATTTCTCGCCGTAGGGTGGGTTTTTCGGGGCGCGCAGCAGAATCTTCTCCGCCGCCGCCTTGTCGCCCTGCGCCTGGTCCCAGCGCAGCACGGCATACATCGCGCCGGGGGTGGATTTCTGCGCGGCGGAAAGCGCATTGTATAAGACAGGCGCGTTTGCATCCTTCTGCAGCAGCGCGATGCGTGCGTTGCTCAGGCGCATGAGATCGGCGGGCAACAGCGGAATCATGCGTTTGGCCGCGCTCAGCTTGTCTTCCCAGATGAGCCGCTCGGTGCGCGCCACATCGTCCGCCCCGGTCAGCACATTATCGAATTTCTGGCGCAGCAGGTTTTCTTCGTAGGCGTTGAAATCGCCATTTACCCAGGCGCGGCGGACGAAGGCGGCCACTGCGTCGCCGCTGGGTTTGGCGTCGGCGTCCAGGGCCTCGGCATAGTCCCACCATTGACGCACTTCGGCGGGCTTGGCGCCGCCCATCAGCACCGCTTCCTGCGCCCGGTTCAGCAGCTGGGCAGCATCCGGCCAGGCTTCGGGGCGCTTCAGGAAGGCGGCATAGGCATCGAAATCCGCCGCCACGTCGCCATCTTTCAGCCGCATCCATTCGATAAGGCCGACCAGCCCGGCCGAGCCGCTGCGGCGGGCATGCTGTTGGGCTTCGTCCCAGTTTTTCTTCCCGGCGAAAAGAAGCGCGGAGGCTTCGTGCTGATTGCGTTCGCCGGAGGAAATCGTGCGCGGTGCATGATCTTCCGCATCTTCGCTGCTCGTCTCCCGCGCACGGCGCAGATTTTGGGTGGGGGCAGGGGCCAGGTCGCTGGGTGCGCGCAGAGTGTGTTTGGGCAATGCGGCTTTCGGGTGGTGCATATTCACAGCCCAGGCGGCCTGCGCCCCACTCAGCGACAGCACGATGCCGAGCATCGCCGTGCGCAGCCCTTGCCCAATGCAGGTGCCGGGCGGGAAATCAGAAATGGGCAGGGTGAAACAGGATCGCATGCCCGGCACCATGCGATATTTGTGGCGCGGCGTCCACCGCTTTACAGGGCTTGGGGGCGGGGCCACAGCGGTTGCCAAGCGGCACGTCTCTCGCTACAACATCAGGTAGCTCTATTCGCCGCGCAAGCCGTGACCCACCCTCGTTTGAAACACTTCATGACCCAGGCCTCCACCCCCTATCCGCAAGTCGATCCGAATCCGAATTTCGTGGCGCAAGAATTGCGCGTGCTGGCCGACTGGAAAGCGCATCACCGCTTCGAAGAATCCGTCGCCGCGCGCCCGAGCGTGAAGGACGGTGCCAACAACGAATTCATTTTCTACGACGGGCCCCCTTTCGCCAACGGCCTCCCGCATTACGGGCACCTGCTCACCGGTTATGTGAAAGATCTTTTCGCGCGCTACCAGACCCAACGCGGCAAACGGGTGGAGCGCCGCTTCGGTTGGGATTGCCATGGACTTCCGGCTGAAATGGGCGCGGAGAAAGACCTCGGCGTGACCGGGCGCAACGCCATCATCGAATTCGGCATCGAGAAATTCAACGCCCATTGCCGCACATCCGTGATGCGCTACACGCGCGAGTGGGAAGATTACGTGACGCGCCAAGCCCGCTGGGTCGATTTCCGCGGCGACTACAAAACCATGGATAAAAACTTCATGGAGTCGGTGCTTTGGGCGTTCAAGGAGCTTTATACGAAGGGCCTCATCTACGAATCCTTCCGCGTCATGCCCTACAGCTGGGCGGCGGAAACACCGCTGTCGAATTTCGAAACGAAGCTGGATAACTCGTATCGGGAGCGGACGGATAAAGCGGCGACGGTGGCGTTTACGCTGAAGGACAAGCCGCAAGGCGCACCGGAGGCGAAGAGCTACAAAATCCTCGCCTGGACGACCACACCCTGGACCTTGCCGAGTAACTTGGCTTTGGCCGTGAGCAAAGAGATGCGCTACGCCATGCATGTGGTGGACGGTGTAGTCTACATCGCATCTCCAAAATCGGTGGCGCTGAAAGAATTGGCGAAGCAAAAAGACAAGGATATCATCGCGGAAACCGAGCGCCTCATCATTCGCCTGATGACGCAAGCCGATGCGCAAGAGCAATTGGAGGCATTGTTCCTCAATCCGGCAACCTTGCCGGAATGGCGAGACGACAAACGCAATCTCGATTATTCCAAGCAGGCGATCGAGGAATTGCAGACGCATCAGAAAAAGCACGGCTACAGCGTCTATGGTGTGTTCGATAAGCAAACGGGTGAATTGCTTGGCCGCACGGGCTTTACCCTGCGCCAGTCCGATCCTGCTTTCCCCGCCTACACCGACTTAGCTTACGTTTTCAGTAAAGATCACCAAGGCAAAGGCTACGCAACCGAAGCGACCAAAGCTGTGACTGCCTGGATTTTTGAACATTCCAGCATCGAAAAAATCGGCACCTTCGTAATCGACGGCACGCCCGGTTCGGCACGCGTATTGGAAAAGGCCGGTTTCACCGAAACCCGCAAGTTTGACTACCGCAACCGTCCTTCGACGCATTTTGAAATGACGCGCGAACAATATACCGAAGCTTCCACAATCTCCGGCACCGATCTAATCGGCCTCACCTACGAACCGCTCTTCCCCTTCTTCAAAGACCGCCCCAACGCATTCCGCATCCTCGATGGCACCGCCTTCGTCACCGATGGCGAAGGCACGGGCATCGTGCATGTGGCCCCGGGTTTCGGGGAAGACGATCAGCGTGTCTGCGCGGAGAACGGCATTGATGTGGTGGTGCCGGTGGATGGCAGTGGGCGGTATACGGATGAGATTTACGATCTACCACCGACTTTGCCGACTTCGCTGGAAACGGCGCGCGCGGTTTTGCGGCCCTTGCGTGAATCGGATTACTCCCATTTCCAAGCGCTGCTGACCGACCCGAAAGTGGCCGCCACCATCTCGGATGGGGTGCTGCCAGAGGAGAAAGTGCGTGCGGAATTCGAGCGTTTCCTGAGCGATCAGGCGCGCAAGGGGTTCAGCCAGTGGGGCGTGTTCCTGAAATCGGATGGCACCTTCATCGGCCGCGCAGGGTTCGATAATCGCGACTTCGATCAATACAATGAGAGCGGTCTGTCGGCTGTGGAATTGCGCTACGCCTTCCTCGGCGACCATTGGGGGCAGGGCTATGCCACCGAAATCGGCGAGGCGCTGCTGGATTGGGCGGCGCTACATCTGCCCCAGCCCTTGGTAATCGCCGGGTGCAACGACCATTACCCGCCCGCGCATCGCGTGCTGGCGAAGCTGGGCTTCACCGCGCATCAACTGGTGGATTTTCGCAATCAGCCCGTGCGCTACCATACGCTCGATCTGGCCGCGCGCCGCGCGAGTAAAGTCATCGAACCGCTGACCGCCGGATTGTCGCTAAAAGGTCTGAATGTCATTGCCGATACGCGCAAGGATGCGGGCGAGCCTTACACCGAGGAACAATTGCGCAAATACGGACTGGCCAATCTGCGCGTTATCGCCTGGTTGAAAGAGCACGGCCAGCTCATCGCCCAAGACGATTACAAGCACAGCTACCCCCATTGCTGGCGGACCGACACGCCGTTGATCTACCGCGCGATGCCGAGCTGGTATGTGGAAGTGACCAAGATCAAAGCCCGCATGGCGGAGCTGAACAAGCAGATCAACTGGATTCCCGCGCATGTGCGCGACGGGGCGATGGGGCATATGATCGATTCGGCGCCGGATTGGTCGATCTCGCGCAACCGCTTCTGGGGCACACCGATTCCCATCTGGCGGTCGGACAATCCCAGCAACAAGGAGTTGTATGTGTTCGGCTCCATCGCGGAGTTGGAAGAGTTCTTCGGGGAGAAAGTGGTCGATCTGCACCGCCCCTTCATCGACGATCTCACCAAGCCCGACCCGCTGGACCCGAGCTACACGCTGCGCCGCGTGACGGACGTGTTCGATTGCTGGTTCGAATCCGGCTCCATGCCGTTCGCGCAGATGCATTATCCGTTCGAGAACAAGGAATGGTTTCACGATCATTTCCCCGCCGATTTCATCACCGAATACATCGCGCAGACGCGGGGGTGGTTCAACACGCTGCTGGTGCTGGGCACGGCCCTCTTCGATAAACCACCCTTCAAAAATGTCATCTGCCACGGCGTGGTGATCGACGAGGAGACGGGGCTGAAATATTCCAAGCGCCTGAAGAATTACAAAGACCCGATGCTGGTGATGGACGAATACGGCGCGGACGCGCTGCGCTGGATGATGGTCTCCAGCCCCGTCATGCGCGGCATGGATCTGGCGGTCGACCCCGACGGCCGCTTCATCCGCGACGTGGTGCGCCTGCACATCAAGCCGATCTGGAACGCGTATAATTTCTTCACGCTCTACGCGAATGCGGACGGGGTGAAAGCCAAGCTGATCAACGATTCCGAGAACCTCCTCGACCGCTACATCCTTGCCAAACTGCGCCTGAGCATCGAATCGGTGCGTGATGCGCTGGATGCCTACGACGCCTCTGGTGCCTGCGCCGCCGTCTCCGGTTTCGTCGAAGGCCTCAACAACTGGTATATCCGCCGCACGCGCGAACGCTTCTGGCGCGCGGGCCAGGATGCCGACAAGCAGGCGGCGTATGACACGCTTTATACTGTTCTGGTATTGCTTACCAGCGCCGCTGCGCCTTTGTTGCCGCTCGTCACCGAGGCCATCCACCAAGGCCTGACCGGCGCCGCCAGCGTGCATTTGCAGGATTTCCCGGATGTGAGCGCGTTGCCGGATGATGTGCAGCTGGCGACCGACATGGACCGTGTGCGCGACGCCTGCAACACCATCCTCTCCATCCGCAATGCCGAAAACATCCGCGTGCGCCAGCCATTGGCCAGGGCGACGCTGGTGGGTGCCGGCGCGGAGCGGTTGAAACGTTTCACCGATCTGATCGAAGACGAGGTGAACGTGAAAGACGTGCGCTTCTCCGAAGAGATCGAAGCGGCGGCGAGCTACAAACTGCAGGTCTTTTTCCCCGTGCTCGGCAAGCGATTGCCCGCCGCTGTAAAGCAGGTGATTCCCGCTTCCAAAGCCGGGCAATGGGAACGCCTGCCCAATGGCCACCTCGCTATTGCGGGTGTAGAATTGCTGCCGGAGGAGTTCAATCTGATGCTTGAGCCGAAGGACAAGAAGGGCGCGCAGGCACTGAGCAGTAACGATGCGCTAGTGGTACTGGATTTAAACGTAACGCCGGAATTAGAAGTAGAAGGTAATATGCGTGATCTAATTCGAGCAGTTCAAGAGGCTAGAAAAAAGGCCCAGTTGAAAATTACGGATCAAATGCGTTTGAAAATTTTCGGGCCTGAAGTTGAAACTTACCGCGATTCGCTTTCACCTTACATAGAGCATATCAAAATGCAGGCTTTGGCTGAAAGCATAGAATTCATTAACGAAAATGAGTTCATAAAGCATTCAGGTGACGCTACTAAAGATGGGATGGTAAATCTTGAGCCGTTCGTGATCATAGTCCAACGTTTAGAGACTGCCGCATGAGCCAGCTTTCCGATATCGCGGTCGTCGGCTCCGGGGCCTGGGGCACATCCTTGGCCATTCTCACCCATCGCGTGGGCAACCGGGTGCGGTTGTGGACGCGGAACCAGAATGTGCTCGGCAGCATTCAGCGCGGGCGGGTGAACGAGGCGTATCTGCCGGATATTTTCATCGACCCGGAAATCGAAGTGACGGACGATCTTTTCACCTTGCGGCAGTCGGATGTGTTGATCCTAGCCGTGCCCTCGCAATATTTGCGCAGCGTGTGCATTTCGCTGTCCGATCTGGTCACCGAATTGGTGCCGATCATCATCGCGGCCAAGGGCATTGAGCGCGGCAGTTTGATGTTCATGCACGAAGTGGCGGGCAGTATTCTGCCGAAGAACCCCATCGCGCTGCTTTCCGGCCCCAATTTCGCGCATGAGGCGGCAGCGGGTCTGCCCACTGCCACCATCATGGCCTGCGAGGATACGACGCTCTGCACCAATCTCGTCCATCTCATCGGCGGGAAGTATTTCCGGCCTTACGTGACGGACGATGTGATGGGCGTGGCGGTGGGCGGGGCGCTGAAAAACGTCATCGCCATCGCCTGCGGCATCGCCGCCGGGGCGGGCCTGGGCGAAAATGCGCAGGCGGCGCTGATCACGCGCGGGCTGGCGGAAATGACGCGGCTGGCAGTGACGCGGGGCGCACGCGCCGAGACGATGATGGGCCTGGCGGGCATGGGCGATCTCGTGCTCACCTGCAAAAGCCGCACCAGCCGGAATTATTCCTTCGGCATGCGCCTGGGGCAGGGGATGAGCGTGGCGGATGCCGCCGCCACCCGCCAGGGCGGGGTGATCGAGGGGAAAGAAACCGCCGAATCCGCCTTCGACATCGCCACCAAAATGCTGGTTTCGATGCCGATCTGCACGGCGGTGCATGAAGTGCTGCAAGGCCGGACGGATGTGGGCGCGGCGATCAACCAGCTGCTGGAGCGGCCCTTTACGGCGGAGCATCGCAGCTGGGAGCAGGGAATGGTGGGGTAGTGGTTACCCTGTCCCTTTAGTAGAGGGTGGAGGGTAAAGCGAACGGTGAGATTGCGGTGATGGGACACCGTCATTGCGAGCGCAGCGAAGCAATCCAGCGTTGCCGCAAGTTGTGAAGCTGGATTGCTTCGCTGCGCTCGCAATGACGGTAACAAAGCGCCGACGGCACGCTTCTTTCATCCAAACCTTCTCCCGCACTTGGCCCCATATATTAAGTAAATATTCATTAAATCGTCATCCAATCGTCACATGAAACGGCTAGAACCGGGGTTGGGTCGAGTGTCGCTTCACAAAAGCGTCACAGATTCGTGCTATAAAAATAGAAGCCACCAGAACGGAGACACCCATGGGCATTCCATCGACCCGGGAAGAACAAGAAATTCAATATGGCGCCATCGTTGCGCTGTTCGACCATTGCGACGCGCTGGCGGATAGCCTGCACGAGGTAGATGCCGCGGGCGAAGACGCCGACGCGCAGCTGCTGATCCTCGCGCCGCTGATGAGCGATGTGAGCGCGGAGGCGGATGTGCTGACCGAAGAATACATCAACATCGCCGAGGCGCAGAACAACCCCGCCAAGCTGAAAATCGCCAAGACGAAGGTCGAAGCGTCTCTACGCAAGGTCTATCTCGCGCTCGACCAATATCGTCTGCGTGTGCGCCAGAGCGCGCGCGTTGCTGCCCATGCGGCGGACGCGCTGGTGGCGAAGCTGCAGGAGCAGGTCGAGGAAATCGTCCTCGTCTTCGCCAGCATCATCGACCTCACCATCAACCGCCTGATGCAAGCCACCCAATTCGATTCCTTCAAACTCCGCCACAAGGAAGCGATGCTGGCGTTTCAGCAATACAATCAGGGGCTGGCGGCGCACTAACAGCCGTTGATCGCCGATTAAAAAAGGCCGCAAATGATGCGGCCTTTTTTAATGACCTAGCTGCTTGTCTATATTTTTGTCTGCCAAGCAATTATCGAAATCTTGGCGTGCGCGTGTGCGTTCTTGATCTAACGTTAGGCTGGCATTGAATGCATGATTGAGAGGTATGCGACAGAGGACTTCTTTGATGGATTCTTCTTTGCCCGCCGCAACTGGTGGAATAGCAGAGGCTGTACGCTGCTGAAGGCGAATTTGTTGGATAATGCTTTCTCCATGTTGTCTTGAAATCGGATCCAGCTCATTCATTGAAGGGCGTTGTTCTGTGTTTAGACAATCTTTTTCCAATTGTGGATTTGTTGGATCCGAAGTAGCGGCGCAAAAGACCTCCCGTGTAGCTTGAGGAGAAGGACGCTTACGTGCTTCCATATTTTTGCGTTGAAGAAACAAACATATCTCATAATCTTTAGGTAATGGTGGCCCATCGACGATATGATTACTTTCCCAATGTGGCATTGGATGAGCGCAGAATTCTTCTGCTGATAATTCGGCTTTGTCATTCGGCAATGCCGGAGTTGAAACGAGTATCATGAACACAGGCAGCCATTTTTTTACTTGCAAACAATTCATCGCTGCATCTCCCGCAGTTTCGCCAGTCGCAATGTGCGCCAGCAAGCGTAGATGATCGCGTAGACCACGCCCATTGGGCCCATCAGGCAGAAGCGGCGGGTGAAGTAGTATTTTGCGTAGGCGGTGAAGGGCTCGGCGATGAGGCGGAGGTCGCTGACGGTCATGCCGCGGGCATGCATGTCTTCGGCCTGCATGGTCGAGTAGTAATTCATTTTCTCGATCATATGCGCCAGGTTGCGGAAGCTGAAATGGTTCAGCGGCGCGCTGAGCAATGGAGTATGGCCGGGGATTTCGCCCGACTCTTTCAGAATCACCGAATCATGCACCGGGCTGTCGCGCCAGGTGGCGCGCGTGCGATCGTACAGCCGCACCACCTTGGTGCTGGGGGCGTGGGTGCGGGCGGTGGCCTCGCCGGGGAAGACCTGCACGGCATCCAGGCGGTAGGCGATTTCGGTGGGCTCGGGGGCGAAGAGCGCTGCGATCTGGGCGCGCAAGGCGGGCGTCACTTCCTCATCCGCATCCAGGTTCAGCAGCCAGCGATGCTTGCATAAAGCTTCGGCGGCGATTTTCTGCGGGCCGTAGCCCTGCCAGTCGCGGTGCTGCACGATGTCCGCGCCCGCTTGGCGCGCAATGTCAGGCGTGCCGTCCGTGCTGCCGGAATCGAGCACGACGATTTCACCCGCGAATTCCCGCACGCTGCGGATGGTGCGCCCGATGCGGTCCGCTTCGTTTTTCGTGATGATGAAGACGGAGAGGGGAAGGGTCATGCTGCCTTCCGTTGTTGCGCGGTTTTCGCGCCGCGCTCCTCTAAGATTTCGCGATACACTGCAAGCGTGGCTTCGCACATGCGTTCCAGCGAGAAATAGCGTTTCACATGGTCGCGCCCGCGCCAGCCCATTTCCTTGCGTGTCATGCCGGGCATGGCGAGCAGTTCGGCGATGGCGGCGGACAAGGCCGTCACATCGTTCGGCGGCACCAGCAGACCGGTTTCGCGGTTCAGCACGGTTTCGCGCGCCCCGCCATGGTCGGTCGCGATGATGGGCTTGCCCATGGCCTGCGCTTCGATGGGGATGCGGCCGAAGGCTTCGGGGTTCAGCGAGGGGCACAGCACGATATCCGCCAGTGCATAAGCCTCCGACATATAAGGCGTGCCGCCGACCAGGCGGGCATGGCCTTCGAGTTTCTGGGCGACGATCAGCGCCTCCAACTCGCGCGCATAATCCGGGTGGCGCTCGGCGTCTCCCACGATCAGGCAGAAGAAATCGCGGTGGGGCAAGGCGCCCAGCGCTTTCAGCGCCACATCCTGCCCCTTCCAGCGCGTGATGCGACCGGGTAGGAGGACGATGGGCAGGCCGTCCGGCACATGCCAGTTTTTGAGCAGTTCGCCGACGCGCGTGCCGCTGACGCGATCCGGGTCGAAGACATTGAGATCCACGCCGCGATGAACGAGGCGGACAAGATGTTCCGGCGGGTGATAATGGTCGCGGATGTGGCGGCGGATGAAATCCGAAATCGCAATCACGCGCTCGCCTTTCACCATCACCGCATTGTAGCGCTGCTTCCATTTGCCACCCCTTTTTCCCGTTCCTAATCCGTAGGTGCCGTGGAAGGTGGTGAGGAAGGCGGCCTTCGTGCGTTTGCAGGCGAGCCAGGCGCTCCAGGCCGGGGCGCGGGAGCGGGCATGCACAATATCCACGGCATGGATGCGGATCACCTCCACCAGTCGCGACGCGTTGCGCCAGATGATGAAGGGGTTTTTCGAAGCGACGGGCAGGGTGATGTGCGTGGCGCCGACGCGTTCCAACGAGGGCACCAGCCCGCCGCCTTGGGATGCGACCAGCGGCACCATGCCCGCCTGCGCAATGGCGCGGGCGATGTCGATCGTGCCGCGTTCCACCCCGCCGCTGCGCAGTTCGGGGAGAATTTGGAGAATGGTGGGGGCGTGATGCATGGGGCGAATATCTGGTTTCACTTGCGGTGTGCGGCGGGCTATGGTCTATCGAAAGCCATTCGAAACCCTTGGAAAAGCCGCGGCATCCTATGCCCAACCCCGCTCCGCCGCAATGCCAATTCCTCGCCACGCCGCAAGGCCGCAAGCTTGCGGTGCTGCGCCAGGCGGGCGCTGGGCCCAGCATCGTTTTCCTGAGCGGTCACCGCTCGGACATGCGCGGTACGAAGGTGGCGCATCTGGCCGCCTGGGCCGCGGGAAAGAAACGCGCCTTCCTGCGTTTCGATTATAGCGGGCATGGCGAATCCGGCGGTGCGTTCGAAGAAGGCACCATCGGGGCCTGGTTGGAAGATGCGCTAGCAGTGATCGACAGCACCGAAGGCCCGTTGGTGCTGGTGGGTTCCAGCATGGGCGGCTGGCTGGGGTTGCTCGCGGCGATCCAGCGGCCGGCCCGCGTGGTCGCCTTCCTCGGTATCGCCTCCGCCCCGGATTTCACCGAAAGTCTGATCTGGGACAAGCTCACCGAGCCGCAGCAGAAGCAGCTGATCAAAAAAGGCTTCCTCGATCTGCCCAGCCGCTATGAAGACACACCGACGCGCATCACGCTCGCCTTCCTGGAAGAGAGCGCGGATCATTACCTGCTTGATAAACCGAGCATTCCCCTGCAATGCCCGGTGACCCTGCTGCACGGGCTGAATGACGCGGATGTGCCGTTCGAATTCTCGATGGCGATCAATGAGAAGCTGGAAAGCAAACAGGTGAGCACGCGATTGATTCCGGACGGGGATCACCGTTTGTCGAGCGAGAAGGATCTTCGCATCATCGTTTCGGCATTGGAGAAATTGCTGGTGCTGGTGGAGCAACCGGCGGCGTAGCGTGTTTCGTCATTGCGAGCGCAGCGTGGCAATCCAGCTTCTCCGCTTGTTGTAAGGCTGGATTGCCACGCTGCGCTCGCAATGACGAAGCCCGAAATACCTTTGTCCACTCGTTCCTTTACCTACTCGTTTCTCGCCCGTCTCTTGGGGAAAAAGCTCACCCAAACCTTGACCGCCAGCGCCGCCCTGCTTAGAGTGCGCGCCATTCGCCACCTGCAAAGGCTTCCGCATGAAACCCACCACCAAACCCGCCAATCCGCAATTCTCCTCCGGCCCCACCGCGAAGATTCCCGGCTGGACGACCGATGCGTTGAAAGATGCGTTTCTCGGTCGCTCGCATCGCGCCAAAGGTGGCAAGGCCAAACTGCAAGCGGTGATCGATAAAAGCCGGGCATTGCTCGGCATCCCGGCAGATTACCTCGTCGGCATCGTTCCCGCCTCGGATACGGGTGCGGTGGAAATGGCGATGTGGAGCCTGCTCGGCGCGCGTGGGGTGGATGTGCTGGCCTGGGAAGCCTTCGGCAAAGACTGGGTGACGGACGCGACCAAACAATTGAAGCTGGCCGATTGCCGTGTGATGGATGCGCCCTACGGCCAGATCACCGATCTGTCGAAGGTCGATACCGACCGCGACGTGGTCTTCACCTGGAACGGCACCACCAGCGGCGTGAAGGTACCGAATGGCGATTGGATCCAGGACAACCGCGAAGGCCTGACGATCTGCGATGCGACCAGCGCCGTGTTCAGCATGGACCTGCCCTGGAGCAAGCTGGATGTGATCACATGGAGCTGGCAGAAGGCCATGGGCAGCGAAGGCGCGCATGGCATGCTGGTGCTCAGCCCGCGCGCGGTGGCGCGTCTGGAAAGCTATGCGCCCAGCTGGCCGATGCCGAAGCTGTTCCGCATGACGAAAAAAGACAAGGATGGCAGCACCAAGGTGAACCGCGAAATCTTCGAAGGCGCAACGATCAACACGCCTTCCATGCTGGCCACCGAAGACGCGCTGGTTTCGCTGGATTGGATGGAAAAGAACGGTGGGCTGAAAGGCATGATCGCGCGTTCGGAAGCGAACTTGGCGGCGATCGAAGCATGGGTGGCGAAAAGCGACTGGGTGGATTTCCTGGCAGAGAGCCAAGAGACCCGCTCCTGCACCTCCATCTGCCTCAAGATCAAGGATGCCTGGTTCAATGGATTGAGTGACGATGAGCAAGCCAACGCCGCCAAAGGCCTCGCCAGCATCATCGAAAAAGAACAAGCCGGCTACGACATCGCCGCCTACCGCGACGCGCCCACGGGTTTGCGCATCTGGGGCGGGAGCACGGTGGAGACGAAAGACATCGAAGCGCTGCTGCCTTGGCTGGACTGGGCTTTTGCGGAAGCGAAGAACAGCGCAGTGAAAGCGGCGTAGAATTCCCTCTCTCTAGAAGAGAGAGGGAAAGCGAAGCGAGGGAGAGGATGAGTCGCCGCAAGCGCCGGGTGTTTGTTCAGCATCACCCTCTCCCCAACCCTCTCCCTTCTAGGGAGAGGGAGTTTAATCATCGAAAGACTGACCCATGCCCAAAGTGCTTATCTCCGACAAACTCTCCCCCGCCGCCGTCGCCATCTTCAAGGATGCGGGCATCGAAGTGGATGTGAAGACCGACCTTACGCCGGACCAGCTCATCGCCATCATCGGCGATTACGATGGGTTGGCGATCCGCTCGAACACCAAGGTGACTGCCGCAGTGCTGGAAGCGGCGACCAAGCTGAAGGTGGTGGGCCGGGCGGGCATCGGGGTGGATAACGTCGATCAGAAAGCCGCCACTGCGCGGGGCGTGGTGGTGATGAACACGCCGTTCGGCAATTCGGTGACCACCGCCGAACACACCATCTCCCTCATGCTGTCTCTCGCGCGCGAAATCCCCGCGGCCAACGCCAGCACCCATGCGGGCAAATGGGAGAAGAACCGCTTCATGGGCGTGGAAGTCTCCGGCAAAACGCTCGGCCTCATCGGCGCGGGCAATATCGGCTCCATCGTCGCCGACCGGGCGCAGGGTTTGAAAATGAAAGTCGTCGCCTTCGATCCCTTCCTCACCGCCGAACGCGCTGCCGACATGAGCGTGGAAAAAGTGGAGCTGGACGAACTGCTGAAACGTGCCGATTTCATCACGTTGCACACCCCGCTGACTGATGGTACGCGCAACATTCTGAACAAAGACGCCTTCGCCAAAATGAAAAAGGGCGTGCGTATTGTGAACTGCGCGCGCGGCGGTTTGGTGAACGAAGCGGATCTGAAACTGGCCATCGAATCCGGCCAGGTGGCCGGGGCCGCGTTCGATGTGTTCGAAGTGGAACCCGCCAAGGAAAACCCGCTTTTCGGTATGGAGCAGATCGTAGCCACCCCCCACCTCGGGGCCAGCACCAATGAGGCGCAGGAAAATGTGGCGCTGCAAGTGGCCGAGCAGATGAGCGCCTATCTCAATACCGGCCAGGTCACCAACGCGCTGAACATGCCTTCCATCAGCGCCGAGGAAGCGAAGAAGCTGAAGCCCTACATCGAACTCGCCACCGTGCTCGGTTCCTTCGCGGGCCAGCTGACGACTTCCAGCCTGAAGTCGGTGACCATCGAATATGAGGGTGCGCTGGCAAAGATGAACACCAAGCCGCTTTCCGCCGTGGCCCTGCAAGGTCTGCTCGCGCCGCTGGTCCATGGCGTGAACATGGTGAATGCGCCGGTGATGGCCAAGGATCGCGGCATCGAAGTCAGTGAGACGAAACGCGACCATGCCGCCAATTACCAAACCCTCATGCGCATCACGGTCACTACCGAAAAGCGCACGCGCGACGTGGCGGGTACGCTCTTCGCCGACCAGCCGCGCCTGGTGCAGGTGGGCGGGATCAAACTGGAAGCCGGTGTCGGGCCACGCATGCTGTATGTGAACAACGAGGACAAGCCGGGCATGATCGGCCGCCTGGGCACTTTGCTGGGCGAAGCGGGCATCAACATCGCCAACTTCCATCTGGGTCGCGCCGAACAGGGGGCCGAGGCGATTGCCCTGCTGGAAGTGGACACCGCGCCGGATGCGGCGCTGCTGGCCAAAATCGAGGCAATGCCGGATGTGAAACAGGTACGATTGTTATCCTTTTAAGACAGTCGCTAGTCTATTTGCATTTTAAGGCAAATCTGACATACTGTACTCAGAGCACGGAGCAGCCGAGCCAGGAGTATTCAGGTGGAATCAGCGGAACGCACGCACTCGGCGGGACTCGAACCGCTTTTGCTCGCCGCCCAGGCTGGCAGCGCTTTGGCCCAACGCCAATTGGGGGATGCTTTCATTCGTGGCCAGAATGTGCCGAAGAATTTCCGCCAAGCCGCCCAATGGTACCATCTCGCCGCCGATCATGGGGATGCGGACGCCCAGAAATGCTTGGGAAACATGTATGCCAACGGGGTGGGCGTTTCGCAGAATTACGAACGGGCGCTGTATTATTACCGGGCCGCCACAGCGCAAAGTCACCCCAAAGGCACCTTCAATCTCGCATTGATGTACCAGATCGGTCATGGGGTGGAGAAGGATTACGCGGAAGCCTTTCGACTTTCCCTGCGCGCGGCAGAATTGGGCTATCCCTGTGCACAACTCAATGTCGGCTTGCTTTATTCCGGAGGCATAGGCTGCACCGTGAATGAAGATGCCGCTTTCCGATGGTTCCAACGTGCTGCCGAGCGTGGCGTGGTGACCGCCATGGTGCGTCTTGGGCAAGCCTATCATTACGGTCAAGGCACCGCACCGGACGATAAAACCGCCGCCGCATGGTATCGCCGTGCCGCGGAACATGGCGACGTGTTTGCGCAGATCAATCTTGGGCATTTTTATGCGGAAGGGCGCGGCGTGGATGCGGACGGTATCGAGGCCTTTAAATGGCTGCGGCTGGCTGCCGTACAACAAAACAGTGCTTATGGATTGGATAAGGAATGCGCCCGATTGGCCGAACATATGGGCAGCGCCGCCATCATGGAATCCATGCGCCGTGTCGAATCCTGGCAACCCACCCCACAGCCTCGCCGCATGGCCCGCGAATTCGAGGGCGATTAGCGCATCATGCCTGAATTCCTGCATCTAAGTCTGCACAAGTACGGCAGTGCTTTGTTTCCACTGCTGTTTCTGTTGCTTGGGCTGCTTGTCCTCACGGCGGGTCTTGCCGCATATTTCGGCGCCCCCTTTCATCTCAATTATTGGGATTTACCCGCAACATTGCTTGGGCTGACGGTATTCAGCGCTTCCTGCGCGGGAGCGTGGGATGGCATATTGATCGGCATTGGCGCGATCTTTCGTCTGACCCGTGGAGAGGGCATCATACTGGGCCTTTGGCGCATGCATGGATTCTTCGCACTCGGCATTTGGCCTTGGGGTCTGCTCATCCTGACCGCATATGGTATTGTTCTCAGTTCCAACGTCACCGAACTCAATCTCGCCCTTATCGCGCAAGGAAAAACGCAATGGCGCGATGGATTCTACTGGGCGTTCGAGGCGGATGCGATCCGCTGGATTGCCGCACGGCATTGGGCGTTGGGGTTGATCGATCTGCTTTATCTTGCCTGCTGGGTGCTTCAGATCATTTTCCTGCTTGTGCTGATCGTTGTCAGCCGCTCGCTTCGCACGGTCGCGATGTTTTCGGGCTCCTACCTGCTGCTTTACTTCACCGGTCGCTGGATTGGGTGTCTCACGCCTGTGCTCGGGCCAGTCTTTTTCCAGCCGGAACTCTATGGTTATCTGCATGGTACCTATACGCAGATCCAGGTAGATCTCATGTGGAATGTCATTCATCTAACCAACACCAACGCCACGCGCAGTGGATTACTTAAAGGTGGGCTGTCCGCCATGCCCAGCCTGCATGTGGCGATGGTTAGCCTGTGCGCTTGGTGGTCGGTGAAAGTCTGGTCCGCTTTTCGCATCCCCGCAATATTGTGGGTACTTGCTACATGGTACACCACCGTTGGTCTGGGGTGGCATTACGTCAGCGACGGGTTGGGAGGGATTGTGCTGATGTTCGTCGTGGTGTGGCTGACGCGCTGCTATTTTTCGTTATGGGGCCTGCAGCTGCAGCCCATTTCGGTTATTGACGGCGCCCCTAGGCACGCTTGATCAATCAAAAACGTGGATACGGTAAAACGGAATGAAATCACGTGAACATCCTTGTATGTCGGGGGCAGAGGTATGGGGCGGATGGGCCAGGATTGATAAGTGGCTGCAGCTGACCGCCATGCAGAAGAAAAACTGCCTACAGGATCGACCGAGCATTTCGGCATTGGCCGGGAAAATGAGCAGGGCTTAGATAATGGTAGCCATGCGCCTCAGCGAGCAATGGCCATCTATCCCAAGCCTCCGTTCCGTGATAAGCGAGTTCGATCAAAGATAAGCATCGGAGGGGTTATATGCGCAAATTTATTATGGCCATTGTGCTGGCGGGTTTACTTGGTGCCTGCTCGCCGAGCGTGAATCCGGAAGTGCCGCTAAAAATGCAGCGCGTCGGCATTCTTTCCAACATGGGAAAAATGCATATCATCCACCAAGGCACCACCATCTTCAGCAACGAAGACCACGATGTGGATGTTTCGGATTGGGGACTAGATGCTTATGTGCAGGCCAAGGTCGCAGCTGCCATTCATGCCCATTATCCTTCCGCCGAAATCGTTTCGATTCCGCTGCCGGAAAGTGCGTTTCTACCCGGCAGCCATGGATTTACCGATTCTGCCCAGATGAACCCGCTGATCGAAAAAGCCAAGGTGGATACGACGGTCTGGATCGTTCCCACTTCGCATAATAATGTCGCGCAATATACCTCCGGTTTCGGCATGTTCAACCATACCATGCTGGGCATGAGCCGCACGGAAGCCTATGCAATTTTCCGCATCAGCGCCTCTCCGGTGGGTGGTCAGCGCAATGGACGGCAGGCCTGCTCCAATGCATCTTTCAACAATGCCTGCTTGCAAGCGGCCCCAAGCCCTTTCGAGTGGCATGAAGGGCCATTCACGGCGGCGGAAATGCAGATGTTGAAAGAAGCGGTAAAAGCCCAGATCGACAAAGGATTGGATTACGCATTGGGCGAGATGGAATGGAAATAAAAAGAAAGGCCAGCGAAAGCTGGCCTTTCTTTTTGGTCTGAGGCCGAGGCCCTATTCCATATTCTGTCCGCCATTGATCGAAAGCGTCTCACCTGTGATAAAACCGGATTCGTCGGCGGCGAGGAAGAGGACGGCGCGGCCGATTTCTTCGGGTTGGCCGAGACGGCCGACCGGAATGCCCGCGATGATCTTTTTCAGCACATCGTCATTCACCGCTTTCACCATGTCGGTCGCGATATAGCCGGGGGCGATGGCGTTGACGGTGATGCCTTTGGCGGCGGATTCACGGGCCAGGGCCTTGGTGAAACCGAGCACGCCCGCTTTGGCGGCAGAGTAATTGGTCTGGCCGAACTGGCCGAGCTGGCCGTTCACCGAGGAGATGTTGATGATGCGCCCGAAGCCGCGTTCGCGCATGCCTTCGATGACGGCACGGGACATGTTGAAGCACGAAGTGAGATTGGTATCGAGCACCGCGGCCCAGGCTTCGACCTGCATCTTGTGCATCGCCCCGTCGCGCGTGATGCCCGCATTGTTCACCAGCACTTCGATCGGGCCGCCTTGTTCCGCTTCGATTTTGGCGATGTTCGCCTTACAGGTCTCGAAGTCGGAGACGTCGAACTTATAAACCGGAATCCCCGTCTTCTGCGTGAAATCCTGCGCCACCGTGTCATTGCCCACATAGTTGGCGACAACCTTGTAGCCCGCGCTTTTCAGCGCGACAGCGATGGATTCCCCGATGCCCCGAGTGCCGCCGGTGACAAGGGCGATGCGTTTGGTCATAAGATTTCTTTCGTTTGCCCCCAGGATTGCTACTGCAATCCCGATGGGCCTGACGCCATCGGCGAGCTCAAGGCTGCTCGGCCTCCTGGCCTCGGTTAACAGGACTGACTAATTAAGCTTTCTCCACCGCCAGCGCCACACCCATGCCGCCGCCGATGCAGAGGGTAGCGAGGGCTTTCTTTGCGCCGCTGCGTTGCATTTCGTGCAGGAGCGTGACGAGGATGCGTGCGCCGCTGGCGCCGATGGGGTGGCCGAGGGCCGTGGCGCCGCCATTGATGTTCACTTTGGCTGCGTCCCAGCCCAGTTCTTGGTTCACCGAAATGGCTTGCGCGGCGAAGGCTTCGTTGGCCTCCATCACATCGAGATCGGCGAGGTTCCAGCCGAGTTTGTCCATCAGCTTGCGCACGGCATAGATCGGGCCGGTGCCCATGATGGCGGGATCGACGCCCGCATGCGCCCAACCGCTGATTTTCGCCAGCGGCTTCAAGCCGCGCTTGACGGCTTCGGCACGGGTCATCAGCAGCACGGCAGCCGCGCCGTCATTCAAGCCGGAGGCGTTGCCCGCAGTCACGGTGCCTTCTTTGCCGAAGGCAGGACGCAGTTTGCTGAGCATCTCTGCGGTCACGCCATCACGGGGGAATTCGTCGCTATCCACCACCACATCGCCTTTGCGGCTGGAGACGGTGACGGGCACGATTTCGTCTTTGAACTTGCCAGCCTTGCGGGCGGCTTCGCATTTCTGCTGGCTCTTCGCGGCGAATTCATCCTGCGCTTCGCGGCTGATGTTGAATTTGGTGGCGATGTTTTCGGCCGTGGTGCCCATATGGTAATTGTTGAAGGCGTCCCACAATCCGTCCGAGATCATGGTATCGACCATCGCCGCATTGCCCATTTTCACCCCGGCGCGCATATGTACGGCGTGGGGGGAAAGGCTCATGCTTTCCTGACCCCCGGCGATGACGATGCTGCTGTCGCCATTCTTGATTGCTTGAAACGCGAGGGCTACGGCGCGCAGGCCGGAACCGCAGACTTGGTTGAGGCCCCAGCCCGGAACTTCCTTCGGCAGGCCCGCTTCGATCACCGTCTGGCGCGCGGGGTTTTGCCCAGCGGCGGCGGTGAGCACCTGCCCGAGGATGACTTCGGAGATATCTTCCGGCGCGACCTTGGTATCTTCCAGCAGCGCCTTGACGACGGCCGCGCCCAGCTTGTGCGCGGGCACGGTGGCGAATGCGCCGTTGAAATTCCCGATGGCCGTGCGGCGCGCGCCGACGATGACGATATCCTGGTCGCTCATGTTATGGTCCCTGTTCTGTTATTTTCGGCGGTTGTACGAAGGGGGAAGGGGGCAGGCAAGTCAATATTGCGCGATGCTGCATTGCACCATGGCCAACTGTGTCATTCGCGCCAGAGGGACGCTTCTCTTGACGTGGGTGTTTGCCAGCGATACTGCAACCCCATCCCAACATTCCCGAGGCGCTCCAGATGTCCGCAACCTCCGCTCCCAAACGTTCCGTCAAAAAAGTCGTGCTCGCTTATTCGGGTGGGCTCGATACCTCGATCATCCTGCGCTGGCTGCAGGAGGTGTATGGCTGTGAGGTCGTGACCTTCACCGCCGATCTGGGGCAGGGCGAGGAGATCGAACCGGCGCGCAAGAAGGCCGAGATGATGGGCGTGAAGGAAATCTTTATCGATGATTTGCGCGAGGAATTCGTGCGCGATTACGTCTTCCCCATGTTCCGCGCCAATACGCTTTATGAAGGCCAATATCTGCTGGGTACTTCCATCGCCCGCCCGCTCATCGCCAAGCGCCAGATCGAAATCGCCGAGCAGGTGGGGGCGGATGCGGTGAGCCACGGCGCGACCGGCAAGGGCAACGATCAGGTGCGTTTCGAACTGGGCTATTACGCCCTGAAGCCGGACATCAAGGTCATCGCCCCCTGGCGCGAATGGGATCTGAGCAGCCGCACGAAGCTGATCGAATATGCCGAACAGCACCAGATTCCGGTGGCGATGGATAAGCGCGGCGAAGCGCCCTATTCAATGGACGCGAACCTCCTGCACATCTCCTACGAAGGCAAAGCGCTGGAAGACCCCTGGGTGGAACATGGCGAGGAAATGTTCCTGCGCAGCGTTTCGCCGGAGAACGCGCCGAATGAGCCGGAATTCATCGAAGTCGAATTCGAGAATGGCGATGCGAGCGCCATCAACGGCAAGAAACTCACCCCCGCTGCCTTGCTCACCGAATTGAACCGCCTCGGCGGCAAGCACGGCATCGGTCGTCTCGATCTGGTGGAAAACCGCTATGTCGGCATGAAATCGCGCGGCGTGTACGAAACCCCCGGCGGCACCATCCTGCTCGCCGCCCATCGCGGCATCGAATCCATCACGCTGGATCGCGGCTCGATGCACCTCAAAGACGAACTGATGCCGCGCTATGCGGAATTACTCTATAACGGCTACTGGTTCAGCCCCGAACGCCGCATGCTGCAAGCCGCGATCGATATGAGCCAGGGCAACGTCTGGGGCACGGTGAAGATCAAGCTTTACAAAGGCAACGCCACCGTGGTGGGCCGCAAATCGCCAAAGAGCATCTATTCCATGGCACATGTGACTTTTGAAGAAGATAGCGTATATGATCAGCGCGACGCGCAAGGGTTCATCAAACTGAACGCTCTTCGGTTGCGGCTCATGGGAATGAAGCACTAGCCTGGCTATCATCCCGGCGAAGGTCGGAATTAGCCCTCATAAACCTCTCACACTCCGCATCAAGTGCGGAGTGTGAGAGTCGGGCGACTGTCGGTCAGCTGGGCCCGGTGCAACCGGCTAAGCATTCGCCGGGATGACGTGTGTTGATGGACGGGCGCATATCCGTTAAACAGATGATCCGTCGAACCGCTGGAACCTTCCCATGCCCAAAGTCGCCCTCATTCAAATGTCCTGCGCGGAAAGCGCTGTGGCCAATCTCGACAAAGCCGTGGCGCTGGTCGAGGGGGCCGCTGACCAAGGTGCGCAGATCGTGTGCCTGCCGGAATTGTTCCAGCATCCTTATTTCTGCGCCGTGCCGAAGGACGAGTCGGCCTATGCATTAACCGAGACGATTCCCGGCCCGACGACGGAACGTTTGGGGGCGCTGGCTAAGAAACTTGGTATCATTCTGCTGGGCGGTTCGATCTATGAGCGCGCCGAGGAGGGCGGGCGTATGGTCTATTACAACACCTCCCCCGTCTTCGATGAGACCGGTGTGATGATCGCGGCCTACCGCAAATGCCACATTCCGCACGATCCCGGTTTTTACGAGAAGGATTACTTCGCCGAGGGCGATGCGTTGGATGTAATCGAGACGAAATACGGCAAGATCGCGGTGATGATCTGTTACGACCAATGGTTCCCCGAATTCGCCCGCATGGCGGCGCTGAAAGGCGCGCAGATGTTGTTCTACCCCACCGCCATCGGTTACCCCGAAGGCGTGGCGAACACCACCGGCGACTGGCGCGAGAAATGGCAGATCGCGCAGCGCGGCCATTCGGCGGTGAACGATGTGTTCGTCGGCGCGGTGAACAGGGTGGGGTATGAGGAGGTGGGCGACAGCAAGACGAACTTCTTCGGCGGTTCTTTCATCAGTGATTATGCGGGCAAGAAGCTGGATGAGCGCATGGAAGGCGAAGGCGTCGTGATGGCGGATTGCGATTTCGAGCACCAGAAGATCGTGCAGCATAACTGGAATTTCCTGCCCTGCCGCCGCCCGGATCTCTACGGCCCGCTCGGTGGCCAAACCACCCATAAACTGCGCGCCGTCTAGTGGACGCCCCCGAACTGCTCGAAGGCTATTGGTATGTCGCGCTGCCTGCGGTGCAGCTGGCCATCGGCGCGATGAAGCCGGTGACGTTGCTGGGCCGCCCGGTGCTGCTGGGTCGTACCAAGGAAGGCACGGTGTTTGCGCTGAAGGATTTCTGCCCACACCGGGGTATTCCGTTGCACTACGGCAAGTTCGATGGGTGCGAGGTGGAGTGCTGCTACCACGGCTGGCGCTTCAACCCGCAAGGGCAATGCACCTCGGTGCCTTCGCTCACGGAGGGGGACACGACGGACATTTCCCGCATCCGCACCCCAAATTATCCCTGCGAGGACAAGGACGGATTGATCTGGGTCTATGTGGGCGAGGCGGAAGCGCCGCCGCCGGTGCCCAGCCAGCCGGTGGAGATCAAAGGTGGATTCTACCATGTGGATTCAGTGGAAATGCCCTGCCATATCGACCATGCGGTGATCGGGCTGATGGACCCGAGCCACGGGCCCTTCGTGCATCAATCCTGGTGGTGGCGGTCCAAACGTTCGATTCATACCAAGCAGAAACAGTTCGAGCCGCGCGGGCAGGGCTTCGCGATGGCGAGCCACAAACCCTCCAGCAATTCGCGCGCCTACAAGATTTTGGGCGCGGCAGAGCGCAGCACGGAAATCGGCTTTCAGCTTCCCGGCTTACGCACCGAACATGTGCAGGCGGGCAAGCATCATGTGGTGCTGCTGACGGCGCTGACGCCGGTGGACGGGACGACGACCATGCTGCACCAGTTCATGTACACCACCGTGCCGCTGCTGAACTGGCTGCGCCCGGTGCTGAAACCCTTCGGCAAAAAATTCATCGCCCAAGATGTGGCGGTGGTGAAGATGCAGCAGGAAGGCCTGCGCGGAAGCAGCACACCGCTGATGCTGCTGGGGGATGCGGACGCCCAGGCCCGCTGGTATTTCCGGCTGAAGAAACAAGCGCTGGACAGCCGCGCGCAAGGCATCGCGTTCGAGAATCCGCTGAAAGCCCGCTTGCTGAAGTGGCGTAGTTAGGGAATGAAGGGCCTTCTCCCTCCGGGAGAAGGAGGAGCGAAGCGGAGGATGAGGGGAAGCTTGCGGTAGCTTACGCATAGAATTCGCTCACTGCTTATTCACTCAGTGCTTATAGGCCCTCGCGAGATTCCCCTCACCCAACCCTCTCCCGGAGGGAGAGGGCTACAGACCGCCAAACACCGCGACCAATTCCAGATGCGGGCTCCAGGTGAATTGGTCGATGGGAGTGGCTTCCAGCAAGATCATAGCCCGCCGCGCGCAGGGGCTGGGCGTCCCGCTCGAAGGTGGCCGGGGTTGCAGGAGACGACGATGATGCGCTTCACGTGGCTTTGCGCCAGCATGTGGAATTGCGGCAAGGCACCGTTGCGCGGGGGGTTGATGACGATGGCATCGAAGGCGTTCAGTTCCGCCACGTTCAGGGGATTTTTGAACAGATCGCGCGTGGTGGCGTTGACCGTGCTTTCCAGCCCCGCCTGCCGCGCCGCATTGTGCAAAGCCGTTACCATTTCCACGCTGCCCTCATAGGCCGAAACGCGATGCCCGGCTTCGGCCAGCGGAAAGCTGTAGGTGCCGCAGCCGCTGTAGATATCCGCCACTTTCGTGAAGCCCGCGCTGTGCGCCAGCACGCGTTCGGTGATGGCTTGCTGGCCGAGCGCGGTGGCTTGCTGGAAAGCGCCGATGGGCAGTTCTACCTCCGCCGCGCCCAGGCGCACCCGCACTGCGCGCGATTGGTGCAGCCGCTCGATGCCTTCGGGCATTTCGGCGGAAAGACGCAGGATGTTCGGCGTGGTGGCGGCGAAGGCCACCAGCTTCTCCCGGTCCGCCCCCGTGGCGCGCTGGGCGAGGGTGAGCATCACGTCCAACCCATCCCCCACATCCGCGATGGCGATAGATTGCACATGGCCGGGCTTTTTCAGCGAGGCCACGCAAGCGCGGAAGGTGGGCAAAGGCGCCAGCACCGCCTCTGCGCTCACCGGGCATTCGGCGATATCGACCAGCACATGGCTGCGCGGGCGCAGGAAACCGATGCCGACCGTGCCTTTCGCCACCCGCACGGTGAATTCCGCCCGCCGCCGCGCACCTGCGCCAACCGCGACCAGCGGGGCGACACGCTCTCCCGGATATCCCAGCCGCTTCACGGCGGAAAGCAGCATGGCGCGTTTGAATTCGGTATAGGAGTCCGCTGCTAGATGCTGCAGCGCGCAGCCGCCGCACGCGCCGAAATGGCGGCAGGGCGCGGCCATTCGAGTGCGGCAGCGGGCGTGATGATCTCCAGCAGGCTAGCCCGCACGGCATCCTTATGCACCGATTCCACCCGCACCTGCACGGATTCGCCAGGCAAAGTGTGGGGCACGAAAACGGGCAGACCCGCATGCATCGCCACGCCGTCGCCCAACCCGGCAAGGCGTTCGATGGTGAGGAGGATGTGCTGGCCGGGGCTGGAGCGAGATTGGGCATAGTGCGAGGGATAGCGACTTCAGAGGAACGGGGCAATGAAGATTGGGATCGTCGGGTGCGGAAGCACGGGTCTGGCGGCGGCGGCATTTCTCCACGATGCGGGACACGAGGTCGTTTTGTTCGAGCAGTTCACCGCGCCGAAAGCGATCGGGGCGGGGTTGCTGCTGCAGCCCACGGGGCTTGCCGTGCTGGCCCGGCTGGGGCTCGACCGGGCGGCCATCGCCCATGGCGGGCGTATTGAACATCTTTACGGGCGCACCAAGGCCGGGCGGCTCGTGTTCGATCTGCGCTACCGCGATCTGGCAACGGATTGCTTCGGACTGGGCATTCACCGCGGCACGCTTTTCATGCTGCTGTACGAAGCGGTCCGTGCGCGCAATATCCCCATCGAAATCGGCCATGCGATCACGGACAGCGAGATCACCTGTAGCGAGACCACCGGCGAAACGCGCTGGCTACAAAGCGCCGACGGACGGCACGGCCCCTTCGATCTGGTGGTCGATGCGAGCGGGTACCGTTCCCTGCTGCGGCAGAAACATGCCGAGATCCGCTTGCAGAAACCCTATCCCTACGGCGCGGTGTGGGCGATCTGCGAGGATAAGGGTCAGCAATTCGGTGGCAAAGCTTTACAGCAGCGCTATATCGGCGCGCATACCATGGCGGGGATCATGCCCGTGGGCCGCAGCCCCGCGCCCGATAGCCCGCATTATGTCACGTTTTTCTGGAGTTTGCCGGTAAGCGAGTTCGCGGCGTGGGAAGCGCGGGGGCTGGAGGCATGGAAAGAGGAAGTGCGACATTGCTGGCCGGAATCCGAACCGATCCTGGCGCAGATCCACGATCTGCAAAGCCTCACTTGCGCGGCGTATGGCGATGTGGTTCTGAAACGCTGGCATGCTGAGCGGCTGGTGTTCCTTGGCGATGCCGGGCACAGCATGAGCCCGCAGCTAGGGCAGGGCGCGAATCTCGGATTGGTGGATGCGATGACGCTGGCGGATTGCCTGGCGAAGGCGCCGGACATGGCGCAGGCCCTGGCGCAGTACAGCCGCACGCGGCGCAGGCATCTGCGCTTCTACCAAGCTACCAGTCGCCTGCTAACGCCGTTCTTCCAATCCGAATCCCGCATGGCTGCCTGGGTGCGAGATTGGACGTTTCACAACGTCACGCGTGTGCCCTATGCGAAGCGCGAGATGCTGCGGGTTTTGGCAGGGATCAAAACCGGGCCGTTTTCGCAATTGAACCCCGGGGATTGGCATACGGATTATGCGTGGCGCAAGCGCGCTTCGAAAGCCGCCATCGCTTGATGCAGTTGCTGGGCGAAGAGCCGCCCGCCGATGGCTTCCATCCAGGCGCTCTCGAACTGCGCGTCCAATGCATATTCCACTTCGGTACTTTCAGGCCCGAGCGGGCGGAAACGCCAATGCGCCGTCATGTGTTTGAAGGGCCCCGTGAGTGAGCGGATATCGATGGCAGTAGGTTCGGTGAAGTCGATCCTGCATTGGTAGCTGAAGGAAAGCGGGCCTGCGGCGACCGCGACTTCCGCCAGCAGATGATCGGAAGCGCGCTCCATCACATGCACTGCGCGCACATGGCGTAGGATTTCGGGATAGCGCTCCACATCCATCACCAGCGCGAAAATATCCGCTGCGGGATAAGGTAATATGCGGGTATTGGCGATTTCGGGCATGTGCCAAGCATACACCCAATAGAAAGCAGATATGCGGGAAATCCATTTGCAAATGATTCTCAAGTGCGTTAGCGCTCTTTCATGACGAATGCTGTGTCCGATATCCTTCTTATCCGCCGTACGCCCTGGCCTGTCTATACGCTGGGGCAGTTGACGGTGACGAATTTGGGTTTCTATGCCACCATGTCCGTGCTGGCGGTGCATCTGGCGCAGGTGCTGAATTTTTTACCGGCACAGGTGACGATGGTGCTGCTCGCCTCGTCCTCGGGCTGCGGGTTTCGCGCTTCGTGGTCGCGCCGCTGATGGATCGGCTGCCGGTGCGCACCAGTTTGCTGTTGGCGCTGGGCACAGCGATCCTCGGTTATCTTGGGCTCTATGCATTCTCACATTTTCTGCCCGTGTTGCTCAGCGTGTTTCTGGTGGGCACGGGGTATGGCAGCAACGGGCTGCTGGTGACCACGCTCACCTCCTTCGCCCCGGCGGGCCGCATGCGCAATATCTATGCGTTTCAATACAGCCTGGCCACCAGCGCCGCTGCTTTGGGGCCCGCTTTGATTTCCTGGTTCGTGATGCCGCTGGGCGGGCATATGCCGTTTCTCTTTTCCGCCGGCATGCTGGGTTTGAGTAGCGTGATCCTGCTTTCGCTGCGCGAATCCGCCTTGCCGCGTCTGGAAGCGCCGGAGCGGTTTTATACCCGCGTGCGCCAATGGCTCTCGCGGCGGCAGACCGTTAAGCTGCTGATCTCGGTGGCGATGGGGTGGTTTTGTACACGCAGAAATTTGCCATTCTGCCCTTGTTCCTCAATGGCGCGCTGGGGCGGCCGGAATGGATGGGGGGCGCGATGCTGCTTTTCTCAGTGACCATTCTCCTCACCGCCATTCCGCTTTCCGCCTGGCTTGCGCGCCACGGCTGGCGCAGCGAGCGCGTGCTGTGCTTGGGTTTCGGACTCTATGCGGCGGGGTATCTGGCGGTGGGTTTGTGGCCTTCGCTGCCGGTCTTGCTGGCGGCGATCCTCGCCTGGGCGGTGGCCGAAGGTCTCTCGATGCCCGCGATCAACAGCCTCATCAGCCAATCCACCGCACCGCAGGAACGCCTGGCCGGATTTTCACTGGCCGCACTGCCCACCGCTTTGGGGGAATTTCTGGGGATGAGCGCGGGAGTGGAGGGGTATCGCTTGGCCGAGGGGAAGCCCGAACATGCATTTCTTGCGCTGGGTATCGCCGGTCTCATGTGCCTCGTGATTCAATATTTCCTGGCCCACAACGAAAGCCCACGACCATGATTCCCGCCTTGCACACGCCCTCGCCTTGGGCCGAAGCCTTCACCGGGTACAATGATTACATGCTGCCGCGCCTGTCGCGCCTGCGCGAAAATTACTGCGCCGCCGCTTTCTTCGTGATGAAGCTGCTACCCGCGCGGATGATTCTGGATGCGGCGGTGGCAGAGGGGAAATTGCGGCCCGGCTACGAAGTATTCGAATCCACCTCCGGCACCTTTGGCCTAGCGCTGGCGCTTTTGATGCCGGAATATGGCTACAAGCTCACCCTGGTCTCCGACCCCGTGATCGATCCGCTGCTCGCCTCCCGCTTCCGCGAAATGGGCGTGCGGGTAGAGATCGTGCATAACAAAATCGCCGGGGGTTATCAGTTGGCACGGCTGGAGCGGCTGCGTGCATTGATGGCGGAAAATCCGAAAAGCTTCTTTACCAGCCAATATCACAACCCGCTCAACGCCCAGAGCTATGCGCCGGTGGCGGAATATCTCGTAGCCCGTCTCGGGCAGATCGACATGCTGGTGGGCACCGTGGGTTCGGGCGGTTCGATGAGCGGCACGGCGGCGCGGCTGCGCCAGCTGCTGCCGAAGGTGCGCATTGTCGGCGTCGATACCCATCGCAGCGTGGTGTTCGGGCAGCCGAACGGCGAGCGGCGTTTGCGTGGCTTGGGCAATAGCCTCATCTCCCACAATGTCGATCATCGCATGTTCGACGAGGTTCATTGGGTGGGCGCGGCGGACGCCTATCTCGCCACGCGCCGCCTGCACGCCGAACACGGTTTGTACCAGGGCGGCACCAGCGGGGCGGCGCATCTGGTGGCGGATTGGCTGGCGCGCGAAAACCCCGGCAAAAAGATCGTCGCGCTCTTTCCGGACGACGGGACGCGATATCAGGAAACGATTTATAACGAGGCTTGGCTGCATTCGCTGCCGGACTGGACGGGCCAGTTGCCGAATGCGCCACAGACCATCACCCGCCCAGATGAGAATCTTACCGGTTGGGCACGCATGGATTGGGCGCGGCGGAGCTTGGCGGAAATATAACACGCCTTCTCCCTTCGGGAGAAGGAGGAGCGCAACGCGCGGGGGATGAGGGGACGCTTGCGATGGCTGATTGATCGGATTGCGAGACCCATAACAGGCTGGTCGCGAGATTCCCCTCGCCCCAACCCTCTCCCGGAGGGAGAGGGAGAACGTCCGTCTTTGCTGGAATCCCCTTGGAATCCGCGGGGAAATGCCTAGATTACACCCATGAACACCGCCCCCCTCGACATCCTCAAGAAAACCTACGGCTACGGCGCGTTTCGCGGCGAGCAAGGCGCGATCATCGACCATGTGGTGGCGGGCAAAAATGCCTTCGTGCTGATGCCGACCGGGGGCGGGAAGTCGCTGTGCTACCAGATCCCTTCCCTGGTGCGGAGCGGCGTCGGCATCATCGTCTCGCCCCTCATCGCGCTGATGCAGGATCAGGTGGAAGCGTTGCGCCAGCTGGGTATTCGCGCCGCCGCGATCAATTCGGCGATGAGCCAAAGCGACATCCGCACCACGAAAGACCAGATTCTGCGCGGCGAGATCGACATGGTCTATGTCGCGCCCGAACGGTTGCTCATGGAGGATTTCCTTGATCTCATCGAAGCCTCCAACATCGCGCTCTTCGCGATCGACGAGGCCCATTGCGTTTCGCAATGGGGGCATGATTTCCGCCCGCATTATGTGCAGCTGGAGTTGTTGGCCAAGCGCTTCCCCCACATCCCCCGTATCGCGCTGACCGCCACGGCGGACGCGCCCACGCGGCGCGACATCATCGAGCGTTTGCAACTGGAAGACGGGCGCAGCTTCGTCGCGGGCTTCGACCGGCCAAACATTCACTACACCATTCTCGACCGCGAAAGTCCGAAGAGCCAAGTGCTCGATTTCATCCGCCGCCACCCAAACCAGAGCGGCATTGTCTATTGTCTCTCGCGCGATATGACGGAGACGATGGCGGGGTGGTTGTGCGAGCACGGCCTGAACGCGCTGCCCTACCATGCGGGGCTTTCGGCGGATGTGCGGGCGAAGAACCAGCAGCGTTTCCTGCGCGAGGAAGCGATCATCATGGTCGCCACCATTGCTTTCGGCATGGGCATCGACAAGCCGGATGTGCGCTTCGTGGCGCATCTCACCATTCCGAAAAACATTGAGGCTTATTACCAGGAAACCGGGCGCGCGGGGCGCGATGGGTTGCCTTCCGAGGCGATGATGGTCTACGGACTGCAGGACGCGGCGATGCAGCGCAATTTCATCGAGGATTCCACCGCCCCGGACGCGCAGAAACGCATCGAACATCAGAAATTAAACGCGCTGCTGGGCCTGTGCGAAGCGGCCAAATGCCGCCGTCAGGTGCTGCTCGAATATTTCGGCGATGCCTGCGCGCCCTGCGGCAATTGCGACACCTGCATGAACCCGCCGCAAACTTTCGACGGCACGATTGCAGCACAGAAAGCGCTCTCCTGCGTATGGCGCACCCAGCAGCGCTTCGGCGTGAGTTACTTGATCGACGTGCTGACGGGCAAGGAAACCGACCGCATCCGCCAATTCGGCCACACCAGCGTCAGCACCTTCGGCATTGGGAAGGATATGGGCAAACATGAATGGCAGAGCATTTTCCGCCAGCTGGTGGCGCAGGGCTTCTTGCATGTGGATGCTCAGGGCCATGGCAGCCTGAAAATCGCCCCGGCGGGCGAGGCGTTCCTGCGGCAGAAAGAAACATTGCAACTGCGCCGCGCCTCCGTTCGCAAGCTGCAGCGGGACAAAAGCAACGCTGCCCGCACAGCGCGCACCAGCGAAGCTTCCGAGATGGGCAGCGCGGATGAGCAGCGCCTGTTCGATGCGCTGAAAGCCGCCCGCATGGCGCTGGCCCGCGCGCAAAGCGTGCCGCCTTACGTAATCTTCCATGACAAGACCCTGCGCGAAATGGCCACGAATAAGCCCGGCAGCTTGGAAAGTTTCGCCGGTATCAGCGGCGTGGGCGAAACTAAAATGCAGCGCTACGGCCCAGCTTTTCTCGAAGTCATCGCGCAGCACGAAGCGGCTTAGTCTTCGTAATGGCTCGTGCGGAGAATTTACGCAACGTTTCCCTACACTCGCTCCATCATTTCCCAGGAGCGCCCCATGTCCGAACTTAAACCTTCCCGCCGTGATTTTCTGAAAACCGCAGGCCTCGGCATTGCCGGGCTGGCGATGGCGGGTCCTGCGCTGGCATTGCCGCCGAGTAGAGCGGATCTTGGCACGGTAAAAAACGGCAAAGTATCTTTTCCCGCCACCAAACAATCCTCCGAACCGCCGGAGGGAGAAACGCCCGCGCCCTGGCCTGCCGCGCAGCGTATCGGCATCGCCATCGTGGGTTTGGGGCGGTTGGCGCTGAATGAAATCCTGCCTGCTTTCGGCGAATCGAAATATATCAGGCCAGTGGCGCTGGTATCCGGTTCACCCGAAAAAGCCAAGGCAGTGGCCGCGCAATATGGCATCGCGCCCGGTGCGATCTATGATTATGAAAATTTCGAGCGCATCAAAGACAATCCCGAAATCCAGGCGGTCTATATCGTGCTGCCGAATTCCATGCACCGCGCTTTCACCGAGCGCGCAGCCAAAGCAGGCAAGCATGTGTTGTGCGAAAAGCCGATGGCGACCAGCGCGGAGGATGCCCGCGCGATGATCGCGGCCTGCAAGGCGGCGGATGTGAAATTGATGATCGCCTATCGCTGCCAATATGAAGTGTTCAACCGCAAGCTGATCGAACTCAGCCGGGACGGGACGATCGGCGATGTCCGCTTCATCGAGACCAACAATTCCCAAGCAGAAAAAGAGCCCGATCAATGGCGGCTGAAGAAAGCGATGGCGGGCGGCGGTTCGTTGCCGGATATCGGGCTTTATTGCCTCAACACCACCCGCGCCGTGCTGGGCGAGGAACCGGTGGAGGTCTTTGCCAGCACTTACAGCGACCCGCACGATCCGCGGTTCAGCGAAGTCGAAGCCCGTATTTCTTTCCTGCTGCGCTTCGCCTCCGGCATCACCGCCCTGTGCGCCGCGGCGTATCACGGCTATGCGAGCAAAGACATCACCGTGCGGGGCTCGAAAGGTTGGGCCAAGCTCAATGGGGCATATGCCTACAACGGCAAACAGATGCTCATCGGCCGCCGTTCGGGCGAGGTGGAAGGCGTGGAGGAGCGACATTTCGCCGAGAAAAATCACTTCGCGCTGGAGATGGATCACTTCGCCCAATGCCTGGTGCAGAACTGCACGCCGCGCACGCCGGGTGAAGAAGGGCTGCAGGACCAGATCATCATGGAAGCGCTCTACCAATCCGCCGCCACCGGCCAGCCCGTGAAACTGGATACGCCGAAACGGCGCGATGCATACCGCGGTGAAGGTCCGAAAGAGGCTTAAGAATCGATCTCATCCCAGCCAGCGCCGGGATGATTTGTAGCGGGCTGGAGTATCGCGGGCCTAGGTGTTGCTCAGTACCACGCAGCCGAACTTTTTGTTTAGATCGGCCAATTTCATTTTACCACCCTGCACTGTTTCGCCCGTAAGAAGATTGCGGTAAGAATTTGCGGGCAGTTCGATTTCGGTGACCATGTCCGCTTGATCGATACTTGCGCGAATCGGCACGATGACGATCAACCGCTCATCCGCAAAGCTGCGTTCGAAGCCGATGTAGCGGCTATCGTTCATGCCCTCCGACAGCGGCGTATACGAGCCTTGTGCATAAAGTGCAGGATGCGCGGCGCGGTGTTTGAGCAGAGTGGCGATTACATATTGCTTGATGCGTCCGTCCTGCCAATGCGTCAGCATTTCCGATGGATTGCTGCCATTAAGCGCAGCGGCGCGTTGCGCGTAATCGACCGGGCGGCGATTGTCGGGATCGACGAGGCTCAAATCCCAGCGCTCGGTGCCTTGGTAGATGTCGGGCACGCCGGGCAGGGTCAGTTTGAGAGTGGTCTGCGCGAGACTGAACCGCACGCCGTCTTCCGCCCGTTCCTGCACGAAAGGCAGGAAGCCGACCAAGAAGGGATTGGTTTTCCCGTTGCCCAATGCACCGCGCAAATAGGCATGCACCATTGCTTCATATTCCTCGTCCGGGTTCGACCAGCTGCTGTGGCGCTTGCCTTCGCGCAGCGCTTTGACGAGATATTCTTCCAGGCGTTGCAGATAGGCCGCCATCGCTTTCGGCTGCAATTCCTGCAGACATTCCACCGGCCAGCTGCCGAGCAGGGTCTGGTAGATGAAATATTCCTCGTTCGCCGAGGGAATGATCTCGCCATCGCGTTCGGTTTTATAGGGACGGGTCAGCAGGCTCCATCGGCGCAGATGGCGCAACCAGTCGCGTGGATTTTCGGCCAGTGCGTTCAAGCGCGCCCGCGCATCCTCACCGCGCTTGGTGTCGTGCGTGGCGGTGGCGAGCATGGTTCCCGGCCAGCGCGCGGCGCGCTTCTGCTGAATGCGGTGGAAAGCAGCGGCGCTGGTGCCGAATTTCGATGCGTCGCCACCCACTTCGTTCAGCGAGAGCAGGCGGAAATAGCGGTAGAAGCTGGTGTCTTCCAGCCCCTTGGCCATCACCGGGCCGCTGAGTTGCTGGAAACGGCGCACGAAGGTGAGCGCTTCGTCGTCCGGCGCGTCCGGCTCCAGTGCAAGTAATGTGCCGATGAAATCATAGATCGTGCGATCCGGCAGCAGGCTGTGGCGCTTGGCACGGCCAGTGGCCCAATCCAGGCCTTTCTGGTCCTGCTCGCTGAAACGCTTGGCGGTGCCGTATCCGCGGTAGGTCGGGTAATAGGCGATGATGTCCTTCAACGCTTCCTTGAAACCGTCCAGCGTGTAGTCTCGGCTGTGGGGATCGCGGTCGGCCAGACGTTTGAGGCCGAGCGTCAGCACGTTCAATTCACTGGCTAGGCTGGTTTCTAGAATCAGGCGCTTGCCTTCCAGCACCGTCTCGCCGAAGGTCTCGTCGATGCCGGTGAAGCGGCGGTAGATGCGGTCGAAGGCGCTTTCGGATTCGGGCGGCACGAAGAGCGCGTTGATCTGGTTCAGCACGTCGTATCCGCTGGTGCCTTCCACACGCCAATCCTCGCGCAGGGCTTCATGGGCGGCGAGGATCTTCTCCACCGTCACATACAGCCCGCTTCCTGCGGTGTCCTTCAGGCGGCGCACGTAGGCTTCCGGGTCGGCCAGGCCGTCGATATGGTCGATGCGCAGGCCTTGCACTTCGCCCTCCGCAATCAGCTTCAGCACTTTCTGATGCATCTGCGCGAAGACCTTCGGGTCTTCGGTGCGTAATCCGGCAAGTTCGTTGATGTCGAAGAAGCGGCGGTAATTCACTTCGCTGGAAGCCACGCGCCAATAGGCCAGCCGGTAATGCTGGCGCTCCAGCAGATCGTGCAACTTGCCGTGATCGGCATTGATCGCCGCGACCGATGCTTGGATGGCTGGGTGAACAGACGTGTCTTCCACTAAGCGCCTTTTCAGCGCCTCGCCTTCCTCCACCGCAGCAACCGTATGCAGATCGGCATGGATCGTGGCGTAATCCGCCGGACAAAGGGGGAAGGGCGTTTCAAGGTAATGAACGAAGAAACTCCCTTTTTCCGCATCGAAGACCAGCGTGAATTCGCCTTTGTCCAACGCTTCGCCGTAATGGCTGCCGAGGGCGGGAACGATGAGTTTGGCCGCGCCGCTGACGGAGCGGGGCTTCCAATCGATGTCGAACATGCTGGCAGTGGGGGATTGCCTGCCCCATTCCAGCACGCTGACCCAGGCCGCATTATCGGGCCCGATGCCCATATGGTTCGGCACGAAATCGAGTACTTGGCCCAGGCCGTGGGCTTTCAGCGTATCCGCAAACAGGCGATACCCCGCCTCGCCGCCAAGCTCCTCGTTGAAGCGATTGTGATCAGTGATGTCGTAGCCATGCGTGCTACCGGGGCGGGCCGCGAAATAGGGCGAAGCATAGACGTGGCTGATGCCGAGGGCGGCCAGGTAGGGGACGATGGTCGCGGCATCCGCAAACGTGAAATCCTTGTGGAACTGCAGACGGTAGGTGGCGCGGGGAATCTCCATCAAAGGGCGCGCGCGCTCTTCGTTCAAAGTGCGGGCGATGGGGGTGAGCGCGCCTTTCGGCGAGAGGATCGCATCCAGATCCACCGGCAGGCGCATGCGCCAGTTCGGGCGCTGCGTGGTGGTGGCGGGAATATTGGCCTGACGCACCACGCCGAGCAGATCTTCCAACTGCATCATGATGATGCCTGCCGGGCTGCGGGCGAGGTAGCTTTGCACGGCGGCGAGTTCGGGCTCCGCGTCTGCTTCCGCCAGATTTTCCTTGGCCAAGGCCTTCTGCAGGCCGGGAATGGTGCGGCGGCGTTCGTCGCGCGCCGCTTCCGCCATTTCCTGGGTGGGATAGAGCTGCAACTCCTCCCGCTCCACCAGATCGGCTTCCTGCAGCCAGCCTTTCAGCGTGGGCAGATCATGCGTGCTGAGCGTGGCGAGCGCGAGGGCGGGGTAGCGGCCGGGGGGAGTGAATTGTTCTTCCGTGCGTTCGAAATACAGCAGGCGGTAGGAAAGCAGGCCGGAGGCGGCGGCGCCGTCTTTGTAATTGGGCGGAAACGTCCCGAGATCCTCGCCGATCACCACGCATTTGTTGCGGTGGCTTTCCAGGCGCAGCACGGCCAGCATCTCTTCGAAGTTGAAGAGCATATAGGCCCCATTGCGCGGGCTCTCGCCGTTAGGGATGAGGAACAGACGCGCCAAGCCGAAGGCGTGATCGATGCGCAAGGCGCGGCAATGGCGCATATTGGCGCGCACCAGCTGAATGAAGGGACGGTACCCCTGTTCGCGCAGATTGATCGGGTTGAGCGGCGGCAGGCCCCAATTCTGGCCTTTCGGGTTGCGGCGGTCCGGCGGCGCGCCGACCGCCACGCCGCGAATGAAGCGATCCGGTTCCAGCCACACTTCCGCGCCCGCCTGATCTGAGCCCACGGCCAGATCGCGGTACAGGCCCAGCACCATGCCGTTTTTGCGCGCGGTCTGCTGCGCGTTGCGCATTTGGCTGTCGGCCACCCATTGCAGCCAGCGGAAATATTCCAGGCGGCCTGCATGGTCGCGGGCGAAGGTCTGGGCTGCTTCGCCGCGCGCGCTGCGGTAATCTTCCGGCCATTCCCACCAGCATTTGAACTGACCGGCCTGACTGGCGAAATGCTCGTTCAATGCATCGAACAATGCCTGATCGGTCAATAATTCGCCTTGTTCTTCGCAATAAGCATCGAATTTTTCACGCTCGCCGTGTTGCTGGAAATGACGGTACAAAGCTTCCAGCAGCCAGTATTTCAACCGGGCGATTTCGGGATATTCCACCAGTTCCGCCGCCCGCACCGAGGCGAGACGGGATTGGAATTCCGGATCGTTCCAGATGCGCTGCGCTTCCGCGCATGTATCGAAGCCTTCCACCGCGCGGGGGTCGATGTAGAGGCTGTTGATATAGAGACGGCTGGAAGGCGAATAGGGGGAAAAGTGATATTCGTTGCAGGGATACATGGCGTGGATGGGATTGATGCCCACCAGGTCCGCACCGGCTTCGCCCGCCCGTTCGGCCAGCGCGGTGAGGTCGCTGAAATCGCCCAGGCCCATATTGTTTTCCGAACGCACGCCGTAAAGCTGCGCAGCCAAGCCCCATAGGCGCTTGCCTTCGTGCATCTCATCCGGCAGCCAGCAATATTCGGGGGTAACGATCAGGCGGCTTCGATAGGTTTCACCGGTTTGCAGGCGGGCCTCGAGATCGTAATACCCCATGCGCAGCGGCGGCAGCACGATCTCTCCGCGGCTGGCGGGGTGCGTCTGCGCGTTGTCTTCCTCATCCGTCAGCGTCCATTCCACCACGCCGGGCACGGCGATGCGGCGCAGGCGCAATTGCGGCAGAATCTTCACCGGGGGCAGCGGGCGGTTCGCATAGCCTAGCAGCGCATATGCCGATGCCATGCGGGTTTGCTCGTCCTGCGCTTCCACGCCGATGGCGGACAGCAAGGTGAGCAACGTGCTTTCCGGCACTTCGTGAACCACACCGAACACATCCGTGTAGCGTGGTTGAATGCCAGCCAGCTCGGCCAGTGCTTTAATCTCGGCCATTGCCGCCAACTCCCAAAGTGAAACGGCATGTCCAGGGCTGGAGCATGTCGGTGTCTTCTCCCCAGATGCGCGCACCGTGGATCGGTGTGCACAATATCGGCGCGTCTGAAAAATTGGCCAGCATCTGCAGCACGCGGCCATTGCCGAAATGCCAGCGTACTTCCAGATCCTGCGCGCCGACGCGCCGCATTTCGCTGCCGCGCCAACCGCAAGCCAGCAGCGGCGTGACATGGGCATGGCGCAGATGGATAAGCGATTTGACGAACTGGAAGATTTCGTCGTTGCGCGCCTGCTCCGACCAATCGAGTCGCGAACGGGCCACGGTCTCTTCCTGCGTGGGGTCGGGAATGCGTTCGCGGGCTTCGGGGTCGGAGAATTCGGGGAAAGCGGCGAATTCCTTGCGGCGGCCTTCGCGCACGGCATCCGCCAGCTCGCCGGTGAAATCGCAGAAATAAAGGAAAGGCGTGGTCGACCCCCATTCTTCACCCATATAAAGCATGGGCGGGGCGGGGTTGAGCAGCAAAATAGCCAGGCCCAGTTTGAGCTTTTCCGTGCTGGCCAGCGCCGCAAACCGCTCGCCCATCGGGCGGTTGCCGATCTGGTCGTGGTTCTGCAGGAAGGCGATAAAGGCGCTCGGCGGCAGATGGGCGCTGGGTTCGCCCCGCATTTCGCCCTTGCGTAGCTTCGAGGCTTCGCCCTGATAGGAGAAACCCTCGCTCAGGCTGCGGCCCAGATAATAAGTAGGGTCTTCCTCGTAATCCACATAGTAGCTGCCGGTTTCGCCGGTCAGCAGCACATGCAGCGCATGGTGGAAATCGTCGTTCCATTGTGCGGTGAATTCGGTGGCGCGTTCCTGCTCGTCGCGTGCGAGATAGCGCGCTTCGTTCTTTTCGTTTTCCAGAATGAGATGCACATGGCGACCGTGCGGCAGGCGGTTGCGGATTTCCTCGCCCAATTCCTTCACGAAATGCTTGCTGCCGGAATCCTCGATCGTATGCACCGCATCGAAACGCAACCCGTCGAATCCGTAATCGTTGATCCAGTACAAAGCGTTTTCGATGAAATATTCGCGCACCGGGCGTTCGTTCTCGAAATCGATAGCCGCGCCCCAGGGCGTATGGCGCGCTTCGTTGAAGAAGGTTTTGGCATAGTCGTTCAGGTAATTACCGGCGGGGCCGAAATGGTTGTAGACCACATCGAGAAACACCATGATGCCGTGCTTGTGCGCGGCTTCGATGAAATCGCGCAATTCCTCCGGGGTGCCGTATTGCGCATGCGGTGCATAGGGCAGCACGCCGTCATATCCCCAGCCGTGCCTGCCTTCGAAGGAGGAAAGCGGCATGAGCTCGATGGCGGTGATACCGAGGTCTTTCAGATATCCAAGTTTGGATTCCGCTCCGCGGTATGTGCCTTCCGGCGTGAAAGTGCCCAAGTGCAACTCGTAGATCACCGCATCCGACCAGGGGCGGCCATGCCAGGGCATGATCTCGAAGGGCGCTACCAACTGGCTCGGGCCGTTCGGCCCTTCGGGCTGGAAACGCGAAGCGGGATCGGGCACCAGGGTTTCGCCATTGATGCGGAAACGGTAGCGGTCGCCGTCTTTCCCCTTGGTTTCCAAGCTGTACCAACCGCCTTTATGAATGCGCAGCGCTTGCGGTTCGCCTTCATTGAGGACGAGTTCGACTTTTTGAGCGGTGGGTGCCCAGAGTTGGAACAATACCTTGCCTCCGTCCAGAAACTTCGGCCCGTGTTCCTGGATTTCGGGTTCCGGAAGGGTTTCGGTTTCGTTCTGCAATCGCGCTTGTATGCCGGTCATCTTACTTCTTTCTTTCGCTTTTCAACAAAACGAGGCTGCGGCTGGGCAAGCCGAAGACGATACCCGCCACCAATGCTTTGGGATGCTCGAATTCGGAACTGTCCAGCACCACTTCCCAGCTGGCGTCGTAATCCTTGCCGGGCAGGGTGAAAGGCACTTCTTCTTCCCAGGCGTTGAGCAGCAGCAGGAACTGCGCGTCCTCCTCCCGCTCGGCGCGGAAACGCACGCCGATGGTGCGGGCAATGCCGGAATTCCATTCCTCTTCGCGCATATTCTCCCCGTCCGGCGAGATCCAGCGGATGTCGGTGGTCTGCTGGTCGTCGCCCGCTTGGCCGGTGAAGTAATGCTCGCGGCGCAGCGCCCGGTAGCGCTTACGCAGGCGAATGGCTTTGCGGGTAAAGTCGAAGAGCTTCTTCTGCACCTCGTCCATTTCCCAGTGCAGCCAGCTGATTTCCGTATCCTGACAATAGGGGTTGTTGTTGCCGTGCTGGGTGCGGCCATATTCGTCGCCCGCCATCAGCATCGGCACGCCTTGGGAGAAGAGCAAAGTGGCCAGGAAATTGCGCACCTGGCGGAAACGCAACGCATGTATGTCCGCGTTTTTCGTCGGGCCTTCCTCGCCGTGGTTCCAGCTGCGGTTATCCGCATGTCCACTTTCTTCCTGGTTGGCGGAATTGTCGGGCGCGTTGTAGCTCACCACATCCATCAGCGTGAAACCGTCATGCGCCGTGATGAAGTTGACGCTCGACCAGGGTTTGCGGCCTTTGTGGTTGAAGATATCCGCCGAGCCGGCAATGCGGCTGGCGAATTCGGGCAGCTGGCCTTCTTCGCCGCGCCAGTAATCGCGCACGCAATCGCGGTACTTGCCGTTCCATTCCGACCAGCCGGGCGGGAAACCGCCGACCTGATAGCCGTAATCCCCGATATCCCACGGCTCGGCGATCATTTTCACCTGGCTGAGGATGGGATCCTGGCGCACGGCGCGGAAGAAGGCGCTGTGATAGTCGAAATTATGCTCGGATTCGCGGGCCAAAGCGGGTGCCAGATCGAAGCGGAAACCGTCCACATTCATCTCGATCGCCCAGTAGCGCAGTGAATCCATCACCATCTGCAACACGCGCGGGTGGGAGACGTTCAGCGTGTTGCCACAGCCGGTCGCGTCCCAGTAATTTCGCTTGTCTTCGGTCAGGTGATAATAGCTGGCATTGTCGATGCCTTTGAAGCTGAAGGTCGGCCCGAGCTGGTTGCCCTCCGCCGTGTGATTATAGACCACATCCATGATCACTTCGATGCCCGCCTGGTGCAGGGTGCGCACCATGGAACGAAACTCGCGGATCTGGCCGCTGGCCATGTAGCGCTGCTCGGGGGCGAAGAAGTTGATGGAATTGTAGCCCCAGTAATTCCGCATGCCCTTATCGATCAGGAAACGGTCATCCACGAAAGCATGCATGGGCAGCAATTCCACGGCGGTCACGCCGAGTTTTACCAGATAATCGACCACTGCCGGGTTGGCGAGACCGGCGCAGGTGCCGCGCAATTTCTCATCCACCTTCGGGTGCAGCTTGGTGAAGCCTTTGATATGGGCTTCGTAGATGATGCTTTTGCTCCAGGGCGTGTTCGGTTTGCTCTCGGGCGACTTCACCGAGACGGGGCCTTCCACGCGGCATTTGGGCATGTATTTCGCGCTGTCGCGCTTGTCGATCGCCAGATCCTCCTTCGGCCCGCCCACCTTGTAGGCAAACATCGCGTCGTTCCAATCGAACTCGCCGTGCAAAGACTTGGCGTAGGGGTCGATCAGCAGTTTGGCGGGGTTGAAGCGGTGGCCGTTTTTGGGATCGTAAGGCCCATGCACGCGATAGCCATAAAGCTGTCCGGGCTGGATGCCGTCGATATATCCGTGCCACACTTCCTCGGTGAATTCGGGCAGGAAGATGCGTTCGATTTCTTTTTTGCCGCTGGCGTCGAACAAACAAAGTTCCACGCGCTGCGCATTGGCCGAGAAGAGGGCGAAGTTGGTGCCGTTACCGTCCCATGTCGCGCCGAGCGGATAGGGGTTTCCGGATTGGATGGTGCGGCTCATGATGGTCTAGTCTCCACGGTAGGTAAGAATGAGGGTCGAAAGCGGGGGCAGGGTGAGGAACAGCGAATGCTCGCGCCCATCGCGCGGGGCATGCACACTCCAGGCGCCGCCGCCATTGCCCATACCCGAACCGCCGTAATAGGCGGAATCGGTGTTGAGGCGTTCTTCGTAAAATCCCGGCGTGGGAACGCCGATGCAATAGCCTTCGCGCGGCACGGGCGTGAAGTTGGAGATGACGATGGCGAGATCGCGCGGACCTTCGCCTTTGCGCAGGAAAGCAATCACGCTGTTTTCCGCATCGTTGCTCACCAGCCACTCGAAACCTTCCGGCTCGCAATCGCGCGCATACATTGCGGGCGTGTCGCGATAGATCGCGTTCAGGTCGCGCACCAGTAATTGCACGCCGCGATGGGTGGCTTCCTCGGCGAGGTGCCAATCCAGGCTGCGGTCGTGGTTCCATTCCTGCCATTGCGCGAATTCGCCGCCCATGAAGAGCAGTTTCTTGCCGGGATGGCCCCACATGAAGCCGTAATAGCTGCGCAGATTAGCGAATTTCTGCCAATGATCGCCCGGCATTTTAGCAATCATCGAGCCTTTGCCATGCACCACTTCGTCGTGGCTGAGCGGCAGCACGAAATTCTCGGTGTAATTATAGACCATGCCGAAGGTGAGCTTGTCGTGTTCCCACTTCCGGTGGATGGGATCTTTCTGGATGTATTGCAGCGTGTCGTGCATCCAGCCCATGTTCCATTTGAATCCGAAGCCCAGACCGCCATCATAAAGCGGGCGCGAGACGCCGGGGAAGGCGGTCGATTCTTCGGCCATGGTGGTGGCTTCGGGGAAGTTGGCGAAGACCGCATCGTTCAGGTTTTTGAGAAAGTCGATGGCTTCCAGATTTTCCCGCCCGCCGAATATATTCGGGATCCATTCACCGTGTTTGCGGCTGTAATCGCGGTAGAGCATGCTGGCCACCGCATCCACGCGCAAAGCGTCGATGCCGTAGCGGTCCAGCCAGAAGATGGCGTTGGCGATCAGGAAATTGGCCACTTCGGCGCGGCCATAATTATAGATCAGGGTGTTCCAGTCCTGGTGGAAGCCCTCGCGCGGGTCGATATGGTCGTAGAGATGCGTGCCGTCGAACTGTGCCAGCCCATGGCCGTCTGAGGGGAAGTGTCCGGGCACCCAATCGAGGATGACGTTCAGCCCCGCCGCATGCGTCGCATCCACGAAGAAGGCAAAATCTTCCGGTGTGCCGTAGCGGCTGGTGGGGGCGAATAGACCAGTGGGCTGATAGCCCCAGGAACCGTTGAACGGATGCTCATGCACCGGCATCAGTTCCAGATGCGTGAAACCCATCCATTGCGCATAGGGGATCAGGCTATCCGCCAGTTCGCGGTAGGTCAGCACGGCATTGCCTTCACCACGCCGCCAGGAGCCGGGATGCACTTCGTAAATGCTGATCGGATCGCGGCGCGACTGGTGGCCGCGCTGAGTGCTTTGGGTTTTGGGCAGAGACGCGACGATCGAAGCGGTGGCGCTGGCCGTGGGCACTTCGGCGAAGAAGGCATAGGGGTCGGCCTTCGGCGGCAGCAATGCACCGTTGGGGTCTTGGATTTCGTATTTGTAAAGCGCACCGGCGGCAAGACCGGGGAGGAACAACGTCCATAGCCCGCTGCTTTGCAGGGGTTGCATCACATCTACATCGCCATTCCATCCGTTGAACTCACCCACCACACTTACCCGCCGTGCATTCGGCGCCCATACGGCAAAATGCACGCCAGCCTGGCCATCGCGCTCGATCAAATGCGCGCCAAGCTTTTCGTAAGCGCGCAGATGGCGGCCTTCCTGCAGCAAATAGAGATCGTAATCCGTGATAAAGGCACCGCTTGCAGTTGGCCTGGTGATGCTTTGTTCGTGTGCCGAAGACTGGGTTGATCCGCTTTCAAGTAAAGTCGGCTTCTTGGATTTCTGTATTGTGGGTTTCTGCTTCGCATGGGTCTGCGTCAAAACCTCCGCGTCCGCAGAGTAATTCTCGGCGGCATAGACATCGGCCTTTTTCTTGCTCTTCACCGGCGCGCTGACTTTTACCGCTGCCTTTTTCATGGCTTTCGGCTCCGGTGTTTCGACCGCTGGCGCGATGGGCGCGGGTTTCGATTTCGATGCCTTACTCGCCATGATTGGGCTCCGTGATTTGTGCGATGATGCGCCGTACGCCGCGCAGGGGGATGGCGAGCCAGCCCGGCCTGTTCTGCGCTTCGTAGGCGATTTCGTACAATGCCTTCTCGAGCGTAAAGAAGCGCAGGTGATCGGCAGCTTCCGAAGCATGAGACGCATGTGGTGCGGTTTGCGCATAGCCACGCAGGAAAGCTTCCGTCGCCGCTTCGCGCCAGGCATGCAGGAATTCCTTGCGATGCTTATGCTCTTCCTCCGTGCCGGTTTGCGCGCTGCGCAGGGCGGCTGCGGCCGCATAATCGAAGGAGCGCACCATGCCGGCCACATCCTTGTAGGGCGAATGTTTGCGGCGGCGTTCTTCCAGTGTGCGCGCGGGCTCGCCCTCGAAATCGATGATGTAGAAATCGCTTTGCGCCACCAGCACCTGCCCCAGATGATAATCCCCATGCACGCGGATGCGCGGGAGCACGCTTTGCGCAGGCAGCAGATTTGACAAGCGATCTTTTACTTTATCCCATTCACCCATAAGGCCTTCGGCTTCCGCCAAGGTTTCCGCATCCAGCCGGGGCAGGGCCGCGAGCAGCAGACCGTGGGCTTTTTCGGCCAATGCCTGCGCATCCTCGATCCATGCCTCGCGCTGATCGGCATCCACTGGTTCAGGTGTGAAGGCTGCGTGCCCCTGCGCGTTGGCCAGCGCGATATGCATCTGCGCCGTGCGTTCGCCCAAGGTTTCGGCCATGTCGAAGTAATACGCATGCTGTTGGCCGAGCGCGGCTTCTTGTTCGTGGGCCTGCAGCAATTGTGCGTCGCTGCCGAACCGTTCCAAATAGCTGGCAGTGAAGTTCCAGCCGTCGCCCTGGTTTTGCACCGCGGCATTCGCCAGCCCGATGGTGATGGGCTCACCCGCGCCTTCGATGCGGATGGCGGCGAGCAGGCGGGGGGCCTGGGAGAAAGGCGAAGTCTGCGTGAAGAATTCGCCGATCTCTTCTTCCGGACTCATGCCGTCCGCCGGTTGGCGCACGGCTTTGAAGACCAACGCGTCTCCCACCAGAAGGGAGGTGTTGGATTGTTCGACGCCCAGCACGCGGATGGCGGTGTTTTCTTCGATGGTGGGATAGCCTTCGTAGGTATGGAAGACCAGCGTGGCCGTGCCGTTCGGCGCCACGGCTTTCTGGTTCAGGCCGTGCAGCAGCACGCGCAGGAAATCTTCGCCCTGGAATGCTTCGTAGAGTACGCCCATACGGCTGTTCTGCCGCACTTTGCTGATCGCATGGGATTGCATGCGCTGGTAGGGATCGTCCTCCATCGTTTCCCAGGCGATGCCGAGCGCGAGGAAATAATGCTGGCGCATGCCGCCGGGCGGCGTGGCGGCCACCAGCAGCAAACGATATTCGTCCATCGTGAAGCTATGCACCACTTCCACCTGCGGCGGGGCAGCGTCTTTCGCTTTGTACCAGCGCTGGCGCAGCAGGAATTGCGGCAGGGCCTGGGTTTCCAGAATGCGGCGGGCAGCGCCCTGGCTCAGACTTTCCCAACCCTTCGGCATCACCAATGTGTTCAATTCCGAATAGGGGATGGCAAGGGTTTGTTCCTGCGGCAGCGGTTCGGTGAGGCGGAACCACCAGAAACCATAAGGCGGCAGGGTGAGGAGATACGGCAGCGCGCCGATGGTGGGAAAGGTGCTCTGGCTGAGCATTTCCACCGGCACCCGGCCCGCATAAGCGCGCAGATCGAGTTCCGCCGGTTGGGCGGAGCGGCTGAGGTTGGCCACACATAGGATCGTTTCGTCACCGTAGCTACGAAAATACGCCAGCACTTTGCGGTTGGCGGGCTTGATGAAGTTCAGCGTGCCGCGACCGAGATGGGTGGAATTGCGCGCGGCGATGAGGCGCTTGGTCCAGTTGTACAAAGAATTCTGCACGCGCGCCTGCGCTTCCACATTCACGCTCTGGTAGCCATACACCGCGTCCATGATGGCGGGGAGATAGAGGCTGGCGGGATCGGCCTTGCTGAATCCGCCGTTGCGGTCCGGCGACCATTGCATCGGCGTGCGCACCCCGTCGCGGTCTTTGAGGTAGATGTTGTCGCCCATCCCCAGCTCGTCGCCGTAATACAGAATCGGCGTACCGGGCATCGACATGAGGAGGCCGTTGAGCAGCTCGATCTTGCGGCGGTCGTTTTCCATCAGCGGCGCGAGGCGGCGACGGATGCCGAAATTGATGCGGGCTTTTTTCTCCGCCGCATAGAAATTCCACATGTAATCCCGCTCGCGGTCCGTTACCATCTCCAGGGTCAGCTCGTCGTGGTTGCGCAGGAACATGGCCCATTGGCAATTCTCGGGAATATCCGGGGTCTGCTCCATAATGTCCGTCACCGGGTGGCGATCTTCCTGGGCCAGCGCCATATAGAGACGCGGCATGACGGGGAAGTGAAAGGCCATGTGGCATTCGTCGCCATAGCCCGTTTTAGGGTTCACTTCGCCGAAATAGGGCAGCACGTCTTCGGGCCACATATTCGCTTCGGCCAAGAGCAACCGGTCCGGGTAGCGCGCATCCAAGGCGGTGCGAATGTCTTTGATGACCTGGTGGGTTTCGGGGATGTTTTCGTTGCTCGTTCCGTCCCGCTCCACCAAATAGGGGATGGCGTCCAGGCGCAGCCCGTCCACGCCCATATCCAGCCAATGATACATCACATCGATCACCTCGGCGAGCACCGCCGGATTGTCGAAGTTCAGATCCGGCTGGTGGCTGAAGAAGCGGTGCCAGTAATATTGTTTGGCGACGGGATCCCAGCTCCAGTTGCTGGGCTCGGTGTCGTTGAAAATGATGCGGGTGCCGAGATATTTCTGGTCCGTGTCGCTCCACACATAATAATCCCGTTCCGGGCTTCCGGCGGGCGCATTCCGCGCGGCCTGGAACCAGGGATGCGCATCGGAGGTGTGGTTGATGACCAGTTCGGTGATGACACGCATGCCGCGGCGGTGCACTTCATCGACGAAATTGCGGAAATCCTCCATCGTTCCGTAGGAGGGATTCACGTTGCGATAATCGGCGATATCATAGCCGTCATCCCGCAAGGGCGAGGGGTAAAATGGCAGCACCCACAGGGTGTTGACGCCTAGATCCTGCAGGTAATCCAGCTTGCTGGCCAGCCCCGCGAAATCGCCGATGCCGTCATTGTTGCCATCGAAGAAAGCCTTGATGTGCAGCTGGTAAATGATCGCGTCTTTGTACCAGAGTGGATCACCGACGACTTGCGTCTCCGCATTTCCCCTCTCCCTAGAAGGGAGAGGGTGGAGCGTAGCGGAGGGAGAGGGTGAGTCTTCGCGATCGCCGGAGCCGGTTGATGCACACCCTCTCCCCGGCCCTTCCCCTTCTAGGGGGAGGGAGGTTGCGGGTTCATCGCCAGAGAAGGTCTTGGGATCGAGGGTCATCGTTGAATCCGGAAAATGGCGACGGGGTTTTGTTTGGGGTCGAGGTGCTGAAATTGCTGCGCGCCGCTCCATTGCCAGCTATGGCCGCTCAACAAATCATCCAGCGTGTAGGGCGTGGTACTAGATAAGCCGAGGCGCTCGAGCGGCAGGGTAATGCGCGCTTCCTGCACTTGGTCGGGGTCGAGATTCACCACGAAGAAGACGGTCTGCTCCGGTGTGGATTTGCTGAAGAACAGCACTTGATCGTTTTCCGCCGAGTGGAAACGCAGGCTGTGGAAGGCTTGCATGGCGGGGTTTTCGCGGCGAACGTGGTTTAACGCGGTCACGAAATCGCGGATGTTGCCGCGTCCGTAAGGGCTCTCGCCCATCCAGTCGCGCACCTTGTATTGGTACTTTTCAGAATCCAGATATTCTTCCTTGAAGCCGCCTTTGCCGTCCGGCAACGGTTCGCCTTCGCACAATTCATAGCCATTCAGCATGCCGTAGCTGCCGCTGAGGCCCGCGGCCAGAGCCAGTCGCACCATGAAGGCGGCGCGCTGGCCGCGATGCAGGTAGGGCGGGAAAATGTCCGGCGTGGTGGGGAAAAAGTTGGGCCGGAAGAAATCTTTCGCCGGGCCTTGCGTAAGTTCGGTAAGATATTCGGTGAGTTCGCGCTTGGTGTTGCGCCAGGTGAAGTAAGTATAGGACTGGCTGAAACCCAGTTTGGCCAAAGCATGCATCACCTTGGGGCGGGTGAAAGCTTCGGAAAGAAAGATCACTTCCGGGTGCTTGGTCTTGACCGATGCGATGAGCCATTCCCAGAAAGCGAATGGCTTGGTGTGGGGGTTATCGACGCGGAAGATGGTCGCGCCCGCATCCACCCAGAACAGCACGATGTCGCGCAACTCTTCCCACAGCCCTTGCGCGTCGGGGGATTCGAAATTGACGTTGACGATATCCTGGTATTTCTTCGGCGGATTCTCGGCGTATTTGATCGTGCCGTCCGGGCGGAAGGTGAACCATTCGGGGTGTTGCTTCACGTAGGGGTGGTCGGGCGAGCATTGCACGGCGAAATCCAGCGCCACTTCCATGCCGTGCTTGCGCGCGGCTTTCACGAAATGCTTGAAATCTTTCAATGTGCCCAGTTCTGGATGCACATGTTTGTGCCCACCTTCCTTGCCACCGATGGCATAGGGGCTGCCCGGCTCTTCGGGCCCGACATTCAGGCTGTTGTTCTTTCCTTTGCGGAAGGAGAGGCCGATGGGATGGATGGGGGTGAAGTAGATCACATCGAAACCCATCGCCTCGATGGCGGGCAGGCGCGCTTCGCATTCGGCGAAAGTTGAACCGCGCGATGCGTCCTGCCCCTGGCTGCGCGGGACCATTTCATACCATGCGCCGAAGGCGGCCAAAGCGGGATCGACGGTCAGCTGCAGCACGCGGTGATATTCGGTTTTGCCTGCGCGGGTGGCGTGGCGCGCCATCAGATCCTCCGCTTCTTCGGAAAGCAGAATGTCGGCCAGCGCTTCGCCTTCATGTTCCGCCAGCCACTGTTTCACTTGCTTGTGCGCGGTTTTCTTATCGCCCGTGGCGCGTGCGAAGGTGTCTTCGATCAAATGGGTGGCTTCGGTGATTTCCAGATGGATCGATTGGCCTGCATCCAGTTTCTTGCGCGTATCCCGCGCCCAGGAACTGTAGTGATCCGGCCAGGCGTGGATGGTGTATTCCCATTGTCCCATGCCATCGAGAGGGCATTGCGCGCTCCAGCGGTCATTGTTCAAATGCTTCATGGGAATTTCGCGCCAGTGCTTTTCACCGGGCGCATGCACGCGCAGCGCGGCACGCAGATGGTCGTGTCCATCCATGAAAATATCTGCCTGCACTTCCAGCAGATCGCCCACGACACGTTTGGCAGGGTAGCGCCCGGCGTCGATTTCAGGCGTAACGGATTCGATGATAAGGCGGGGAGGATGACTGGATTTTGGCATGAATTCGGACAGCGCTGTATGTACCATGCGCGCGAAGAGTGGCGCATCACGGTGGGTTATGCATGCTCCAATCTAGGAGCGACGGTTGTAAAAAATCGCGATGAATGGTGGTGCGATTACTGCATGGTGGCATGCAGTGGCTGAATGACCACGGGTTCCACGGCACGGCGTTTGCCAGGACTGGCATGGACCGTACTTTGCGCACGCAAAGGTTGGGAAAGCTGATGCAGGAAGCTTTCCGTCCAAGCGAAGATGTCGTGGCGCTTCAACACGCGCAGCATGCGCTGATGGCGCTCGCGGCGTTCTTCCAACGGCATGACCAGTGCCTGGCGGATGGCCTCCCCGGTCGCCTCGGTGTCGTAGGGGTTCACGATAATCGCACCTTCCAGTTCCTGGGCGGCACCTGCAAATTGCGAAAGCACCAGCACGCCGGGGTCGGCCGGGTTCTGGCAGGCCACATATTCCTTCGCCACCAGATTCATGCCGTCGCGCAAGGGCGTGACCAAGCAGGCGCGGGCCTGACGGTAATAACCGGCCAGCACTTCACGCGAATAGCTGCGGTTGATGTATTGCACCGGCACCCAGCCCATGCGCGCATGGTTGCCGTTGATGCGCGCGACCAGGCCTTCGACCTCTTCGCGCAGTTTCGCATATTCCCGCACATCGCTGCGGGAAAGCGGGGTGATCTGCATGTAGGAATAATCTTCGGCCCTGTCTGTATTCTCGGTGAGGAAATGATCGTAGGCCTCCAGGCGGTGGGGCAATCCTTTCGAATAATCCAGACGATCCACGCCGATCACCATTTTCCGGCCGTTCAGGCTGCGTTTGAGTTGGGCGACGTGCGAAGTGGATTCGGAATCCGCCGCCATGGCCGAAAGGTTTTCGGTATCGATGCTGATGGGGAAGACGCCCGCCACGAAACTGCGCCCGAATGCTTCCAGCGTGCAGCGATCTTCCTGCATGCTGCACTGCCCGCGACCGCCAGCCATTTCGTTGATGCATCGCACGAAGGATTGTAGATCGGATTTCGTTTGAAATCCCACCGTATCGAATGCCGAAAGACCTTCGAGGATGTCGCGCGCATTCGGCAGCGCCCACAACACTTCGGGGGTAGGGAAAGGAATATGAAGAAAAAATCCCAGGCGATTTTCCACGCGGCGCTGGCGCAGATGATGACCCACACGCATCATCTGGTAATCATGTACCCAGATGGTGTCTTCGGGCTCGCTCATCTGCGCCATCTGCGTGGCAAACATCTCGTTCACGCGCTCATAGGCTTCCTGCATCGCGGGTGTGTAGTGCATCAGCCCGAGGCGGTAGTGAAACAGCGGCCACAGGGTAGAATTGCAATAGCCTAGGTAGAAATCGTCGTGATCCGGCGCGGTGAAATCTACCGTAACATATTTGATGTTGCCATGTTGTTCGGCATGGCGTTTGGGAAATTCGCGCGTTTGTCCGCTCCAGCCGCACCAGATGCCGCCGCGCGTTTGCAGCGCTTCCTGTAAAGCCACAGCCAAGCCGCCCGCATTGGACTTGCCGTCGGGGAGGGTGACGCGATTGGAAAGAACGATCAGACGGCTCATGGACGACTCAGGCATGATGGGGGTGAGTGGAACGGCTGGCGGCGAAATGCGCGCTGAGCGCATGCAACCAACGGTGGAAAAGATCGGGGCTTGCGAAGCGTTCGACGGCTTCGGTCTCGCCGCCGCCGATTTTGATGCTGTGGCCGCCCAAGGCGTTGACCGCACGGAAAGCATCTTCGTCCGTCTTGTCATCGCCAGCGAAAACGGGGCGGCGGCCCTGGAACGGTGCGCATTGCATCAAACGCTGAATCGCAGTGCCCTTATCGCCGCCGCGCAGGCGCAACTCCCCGACCAGTTTGCCTTCCTGCAGAAATACATGTTCTGCGCAAGCGGTCTGCAGGCTGCGGAGTATGTCGAGCATGCCGTGTTCGAGTTCCGGTTTCCGTCGATAATGCACCGCTAAGCTGAAGCCTTTGTCTTCAATAAAAATTTCTGGATGGCGGTGGGCCAGCTCGCGGATCGTCTCGCGTGCCGGATTCAGCCATTCCTCACCGTGCTGCGGTAATTCCACGCGGCCGTTCGGTAATCGTATTTCCAGCCCATGCAATGCGGCGGCGGGTAGCACATGCGGCGCGCTCATGCGGTCGATATCCGGCATGCTGCGCCCGCTGACCATCGCCACGGCCCCGTTCAATTGATCCTGCAGCTTGCCTAGATCGCGCAATACGGATTCGGGAATATGCGCATCGTCGGGTGTGAGAGCGAAAGGCGCGAGTGTGCCATCGATATCCAGAAACAGCGCGCATTCGTCCGCGAAAAAAGGCATCGCGAAGATCGCGCCGATGGTGCGCGTATCGAGAGGGGTATTATCAGACAATGCGTGCGACACGACGGACCGATTCCTATGGGTTCGATACCAGTCGTAATGCTTGTTTCGTAAGTTTGCGGCGCGGTGGGTTGCAATTATTATAAAAAAGCAGTCAACTCCCTCACCTGCACCATGGAAGCTTTTGCTTATCCAAGCAGGCTTTTGTGCCAATCATAAGCAGATCGCACAATGGTTTGCACTTCGGCATATTGTGGTTTCCAGCCCAATGTCTTTCTCGCGGCGCTTGCATCGGCAATCAACCGGCTCGGATCGCCTGCGCGGCGAGGCTTATAGGCATGCGGTACATGAATGCCGAGGTTTGCGAAACAAGCCAATATTTCGCCTATGGAGGTGCCGATGCCGTTGCCGAGATTGTAGGCCGCCGAAGGCGCGCCTTCCAGCAATGCTTCGATTGCCAGCACATGCGCCTGGGCGAGATCCATCACATGAATATAGTCGCGCAAAGCCGTGCCATCCGGCGTTGGGTAATCGTTGCCATAGACTTCCAGGGGCGGGACTTGACCCAGTGCGGCCAGGCATGCGCGGGGAATGAGGTGGGTTTCGGGATCGTGGCATTCGCCGATATCGCCATCCGGCGAGGCGCCTGCCGCGTTGAAATAGCGCAGCGCCATCCAGCGCGGTCCGCCCGCCGCTTCGAAGTCGCGCAGTATATGTTCGAAATGCAGCTTCGACCAGCCATATGGATTCTTCGGAGCACGGGGGTGGGATTCGGGGATGGGAATGATTTCCGGCTCGCCATACACGGCGGCGGTGGAGGAGAAAACAAACGCCCCTACACCCGCTTCATGCAGTGCACGCAGAAAGATCACTTTTGCGGAGGCGTTGTTGTCGTAATATTTCAGCGGGTCCTTCACCGATTCGCCGACCTCGATCGAGCCCGCCAGATCGATGACCGCGCGGATGCCATGCTCCGCTACCGTACGTTTCACGATGTCGTTGTCCGACACGCGGGCGTGCACCAGCGGGCCCCAGCGCACGAAATCGCGCTTGCCTGCGGAAAGGTCGTCGAGCACCACGGGGATGTGCCCGGCGGCAGCCAATGCCTTGCAGACATGAGAGCCGATGTAACCGGCCCCACCGGCCACCAGAATCGTATGCGACATCGAGACTCCGCGCTTTGTGTTTCCCGCCAACCGGGCTATGCAGGATCGCATAAAACATATGAATGAAATGCGCTACACGAACTTGATGATTTTCGACCATTTTTCTACCCGCAGCTTTGCCGCCGCCGTGACCGACCTGGGAGATGGCGGTCTGATGATCGTACTTAGCGTGTTGATCGCGCTGTATCTGGCCCTGGCGGGGCATCGGCGCGGCGCTTTGGCCATGTTGGGGGCGCTATGCTTCGCGGCACTGGGAATCGCCGCGCTGAAGCTTCTGTTCATAGGCTGTCAGGCCCGGTTCGGGTGGGTAACGATCCGTTCCCCCAGTGGACATGCGGCTTTGTCGAGCGCCGTATATGGCACCCTTCTGGTGCTTTTGTCGCAACGTCTTCCGGCCCGCTGGCGCTACGGGCCATGGCTTGGGCTCGTGCCGTTGATCCTCGGTATCGGCTATACACGGGTGTATTTTCATTACCATAACTGGCAGGAAGTCCTGCTGGGCTTTGGCATCGGACTGTTGGCCGTGTTCGTCGTCTGGCTCGGGCTGCTGCGCACGCAGGCGGTGCCGCCGTTCCGCGCCCGTTGGGCAACGCTGGTACTGGTCGTTACGCTGATCGGGCTGCATGGTACGCATGTGCGCATGGAAGTGCTACTGCACGAATTGGCGATGCGCCTGCGGGTACATACGCCCTGCGCGGTGGCTGCCAGCACGGGGAAAGGATAACCAGGTGGCGCAGAACATCGGAGAAATTCGGGCGCTGACCGGCATCCGCGGCTTGGCGGCTTTGTGGGTGGTGGCATATCATGTGCATATTGAGGATGCGTTGCCGCAGCCGTTCGGCACCTTCCTGCATCACGGCTATCTGGCGGTCGATCTCTTCTTCGTCCTCAGCGGTTTCATCCTCGCGCTTTCGTATGAGCGGTTTCTGCAGGAAGGGTGGCATATGCGCCATTACGCGCTATTCCTCATCCGCCGCGTGGCGCGCATCTATCCGCTGTATCTATGCATTACGCTGTTGATCGCCGCCTCCATCGCCCTTGGGGCAAGCCATGCTTTGCCGCGCGAAGGGCTGGGGATGCTGACGCTCTTGAATCTGACATTGGCGCAAGCCTGGGGTTTCGGCCCGAGCATCGACGGCCATGCCTGGTCCATCAGCACGGAATTCGCGGCGTATCTTCTGTTTCCACTGCTGATTTGGGTGATGATCGGCACAAGGACTGCATGGTCGGTGCTTGCGGCTTTGCTTTGTCTGGCGCTCGTGGCCTATGTTTCGCAGGTACCGACCCCGTCGGAAAGCCCGATACCCCGGCAGGGCATGCTGGATGTGGTGTGGCCCTACACACCGTGGCCATTGTTGCGCTGCCTGGGCGAATTTTGCCTGGGCCTGGGCGCGTACCGCGCAAGTAAAACATCGTGTCTGCATGCATGGATGGCGCGCTCCGCGGTGGGGGACGCATTGGCGCTGAGTGCCATAGCGCTTGCTTTTCTGCCCCAAAGCGATCTGGGCATCGTGCTGCTGCTTCCGCCGTTGGTGGTGGCGCTGGCGGTGGGGAAGGGATGCGCCGCGCGCCTGTGCGCCATGCCGTTTGCCTTTTTCCTGGGCGAGATTTCCTATGGCATCTATCTGCTTCACTCGCAGTTTTTGCGCGTGCGTTGGCTGGGTGGAGCGGCGCTTGCCCGCTATATGCCGCCCATATGGGCAGATGTGATCTCGCTGTGCGCGCTTTATGCATGCGTATTGCTGGCTGCGTGGCTGGCTTACCGCTTTCTGGAACGCCCGGCACGCCGTTTTATGCGGCGGGCGGAAGCATGGGTTACACCTGCCCGGTAAGCGCGCCGTAATGCTGCAGATAATGATCGACCATGTTCTCGACGCTGGATGCGGCGACGAGGGATTGTGCCTCTGCGGCGAAACGTGGTCGTAATGCTTCTTCATGCACCATGCGCATCATTGCCCGCGCCAGCTCGACGGCGTTACCGGGCTCGAACAAAAGCCCGTTTTCTTCATGCCGCACGAATTCCGGAATCGCCCCGATGCGGCTGCCGATGACGCCGAGGCCATAAGCCGCCGCCTCGACGATGACCACGGGGGCGTTTTCGTACCACAGCGAAGGAATGAGCAGGCAATCCGCCGCGCGAAAAGCGGCTTCTTTCTGTTCTCCCGTGATGAAGCCGAGAAATTTCACGCGAGGGTCGGCCGCGGCGGCGGCGCGGAATGCCTCCTCGAACGGCCCCTTGCCCGCCACGATCAATTCGAAATCGAGACTCGGCGATAGCTGCTTCAGCGCATCCAGCACCACTTGGCAGCCCTTTTCCACGGTCAGGCGCGCGGCGAAAATAAAGCGACGGGGGTGCAGAACTCCCTTCCCCTCAAGGGGGAAGGCTTTATCAAGTTGTGGCAGCGGGATGCCGTTGCGGAGCACGGCGGTCGCCTTGACGCGCAATCCCGATCCGAGATGTTTCTCGATGAGGAATTGCGATGGGCTGGCAAAGAGATCGAGATGGCGGGTGGTGTGGAGATGCCAGGCACGATAGGCGCGACAGCCGGGCTGCGGGGCGTCGCAAATCTTCAGCGATTTGGTGAGCATCAGCGAGCGCGGGCACAATAGGTGGTAATCGTGTGCGGTATGCATCACCGACATCCCCATTCCTTTGGCCTTGGCCCAGATGGAGGCGGAAAGACCGTCGATCAGATGCGTATTCAAAATGTCGGGCTTGGAACGGTCCGAGAGAATGTGCTGAAAGCGCCTCGCCGCATCGCGGTTCCAGGCGTCGCGCAGGTGCCAGAGGGCTTTCTGGTAGCCGGGGCGCTCGCCGCGCGTCCAGTGCCAATAGAAATTCCTGGGGAAGAAGCGCACCACTTCCACGCCGTTGCGCATTTCGACCGGGTAGGGTTCCATCTCCGGTCCGCAGGTGGAAAGCACGGTGACGCGGTGGCCGCGCACGGCCAGCCCTTCGGCCAGATAGGAGACGATAAGCTCGGCGCCTCCCGCCATGATGGGCGGATAGATATTGTTGGCGAGCAGAATATGCAAAGGAGCCTCGAAGATGCCGCCGTGGCACCATGGTTAGGATTTTTTTGCGCTGCCCCAAAACAGTCGATATACCCAAGCGGGGATGTAGAAGCGGCGGCGGTTGAGCACTGCCCCCAATACATTGCCGCCGTTGGATTGGATGAGGCGCTTCACCTCCATGGTGACCGGGGCGCGCGTGCGTTCCGCTTCGACAACGAGAATCGAGCCGTCCGTCAGTTTCGCCAATGCCGCGCCGAAGACATCCGTCAACACCGCTTCGGAACTTATGACGACAAGATCGAAAGAGGGGCGAAGGCTGGCGATCAATCCGCCGATCAGCTCGAAACTGACCAAGGGAAAACTGCCATTTCCACGCGGGCGCAGCACCGTGTAATACAGGCTGGTGCCGGTGGCGTTTACCAACGCGTCGTTCAGCGGCCGACCGGATTGCAACAACATATCCAGCGGCACCACGAGGGCGTTCGCCATTTCACGGGTGGGACCCGTGCTGTGGATATTGGTGTCGATATACAATACCCGTTTGCCGATGAGAGTCGCGGCAATGCAGGCGGTGTCGAATGCCACCACATGCGTGCCCTCATTTTCGTAAGCGCTGACGAATTGCACGACTCGGTTGAGATTGATCGGCAGGGCGTTTTCAATGGCGCGGTAGAGCTTGGCGGTTTCGCTCGGCGGTAATGCGGGCGTGAGATCGAGTACCACGTTGCGTGCAGCCACCATGTTGTTCGTGCTCAACGCGTTCTTGCGCGCATAGGCGATGGGGTCGTCGGTCAAGATGTCGTTCATCGTGCTTTCCATGACTAGCGTCCCCGATGCGCGAAGCTGGCCAACACTGGAATATCCAATGCGCGGGCCACATGGGCGGGCGTGGTGAAGCGTTCGTCCAGTGTTTCAAACAAAGCGGCGGTACCCAGCCCTAGCAGGCTCGCGGCAATCAGGCATACGGCCAGAATCAGCATTTTGCGCGGCCGCGCCGGGCGGCTGGCCACCACCGGCTCATCCACCACCGAAACACGAGTAATGTTCTTCTGGTTCAGCGTATCGTTCACCCGCGCTTCTTCGCTGCGTAACTGGTAGTTGCGGTAATTTTCCTCGTCGATCGTCACCTGGCGCATCAGATCGTTGTATTCCTGACGCTGGCTATCGAGCATGGCAACGCGCTGATTGATACGATTGATGCGTGCATTGAGCAGCCCGTTTTGGCCGCTGCCGTCGGACTGCAGATCGGCCTTGCGCTGGTTCGCCTGCTGATTGAGCAGGGCGATACTGCGGCGCACCGTGCGCACGGCCGGGCTGTCAGGGCGGTAAGTGGTCAGTAATTCCGCTTCCTTGGTCTGCAGTTCCATTAAGCGATTCTGTGTTTCATCGACGCTTTTGAGCGCAATATTGGCGGCTTCGCCTTTTTCTCGAAGCAGCTGGTTCATTTCCTCGTCCGGTGAGGAAATGCCGGTGCGGGCTTTGTATTCCTGCAGTTTGGCTTGCGAGATTTGAAGTTTTTCCTTCGCCTGGACCAGCTGTTCCTGCACGAAAGCGATTTGCGGTTGGTTGTATACCTGTGATTGGCGGGTCATGTAGAGAGCGAACAAACGCTCTTCCAGCAATTGGGCGATTTCAGGACGCTCGTTGAAAACCAGAACGTCGATCAAAGTACTGGTCTGGCCCGCCTTCACTACCAAATGCTTCTGCGACATGTTGCGAATGGCCGCCTCGATCGGCACGTCCTTATCCTTGGACGCTTCGGTAATGCCAGGATACACGGTTTCGATGCCCACATCTTCAATCACCGCGCGCAACAAATCATGGCTGTAGAGGAGGTCGATATTGGATTGCAGGATTTCTCGGCGGTCGTTTTGCGAGATTTCGGATGTGTGACCGGCGCCAGGGGCGATTTCCGGCTCGGCGCTCTGGCCGAAACGTAACAACATGCTTCCGGCGGCCTGATAAAGCGGCTTGGCGGTGGTAATATAATACACGCCGCCTGCCACCACTAAAAGAAAGACGATCCAGAATTTCAGTTGCTGGCGGAAAAAAGTGGCCAGCAGCCCCCGGGAAGTGAATTCCATCTGCATGATATCGCAGCCTTACAAACCGTTGTTGGTGCCGTTCGGATTCAGCTGATAGCTTGCGCCGATGCTGACCGGGATGAATTGCTGGAAATATTGTTGGAAATGCAGATAGGCATTTCCGACCCCGGTGCGCGGTATATAAACAACATCGTAAGGTGCCAGCCGAACGTCTTCGCTCGCGTCCGTACCGCCGGCGGCTTTGGTGTAGTTGGCGGCATAGGCCACCGGTTTTTCCCCGGCACCGCGGCGTAGGATCACCACATCATCCGTATTCGCGGAATTTTTTACGCCGCCTGCACGGGCAATCGCTTGCATCAAGGTAAGATTGGGACCGATGGTAACGAATTCACCGGGCGAAAACACTTCACCCGCTACATAGACGCGGTTCGGAGCGAAGGAGCGGATGAGTACGGCGATCTGCGGATTGCGCAATTGGCTTTTATAGGATTTTTCCAATTCGGTCTGCACTTCGGCGGGTGTGCGACCGTAGGCGGCCACTTCGCGGGCCAGGGAAGTGGAGATCATGCCGTCCGGACGTACCGTCACCTGCTCATTCATTTCAGGGTTCAGCATCACCTTCACATCCATCACATCCCCGATCTGGAGACGATAGGGCTCCAGGTCTTTTGCCATTTCAAGCACGGGAACCACGTTTTTCGGTGCGGGCGGAAGCGATTTTGCAACCGGCGTGCTGATGCAGGCGCCCAGCAGCAGCGTAAGGCCAATGGACGTGAGAAAACGCAACGCGGCAGAGGAATGGGATGCAAACATACCGGTGATAGTCCTAGAAATTACAAGCGAAGAAGCGGACGTATGGCAAGGACATGATCGGCTCTTCGGCTTTCGAGTGCAGCGCAGCATAAAGTATGCGGTGATTAGCACGGTGGGTTTGCAACCGCAACCGATTGTGACGGGTCGAACGCCGCGCCATGCTTTTTTTGCCCGATATTGCGTTAATAACGCACCTGCGGGTCGGCTTGATAGGGATCTGGCTGCACCGGGTTGACGTCGCGATTGTCGATGCAGGCCCCTCCTTTGCTGGCGGCGTCTCTATTGCAGGTGCCGCGGTCTGGATAAATACATTGAGAGGCGCGGCTGGAATCGACGAAGCAAAAGCGATTGCTACCTGCTGGCAGGGTGATTTCTTCGGGATTCGGGTTGCACACGCCATGCAATTGATTGGCGCGTTGCCAACATTCCCGCGCATCGTGATACATGCATTGTGGCGGAATGCCTTGCACCACCACGCAAAAAGGCGCCGCCCAAGCCGCCGGCGCATTCATGGCAAAGATGAGCATGCCCATAACCGCCAGACCGGAGAAAAAACGATTACGCATGGGAAATGTCTTTCTCATCAGTGGCTTGATGCTTGTAGCTTTGTATCGAGTGCAACATTAGAAAAAACAGCACCATTTGGGCAGCCGCCTGCGCCGCGCTATAGAAAAGCAGCGCATGGAGTGCGTCAAGCCCCAAAGCATGGCCACCCCACAAGGCTCCGGCCACCGCTGCCAATCTTCCGGTTTCCCAGGCCGCGGACAAACCTTGGCGCTCCAGCAGCTGCAAAGTATGGATCAGCGCATGCATCACCATTTGCGGCAGTAAAGCAAGGCTCATGACCTGCAGATAGGGCACGGCGGCACGCCATTCTTCCCCGAAAGCGAGCGGGAAAATATAAGGCGCCACCAAATTCACCGCCAGCAGCCATGCTGAAACGATAAGCAATTGGATCTTGGCGGTACGCAGAAAACGGATTCTCATAGCGGCGGGGTCGTCGGCGCGACTGCGCGAAACTTCGCCCACATACACCTGTAGAATCGAGCTACTCACCATCAGCATCGGCCGCCCGACGATACGGTCGATCAGAAAAATGAAGCCCGCCACTGCGGCGGAATAGAGCGAAGGTAGTGCGATAAGCAGCAAGGCACTGGTACCCGCCGAATTGATCAATCCCGACCAACTGGAAAGCAGCGGAAATCGCACGTATCGCCGCGCAAGACCGCGCATGACACGCAAGGATACGTGCTGCCGAATGTTGGGCTGCAGCACCAGGCGCGAGATAAGCAGTCCGCTGCCGGTGGATTGTCCAACGACGAAGCCGAGAATCAGGCCCCAGGGGCCAAAATGCAACGCGCCGAGCAGCGCCTGCAGTCCGGGGCCGGTGTAGCCCTGATAAATCTTGGTGCGGGCGATGGCCTGAAATGCCTGCTGCTGTGTGGCATAATAGACCAGCACCTGATAGGCCCCGATGCACAAAAAGCCAAGCGGCAACAAGAACCAGTGCGCCCGCAACGCACCGTAATCCGTAATGTTCCAACCCCAGGGCGAAAGCAGCACAAGGAGTATGCTGCCGATTAATGTCGTCAAAGCCAGCGCTACCCAACACACCGCCAAAAGATTTGCCGCTTCTTTGGGATTCTTGGCCAAAGGCACCGCCATTTCGTATCGCAGCGCCGCGATGACTGAGGCAACGGTGACCACCGCGGTAAAGCTGCCTAAAATGCCAAAATCTTCAGGTGAATACAATCGGGTGAGGGCAGGGGCGAGCAACACGGTCCCGAACTGGCCGATGACGGTGCCGAAGAACATGACGAGTACGTTGCGCCCGAAACTGGCGCCGCCCAGCCCGCGATTGCGCATGCTCCGCTGAATGCGGAGATAGACAGGATGGCGAATGAGGCGGGCGCGCATGCTATCCTTCACGCTCGCGCGCTACGATTCGATGCAGCATAGCGGCCATTGCGTCGTCCAGCCGAGTTTGGTTGAAGGATTCTTCCACCTTCCGGCGCGCAGCCAAAGCAAGTTGCGGTATGTCTTGCGGATGGTCGAACAACCATTCCAGCTTGTCGCTCAGACCCTGCGCATCGCGTTCGGGAGCCAGCAAACCCGATATGCCGTCTTCAATCAGTTCGGGGATGCCGCTATGCTGGCTGCTGATGACCGGAAGCCCTGCCGCCATCGCTTCCATCAAAGCCACCGGAATACCCTCCATATCGCCGTTTTCCGCGCTCACGCTGGGCAATAGAAAGGCGTCCGCCATTCCTAGCTTTTCTTTTACCATTGAATGTGGTTGCGGACCGAGGAAGTGGATGCGCGCCGCAACACCGCATTCGGAGGCCAAAGCGCGTAGCGACTCCAGCAGCGGGCCGCCACCGATGATGTCATATGCCCAAGCCAGATCCGGGCGACGGGCAGCGAGCAAACCGAGGCCGCGGATGGCGAATTCGATACCTTTCTTTTCCACCAGACGACCCACGGTGACAATACGCACATGATCATCGCGTGCAGGTTTGGGCGCATAGGGAATGGCGACGCAATCCACCCCCATGCGCATCACGTTGGTGTATTCAGGCTTCGCGCCGGCGGCGATCAACAGCCGCCGAAAATAATCGCTGACCGGCAAGCATTGCTGCCCGCTGCCAAACAGCGGCCGATAGCGCGCCAGCCTGCCCTGTTTCAACGGCAGTGCCACGTCATATCCATGAAAGACCGTAACGAAGGGGCGGCGCAATATGCGCAAACGCCGGGAATGCGCCAATCGCAAACCGTTACCGCCGAAATGCGCGATCAGCACATCGAAACGATTCAGTCGCAGATCGAACATCGCATCCAACGCTCGCTCGCATGCTTTCCGTATCGTGCCGGGCAGTCGGCAGCGCACCATGTGTAGAAGTTGCGGGGGCCACCAGCGGGTGTGCGTTTGGGCAAGCAAGGTACGAAAAGGCTCGATTGTCGGGTCGATACCTTCCGGCTTGGCCACGCGGTCGCAAACGACCGTCACCTGGAACCCACGCTGCATGAGCCCCACCATTTGACTGATGACGAAAGTTTCCGAAAGCAATGGAAACTCGCCGACCAGGAAGGCGACTTTGATCATGCGGGTCATAGCGGGCAGGGCATGCAATACCGAAGGGGAACAGAAAAAAAACGAACGATACCCGCATTCTTCGCTTCCGAGGGCATCGAGAAAGCAAGGGAACGCGGTTTGGTAATGAAAAAATCATGGTTGATTTGGTGCATACCGTTCTTTGCCTAAGCTATTTTTAGCGGAATGGAAACAGGCAGTGCCGATTTTTTCTATATACCCCAGGCTATACCCGCGATATGAAACGCTGCGCTTCCTTTTGAAGCAATGCATTGGCCGCCTTATGGAAAGACGTCGCCCTCATGTTGTCCGCAACGCCCAAGCTCACTGGCCTTACGCCGAGGCTTTACAAGATATTGAGCCTCGGGCTCATGGTGTACATGGTCTTCTACACCTTCGAAAGCCCGATTCGGTATGCGCTGAATATGATGGGCGCGGATGAGCTTATTTTCATTCGCGATTTCACCATCATATTGCCTGTTCTGGCGATTTTCATTTACCAGTTGCTGCATCGGTGCGTGAATCCCGCCTATTATGTATATGGCTTCATCGTGCTTTTGCATGGTTTTGTCATGATCTACAGCACGCGTAGCGCGATGGCGGCTGCTTTCGGCGCCAAATTACTTGTGACTTCCCTGGTGGGCGCTGTCGGCGCTCGGCTCTTTTTCGAACCCACGCGCCGTATGGCGATTTTCATTTTCCTGCTTTGGTCGATCACCTGTATCGGGGTGGGAACGGAAAAATACTTCTTCGACTTTCCCTGGATCGGCATGGAAACCCATATTGGCGATGTCACCGTGGAAATCAGCCGCGATTGGCAGGTGACGGGCGAGAACAAGCGAGCGGCGGGCTTCACGCGCGCCTCCATCAACACCGCTTATCTACTGGGTTTGACCGGAGTATTTCTGCTCTTCCGATCGCCACGCATTTTGTATCGTCTGGCCATTGGCGTTCCCACTTTACTCTGTTTGTATTGGACAACGCAAAAAGGCGCCATTTTGGTTTTCATCGTATTGATGGGCTTACTCCTGGCATTGGTCAAACGCCCGACCATGGCCATGAAAATAGCTTTTATCATCATGCTCGTGTTGGATGTAGGGCTGCCCTTGCTGATGCCGGGCTATTACATGGATCGCGCCGAAGGCATGTTCAGTATGATGTCTTTCAACATTCGCGTGGAAGATATGTGGCCGCGCGCCTGGCACTGGATCGATAGCGCGGAAGTGTTTCCATTCGGGGTAGGCTTGGGAGGTATTGGTGGCGGCCAGCGTTTCTTCGCGCCCTATGCGTGGGACGCGGCGGATAATCTGTTCATCTTGATTTATGCCTATTTCGGCCTGCCGGGAATGATTTACCTGTTATGGGCGTGCATAACCGTTCTGCGCACGCGGCGCAACGCCTCGGCGGGAACCGTGCAAGCACTGGCCACCATGGCGTTTATTATGGGATACGGCGTGGTAATTTCGATCATCGAAGACCAAATGGGCTCGCTGTTTCTCGGGGCTGGGCTCGCTTGGCTCTACGAGCAATCCAGGCGCCTGCGCCATGAAACACCGATGCAGGAAACCTATTTTCCTGCGGTAAGTGCCGATAGGGTGCAGAAATCCACCAGCTTCCCGCTTATTCAGGCGCATTGATTCATGCGCATGCGTTGGGCCGAGTGCTATCATCTGCCTGCGCGTGCAATCTCACGTGCTTTGCCTTGCTTTGGGGTTGCCCTTCTGTCTTTTGCCGGCATGGCGCTGCTGTTGCACGCCTTGTTGCCCGATCCCTCTTCGCTGCCCACGCAATACCGCACCAGTAAACTCGCGCTGATCGAGCGATGGAGCGGTAAGGCCAACATCGCAGCCTTCGGCACCAGCCGGCTGCATGAAGGTTTTCTGCCGGCAACATTCGATGCAGTGTTTGGTGCAGAACCCGGCGCTGCACCGTTCAGCGTGAATCTGGCCGTGGTTGCTGGAAGCCTCACCGAGCAACGCATGTTGGCGAAACGTTATCTGGCGCATGCGACATGCCCAAACTTGCTGATGCTCGAAATCAATGCAGGCCTCAACATGCCGCCGGAGACGCGGTTCGACCCGCGCACGGTCAATCTCTATGATACGGATGTGCTACATTTCGTATTATTTTTCCGTGATACCAGCATCAGCTTCCCCCGCCGTTTGGGTCGCATTTTCTATGCGCTCACTGCTTCGGCGGCGCATGCCATGAATGCGGGCATGCTGGGCAGCGTGCTTTTCCCTGTCGCCCATCCATCTGCCAACGAAGACGCCCGCGGTCGCATCGGTCTACCGCAAACGCCCGAGGAGCGGATGCATGTAGCGGAAATGTTCGCGGTGCGTCCCGCTGCTCCCGATATCATTTCCAAAACGGTGGGAGAAGGATACAGACAGCTTCTGGCGGATATCGCTGGGCCCAAACGCAATATGCGCTTTCTCTACATCGTCGCGCCGATGCTGGAGGATATGACGCAACGGCCTGACTATCCGGCGCATATGGATTGGGCTGGCGGCGACGTGCCGATTCTCAATATGGCGCGCCCGGATCTTTTCCCCGAAATCTACCGCCCCGAACATTGGCGCAACGCCACGCACATGACGCGCCAAGGCGCGGAGACATTTTCTCGTTTGCTTGCTGGTGAAGTGGCGAAACAGGGCTTTACTGCCCAAGCCTGCGGGAAGTAGCCATGCTGTTCGTCGAGCCGATCTTCTTTTTGTTCTTCGCCGTTACCCTGCTGGTCTATTGGGGTCTGGTGCGCAATGGCGCGCGCAAGACGTTCCTGCTGCTGGCGAGCTATGTGTTCTATGGGGCGTGGGACTGGCGCTTCGCTTTCCTGCTGCTCTTCATATCGCTGGCGGATTACGCCTTTGCCCGCCAGATCGCACGCGAGGAAAACCCGGCACGGCGCAAGATGTTCGTCGTCCTTAGTCTGGCGATGAATCTCGGGGTGCTGGGATTTTTCAAATATTGTCAATTCTTCGTGGATTCCACCGTGCGGCTGGCGGGTGCCTTCGGCCTCACGCTCGATCATCCCACCCTGCACATCCTGCTGCCGGTCGGCATCAGCTTCATTACCTTCCAGTCCCTCAGCTACACGATCGACGTGTATCGCGGCCAGTTGAAACCCGCGCGCTCCTTGCGCGATTACCTGATGTTCGCCGCCTTCTTTCCCCAGTTGGTGGCCGGGCCCATCGTGCGGCCCGCTTATTTCCTGCCGCAGCTGGTGGAAAAGCGGGCGGTGAATACGGCCCAGGTGAAAGCCAGCTTGTTGTTGTTCCTGCTCGGCTTCGTGAAGAAAACCGGCATCGCCGATAACATCGCGCCTTATGTGGATCAAATTTTCGCCGCGCCGCAGGGCTATGATGCTTTGGCCGTTATGAGCGCGGCATGGCTCTATGCAGCGCAGATATACTGCGATTTTTCCGGCTATTCGGATATGGCGATCGCGGTGGCGGGCCTACTGGGCTATAAGCTCACGCTGAATTTCAACGCGCCCTACCTTGCCACCTCGATCCAGGAATTCTGGCGGCGCTGGCATATCTCGCTTTCCACCTGGATCCGCGATTACATCTACATCTCCCTGGGGGGCCGCGATGCGAAGCGATGGAAAACCCATCGTAATTTGCTGCTGACCATGCTGGCGGGCGGATTGTGGCATGGGGCGGCCTGGAGTTTCGTCGCCTGGGGCGGGCTGCACGGCTTGGCCCTAGTCGCGCAGCGCGAATGGCAGCGGCGCGTGCGCAAAAGCGAGGCGAAAGGTCAATTAGGCCAGCTGTTTGGCTGGTTCGTCACCATCAACTTCGTGTGCATGGCCTGGATCTTCTTCCGCGCCACGGATTTCGCCAGCGGCTGGTTGATGCTGCAGCGGTATCTCTGGCTGAATACCAGCGGCGCGCTGGCCTTGCCGTGGGCGTTGACCCTGCTGCCGCCCGCTTTGCTGCTGTTTGAGTGTACAGCCCGACGTTTCGCATGCTACGACAGGCTCGCTGTTCTAGGGGCGTGGCGTTTTGCCATGCTGTACGGGGCGGCCTGGGCGCTTGCGCTGGCATTGTTGCCGCTGGGCAACCGGCCTTTCATCTATTTCCAATTCTAGGAAACGGCGATGGATCTCGAGAAGACCCGTGGCGGGTTGCACAATAATTTCGGCGCACTGCGGCTGCTGCTTTCCACTTTGGTGATCTTCGGTCACTTCAAAACACTGCCCGGCTTGTTCTATGAAGCAAGTGGTCTGTACGGCTATGCCGATTTCGCGGTGGATGCGTTTTTCGTGGTGAGTGGCTATCTCATCGCCAGTTCCTGGGCCGCCGCACCGCGCCTGGGAGGCTTCTACATCCGCCGTCTCTTCCGCCTCTATCCGCTCTATGCCGTGGTGATTCTGCTGCAGGCGGGGGCGATGATGCTGGTGCTGGGCGATTTCGCTGCGCACATGGCGGGCCTGGGGAAATATCTCGTCACCAATCTGGCCTTCGCCAATTTCCTTTCCTACGACATCGATCATGTGCTGGCGCCGCTGAACAATCCCGGCATTAATCCAAGTTTGTGGACCTTAAAAGTCGAGATCGGGTTTTACCTCATCCTGCCCGCTTTGTGGGCGCTCACGCGGCGATTTAGCGGCTGGTTTCTGGTGGCGGTGTTCGCGCTTTCCACGCTTTATACCTACATTGCGCTCGACCATGGAAAAATCGAATTGGCGCGGCAACTGCCCGGGCAATTGCGCTTCTTCGTTATCGGCATCGCTATGTTCCGCTACCAATCGCGTATCATGATTCCCGTGTTGCCCGCCATCATGATCGCGCTGGGCACCTTCATCCTCTGCTCGCTGCGGCACGAGATTCCGATGATGGCGGTTTATCCGCTGCTGGTGGGGGCCTGGGTGTTCGTGCTGGCGCTGCGCATCCCCTCCTATCCGCTGCGGTTCGATATTTCTTACGGCGTCTATCTCTTCCATGGCCCGCTCATTCAACTTTCGCTGTTGTTCGGGTGGTATGAAAACAATCTGCGCTTCGTGCTACTGATCGTGGTGATGGCCTATGCGCTGGCTATTCTCGCGGAGGCGCTGGTGGAGCAGCCCGGTATCGCGCTGGGCAAAAAACTCGCCCGCCGCTTTTCACCGCCCAGAGCGGGGCGCGCCGTATGAGCCCGCGCACCGTTATCGTGCTCAATGATTACTGCTACATCCAAGGTGGCGCCAGCCGTGTGGCGGTGGACGAAGCCGTGGCGCTCAGCGAATCGGGGCTGGATGTTATATTCCTCGGGGCTTGCGGCCCCATCTGCCCGGAATTGCAGCAGGCGCATCTGCGTGTGGTGTGCCTGAACCAGCCGGAACTGGTGAGCGTGGGCAAAAATCCCGGCGTGGCGCTGCAGGGTTTGTGGAACCTGCCCGCCTACCGCGCGATGAAGGAAATACTTGCGCCGCTCGATCCCGCCACCACCGTGGTGCATCTGCACGGCTACACCAAATCCCTCACCACCAGCCCGGTGCGGGCGGCGGTGAAGGCGGGTTTCCGTGTGGTCTGCACCCTGCATGATTTCTTCGCCGCCTGCCCGAATGGCGGGTTTTTCGATTATGCCAAGGGGCATTTTTGCCCCAAACGCGCGCTGTCGCTCGATTGTATCTCGACGAATTGCGACAAGCGCAGCTATGCGCAGAAACTCTACCGCGTGGCCCGTTCCGTCATGCAGCGCATGGCGGGCGAATTGCCGCGGGGGGTAATGGATTACATCACGCTTTCCAAGCGCTCGGTCGAAATTCTGCGTAGCTATCTGCCGCCCGAAGCGCGCTATTACCCGCTGGAGAACATCACCGAACTCGCCCAAACCCCGGCGGTGGATGTGGCGGCGAATCAATCCCTCGTCTATGTCGGGCGGCTCGATCCTGAAAAGGGCATCGAGGTATTGGTGGAAGCGGTGCGCCGCTCCGGTGTCTCGCTTGTGATGGTGGGAGACGGGCCGCTCAGGCATCTGGCCGATGGCATGCCGAATGTGCGCATCACCGGCTGGCTCTCGCCCGAGCAGGTTTTCGCCCAACTCGCCTCCGCCCGCGCGTTGGTCTTCCCCAGCCTGTGGTATGAAACCTACGGGCTGGTGGTGAGCGAAGCCGCCGCGCGCGGCGTGCCCGCCATCGTCAGCGAAATCTCCGCCGCCTCCGAGCGCGTGACGCATGGCGTGGATGGCTGGCAGGTGCGCACGGGGGACGCCGAAGATCTGGCCCGCGCCTTGGCCCACACGCAGGACGATGCCGCCATACGCGCCGCAGGGCAGGCGGCCTACGACAAATTCTGGGCCGCGCCGCCCACGCGCGACGCGCATAATCGCGGCCTCATCGATATTTACCACCGCGTGCTCGCCGCGCCACCCAAACGGAACGCCTCATGACCAGATCCGCCGTCATCATCCTCACCCATTTCTACAACGACCATATCCGCGCCATGTTCGACCGGCTGCGCGCCGAATCGCCGAGCGATCACGACATCTTCATCGCCATCAATTCCGGGAAGGAAGCGCCCGACTTTCCCGCAGGTGCGGAGGATATCGCGGATTCTTTGTTCCTGTGCAACTACGCCTCGCTTCTCACCCTCGGCTACCCTGGCAAATGCAATCCGAACGGCTGGAACGGCCGCCCCTTCGCCACCAATCCCGGCAACGCCGACCTCATCGCCCACGCCTTCCATCGCGCAAATCCGCAATATGCCTATTATTGGGCGATGGAATATGACGTGCATTTCGAGGGGAAATGGGAATTCTTCTTCAACCGCTTCCGCATGAGCCAGGCGGATGTGCTGGGCACCTGCATCCGCAAAGCGCGCTTCCCTAACCATGTACCCATGCCGCCCTTTACCGCCGCCGGGGGCACGGAGCCGAACAAGGAAGAGGCGATGCAGGGCTACTTCCCCATTTTCCGCCTCAGCAAACGCATGATGGATACCATCGACCAGGAATATCTGGCGGGCTGGTGCGGGCATTATGAAATGACCTTCGGCACCATCGCCAAACTGCATAGCTACGAAGTGGAGGATTTCGGCGGAAGCGGGGCCTTTGTGAAACCGCATAATCGCAACAGTTTCTACTTCACCAACATCCGTTCCTACACGCTTTCCCCCGGCACCTTCGTTTTTCGGCCCACTTTCACCAAGGTGTTGCCGCGTGAGAATACTCTATGGCACCCGGTGAAACCCACGGGCGACTATCGGCATTGGCACGCCATCTCGGCGGAGGTCGGGTTCATCAAGGGGCTTTATTACGCCAGCAAGCCCACCATCTGGAAAATCGCCATCTGGCTGTGGTTCGCGCTCATCTGGCGCAAGGCGGAACGGCTGGAAGGCCAGCGCGTCGATTAGGCGCGCCGCAGCTTTTTCAACATCGTCCCGAGCATATTGCGCCCTTCCGCATGGCTGGCGGTGAGCAGAATGGCGAGCAGATAGGAAATGCCGATGGCTGCCGCAATCAATGGGATACCCTGAAGTTGCGTGCGCAAACCATATTGCACCAATAGCCAGGTGCCGCCCGCTGCGGCAAGTAGGGGCATCTGGATCATCAGCATGTCACGCAAGCGCACCGGCCCCACCCGGCCCACGATCATCCACAAAAACGGCGTGCGCGTGAGATAATCCGAGATCGCGTAAGCCGCCGCCACCCCTACCGCACCCCATTGCAGGCCAACGATGAAGGAGAGGATGGTGCTGAAAGCGCTGTACATGCCCCAGCGGAACATGGTGCGCGTGTGGCCCTGGGAGATGAAAATCCACCCCGTGGAATTGTTCAGCGGCTGCAGCAGCCCCGCCACCCCCAGCCAGGTGAAGATGGGCGCGACCGCCGCCCAGCGCGGGCCAAACAATAGCTCGACCAGTTCGGGCGAAACCGTGATCGCCCCCGCCATGCCCGGCACCACCAGAAAAGTGAGGTAGCGCACGGCGACGAGATAGACGCGTTTGAGTTCTACCTTGTTTTCCTGCAGGCGGCTCATCAGCGGCACCATCACGCGCGCCAGCGGCGCATTGATATTTTGCAGGGGGAAGAGCAGCAACTTGTAAGCCCGGTCGTAATAGCCGAGCTCGATCGCGCCGCTGGCACGGCCAATGAGGATATTGTCGAGGTTGCGGCTGAAATAATTCATGAAGCTGAAACCGGTGAGATTGGCCCCGAAGGCCACGATCTCGCGGTCGATGCCGCGCCAGCGCGGCGCATCGGGCCGCCAGCCGCAGCCCGTCCAGGCGCCCCCCACCATCACCAGCGTCGTCACCATCGGTGTCAGCAGCAGCGACCAGTAACCCATGCCCATCCAGGCGGCGATGGCGGTGGCGGCGAAGCCAAGCAGGCTGGAGGCCACGTCCAGCACGGCCAGACGCTTGAATTGCATGTCGCGGTTCAGCAGGCCCACGGGCAGGGTGCCGGTGCAGCCTAGAAGCAGCGGCAAGCCCGCCGCCGCCGTCAGCGCCATCAGGCGACGATCGCCGTAAAACCATGCTACGCCGGGGCTGGCGAGCACCACCACCACGCAGCACGCCAGCGCCAATGCCGCCGTTACCCAGAACACGTCGTTTTTCTGTTCATGCGAAAGCGTGGCGCGCTGCACGACGGCCTGCTGCATGCCGAGGTCTTGGAACAACGTCACGAACGCGATGACGGGCGCGATGGCGGCGACCAGCCCGAAATCCTCCGGGCTGAGCAGGCGGGAAAGCACGACGATGGAGAGAAACTGCACGGCGATCTTCACGATCTGCGCGCTGGCCATGGCCACGCCGCCCCGCAACGCGTGGCGCGTTATCTGCACATCCGGCGCGGGCAGGGCGCTGGGGGTTTCCAGCGTGCTGAGATCGGGGCTGCTCATAGTTTTCCTAGACGAAATTACGGTTGAACTTTGGACGGCTTGGCTCCATCAATCAACCTTCAATGGCTGTATAGCTAACCCCATTCCCGTTGCGAGTGTTTCCGATGAGCCAAGCCACCCCCCGTGTCAGCGTGGTCGTTCCCGCCTATAATGTGGCGGATACGCTGGAGAAAGCAGTCGATTCTATCTTGGCGCAAACCGAGCATGATCTGGAAGTGGTGATCGTGGATGATTGCTCGCGCGACGAGACGAAGGCGGTTGCCGCCCGCATCGCCGCGCGGGACGCGCGTGTGCGCCTGGTCGCGCTGGCGCAGAATGGCGGGCGCTCGGTGGCGGTAAACCGGGGGCTGGATGCCGCTTCGGGCACATGGATCGCGGTGCTGGACGGCGACGATTGGTTCGAACCCGCGCGCCTTCGCACGCTCATCGCCGCCGCCGAGGCGGATGGCACGGTGCAGATGGCCAGTGACAACCAGAACTTCATCGACATCGACACCGGTGCGCATTTGGGCACTGCATTTCCACCGGGGCGGGGCAATCGCATCCTCGATCTCGATGCTTTTTTGAAAGCCTCCAACCCCACGGAGCGCTTCGATTACGGCATGCTCAAACCCGTGTTGCGCGCCGATTTCATGCGCGCCCACCGCGTGGCCAATTACGAGCCCGCGCGCACGGGGGAAGACTGGTATTTCCACCTGGAATTCTACGCCGCCGGGGGCCGCAATTTGGTGGTGGATCGGGCGCTGTACAATTACATTCCGCCCAGTGGCACCGTGTTGCGCGAAATGGCGCGCGCCGGGCGCAAGCGCTACAGCTACGACACCACCCTTGCCATGCATGCGCATTACACTGCATTGCTGCACGACCGCCTGACCCCGCAGCAACGGCATTGGATGCGGCGGCGCGCGCAGGGTGTTGAGGCGATGCAGCGCTATGTGTTGATCCGTGATTCTGCCTATCAGGGCCATTGGAGACAGATGCTGGGCGAAGTTTTTGCCACCTCTCCCCGTTTGTGGCCACGCATCGTTAAGCGTACCTTACGTCCTGTGCTGGTGCGGTTGGGCGCTTAAGGTGCAGCCAGATTGGGCGAACCGGCTTCAGGGATACGCTTGCGCGGTTCGAACAGATGACGCAGCACGCGACGGCTGGGTTTTTCGACGAAGAAATACAGTCCTATAGCCATGACCAGCGAGAAGATGGTCTACATCACGATCACCGCGGTCACCATGTGCGGCAGCCCCGTTTTCGTCCATAGGCTTTCCATCCGCCATTTCGCCCAGAAACTCATGATATGGACGAGATAGAACGAATAGGAAACCACGCCCAGGCCGTAGAGCGGCCCGCGTTTCAACACCGCCGCTACCCAGCCCGCATCATGCACCAGAGTGGCGATGAGCAGAGGGAAAAGGAAAGCGATAATGAGATCGGTATTCGGGATCATCAATAAACCAAAGATGGCTACCGACAGGAGAACCGAGAGGCCTTTGGTCTGGAAAGCGGCATCGATCTTCGGCACGTTCAATGCACGGTACAAAGCGATACCCAAAGGGAATTCTAACAGGCAGCGCGCCATAGCGGAAAAGTTGGTACCCAGGCTCATATCCAGCGGCCCGCGAATGCGCTGCACATGCGATATCTCATTCGGCAACAGCACCAATGCGCACAAGGCTAATGCGACCAGCGAGGTGGTAACAACAGCTTGGCGTGCATGGCATGATAGCAGAGCCAGGCAATAAAGCGGAAAGAGTAGATAGGCCGCGAATTCCGTACTGATCGACCAACCGGGCCCGATGATGCTTTTGGCGAAGCCCCAATTCTGCACGCCCAATAAATTGGCAGCGATGGCGGTATGGCTGAAATCAATATTGGCCGGAATGTTTTGCGGGTGGGTGCCGTAATAAATTACGGCCACCGTGGTCAGTAAAAGATAAAGCGGGAAGACGCGCGCGAAGCGACGCCCCAGAAAAGTTTTGTAATTCGCGCCAGTGAAGCCTTGGACAAAAAGGCCTTGATATGTTTTCGCCATCACAAAACCGCTGAGCACGAAGAACAGATCCACACACAGATAGCCATGGATGAAGAATGTGCGGCCCATATCCGGTAGGTAATCATAGATGCGGAAATGGTAAAGCATCACATAAAATGCCGCTACGCCGCGCAGGCCGGTGAGAGCGCGAATCTCTTTTTTGCTTTCGTTGGGTTGCACTATGCCGCCTCGCTTGCGCGCATGGACAAATTTACAGCTGCGCGACCGATGGAGACATACACGAAACCTTCTTTGGCCATGACCGCCGGTTCGAAAACGTTGCGGAGATCGATGAATACGGGGGCTTTGAGGAGGGATTTGATGTGGGCTGGGGCGAGATTGCAAAATTCTTTCCATTCGGTCACCAGCACCGCCAGATCCGCGCCTTTCAACGCTTCGTCCGTGCTTACGGCATAGGTGATGCTGTCGCCCAGCAGATGCCGCGCTTCTTCCATGCCTTTGGGATCGTAAGCCGTGATGGTCGCGCCACGGCCCACCAGGTCTTCAGCGATCACCAGGGCGGAGGAATCGCGCACATCGTCCGTATTCGGTTTGAAAGTGAGGCCGAGGAGGGCGATGCGCTTGCCTTTCACTTCGCCGCCCGCAGCGGAGACGATCTTTTCCACCATGCGGTGCTTGCGTGCGTCGTTGCTCTGGCACACGGCTTCGATGATGGTGATGGGATTGCCCGCTTTCTCGCCGATTTTCACCATGGCAAGTGTGTCTTTCGGGAAGCAGGAGCCGCCGTAGCCGGGGCCGGGTGCCAGGAATTTCGGGCCGATGCGATCATCCGTTCCCATGCCATGCGCCACATCCATCACATTCGCGCCCAAGGCTTCGCAGAGGTCGCTCATCTCGTTGATGAAGGTTATCTTGGCGGCGAGGAAGGTGTTGGCGGCGTATTTGATGAGCTCGGAGGAAGCGAGATCGGTGAAAAAAACCGGTGCGCCGCGATCGGACAAAGGCTGGTAGAGTTCCTGCATCACGCCCTTCGCGCGCGCGCCCGTGGTCCCGACGACGACGCGCTGCGGGTCCATGAAATCTTCCACGGCATTGCCTTCGCGCAGAAATTCGGGGTTGGAGGCCACGTCGAATTCCAGTTCGGGGCGGGCTTTGGCGATGATGGCTTCGATCTCGCGGCCCGTGCCCACCGGCACGGTGGATTTGGTAACGACCACCGCATAGCCGTCCATCGCGCGGGCAATGTCTTCGGCGGCGGAATAGACGTAGCGCAGATCGGCGTGGCCGTCTTCGATGCGGCTGGGTGTGCCGACCGCGATGCTGACGACCTGTGCGCCCTGCACGGCGCTGGCAATGTCGGTCGTGAAGCGCAGGCGGCCGGATTGCACGTTGCGCGCGACCATTTCTTCCAAGCCGGGTTCATAGATCGGGATGATGCCCTGCTCGAGGCGGGTGATCTTTTCGGCGACCTTATCGACGCAGACCACTTCGTGGCCCAATTCGGCGAAGCAGGTGCCGCTGACCAGGCCCACATATCCCGTTCCGATGACTGCGATTTTCATGATTGGCTCCGCCCTGATTTGATGCCCCTTTATAGCGGCAAAGCCGTGCGCCGCAAGTGTTACGGCGGTTCAGCATTTGGATGTCGCACGATATTCCCTCTCCCGCTCGCGGGGGAGGGATAGATTTGGTTAGTGAGCGCAGCGAGCTTAACAAATCGGGTGGGGGTTACCGGCTAAAAATGAATTCAATGGATGTATTTAGCAACCCCCACCCGGTTTCTTAAGCTCGCGGTGCTAGCTAAGGAAACCGGCTTCCCCCCGCAGGCGGGAGAGGCAATTATACCCGCTAGGCGTTTAATAAATCCAGCATCTGATGTGCATCTAATTGCAGCGCCGCAACAATTTCCACTCCTGGCGCTTTCGCGCGCACCATCGGCAGCTTCGCTTCCGGGCCGAACCAGAGCACGCGGTGGGAGGCGCGGATGAGGGGGAGGTCTTCTTCGTGGTCGGTGAAAAAGATGCGCGGGCGGTCTTGCCAGCCTTGGGCGGCGAGGAATGCCAGGGTGCGGGCGCGTTTGGTTTCGCGGGAGTTTTCGGCGTAATCCGCCGCTTCGGCGTGCGGCGTGGTAAGCATGTGGGTGAAACCGAGCTTTTCGCCGAGGTAGCGCCCATATTCGTCTGCGGCCGCCGTGGCGAGCACCGCATCCACCGGCTGGCTGCGCAAGATCTCGAGCAGGGCCCGCATATTGGGGCGGGTTGCGTTGAGCAAGGCATCCGTCAAATGGTCGAGGCTCGCTTTCACGCCGTCCTCCGCGGTGGCATCACGCCACAGGCGCTGCAGGCTGCGCTTCATGGGGCCGTGAGGGCGGCGCAGGATTTTGCGGCCGGCCAACAGCCATGCCACCTGCAGACGCAAACGCCAGCGCGCATAGGCACCAAGCGCGGGGAAGGGCCCGCGCAGCATATGCATCACCCATTTCGGAAAGGAATTCACCGAAAGAATCGTGCCGTCGAGATCGAAGATGAGTACCGGTGCTTGCAACGCCTTATCCCTTGAAATCGAGCGACCAGGGGAAACGGCACAGGGCGTAGCGGTACAGCGAAAAATCCGGTTCGACCAACGGATGCGCGGTTGTTACGGTGACGGTGGCGGTTTTGATCTGCGCGGCGGGATCGGCCACCTGGCGCACCACATCCAGCACGGCGGCGACCGTGGCCCCGCTATCGATCGAATCATCGATCACCAGCACGCGGGCGGATGCGCCCAGTTCGGCCAGTACGCCGCGCAGCACGGAAAGCTCCGTCTCGTCCGGCACCACCTGGGCGTTGCGCGGGGCTTTGATCTGGGTGAGGTAGATATGTTCCAGCACGCGCAATTTATCGCTGATGAAATGCGGCAGGCGCTTCAGCGTTTCCTTCACGAAGGGCAGGTTGTTCTTCTTCGCCGTGCTCGGGCGGCGGCAGGTGATGGGCAGCAGACGCACGGGTTCCGGCGTGTTGCGCGCCATCAGTTCCGCCACCACATAGCCCCCGGTGCAAATGCCGAGATAGATGTTGGGCGTGAAATTGGCGAAGGCGATGCCGGTCAGGTCTTCGCAGGCGCGGCGCAGGGCCGCCTCGTCCAGCGTGCGAACATGGAATTTCGGCCAGGTGGCGATGTCTCTCACGGTTAAATCCTTGGTGGGGATGCGAACTCGTTCTATAGAACGCTCTCACGGCGATTGCCACTTCGGAAAAAGGTTCCCATGCGCGTTTACGCTTTTCTCCTGCTGCTGGCCGCGACTTTCGCCACCTCGGCCCAAGCCGCCTGCCTGCCGCCTGCCTGCACCGAATTTCCTGCGGATGCCGGGGCGCTAAATGTGCGGGATTTCGGCGCGAAGGGAGACGGCATCGCCGACGACACCGCCGCCATCAATGCGGCACTGGCTGCCAGCGGCGAGGATATGGGCCCCACTTTCTGGCAAGACCGCATCGTCTATATCCCCAACGGCATCTACCGCCTCACTGCGCCACTGATCAAGCGCTACAAAAACGGCGATTTCGGCAGCGGCATGATCCTCATCGGGCAGTCCCGCGAAAAAACGATCCTGCGGCTGGATGACAAAGCGGAAGGGTATGCCGATGCGGGCAAGCCCAAAGCGATGATTTTTACCACTGCCAGCTTGCTGGGCAACACTGCGCCGAGCAATGGCGGGCGGGATTATGCGGGCAAGGGGGAGGGCAACGACGCTTTCATGAATTTCATCGAAAACATGACGCTGGAGACAGGGCAGGGCAATCCCAGCGTCATCGGTATCGATTATCTGGCGAGCAATCTGGGTGCCATCCGCCATGTAAGTATCCAAGCGTCCAGCGGCAGCGGTGCCACGGGCATCGCCATGACACGCAAATGGCCTGGTCCGGCGTTGATTTCCGATGTTGCCGTGCAGGGATTCGATGTGGGTATCGATGTTGCCAATACGGAATACAGCATGACGCTCGAGCATATCACGCTCACCGGCCCCCGTTCCATCGGGCTGCGCAATGCGCAGAATGCCTTGGCGATTCATGATCTGCATGTGGTGGATGCGCCGCTGGCGGTGGCGAACGAGACCTTCGACGGCCAGATCGTGCTGGTGGATGCGAAGCTGGAGCGCAGCGGCGCGCAGGCGGGCGAGGCCCTGCGCAATGCGGGTGCGATGAATCTACGCGACGTGAAGGTTTCAGGGTATGCCACTCAACTGGGCCAAGCGCCTTCCGTCACGCTGGACGGGGTGTTCGACAAGAACACCCGACAAGCCGCCTCCCTTCAATCCTGGTCGCTTCCCATCTCAGACGCACCAGAGATTATCGGCGATCCCGTTTCGGCCTGGGCGAGTGTGGCGCGTTTCGGCGCAACGGCGGATACGAAGGTGGATTCGACTGCCGCCATCCGCCGCGCCATGGCCAGCGGCGCACATACGATCTATTTCCCCCACGGCACCTATTTTATCAGCGACAATATCGAAGTGCCCGCCAGCGTGCGCCGCATCGTCGGCATGACTTCCACCCTGCATGCCTTCAATCCGCGCAAGCCTGGCTTTCGGCGCGATCGCGGCATGTTGATTGCACAGAACAATCTGGCCCCTCTCAACATCGAACGACTGGCATTCGACAACAGCTATTTGGGCGACCAAGTGGGGGTGGAGGCAGCGGGCAGCAAGGCACTGGTGCTGCGCGATCTGGTTTCCGCCGGCACAGTGGCGCTCAAACGACCCGCCACCGCAGGAGTGGCGTATCTGGAAGATACCTGCTGCGGCACCATGGAAGTGGCGGGCGTGCATTCGGTATGGGCGCGGCAATTCAACAGCGAAGGCGGGGGAATACGCATTCTCAACCGCGGCGCACCGCTATGGATATTGGGCGTGAAAACCGAGGGCGTGAATGTGGTGGCGGAGACACGCGAAAATGGCATCACCGAAATCCTCGGGGGCCTGCTCTACCCTTTGCGCCCCGTGCCTCCGGATGTTCCCGCTTTCCGTACGGTGGACGGGAAGATGTATGTCGCCTGTGTGGAGGAGGCGTTCGACGCGAAGAAGACCTACGCGCAGATCATGAATAATCAGCATGCAGATACCGCCGTTTCCACCAAGGCGGACACGCTGCCCATGCGCCGATTCTCTCGGATATTACCTGGATTGGTGGCGAAATAGGGCTGGTTTTCTGCATGCATGGTATTTCAAGCCTTCCCGCACTGCATCTTTGCGCAGTGGAAGGATTCGATGATTGATTTTCTGCAAAGGCCAGTTCGTTATTCAGATATATCTCATTATTACCCCTTCCGGCATGCAGTATACGCCCGCCAAGATGTATGCATCCCCAACATGTATGGATGCATTTCATGGCCACCGAACGCAATTATTCTCCCAATAAGTTCTACGATCTCATCGCCACCATCGCCAATGGCCAGACCGACTCGGGGGCGATCGACCTGACGGGATTGGAGCTGGTTGGCCTTTTCGCGCCTGCCGGGTTCGATGGTACGCAACTCAAATTTTCCGCTGCCCCCGCGATCGACGGTGCCTATGTCACCGTACAGGATGGCAATGGCACGGATTATGTGCTGACCGTCACCCCCAATCGCTACATTCCCTTTCCGGATCTGACACTGACCTCGGGTCTGCGTTTCGTCAAACTCAGCGCCGTTACCACCCAAACCGGCGGCGATAGCATTCTACCGCTCGCTTTGCGCTCGGTTTAGCCATGCATCGGCTGCTTTCGTTTTTCGCCGTTGCGCGGCGCGGTGCGCGCGCCCTCCAGTTTCAGGATGGCCATGTGTACGTTTTCCAAAACAATCTTCCCTTTCAGCTGAGATAGATCATGACCAAACTGACCGACTTGACCGAACTGACCGATATTGCCCCGGGGGATCTTCTGCATGTAGTGGATATCAGCGACAATGCGCAAAATGCCGCCGGCTCATCGAAAAAGGTAAAAGTTTCCAGCCTGCTCACCACCTCGCACAGCAAGATGCAGATTGTCGCCACCCGCGGCTGCATCTCCAACAACCGAATTTCGGACGCGACTTACACGCGCATGGAATCGCGCAAGAAATATTATTTCGGCAGTCAGCCCGTCACCCAGTTACGCGTGGCGCACAGCGGTATTTATTTGCTCTCGGGCGGCAGCGGCGAAGTTTCGCTGGGCAACGATTGCAATTTCGAAGCAGGCATCGAGGTCGACAGCCGGTGGCAGGCAGTATTCCGGTATGGACGCGGGGCGCGCGTATTCTGCCCATCGTCAATGGCTGCCCCCCGACGATGACCGACTATGCCGGGTATGATTATGCCGCTGGTAGCTACGTATTTGTTCGACTGAGCTGCAATGTCAGCGCGGTGAATCAATTCCTGCCCTACGCCGACAAAGCCAGCGCTACCGGCGACAATGTGTATTTCTCCGCTGCCTCCACCAGCCAGGTCGGCGGCACTGGCGCGATGAGCTTGCCCAGCGGCGGCGCTTCCCGCACGGACGGTCCGAGTGTCAATGCGATTCTCGGTGTGCCCGCCGCTCCCATGGCCTCCGTCATTTTGCTGGGCGACAGCATCTTCGACGGTACAGGCGATACCGGGGACGGTAACGGCAATTGGGGCTTTGGCACGCGTGGCCTTTGGAGCGTCAACAATTATCCCGTGCCATGGGCGAAACAAACCGTCAGCGGCGATTTACTCGTCAAAAACTATTCCACCGCCGCCAGCCGCAAGCGCGCGCTTTGGCCCTACGCCACCCATCTTCTGTGCAATCTAGGCTGGAACGATATCAATACCGGGGCGACCTTGGCCAATTTACAGACCTACCTCACCGACATCTGGCGCGCCGCGAAGCGTACGGTGGGTCCTTACGGCAAACCGCTGAACGTGACGCATTGCCTGATCGGCCCGGGCAACACTTCGACCGATGCCTTCGCCACGGCCGCGAACCAGACCCATCGCACCGGCTTCGCCCCCGGTTCCATCCGCGATCAACTCAATGCCTGGATTCTGTCGCAGGTGGGGCAGGGGTTGCTGGATGCAGCGATCAATCCCAATACTGCCTGGGAAGACGCGGCCAATGCGGGTAAATGGGTTACCACGGGTGCTGCCAATTACGCGACGAGCGACGGCATCCATCCCAGCGCCGCTTTGCATATTTCCGCCGCCGGTGCGGTCAATGTTTGGGCGCTTGGTATCAAGCCTTAGACATGCTCTCATACTCGCATTTGAGCCGTCCCCGTTTCGGCGGGGACGGAGCGCATGTTAATAATTGTGTGAAATAAGGCAAACCACCGGCCTGTACTTATTATATTCAAAATGAATATCAATGGTATAAGACAAATCCACAATTAAATGCATTCTATATATAGTTAATATTAATTTTACTGCGCTGCGGCAAAATGCATATTCCCTCTAAGGAATCAGCCATGACCGACAGCACCCCCAGCCCTGTTTTTCGCGCCGCAGATTTTATCGAATCCATCGGCATCAACACGCATATCGACTTCACTTGGACGAGTTATGCCAATACCCAGAAAGTCATCGACAGCATCAATTATATTGGGGTGAAAAACCTGCGAGACAGCGCCAATAATTCCAGCGATCTCGGTGCGAACGGGTTGTGGCAAAGGGTCGCCGATGCGACGGGCGCGCAATTCAGCGCCTTCATCTCCAGCAACACCACCGAAGGCATGACGACGCGGCTGAACATGGTGCAGCAACTTGCCCAGCAAGGAATTATTGAATATATCGAAGGTGCGAACGAAGCGGATTCCGGGTTCAATGCCGCAGGTAATTTGCAACTCGGTGCGCAGTTTCAGCAACAAGTGCATATGCTGGGCACTCAGCTGGGCATTCCAGTCATCAATATGAGCTTTGGCCAGGGTTGGGACGTATCCAGCACGGGCAATTACGGTGCCGTAGGCGATCTTACCGCCTATGCCGAATATGCCAACGCGCATACGTATTTCGGTACCGGAAACGCACCGGATGCGACGATCGATCTTATCAATTCGGCAACGCAATTGGCGGCGCATCGCCCCGTCATCGCCACCGAAATGGGATGGTATACCACCGGCGTACAAAGCGATCCCAATAGCGTATCTGAATCTGTGCAAGCCAAATATATGCTGGATGCACTGCTCTATTCCTACCAGACAGGTACGGTGAAGACCTACCTTTACGAATTGCTCGACCGTCAGAAAGACAGTAATTCCGATAATAATTTCGGGCTCTTCCATGCGGACGGAACGCCGAAGGCCGCGGCCACCGCCTTGCATAATCTCACCACGCTGTTGGCGGATAGCGGAACGGGCGCTGCCAGTTTCACCACCCACCCGCTGAATTATGCGCTAAACGGCCTGACCAGCAGCGATCATTCGATGCTGATCGAAAAGTCCGACGGCACGCATTGGATCGCGCTGTGGAATGAAACACGACTTTCCAGCGCTACCGTTTCGGCAGATATCGCTGTACCCAATCACACGGTCACCCTTACGTTACCGGCAAATAGCGCCGATATCACGATTTATGATCCGTTGACCGGTACCAGCGTGATACAAGCGGCAAACGGCGTGCGCAGCATCGACATTTCTCTGCCGGACCATCCTGTATTGATCCAGATATCCAACCTTCACGACGCGGCTCCCATCGTCGTCGCGCCACCGGTGATCTATCAACCGACCGATCTGGCCTTGCTCGCTCCGGCTACGGCGACCATCACGCTCAACGATACAAAAGCCATCGCGGGTGTTGCCATCGACAATCCCTGGGCTGCCAGCGCGGGCGGCAACGTTATCGTGAATATCAACGTCAATCGCGGAACCCTTCAGATATATGATGCCGCAGGCAATGCCGTAGCGGGTTCGGGGGGAAAATCCATTAATCTCACCGGCAGTCTGGCGGAGGTAAACGCCAAACTGGCGACCCTCGCTTATCACGCACCAGGGCTGGAAGGAGCAGACGCGGTGCGGTTCGATGTTTGGAATCAAGCAGGAATCCACGCGACCGGCACCATCGCCGTTACCGACCAATCTCCTTACAGTAAAACCGATCTGACAATCGCAGCACCCGGCAGTGTGACGCTTGATGTGGGGGCCGCGAAAATTTTTACCGGCCTCAGCATCAGCAATCCCTGGTCGGATACTGCGAGCGGTAAAGTAACTGCCATTCTCAGCGTTTCCAAAGGAACAATGGACGTGACCGACGGCACGGGTCAGGCAGTGGCCGGCTCCGGCGGTCATTCCATCACGCTCACGGGCAGCGTGGCCGAAATCAATGCCCGCTTGGCGACGCTGAATTATCATGCGCCCAATCTGGCGGGGGCGGATAACGTGCGGCTCGATGTATGGAATCAAGCAGGTATCTATGCCAGCAAAAACATCGCCGTCACCGATCGCAATCCATATGACAGCCGTGACATTACATTCACTGCCCCGGCTGCCGCTACGGCGCTGCTGGGCGAGACCAAGTCCCTTGGTTTGTTGGCGGTCAGTAATCCCTGGTCGGAGCATCAGTCTGGCAATTTGTCCGCCACCGTCAGTGCGACCAAAGGTACGTTGAATATCACAGACGCGGCGGGCGCTGCGGTTACGGGTTCCGGCACATCCACCATACGCCTTGTGGGAAGCCTGGCCGAGATCAATGCCCGTTTGGCTACCTTAAACTATCATGCCCCCAACCTCGCGGGTACAGACGCGGTGCGGCTCGATATCTGGAATCAAGCAGGCATCACCGCCAGCAGAAGTATCACCGTGGCGGACAATGCGATCTACAACAAAAACGATATCAGCGTTTCCGCGTCCGCTTTGGGAAGTGTCGTGGTGGATGCGGACCGTCATGTGGACGGCGTGGTGGTCAGCAATCCCTGGGCACTGACGGCTACGGGAGTCATGAGCGCCATCGTCAGCAGCGCTCGGGGGAGTGTCGGCATGACAGACGATGCGGGACATGCACTGGCTGGATCCGGCGGCAGTAGTCTTCGTATCAGTGGCACTTTGGCGGAAATCAACGCCCGTCTGGCCACGCTGAACTACCATACCCCAACCATTGCAGGCAATGATAGCCTGCGTGTCGATGTATGGAACCAGGCGGGTGTGAATGCCAACAAAACCATCGCCATCACCGACACGAATCCTTTCATCAAAACCGCCATCGGCATTATTGCAGCCAAAAATATAACGCTCGGCTTAAGCGATACGGTCCATCCCGGCGATGTGGCGATCGGTAACGAATGGGCGCGGCACAATACCGGCAACGTGGCGGTCAACGTTACTGCCAGCCGTGGCACGATCGATATAACCAACGCAGCCGGCAGCGCCGTCGCGGGTTCCGGCACGGGCACGATCAGAATGAGCGGTACGCTGGATCAGATCAACGCGCAATTGGCTACGCTCGATTATCACGGTACGGCAGGCGCGGGCACAGGCACGCTGAAGATAGATATCTGGAACCAGGCAGGTGCTTATGCAAGCAGCACGATCGCGGTAAAGAGCATTGATACAAGCGGCGCTCCGACCCTGCAAGGCACGGCTGATAAGGATATTCTCGCCGCAGGCAGCAGCGCGGCCAACCTCAGGGGCGGAGCGGGGGCGGATGTGTTCTATTTCGACAAATCGCACAGCGCCACGGGCTCCAATGCAAGCCATATCCTCGATTTCAGCCAATCGGAAGGCGACCGCGTGCAGCTACATGGGTTTGGGTTGAATGCGGGCAATTTCGTTGGCAGCGGCGAATTGAGCGGAGCCAAAAGCTTCGGCTTCGATGCCAGCCATGCCAATGATGCGAATAACCCTTATACTTTAGTGCGTCTGGATACGAACGGCGACCATGTAGCCGACCATGAAATCCGGTTGGATGGTTTCCATGGCAGCATGCATGAAAGCGATTTCAGTTTTGCGTGAATCGCTTTCATGCCGGTAGAAATCAGGAGGACGTTCTCCCGCTCTCGCCAAAAGCCCCATCCTTTGCTATAGCTGCCGAAATAGGACCGCTCGGGGACGCGGCGCAGCAATTCGGCAGGTATGAAACTTTCGCGGCGTCTTTCTTTTCTCTTCACCCCCCTGCTGCTGAATGCATGCATGGTGGGACGGGATTACACCCCGCCGCCCCTGGCGCTCGATCCCGTATGGAGTGCGCTGGACGGGCGGAGCATGGATGGCGAAGCGGCAGAATTGCGCAACCTTCCCAAACCCAGCGTAACGGCAGACGAGGCGGCATTGCCCGCTGTGCCGAACCCCGGCCCGTGGTGGGAACAATTCAACGATCCCGCCATGAACGAACTGATCCGCCGGGGTCTGGTCAATAATAACGATTTGAAACAAGCCGAGGCCCGCATCGCGGAGGCGCAGGCCAACGAAGTCTATGCGACCTCGATCCTTTATCCGCAGATTTCCGGCAGCGGCTCTCTCTCCCGCGCCCGCACGGACCCCATCGTCAACAGTCAGGAAACGGTGAGCGAGTTGGGCGTGCAAGGAACATGGGAGTTGGACGCTTTCGGCGGTAACCGCCGTCGAGTACGTGCGGCCAAAGCGGGTATTGAGGCTTCCCAATTTCAGCGCGACCAATTGCGCCTCACATTGATCTCCGACATCGCGCGCAACTATATTCAGCTGCGCGCAGCCCAAACTCAGCGTGCATTGACCTTGCGCAACCTGGAACTTCAGCGCGACACGCTGACCATGACGAATGCGGAATATGGCGAGCAATTGGTCAGCGATCTGGAGGTGGCGCGTGCACGGGCGCAGGTCTATGCCACCGCCGCCCGCCTGCCGCGCATCAAATCCACCATGATTGCCGCCACCAATCGCATTTCCGTGCTATTGGGCGAAAATCCGGGCAAGCACCGTGATTTGATGGATGCGGCCCAGCCTATTCCCGAAGTGCCGATGCGGGTGGCGCTGGGCACGCCCGTGAGCGTCATCCGCCAGCGGCCGGATGTGAAAGCGGCCGAGCGACAATTGGCGGGCGCGACCGAATTGAGCGGTGCGGCTTTCGCCCAATTGTTCCCGCGCCTGTCGCTGGATGCTTTTTTCGGTCTGCGTCATTCCGATCTCTACGGCTCGCTGTCGCCATGGAGCGGTACGCTGAATGCGTTGCTGCCGCTGTTGAATTTCGGTGGCATCCGCAGCCAGATCGACGCCGCGGAAGCGCGCGAGCAGCAGGCCTTGCATGCCTATGAGCAATCCATTCTACTGGCTTTGGAAGATGTGGAGAACAACCTCACCGGCTATCTCACGGAGCAATCACGCCAACAGGCGCTTTCCCAGGCTGCCCAAGCGCAAGGCCGTGCCGCCGAAGTGGCGCGCGCACAATACCGCGCGGGCGAAGCGCCGCAGCTGGATCTACTGGTCGCGCAAAGCAATGCGCTGGACGCGGAAAGCGAACTCGTCGCCAGCCGGCAAGCGGCAGCGGAAAATTTGATCCTTCTCTATCGCGCTTTGGGGCAGCCGCCGGAAGTGCTTCAAAAACCTTGATATTGCTGAGTTGAGGCTGGAGGTATTTCACCCAACAAGCCGCAACCCAAGCCATTTGGCCCAAAATCACACTATTGTTTCTGTGTTTTCGCTAACTCAATCTTAGCAAAGCAGGCGCAGAGTGAAGGGATGGAAAAGACACCGCTCACCGACCAGACCAATCCGCTGAAAGCGGCCTTGCGCCGCTGTCGCGCGGCTTTCTGGTATGCCGGGATATTTTCGCTGTGTATCAACCTGCTTACGGTACTGTTCTCGCTGTATTCCATGCAGGTGCTGGATCGGGTTTTCTCCAGCCGGTCCCTCGAAACGCTTTCGATGCTCACCTTGCTGATGGGTTTCGCCATCCTATTCCTCGGCATCTTTTCTACCGTGCGCGCTTTGGTGCTGGAGCGGGTGGGAAGCTGGCTCGACCGCACCTTGTCACCCGCTTTGCTGACGCGCTCGCTGCGCCTGTCGGCCATGGGCATGGGCGGCGGCGCGTCGCAGCAGCAGCGCGACCTCGGCACCATCCGTCAGTTCATCACCGGCGCGGGTGCGACCACCTTGCTCGATGCGCCATGGACTATCGTCTATCTCCTCGTCATGTTCGCGATGAGCCCCACGCTCGGCTTCATCGCCACTTTGGGTTGTCTGCTACTGTTCGCCCTCGGTGTGATCACCGATCTCGCCACGCGCAAACCGTTGGAGCAGGCCAAACGCGCCAGTATGGATATGCTCGCTTTCGCGGATGCCTCTTCCCGGCAGGCCGAAACCATCGAAGCCATGGGCATGCTACCCGCCATGCTCGCCCGCTGGCGCACACCCTACGACACCCATGAATCCTTGCAACAAAGCGCCAGCACGCGCGGTGCGCTGCTGCAATCGCTCACCCGCATGATACGCATGGCTTTGCAGATCGCCATCACCGGGGTGGGGGCGTATCTGGCCCTGAGCCACGAACTGACCTCCGGCGGCATGATCGCGGCCTCCATACTTTCCTCCCGCGCTTTCGCACCCTTGGAAAACGCCATCGGTTTCTGGAAGCAAATCGTGATGGCGCGGGATGCACGCAAGCGGTTGACGCAATCGGTCGCTCAACATATCCCCGTGCGCGGCGAGATGGCGCTGCCGGTGCCGCATGGCCTGCTTACCGCCGATCAGCTGACCTTCCAAACCCAGCCCGGTGCGCGACCCATTCTCTATAACGTCCATTTCGCCCTGCAGCCGGGCGATTCGCTCGGCATCATCGGGCCCAGCGGGGCAGGGAAGAGCACGCTTTCGCGCATGCTGACCGGTGTATTGCCGCCCAGCGCCGGACATTTGCGGCTGGATGGCAACGAGATAAGCACCTGGCCGCGCGATGATCTGGGCCGTCATCTGGGCTATCTGCCGCAGCAGCCCGAACTTTTCGCGGGCACCGTGCGCGACAATATCGCCCGCATGAACGAAAACGCCGATCCCGAAGCGGTGATCGCCGCCGCCGAACTGGCAGGGGCGCACAGCCTGATCCAGCAATTGCCGATGGGCTATGACACTTTATGGAACCCTGCCAATCCCACTCTGGCTCCCGGTCAAAAACAGCGCATTGCTCTGGCGCGTGCGGTGTATGGTCCTGTGCGGCTGGTGATTCTGGATGAGCCGAACCTGAATCTCGACGGCGAGGGCGAGTTGGCGCTGGTGCGGATGATCCGCGGTTTGAAAGAGCGCGGCGTCAGCCTCGTCGTCGTCGCGCACAAGCCCGCCATCATCGATTGCCTGGATCAGGTGCTGGTATTGAAGGGCGGCATGGTCGAGCAATTCGGGCCGCGCGAGGCCGTGCTGCAAAGCTACATCCGTCCCGCCGCCATGCGGAGTTGAACCCATGCATCCACGCCTCATCCCCTTGATGAACCATACCCGCATGCACAGCACCGAGGCGCTCGACCGTCTCAGCCGCTGGATGATGGTCACGCCGCCGGGCGCAGACGATCCGCTGCATGCCTCCAGTCGCGTGCTGCGTTTGGGCGTGTGGTCGGCTTTGGCTGTGTTCGGAGTGGGGGGGCTATGGTGCGCCACCGCGCCGCTCGATTCGGCGGCGGTCGCGCCGGGGCAGGTGGTGATCCATTCCAGCAAAAAAGCCATCCAGCATCTGGAGGGCGGGATCGTGGATGCGATCTATGTGCATGAGGGCGAGCGGGTGAAAGCGGGGCAAAAGCTCATTCGCCTGCACGAGACCGCCTCGAAAGCCAAGCTGCAGGCGTTCAAAAGCCAGTATTTCACTGCCCGCGCCACCGAGACGCGCCTGCTCGCGGAGCGGGACGGGAAAGACATTATCGATCTCGCCGCCATGCCCTTCGCCGCCGCCACGCACAGCGCGGCGGAAACCGAGATTCTCAAGAACCAGGAGCAGATTTTTCGCGCCCGCATGGCGGCGAATCGTTCCCAGGTGGAAATCGTTCAGCAGAAAATTGCGCAGCATCGTCAGCAGATTCGTGGATTGAACGATCAGGTCGCCGCGCAAACCCGCCAGCTTGCTTTGCTGCAGCAGGAAATCGGTCCCGTGCGGCGTCTGCTCGCCAAAGGCTATTCCTCCAAGCCGCGCCTGCTGAATCTGGAGCAGCGCACGGAGGAATTGTTTGGTGCACGTGCGCAGAATCAAGCCGCCATCGCGCAGACCGAACAGGCTATCGCCGAGGCCGAACTGCAGATCGTCAATTTCCGCCAGCAGACGATGGCGGAAACGGTAAAGGAATTGAAAGACACCCAATTGCAGATTTCGGAACTGGACGAGCAGATCCGCACCTCGACCGACGTGCTCGACCGTGTTGGCGTCGTCGCGCCGCTCGACGGTTACGTGACCGGGCTGAACGTGCATACGCTCGGCGGTGTCATTTCCCCCGGCGAAACGCTGATGAACATCGTGCCGACCGGCGATCGCCTGATCGTCGAGGCGCAGGTCGCGCCGAACGACATCGACCTCGTGCGTCCCGGGCTGATCGCGCATGTGCGCCTGAGCGCCTACAAAACCCGCCATATGCCGCTGGTGGACGGTACAGTAGCCACCGTTTCCGCCGACAAGATCACCGACCCCAAGACCGGTGCAGGGTATTACACGGCCCGCATCGAGGTAGATGCCAAACAACTGGCGGCGCTAAAAAACGTGAAGCTTACACCGGGCATGCCGACGGAAGTATTGATCGTTACCGGCTCGCGCACATTGCTTGCCTACCTGTTCGATCCCTTTTCCGAGACTCTGCGCAAATCTTTCCGCGAGGATTAAATAATAAAAGCCTGTTTCTTCGGGGGAGGCACGGGTGAGGAGAAGCTGGCGATGCTCATCTTTTAAGAAATCCCCCTAAGGAAGATTGCTTCAACCACCCACGTAGGTTCCCTTCTCCCAGGCTTTGCGTCGCCCCTCTCCCGTGGGGAGAGGAATGCTCAATACACCCCGTTGCGCTTCAAGACCGCAGGAAACGTTTTGCAGAAAATCGCGACATCGTGCCACAGCGACCAGTTGCGCACATACCAGCTATCCATGGCCACGCGCTGGCGGTAGGTCACGTCGTTGCGTCCGCTCACCTGCCATAGGCCGGTGATACCGGGACGCACGCGATTGTAATGCGCGATGTCGGAATCGTAGATGCTTACTTCGTCCAGTGTAATGGGGCGGGGGCCGACCAAAGTCATATCGCCTTTCAACACATTCAACAGTTGCGGCAATTCATCCAAGGAATTGCGGCGCAAGAAATTGCCGATGCGGGTTACACGGGGATCTTGTTTCAATTTACGGTAAGTCTCCCATTCCGCGCGTGCCTCGGGGTGTTCTGCCAGATACTTCTTCAGTACCGCATCGCTGTTTACCACCATGGAGCGGAATTTGAGACAGGAGAATGTACGCCCCCCGCGGCCCACGCGCCACGATCCGTACATGGCGGGTCCGCCATCGCGGCGCACCATGATGCCGAACATGAGGAAAAGCGGGCTGAGCAGCATCACGGCACTGCCACAGACTGCAATGTCGATGGAGCGTTTGAGAAGACGGGGGATGATCTGGTCCAAGCCGTCATTGCGCGTCATCAACATCACATCGTGATTGAAGAAATACTGCGTGACGGGCCCCTTTACCGGCATAAGCCGCACTGGCGGCACCACGGAATAGGGCACGGACTCGCGCACCAACTGGGCCACTGGCTTTTCCGAGGCTTCGATATCGTTTCCGTCCAGCGCCAGAATGACGTAATCCGCCCCATGTGAAGCGCACAGACTTTCCCAGGAACGGCCGGATTGCAGATAGGTGGATGGCAAATTTTTGATGGATGCGACGACGCGATAACCCATCGAGCGTTCGGATTCGATGGCAGTACGGGTTGCCTGGGCGGTGGGGCCGTTGCCGATCAATAACACACCCACTTCGAACAGGCCGGCCTGCGCCAATTGCTGGCGCACCAAGGCACGAAACCCGATGATCACGAAAGCGGCGATGACCCAGGTGCCAACCAGCCACAAGCGCGACATATCCGCTTTGCTGGCGAATTGGAGGAAACCGTCCGCCATCATCGCAAAACCGAGGGCGGAGACGATCTTACGCGCCTCATCCCAGAAGGTCAGGCGCATGCGGTAATGGTTGCTGTGCTGAAACCACAGCACCACGCCGGAACCCACCAAGGCGAATTGAGCGATACGCATGAGATCGCCGCTATCTCGGAACAACGGAAGCACGGGGCGGGCCAGCAGAGTGATGTTCAATGCGCTGACCAAGGCCCAGGCCATGAAGAAACCAATCGTAATAGCCATGAGATCGGTGACCAGATAGGCGCGCAGCACCAGATTGAATCGGCGGCGTGTATTTGGAGCCAAGCCCCCCGCCTGATCTTCGCGCAACATCTCCTTGAGTTCGCGAGCGGAAAAAGTTTCCGTGTGCGGATGACGTGGCCGACCGGTGGCGAAACTCTCGAAATTCGGCATAGGGAACCTCCTATTATTCCCCAGTCATGCGGACATAACAAGGCTGTGAAGCAAATTAGCTAAAGCTTATAAAGTATTTCTTCATAAAAAGCCATGAACAAAAATCAGGCGAAGATTGTAAAGGCTCGAAAAAATGGATTGGTTAATATTTGCGCAGTGTGTGGATAAGTTTTTAGCATTCCGCATAATACTATCGCTTGCGGAGCTTAGATCGGCCTTAAGGCGCGCCGATAATAAATTCATCCAACCATATCAAGTATAACCATACCATGGGGAGCACCCGTAAACTGCATGCCGCACGGCACAATCTCTTCCCAAGATAGACGAAGGCTAGCAAGCGGGCAGTGGATCGATATGAAAAAGCATATTAGGGTACGGCATCTTTCCCTGTCCGTTTACCAGATCATGCGTCTGCCGCGCTTCATAACAGCCTATCTTCCTAAAACGGCCACCGCACCTTTTTGTGCCTCCGAAATCAGACGTACCGTCCGTTTGAAGCCGGGCGCGGGGTTGTGGCAACGTTTCCGGCGCTATGCCGGAGTAGGATTCCTAGTCAGCGTAGGCTACATGGATCCCGGCAATTGGGCGACGGATATCGAAGCCGGATCGCGTTACGGATACGGATTGCTCTGCGTGGTGCTGATCGCCAGTTTGGTCGCCATGGCGTTGCAGACCCTTTGCGTACGGCTTGGCGTGGTTTCCGGTCGCGATCTCGCGCAATTAAGCCGCGAACGCTTTCCGCCTTCGGTGAATTTCTGCTTATGGGTGCTGGCGCAGATCGCCATCATCGCTTGTGATTTCGCGGAAGTGCTGGGTACGGCGCTGGCATTGAAACTGCTTTTGGGTGTGCCGCTGGCGGGCGGTATATTGCTCACCGGGCTAGACACGTTGCTGGTGCTGGCTTTGCAGGGCCGGGGGTTTTTACGCATCGAAGCGCTGGTATTGTCGCTCATCGTGGTTATTGCGGTCGCTTTCGGCACCGAACTATTTTTAAGCGAGCCGAATTGGGGCGGAGTCATGCGCGGTTTTGTGCCGAACATGGCGCTACTGCACGACGCGCAGGCCTGGCTGATTGCCATCGGCATTTTCGGAGCCACCGTAATGCCGCACAACCTCTACCTTCATTCCGCCGCCGTTACCAGCCGCGACGTGGCACCGGAGCCTGCCGCCAAAACGGATGCCATACGTTTGATGACGGTGGATGTATTCATTGCGCTCGGCCTCGCATTTTTCGTTAATGCAGCGATTTTGGTGGTTGCCGCCACGGTGTTTCATGCGCATGGCCACAACCAGGTGCATGAGATCGACGATGCTTATTATTTGCTGGCACCGTTGCTGGGCACGTCTGTGGCAAGCATCTTTTTCGGCATCGCACTTTTTGCCTCCGGTCAAAGTTCGACTCTGACGGGTACTTTGGCGGGCCAGGTGATTCTGGAGGGTTTTCTGCAGCTGCGCATTCCCTGCTGGCAGCAGCGCTTTCTTACGAGATTGCTGGCGATTGTTCCTGCGTGGATCGGTGTATTCCTGATGGGAGAAGGCGCGCTGGGACGCATGCTGGTGCTGAGCCAGGTGGTGCTGAGCATGCAGCTACCCTTTGCCATCGTACCGCTGTTGATTTTCAATGCAGACGCGGAGGTCATGGGGCAGTGGCGGTTGCGGCGGTGCTGGAAATATCTCTGTTGGCTGCTGTGTCTCGCTATTATCGCTGCCAATCTGTACCTTCTTTGGGCCCTGCTGTCGGATTGATTCCACTTTTTTTGCGGAAAGTACTTCCCATGAGTCTATGCGCATTTTCCACTTCCCATGGCATGCGGCCCGCATGGCACGATTCGCAGGGCATGCGGGAAATCCTGCAACCCGCTGTTGGCGCGAGATTGTCGCGGCGCTGCATGCGGAAGGTCTGGAAGGCGTCACGCTATCTTCTGACGCAACAAAGGCCGCTTCTGCCATACCTGCGGATGCGGCAACCAAAATTATTTGCGTCGGGCTCAATTACCTCGACCATGCGGCTGAGGGTAAACAGGAAGTACCGAAATTTCCAGTATTCTTCATCCGCTATCTGTCTTCATTCGTGGCAGACGGCGAAGCATTGGTCGCGCCTGCCATCTCGCAGAAATACGATTACGAGGCCGAACTGGCTTTCGTGGTCGGCCGCACGGCGCGGCATGTACCGAAAGAGCGGGCGCTGGATTACATCTATGGCTACACATTGGGCATGGACGGCTCGGTACGGGATTATCAAAAACGCACGCCGCAATGGACGCTGGGCAAGAATTTCGACCGCAGCGGTGCGCTAGGACCCATGATTGTACCCGCCGTAGCCGTGCCGCCGGGGGCCAGCGGCTTCGCCATCCGCTCGCGGCTCAACGGCGTCACCATGCAAGAAGACAATACGCGTGAAATGGTGTTCGATGTTGCGACCTTGCTTTCAAGTGTAAGTGAATGCATGACGCTTCAGCCGGGCGACATCGTGCTGACCGGTACGCCGGCCGGGGTAGGTTTCGCGCGGATGCCGCCGCTTTATTTGAAACCGGGCGATCTGCTGGAAATCGAGATCGAAGGCATCGGCACGCTGCGCAATCCCGTTGTGCGGAATAAATACTGATCGAAAGGTTTCGGCGATGCGGCGTATCTACTCTCTCGTTTTGATTCTTGCTTGTGCGGCGGCGCCTGTTTCGGCGGCGCCCGCAGGAATTGCCTACGATTATCGTTTTACTCCATTGATGGGTGGAGAGGCGTTGCCCCTCTCACAATTTAAAGGCAAAGTGCTGCTGGTAGTGAACACTGCTTCCGAGTGTGGTTTTACGCCGCAATATGAAGGGCTGCAAAAACTCTACGACACCTACAAAGATCGAGGCCTCGTTATTTTGGGTGTGCCAAGCAACGATTTCGGCGGCCAAGAGCCGGGAGACGCCAAAACCATCGCCAAATTCTGCAAGTTCAATTACGGTGTCACCTTCCCCATGGCCGGTAAGGAAGTGGTGAGTGGCGATGCGGCGCATCCGTTCTATTTGTGGGCACGCCAAACGCTGGGCTTTGGTACCGCTCCGAAATGGAATTTCCACAAATACCTGATCGACCGCCAAGGGCATTTGGTCGATTATTTCAACTCCGCCACTTCGCCTTCCTCGGGCCGCCTGACGGACGCCATCGAAAAAGAACTCGCCCGCTGATTTCAACCCACTCTTACATCGAGATTCCCATGCAGCTTTCCATGTTTCAAGCCTCCGTTCCCGCTATCCTGCGCAATCTTTCCAGCCTTTCCGAAGTGCTGAAAAAAGCGGAATCCTTCGCCGCCGCCAAGAAAATCGAACCAAGCGCGCTCATCAATGCACGCCTTGCGCCAGACATGTTTCCGCTGTCGCGCCAAGTGCAGATTGCAACCGACATCGCCAAAGGCGGTATCGCCCGGCTGGCAGGAACCGAAATTCCCAGCTATGCCGACACCGAAACCAGCTTTGCCGAATTACAGCAGCGGATTCAAAAAACGTTGGCTTTCCTGCAAAGCTTTACCGCCGCACAAATCGACGGGAGCGAGGACAAGGCAATCACGCTTTCCGTCGGCGGAAATGAAATGCACTTTACTGGCTACGATTATCTGATTTATTTCATATTGCCGAACGTCTATTTCCACACCACTACCGCCTACGCCATCCTGCGTCACAACGGCGTGGAAATCGGAAAAATGGATTATCTGGGTGCGCCCGAGAGCATGCGCAAAGCCGCTTAGAGAATCCGCGTATCCGAACACCGGCCGGGGAATCCATCAGGCGAATGTCTATGGATTCCCCACCGGGGATTCCCTGCTGGAATTTTGATGGGTTTTGCGGCTGTGTTGCGGAACTTCATTTGCCGAAAGCCATATCCATGCCTGCACCGCTGCGCGGTAACTTTCTGATTTTATGCCTGCTGGGCACGTTAAGCGTCATCAGCCCCTTCGCGATCGATCTCTATCTGCCTGCCTTTCCGCGTATCGCAGCGGATTTTGGTACTCGCAGTTCCATAGTGGCGCTGACGCTTTCTTCCTATTTCATCGGCATGGCCATCGGCCAATTGGTCTATGGTCCGCTGCTCGACCGATTCGGGCGCAAGCGTCCCCTTTTTGGCGGGTTGTGCCTGTTCGTTCTGGCCTCGTTGGCCTGTTCGCAGGCGGCCAGCATCGATCAACTCATCGGGCTGCGTTTTCTGCAGGCGTTGGGCGGCTGCGCTGCGGGGGTAGGCTCGGTGGCCATGGTCCGCGATTTCTACCCGGTAAAAGACAGTGCCCGCATTTTTTCGCTTCTGTTCCTCTTTATCGGGGTTTCGCCTCTGTTGGCGCCGAGCGTGGGCGGGTTGCTGATGTTGAGCGTGGGATGGAAGATGGTTTTCGTGCTGCTGGCGATGATGGTGGCGCTGATCGCTGTTTTGATTTTTTTGTTTCTCCCCGAAGGCCATCAGCCCGATCCCGGCATTTCCCTTCATCCGCGCCGCATATTATCGGAATATTGGGCGATTCTGCGGCACACCCAATTCAGTACCTACGCATTGGCCGGTGCGTTTTCTTTCGCCGGTTTGTTTACCTATGTGGCTGGATCGCCCATTATTTTTATGGAAAATTTCGGTTTGGGCGCGCAGGCTTATGGCGGCGTCTTTGCTTTGCTGACCATGGGTTTCATCGGCGGCAATCAACTCAACGTATTCTTGCTGCGCCGTTATGAAAGCGATACATTGTTCCGCCGTGCATTGATGGCGCAGACAGCGGTGGGCATAGTGTTCCTGCTCGGTACGCTGGCGCATTGGTATGGATTGGCGGGTACGCTCGTGCTGTTTTTCGTCTTCCTTTCCTGTGTCGGTATCACCTACCCGAATGCGGCGGCGCTGGCTTTGGCGCCTTTCACGCGCAATGCCGGAAGCGCCTCGGCGCTGCTGGGTTTTCTGCAACTCGGCGTCGGTGCGTTGATTTCCACCGGCATCGGTTTGTTCGGTTCCAGAGGCACGCTCATCATCGTTCTCATCTTATCGCTCACTTCGGCGTTTGGTTTGACGATATTGCTTCTGCGGCGCATGCCCCAGCTGCCGCCGAATGAATGTACGGCAGCACCGCCAGGGCTTCGAAAAATTGCCGGATGTGAAGAATGACGAGGCCTGAACGGGGCATTCGATGAGCAACAATGCCATTGAAACGGAAACGATGGAGCACCGCCTGCTGCCTGCAGTCCGAGCCACTCTTCGGTACAGCGATCAATGCCCGAAAAAGTACCAGATAAGGGCGATGACGCCTGACCGCGCCATCCAAATGTTGCGGAAATTATGACGATATTGGATGAATGGCGAGCTCGCCGAACCAATGGGATGCCGTGACTCCGCCATCCATCAATATATCGCTACCGGTGATGAAGGCACCTTCCGGTCCCATCAGCAGCGCACCGACCGTGCCCACTTCGTCCGGCGTTCCGGCACGCCCGGCGGCGGAAATCTCGATCATGCGGCGATAGCCCGCGCCGCGCGGGCCATCCAGCTCTTCTCTCGCCAGCGGGGTGACGATGATGCCGGGGCTGATGGCATTCACCCGCGCGCCGCGTTTACCCCAACGGACGGCTTCGGCCATCACCCGCAGAGAATTTCCCCGTTTGGAAAGTTGATAGGCATGGAGCGAATCTTTGACCTGGCCGGGCTGCAGCATCGGAAGGCCCAGCAGCATTTCCGCAGGCGTCGTCGCCAATGTTTTATTTTCTTCGACCGAGAGCGGCGGGAGGCGGTGGCCGGACTGTGAGGCGATGACGACGCAGGCGCCGCCCGCGGTCACGACTTCACCGAACATCTCCAGCACCAGCGCAGTTCCGTAGAGATCGACCTTCAAGATGACTTCCGGGGAAGCCTGCGAGGGCGAGACGCCTGCGGCGTGGATGACGCCGGAAATCCCGCCCAGCGCGCTCGCATGCGCGATGAGGGTCTGTACGGATGCGCGTTGCGAGACATCCACCTGCATGGTCGTTACGACAAAACCCGCATCGCGCAGGGTGATGGCCGCCGCTTCGGCATGCTCCAACCGCAGATCGGCGAGCTGAATATGCTTACCCGCGCCCACCCGCCGTGCGATCGCCTGCCCAATCGACCCCGCTCCAATCACTACGATGACATGATGCATGCTGTAACCTCACACGGCTGATTTGCCGCATTTATTCGAACAATTGGCGGAGGGAGCGATATACCAATCAAACTCCCTTATCTAGGGATTGCCTTAGTTTGCAGGTTATGGCTCCAACCGTCGGTTGGAAAGAATTTTCAGAATTTGCATCGATATTGTTTAAGGAGTTACACCAATATATCCGGAAATTGCAGCTGCAATTACATGAGCAGCCACATCTTTTGTGAGATGAATGCTTCCTTTTGCAATTTTCCCCATTACTCGCGTAAGCCAGCTACCCGTTTTACCATCAAAAGAAGCTTTGCCTTCGGTCGCCACATCTTCAGTAACCGCAGCTTTCAAACTTTCAATCTCATCAGCCGGAATGCCAGCGTCAGTTAAAGTTTTTATAAGAGCCTCTAGATCGCCCACCTCAACTTTGTTCTGTACGCTTTGCAGATTATGGCTTCCAACCATAATCGTAGCATTATGACCAAAAACAGCATTGTTAAAAAGGTTGGCGGCATCAACATTGGTTGATTTCTTTTTTACATCTTCGTCACTCATTACGTCCCCCATGCTACTTTTTAATTCCAATACAAAATCTAATAATCGTGAGCGCACTTGTGTTAAAATACCCTTCACTTCATGGGTTGGCGTGATGCACCAAGCACTCGAAACATATACACCCTCTGATAATGCTTCACTTATTTTACCATTATATTCCATCGGAACTGTGCGTTTTAAAGAACCGCTCTTGGAACTTAAATCTTCTAGTACAGCTAATGATTGGCGCATCTCTGCAGTCAAAAAATGTTCTTTAAAGAAATCACCCATATGGCTTGTTGGGATAGGATGATCTGTAAATTGCCAGGCTACTGACGCAGCATTACCTCGAATTTCTGATGAGAGTATTCTGTAAGCTGGCAGCGTCTCTTCTTTAGGATAACCGTTCAGCTCGTTGTTGACCCACTCTGCTAACTCCTTCTTCCCGATTTGGTGAAGGAGTATTTTGGTTTTTAAAAGTGCGGCACTTAAGCTACTTTTTTCATCACCTAATAATGTAATAATTTCATCTAACAGCATCATATTCTCCATTTTGGGCGATGATAGCTTTTATCTAATGTTTTCAAAGTTATAATTTTTGGCCCTTAGTCCTTAGTGCCTAGTAGTCAGGTTTATTACCCTAATTTCAATTCAAACTCACCCGATTGGAGTTCGGAGTTTTCATTTGCCTACTCAATTGGTTAAGGGTTCGCACTTAAGTTTGTGATTGGTTATATTTCATTTGCTTAGATACCTGACCACCTCGAGCGTTTGGTGGTCAGGTTTTTGAAAATATATGCGCAAAAGTCAAAAAATCATCAAAAGCCGATTCTTTAGGTGGTCAGGTTTTTGGAAGAAAATGGCTGATTGACTGGCTTTGCGAGAGTTGGCTCCAAAAACATAAGGAGCAGTTCGAACCCAAATGAATGGCGGATGGGGTGAGATTCGAACTCACGGAAAGCTTGCACCTTCGGCAGTTTTCAAGACTGCTGCCTTAAACCACTCGGCCACCCATCCGCGCTGCTCCGGGTATACGAAGCGGGGAGGGGATTGGCAAGCGGTTGGCGTGGTGCGCCGGGGGAACGCGCGGGCTTCGCGCGCGGCAGGAATTGCCGGGAACTAGGCGCTATTTGCCTCAAATGCGGCAGATGCTGCCGATTGTAGGACCCCCATAAATTCGTTATAGTCAAATCATCGCCACAAGATCAACGCAGGTTGCGCAAACCTGCAGCACGAGGCCACGATGACCGCATTCACCGCCGAGTTTCTGCCCGTCGCCAAAGCGCCCCCCGCCGAGCTGGCGGGTAATGAGCGTTTCATTCCCATTTCCTTCCGCCGCAAACGCATGAGCGAATTGTGCGAGGGATATTATTGCATCGAACTCGCGGGTGGCCGTACCGAATTCGTCGAGGCCGCCTCCGCATTGGATGCTTTGCGTCTTGCCCAGAGCATGGGAGTGGTCATCCGCATTCAGCGCGAAAGCCTGCAGCGCCGCCGGATGGTGCGCAGCCTGGTAAACCCCGATGCCGCGCCGGCGGAAGAGGAAAGCCCGCTGATCAAGCCCGGCACCGTGTTGCTCTCTTTTGAAACTCTGTGTCGCTGGCAGGACCGCAAAGACGGCGTGGCGCCAGCCATTTCGCAGGTGCCCGGCACCGTATCCACAACGGAACTGGTGCCTGAAATGGCGCTGGCGGCTCATGCCAGCGGGGGCGAAACGGTCGAAGGCACGGCAGCAACGCATGCCGATGAAGTGCAAGCCGAAGCCTCTCCCAGCAGCGCAGCGGAAGTGGCGGCCAGCATCCTCGCGCAAGTTCAGCGTCCGGCAGAACCGTAGGGCGAATAATCTCTCTATCCTTAGCAAGGTAAAATCGTTTTTTTGCGATTGGTATTTCCGTGGGCCGCGCTAGAGTGCGGCGCATGAAAACCCCCCTGTTGCTCTTCCTTGTCAGCTTCGCCGCTTTCGCGGCACGGGCCGCCGAGCCTTCCGTTGCCATGCCCTTCGAGCGGCAGCAGTTACGCATCGTCGGCTCCTCGACCGTCTATCCGTTCGTCGCGACCGCCGCCGAGCAGTTCGGTCGGGCCCCATCCGCGCATGCCAGCGCATTCCGCACGCCCATCGTCGAAGCGACCGGTACGGGCGGCGGGATCAAGCTCTTCTGCGAAGGAATCGGGGAATCGCACCCTGACATCGCCAATGCCAGCCGCGCCATGAAACCAACCGAACGCGCCGCCTGCGCCAAAGCGGGCATTCACAACCCGCTGGAAATTCCCATCGGGTTCGACGGCATCGTATTGGCGAACGGCAAGGGCAATGTTTCCTTCCATTTAACGGACGCGCAGATTTTCCTGGCACTTGCCCAGCAGGTGCCGAACGCACAGAGCAAGCTGCAACCCAACCCCTACCACCACTGGAATGAGATCGATGCGTCTCTGCCGCATGAACCGATCGAGGTCTACGGCCCGCCGCCCACCTCCGGCACGCGCGACGCCTTCGCCGAGATTGCGATGGAAAAAGGCTGCAAACATTTTTCCGCTTTCGTCACCGCTTTCCCCGACGAAAAGATGCGCAACGCGCAATGCCGCCTGTTGCGCGAGGATGGACGGTATGTCGATGCGGGTGAGAACGACAACATCATCGTGCAGAAACTGGTGAGCAACCCGCATGCGTTGGGCATCTTCGGCTATTCTTTCCTCGAAGAAAACGCGGATAAGGTACAGGCGAGCACCATCAACGCAACCAGTCCCACCTTCGAAAGCATCGCCGCCGGGAAATATGCGCTTTCCCGCAGCCTCTATGTCTATGCCAAACGCGAACATCTGGGCCGGGCGGCGGGGTTGCAGGAATTCTTAAGCGAATTGACGGGAGAAGATGCGGCGGCGGACGAAGGCTATATGGCCATCAAAGGCCTGATCCCCGAACCGAACACCGTGCGCGAGCAGAACCGGGCGAAGGTGGCTAAGTTCGGCACCGCCGACTAGGGCAATGAAACCATTCGGGGAATGACGATGCTGTATGTGTTTTTAGCTTGCATGCTGCTTTTGGGGGCAGTCGGCCCTTACTTTATCGCCAAGCGGTTCCACCGTCGTGGACGCGTGACCGAGGCGAAACGCCTCAACCTTGTCTTATCGGTCGTACTGTTTCTCTTCTGCTACGCCATCACACTGGTAGCCATGTATCTACTGACGAGCCTTGCGGCATTGCTCCTCTGGGGGCGTTAGGCGCCAAAACTTTCCCTGATGTATCAGTATCTCTACCAGGACGAGATTCGGGACGAAACCGAGCCATGCCTCGAGAATATACAACGTTACCGGATCGAGCGTGAAAGCGGTGACGAGAATGACTTTCCAAGTGCGTAATGTAAGCGCGGATAGTGTCAGCGCGTAGCTGCGCATCATGAAGTGCCGATGGCTTTTGAAGTTGTGCCGAAAGGCATGGAGCAGCGCCAGCAGGGTGAAGATGAACCATAATCCATCCAGCAGAACAAACGCAGTTTTGCCCGGCCAGTGCCCATTCGCATTCACCGCCAGCACCATGCCCGCGGGAATATTCACCGCGAGAATATCCCACACATAGAGATGGCCGAGCAGGCGGTGCAGCCTGCGATGCCGCCGTAGAAGATCGCCGGAAAATTGCGTGAATCCCGCCAGCAATGCCACGATGGCGGAAAACACATGGACGTAGAACGCGCCCCGCCATAACGGATCATGCACATAAGCCTGTTTGCGCAAGAGAAACTGCACATCGCCGCGAAAATCTGCGTAGCCGAGGATGATGTGCAGCATCAGAAAACAACCCAGGCTAAGCAGAAAATACAGCGCGCCGATTCCCGCCCAGCACGCGAGCGGGTTGGCGACGAAGCGCGTTCCGTCATTCACTATCCCCATGCGCATGACTTTTGCCTGCCGCGCGGAAGATTACAATCAATCAACGGATACTTGTGTGCTTTGCGGCATCAGCGCGCGCCCATTCGCGGGCGGCGAAACCGCCGGATGTGGCGGCCGCGGCATGCGATCCACCGGTTCCCGCAGCGGCGATGGGAACGATGCAGGAGGCCAGACAAGGCAACATGTAGGTGGCGGTATTGACGCTTAAGGCTTTCTGGGCTTCCACCATGCCCACGCCGCCCAAATGATTCCATGACCAATCCGCCGCATGGGATAAAGTATCGGCATGCGCGTGAATGAATTGCACAGCGGCATTGCCGCCATGGGCTGCCACTACTTTTGCGGGCTCGGTGGCAAGACTGGCCAGAAACTGCAATCCCATCGAAACGCCGGTGAGTATGCCAGGCAGAGAAATGAGCAGGCTGCTTCCCAGCGCCACCGTGCGTACCACTTTACTCCATTTGATGCCTTGGCCGGGATGCTCGGCTTCTTTCTTCTCCAGGTGTTTCGCCAGAAAATGTCCGCCCAGGCTAATCGCCACCGAAACGCCGACCGCCGCCCAACCGCCTGCCGCGACAAAGCCCAAGCCGGGAATGGCAGCCAGAAATCCTTGCACGGCGGGCGCCCATAACCCCGTTGCATCGGCCCCAAAATTCACCGCCTTTGCCGCGCATACGGAAAAACTGTCGATCGCCGCCAACTGGCCGATGGAGCCGAACAGAGTTGGCGCAAGATAGGGCAGTGCAGCCAGACTCGCAGCGGCGATACCGCCGGCCCAAAGAAGATAATGGCCCCAGGGATGCTTTTTGTGCGGTGTCTGCGCGTGCAATCTCTCTGCGCGATCGACGATTTCACCCGCCACTTCCGCACTCATTAGTCCATATGGCTCCGCCATGGGCGCCGAGTGGAGAACGGGAAAAGAGACGGTGGTGGCGGACACGGCATGCATGGCAGAAAAGTGGATGCTGCCAATCTAGCCCGTGTATATTACAGTTTCGTGAAGGCGGGCGGGGACAGAATCATTGAAAAAGTAGAATCAGGTCTTTGGACGCTAGACATCCAGCGCCTCTTTCAGTTCATTTCCACGCAGTGCGGTTTGTTCCTGAATGAACTGGAAGCGCAATTCGGGTTTTTTGCCCATGAGTTGCTCCACGCGTTCGGCGGTGGGGCCGGTGTCTTCTTCGGCGATCATCACGCGCAGCAGGCGGCGCACGCTGGGGTCCATCGTGGTGCTTTTCAGCTGCGGCGCGGTCATCTCGCCCAGGCCCTTGAAGCGGCCGATCTCAAGGCGTTTCTTGCCATGACCGGAAAGTTTCGCCACCAGTTTGTCTTTGCTCGCATCGTCCGCCGCGTAATGCGTGACATCGCCTTGGGTGATGCGGTAGAGCGGGGGTTGGGCGAGGTAGAGATGGCCCTGGCGGATGAGTTCGGGCATTTCCTTGTAGAAATAGGTCATGAGCAGGCTGGCGATGTGCGCGCCATCCACGTCCGCATCCGTCATGATGATGACTTTTTCGTAGCGTAGCTGGGCCTGGGCGTAATGCTTGCCCGTGCCGCAGCCGAGCGCCAGTTCGAGATCGCTGATTTCCTGGTTGGCGCGGATCTTCTCGCCTGTGGCGCTGGCCACGTTGAGGATCTTGCCGCGCAGGGGCAGGATGGCTTGGGTTTCGCGGTTGCGCGCCTGTTTGGCGCTGCCGCCCGCTGAATCGCCTTCCACCAGAAACAATTCGCTGCCTTCGCGGTCCGCGCGCGAGCAATCCGCCAGCTTGCCGGGCAGGCGCAGACGCTGGGTCAGCGCCTTGCGCGAAACATCCTTGGCCGCACGGCGGCGCAGGCGGTCTTCGGCGCGGTCGATCAGGTAATTGAGCAATTGCTGGCTTTGGGCGGTGTTGGCCGAAAGGAACAGATCGAACCGGTCGCGGATGGCGTTTTCCACCAGACGCGCAGCCTCGCCGGAGACCAGTTTGTCTTTGGTCTGGCCCTGGAATTGCGGTTCGCGGATGAAAAGCGAGAGGATGGCGACAGAACCGCCCAGCACATCTTCCGCTGTGATCTGCGCGGCGCGCTTGTTCTTGGCCAGTTCGCCGAAATGTTTGATGCCTTTCAGCAGCGCCGCGCGCAGACCCTGCTCGTGCGTGCCGCCTTCGGGCGTGGGGATGGTGTTGCAATAGCTGCGGATGTTGGAATCTTCTTCTTCGGTCCAAGACACCGCCCATTCCACGCGGCCCTTGCCCTCGGCCAGATCGTTCGTGCCCGCGAATAGGGCAGGGGTAACGACGCTGCGGCCCTCCAAGGTGACGGCCATGTAATCGGCCAGACCGTTCGGGAAATGCAGCGTGTCCGTCGCGGGAATGCCTTCGACGCCTTCGAGCAAAGCGGGATCGCACTTCCAGCGGATTTCGACACCGCGGAAGAGATAGGCCTTGCTGCGCGCGAAGCGGTACAAGCGCTCCGGGCGGAAGCTGGCTTTGGTGCCAAAAATCTCGGGGTCCGGGTGGAAGGTGATGAAGGTGCCGCGCTTGTTGTGCGCCGGGCCCATTTCCTGCAACTTGCCTGCCGCATGGCCTTGGGAATATTGTTGGCTGTAGAGCTTGCCGTCCTTCGCTACATCCACCTGCAGCGCGTCCGAAAGCGCATTGACCACCGAAATCCCCACGCCGTGCAGACCGCCGGAGGTGGAATAGGCCTTGCCGCCGAATTTCCCACCCGCATGCAACGTGGTGAGAATGACTTCCAGCGCCGAGAGTTTCGGGAATTTGGGATGCGGGTCGATGGGGATGCCGCGGCCATTGTCCGAGATCTTGATGACGTTGTCCGCATGCATGCTCAGTTCGATGCGGGTGGCGAACCCGGCCACCGCCTCGTCCATCGCATTGTCGAAGACTTCGCTGACGAGGTGATGCATGGCGTGCTCGTCCTTGCCGCCGATATACATGCCGGGGCGGCGGCGCACGGGTTCCAGGCCCTCCAAGACCTCGATGTCCTCCGCCGTGTAGGTGCTGGAGGGGGTGCTGTGTTTGGCGCGCGCGGCGCCCGAAGAAAAAAGATCGCTCATGGGGGTGGAATATAGCGCGAAACCCGCCCGAGGCAAGGCTTTGCGTGGCATGGTTCGCAGAAAGATGACCAACCCGCCTGCGATTCGTCTTTATGCATTCTTCATCGAACTGTAACACGCAAGGGGAATGGGCGGTGCTAATTTCAAAGTTAGGAATATCCAAAGCCCAGGAGGCCAAATCCATGTCGCAGACCCACACCGAAACGCATCTGGCCGACACGCATCCCGCCGAAACGCACGCCCAGGCTTCCACTCCCGAAGCAGCCGCCATGGCGGCACCGCAGGCGGTATCTCAGCTACAGGACGCCGAGCTCGATGCCGCCTTGCAGAAAGCGGGGATCCAAGCGCGCGATCCGCAGGCGCGCGCACATCTGCGCGGCTCACTGGAGAAGGCGAACCGCCTCAACCAACTGGCGCTGGACGACCCGAAATACATCGAACACGCCGCCCATATGGGGCTCGATCCCAACATTACCTTGCAGGGCCTGGCTCAGGTGCAGGCGGAACGCGAGAAGCTAAAGCAGGGCGTCGAAGCCTACCAGCAGGAGATTCTGGAAAAGAGCGAGAAGATCGTGCGCGGCAAAAGCTGGGGCAGCATCGCCGGGGTACTGGTGGGCGTCGGCTCCACCATCGCCGCTGTGGCCATCAAATGGAAAGATCAGATCAAAAACACGGAAACCCGTTTGAAGACTGGTTCCATCGCATTGCTGGTGGCCACCGTCGCCGGTACGGCGCTGGGCTGGATCGGCAGCAAGCTGGCCGGGGGCGACCCTGAAAAACTCAAAACCGAAGTGCAGGCCAAGGGTCAGGAATTCGGCAGCCGCTTCACCCAGCTCGATCAGGCGGAAGCGCAATTGCTGAGCGCCGAAGCGGACCAGTTCACTGGCGTGCATCTGCAGCGCGCTCTCAAAGGCTATGAAGAGAAGCAGCATGCTGCAGCCCTGAAACATGTGGCCCCGGCGGCGCACAAACCCACCCATAGCGAAGTGCATGCCAGCCCGAGCGACCCGCTGCCCGCTACCCCGCCGGTCGAGCCCGCCCGCCCCGCGCAAGGCGTGGCACCGGAGGCGCATACCGCCCACGCCCCACAAACGGTTTCGACCGATGGCGAACCACTGGGCGCGAAAGCCCATACCGGGCGCGGCAGCGGCGAATCGGTCACCCATGAGATCGGCCACCAAGCTGGCAATGCCACGCATCCGGTCGCGCCCTATGATACCTATCCCGCTTCCAAGAGCCCGCCGGTGGATGGGGGCACGAAACCGCCTTTCGGCACCACCGCTTCAGAAATCGCCAGCGCGCCGGGCGACGAGCAGCGCGTGCCGAGCTATGCCGAAGCCGCGCCGAAGGAAGTAGTGGGTGCCTATACTGCCAAAGCCGTCAGCGAAAACAGCAGTCGCGGCATCGCCGATGAGAAACAGCGCTGGGCCTAAGCGCGAACGCCAGACCCGAAAAAAACCGTCTCCCGCGAGACGGCTTTTTCATTGGTTGGCCTAGTCTTCCGCGCATGGTCTGGCGGGGCTCAGGCGACCTCGATGCGGTAATTTTCGACCACCACATTGGCCAGCAGTTTCTCGCACATCTGTTTGATCTGCGCTTCGGCTTTGGCCGCATCCGTCTCGGCCAGTTCGATTTCGATCAGCTTGCCCTGGCGCACGGAATCCACCCCGGCAAAACCCATTTGTGTCAACGCGCCTTCGATGGCTTTGCCTTGGGGATCGAGCACGCCGTTTTTCAGGGTGATGTAGACTTTGGCTTTCATGCGGCAACTCCGTAAAAAGCCCTCTTCCTTTGGGAGAGGGGGGGTGAGGGTCTATCGGCTGGATTGGTCGCCCGGCGGAGCGACCCTCATCCTCCGCTTCGTCTCGTCGTCAAGCGACGCGATCCTTCTGCCAGAGGGAGAGGGCGTGTTAGATTTCTCCCAGAGGGAGAGGGCGCTTTTGTTACTTCCGCGGTTTCGTGATGCTCAGTTTGGCGATGCGCAGCTTGGCGGGGCGGGGGGCGCGGGGGGAGTCGCCTTCCTTCTGCGCGGGTTGCGCGGGCTGGTCCGGCAGCACGCCCAGACGGCGGGCCACTTCCTGATAGGCCTCGGCCACACCGCCAAGGTCCTGGCGGAAGCGGTCCTTGTCGAATTTCTCGTTCGTCTTCACATCCCACAAGCGGCAATTATCCGGGCTGATCTCATCCGCCAGCACGAGGTATACGTTCTGCTGGTCGTACAGGCGGCCGAATTCCAGTTTGAAATCGATCAAACGCAGGCCCACGCCGAAGAACAGGCCGGAGAGGAAATCGTTGATGCGCAAGGCGAGCGCGTAGATTTCTTCCAACTCGCCGGGGTCGGCGATGTCGAAGGCGAGGATGTGCTCTTCGTTCACCAGCGGGTCGTTCAACTCGTCGCTTTTCAGATAGCATTCGATGATGGGGTAGGGCAGCAATTCGCCCTCGGGGCGGCCGAAACGCTTGCAGAAACCGCCCGCCGCGCGGTTGCGCACCACGACCTCGATGGGGATGATCTCCACCGCGCGCACCAGTTGCTCGCGCATGTTCAGGGTGCGGATGAAGTGGGTGGGGATGCCGACCTCTTCCAGGCGCAGCATGATATATTCGGAAATACGGTTGTTCAGTACGCCTTTTCCACTGATCGTGTCTTTCTTTTCGCCATTGAAGGCGGTGGCGTCATCCTTGAAATGTTGGATGAGCGTGCCGGGTTCCGGCCCTTCAAACAGTTGCTTAGCCTTGCCCTCATAGAGCATCGGGCCGCGTCCGGAGGATTTTCCGCCTGAGGTTTTGTTCATAAGAAATTTACTATCTTCTGTTAATAAAGATGAAGGCGCACAACTCGCCATGAAATCCCGGTCTTCGATTTAGGCATAGCATCTAGCACGAACATCCCAAAAAGGAAGGACTAACCCATATGCACACCCTCCATTCCCGCGAACGCGCTTATGAAAACAAATTCGCCCACGACCGCGAAACGGCCTTTCGCGTCAATGCCCGCCGCAATCGCCTGTTCGGCCAGTGGGCCGCCGGCCAGCTCGGGCTGGTGAATGGCGAAGCCGAGCGCTATGCCGAAGGCACGGTGATGGAAGATTTCGCAGGCCACGGGCAGCATGACAGCGTGATCGGCAAGATTCACGGTGATCTGGCCAATAAGGGCCTGCAGCTTTCGATTCAGGAACTGCATGGGGAATATGAGAAGCTGCTGAGCGTGGCGGCTACCGAGCTGGGTGCGAACTAGCGCCTAGAAAATCGCGTTTCACAATACCCGAGCCATCCAGCCTTGACCGTCTGGATGGCTTTTTCATGGGACATAGGATGCTATTCGGGATTCCACTCGATCATGCATTCCTCCAACCATTCGCCGAAGCTTTGGTGGGTAATCTCAGGGGTGTCTTCCGCGTTGTAGGGGTAGTTGGAGGCCCAAAACAGAACGGTGCAGGATTGCCCGCCATGCGTGGAGCTTGCGGTATCGAAGCAATAGAAGTTGCCTCTTCCGTCTGGCGAAAACGGTACCAGCTGCGCATATTGCGGCATTGCCACCAACGCATGCTCGCGATGATAGAGCGCCGCCAGCCCGTGGGCGCCCGCCAGACCACAAACTTCGTTTCCCAGCAGCGAAAATCCGTCCGTAACCTGCAGCATCTGCTTGTAGTCGTTCGGTAGAGCATGACCGAGCGTATGCTCGAAAAATGCCACCTGTTCCGCATCGACCGGTAAGGCCTTTGCCAATTCTCCAGGGAAATGTTTTTCCATTCGGGCGATCAGTGCATGGATCGAATGCATGCCATGCTCCGTGTTTCGATGCGTTACCATCTCAGTCATACTAACCTTCGGATTCTATGCAAGGGCGGGATAGCGGCGGGCTTCCGCCATCGCCCGGTTTATGCGATAGTCCGTTTCCGCCTAATTTCCAGGCCCGCCATGCTCCCCGTCGATCCTCACCCCGAAGCTGATCCCTTTGCCATCCAGCGCGCACGGCTTCTGCATGGCCTCGTGCGGCTTTCCACCGCGCTTTCAGTCGTCGATGGGCCGGTAACGCGGGAGGAATATTCCGCTTTCCGCCTGCTCTTCCCCATGCCGCCCAAGCGCGATCTACGCGTGCGCGGCTGGTGGCAGGAAGCCTCGCAGACTCCGCCGCCCCCCACGCTTGCCGCCACCACAATCCTACCGATATTCGCGGCGCGGCCCGATATGCGCGAAGAAATTCTCGCCCGCTGGGTGGCGCTCGGCAATGCGGACGGGCCACTGAACCGCGCCGAACGTGCTTGGCTGCTCGCCGCCTGTCGCGCGCTGGATCTCTCGCCACGCAGCCTCGTGCGTTTGGTTCGCGAAAGCCGGGGCGGCACGCGCGCTATGCCGCTCGATCCCTACCAGATACTCGGTGTGCCCCGCCAAGCCGCCACCGCCATCGTCCGCCAAGCTTGGCAGCAAGCCCTGCGCACCTTCCATCCGGACGCGTTGGCGGCCCAGGGGGCAGGGGAGGAGACGCAGCAGAAACTGGGCCGGCGCATGGCGGAGATCAATGCGGCGTATGATCGGATTTTGAAGTTGCGGGGAGAAACCCGATAATCGTCACCAATCCTTCATAACTATCTGGTAATATAGGGATAGCAATTGATACGGATGGAACCCCCTATGTCCAATGATGAAATCCCTACCAAAAAGCAAGATTTGAAATCTCTAGCCGCGCTCGCCCTGAACGATAAAGCAGTGAGCCGCGCCGATAACCTTACGCGCCCGCAGGCGCCGAAAATATCTCTGCATCATGCAATTCCGGACGTTCCCGTCATCATGCACGAGTATGATCTCGTTACGGACGACCCCAAGGTACATAGCAAACCTGTCACTTGGAGTATGGTGGGCACACCGAGATTTCTTGAATCGGTTTCCACCGACAGCTTCACACACGGCAGCGAACTCAGCCTGCCTTTCGAGAAGGTGAAAGCGGGGGATGCTTCTGCGGTGCGTTCGGGATTGAAAATCCTTGCGGGTGTAACGAATCAATTGTTGGAGGTGCCGGTAGTCGGCTTCAACCTTTCGATCAGCGCCGAAGATTTGGCAAAAGGGGCGGCCGCTGTTCACAAAGCCAATCCCACTCTCTACAATACGATCGCGCAGAATGGCAGCATCGAGGTTAACGAATTGGCGGCGGCGGTAAGCCGCTTGAATCTAACCCCCGATATTATCGCCAAGACGGACGGAAGAGCGGTGCCCGTGCAAAGCCTCCAGCATCGTCGTTAGCGGGCACGTTCGCTTCCACGGTCTGCACAGATTGCATAGCCGAAAAGTTGACCTCTGCACTCAGGTATACTATATCTCTAGGACCAGCGCGGCATAGAACGCGCTGCTGAGAGAGTGCCATGACCCTGACGATCAAAACGCCCATCTATCTCGATTACCAGGCCACCACGCCGATGGATCCCCGCGTGTTGGAAGCCATGATCCCGTATTTTACCGAGAAATTCGGCAATCCGCACAGCCGTAGCCACGCTTTCGGCTGGGAGGCGGAAGGCGCCGTGGAGATCGCGCGTGAGCAGGTCGCCGCACTGATCGGGGCGAATCCGAAGGAAATCGTCTTTACCTCCGGCGCAACGGAATCGAACAATATCGCCCTCAAAGGCGTGGCCGAATTCCATAAGGACAAGAAAAATCACATTGTCACCGTGGTTACTGAACATAAATGCGTGCTCGATTCCTGCCGCCATCTGCAGCAGCAGGGCTTTGATGTCACCTATCTGCCCGTGCAGAAAAACGGACTGGTCGATCTCGACCAGTTGCGCGAAGCGATCACCGAGAAAACCGCCATCGTTTCGGTGATGGCGGTGAACAATGAGATCGGCGTCATCCAGCCGCTGGCCGAGATCGGGAAAATCTGCCGCGAGAAGGGCGCCTATTTCCATACGGACGCGGCACAGGCCTTCGGCAAGATTCCACTGGATGTGGAAGCGATGAATATCGATCTGATGAGCATCAGCGGCCATAAGATCTACGGCCCCAAAGGCATCGGCGCGCTGTTCGTGCGTCGCCGCCCGCGCGTGCGCCTCACCGCACTCATTAATGGCGGGGGCCAAGAACGCGGCATGCGCTCCGGTACGCTGTCTCCCGCTTTGGTCGCGGGCCTGGGCGAAGCCAGCCGCATCGCCAAACTGGAGATGGGGAAGGACGCAGAGCATGTCGCCCATATCTTCAACCGATTTATGAGTTCCATCGGCCAACTGCCTGAAGTACATCTAAATGGCGATGTCGAGGCCCGCTGGAAAGGCAACATCAATCTCAGCTTTTCCTACATCGAAGGCGAAAGCATGATCATGGCGATCAAAGACCTCGCCGTCTCTTCCGGCTCCGCCTGCACCAGCGCCAGCCTGGAGCCGAGCTACGTGCTGCGCGCCCTGGGCCTGAGCGAAGAAATGGCCCACACCTCCATCCGTTTCGGTGTCGGTCGTTTCACCACGGATGCGGAAGTGGATTATGCCATCGACCTCGTGGCCGGCAGCATTCACAAACTGCGCGAAATGAGCCCGCTCTGGGAAATGGTGCAGGAAGGCATCGACATCAGCAAGATCGAATGGGCGGCACACTAAACATTATATTTGGGGGCTAGCCCCATAGGAGAGAGAATCATGGCCTATAGCGAACAACTGATCGACCATTACGAAAACCCGCGCAATGTGGGTTCGATGGACAAAGGCGACGACACTGTCGGCACCGGTCTCGTCGGTGCGCCGGCTTGCGGTGATGTGATGAAACTGCAGATCAAGGTGGAGCGCGACGCCGCCGGGCGTGAGATCATCGCGGATGCGAAATTCAAAACCTTCGGCTGCGGCTCGGCCATCGCCAGTTCCAGCCTCATCACCGAATGGGTGAAGGGCAAGTCGATCGACGAGGCGATGGAATTGAAGAATACCCAGATCGCCGAATATCTGGCCCTGCCGCCAGTGAAGATCCATTGCTCCGTACTGGCCGAAGACGCGATCAAATCGGCGATTGCGGATTATAAGTCGAAGCATGTGGCCGATGTGGCGAAGGCGAGCTAGAGCTTTCAACAACGCCGTCATCCTGCGCGAAGTCGCAGGATCCCTATCCGCATAACCACGAGATCCTGCGACTTCGCGCAGGATGACGAACGAGGAAGCATCGATGGCCACCCGCGCCGCCCTTTCCGTATCGGACGAAGCCGCCAAGCGCATCGTCGGCATGTTGTCTCAGCGCGGCAAACCTGCGGCGGGCATCAAGATCGGCGTGCGCACGAAGGGCTGCTCGGGGCTTTCCTACACCATCGAATATGCCGATGCGGTGGGGCAGTTCGATGAAGTGGTCGATGCGGTCGATCCCTCCACCGGCGTGCCGTTCAAGGTGCTAATCGACCCCAAGGCCGTGCTCTATCTGGTGGGTACGCAGATGGATTATGTGGAGGAAAAGCTGAAAAGCGGCTTCGTCTTCACCAACCCCAACGAAAAAGGCCGCTGCGGCTGCGGCGAATCGTTTCATGTCTGAGATCGCGTTTCACGAAACGGATTTGCTGGAATTGACGCGGGAAGATTGGAATTATCTGTTGTACGAGACACCGAATGGGGAATTGCTTCTCAGCGTTTTATGCGGTTCGATCGCGCAGTTCGATCTAGCCATTCTTTTGAATTCCGAAGAGACGCAAGAATGGCAGCAGCACGGCGCGGCTTTTTTGCAATCGCTCGCCGCCAAAATTAACGGTAAGCCGGAAGCATATCTTGCACGGCGCGTGATGCTTGATTTCTGATATGCCTCCTGATCCTTTTGTCCTTCTAAACATCGATCCGGCTTTCGATCTGGATTTGGCAACTCTCCAGCGTGCGTATCTCTCTGCCCAGCAAGCATGCCATCCCGACCGCTTCTCGCGGGAAGATAGGGCGCTGCGGCAGCAGGCGGCGTTGCGTTCTGTCCAGGTTAACGAGGCCTATCAGACGCTCAAATCCCCATTGCTCCGCGCCCGCGCGCTGCTTGCCGCGCAGGACATTCTCGTGGGGGGAGAGCGCGACACGCACAAACCCGAACCCGCGTTACTGATGGCAGTGATGGAGTGGCGCGAGGCGATGGAAGAGGGGGATCTCGATTCAAGCATCGCCACGCTGGAAGCCGCGCAGGCGGCTCAAATCGAAACACTTACCCGCGCTTTTGCCGCTGTCGAATATTCCACCGCTGCCCAGGGTACATTGCGACTTCAATACTTGGAGAAAACGCTGGCCGATGCTAAGGCCAAACGGCGGCAATTGGCTGCAAGAATTTAATCCGTCACTCCCCGAATCGTCACAAGCGATGATGGGGTAATCCACACGGACCCCAAGGAACACAACGCATGCATCTCATGGACATCTTCGAACCCGGCGAAACGCCGCTGCCGCATGCGGATGATCTGGCCGTGGGCATCGATCTGGGCACTACGCATTCGGTGATCGCGGTGATGCGTGCGGATGGCGTGGAAGTGCTGCAAATCGATGGCAGCGCGCTGGTGCCTTCCGTGGTGGCGTATGGCGAAACGATACTGGTCGGGCAAGCCGCGCTGGACGCGCCGCAGGCCTTGCGTTCCGTGAAGCGTTTGATGGGTCGTGGTTTGGGCGACATGGCGGAGCTCAATGCTTCCGGCATTTATCCGGTCGATGCGCATGCCCCCGCCACGCCGGGCATCGTGGCGCTGAACACGGCGCAGGGTCGTGTCACGCCGGTGGAAGTTTCGGCGGAAATTCTCCGCCATCTCAAGCAATCCGCCGAGGCAGCGCTTGAAACGCCCATCAACCGCGCCGTCATCACCGTGCCCGCCTATTTTGATGATGCTGCGCGTTTGGCGACGCGGGACGCGGCGCGTTTGGCTGGGCTGGAAGTACTGCGCCTGGTCAATGAACCCACCGCCGCCGCTTTGGCTTACGGGTTGGAGGGCGGCAAGGAAGGCGTCTATGCGATCTACGATTTCGGCGGCGGCACTTTCGATCTCTCCCTGCTGCGGCTGGAAGAAGGCATTTTCCAGGTGCTGGCCACCGCGGGCGACATCGCGCTGGGGGGCGACGATCTGGACAATGCTCTGCTGAAACTCGCCTATCTCGATGCAGCGGAAACCACCGCGCAATCGCAGAACCGTATGCGCGCCGCGCGCGCCGCCAAAGAAGCATTGAGCGAAGCCGAATCCGCCGAGCTTCGCATCGAGGGCCGCATGGCCACCATCAGCCGCGCGCAGTTCGAAGCCTCCGCCACCCCGTTCGTCGAACGCTCCCTGCGCATCTGTGCGGATGCGTTGGAGGATGCGGGGTTGGGCGTGGAAGACGTGCAGGGCGTGGTGCTTGTGGGCGGCAGTACGCGCATTCCGCTGGTGCGCCGCCGGGTGGCGGAATTCTTCGCCCGCCCCGTACATGCCGAGGTGAACCCGGACGAAGTGGTGGCGGTGGGCGCGGCCTTGCAGGCGGCCTCCCTCAGTCAGGGCGGCGGCGCGCTGCTGCTGGATGTGACGCCGCTTTCGCTGGGTTTGGAAACCATGGGCGGCATGGTGGAAAAACTCATCCACCGCAACACGCCCATTCCCACCGCCGTGGCGCAGGAATTTACCACCTACCAGGACGGGCAGCAGGGCATGCTTATTCATGTGCTGCAGGGCGAGCGCGAGATGGTGGCGGATTGCCGCAGCCTGGCGCGCTTCGAACTGAAAGGCATTCCGCCGATGGCGGCGGGCCTGGCGCGCATCGAAGTGCAATTCGGGCTGGATGCGGACGGGCTGCTTTCCGTGCGCGCCCGCGAACTCAGCACCGGCATCGAACAGATCGTGGCGGTGAAGCCTTCTTATGGTTTGAGCGAGGAGGAGGTGGAGCGCATGCTGATGGAGAGCATGCAGTTCGGCCGCGAGGATATGCAGACCCGCTTGCTCGCCGAATCGCGCATGCATGCGGAGCGCACGGTGGTGGAGCTCGAATCCGCCATGCGCAGCAGCGCGGGCCTTGTGAAGCCGGGCGAGGCGGATATGTTCGCCAGCCAGATCCGCCGGCTGCGCGAGGCGGTGGCGGGGCATGACCGCGAGGCCATCGACTTCGAAAACGAAGAACTCGCCAAACTTTGCCGCCCCTTTGCGGAAAGAAGAATGGACAAGGCGATTTTGGATGCGTTACAAGGCGCAGAGATCAACAGCGTGCTGAAAGACCGCGCGTGAACAAGCACCGCCCTTTCCATTCCTCCCCCGCTCGCGGGGGAGGGTAGGTGGGGGTTCTATCAACAAACACCGAGCCAGCCGAGGGAACCCCCACCCTCCGCTACGCTCCGACCTCCCCCGCGGGCGGGGGAGGTTTTTCAAGAGAGTTCGCTTATGCCCAGCATGACTTTCCTCCTTGCCGACGGCAGCGAAAAAACCGTCGATGCCCCCAACGGCCTTTCCGTGCTGGAAATTGCGCATAAAAACAGCGTGCCGCTGGAAGGCGCCTGCGAAGGCTCGCTCGCCTGCTCGACCTGCCATGTGGTGGTGGATGCTGATTGGTACGATAAGCTGAAGACCGCAACGGATGACGAAGAAGATATGCTCGACCTCGCCTTCGGCCTCACCCACACCAGCCGCCTGGGCTGCCAGATCATGATGAGCGACGCGCTCGACGGTTTGAAAGTCTCGCTTCCGAGCGCCACGCGGAACATGCAGGTGAATTCATAATCTCGGCACCGATTGCCATGGTACTTGCCATGGGGTTGGCCGGCGATTTTGGCCGCATGGCGTTAGCTATTTGGTAAAGTCTCTTCGCTATGCTGGGTGCGAAGGAGACTATCATGATCGACTCAGCCCTTATCGAAACAGCCATCCAATCTTTTGTTTCCTCTTTCGCGCCGATCCGCCCGGCATTGCTTGCAAGGCTGCAGGAGGTGGATTTTTTGGCGCTGATTCAGTTGCCGCAATTCCACGAATTGGCCAACATCCGGGCCGACAAGATGGCGGAGAACAAAAACCCAAGTCAATTGGAACGTTTGCAATTGGAGCGGCTTGAAGCCCTCGTGGGCATTTCCTATCATGATATCACCGAAGGCACGGATTTCCCGATACTGCAAAAATCGTTAGAGCAATCAGAAGCATTTCGTCTCGAGATGCAGGAATTGCAGCGGGAACAGGAAGCGAACCGGAAACTTTTGGAAGGCGATATTTCCCTAGCGAAAAGAAGCGAACTGAAAGAACGGCAGACGGATATTCCAGAAATCATCGGCAATATTCAGCAAAGCGCCGATCGCCATCACGCCAGTCTCGTGCAGATCGCCGATCGGTTGATCGATCTGATTCCGGGTCATAGCCGGATGCCAGGATAGAATACTAAACGGCGTAATCCGCCTGTTGTTCGGGATGCGCGCTTTCCACCCCGGGCCAGGCAGAAGTCGCCGCCTCGATGCGGCACAGGTTGGGGTAGGGCGTCAGATCGTGATTGAAACGGCGGGCGCTGAACAGTTGGGGCAGAATGAAACATTCCGCCAAGCCCGGGGCCATCCCATGCACGAAATCCGCATCCGGTACCAATGCCTCGATGGCGGACAAACCCTTGCCTAGCCAATGCTCCGCCCAAGCGTTTTTCGTATCTTCGCCGCCGATGCGGTTCATTTCTTTCAATGTTCGCAGATTGAGCAGCGGCTGGATTTCGCAAGCAATGGCCTGGGTGATGGCACGGATCTTTGCGCGTGCCAAAGGCTCCTCCGGCAGCAATCGCCGCGTGTGCGGAAAAGCTTCGTCAAGATATTCGAGGATGGGAAGGGACTGGGTCAGCACCGTGCGGTCGGGGAAAGCCAAGGCGGGCACCAGTCCCTGCGGGTTGATCGCGGCATAGGCGGCGGCGGATTGTTCGCCCTGGCGCAGATTCACGTAGCGCATTTCGTCCGGCTCGATGCCTTTGATGGCGAAGCCGAGGCGCACGCGGTAAGACGCGGAGGAGCGGAAGTAGCTGTAGAGAATCATGCCGCGCTCCCGAATTTTGGTGCGTGGCGCATCGCATCCTGCAACCTTTCGCTGCGCGCGAGGGCGTCTCCCTTGCCATAATGCAGTGGAATGTTGCCGCAGCCCGCCGCTTCCCACAACACCTGTAATTCTCCGCCGCTGAGCGCAAAAGGGTCCTCCACGGCGGTGGTGGAACGGGTGAGAACCCATGCTTCGGCGACTGTATCGTTTGGCCCATAGATGCCGCGCAGATTGGCCACCGCCGCCTGTGCCGCCTCGGTGCTGGAAGGATAGGCCGCGTTTTCGATGCGTGTGCCTGCCACATACGCCCCCCGGTTGCTGCGCAGGATGACGGCCTGATGCCGCTTCGTCGCACGCGCGTCCGACTGCAGTTGGCGTAACCAACCGAGCAAAGCCGCCGTGTCCAACAGCGTGCCGTGCCGCGCGAGCAGGCCAGAGGCGGCTTCGGGCGAGTGCTTGTGTAGAATATCTGCGGCGCGCGTTTTCGCCGTGCCTTCTTCCAGATTGCGGAAACTAAAGGCATTGGGCAGCAGCGCGCCCACCGTGGCGGTGCTGGCGGTCGCGCCGTCGAGCGTGATGGCATGGATCGGGGCATCCGCACCCGCAAAATGGGCGAGGCGCTGACGGCATTCGCCGCACGGGGTGCAGGGAATCTGGCTGGTGGTGGCATCGGCGGGTGCGCCCATCACCCAGCCTTCGAGAATTTCCACCTCCGGCCCATATGCGGTCACCAGCGCCGCCATGGCGCTTTCTTCGCCGCAAGTCCCGAGCGTAAGATCGGGGTTTTCTACATTCGCACCGCCCACATGCACGATGCCCGCTGGCGTGCGCGCGCGAAACACAGCGGCAACCAGGAAATGGGATTGCCTGGCGTAGGCATGCTTGCGCAGATCGCGCAGCCAGGCGGTGAGGGCGGAGGGGGAAAGCGTTTCCGCCGTGTTGAGTATGCCTGCCATAATGTTTCCGTCATTGCGAGCGTCAGCGAAACAATCCAGCGTTTAGGCTTGCGGCGGGGCTGGATTGCTTCGCTCCACACGCAATGACGAAGTCTGCTACATCCCGCTCATCGGGCCGCTATACTGCACCACTTGCTGATCGATGCTGCCGAAGATGCTGCGGCCCTGGGTGTCCATCATCTCGATTTTCACCCGGTCGCCGAATTGCAGAAACTCCGTCTTCGGCGCACCGTGTTCGATGGTCTCCAGCATCCGGCGTTCGACCAGGCAGGAAGACCCCACATCCCCTTCCTTGTTCGAGACCGTGCCGGAACCGATGATGGTGCCAGCCATCAGCGGCCGGGTTTTGGCGGCATGGGCGATGAGTTGGGCGAAGTTGAAAGTCATATCCACCCCCGCCTGCGGCCTGCCGAACGACGCGCCGTTGATGTAGGAATGCAAGGGCAGGTGCAATTTGCCGTCCTTCCACGCATCGCCCAGCGAATCCACGGCGACGGCGGTGGGAGAGAAGGCGCTGGGCGGTTTGGAATGCACGAAGCCGAAGCCTTTCTGCAGTTCGGCAGGCGCCAGTCCGCGCAAGGTCACATCGTTCACCAGCATGACCAGCGCCACGCAATCCGCGGCGGCCTCCAACGTCACACCCATCGGCACATCGGTGGTAATGACGGCAATTTCGGCTTCCAGATCCACACCCCAGGCCTCATCCGCCACCTGAATATCGTCACGCGGCCCGAGGAATACATCCGAGCCGCCTTGATACATCAAGGGGTCGGTCCAGAAACTGGGGGGCATTTCCACACCGCGCGCTTTGCGCACCAGTTCGACATGCGTGACATAAGCCGAACCATCGAGCCACTGGTAAGCGCGGGGCAAGGGGCTCATGCATTGCGCTTCGTCGAACGGTATCGCGCCATCCAAAGCTCCGGCTTCCAGCGCGCGGGCGGCGGATTGCAGCGCGCTTTGCCGTTCCGTCCAGCGATCCAGCGCCTCCTGAAGTGTAGCGGCAATGGAAGGCACGGGTGCACATCGCGAAAGATCTTCGGAGACGACGACGAGCATACCGTCGCGGCTGAGGTTTTTCAGTGTGGCAAGTTTCATAGAATCCAATTCCCGACAATCGAATGCCGTTTTTATACCAAAGTGCGGCAAAGTAGCGGCGCAATCATTCCGCTTAATTCATAAAGGAACCATCCATGAAACTCAAACTCATCACGCTCCTCGGCGTTACCGCGTTAATGTCCGCGTGCACGCATCACGATCAGCCGATGCACAAGAACTGCGACCATTACATGGGCGTCAAAGGCGCACCGACGCCGCCGACCACGTATAAGAACGGCACCTTGGTGGATTGCCACGAAGACCATGCCGCCCGCCGCTACGGCATCTTCGGCAGCGATCCCTACAAAGCCGCGCGTCCCGCGCCTTCCGCCACCCGCATGCAGACCGCACCGGAAACCGTGCAACGCGACAATTACCCGTTCTGGCGCTAGTTCCGCCCGAACGAAAAAGCCGCGCTTCCGAAAGGGGCGCGGCTTTTTTGCATCGTCATTCCCCGAATTCGTGCAGCGGATTACAGGGCATCCATGCCCCTAGATTTTCAATGTCCATTGAGTGTGTGCAAAGCACTAGAGGCAAAGCACTAGGGAATGGATTCGACGGTATTTACACTGTAAAATTCGAGGAATGACGAGCTACTTCACCGTCCAGCTATCGACATAGCCCGTCCATTCCAGCGCACACATTCCGTTCGCTACATCCACCGCGTCGCGCGTGTCGATCATCACGGCCACTTCGTCGGTTTCCTTTTTCGGGGGCAGGTCCTTGTTCTGGCTGGCGGCGAAGGCTTTGGGGTGGGGGCCGTGGGGGAAGCCGCAGGGGTGGATGGTCAACATGCCGGGATGGATGTTGTCGCGGCTGAAGAAGTTGCCCTGATGGTAGAAGAGAATCTCGTCGAAATCGTTGTTGGAATGAAAGAAGGGGATTTTCAGCGCGCCGGGATCGGTCTCCATCAGGCGCGGCACGAAGGTACAGACCACGAAGCGGGAGGCGACGAAGGTGGTGTGGGCCGAAGGCGGCAAATGATAGCGGTGGCTCATCAGCGGGCGGATGTCGCGCCAGTTGATGCGCGCCACGAGATTGTCCCCATGCCATCCCACCGCATCCAGCGGGTTGAAGGGAAAGGTGACTGTGGTGATCGCGCCGCGGCGTTTCAGCAGGATTTGCCATTCGCCCTGCGCTTGCGCCTTGAACGCTTCGTCCAGCTTCGGCGTATCCAGCATCGCCGCATCGAAAATCGCATGCGGGCCGACCAGTCCCTTATCCGGCAGGCGATAGGAATCGTTGGTTGCTTCGATCATCAGAAACGCGCTGGGTTCGGCGCATGCGACACGCCAACGACTGCCGCGCGGCAACAGAATATAATCGCCCTCGGTGAAGCTGAGATGCCCCAGATCGCAGAAGAACTCGCCGTGCCCGGTATGGACGAACAGCAACTCATCGCCGTCCCCATTGCTGACCAGGTGATCCATCGCGCCCTCGGTGCGCCAAAAACGCATCGCCATGTGGGCATTGCCCAATACCGGCACGGCGTTCCATGGGCAGTTTTCGGCTTTGGTTGCCTTCGCCAGATCATAAGCGCGCGGCTTCAACGGCCCATCCCACGCCGTCCATCCCATCGGGTTATTCGCATGGTGAATGTGGGTGGCCGCCCCGAAAAATCCTTCCTTCCCGAACTCGCGCTCAAACGTGCCTTGCGGCAGGTCGCAATGCGCCTGGCGGCTGGAAAGGCCCTCGATGCGGGGAAAGGAAATGGGTTGCTTGGTCATGGCATGGCACCGAGCTGAATGGCTGACGCGTAGCATGCCACAAAAACCGAAAAATTCTACTTCCCTCTCGTGCCATGATGACGAGCCGATGCATCGGCAAGGATACTCGTCAAACTTCCATCGTTGCAGAGCGCGCGGTTTCTCTCTGTCTCTGCTTTTCGAGATGCGTGAAATCATTGCCCGCAAATGCGGCGTAGGGCTGTTTGGCAGCATAGGAAAGCGGATTGGAATTCCGCAGGTTCAGCGGTTGATTGTCGAAATGCATCAGGCTTTCGATGGCCTCTTTTTTTTCTTCGGCCTTTACGCGCTTGGTGAGAAGGCGATCGATTCCGGCCAGAGCCACGGCATCCACCAACAACAAGGAGCCCTGAGTCATCATTTCGTGGCGGACCAGGCTTTCGGTGTCGTTTTCATCGTGGGCATATTTTTTGACCAGTCGATGGGCGAGCACGTGCAATATTGCGCCCAAACCGATGGTCAATCCTTTGGCCACAGCCAACACACCGAGTTTTTCCTTGGGCGAAACACGCGGATCGTCGATCTGGTCTTTGATGCGCTCTCTCTCGAACAAATCCGATTGCTGGTCGATTGAAATCACCTGACCGGTTTCCCTTAGATGGGCGATCGTATGTGCGGCGCCGATATCGGCCAATGCCTCTTGTTGTTCGGCCTTGGCTTGTTTTTTGTAACGCCCCAACATGCCGAGGTAGCTTCCCAGCCAGATAGCCCCCGATATCGCCACGCCCACGGCCAGAATGACTTTGGATTTCGTCGGGAAATCCTTGGCCATTTTCAGCACATCGCTGCGCGAGAAAGTAAATTTGTTCTTCGGAAACCACTGATCGAAAGGCAGCGGTTTGTCATGCGTCGCCAACGACCAGACCACAGCGATACCGGTGGCAATCGAAGGAAAAAGAGCCAGAAAACTGGCTTTGCTTACGCGCCAACTCTGCTTTTGCGCCGTTCCGCCATCGGGGTAGGCGAGCAGATTCTTCTGGTGTCCGGCGAGTATGGCAAGCTCGGCGCTGCCCCGGCTGTGCAAATTGCCGAGATCATCCTTGGGGTTGATTTTTTTTGTCAAAAACATGCGCAAACTTTAAATAGCGGCCGCCTGCCCCGCGCCACGGTTGCCTGCATTCTGCGTAAACTGGCCAATATTCTCACCTTGGGCTTGCTGCGCCTGCCGCAACCGCGCCAGATCGTCCTGGCTGAGGGATTGCAGCGTGGGCTGCGCACTTTGCGTGGCGCGGGCGTTCAGAATGATGTCGATATTGGTGACGTTGCTGGCCGCTTCGTTGCGAATGTCGTTGCGGTATTCGGTCATCGAAGCGAAGAAGCTGTAGACCGCCACGCCGTAGCCGATCACTTTGCGCACGGTGTCGTTGTTGAGGAAGCCAAGAAATCCTATTTTACGGCCCACGAAACCGGAAAGCGCCTGGCTACCGCCGCCGATCAGCGCCGCTTTGGCCGCACGTCCCGCATTGCGGAACAGGCCGCCGATACCCGGGCTTTCATAAGTTTTTACTTGTTCCGCACGCATCGCCAGCAATTGCTCGCTGTTCATCTGCTGCAGTTTCTTGATTTCGCTGGCTGGATCTTTGGCCATGGCATGGGTCCTTTGAGGATTCCTCGATGCCTTTAATGTAGCATTGCTATGTTACGGTTTCGTGAAGCCACATGACTCAAAACCATATCGAAATCCGTATCCTATCCGGCAAGGCCGGGAGCGGCTGCTGCGGTGGATTTGGCGGCGGTGAAATGGCCGAGCTTCTGGCCCGGCGAGGCGAGCCCTGCATTATGCGCGGCAAGGTCGGCCTGGGTCAGCGGCGCGAGGGTGGGCTGTTTGCGCGGTTGGCCATCGGCGTCGATGCCGCGTTTTTCGAATTCGGCATTGAGCATATGGGTATTTTGGATGCCCACGGCAGAAACTTCTTTGTGGTTTTTGATGCGGTCTTTCACCGCGGTGTAAGCCGCCAGCCCGAACGCGATAATCAAACCGGCATAGGCCCCAGCTTTTTTGAAATTGTGATTGCGTAGATGCACGCCCGCGCTTTGCGGCGTGACGCCATGCCCTTTGATGGTATCCAAATATCTGGCATACGTTTTTTGCTGACCCGCATTGAGACTGGCCGAAGTCATCATTTTGGCTTTTTCCCCGACAGGGATCGCGCCGGCCAATTTACTACCGCCCGCGTAACCCAAAAGGGACCCGATCAATGCCGCACCCATGGTTTTGACGCCGTCAAACATACCTTTGAAGCTGACGAGTTGCGGGTTGTTGGTGGCCATTTCCGCGTCGATATGCATCCGCATCAATTCTTTGACGGGCGCATTGGAGATGGCTTCCTGGGTAAGGAGCTTGGGTTCGGAAAACAGGCCCATAGGAGTGACTCATGGAATGATTGATGGGTATTAACCTATCAGGCTTTTGTTACGTTTCCGTGAAGGCAGAGCAAAAAAATGCCTGGAAACCAAAGGTCTCCAGGCAAGGTCTGCTACGACTAAAACGGGTGTCGCGGCTCGGCTCGGGGGCTATTGGGCCAGCACGGCGAGGAGCAGCAAGGCGACGATATTGGCGATTTTGATCATGGGGTTGATGGCGGGACCGGCGGTGTCCTTGTAGGGATCGCCCACCGTGTCGCCGGTCACGGCGGCTTTATGGGCGTCCGAGCCCTTGCCGCCATGGTGGCCTTCTTCGATGTATTTCTTCGCGTTGTCCCACGCCCCACCGCCGCTGGTCATGGAGATGGCCACGAACAATCCGGTGACGATAATGCCCATCAGCAGCGCGCCGAGGGCGGAGAAAGCCGCCGTCTGATCGGCCACCGCTTCGACGATGAAGTACAAAGCGAGGGGAGCGGCGATCGGCAGCAGCGAAGGGACGATCATTTCCTTGATGGCGGATTTGGTGAGGAGATCGACCGCGCGGCCGTAATCCGGTTTCTGCGTGCCCTGCATGATGCCCGGCATCTCGCGGAACTGGCGGCGCACTTCGACCACCACGGCCCCGGCCGCCCGGCCCACCGCTTTCATGCCCATGGCGCCGAACAGATACGGCAGCATGCCGCCGATGAAGAGACCGACCACGACGTAAGGGTTGGCGAGGTCGAAGCGCACATCGAGGCTCGGGAAGTAGTGATGTAGATCCTGCACATAAGCCGCGAAGAGCACCAGCGAGGCAAGGCCCGCGCTGCCAATGGCATAGCCTTTGGTGACGGCTTTGGTGGTGTTGCCGACCGCATCCAGAGCATCGGTCGTTACCCGCACATCCGCGGGGAGGCCCGCCATTTCGGCAATGCCACCGGCATTGTCCGTTACCGGGCCGTAGGCATCCAGGGCCACGATCATCCCGGCCAGGGCCAGCATGGTGGTGGCGGCGATGGCGATGCCGAACAGGCCGAACTGATGGTAGGCGACCAATATTCCCACCGCGATGGTGATGACGGGCAGGGCGGTCGCTTCCATCGAAACCGCCAAACCTTGGATAACGTTCGTGCCATGCCCGGTGGTGCTGGATTGCGCCACGCTTTTGACCGGGCGGAATTTGGTGGAAGTATAATATTCGGTGATGACGACCAGCAGCCCGGTCACACCAAGCCCGGTAAGCACGCACCAGAAAAGCTGGATACCGGTATAGGCGGTTTCGTTCACGAAATAGACCGTATCGAGCCCGACATATTGCTTCACCAGCCAATAAATCGCGCCTGCCGAAAGCAGCCCGGAAACGGCCAGGCCCTTATAGAGTGCGTTCATGATGTTCTGACTGCGGCCGAGGCGCACGGCGAAGGTGCCGATGATGGAGGCGAAGATGCAGACTGCGCCGATCACCAGCGGCAGCATGGTCATCAAGCCGGCTTCCGGCCCACCGAAGGTGATGGTGGCAAGCAGCATGGTGGCGACTACGGTCACGGCATAGGTCTCGAACAGATCGGCCGCCATGCCCGCGCAATCGCCGACGTTATCACCCACATTATCCGCGATGGTGGCGGGGTTGCGTGCGTCGTCCTCGGGAATGCCTGCTTCGACCTTGCCCACCAAGTCCGCGCCCACATCCGCGCCCTTGGTGAAAATGCCGCCGCCGAGGCGCGCGAAGATGGAGATGAGCGAAGCGCCGAAGGAAAGGGCGACCAGCGCTTCCATCGCCGGGCGGCCTTCCAGCCCCACATGGCGCAGATAGAAGTAATAAAGCCCGACACCGAGAATGCCCAAACCCACCACCAGAAGCCCGGTGACGGCCCCTGCGCGGAAGGCGACATCGAGCGCTTTTTTCATGCCGTGGCGTGCAGCCTCGGCGGTGCGCACATTGGCGCGTACGGACATATGCATGCCGATATAGCCCGCCAGGCCCGAGCAGATCGCGCCGATGGCGAAACCGATGGCGGGGAATTTGCCGAGTTTCCAGAACAGCAACCCGTCGATCACGATACCGACGAGGGCGATGGTGCGGTATTGGCGGTTGAGATAGGCCTGCGCACCTTCTTGGATGGCCGCGCCGATGTTGCGCATCACGTCATTGCCGCTGGGCAGTTTCAGGATGAGCATGAAATTGACGATGCCGTAAAGCAACGCCGCGATGCCTGCGCCGATGACCAGCCATTCGAAAATGCCGAATTCCATAATCGCTACCCTCTGTTCTGTTTCCCGTATGCGGTTGCCGGAGTCTCTCTATCCCAGGGGCCGGGTCCGCAGCGGAGGCAGACCATGCCAGAGCCAGGGGCGGGGAGGGAAGTGGCAATTTGGCTACAGAATAAAGCTTTGATTTTTAATGCATCAGGGGTGGACACGCCCGGAAAGATCGACATCTGCGATCTGAATTAAGACGGATATTTCGGATTTTTCGCGCGGGAAAGGAAGCACTACCCGCCGCAAGACTCCGCACTGGATGCGGAGTCTTGCGGCGGGGCGGATGTGAGGGTGGTGTGGGACTCCGCATCCAGTGCGGAGTGTGGAGAGAGGCGAGCGTGGGGAGAGTTTACAGTGCTTCGATAAATGCGCTCACCGGCTCCCATAAGGCGCTCTTTCGCCCTGCGCCCACCAGCGCGCCGATATGTCCTGTCGGTGGTTCCACGAGCTGCGCATGCGGCAACAGTTTCGTCAGCGGGCGGGCGCAGGCGGGGGGGACGATGGCGTCTTCACGGGGGCAGAGCAGCAGGGTGGGGTGCGGAATGCGGCGGGGGTCGACGGCTTGCCCGCCCACGCGCCAGCGGCCCAGTTTCGTGTCGTTATGATAGCCCCAGCGCACCCAGCCGTCGCGCGCTACCGGGGCGGTCAGGGGCACGCCGTCATGCAGCCAGGCTTCGGCGGCGAGGAAGGCGTCCGTGGTCGCCTCCCCTGCGCGCATCGTGCCCAGGTTGCGGAATTTGGCATGCACGCTCCAGGGCTGCTGCAGGTAGAACCAGTGATCGAGCGTGGCGGGGTCGATCTGTTTCTGGCCCGTGATCCATTGCTCCAGTTGCGCAATCTGGTGCGGCATGAGTTGCTGTGCGGCCAGGCTGGGCGCGGAAAAATCCCACGGGGTGGCAAGCAGCACCAGCGCACGCGCCAGCTCGGGCGCGAGTTGCGCGGCGGCCAAGGCCAGCAGCCCGCCCATGCAATAGCCCACTAGAACCGGCGGCTGGCCGGTGGCCGCGACCATGGCGCGCAAGGCGGGCAGCAGGCGCTGCTCGACATATCCTGCCGCATCCAAGGCTTCCTCGCTTGCGCCGGGCGTGCCCCAATCGAGCAGGAAGACGGGATGGCCTTCGGAGGCGAGATATTCGACGAAGCTCGTCTCCCGCGTGAGATCGAGGATGGCGTAGCGGTTGATCAGCGAGGGCGCGAGGAAGATGGGGGCTTTCGCCGCCGTCCCTTTTTTGGGGGCGATGGCGCGCAGATGCACGTTTCCCTGATGCCATACGGAGGGGCGTTCGGGCGTGGGGGTGGCTTGGTGGGTCTGGTAGCGGCGCAGGCCTTCAGCCAGCGCGCTTGCCCTTTGCCCCAGCAGACGCTCCACTTCCAGCGCCAGCGCGGGGAGCTGCGCGCTTGGCAGCGGGGCGGGGCGCGGCTGCATCCATTCCATGCCCGGCCAGCTGGTGTTCCAGCTGTTCGACGCGGCGGCGAAGGGCGTCGAGCTCGCGCTCCAGGGCAGCAAGGCGGCCCGCGCCGTCACCGCCAGCAGGGTTTCCAGCTGCAGCATCAGCGGCAAAGTCGGGGGATGAGCGGTGGGCGGGTTGCTGGCTGGCTGCGGCATGCGCGCCTCCCATGAAATCTGAGAATGGATTGGCGGCGGGCGCGGCGGCGAAAGGGGATGGGCCGAAGGGCGAAACGCCGAAGGGGGATTGGGCGGGTTGTGCCGCAGCCATCATCGCGGCCAGCGTGTGCGGTTCGCGCAACAGGCGGGCCAATTGCGTCTCCCACGAAGCCACGAAGGCCTGGGCAAGCTGTTGTACGTCGTTTGGATTCATAGTACGGGAATGTAATCGCGCGGTGCGCTTCCGCCAACCATAAAACGCGTCATCCTGCGCGAAGTCGCAGGATCCCATGCCGCAAGACCACCAAGACAACTCAGAAATCCTGCGACTTCGCGCAGGATGACGAGCATGTGAGACAGGACCTCAATCATGGCCAACGCCAAAAACGCCGCCGACCCGGACGCGCCGATCATCATCAAGAAATACGCCAACCGCCGTTTGTACAACACCGACACCAGTTGCTACATCACGCTGGAGGAATTGTGCCAGATGGTGAAGCAGGATGTGGTGTTCACCGTGATCGACGCCAAGACCGAGGAAGACCTCACGCGCCAGATCCTCGTACAGATCATCTTCGAGCAGGAGAGCAAGAAGTTCAATCTGCTGCCGGAGACTTTCCTGCGCGGCCTGATCCATTATTACGACGACAAAATGCGCGAAGTGTTGCCGCCCTATCTGGATGCGATGATGAACGGCTTCACCGAGAACCAGGAAAAGATCCAGGAATATTACACCAAAAGCTTCCAGCAAGTGACGCCCTTCGGGCAGCTGGAGGAACTGCGCAAGCAGAACGCCGCTTTCGTGCAAAGCGCGTTCGGAATGTTCAATCCGTTTCAGGCGATGTTCGGCGCGAAGGGCGAGAAAAAATAAGTTTCGCTCGGCAGCGCCCGTATTTTCGCCACGCGATTTGTGCAAGCGCCGCGCCTATGTGATGGACGCAAATGGCCAACCAGTAAATTTTACCATGTCGGTCGAAAGTTTGGCTCACACCACATCGCTTCTCAAAAAGAAAGGCCGGGATTTCTCCCGGCCTTTTTAATGATCTATGCGCTGTAATACATCTTGAATTCGACCGGGTGGGGCGCGTGTTCCCACTTGTAGACTTCTTCCATCTTCAGTTCGATATAGGCGTCGATTTGTTCGTCGGTGAAGACGCCGCCTTTTTTGAGGAATTCGCGGTCGGTGCTGAGGGCATCCAGGGCTTCGCGCAGTGAGCCTGCCACGGTGGGCACGCCTTTGAGTTCTTCGGGGGGGAGGTCGTAGAGGTTCTTGTCCATCGCGTCGCCGGGGTGGATTTTGTTCTCGATACCGTCCAGCCCCGCCATCAGCAAAGCGGCGAAGGTGAAGTAGGGGTTGCCGGTCGCGTCCGGAAAGCGGGTTTCGATGCGCTTGGCTTTCGGGCTCGCCACGTAGGGGATGCGGATCGAGGCGGAGCGGTTGCGGCTGGAATAGGCGAGCAGCACGGGTGCTTCGAAACCGGGGATCAGGCGCTTGTAGCTGTTGGTGCTGGCGTTGCTGAAGGCGTTGATCGCTTTCGCGTGCTTGATGATGCCGCCGATATAGAACAGGCACATTTCGCTGAGATCGGCATAGCCGTTTCCAGCGAAAAGCGGCTTGCCCGCTTTCCAGATGGATTGGTGCACATGCATGCCCGAACCATTGTCGCCGCTGATCGGCTTCGGCATGAAAGTGGCGGTTTTGCCGTAGGCATGCGCCACGTTCTGGATGACGTACTTATACTTCTGCACGTTATCCGCGGTGGCGACCATGGTGCTGAAATCGAAGCCGAGTTCGACCTGGCCGGGGGCCACTTCGTGGTGGTGCAGTACCGGCACAATGCCGACGGTGGCCAAAGTGGCGAGCATTTCGGCGCGCAGATCGTTCGTGGAATCGACCGGAGCGACGGGGAAGTAGCCGCCTTTCACGCCGGGGCGGTGGCCCATATTGCCGGCATCGTATTTCCGCGCGGAATTGCTGGGCAGTTCCTCGGAATCGATTTCGTAGGATGCGCCGTAGGCACCTTGTTCGAAGCGCACATCGTCGAAGATGAAGAATTCGAGTTCGGGGCCGAAATAGGCTTTGTCGCCCAGGCCGGTGAAGCCGAGATAGGCTTCGGCGCGCTTGGCGGTGCTGCGCGGATCGCGGCTGTAGGGTTGGCCGGAGGAGGGCTCGAGGATGTCGCAGAAGACGGCGAGCGTGGGCTGCGCGGTGAAGGGATCGAGGAAGGCCGTGGTGGGGTCCGGCATCAGGATCATGTCGGATTCATTGATGCTCTTCCAGCCGCTGATCGAAGAGCCGTCGAACATCACGCCGTCTTCGAACACGTCCTGATCCACTTTTTCGGCAATGTAGGTGGTGTGGTGGCAGCGGCCGCGCGGGTCGGTGAAGCGGAAATCGACGAAGCGGATGTCATGTTCCTTGATGAGGGCGAATACGTTCTTGGCGTCGGCCATGGGGGGCTCCTGGGAGTAGGTAGGGAATTTCGAGGGATGGTTTAGCGGCAAAATAGGGGGGCGTCAAAGGGGGTGTTTAGTCTATTGAATGCTGAACTCCGAATCGTGACGAACATCGGAAATCCGGTTTTCTCGATCAAAACAAACTTGCAGCGATACGCCTCCCATGAATTCACAATGTCCCAACTCCCAGTTGATACAATCTGTAAACACTACATCATTGGGATTGGACCATAATGCGCTCGCATCCGGTGGACCAAGCAGCTTTCGCACCTCTTCCTCCGATAGACCCGACATTAAATAATGATCGCGCAAATCGCGATAGAAACCGCCACGCAGGCATTCGCTGCGCAATCTTTCCTTGGAAACATGCAACCAGGCGGCTTGATCGAATTTTTTGTCTTCCCAGTTCTCCTTCCCATGGTCATGAAGCGCAAGATACAACAATCCAGCGATAAGGCAGAAAACAGCAGCAACCGTAAGAAGCAGGATTTTCATCGGCTTCCATAGTTTAAATCGCATCAAGCCCTCGTTCGCCCGTGCGGATGCGGATGGCATCCTCCACGGGAGAGACGAAGATTTTGCCATCCCCGATGCGCCCTGTGCGGGCGGCGTGAAGAATGGCTTCGATGGTGCGCTCCACCAAGGCATCGTCCAGCACGATCTCGATCTTCACCTTGGGCAGGAAATCCACCACATATTCCGCGCCGCGATACAGTTCCGTATGCCCCTTCTGGCGGCCGAAGCCTTTCACTTCCGTCACCGTAATGCCCTGCAGGCCGATTTCCTGCAGCGCTTCCTTCACCTCGTCGAGCTTGAAGGGCTTGATGATGGCTTCGATCTTTTTCATGGTCGGCTCGCGGGGCAAGTTGGATGCGGTTAGGTGTGCCATGCCCAAAGTTGCTTGTAAATCACCATACCGCTCAACACATCATCCCCTGCGCAGGTGGGGATGACGGAGGTTAGGGAGAGGGCACGGGGTTCCAAACCGCTTGACCGCCCGCATGCATCGCTATACATCCTCGCCTGCTGATTTCAGCATGTGGCGGGTGTAGCTCAGTTGGTTAGAGTGCCAGATTGTGATTCTGGATGTCGCGGGTTCGAGCCCCGTCACTCGCCCCATTTTCTTCTAGAACGATTTCCTCACAAGGTGAGGCTTGATGGAGCTGAGGCTCAACATAGGTTCAAGCGCGATTCTTGGCCGATCCCATATGTTATTTTAACACCAACTCTGCGCCACTAGCCGCTTGTTATCTCTACCGAGGGTTGCGCATGCGCGGGGTGTTGAAGTTTCTGGGATTTGTACTGGCGGGTTTGGCTTGCCTGGTGCTGGCGGTGGTGGTGTTTTTCTGGCTGGTGTTCGATTGGAACTCGCTGGGCGGTTATGCCACCCGCATGGCGAGCGACAAGGCAGGGCGCAAGGTGGTGCTGGCGGAGAAAGATGCCATCGCCGTGCATTGGGGCTGGCCGCTGACCACCATCACGCTGCCCGGGTTGGCGGCCGAGAACGTGGATTGGGGCAAAAAGCCGCAAATGGTGGAGTTGAACGCCGCCGATATTCAGCTGGACATCAAAAAGCTCCTATTCCATTTCCGCCTTTCCTTTCCACAGATCGCGCTGGATGCACCGCATCTTTCGCTGGAAAAACGTGCGGATGGCGCAGCGAACTGGGATTTCACGCAAAATCCCGGCGGTGCCACGGTGACCGCCGTTGCGCCGGATAAGCGCAGCGAAATGCCGGAGATTGGACGCATATTGATCAAAGACGGTGTGTTCGGCTACCGCGACGAAAAAGGCAAAAGCGATATCGAGATGCGGGTGCGAAACTTCTCCGGCACCGCTCAGGAAACGCAGGATCTGGTGGCCGAGGGCACGGGAAAATTCGGTGGCGCAAATTTCACGCTGAAACTGACGGGCGGCGATCTCATTGCGCTGAAGGACAACAAAGACCCCTATCCGATGAGTGTGGATACCGTGATCGGCAATACGCATATCGTGGCGAAAGGCACGGTGCAGGATCCATTTCAGCTGGAAGGGCTGAATCTGGTGCTGACCATCGCGGGCAAGAATGCGGCGGATCTGTTTCCCATCACCGGCATCGCCCTGCCGCCCACGCCGCCTTATAATATTACGGGACGCCTGGGATACGACAAGGCGAAGGGCGAGTGGAACTTTCAGAAATTCTCCGGCCGCATGGGGGACAGCGACCTTTCCGGCAATCTTTCCTGGGATACCGGACCGGTGGGGCATCTGCGCAAGCAGCCGAAGCTGACGGCAGAGTTTTTAAGCAAGAAACTTGATTTCAAGGATCTGGCCGGTTTCATCGGGGCGGCACCCAAACCCGGCGCAGGCCAGCAGCGCTCCGAGAAAGACCAGAAACTCGCTGCGGCCCAAGCTGCCAGCCCCTACGTGATTCCCGACGTGCCGCTGGATATCAGCCGCGTGGCGGCGATGGACGCAGATGTTACCTACAGCGCCGCGCGCATCCAATCCCCCAGCCTGCCGCTGGATGATTTCCATATGCATGTGCTGCTGGAGGACCGCGTGCTGCGCGTGGAGCCGATCCGTTTCGGCACCGCCAGCGGCGACATTGCGGCCAATATCAAGATCAATGCGCGCCAAAGCCCGCCGGATGCGACGCTGGACGGGACGTTCCGAAAGCTTTCGCTGGCACGGCTGTTCGCCTCCGCCTCGGATAAGCTCGGCACACCGAACGTGAACAGAGGCAATATCGGCGGTGTCATCAAGGTCGCGGGCAAAGGCTCCTCGCTGCGCGACATTCTCTCGACCAGCGACGGTTCGCTGGGTGTGGGCATGGAGGGCGGCCAGCTCAGCAGCCTGCTCGTCGAACTGACCGGGCTTGATCTGGGGCAGGCGTTGTCTTTCCTGGGCAAAAGCGACAAGCCCGTGGCCATTCGCTGCATTGTGGGCGATTTCGGGATCAAGTCCGGCCAGATGCAGTCGCGCACTCTGGTGATGGACACGGCGGATACGCAAATCGGCGGCACGGGCGGGCTGAATTTCAAAAGCGAAGCGATGGATTTCACTTTTGAAGCGCACCCGAAGGATGCGAGTTTCCTTGCCGCGCGCACGCCGTTGCATGTGCGGGGTACGTTGAAAAAACCTGCCATTTCGCTGGATATCCCGAGCCTGCTCGCGCGCACCGGGGCGGCAGTGGGGCTGGCGATCATCGCCGCGCCCGCCGCCTTGCTCGCCTTCATCGAGCCGGGTTTGGGCAAAAACAGCCCTTGTGCGGAAATGCTGCGCAGCGTGAAGCAGGATAATCGCATGAGCAAAGGCGAGCAGAAACTGGTGCCCAGCAACCCGACCCCAACCCCGGCGAAGCCCTAAGCGTTATTTCAACTTCGTCAGTTGTTCCTTGGCTGCGGCGCGCACTTCGGGGGGATTGTCAGTGCGCTCGGCCAAGTTCTTCAGGCGGATTCTGGCCTGGGCCGTGTTGCCAATCTCCGCTTCGTGCATCGCGAGGAAAAGTTCGGCCTGCGGGTTGGGGCGCTGATGTTGCAGCATGGTGAAAGTACGTGCAGCATCGCTATTCACCCGCCCGCCTGCCGCCAGCACCTGGGCCTTGCCCAACCGCAGCAGGGATTCAGGGTTGCCTGCGCTCAATAGCGCTTCCTTTTTAAACGACGCGACCGCTTCTTCCATACGGCCTGCGCGCAATTGCGCTTCGCCCAGCGCGATCCAGGCTTCCGGGTTCTGCGCTTCGCTTTCGCTGCGCTGCTTCAAAGTCGCCAGTGCCGATTCCGCTGCCAAGCGCGCCCGCTCTTCCCACTGCCATTGCCGCACCAGCTGCGGCGCGCCGACCAAAGCATAAAGCCCGATGGCGAAAGCGAGGCTTCCCAGCCACAAACCCACACCCACCTTGCGATCGCCGCGCTTGATCAGGCGCGGCCATAGCAGCAGAGCGAGAATGCTTGCCGCCAATGTGATGAGAAGCAGCCAGAAAAATGCGTAAGGCCAATCGATCTGGGTCATGCATGCCTCGTTCGCGGGCGGAAAATCAACCAGATGCCTAAGGCCAGAAAAACGAAGGGGGCAAGCCATAGTCCCCAAGTGCGCGACTCGACGGGTGGCTGCAGCAATATGCGCGTGCCGTAGCGCGCGACCAAAGTACCGCGCACTTCCTGCGGTGTTCGTCCCTCGCGTAATTGTTCCACCACGAACTCGCGCATATCCGCCGCCAGCGGGGCACGGGATTCGGCGACGCTCTGGCCCTGGCATACCACGCAGCGCAACTCGTTCCATAAGGCGCGCGCCGCGCTTTGTTGGGCGGGCGGCAGGGATTCGACGGCGAGATCGCCCACTTGCGCGGAAACGGGTAGGGCGAGCAAAAGGAAAAATAACGCGAGGAAACTAGCGCGCATGGCCGCTGGGCGTGGAAAGCTGTTGACCGATCGCATCGATGGCATCCGCCCCCATCAGGCCGGGGTAATGGGCGCGGATCACGCCCTGCGCATCGATCACGAAAGTTTCCGGTACGCCGGTGAGGCCGAAGGCAAGCGCCGCTTTGCCGTCCACATCCAGCAGCAGGGAATCGTAGGGTAGGTCGCTTTGCATTTTGCGCAGCGCGGCGGGCGCGTCTTTCCACGCCACGCCGATCACCGGCACGCCATATTGCTTTCGCAGGCGCGCCAGTTCGGGCATCTCCGCCTTGCAGGGCGCGCACCAGCTGGCGAAGAAATTAACCACGTAGCCATTGCCCACCGGCAAGGCGAGGGGCAATTTCGGCATGGGCGCCGCTGGGTGGGCAAGGTCGAGTTTCTCCAGCATCACCGCCGGGATATTCTGGCCCACCAGCGGGCTGGCGGGCACGGGTGCTCCGCCCCCGACCAGCATGCCGAACATCAGGCCGCAGAGGATGGTGAAAAGCGCCAGCGGCAGAAAACGGATCATGTTTATTCCCCGTGCGGCAGGGCCTGACGCGCCTGCTCGATCGCTTCGTTGAGGAGTGCGAGCGCGTCCATATCGCTGTCGCCCAGCGCTTTGGCGCGGGCGCGATACACACTGTTCGCATCACTGAGCGTGGCGGTGGGACCGAGGCCGAGCGCGATGCGCCAGCTTTCCATCTGCTGGCTGCTATGTTGCGTTTGCGTTTTCGGTGCAGCCACGCGCTCGCGGAAATGTTCCATGATTTCCTGGCGTGTGATCACGCCCCAGCCATCCAGCTGCGCGATGGTGCGCAGGGTCATGACCAGCGCGTAGAGATTGTGCTGCGGCAACAGCCAGCGGTCGCACGCGATGTGGTAACGCCCACTTTCCAATCGCATCGATAGCGTGACGGCGGGGGAGATATTTTCCAGCTTGCGCAGGCGCGGGCTGTTGAAATGCTCGATATGCGTGGTGATGTCCGCGCGCATGGGATGCAGCTTTTCCACTTCCTGATCCAGAAAGTTCAGCGCTTCCTCCACCGTCAGCGTGGGCGAGAAACCGTGCAGGTTGCTCTGGCGGCCACGCGGGGTGCGGGGCAGATGTTCTGGCCAATGGAGCGGGTTGGAAATTTCAAGTGCCATGGAGCTTTACGAACTAATGGTGGAGCGCAGGCGCGCGAGACAGGAGCATAGGCCACCCAGGGCCATCAGCGCAACGGCCAGCCACAAACCCACCATGGCAGGCTCGTGCATGAGTTTAAGCTGCACGCCGCCATCGCGGAATTGCGCCACCGCATACCAGTCACCGTTCCATTGGTAGGCGATGGCCGCTTCGTTGGTCTGGTCGCCTTCGGTGCGGTAGCGCTGCTCTTCGGCGATGAGTGTGAAAGCGGCTTTGCCTTGCGGCACGATGCGCAGGGAAGCCAGGCGGGCATCGTAATCCACGCCGGGGCGGGAGCCCAGGCCCATCAGCGTCACGCTCGCCTCGCCCATCGTGGCGGGTTTGCCCAGTTCCAAAAACGCTGCATGCTCGCTTTTCAAGCCATGATTGAACGCCGCGCACAGCACGAACAGCCCCAAGCCCGCATGGGCCGTGCGCATGCCGATGCGGCGAAAGCTGCGCTTGCCGCCTGGGGTGGGCAACAGCGCTCCGATCAGCATCCATCCCCCGAAACCCACGCCCGACCAGGCGGCGAAACTCAGCGGCGGCAATAGGAAGGCAAGCGCACCACCCATTCCGAGGCAAAGTAGGATTTGCAGCATCGCGGCCTTGCGCACGCGCCGCAGCGGCGTCGCGTCCCAACCCAGCCAAAGACTCGTGCCGCCCAAAGCCAGCAAAGCCGCCCCGAGCGGATAGAGCGTGGCCTCGAAATACGGCGCGCCGACACTGATCTGCGCGTCACTGAACAGCGGCAGCAAAGCGGGGTATAGCGTGCCGGTGAGCACCGTGCCGGCCATGACGATCAGCAGCAGATTATTGAGCAGCAACGCATGCGTACGGCCCAGCGCCAAAGGCAGGGGTTCCACATCTGGGCGGGTGAGGGCAAAGCGGCCATATTCCCACAAGGCGTAGCCCACCATTAGCGCCAGGAAACAGAGAATATAAGTACCGCGCGTGGGGTCGGAGGCGAAGGCGTGGACGGAGGTGAGAAGGCCGGAACGCACCAGGAAGGTGCCCATCAGACTGCAACCGAAACCCAGCGTGGCAAGCAGCGCCACCCAGGCATGGAAGCGGTCGCGCCGCTCCAGCACCACCAGCGAATGCATCAGCGCGGTGGCTACCAACCACGGCACGAAAGAAGCATTCTCCACCGGATCCCAGAACCACCAGCCGCCCCAGCCCAGCTCGCGATACGCCCACCAGCTGCCCAGGCCGATGCCCACCGTGAGCACTGCCCAGGGTACGATCAACCAGCGGCGCACGATGCGCGCCCAATCCGCCCCCATCGCATTGCCCCGCATGGCGGCGACCGCCAGCGAGAAAATCAGCGAAAGCCCGACATAGCCGAGATAGAGCATGGGCGGATGCAACGCGAGGCCCACATCCTGCAGCAGCGGATTCAACCCGTCCCCCTCGCTTGGCGGCAGCGGCAGGCGGGCGAAGGGATTGGAGGTGAAGAGAATGAACAGCAGCGTGCCGAGCAGCAGCAGGGATTGCGTACGCAGCGCATCCGGCGTCAGCGCGTGTTTCGGGTGCCGCATGCCCCAGGCCGCGCCGTAGGCCACCAGCACCAGCGCCCACAGCAGCATCGAACCCTCATGCTGCGCCCAGGCCCCGGCGATTTTGAACAATAATGGCTTCTGACTGTGCGAATGCGCCGCGACCAAAGCGACCGTGAAATCCGAATCGACGAACAGCGCAATCAGTGTCGCCATCGCGCCCGCCACGGTGGCGAGTTGCAGGCCGCTGAGCACGGACCAGCCGTCTTCCGCCATTTCCGGCAGCAGCCGCACTTGCGCGCGACGCGGCAAACCGCCGAAAGCCGCAAGAATCACAGCCAGCACCAGCAGCATCTGCCCGAATTCGGCCAGCATCAGTTCTGCTCGCTCTGGGTGCCGTAATCGGTTTTCCAGTGGCCCTGGCGTTTCAGCGCTTTGGCCACTTCCGGCGGCATGTAATTCTCGTCATGCTTGGCCAGCACGTTGCGCGCGGCAAACTCCCCGTTTTCCGCCAGCCTGCCTTCGGCGACGATGCCCTGGCCTTCGCGGAACAAAGCGGGCAGCGGCCCGGTGAAATGCACGCGCAGATCGGCGGTCTTGTCGGTCAATGTAAAGGAATGCGTGCCGTGATCTTCGCTACTCGAACCTTCCGCCACCAGCCCGCCCACGCGTATGTTCGCGCTGCGCGATGCTTCGGGCAGCGTGGCGATCTCCGCCGGGCTGTAGAAGAAGACGATGCGCGTGCTCAGCGCCTGCAGCACCAGCGCCACCGCCACGCCGAATACGGCGAGACTGACCAGGATAAAGACGAGACGCTGATGCTTGGGTTTCATGAAACACGCTCCAGCCGCGCCTGCGCTTTCGCCCGGCGGCGATACGCGCTGGCCACCAGCATCAGCATGACCAACGCCGCCAAAGCATAGGCCGCATAGACATACAGCGTAGCCTCCGCGGGCATCGCGGCGTCCGGCACGGGGATCGGGGGCAGGGTGGGTTCCATGCAGGGCGTTCTAGCGGATTTGATACGCGTCGTCCAATACGCCTTCTCCCTCTGGGAGCGCTATTCTATACCTTCTCCCTCTGGGAGAAGGATCGAGTCGCTTGACGACAAGACGAAGCGGAGGATGAGGGTCTCTCCGCGGAGTGATGAAGCCAGCCGATAGACCCTCACCCCACCCTCTCCCAAAGGGAGAGGGCTTTTTACGGAACGCTTGATTTCCATCCCCACCCGGCCCATATCCGCCCCATCCTAATTCATCCGGAGGCCCCCCATGACCCAGAAAACCCATACCTTCAGCGCCGAAACCGGCAAAGTACTGCAGCTGATGATCCATTCGCTCTACACGAACAAGGACATCTTCCTGCGCGAACTCATCTCCAACGCGTCCGACGCCTGCGATAAACTGCGCTACGAGGCCGTGACGCATCCCGAATTGCTGGAAGGCGAAAGCGCCTTCGAGATCCGCGTGACGATCGACGAGGAAGGCCGCAGGCTGACCATCGCCGATAACGGCATCGGCATGAACGAGGTGAATCTGATCTCCAACCTCGGTACCATCGCCAAATCCGGCACGCAGGAATTTCTGAACAATCTCGAAGGTGAGAAAGCGGCGGAGGTCGATCTCATCGGCCAGTTCGGCGTTGGTTTTTATTCCGCCTTCATGGTGGCGGACAAGGTGGAGGTCTTCACCCGCCGCGCGGGCGATAAGCAAGGCTACCGCTGGGTTTCGGACGGGGCGGGGGAATATGCCATCGAATCGGCGGAAGATGTCGCGCGCGGCACCCGCATCGTGCTGCATATGCGGGAAGACGCGAAGGATTACCTCGACCCGCACAAGCTGCGCTACATCGTGCAGACCTATTCCGATCATATCGGCTTCCCCATTCTGCTGGGGCGCGCAAATGAAGAACCGCAGAAAGCCAATTCCGCCAGCGCGCTGTGGACCCGGCCCAAAAATGAAGTGAGCGAAGAGCAGCATCAGGAATTCTACCGCCAGGTGGCGCATCTGCCCGACAAGCCCTGGATGGTGTTGCACAACAAAGCCGAGGGGAAACTGGAATATACCACGCTGCTCTACATCCCCGGCATGAAGCCCTTCGATCTCTTCCACCCGGACCGCCAGCGCCGCGTGAAGCTGTATGTGAAGCGCGTCTTCATCACCGAAGAAGGCATCGAACTGGTGCCGCATTACATGCGCTTCCTGCGCGGGCTGGTGGACAGCCAGGATCTGCCGCTCAATATCAGCCGCGAGACCTTGCAGCACAACCCGCTGCTGGCGCGCATGAGCGAGGCGCTGGTGAAGCGCACGCTCACCGAACTGAAAAAACGCGCGGATGCGGATATGTCGGATTACGCGATCTTCTGGAAAAACTTCGGCGCGGTGCTGAAAGAAGGATTGTGCGAGGCCATCGCCCCCAAAGAACAGATTCTGGAAGCCTGCTGCTTCCACAGCACGGCCCACCAAACGGACGAGGCAGACCTCACACGCCTGGACACCTACATCGAGTGCATGAAGGAAGGGCAGGACACGATCTACTTCCTCACCGCCGATTCCCTGGATGCCGCCCGCGCCAACCCGCAGCTCGAAGGCTTCCGCAAACGCGGCCTGGAAGTGCTGCTGCTGACCGATCATGTGGATGATTTCTGGGTGAATGTGGTGAGTGAATACAAAGGCAAGAAACTCAAATCCGTCACCCGCGTGGGGAATGATTTGGACGCTTTCACCGCCGAAGAAAGCGAAGAGAAGAAAGAGCAGATTGACGCCTTGCCCGAAGCGCAGATTCAATCCCTCATCGCCGCGCTGAAAGCGACCTACGGCGAAGAAGTCCTGGATGTGCGCGCCACCACGAAACTGGACGAAAGCCCGGTATGCCTGGCGGTGGAAGAGGGCGCAATGGATATCCGTCTGGAGCAGTTCATGCGTGCCCAAAAGCAATATCCCGGCCGTACCTCGAAGATTCTGGAGATCAATATCACCCACCCGATCATCCGCGCGCTGGCCGGAAAGGTGCAGGACGAAATCCTGCCGGAAGATGCCGCCGAAGCGGCATGGCTGCTGCTCGATCAGGCGCGTCTGGTGGAAGGCGAAGAGATCAGCAATCCGGGCGCATTTTCTCGTCGCATCAGCCAGTTTCTGGCGAAGGGGCTGGCTGCTTAATCGCCTCTCCCGCCAGCGGGGGAGGCCGGTTTCCTTAGCGAGCAACGCGAGCTTAGGTAACCGGGTGGGGGTTGCCTTCGCGAATGCTGTCGAACAAGTGGATGGCACCCCCACCCGATTTGCTAAGCGCACTGCGTTCGCTAACCAAATCCATCCCTCCCCCGCTAGCGGGGGAGGGAAAATGCGGCACCATCGGCATAAAAAAAATTCTTCCGTAATCCTGATTGCACCGCACCCGAAAAACGATTAGCCTTTCTTCCAACGAGTAGAAAAAATCCCGGGAGAACGACATGCGCAAGTTGCGGATTCAGAACGCCTTCTCCCGCCATACCCGCACCGAACGGCAGCTGGCGAAAGCGCGCCCCGGCGCGGCGGAAAGCCAGCTGGAAGCGCTCCAGCGCGAACTAGCGCTGCTCACTTCCTACACGACCGACACGGTTTATCGTCTGCGCTACGCGACGATGCGGTACGACTATCTCAGCCCCTCGGTCGCGCGCCTGCTCGGCTACAGCGCCGAAGAACTTTCCGGCATGAATATCCGCGACCTCATCGAAGAAACGCGCATGGTGCCGAACGCGATGCAGCGCGTGCTGGAATTCGCGCCCTTCGAAGAAGCGCGCAAGACGGGCCAAGTGCAGCAATGGGCGGCGGATTACCGCATGCGCACGAAAACCGGCGAATGCATCTGGGTCTCGGACATGTCCTATCCCTGGCAGGACGAAACGGGCGCGATCATCGGCAGCGTGGGCTGCCTGCGCGACATTACCCAGCGCGTGATCGCCGAACAGCAGTTCCAGGAAGAAATGCTGCGCATGGCCAACATGGATTGGCTGACCGGCGTCTATCACCGCCGCTTTTTCTTCGAACGCCTGGAGGAGGAAGTGCGCCGCTTGAAGCGCAGCCGCGCCGATTTCTCTCTCGCCATCATCGACATCGATCACTTCAAACAGATCAACGACCGCCACGGCCATGCGACGGGAGACGCCGTGCTGCAGCAGGTGGCCCTGCGCGTGCGCGCGTGCCTGCGCGAGACGGACATTTTGGCCCGCGTGGGCGGCGAGGAATTCGGCATCCTGCTTCCCGAAACCTCGCTGGAAGGCGCTTTCTGGGTGGCGGAGCGCATTCGCGAAGCCATCGGCGGCGACGCTTTCCATGTGGATGGGGTGGCGGATCTCCGCGTCACCGCTTCCATCGGCCTGGCGGAAGCGGATTTCGACGAACCCGCCAGCAGCGCCGCGCTCTACCGCATGGCCGACACCCGCCTCTACATCGCCAAACATACGGGTCGCAACCAAGTCTCGATGGATGAGTTACTGAACCTGCACTAGAGTTCATCGAGGGGTCAGGCAGGCGCCTTCTGCGGCGCGCGCTTGCTTTGCATCAGCAAGGGAATGGCAATCACCGCCAACACCAAACCGTAAGCCGCCAATTGCATGCCGTTTGGATTGTCGTCGTAACCGATCAGCACGCTCAGCATCTGCCCCGGTAAGCTGTTTTTGGGCAGCATGCTGTGGGTGTTCCAGATGCCGCTGCCCCATTCCGGCAACACATCCGCCGCCACCAGGAAAGAAACGCCCTTTGCCGCCAAACCAGCCGCCACGAAGGCGAGCAGCCAGCTGGTGGTGGTGAAGATATGTTTGGTGCCCAGTTTGATTAGACCCAGATAGATCAGCAATCCCACCGCCGCGCCGCATGCGAAACCGATGACCGCGCCGGTCAGAAATGCGGCAACCGAAGCGCCGCTGGCGAGCAATCCGTAGGAGAACAACACGATCTCCGACCCCTCGCGGAACACGGCCAGGGCGATGACCAGCACCAGCATGCGCGCCGGCGTTTCGCCGCGCACCACTTCGCCGCCCAAACTGCGCATGCGCGCCGACATTTCGCGGCCATGGGTGCGCATCCAGACCACCGTCCACCCGATCATCGCGGCGGCGAGCAGCAGAATCGTCGCATTCAGAATTTCCTGCCCGTTATCCGCGAAAGCGGCGGCGATGCTTTCGGTGAACAGCGCGATGATGCCCGCACCAAGCAGCCCCAGAAGAATCGCCCCGCCCACCCACAGCCCGCGCTTGGGCAAGCCACGCGTGGCGGCGAGAATCACGCAGAGGATGATGGCAATTTCCAGCACTTCGCGGAAAAGCACGAGTGCGGTGGGCAGGGCTTCGGAAAACATAGGCGGACCGTGATGGAAGGCGGGAGGTTATTGGGCGACGATGGTGCCTTGGGCGGTCTTCTGATTGAACTCGCCGAAGAAGAGGTATGTGCCGGGCTTGAGCGCGCCGACATTCACCGTGCCGCTCGCGCCACCGGGAATGATCTTCTCGCGCTTCAGCTCCGCGCTTTCGAATTCCTCTGGCGTACGGTCTTTGTTCTGAATCTTGATGCTGAACGGCGTGTTGGCCGGAATGCTCAGCGTGGCGGGGGCAAAAGCATGATTTTCAATGATTAGATCGAATACCGGCTTATCCGACGCAGAAACGGCGGAAGCAAAGGAAACCAGAAAGCCCAAGGTAAAACAGGGAAGTAGTCTTTTCAGCGAAACCATATTAAAGCCTAAGAGTAAGAATCATTTGCAACAAATATAAGCCCCGTTTTTTGCTTCGTCAACGCACAAACAGGCGCGGGCTTCATCAAACTGTAATAGTCTGCTGATAGCTTGAAACCTAGCTTCCAACACGCATGAAGGCCTCCCCACCCAGTGAGCACGGCACCGACCACCCATGCCCCCGCCACTCCGCCCGCTTCGCCCCCCGAAGCGGAGATGCGCCCGCGCACGGCGAACATTGATAAGGACCTACTCAAATCCGTTCAATCTACCGCCCAGCAAAGCGCTGCGGATGGAGGGAGACTGCCCGCAAAAGACGACCAGCCACTGGTGTTCAAATATAGCGAGAGCAAGGCAACGGGGGTGTGGCTGAACAAAACACGTATGCTCGGCTTTTCGCGTTTGGGCGCAACAGTCGCAAATTACATGGGTGGTCAGAAGATGCATAGCCCGTGGAGAAAAGCTTCTGCCATCATGGGTTTGATCTCAAATATTTCGTACTTTATTTGGGGGCAAAGCAATGAAGGGCGCGTGCGCGAGTTGGAAATTGCTCATGGGGCATGGACACATCAAGGTGATCGCGTCGTTCAAGAAATGGAAGGCAAACTTTCCGATGCAGGTAAATTGCAATTGGAATCAATTTTCACTGCGGCTGAGCTTTCTGGCGGCGCTGTAAAGATCGATTTCGACAGCTCAAGCAAAAAGACCTTGCTGAGCGTGAAACAAGAGCATTTTGGTAGGTTGCAAGAATCCATGCATGCACTTGTGAACAATCGCGTTGAGGCCATTGAGCGCATCCAAGACGAAACATCCCTTCTAAGGGATGAATCTGGGAAAAACATACAAGCGATCAGCTTGGATCATCTTCCAGAGCCCACAATAAACGCTATGAAGCGGATCATTGAGACAGAATGGAACATTCCAGTCTCAATTGCCAATCAAGCTAATGGGCGTTGGATGCAGATTCCCGCTGCACATCAAGATCAATTCATTGATCGTCGTACGCCTGCCTTGGGTCGTTTGGCTAATCATATTGGGGTCAGAGCTTTACAGGAGCAGCCAGGAAATTTCTGGGAGTCTCTTATCAATCCTGGTAAGTTTCCAATACAGTTTGGCACAAACGTCGGTGGTATTCTTTCCAACGTCTTTCGCATCGTTGCGACAGCATCGGAGGCCGGAGAATTATTGAAGGACAAAAAAACTGGCGGCGTAAAGATGAGCGTGCCGCAGACCAAAGATATGTTTGGAACTGTACTAAGCCAACTTGCCTACATCATTGAAAGTCAGCGTGAATTAAATACGACAGTGGCTGCACCACATGTCATTCAGGGCTTGGATTCTAAAGACAAAGATGGCTTTGCTGGTTCACTAAAACGAGCAGCTGACAACCCTATGGTTTCATCCATGCCATTTAAGTTTGCTACGCTTTATATGCGTACGACGTATGTTCAGGATCTGTATAAAAATAAAGCCGAAGGTGCGAAAGAGATGATGGTTGCAACCTTCTTCGATTATTTGACCACAGCTATTTCTGCTTTTACGAGAAAAACCGATTATGGACGTTGACCTAATAACAAAAATTTCCGACGAGGATTTGATGCGCTCGTTAGACGTTATTGTTTTAGTTCGTGGTTTGGGTGAAGGTAGCTCTCCAATTTGGGCTTATGCTCTAATCCCTAGCGTGCGATATACGGCATTTAAAGTAGCTGAAAATAAAGGTTCCTATGATTTAAAATCATATGGGCAAGTGGTCGCTAGCGGTGAAGGTTTGAACCCCCCTTCTTCCGTTTCGGACGCGATTCAAAAAGAGTATGGATCATCACTAAAGTTTGAATCCAATTTTCAAAAAGCGATGATTGATTATTTAACCTAAAAAAAGGGGAAACTCGTAGCGAGTTTCCCGCAGTTTTTGACGGATAATCATTAGAAAGCAATTTAGAGAGTCTATTTCTTTTTAAACAAATTAGGAAATATAAGCTCTTGGATTCCTTTCAGTACAAATCCTATTCCCACTATTACTGAACCTGCAATAATGAGCGGACTAGCGGCTGCTGTAGCGGCTGCACCTCCAAGTACAATTAGTGCAGTTCCCGCAACAGTCTTGGTCGCTTCTGGGCTGTAGACAATCGTATTATTCGATTTGCCTTTTTCTTTGTCTTGTTCCTCGGTTGGTTCCATGGAAATTATGGTTTAAATTTGACGGTTGTAACTAAATTAAATCGTGCTGTGATTAGCACTCATTTGTGACAGCATCGTGACGATGGAATGAGAAAAAATTCGGATATGGTTTTTGTGACGCGACGAAGATGAAAATATTTTCATTTCTTGGGCGTGTCGCATGGTCGGAGTGAGAGGATTCGAACCTCCGGCCTCTACGTCCCGAACGTAGCGCTCTACCAGGCTGAGCTACACTCCGATGCCGATGCGTGCCGCTGGTCATCTGCATGCCTAGCGGTGCGGGTGGCAGGGGTAGCGTGGATGCAGTGGAGTGTCAAGCGCTAGGGCGGCGCTGTGTCGCTTTGGGGAATGCCATCACCAGGGCTGGATCAGCTCGCATCGTAGCGCGATCAGCGGGTACGATGCACGCCGGAATCGGCCAGCGCGATGAGCGCGGCGCGGGCGGCATTGGCAGGAAAGGCGTCGAGTTCGCGTTTGGCTTGTTCCGCGATCTCGCGGGCGCGGGCGACGCTGCGCTCGATGGCGCAATGACGCTGCATCAGCCGCAGCGCCTCTGCCAGATCCTGTTCGGTCTGCGTTTGTTCGCCCAGGGTGCGTTTCCAGAAATCACGCTCCGTCGCGTCGCCGTCCTGCCAGGCGAGGATGGTGGGCAGGGTGATCTTGCCTTCGCGGAAATCGTCGCCCAGATTCTTGCCCAGGGTCTGCGCATCCGCCGCGTAATCCAATGCGTCATCGACGATCTGGAAGGCGGTGCCGAGCAGCATGCCGAAACGGCGCAGGCGCGCCTCGTCCTCCGGCCGCTCGCTGACGATGGCGCCCACCTCGCAACCGGCGGCGAACAAGGCGGCGGTCTTGCCCTCGATCACGCGGAAATAATCCTGCTCGCTGGTTTCCGGGTGGCCCGCGATGGAGAGCTGGAGAATTTCACCCTGCGTGATGGTGGCCGCCGCATCCGAGAGCACGCGCAATACATCCAGGCTGCCATCCGCCACCATCAGCTGGAAGGCGCGGCTGAGCAGGAAATCACCCACCAGCACGCTGGCCTTGTTGCCCCACAGGTCGTTCGCGGTGGCCAGGCCGCGGCGCAGGTGGCTTTCATCCACCACATCGTCATGCAGCAGCGTGGCGGTGTGGATGAGTTCGACGCAGGCGGCCAACGCGATGTGGCGGGTGCCCTGATAGCCGCATAATTGCGCGCTGGCGAGGGTGAGGGAAGGGCGCAGGCGCTTGCCGCCCGCTTGCATGAGATGCTCACCCACGGCGCGGATGAGCGGTTCTTCGCATTCCAATTGGCGCGCCAGAGCGGTGTTTACGTCCAGCAGTTCCTTCGCCACCAGATCGTGCAGCGGCACGGCGGGCGCGGTGGTAGCGAGCGTTTCGCCGCTGAAAGAATCAAGTGCGCGGGAGATCAGGCTGGAAGCCATAGAAGTGAATATACCAGGGCAGGGCGCGGGCGCCGGGAGGAATGGTTATGCTTTTAAAGGCCAAGCACTGCCGCGTCTAGGCCATTTCTGCACTAGGCCATTACGCCCGAACCGCGAGGTTTGAAACTTTCCAGCGGGTTTTCGGGAAATTCGGGGCTGTGTTGGAAGGCGATCTGGCCTTTATAGCCGGTCAATTGCGCCCCGGATTCGAAGATGGATTGGATATCGGCGCGTTGGGTGGCACTCAATTCCCGTTTGCAGCGAAGAATGAGATCGAACTGCGTGGCTTGCGGGCCGGGTTTGCGCACGAAGCCGCACAGCTGCATATCGCCTAAGGAAGAAAGCGTCAGTTCGAGCACGAAGCGCGTATCCGGCACCTTGTCTTCGGTGGATTCCTTTTCATCCTGCGGATGGCGGCGCACGAACAGGCGCGCCTGGTGCAGCTGTCCTTCGGCATAGACCGGAAAAAGCAGCGCCTGCCATTGCGGGGAGGGGCTATGCAACAGCGGTTCTCCGAGTGCCGCGAAATCGTCGCCCAGGCGGCGAATCAGATCCTGCCGTCCGCGCCCCGCCAACTGGCCTGCCGCCGCTTTGCCGATCCATTGCATGGCATCGCCTTGCTGCAGAGCGTTCAGGAAAAACAGAATGTCCATGCCCATTGCACCATTTGGCTGGGGCAGATGGGCTAGCGGGGATGCGCCGGGTGGCAGATTGGCGGCGAGCAAAGAGACCGTGTCTTCCAAACTGGCCCAATGGTCGGTCAAGGGCAGCCAGCCGCCGGATGGGGGAAGCGGCGCGCCGGGCGGGGCGGATGCGGTGGAAGCGGAGGACGGGTTGGCGGCACTCAACCATTGTATTTGAACCTGCATGCCTTCGCTCAGCGGCAGGCCGGGGGTCTGCGGCATGCGGACGACACCGAGCGGTGTGTGCAGCAATGCGTCCCCGTTGGCCTCAAAGCCGATGACCTGGGCTTGAAACTGCGTCGGGTTTGGGGTTTGCGTGGCCGCAGATTGCGGTTGATTCACCAGCGCTTCGCCGCTCATCGCGGCCAAGGCATTCTGCAGCGTGGCTTGCGCCACGGGTGCAGCGGCGGGTTGAAGAGGAACAGAAACGACCGCAGCCGCCGTCAGCGGGTTTTCTATGGCGGAAGACGGGAGGCGCTGGTTCATCCGCTCCAGCATCTGGCCGAAACTGAGCGCATTGGTGGGAGCCGCTTCAGGAGTAAGGCTGCCGGAAGGCGGTGCAGGAATTTCGTAAGCAAGCATCTGCAATTGCAATATACTACCGCTTTGCAGGCGTGGGGGCACAGGAAAACCGGCAGGCAAGCGCTGCAGCAAGGCGGGCAGATCGGCACTGCGGGAAAGCAGGAAACCTTGCTGAGGCTGTGCGGGTACAGAGGCTTCCGATGACGCTTCGGGCAAAGACAAAGCAGGAGCCGGTGCGGTTTTTGATTCAGCGGCGCGCAGCACGGTGGCGGGGTTGGTGTCGCCGGGCAGCGTGGCCAGTTGTTGCGCGAGCTGCTGCGATTGTTGAACAGGGTCTCGCATGGCGGCCTGGGCCGCGGCGCGGGCCACGGTGGGGGTGAGACTCACCGCATCCTGCGTCAGCGCCGCTTCGCCCGGATTAAGGCTCAACTGCGCTTCGTAATCCTTCGGGCTCTGGCCATCGATGCTGACGATGCGGGCGCGCATGCCGCCGCCGGGGGCGGCTTCCATCCGCAGTACCACATCCGTGCCGCTTGGCAGGTGGTAGGGAAGTTTGAGCGCGAGGTTGCCCTGGTCGCTTTTCAGCAGCGGCTCGCCGCTCTGGTCCATGCCGAAGATGGTGCCGCTGACCATCTGCCCGATCTGGGCCTTGAGCATGGTCGGATTCTGCGTCGAATCCGCAATCTCGGGCGCGACGGAACGGATGGTGATCAAGCCGCCTTGTGCCAGGGGTGTGACGGCATCGACCATGGCGCTAGCGGTCCTGCATCAGTTTGATGGAGATAGTCGCCATATCGGTCGCTGCGGTGCTGTGAGGGGCGGTGACGATCATGGAGCTTTGCGCGCGGATGGTGTCGCGCACCTTGTTGTCGCGGCGGATGACGCCGAGCAGCGGCGGCGAGACCTTGAGGAAGGTGGTGCAGGCGCGGTTCAACGAATCATAGGTTTTCTGCCCGTCTTTGGCGGTGCTGGCCTGGTTCACGGCGATCAGCATCTGCGGCACGCTGGGCATGTTTTTGCCGAGCTTGATGAAAGCGTAGGCGTCCGTCAGCGAGGTCGGCTCGTCCGTGATCACCACCACACAGCGGCTGGCGACGGCGGCGAGGAAGCGCACGTGTTTTTCGATGCCCGCGCCGAGATCGAGGATCACATGATCGTAGTCTTTCGCGATGTCGAGAATATCCAGGCGCAGCTGCAGCAATTGTTCGCTGGTAAGATCGGTGAGGTTCCCCGTGCCGCTGCGCCCGGCAATCACGTCGAAGCCGCCATCCTCATAGCGTGTGATGGTTTCCTGCAGGGTGCATTTGCCCGCGAATACGCTGCCCAGATCGCGCGCGGGGGTGATGCCGAGCTGCACATCCACATTCGCCAGCCCGATATCGCCATCGAACAATATGGTGCGACGACCGGAGCGGGCAAGCAGATGCGCCAGCGTGATCGAGAACCAGGTTTTACCCACGCCGCCCTTGCCGGAAGCGACCGCGATGATGTTGTGGTTTGCCTTCGCGGGCAGTTGGTCCGAAGGGTGCGGCGGGTTCAGCGGGTCGATATCGTTGTCGAACATATTATTGGCTCCAGTTGTCCAGTTGGTTATGGACGGTCGGGTTGGTTAAGGCGGTATTGCATGAGCATGCTGCTCAGCACTTCGGCGTTCAGTGTCACGAAATCGCCGGATATCTTGGGCGAGCCGCTGGCATGGCAGAAAGCGGCGCCCAACGCATGGGCGGCGGCCATCAGGCTGCCGTAGCGGCGGGCGGCGTCCGTGCGGGTGATGAGCAGATGCTTGATGCCGGTGATGATCTGGAAAGCGCGGGCGGTGAATTCCGCTTCCGCCGCATCCAGGCCTGCGGGCAGCACCAGCACGGGCTCGATGCCGCCGATCTGCAGCAGTTCGGCCAGTTCTTTCAACTCTCGCGCGTCATAGGCATTCGCGCCCGCACTGTCGATCAGCGTGCATTCCATCGGCGGCAGTTTCTGCAGCAAAGTCTTCAATTCTTCTTTGGTCTGCGCGATGCGCAGCGGCACGCCGAGGATGGTGGTGAGCATCTGCAATTGTTCGATGCCGCCCGCGCGGGTGTTATCGGTCGTGATCACATGGAAGCGGCGCTTCTCCATTTTCAACCGTGCGGCGATTTTCGCCACCGCCGTGGTCTTGCCCGCGCCGGATGGGCCGACGAACATGATGCGGTGGTTGTTGTCCAGCGTGATGGGGGCGAACTGGAAAAACACATCCATCACCTGGTCCAGCGCTTTTTTCACCCCGCCGAAATTCAACCCCGGGGGCAGCGGCATGAAGCGCGCGGTTTCCAGCAGCTTTTCCAGAATCGCCTGCGGCGTGCCGTGATAGCGCAGCACGGTTTCCAGCTCGCGCAATTGCTGGCCGCGCGCATTGTCGATGTCGGGTCGGCTTTCCGGCATGTGCGCGCTTTGCTTCTGCGGCGCATAGGCAGGGTTGGGGATGAACTGGTGTTCGGAAGCGGGCTCGAATCCCTGTCCATTCGTATATTGCCCGTTCATCGGCACCAGGCGCTCATCCTCGGCTTCCTCATCCATGCCTACGGTAACAACGACGCCTTTGCCACCCGGCACGTTTTTGGACGAGAGGATCACCGCATCCTCGCCCATCTGGGCGCGAATGGCTTCCATCGCCTCGTTCATGCTATGGGCTTGGAAAGTGCGGAGGCGCATGGTTAAGCCCCGCCCGCCGCAAGCGTGTCATCCTGCGCGCAGTCGCAGGATCCCGTGCCGCATTGCTTTGTGCCAAGACAATGATGAGATCCTGCGACTGCGCGCAGGATGACGGCATTAAAAGGATTGCGATTCGGCTGCATTACACCTGTCCCAAAGTTTTGATTTTCGCCTTGGCGTGGATCTCGTTTTGCGAGAGCACCACGGTGCTGGAGCGGAAGCGTTCGACGATGGAGCGGACGTAAGGACGGATCGCCGGACTTGTCAATAAGATGGGCATGTCGCCCTGCATGGCCAGCGCATCGAACTTGCCGCGCACGGCGGTGATGAATTCTTGAATCTTGGTGGGGGCCATGCTCAAGCTGCGCTCCTCGCCCTGCCCATCGAGCGATTCGACGAAGATGCGTTCCCATTGCGGCGAGAGCGCGAGGATGGGGATGAAACCTTCCGGCGTGGTGTTGGCGTGGCTGATCTGGCGGCTTAGCCGCGTGCGCACATGTTCGGTGAGAAGCGTCACATTCTGCGTGATGCGGCTAGCTTCGGCCACCGCTTCCATGATGGCGGAAAGATCGCGGATGGATATCTGCTCGGCCAGCATGTTCTGCAGAATGCGCTGCACGCCGGAAACGCTGATCTGGCTCGGCACCGTTTCGGCGATCAGTTTCTGCTGCGTCTTCGGCAAATCGTCCAGCAGCTTCTGCGTTTCGGCATAGGAAAGCAGGTCGGACATATTGTCCTTGATCAGCTCGGTCAGGTGCGTGGTGACCACGGTAGGGGGATCGACCACGGTGAAGTTGCGGAACAAAGCTTCCTCACGGTAATTCTCGGGGATCCACATGGCGGGCAGCCCAAAGGTCGGCTCGGTGGTTTCCTCGCCAGGCAACCCAATCGGGCCGCCGCTCGGGTTCATCACCAGCAGCATGTCCGGGCGAATATCGCCGCGGCCGCATTCGATCTCCTTCACCTTGATGACATAAGTATTGGCGGGCAGTTGCATATTGTCTTGAATCCGCACGGGCGGAATCACGAAACCCATATCCTTCGCCATCTGCTTGCGCAGCGCCTTGATCTGTTCGGTCAGGCGGTGGCCTTTCTGGTAGTTGATCAGCGGCAGGAGACCGTAGCCCAATTCCAAGCGCAGATTGTCGATCTGCATCGCTTCCACCAAGCCGTCATCCGCACTCATGGCAGGCGTACTGCCGCCTGGCCCGGCTTGGCCCGCCGCGCCGCCGGATGCACCGGCCGCCCCACCCTTGCCCATCGGCACCCCGATGCGTCCGTCTTCCTCCAGCGCGCGGGGATGCTTCATGAGATACCAGGCGAGATAGCCGGTGACGCTGCCGAGGAAGGCGAAGGGCGGGAAGGGGATGCCGGGCAGCACACCCATCATGAACAAAGTCGCACTGGTCAGGCCCATGGCGGCGGGGAAGCGCGTGATCTGCGCCACCAGCATCTTGTCCGCGCTGCCGGAAATACCCGCTTTGGTCACGAGCATCCCGGCGGCGGTGGAAACGATGAGCGCGGGCACCTGGCTCACCAGCCCGTCCCCTACCGTAAGCACGGTGTAGGTGTGCACGGCCTGGGTAAAAGTCAGATCGTTTTGAATGACGCCGATGAGAATGCCACCGATGCCGTTGATGAAGGTAATCAGCAGCCCGGCGATCGCATCCCCGCGCACGAATTTGCTGGCCCCGTCCATTGCCCCGAAGAAGGTGTTCTCGTCTTCCAGTTCCTTGCGGCGGGCCTTGGCGGTGGCTTCGTCCACCAGACCCGCGCCCAAGTCGGCGTCGATCGCCATCTGCTTGCCGGGCATGGCGTCCAAGGAGAAACGCGCCGAGACTTCGGCGATGCGGCCCGAACCCTTGGTGATGACCACGAAATTGATGATGGTGAGGATGGCGAAGATGATGACGCCGATGACGATGTTGCCCTGCATGACGAACTGCCCGAAGGCCTCGATCACATGCCCCGCCGCCGCCGTGCCCTCATGGCCTTTACTCAGGATCAACCGCGTGCTGGCGATGTTGAGCGACAGGCGCAACATGGTGGAGACGAGCAGGATGGTGGGGAAGGTATTGAGGTTGAGCGGCTTATCCACGAAGAGCGAGGTCATCAGGATCAGCACCGCGATGGTGATCGAGAGGCCAAGCATGAGATCGAGCAGCATGCTCGGCATCGGGAACAGAAGCACCGTGATGATGCCCATGATCGCGATGGCGAAGAAGATGTCCCCCCGCTTCGCCGCCGCGCGCAGATTCGCCATGCCCACGCTGGCTTTCGCATTGCCTGGAAGCGCGGGGACTTCAGCCATGCGTGTCGCTGCCCTTCGGGCGATCATTCGATAATTCGATGATTCGATGATTCACCTTGTGCATCGACTCATCGAATAATCGAATCATCCCATCATCGGAGCGCAGCGACATCCTCACTCCCCACCCCCCGAATGCGGCGGTACGAATTCACCGGCGTCGCCGTACAGCTTCAGCTTGTTGCGCAGGGTGCGGATGGAGATGCCGAGGATGTTGGCGGCGTGGGTGCGGTTGCCGAGGCAATGGTTGAGGGTATCGAGAATCAGATCCTGCTCCACGCTATCCAGCGTGCGCCCCACCAGATCGTTGCGCTGCGGGGCGGCGGCGGGTTGCGCCGCCGTGACCAAGGGAATAGCGATGGGCGGAGTGGCGTTGCCCGCGCTGGGCAGCAGAATGGCAGGTGCGCCGATCTCGCTGCCGGTGGCCATCAGCACGGCGCGGTGCATGGTATTTTCCAGTTCGCGCACGTTGCCCGGCCAGCCGTAAGCCTGCAATTTTGCCAGGGCCTCCGGCGCCAGCGGGCGCTTCGGCACACCGTTGGCGGACGAATATTTCTCGATGAAATGGGCCGCGACGGGCGCGATGTCTTCCGGCCGCTCGCGCAAAGGCGGTAGTTCCACCTGAATGACGTTCAGGCGATAGAGCAGATCCTCGCGGAACTTGCCTTCCTTCACGGCTTCATTGAGGTCGCGGTTCGAGGTGGCAAGAATGCGAATATCGATCTTCACCGGCTTGCTGCCGCCCACGCGGTCGATCTCGCGCTCCTGGATCACGCGCAGCAATTTCGCCTGCAGGCGGATGTCCATTTCGGTAATTTCATCGAGCAGCAAAGTGCCGAGGTTCGCTTCCTCGAACTTGCCCACACGGCGCGCCAAAGCGCCGGTGAAGGCGCCTTTTTCATGGCCGAACAATTCGGATTCCAGCAGATTATCCGGAATGGCGGCGCAGTTCACGCTGATGAAAGCGCGGTCTGCGCGTTTGCTTTTGCGATGGATGTAGCGGGCGATGACTTCCTTGCCTGTGCCGGAAGGGCCAGTGATGAGCACGCTTGCATCACTCGGGGCGATCTGGTCGGCGAAGGCGAGGACAGCCACCATTTTCCCGCCGCCATGCAGAAGATTGTGCGATTCCTCGGTGATGGCTTCCAGCACGGCGGCGATCAGCGCTTCGTCAGGGGGCAGGGGCAGATATTCTTTTGCGCCGGATTTGATGGCTTTCACCGCCGCTTGCGAATCATGCTCCACCCCGCAGGCGATGACGGGCACGACGATGCGCTCGGCTTCCAATGATTTGATAAGGCGGCTTACATCCGCCTTCGCCTCGATCATCACGAGATCCGCGCCCGAACCGCCGCGCAGGGAAGCGAGCGCGGAATCGATATCCGCCACCTGCGTCACCTTCGCGCCGCGCCCGCGCGCAATGCGCGTCGCCGCACCGATTTGTCCTTCTAGATCGCCGATGATGAGTAGGCGCATACTTATCCTTTCTTCGTCATTCCCCGAATCGTGAAGCGATTACAGGGGAATCCACACAAATCTATCGTCTGGCATGTACGGTGAGTGCGGTACCGGCAGTATGGATTCCCCTATAATTTCCTGCGGAAATTCGGGGAATGACCGCTTACCGTTCGTTCTTGATGATCTCGGTCATGGTCACGCCGATGCGGTCTTCGACGACGACGACTTCGCCGCGCGCCACCAGGCGGTTATTCACGAAAATATCGATCGGCTCGCCCACTTTGCGGTCCAGCTCCACCACCGCGCCGCGGCCCAGTTTCAACAGCTGGCTCACCTGCATCGTGGTGCGGCCGAGGATGACGGAGACCTGCACGGGGATATCCGCGACGAGATCCAGCGTCAGCGCATCCGGTCCGGAATCGGAGATGTCGAAAGTATCATTGGCCATGGGTGGCTCCTAGAGGGATTCGGCGTGTGGGGATTCGGGTAGCGGGTATTCGATGGCGGCGGGTTCGGAAATCGAGGGTTCGGGGGCGGAAGGATCGAAGGCGGCCAGCGCGATTTCGATGCGCGTCCAGCTATCGGCCTGATTGCGCTCGAGCATACCGCTCGGCCATTCGATTCGGCAATCATCGAGTTGGGCCATGCGGTCATCCGCCGAGAATAACAAACGCTGTGTGTCTTTCGGGCGCAGCTTCGCTTTCTCTTCGTAGGCCGCTTCGATGAGGTGCAGAATGCCGGGATGCACCGCCACACGCAGCGGCTGCACATCCGCCAGCTCGTTCAAGCAGCGCGTGACCATGCGCTCGATCTCGGCGGTGGGTTCGGTGCGCAAGGCATGGCCCGCCACCCGGCGCGCCGTGGCCAAGGCGATCTGCGTGAGCAGCGGCCCCTGCGCATCGAAAAATCGCTGCTGGCGGTCGATCAACGCATCGAACTGCACGGCGAGCGCGGCGGCGGCGGCGCTGATGGCATGCGAGCGGGCGGCCTGATCCTGGTCGAGCTGAAGCAACCCGCGCTCCAATCCTTCCTTGAAGCCTTCCTCGCGCGCTTGCGCACAGGCGCTTTTGAGCTGGGATTCGTCGTATACCGGAGGCGGTGGTTCGGGCGCGATTTCGGGCACGGACAATATTTCCGGTTCCGCGCCGAAGGATTTGTAGAAGAAGGGGCGAACGCCGGTTTGGGATGCCATGATCTAGTACACCAGCTGATCGTCGCCGCTTTCGCCCGCAATGACGATCTCGCCCTTTGCGGCCAGTTCCTTGGCCTTGTTGACGATGATCATCTGCGCTTCGTCCACGTCTTTCAGGCGTACCGGGCCCATGCCTTCCATATCCTCGCGCAGAATCTTGCTCGCGCGTTCGGACATATTGCCGAAGAACATTTCCTTGATCGTGTCGGACGCGCCTTTGAGGGCGATTGCCAGTTTGTCTTTGTCGATCATGCGCAGCAATGTCTGCACGCCTGCCACGTCCAGCTTCTGCAGATCTTCGAAGGTGAACATGAGCGCGCGAATACGGTCGGCGGATTCGGTGTCGCGTTCTTCGAGGAATCCCATGAATTTCGATTCGGTGTTGCGGTCGAAATTGTTGAAGATGTCCGCCATCATCTCATGGCTGTCGCGGCGCGCGGTTTTGGCGAGGTTGCTCATGAATTCCACGCGCAGGGTCTTCTCCACGCCGTCCAGCACTTCCTTCTTCACGCTGTCCATCGTCAGCATCCGCATGATGCATTCGGTGGCCAGTTCTTCCGGCAGCACGGTGAGCACGCGGGCGGCATGGTCGGAGCGGATTTTGGAGAGCACGAGCGCGATGGTCTGCGGATATTCGTTCTTCAGATAGGCGGCGAGGATTTCCTCGCTCACATTGCCCAGTTTATCCCAGGTCGTGCGCCCTGCCGGGCCGCGAATGTCTTCCATGATACCGTCGACGCGTTCTTTGCCCAGGGCCTTGATGAGCAGACGTTCGGTATTGTCCAGATTGCCCATCATCAGCCCGGCGCTGGAGAGGCTTTCGCCGAATTCGGTAATGAGCCGTTCCACCACTTCGGGCGAGATGCTGCCGAGGGTGGCCATGGTTGAGGAGATTTCCTTGATCTCGTCTTCCTGCATCACGGAAAAAAGCTTGCCCGCGCTTTCTTCGCCCACGCTGAGCATGACGATGGCGGCTTTCTGCGCGCCGGTGAGTTTTTTGTAATCGTTGATCGTGATCATGCGCGGCTCCGTGAATGCATCTTTGTCGTTTCGGCTATTCAGCAGGTGCGAACCACTGGCGCAGCACGTTCATCGCTTCGTCCGGATTGCGGTCGATGACTTCGGTGATTTTGCGAACGTTGCTCTGGCGGCCACGGTTGCGCAGATGGTCGATGGCGACCAGATCCTCATCATCCTCGCCCGCAAGCAGGGAAGGACCGCTGGGCCCTGTATCCCCGCCATAGGTCAAAGCGAGATCGGAGGAATGGCTGCTCAAACCCGGCCCTGCCAGCACGGCTTTTTCCTGTTCCGCCAGTTGGGCCGCAGTCGCGGAGGATTCGATGGCACGGTTGATCAAAGGACGAATGATCAGCAAAATTACAAGCATTGCCACGCCACCCAGCACCAAAGTCTGGATGATGTTTTTAAGATCGGTCTTCATCCAATCGAATGCACGTTCGGTCGGTATGGTTTCCACCTCCTGGGTAAAGCGCATGTTCACTACTTCGACCGAGTCACCGCGCTTTTCATCGAAACCGATGGCAGACTTTACCAGCGAAGTGAGTTGTTTCAGTTCCGCTTCACTGCGCGGTGCATAGACTTGGTTGCCGCTGGCATCCAAGCTGTATACCCCGTCTACCAATACAGCGACCGACATTTTCTTAACCGTACCGGTTTCTTTCACGTGGTTTTCGGTGGTTTTGGAAATTTCGTAATTGGTGGTTTCATCGCCTTTTTCCACAGTGCGCTGGGAAGCATTGCCGCCTGCACCGCCCTGGCCTTGGGAGGCGGGCAGGTTGTTACCGGCGGAAACGCTTTGCGCATTCTGGTTGTCGTTGGAAGATTCTTTTTCGTTGTTGCTTTGCACCGAGCGGGCAACCTGACCTTCGGGGTCAAAAGTTTCGGAATTGCGCACCACGCGGTCGAAATCGATCTCGGCGGAAATCTGGGCTTTCACTTTGCCGGAACCCACACTTTGGCCCAGCAGATCCTCGATGGTTTTGCGCATCCGGGTTTCGTAGGAAACGCGGTACTCGTCGGCGTTGCTGGCAGCCAGTTCGGCGCTGTTTTCGTCATCGCCGCCACGGGCCAGCATGTGGCCTTGATTATCGACAATGGTGATCTTGGTCGGTTTCAACCCGGGGACGGCCGTGGCGACCAGATGGGTGATCGCATCCGTTTCCGATTTGGTGAGTGTGCCGCCACGCAGCTTCAAAACCACGGAAGCAGTGGGGTCTTGCTTATCGCGCGTAAAGAGTTCGCGCTTTGGCGTGACCAGATGCACACGGGCCTGTTCGACCTTTTGGAACGATCCGATGGTGCGCGCCAATTCTCCCTCCAGAGCACGCAACATATTAACATTCATCACGAAATTCGAACTGCCTAAAGCTTCTGAGCGGTCGAAAATCTCGTAGCCCACAATCGAGCCATTGGAGGGAATGTTTTGCTGCGCGAGACCGACACGTAGTTTCAGCACTTCCTCGGCAGGCACCAGAATTTGCGTGCCATTGGCGCGCAGTTCGTATTTCACCGCACGCTTATCGAGTTCCTGGGCAATGGTGCCACTGTCTTCCATGGAAAGGTTACTGTAGAGCGGCTCCATGGTGGGCGAGGCGATGCGAAGCGATAAAAAAATGAAGAATGCGATCAGTGCAAGGCTCACTCCGGCCATCAACGCCAAACGCGTTTGCCCAAGGTCTTTAAGAGTTTGCACCATGTCGCTCATATGCCAGCCTCTGTTCATCAAATTGTTATTAGCTAGGCATTAATTGCCTATTTGATGAATATTACGATAAGGGCGGCATAAATTCAACGGTCAATCAGCTTAACGCATTAAATAAATCTTCATGCTTTCTTAACTAACCCAGTTCGGAAAAGAGTTCGTCATACACCACGGCGAAAGCATGCATGGCGATCGGAAGCAGCAACACCGGCGGAAATATAAATAATCCTCCCACGAACCCGATGACAGACATAGCGAACAGCACACCGATGCTTTCCAAGCCAAGCGCCTGGATTTTGCGGCGGCTGAGTGCAATCGCCTCCCAAGGTTCCATGTCATATTCCATGACCAGAAGCAGAGCCGGCATGGTGAAGGTCAATACGAATAAACCGGGCACCGCAAAAAAGAGAAATCCCACATAACTGAGCAAGCCGATGATGACGGATGTGCGCAGAAGCACGCTCTGTCTTTGTTTCAGGGTGCGCATGATCGTATCCGGATCTGCGGGTTGACCCCGATGCATGCGCAAAATCATCCAAAGCAGCCCGCCTAAGGCGAACACTCCGAGAATTTGCGCGGCGGCGGCAACGAAAAACGCTATAAACCCAGGCAATACCGCCCATGCAACCAACGCCGGCACGATGGAGGCGATGACATACAGACCGGAATATACAGTGATGCCGTGATGCTCTTGCAGAAATGAAAAGCCGTCCTTGCAAAGACGTTTGAGATCGAGCATCGAGCGTGTGGCGACATCGGCGGGCTGATCTTGATTCTGCTCCATTTCATGAAACACTTCAGCCAGGGCCGGATGCATGATGGCGGCAATGCCTTCGCCGTTTTGGTCGTCTTCCACCACATCATCGTATTTCAGGCGTCCGTTGCGCACTTTTTTGATGAGCAGAATGAGGTCAAACGGGCCTTCGCGCGTGCCGTTATGATGAAGGATATGATAACTCATGCAGTGGAATTCCGAATTTGAAATAAGTGGATAAGAATCGCATAGATGATCGCCCTGTAAGAAAGCAAGTGGCGATGCGGCAATGGTGCATTCTGCTGTGTTCAGTCGCCTTTATGCCGCAATGCCGTGTGGGTGGCATGCAAAATGCGCGGCTATCTTTTTACCTTGTTGTAGCGTTCGTTTAGCAGCGAAAAGACCATGCGCGCGGCCATGGCTTCTCCGCCCACCGGACGTCCCGGCTTGCGACCCAAATTCCATGCCATCAAATCGAAATGCACCCAGGATTTCGCTTTCTCCACGAAATGCTTCAGGAACAAGGCCGCCACGATCGCGCCGCCATAGCTGCTGTCGGAGATATTGTTCATGTCGGCGGCGTGGCTGTGCAGATGGTCGCGGTAGGGCTCCCACAAAGGCAGGCGCCAGGCGGGGTCGGATTGCAGGGCGCTGTGGCGCATGATCTCGGCGGAAAGCGTTTCGTCGTCCGTGAAATACGCCGCGATTTCCGCGCCCACCGCGATGCGCGCAGCGCCGGTCAGGGTGGCGAAATCGAGGATCATCTCGGGCGATTCGCTGTCGGCTTCCACCAAAGCGTCGCACAAGATCAGCCGTCCTTCGGCGTCCGTATCGCCGATCTCGACATTCGTGCCCTTGCGGGTGCGTATAATGTCGGAGGGGCGCATGGCGTTGGCGGCGATGCTATTCTCCACCGCCGGAATCAGCACGCGCAGTCGGATCGGCAATTTCGCCTGCATCACCATTTCCGCCACCGAAAGCACGATGGCCGCACCGCCCATATCCTTTTTCATCAGCTTCATGCCGCTGCCGGTTTTGATGTTCAAACCACCCGTATCGAAGCACACGCCTTTGCCCACCAGAGTGATTTTCGGATGTTTCGGATTGCCCCAGCGGATATCCACCAGCCGCGGCGCTTCGGCGGAGGCGCGGCCCACGGCATGGATGGTGGGATAATTCTCATTCAGTAATGCATCGCCTACGATGGTCGCACATTTAGCGCCATGGCGCTGCGCCACCACTTCGGCTGCTTTCTGCAGTTCCGCCGGACCCATTTTGTTGGTGGGCAGGTTGATGAGATCGCGGCCCATGATAAGCGCTCCCGCGACCGAATCCGCATGGGCCAGATCCGTATTCTTCGGCCAGGTGAATTCCATTTGGCCACGCTTGGCGGATTGCTTGAACACACTGAACTGATAAGCCCCCAGCTTGACGCCGATGGCCAACTGCGCCGCATTCGCGCCTGGGGGCAAGGTGCGGATGTCGTACCGCCCGGCGGGCAGGGTGGCCGGAAGATGCGACAGCGACCAGATATCCAGCTTTTCCGGCAACCCGCATAAAATGGCTTCGATACCGCCACCGGCCTTGGGCAAAGCGCAATGGGTGAATTCCTTGCCCTTGAACCCAAGCTGATGCACCCATGCCGCCTGTTGCGGCGCGTGAGTCTCAAGCCATGTTTGCAACTGGCTGGCGGGCACGCAATGAACGGGAATGATCGGCTGAGCAGTGGGCTTGGCGATGCGGGGCTTCGGTGGCATGACGGGCTCGGTGATGCGAAGAAAAAACGAGTGTAGGATTCCCATGCACAAAACGCCATGGGAATCCTTTGGCGTCGTCATCCCAGCCTGCCCTGGAGCGACGTAAGTGTGGGTTGGTCAGGCCGCCAGCAATTGCTTCATCGAAGCCCGCAGACCTTCGGCCAGTTCGGGGCGTTGCAGCGCATAGGCGATGTTGGCTTCTAGGAAACCCAGCTTGTCGCCGCAATCGTAGCGCGTGCCGTCGAAGCGGAAGCCGTAGAACGGCGTGCTGGCCAGATCGGCTTCCATTGCATCCGTCAACTGAATTTCACCACCGCTGCCGCGCTCCTGCGTCTCCAGGCGGGTCAGCACGCTGGGCTGCAGAATATAACGCCCGATGATGGAAAGCGTGGAGGGTGCTTTCTCGGGGCTGGGTTTTTCCACCAGGCCTTTGGCCGCCACCATCTTGCCATCCGTCGGGCCGTCCACATCCAGAATGCCGTAGCGCTTGGTGTGTTCGCGCGGCACATCCATCACGGCGGCCAAATTGGCGGGTGCGCCATGCGCATGGTAGGCATCCACCATCTGCTTCAAACAGCCCGTTTCGCTCAGCACCAGATCATCCGCCAGAATCGCGGCGAAAGGCTCGTTGCCGATGGCGTGGCGTGCGCACCATACGGCGTGGCCCAGGCCATGCGCGCCGCCCTGACGGACAAACATCATGCTGCCCGAAGGCGGCAGCCAGCCATCCGCATGGTGCAGTTCGGCGTGTTTGTCATTCGATTTCAGGAAATGCGCCAGTTCACCCGCCAGATCGAAATGGGTTTCGATGGATTCTTTGCCACGCGCGGTGACGAAGATAAAACGCTCCATCCCCGCTTCCAGCGCCTCGTCCACGGCATATTGAATGAGCGGGCGATCGACCACCGGCAGCATTTCCTTGGGCACCGCTTTGGTGGCGGGCAGGAATCGTGTGCCGAATCCACCCACGGGGAATACGACAGTTTTGACGGCTTGGGCGCGGGTGTTTGACATGTTTGCTCCTTGACTTTTCAGCCAGTCCGTGTAGCACATGCGTTCGTTTTTGGAATGACCAATTGCCTCTTCGGTATAAGCGCCGGATAGGGAACAGAATTTAGGTAAGTATCATGGCTAAGAAGAACATCGTTCTCGTGAAACTCGTCTCCTCGGCGGCCACGGGCTTCTTCTACGTAAAGAAGAAAAACCCGAAGAAGCAGACCGAGAAAATGAAATTCAACAAATACGATCCCGTCGCGCGCAAGCATGTGGAATTCACCGAAACCAAGCTGAAATAGTGCGTTCGGTTTCCGCCGTGCAGCGCTTGGTCTCGCTTCTTTCCGCTTGGATGGTTTCAGCCTCCGCATCCGTCGTCATAGCGCAGGATGCCGTGCCAGCATCCGTACCGCAGACAACTTCGCCTTTCGCAGGCGCTCCGGTTCTTTTAGCGATATTCGGTGTGTTTTACTTGATGTTGATTAGGCCGCAGCAAAAGAAGGTCGCTGAGCACAAAAAACTGCTGAGCGAATTGCGCCGCGGTGATAAGATCGTCACCTCCGGCGGCATCATCGGCACCATCACCAAGCTGGAAGGCGAGGATATCGCCGTGGTCGAGATCGCGCCGGAAGTCAAAGTGCGCGTGGCCAAAACCGCCATCGCCAGCGTGCTCACCCGGACCGAGCCGGGCGAGAGCAAAGCCGCCAACGATTAGATTCTTATTGCCCTTTCCCGTCATCCTGCGCGCAGTCGCAGGATCCCGTGCCAGAAGCGCTCAGAGATCCTGCGACTGCGCGCAGGATGACGGGAAGAGTGGCATTCAAAAGAGTGGCCTCCTAGCAATGACAAAGCGCCAAAAGTGTTTCTCGCGCATCCAGTTCTTGTGCCGCCCGCCGATCAACGGCATATATCCGGCATCCCATTCCGCTTGAGTTCCCCATGCTGATCATCTCCCGCACCCGCCTGCTTGGCACCTTGCTCATTTGCCTCGTGGCACTTCTCTTTGCCTTGCCGAATGTGCTGCCCGAAACATGGCGCGCGCGTCTGCCCGCTTTCCTGCCGCACAATACGGTGAATCTCGGGCTCGATCTACGCGGTGGTTCGCATCTGCTGATGCAGGTGGATACGGCGGATTACCTGAAGAAACAGATGATCTCGCTGCAGGACGATGTGCGCGCCCGTCTGCGCGCCAAGAACGTGGAAACCCAGGGCGTCAGCATCGCCGATGGCGGATTGAACATCAAGCTGACCAACTCCGAACAATACGAAACCGCCCGCACCGCCCTGGCCGATTTCACCGACACGATGAGCCTGACCCGCGAAGACGCCAACCTGCGCCTGGCCTATACCGAGCGCGGCCTGCGTGAATTGAAAGGCCGCCTGCTCGATCAATCCATGGAAATCGTCGATCGTCGCGTGAACGCGCTGGGCACGGTGGAGCCCGTGATCCAGCGGCAGGGAGACGACCGTATCGTGTTGCAGGTTCCGGGCCTCAGCGACCCTGCGCAACTGAAAGAAATCCTCGGCCGCACCGCCAGCATGACTTTCCATCTGCTCGATGAAAGCGTGGGCAGCAGGGGCACCGTGCTCGATCCCAAGCTGAGCGTACCTTTCGGCACCCAGATTCTGCCGATGGACGAGAGCGACAGCAAACGTGCCGGTGCCAAAGAGGGCGAGCCTGAAAGCCCGGCGCTTTCCATCGCCGTACAGCGCCGCGCGCTGTTGACGGGCGACATGCTGACCAGCGCCCAAGCAGCTTACGGCCAGGAAGGCGGGGCGGTCGTCAACTTCCGTTTCAACAAACTCGGTGCGCGCAAATTCGCCCGCATCACTTCTGACAATGTAAACAAACGCTTCGCCATCGTGCTCGATGACAAGGTGCTCACCGCGCCGGTCATCAACACGCCGATCGCCGGCGGCTCGGGCCAGATCTCGGGGAATTTCACCATCGAATCCGCCAATAATCTGGCGCTCTTGTTGCGCTCGGGCGCATTGCCCGCGCCGCTGAAGATCATCGAAGAGCGCACGGTTGGGCCTTCTCTCGGCAGTGATTCGATCGCGGCGGGCAAGGCCGCTTCCATCCTCGGCGTGGTCCTCGTCATGGCCTTCATGGTGCTGGCTTACGGTCTGTTCGGCGTGTTCGCCAACATCGCGCTGCTGATCAATCTGGTGGCGGTGATGGGGACGCTTTCCTTCTTCCAGGCCACGCTGACCTTGCCCGGCATTGCGGGCATCGTGCTCACGCTCGGCATCGCGGTGGATGCGAACGTGCTGATCTATGAGCGCATCAAGGAAGAAATCCGCCATGGCCGCAGCCCGCTGAACGCCATCGAAACCGGATTCAAAACCGCCTTTGCCACCATCATCGACAGCCATGTGACGCAGCTGATCGCCGCTGTGCTGCTGTTCTATTTCGGCAGCGGCAGCATCAAGGGTTTCGCGGTCACGCTGATGATCGGGCTGTTGTGGTCGATCTATACGGCGAACAACCTCACCAAACTGATGGTGGCCCTCTGGGTGCGCCGCACCCGGCCGAAAACGCTTTCGCTATAAGCTGCCATGGACATCACCCCGCTGCTCTCCGCCCATGTCCTGCCCATCCGGCGCTATGGCCCGGCGGGTTTCACGGTGGGCGAGGGGGCACAACATGCGGGCAGCATTTTTCTTTCCGCGCAAGGCGCAGAAGCGCTGAGCGGCACGGCGGAGGCGCAGATCGAGCGCGGCATCGCGCTGGCCGCAAGCCAGCCGGAAATCGAGTTACTGCTGATCGGCACCGGGGCACAGATGCAATTCGTCGAAGACCAGACACGTCAGGCCTTACGCGCCCGCGGCATCGCTTCGGAGATCATGGATACGGGCGCCGCCTGCCGCACTTACAACGTGCTGCTCGCCGAAGGCCGCCGGGTGGCGGCGGTTTTGCTGCTGCCGGTTTAATTCCGTATCAACTCGTCATTCCCCGAATTTTCTGAAAGAAAATTATAGGGGAATCTACACGGTCTCTGCTTTCTGCCGCCTGTATGCCGAAGCTTGGGTGTGGATTCCCCTATAATTCGCCGTGCGAATTCGGGGAATGACGAGACAAAAAAAACCGGTGGATCCCTCCACCGGCTTTTTTGCGTGCATACGCGGGAATTACGCCGCTTGCTTGGCGTTGCCTTGCTCGAAGACGAAGTTGCCGCTGCGCGCGAGATTCTCGTTCACGAAATCCCAGTTCACCAGATTCTGCAGGAAGCTGGTGGTGAAATCGGGGCGGCGGTTCTGGAAGTCGAGGTAATAGGCATGCTCCCACACATCAATGGTCAGCAATGCTTTCTGGCCGTGGGCCATGGGCAGATCGGCGTTCGGGGTTTTGGTGATTTTCACCCCGTCGCCGTCCGCCACCAGCCAGGCCCAACCGCTGCCGAACTGGGCAATGGCGGCGGTTTTGAATTCCTCGGCGAATTTTTCATACGAACCGAAGCTTTTGGTGATCGCGTCGGCGATCTTGCCTTTCGGTGCGCCGCCGCCTGCCGGGCTTAGGCAGTTCCAGAAGAAGGTGTGGTTCCACACCTGGGCGGCATTGTTGAACACTTTGGCTTTGCCGGCATCCTTGGCACTGGCGAGGATGATTTCCTCCAGGCTTTTGCCTTCCAGTTCGGTGCCCGCGATTTCCTTGTTGAGGTTATCGACATACGCCTTGTGATGTTTGCCGTGGTGGAAATCGAGTGTGTTGGCTGACATATGCGGCTCGAGTGCATTTTTGTCGAAAGGCAGTTCGGGCAGGGTGAAGGTCATATTCTTTCTCCGGTTCGTTGATTTTGGGGTGGGATTGGGGGTGCGGGCGAAAGCGGGCAGGCGGGCCAGCGAAATGCTGGCGGCGAGGCCGAAGCAGAAGGCGCGGCGGGTCGGCTGCATAAAGTCGCTTTCAGCTGGAACAAATATGGAAAGTTTGTAAGTCGCGCGCCTGCATGGTTCAAGTAAGAAGATTGTAAGCCGCACAACCAACGCCCCATAGACGATGAACCCGACCGAACTTCAAGACATGCGCCGCACTATGCCGGATTGGTGGCTGGGTGCGGCTTCCATGCCTGCATCCGCGCGGGCGGACTGGCTGCATGTGCTGTGCGTCGCCCATGAGATCGAGCGCATTCCTGAAAAAACGCGCGAGCCGATGATCGCGCAGATACGTCTTGCCTGGTGGCGGGAATTGATCGGTGAGATTTATGCGGGTCAAGTGCCGCGCCCGCACCCGCTGGCCCCGGAACTGGCCGCCCTCATTCCTCGTCATGCCATTCCGTACGCTTTGTGGGAAGGATGGCTGGAGGCGATGAGCGAGCGTTTCGATCCGCAGGAGAATGCCGATCTGCCCAGCACGGAGGAATGGCTCTTCGCCATCGCCGCCCATCTGCTGCACGCGCCGATGGACACGCCGCGCGACGCGGAGCCCTGGCAGGAGCTGGGACGGCTATGGACCTTGCTGCATGGTCTGCGCCTGCAGGCTTTCTCCAGCGATCCGCAAAGCGGGATGGTGCGCGAAGCGGCACTGGCCGGGCTCACGTGCCCATGCCCCGAACCTCAGAACGGGAAGAAATTCTGGCACACGCAGCGCAAGATCGCGCGGCATTATCTGCAGGCGGCGAGCCGCGCGAAAGATACCGAAGCCTTGCACCACGCCCTGCGCCCTTCGCGCGTCCTTCTGCCGCTGAAGCTCCTCTTCGCCTAACCGTCATCCCGGCCTGCGCCGGGATGACGCGCGCTAAGCGGCGGCCTTTTCTTCGCTCAGCCACATTTCCAAATCCGCCATTGCGCGCTCGCCGTAGCGCGGGCGGGGATTATCCTTCTTGCCCTGTCTGGGGATGGAGGGAAACAATCCGAAATTGACGTTCATCGGCTGGAAGCTGGCGCTTTGCGCGCCGCCGGTGATGTGGTTGAGCAGCGCGCCCATGGCGGTCGTTACCGGCGGGCCTTCCATGTGGCCGCCCATGCGTTCGGTCGCGGCGAAACGCCCGGCGAGCAGGCCCATGGCGGCGCTTTCCACGTAACCTTCCACGCCTGTGACCTGGCCCGCGAAGCGCAGATGCGGCGCGCTTTTCAGGCGCAATTCACCGTCCAGCAGCTTCGGGGAATTGAGGAAGGTATTGCGGTGAATGCCGCCCAAGCGCACGAATTCGGCGTTTTCCAAACCGGGGATCATGCTGAAGATGCGCTTCTGCTCGCCCCATTTCAGCTTGGTCTGGAAACCCACCATATTATACAGCGTGCCCAACGCATTATCCTGCCGAAGCTGTACGATGGCGTGGGCCTTGATACCGGTATGCGGGTTGGTCAGACCCACCGGTTTCATCGGGCCGAAGGTCAGCGTTTTGCGACCACGCTCGGCCATCACTTCGATGGGCAGGCAGCCTTCGAAATAGGGCGTTTTCTTTTCCCATTCCTTGAATTCGGTCTTCTCGCCCGCGATCAGCGCATCGAGAAAGGCGTCATATTCCTCCAGGCTCATCGGGCAGTTGATGTAATCCTTCCCATCTCCGCCCGGCCCGATTTTATCGTAGCGCGACTGGAACCAGGCCTTGCCGAAATCGATGCTTTCCTTGAGCACGATGGGGGCGATGGCGTCGAAGAAAGCGAGATATTGCTCGCCGGTCTGTTCGAGTATAGCTTTGGCCAAAGCGTCTGAAGTCAGCGGGCCGGTGGCGACGATGCTCGGGCCCCATTCGGCGGGCGGCAGTTCGGTGAGTTCGCCGCGCTCCAGGCGGATGTTGGGGTGGTTTTCCAGGCGGGCGGTGACGGCGGCGGCGAAACCCTCGCGGTCCACCGCCAGCGCGCCGCCGGCGGGCACCATATGTTCGTAAGCGGTCTGGATGATGATCGAATCGCAGCGCCGCATTTCCGCATGCAACAGCCCGATGGCGCTGCTCGTCGCGTCGTTCGAGCGGAAGGAGTTGGAGCAGACCAGCTCGGCGGCATGTTCGGAAGTATGTGCATGGGTCTGGCGCACCGGCCGCATCTCGTGCAGCACCACGCGCTGGCCCATCTGGGCTGCCTGCCATGCGGCTTCCGAACCCGCGAGGCCCGCGCCGATGATGTGGAGTTCGTTGGTCATGGTTCGTTCCTTTTCGTATTCACTCAACCATCACACTCCGCACTTGATGCGGAGTGCCGCTCCGTCCCGTCAGCACTCCGCATCGAGTGCGGAGTGTGTGAGTGTTGATCGTTGTAAGATGACGTTACATGGCGTTTTGTAATTCGCGCAAAAGCGCCTTGTCGCCGCAGGCGAGGATGTTGGCGCATTGGTCGATGGTTACCGCCGCGCCGTTCCAATTGACCATCGCCCCACCCGCGCCTTCGATGATCGGCACCAGCGCCATCGCGTCATGCGCCTTCAAACCGCATTCGACGACGAGATCGATGAATCCGGCGGCGAGCAGACCGTAGGCATAGCAATCTTTGCCGAGGACGGTGCTGCGCGCGGCGCGGACGATGGCTTCCATCATCGGCTGCGCCTGCGGCGGAAAGAGATAAGGCGAGGTGGTGCTGAAAGTCGCCTTCGCCACGCTTGCGCAGGCGCGGGTGCGGATGGGCTGACCGTTCAGCGTGGTGGGCCGACCCGCCACACCCAGCCAGCGTTCCCGCGCGACGGGTTGATCGAGGATGCCGAGCAGCGGCACGCCCTGCCAGCATAGCGCGATGAGGATGCCGAAGCTGGGCACGCCCGCGAGAAAGGCCCGCGTGCCATCGATCGGGTCGATCACCCACGCCCAGCCTTGCAGGGCGGCATTCACATCCCCGCCTTCTTCCTCGCCCAGAATGCCATGGTCGGGCAGCGCTTCGGTCAGCATGGCGCGCAAAGCGGTTTCGATCTCGCGGTCCGCCGCGCTCACCGGGCTGTAGTCCGCCTTGGTTTCTACTGCCACGGGCTGGCGGAAGTAGCGGCGCGCAATCTCGCCCGCCGCATCCGCCATGCGTTCCGCCAGCACGGTCCACTCCGTTTCAATCTGGGGCTCAATCCTTGGCATAGATGTGCTTTTGAATGTCTTGCGGGTTGGAGAGCACGGGCAGGCCGTAGATGCTGGCGGCGAAGCCTTGGATGACGAGGTTGCCGTAGCCCAGGTAGCGGCCCGTGTAGGTCTGGAAAATCATGACGCTCGCCACCCGGCGGCGGTCGATCTCGACCAGGGAGATATTAAACACGCCCTGGCGCAGGATGATGCGGTCCGAGGTGATGACGAGGTTGGTGAAGAAGATTTTGAGAAATCCCTTGGCCAGCCGGATGGCGCTGAACAGGATGATGCAGAGGATGATGGCGCGCACGGTTTCCGGATGCAGCGCGATGATCTGATGCGCGCGGATGAAGATGTAGCGCAGGAAAAATGCATCGAACATCCGCCCCACTTCCATCAGAAACCCCGCCTTGGGCGAGATGTTCCAAAAGAAATAGGTAAAAAACGTCGCCAGCCCCACGCCCGCAAACCCCGGCGCGAGCACAATTGGGTGCACGTGCGCTTCGTAAAGCACCCGCTCCTCCGGCAGCAGCATTTGTCCGATCGGTTCCATGTGCTAAGTCTCTAGCAACCATACGGACAAAAAACAACGCATTGAACGGAAGCGGGCATGGAACATCATCGCAGCAACGCCGAAAACTACCTGCGCGAGCATGCGCACGACATTCCCACTTTCCCCCTGGGCGGGGAAGATGCTGTGGGGCTTGTCACGAAATCCGCCCTGCTGCCCTTTCGCCGCCTGCCGGATGGACCGGAAATCTGCCTGATGCAACCGGTAAGCAGCAAGAAGGAACTGGGCGCGGCAAAATACGAAATATGCAAGGGCACGCGCATGTGGCTGCTGCCCGAGGGAAAATGGATGGATTTGAAAAAAGAACCGTTCCCCACCGAGGGCGAGCCGGAAGCCTTGATCCTCACCGCGCTGCGCGAGGCGGGGGAAGAGATGAACCTGCCGTTGAAGGACATTCAGCACCTGGCGAATTGCGGCATCCAGCCCTTCACCTCGGCCAGCACGGGGGTGGATAAGCAGATGCAATTGTTCCTGGCCGAAATGCGCCCGGAAACGGAAATCGACGCCCCCGACGCCAAGATTTCCGGCACAGAGCGGGTGGAGTGGTTTCCGCTGCGCGCGGCGCTGGAGGATGCACGCATCCGTTCGGATCACCGACGCATTCTGGGTGTGCTGGCTCTTAGGCTGGCTGGGTAGACCTACTTTCCAGGTTCGGGCGTCTTTTCCGCTTTCGGCTCCGCCGTCGCGGCAGGCTCGGCCTCTTTCTTGTCGAACACATCGAACACGCCACGCAGAAAGCCGGGAGTAAGGATAGAAAGCGGATTGACGCTGACGCTGGGGTCTTCCGCGTTGCCACTGAGGCTGAAGCGGGTGGCAATCAGGCCCTGGCCCTTGCCGCCCATCAACAGATCGCCCACCACGGGGATTTTGCCGATGACGGAATTGAGCATATAGGCGGGGATGACCGTGCCTTTCAGCTGCACCTGCCCGCTGCCAAGCTGCACCGAACCTTCCTCCGCCGTCAGTCCCAGCGCGGAACCGCTGGCGCGGGCGTCTTTGATATGCAGCGTGCCACCTTCAAAGGTAAAAGCGGTGCTCAAGCCGTCGAATCCGATGCCCTTGCCCATGAGCGCGTTGACGATGCCGGTGGGCGAGGTGAGGGAGAGTATCTTGGTGAGCAGCGGGGCCTGGCGCACGTAGAATTCTTCCATTCGCGCCTTGCCGATCAACGGATGGGTGGGTTTGTCGTCATCATAGGTCCCCTCGACTTTCAACTTGCCACCGCTGACATGCGCGCTGACATCGAGCGCGGCGAGCAGACGACCGCCATTGTCGGTGTTCAACCGCAGGCGGCGTGCTCCGTTTTCCTGCAATATCCGCAGAGCGAATGGACTGGCCGCGCCGCCTTCTTCTTTGTCTGCACCGATATTGCCGCGAATGTCGGCGGATTCGCATAGGGCTTTGCTGCAACGAACCTGTGCGTGGAACTGCTCGATCGGCAGGCCTTCAACCAGCCACAGGCTGCCCAGCTCCACATCTGCCCGCAGGGGGCCAAAATCGAGCGGGTTGCCGGGTTTGTGCGCATCGTGCTTCGCCCGATCGGCCCGCAAAGCGACAAGATCGAGCGAGGCGCCACGCACATAGAGATCGGGCACTCCGTCCGGTCCCGCCTGGTAGCGGATGCTGGCATTCTGCCGCCCGAAGCGCAGGCTGCCGATATTGGCGCTCTGTACGCTGCTCTTCGCATCCAGCATCACGGACCCGGTGAGGGATGCGCCTTTGCCCTGATAGGTGAGCGGATCGAGCAGGGTGCCGCCGCCGGGCGTACGTTGGGTGCTCATGCGCAGGCTGGCTTTCTCACCTGCCGGTTTATGCAGGCCCGCCACCGGCAGGTCGAGGGTGGTGGCCGTGAGATCGAGCGCGGCGTCCGTCGCATTCGCATGCTTGCCGCCTGTCATCGTCGCATTCACCCCGATGCTGCCGCCCACGCCTTGCTGGATGGGATAGCCGAAGGCGGGCAGCTTATTGGCTGGCAAATCCATTGCCACCTTGGTCACCGTTTTATCGGTGACGAAATCAGCGGAAAGATCGAGTTTGGCGGGCACGCCGTTCAACTGCAATGTGCCGGAGGCGGCGAGGACATGATTGTCTGCGCTCAGTTCCATTTTTGCGTCCGCAATGTCGGTATCGCCCAGGAATTTGGGCTGCGACACGCCCAGCAGCTTCGTCTTCACCCGGTATTTGAACTGATCGGCATAATATTCGGGCGTGGGGTCGGGTTTGGAGGAGAAGATGATGGCATGGATGCCGACCTCCCCCGTGGCCGTGCCGCTGGCGGCTTTGGTCAGATGCAGCTTTTCGGCGAGGTCGATTTCCTTGGTGGCAAACAAAGTGGCTACGTCCTGCGCGCTGGTGCGCAGGGAGAATTCTGCATCCAGCGCCGTTTCCGGTGCATCGAAAGAAGGAATCGCAACGGAACCGGCATCGAAATGCGTGGCGGTGAGGTAATCCGCTCCGGTCAGTTCCAGCCGCATGTCTTGACCCGAAAAGGTGACCATGCCCGCCACATTGTGCGCGGGCGGGTGATTCGGCAGATATTGCACCTCCACCCCCTCGATGCGCATGGCGGCACGCAGCGCTGCTTTCGGCAAGCTCGGGGCATCCAAATCCTCCGGGCGCAACTGCATGCGCAGATTCGCATCATGAATCATGCCGTGGCGGATGTTGCCCACCGCCCAGATACGGGTGATGGGGGCGAGTTTCAATGGCCAGTAGGCGCTCAGCCGGTCGGTGGGCAAGGAGGGAAACTGGGATTGTATGGTCAGGCCGTAGCCCACGGCATCTTCCTTGATGTCGATCTCGGAGCGGATGGTGGTTTCCGGCAGTTCCAGCACGATGTCATGCAGTGTGATCGCATGCGCACCGGGGCCGATATGGGCTTTGGCGCTGATGCTGCGCACATCCATCGGCTCGGAAAACATATCCGGCCAGGTGAAGGTGCCGGGGCCCGCCTGCGCCGTTATATCCATGCGGGCGATGGCGTCGCGTTTCCATTCGCCGTCCACGGAAAGGTTGATCGGGTAATCCGCCCCCGTCAGCCATGCAGGCAGGGGCACGCCATGCAGCCAGCGTGAAGAAAGATCGGACACGACGCCTTTGATGATGGCCGAACTGGCATAGGGCTGTCCGGTGATGCTCAATGCAATATGCCCATTGTGGGTGGCTTCCGGTAATTCCGCGCGGATGCGTCCATCCAATCGGCCGTGTTTATACAGCACGTTCACATCCCACCGGCCTTGCAATGCGTCTTCTTCACGCGGAATCGAAATACGCCCATCCTCGATATGGAAACGACGGAAAGCAACAAGGCTGTGCAGGTGTCGAATGCGGCGCTTGGCATCTTTCCAGGCTTGGCGGCGCTGGGCATTGGTCGAAGCAGATGCGGCATCGTCACCGGCCAAGGCATCCAGCCCATGCAGGGTGGGGGATTGCAAAAGCAAGTCATTGAGCCGCAGGCGCGGCAGGGGCAACAGGCTGAAACCCAGCTCTGCGCGCAACAGCGGAGATTCGAGGATGAGTGCGTCATTCTTGCTTATGCGCAACGCCGTGCCTTCCAGCAATACCGGCCCCCGATGCGGGCGATCCGTACCTGCACGTTCTGCAATTCCACATGGTAGGGTGCAAAATGGGGTTCGACCCGCGCAAGCCCGAGCTGTGCCAGATGCGAGACGCCTTGTGGCTGGATAAGAATCGCACCATACAAGGCGACGCAAAGCAGAATCGATGCGAGCAAAACGAACAGCAATGCACGCAACACGGCCCGGCCAAGGCGGCGAGGGCGGGATTGGGCGTTGCGTTTGTCGGCGATGCTCATAAAACTGTATTGATCCTGGCGGCCGGAATGGCCGAACCCTTTTGAGGCGGGTCGCATGCAGCCGAGACCCTTCCTAGATAGCATCCGCGAAATGCCAAGCGCAAGCGATGCGGTACGGGAATCTTCCGCCGAAGCCTTGATGGCGATGCTGCAGGCCTATTCGGCCTACCTCACCCGTCTGACCGCGCAGCATGCGGACTGGTTCGGGGAGATTCTCGCTCATGGGGTGGATGCGGCGCATGCACGCTGGCGCGCGGCCCTGCCGCCGGATGTCTGGAAGCTGGAACAACCTGCATTGATGCACGCATTGCGTCTGGCCAAAGCGCGCATGGCGCTGCTGGTTTCGATGGCCGACATCACCGCGCAATGGCCGCTGGATAAAGTGACCGGGGCCCTATGCGAAGTGGCGGAGTGGAGCCTGCAGGCCTGCTGCGCGCATCT
>CBDFGH010000002.1:0-420268 GCA_965247145.1 Rickettsiales bacterium
CATCCCCCGCCCGGATTACTGGCATGGCTACCGCCTGATTCCCTCCCGCATCGAATTCTGGACCGAACGCCCCTTCCGATTGCACGACCGGGAGGTGTATGAGCCGGATGGCAATGGTGGGTGGAAAGTGGTGCGGCTGTATCCGTAAAAAAGGGCACCGAATGCATTGCGTCATCCTGCGCGAAGTCGCAGGATCTCTTGCAGTCATCGCTGCGTGTGGGAAGCGCCAGGAGATCCTGCGACTGCGCGCAGGATGACTTCAGCTCGGCGACTTACTCCAGCCCCACCTCCACCCGGTCCGCGCTGGCTCCGCCGCTTTCATCCACTTTCGCCTGCACGTTGATGCGGAGCTTGTCGACGCCTTTGTCGATCAACGCGCCGCGTACTTTCAGGCCGCGGCTGAGTGCGATCTTGCGGGCGGCGCGGGCTTGTTCTTCGCCTTTGCCGCTGGCATAGGCGACCACCAGCACACGCTTGCTCGGCGCGGCATTGATACCGCCCAGGACCTTGCCCAACGCGCCATCCGCCGAAGCGGGCAGATCGAGCGAATCCTTGGCGAAAAGAATGCTGTCGCTGGCCGCTTTGGCGGCGGGTTTGGCGGGTGCGGTGGTGTCCGGCAGTTCCGGCAGTTCAGGCGGGTTGGTTGCGTGTGCGGCTTTGGCCGGATTTTCGGCGGCAGGCTTTTCGGCGGCAGGCTTTTCCGGCTCCATCGGTGGCAAGGCAGGGGGCGTCGGCATGGATGTTTTGCCCGCATCCGTTTTGGCCGGATTCGTGTTGGGGATGTCACCCGGCAGTGGCGGCAGATCGAGGATGGGGGGCAGATCCGTGTTGGCGACCGGCGGCACCGGCGTCGCCTTCACCGTGCCTTTGACTGCGGGTTTTTTCGCTTCGGTCTGCGGCTGGGCGGTTTTGGCAGGTTTGGCGGATTCCATGCCGGGCAGAGGCGGCAAATCCTTGGCGTCCGGCAGGTTGGCCAGGCCGCTGCTTTTGGCGGGGGTGGCTGGGGCGGCACGATTGGCTGCATTGTCTTCCAGCATGCTGATCGGCGGCAGGCCGGGCAAAGCAGGCGGGATTTTCTTGTCTGCGCTGGGTTTCGCATCTTCGGCTGCTTTGGGAGCTTCCGGGGCTTTGGGAGCTTCGGCGGTTTTCTTTTCGGTCGGTGTCGGCGCGTCCATCAATTCGTCCAGCGCGTCGCGCGCGGGTTGGGAAGCCTCGTTTTTCGTATCCGTCGGCAAGGGCGGCAGGTCGAGCGATGGGGCGGCGGTCACTGCCTTGCCCGATGCATCCGGCAGCGGCGGTAGCTCCAGAGGCGGCATTCCATCCGGGCCTGTGGAGGGCAAGAGTTTGGCCGACACGGGTTGGGCGGGCGCGGCTTTCGGCGCTTCCGGCTTGGGAGCGGCGGGGCTGGGTTTTTTCTCTTCCGTTTTCGGTGCGGCCGCTTTCGGTGCGACCGGCTTCGGGGTTTCGACCGTCTTTAGCGCGGCGGGTGCGGGCATGGCAGGCATCGGCAACGCCGGACCAACCGGTGCCGCGGGCGCTGGCGCGGGCATAGGGGCAGCAGGGACGGGGGCCATGGGTGTGGGCACTGCGGGCGCATTCAAAGCGGCGGGCGGCAGATTTTCCGGCTCGCGGCCCAGCATGCGGCGCATGACGCGCTTCACATCCCCCATCAAACCAGCGCCTTCTTCTTTCACTCCAAGTGTCGGAGCGGATACGGGGGGTACAAGCGCGGCGGGCGCTTCCGGCTGCAGGGGCGGGCTGGCCGGTGCGGGATGGACAGGATTGGCCTGTTGCGGCGTTTGCAACGGCGGCAGTTCCAGCGGGGCGGGTAATGAAGGTGCCTGGGCAGCTGTTTGGGAAGGCGCCTGCGGCGGTGTCAACGCCGCCCCACTCGCCGCTTGCGGCTTTGGCGCGGATTTCGGCACCGCGGATTTCGCGGCTTCCTGCTTGGGTACAGGTGCTTTCGGTGCCTCGATTTTCGGCATTTCCACTTTCGGCGCCTCGGACGCGGCGGGCGGTGTCAACGCCGCCGGGCTGGGTGCGAGATGTTCGGATTTCGGTGGCGCCACTCTAGGCGCCGGCACGATGGGTTCCAAAGCCACGCCGGTTGGAGAAACGGGCGGCAGTGCGTTTGGCTTGGTGGCCACCGGTTCGGGCAAAGGCGACAATTTCGGCGGCGCGGCAAAGATCGTTTCGGGCTTCGGCGCGGATGCCTGTTTGGCCGGAGCCGCTTTGGGTTCTGGTTTCATGGCGGGCTTGGGTGCCGGTTGGGACGTAGGCACCTTCGCGGTTTCCGCTTTGGGCACGGCATTTTTGGCCGGAGACGCCTTCGGAACGGATGGTTCCGTTGCGGATGGTTTCGGCATCGCCGCCTGCGGTGCAGGTATTTCAGCCGCCGTTGCCTGCGAAGCGACGCTTGCGGGTTTGGCGGCAGGCGTGGGAAGATTCTGGCCCCAGACCTGTGCGCGCTTCGGCGCGGGCGCAGCGGGAATGACGGTTTCCGGCGCGATGGCGGTTGTCCCTGGCGGTGGGGTGAGGTCGAGGCCTTGCGGTTGGCCGGGGCGCACGGCGGACGGACGCGTTGCGCGTTCCGTCGGTGCCGCCTGTAAAGCGGGCGCAAAGGTTTCGCGCACTTCCGGCGTATTCACCGGGGCGCGGTTGCTGCGCGGTTCGACGGGTGCGGGTGGCGGCGCGGCTGGCGAGGTGGCCGGCGCATAGGCCGCCTCGCGCAGGGATTCGATCACGTCCGAATGCACTTCGATGCTGGGCGCGATGCCGCCGGGCATGGGCATGGCGGGCGATTGCGCCAGCCCAGGGCTTGCGAAACCCGAAAGAATGGCGGTGCTAAGCAGCCAGTGCGTGCGCATGGATTTCATGAATGTGTGCCTCTATGCCCGGATTCAGAATGCGTGGTGGTTTCGTCTGTGGCCCGCGAACGCCGACTGCGCCACACTGTACTTGTGCGGAAAGTCGGGCGCAAGGCAAGGCCAAACACGCAGTAGCGCAGCGCGGCGAAAAAAGCTAGGCGGACTCGCCGAGCAGCGCATGGAGTTTTTTGTGGATCAGCGGATTGGCCGCCATCAGGCTTTTGGGCTCGCTGATATCCGCATCCCCGTTGATCTGGGTAACGAGGCCCCCGGCTTCCTGCACCAGCAGAATGCCTGCCGAAATATCCCAGCGCTGGAAGTGGCGATAGTAGCAGCCGTCGAAGCGGCCCGCAGCGACATAAGCCAGATCGAGCGCGGTCGCGCCCATGGTGCGCACGCCGAGGGATTTGGTGGCGACATTGCCGTACATCTTCACGGCTTCGGCGCTGCCTTCGCGGCCCAGGCGCGGGGCGGCGGTGACGAAAAGCGCGTTATCCAGCACCTCGCGGCGGGAAACCTGCATGCGGCGATCATTGTGGAACGCGCCACGCTTGTATTCCGCCTGGAACAAATCGTCATGGATCGGATCGTAGATCACGGCGGCCATGGGGAAGTAGGTCCCGTTCGGGCGGCGCTGCTCGCAAGCGATGGAGATGCAGAAATAGGGTAGCGCATGCAGGAAGTTGGAGGTGCCGTCCAGCGGATCGACCACCCAGCGGAATTCGGCGTTCGGATCGCCGTTCGCGCCGGATTCTTCCATCAGGAAACCGTAATCCGGGCGGGCATGGCCCAGCTCGCGCGCCAGGATCTTTTCTGCGCGGATGTCGGCCTCGCTCACGAAATCGTTCGTGCCTTTCACTGACACCTGCAGCTGCTCCACTTCGCGGAAATCATGCAGCAAACTGCGCGCCGCCTTGCGGGCGGCGGCAGTCATCACGGTGACGATGGGGGAACGGGCGAGGGACATGTTCGATGACTCGATGATGGGATAATTCGATGATTCGATGCTGGTTGCCGCGAGGAATCGAATCATCGAATCATCGGGTCATCCAATCATCGCCTAAGAGGCCCGGGCGCGCTCGACATAGGTGGAATCCGCCGTATTGACCACGATCTTCGTGCCCGCTTCGATGAAAGGCGGCACCATCACGCGCACGCCGTTTTCCAGCAAGGCGGGCTTGTAGGAAGAACTGGCGGTCTGGCCCTTCACCACCGGATCGGCTTCGACGATCTCGAGCGTCACCTTCTCCGGCAGGGTTACGGTAATCGGCTCCTGCTCATACATCTGGATGAAGACTTTCATCCCGTCCTGCAGGTAGGGTAATCCATCGCCGAGATTGTCGCTGTGGATGCTGAACTGGTCGTAGCTGTCCTGATCCATGAAAGTCAGCTGGTCGCCTTCGGCATAGAGGAACTGATATTCCTTTTCCTCCAGCCGCACGCGCTCGACCGATTCGGAGGAGGAAAAGCGGACATTGTCCTTGTTCCCGCTGCGAATGTCTTTCAACTCGACCTGATTGAAGCCGCGCAGATTGCCCGGCGTCTTGATCTCGATACGGACGACCAGCCAGAGCTTGTTCTTGTTCTCGATCACCATGCCGGGCCGAATGGCGCTGCCGTCGATTTTCATCGGGGGATTCCTTGGGAATGAGTGGGGTTGGCGGCTCTATAGCAGCGGAAAGGGGGAAAGGCAAGGCAGAGACTCGTCATTGCGAGCGCAGCGCGGCAATCCAGCACCGCCGCAAGTTGACCCGCTGGATTGCCACGCTGCGCTCGCAATGACGGCCTAAGAAAATTCTCAAATTAATCTCAATCTCCCCTCTTGATTCTCCCCTCCCCCACCCCATCTCTTTCCTGTGGATAAAACGAACCCGTGCTTGCTTCTCCGTTCAGCCCGGTTAAGGTGTCCCGACTCATTCTTATTTTGTGTTTTGTAGGTGGATTGTATGGATAAGCAGAAAGCATTGGAAACCGCGCTGAGCCAGATTGAGAAGGCGTTCGGCAAGGGCACCGTCATGAAGCTGGGTGCGCAGGAAGCGATGAACGTGGAATCGATTCCCACCGGCTCGCTCAGCCTGGATATCGCGCTGGGTGTGGGCGGTATTCCGAAAGGCCGCGTAGTGGAGATCTACGGGCCGGAAAGCTCGGGCAAGACCACCCTGACCCTGCACATGATCGCCGAATGCCAGAAACAAGGCGGCACCTGCGCCTTCATCGATGCCGAACATGCGATGGACCCGGTCTATGCCCGCAAGCTCGGCGTGAACATCGACGAATTGCTGATCTCGCAGCCGGATAGCGGCGAACAGGCGCTCGAGATCGTCGATACGTTGGTGCGCTCCGGCGCGGTCGATCTGCTGGTCGTCGATTCCGTGGCCGCGCTCGTCCCGAAAGCCGAGCTGGAAGGCGAGATGGGCGATTCCCATGTGGGTCTGCAGGCCCGTCTGATGAGCCAGGCTTTGCGCAAACTCACCGGTACCATCAGCCGTAGCAACTGCTCGGTCATCTTCATCAACCAGATCCGCATGAAGATCGGTGTCATGTTCGGCAGCCCCGAAACCACCACCGGCGGCAATGCGCTGAAATTCTACGCCTCCGTCCGCCTCGATATCCGCCGCATCGGCGCGATCAAGGACAAGGAAGAGGTGGTCGGCAACCAGACCCGCGTGAAAGTGGTGAAGAACAAGGTAGCACCGCCCTTCCGCACGGTCGAATTCGAGATCATGTACGGCGAAGGCATCAGCAAGATGGGCGAACTCGTCGAGCTCGGCGTGAAAGCCGGTCTGGTCGAGAAAGCCGGTTCCTGGTTCTCCTATAACTCCACCCGCATCGGCCAGGGCAAGGACAACGCCAAGCAATATCTGAAGGACAACCCCGAAATGGCGGCCGACCTCGAAGCCAAGATCCGTGCCAATGCGGGTCTGGTGGGTGCCGCCCTGCAAGGCGCGCCTTCCGACTATGCCGAAGAAGATGCGGCTGCTTAAGCGCAGCCCTTCTGCCGCGCAGGCCGCACTGGTTTCGACCGGCGCGGCCTGCTTCGTCTTGGCGCTGGCCATCGCTCTACCCTTGGTCATTGCTTCCGGGGCGCATGCCGCCTCGGCGCAGGATTGGGGTGCTTCCGGGTGGATGGACAACAGCGCGGGGCAAAGCCGCCAGCCCACCTTCGGCCGCCAGTGGTGGCAAACCGATGTGTCGGAAAGTGGCCAGCAAGCGCCCACCAGCCAAAGCCCCGCCACCAATTGCCGCAGCGTGGCCGAACGTGCCAATGGTATCCGGCAGGGGCTTGGCCGCGACCTCGACGATTACGCCCGCTGCCTGCAGGCGGGCAGCAAAGCCCCGGACGATTGCGCCCGGCCCTTCGACCGGGTGAAAACCGGGCAATATGAATATGAACGCGCCGTGCGCGAATTCGGGGATCGCTGCCGCTGATCGCGGCCAGTTTGCGGTAGCCTGTCTGCCCCCTGCCCGCTAAGGTCGGCCCGCAAATCTTTTTCCTCTCAGGAGCTTTCCCATGCGCGCAGCCCTTTTTCTCGCCTTCGCCATTCTGGCCACCGCGCCTCTCGCCCAAGCGGCGGACGCCAAAAGTTACCAAGTCACCGGCCCGGTTACCGAACTGACCGACAAAGCCATCACCGTGCAGAAGGGTAGCGAAAAGTGGCAGATCGCCCGTGGTGCCGCCACCGTTCCGGCGGATGTGAAGGTGGGTTCGAAAGTGACCGTGATGTACACGATGACCGCCGCCAGCGTGGCCGCCAAGAAGTAAAGACTGTGTCATTGCGAGCGGTAGCGAAGCAATCCAGCCACCCAACAAGCGGTGCAGCTGGATTGTTTCGCTGCGCGCGCAATAACGATGCATGGACCCTTATGCATTTTGCCTTGGCCTTCTGCGGCATCTTTCTCTAAATTTCCTGCTTCCGCACCCAAAGCCAAGGCCTGCCATGCCCACCGTCAATCACATCCGTTCCACTTTCCTCGATTACTTTGGCAGTCACGGCCATCAAGTGCTGCCGAGCGCCGCATTGGTGCCGCATAACGACCCGACATTGATGTTTACGGCCGCCGGCATGGTGCCGTTCAAGAATATTTTCAGCGGCACGGAGAAACCCGAATTTCCCCGTGCGACCACGGCACAGAAATGCGTGCGCGCGGGCGGCAAGCACAACGATCTGGACAATGTCGGCTACACCGCGCGCCACCATACGTTTTTCGAAATGCTGGGGAATTTTTCCTTCGGGGATTATTTCAAGGAAGAAGCCATTACCCGCGCCTGGGAATTGATGACGAAAGAATTCGGCATTCCGGCGGAGAAACTGGGCGTCACGGTCTATCACACGGACGACGAAGCCTTCGATCTGTGGAAGAAAATCGCGCGCCTGCCCGACGGCAAAATCCTGCGCGTGCCGACGAGCGACAATTTCTGGAGCGCGGGCGATACCGGCCCCTGCGGCCCCTGCACCGAAATCTTCTACGACCACGGCGAGGGCGAAGGCAGCTGGTCGCTCGATGCCACGGGGCACGATCAGTTCGGCGAGCGCTTTGTCGAGGTCTGGAACCTCGTTTTCATGCAGTTCGAATCCCTTCCCGATGGTTCTCGCATCGATCTGCCGAAACCCTCGATCGACACCGGCATGGGCCTTGAGCGCATCTCCGCCGTGCTGCAGGGCGTGCATAATAACTTCGACATCGACCTTTTCCAGAACCTCATCCGCGCCAGCGAATCCCTCACCGGCACCAAAGCCGAAGGTGCCCTCGCCCCCTCGCACCGCATCATCGCCGATCACCTTCGCGCCAGCTGCTTCCTGATGGCGGACGGCGTGCAGCCGAGCAATGAGGGCCGCGGCTACGTCCTCCGCCGCATCATGCGCCGCGCCATGCGCCATGCGCATATTCTGGGCGCGCGCGACCCGCTGATGCATCGCCTCGTGCCCGCCTTGGTGGCGGAGATGGGCGAAGCCTATCCCGAACTGAAACGCGCACAAGCGACCGTGGCCGATACGCTGCGCCTGGAAGAAGAACGCTTCAAACAGACGCTGGAACGCGGCCTGAAACTGCTGGAAGAAGAAACCGGGAAGATGGGTGAAGGCTCCGCTTTGCCCGGCGCGGTGGCCTTCAAGCTCTACGACACCTACGGTTTCCCGCTCGATCTCACGCAGGATATTCTGCGCGGCCAGAATCGCACGGTGGATACCGAAGGTTTCAACGCCAGCATGAACGAACAACGCCAACGCGCGCGCGAAGCCTGGAAAGGCAGCGGCTCTTCCGCCACGTCGAAACTGTGGTTCGAGCTGCGCGAGACGCATGGCGCGACGGAATTCCTGGGCTACAATGCGGAGGAAGCCAGCGCACAAGCGGTGGCGCTGGTGCAGAACGACGCGATCACCGAAACCGCCCAACCCGGCGATGCCTGGCTGGTGGCGAACCAGACGCCGTTTTACGGCGAATCCGGCGGTCAGGTGGGCGATCAGGGGCAATTATTCCAGAACGGCCTCGAAATCGGCCGTATCACGGATACGATCAAACCCCTGCCCGATCTCATCGTACATCAGCTGCACCTCACCGCGCCGCTCGCATCGGGCAGCGAAGTGAAGCTGGTGGTGAATGCGAATCGCCGCGCGCAGATCCGCGCCAACCATTCCGCCACGCATTTATTGCACGCTGTGCTGCGCCGCCGCCTGGGCGAACATGTCAGCCAGAAAGGCTCCTATGTCGGGCCGGACCGGTTGCGTTTCGACATCAGCCACGGGGCCAGCATTCCGCGCGAAGAGCTCGCCGCCATCGAAGGCGAGGTGAACCGCCTGATCTGGGCCAACAGCGAAGTCTCCACCCGGCTGATGACGCCGAACGCCGCGATGGAAGCGGGCGCGATGGCGCTGTTCGGCGAGAAATACGGCGACGAAGTGCGCGTGCTGAGCATGGGGATCGGGTCGCAAGTCGCAAGTCGCAAGTCGCAAGATGGCGATGGTGCGGATGCGAATTCCGACTCCAAAAAATCTTTCCCTGCGACTTGCGACTTGCGACTTGCGACGGAAAGTCACTATTCCATCGAACTCTGCGGCGGCATCCATGTGTATCGCACGGGCGATATCGGGCTGTTCAAGATCGTTTCGGAAGCGGCGCTCGCTTCCGGTATCCGCCGCATCGAAGCGGTCACCCGCGAGGGCGCGCTTTCCTACCTCAACAAACAAGACCATCTGCTGCGCGACATCGCGCTCGAATTCAAATCCGCCCCCGAAGCTCTGCCGGAACGCATCCAGGGCATTCAAGCCAGCGCCAAACGCCTGGAGAAAGAACTGGCGGACGCCAAGCGCAAGCTAGCTTTGAGCGGCGGCGCAAATGGCGCGGCGGTGGAGACGGAAATGGTCGGCGGCATCGCCTTCGCCCACAAAATCTACGACGACCTTGCCCCGGCAGAGTTACGCCCATTGGCCGACCAGATGGGCAAGGAACTGGCGGCGAAGGCCGAACGTACGGTGCTGGTGCTGGGTACGGCGGCGGAAGGTAAGGCTTCCCTGGTCGTTGCAGTCTATCCGCCCGCTTTCGGCGGCACGATCAGCGCGGTCGATCTGGTGCGTGTTGCCGCGGCGGCGGTGGGCGGTAAAGGCGGCGGTGGCAGGCCGGAAATGGCGCAGGCGGGTGGGCCCGAAGGCGGCAAACTCAAGGATGCGATCGACGCCATCCGTGCGCGCTGCGCCGACATGACCCAAGCCGCATGAGCGAAAGCCCCTTCTTCACCCGCCCGCCCGGCACGCTGCACACGGCGACCATCGTGATGAGCGCGGCGTGCTACGGTCTGCTCGCGGGATTGGTTGCCGGGCTGACCGGACACGCCCTTCTGTCCATCCTCGCCGTTATGCTGTTTCTGGGCTTTATCTACGGCCTGATGTTTCTGGCAGGCTACGGGCCGCGCACCCTACGCGGATTGGTCTGCCTGAGCGCGTTGTACGGTGCTGCCGCCATCTGGCTGCTTTGGCACTACCTCGCCGTGGTGCGCATGGCCGGCCTGCGGGAAGCGGGATATGATCCGCTCGCGGGCATCGGCGGCATCGTGGCCGTGTGGCTTGTGTTCAATATCCTGACCATGCTGCGCCGCATCCGGCTTATACGCACAAAGTGCGCACGGTAGCCGAATTGTCACAGCCGCAAAATTCATGGATTCGGACATGCGGGATTTTCAGAGTTTCTTAAGCAATCGATCGCTAGGGTGAATGCCGATTCCCTTGCTTCTGCCTCACGGAGACTTCGCCATGAACACCACCGCCACCCCCATCACTGTTGCTTACGGCGACGGCATCGGCCCTGAAATCATGGATGCGGTGCTCACCATTCTGCGGGAAGCGGGGGCGGAGCTGAACATCGAAACCATCCAGGTCGGCGAGCAGGTGTACAAGCAAGGCAACACCACGGGCATTCCTGCTTCGGCCTGGGAATCGCTGCGCCGCACGAAAGTGCTGCTGAAAGCCCCGATCACCACCCCCCAGGGCGGCGGCTACAAAAGCCTGAACGTGACGATGCGCAAGACGCTGGGCTTGTATTCCAACGTGCGCCCCACCGTCGCCTACCATCCCTTCGTAAAAACCGCGCACCCCGACATGAACCTCGTCATCGTGCGCGAAAACGAGGAAGATTTGTATGCCGGCATCGAATATCAATCCTCGCACGACGCGGTGCATGCGATCAAGCTCATCACCCGTTCCGGCTGCGAACGCATCGTGCGCTACGCCTTCGAATATGCGGTGAAGAACGGTCGCAAAAAAGTGACCTGCATGAGCAAAGACAACATCATGAAACAGGTGGACGGATTGTTCCACCAGGTGTTCGATTCCATCGGCAAGGAATATCCCGCCATCGAGCAGGAACATTACATCATCGATATCGGCTCCGCCCGCATCGCGAGCAAGCCCGGCATCTTCGACGTGATCGTGACCGAGAACCTCTATGGCGACATCATCTCCGACATCGCGGCCGAAGTTTCCGGCTCGGTCGGCCTCGCGGGCAGCGCGAATATCGGCACCAACTGCGCGATGTTCGAAGCGATCCACGGCTCCGCCCCGGACATTGCGGGCAAGAACATCGCCAACCCCTCGGGCCTCCTGCATGGCGCGATCATGATGCTGGTCCATATCGGCCAGCCGAAAATCGCCAGCCGCGTGCACAATGCCTGGCTTGCCACGCTGGAAGACGGCATTCATACGGGGGATGTGTATCAGGAAGGCATCAGCAAGGAGCGCGTGGGCACCAAGGAATTCGCGGATGCGGTGGTGGCACGCCTGCACCAATTGCCGAAAACGCTGAAGCCCGTCACCTACAGCGAAACGCCCGCACAGGTGAGCACCGCCACGGTCGCTTCCACCATGCCGAAAGCCGAGAAGCAATTGGTGGGCGTGGATGTGTTTCTGGCTTGGGACAAGGACGTGGAAGATTTGGGCGAACGCATCAGCAAAATCGAACAGATGCTGAAACTGCAGATTATCGACAATAAAGGCCTGAAGATCTGGCCCGAATATACACCCGGCATGAATCTGACCGACCAGTTCCGCGCCCGCTTCCTGGCCCAAGACCCCGGCAGCATGACCCCGCGCCACATCATCCACCTGCTACAGGAAATCACCGATGCGGGCATCGAGTTCGTGAAAACCGAGCATCTCTATCACTACGATGGCAAGCCGGGTTACAGCCTAGGCCAAGGCCAATAATATTGCCTCCCCCGCGCGTGGGGGAGGCCGCTCACCTTAGCGTACAACGCGAATTTGAGTAGATGGGTGGGGATTTTATGCCGGCTGGTTCTGCCGGATATAAAACCCCAACCAATTTTGTTACGTTCGCGCCGCTCACTTACTGAACTTCTCCTTCCCTCCTGCGGCCAGCAAGGGAAGAAGCCGCAGCTTGTTTCGCGCCATTTCATCCGCTATTCTGCCGCGCATTCCAACCATCGCCGCGAGGCTGCGCTTGTCCCGTTTTTCTTCACTCGCCGCTGTGTCTGTTCTGGCTTTGGCCGCCTGCTCCGCGCCGCCCATTGAAACCGAGCGCATGCGACCTTCCAAGGTCGTCATCGAGCAGCTCCCCGTCAATACCGCCCTGTTCCAAAGCGTGGCGCTGGGTCAGGCCACCGTGCCTTTGGGCGCGGCGGAAGAAAGCACGGCGGGCAATATTTCCCAATCCGCTTTCCGCGACGCGCTGGAAAGCGCGCTGCTCGATTCGGCCATGCTGGCGCGCGTGGGCACGCCGGGTCTGTATCGGTTGGATGCGCGTATGGTGGAATTCGAGCCTCCCGGCTGGGGCTTCACCTTCACCGTGCCCAGCGCGGTGGATTACACACTCACCCGGCAGACGGATGGCGCGGTGATCTGGCGCCAGACCCTGCGCGCCGAAGGCAGCGGCGGATTCGGCGATGCCTTCTTCAGCGGCATCGAGCGCCGCCGCGTGGCCATGGCTGCCAGCGTGCGGGCGAATGTGACAATGCTCATCACCACCCTCAGCCGCCAACCGCTGGGCGGGTCCATCGTGCCACGCAAACCGGCAATGCCCGCTTCCCTTCCGCGCGAGCTTCCGCCTTCCTGATGGAGATGTTCGCCCTTGCGGATGCATGGCGAATCGGCTAGCGCTGATAATGGATTGAATTCAGGGGAGTTACTATGATTTGCCGTATTTTTGCCTGCGCCTTGCTTGCCGCCGCACTCTCTGCCTGCACGCCGGAAATGCTGCCGCACGACATGGCGCCGGATGCGGAAATCGTCAAACAGATCGACCATAACCCTGCCCTCACCCGCAAGATATTGCTGCATGAGGTGAGCGTGAATGAATATGCGGAGCATAACGGCGTCGTCACCATCAAGCCCGCCACTTTCCGCAGCGCCCTGAACAGCGCGCTGCGCGACGCGCATTTCAACGCCCACGAAGAGACCATCACCACCGAGGCCAACGCGGTCTATAATCTGGATGCGCGGCTGACCGAATTTGATTCGCCCGGCCTGGGCTGGGGTTTCAGTTTCGACATTCCCAGCGCGGTGGATTATACCCTCACCCGCCGCGCGGACGGGGCAATCATCTACCACGAAACCATCCGTCAGATCGGTCATACCGGCTTCGCCGACGCGCCGGATGCGCACCAACGCGTGCGGCTGGCGATGGAGCGCAGCCTCAGCGAGAACATCACGCATCTGCTGCGCGTGCTGGGGCAGCTGGAAATAACGCCCGGCGGCAAGCGGGCGAGCCCGGCACCTGCCGCACCTTCAGCACCTGCCGCGCCCAATTCCGTTTCCGTTGCTGTTCCTGCCAAAACCACCGGCTGGGGCCGCACCCAATAACTTTTTCGTTATCTTTCGAAGGAATCATCCCATGCGCCTGCGCTTTCTTCTCCTCGCCGCTTCCGCTCCCTTGCTGCTTTCCGCCTGCGCCAAGCCTTCGGGCCAGAACCAGTATCAGGCAGGCGAGGTGGGCAAATCCACCCTGGTTGAATTCGGCACGATCATCACCCAGCGTCAGGTGGACGTGACGGGTAAAAATAGCGGGACCGGCGGTCTGCTGGGCGCGGGCGTGGGTGCGGGCGCGGGTTCCTATGCGGGCGGCGGGTCTGGCTCGATCTGGACCACTTTGGGTGGCGCGGTCATCGGCGGCGTGGCGGGCAGCATGGCCGAACAAGGGCTCTCGAACGGCCACGCCATCGAATATGTCATCACCACCGAAAAGGGCAAAACCCTGAGCGTGACGCAGAATATGAACGAAGGCGACGTGATCCTGCAGCCCGGCGCACGCGTGATGGTGCAGACCGGCGGCTCCTACCAGCGCGTAATGCCCGCGGATGCGCTGCCGACCGAGATCAAACGGCCGAAGGGCATCAAGGTGGTGGATTGATTATCAGACAACGCATTTTGTCTAAAAACAGCGTGTTTGCGCTTTCTATCATCGCATTGATCGGGTTGATATGCGTCTTTGGTCTGACGCTTATCATTAACATCTTGAGCATTCCTGGGTGTTCAGACTGCGCGGCCACAAAAGAATACAATCCTTTGTCCATCTCGCGGGCATGGAGCGTAATTCGCTATGTCAGCCTTTCGGTGATGGGCAATTCTATGGCCGATAAGTTACCGGAGCATTATTTTAGCGGCGTGAGCCTGCTAGCGGCAAAAGCCATCGAATCGGGAGATGAGAAGATATTGCGGCATCTGTTGGAGGGGAAACAGTTAGTGCCGCAACCGGCATCCAATCCCGCCATGACATTGCTGTACTGGGCAAAGGGACATGGCCGTCTGGCACAAGCGGAGTTGCTCCTTCAACACGGCTTCGATCCCAATGAGCGCTTCGACTACAGTGGTGGAACAGCCATGCTCCTCGGCCTCGTCGCTGACAGGGAGAATAACAAACCGTGGGTCGAACTGTTATTGCGCCACAATGCAGATCCAAATGGCGATGACCGTGGCAGCACGGCGCTCGAACAGAGTTCGGACCTAACCACCGTTCGGCTACTGCTTAGTCACGGTGCCATGAAAAACCCTGCCGGTTCTGCCATCATGCGTACGTTGCAAAACGCGGCGTTATCGAATCACTGGAGCATCGTGTTGGAATTGTTGCACAGAGGTGCTTCTCTGCATAGCGGCAGCCCGACCGCCTTTTATTTATGGCAGGAGATCAATGAATCCCAGCTCAAGGAAAACGGGTTCGAAGATTTATATCGCACGCAGCAGGAAGTGCGGGCTTGGTTGAACGAACATCATATCACACCTCCGGCCCGTCGACCCGAAAGTCCCGCCGATGGTAAGGATGACTTTTGATCGCGCTTGCGCTACAAAGCCGGAAATCATTCGCAAGGAGCCTTCATGGCCTCGATCAAAGAGCAAGACCTGCTGGAAACCATCAAGCGCGTTTTCGTGCCGATTCATCCGGCGGGATATCCGTTCATCGCGGTCTTCGCGTTGGTCACACTGCTGCTGTACTGGTGGGCGGGGGATTTCTTCGGGAATATGGGCGTGGTGCTCACTTTCTGGTGCGTGTATTTCTTCCGCGATCCGCACCGCATCACCCCCACCCGCGCCGGCCTGATCGTGGCGCCGGGAGACGGCGTGATCGAGATGATCACCGAGGTGCCCGCGCCGAAGGAACTGGGCATGGATCTGCTGCCGCGCACCCGTGTGAGCATTTTCCTCTCCGTAATGGACGTTCACATCCAGCGCATGCCGGTGGACGGTACCGTAGTGAAAAGCCATTATTTCGCGGGCAAGTTCTTCAACGCCGCTTTGGAAAAAGCGAGCGAGGAGAATGAGCGCCAGCTGCTGCGCGTGGCCCTCGCGGGCGGTCAGGAAATCGCCGTGGTGCAGATCGCCGGGCTCGTTGCCCGCCGCATCATCTGCAATGCGCGCGAGGGCGATGTCGTGCGCGCGGGCCAGCGCTACGGTTTGATCCGCTTCGGCAGCCGCGTCGATATCTATCTGCCGCCCGGCGTGGCTCCGCAGGTCGTGCTCGGCCAGCGCACCATCGGCGGCGAAACCATCATCGCCGATATGCAAAGCCAAGAAACCGCCCGCCTGGGCGAGACGCGGTAATCATGCCCACCCACCCTCGCCGCCCGCTGACGCTGGCCCGCCTATTGCCCAACATGCTTACCCTGGGCGGTTTGTGCTGCGGGCTGACCGGCATGCGTTTTGCGATCCTCGAACGTTGGGAACTGGCCGCCACCTTCATCGTCATCGCCGCTTTCATCGACGGGTTCGACGGGCGTCTGGCGCGGCTGCTCAAAGCCAGCAGCAATTTTGGCGCGCAGCTCGATTCGCTTTCGGACATGGTTTGTTTCGGCGTGGCTCCCGCTTTTATTCTCTATCTCTGGAAATTGCAGGATATGCGCGCCTTCGGCTGGACCATCGCGCTGCTCTATGTGGTCTGCGCCGCGCTACGGCTGGCCCGTTTCAATGCCAGCCTGGACGCGGCGGACGAGCCGCGCGAACCTTGGCGCAAGAAATTCTTCACCGGCGTGCCCGCCCCTTCCGGCGCGATGCTGGCATTGCTGCCGCTCACCGCCACCTTAGCCTTGGGCGACGAAGCCTATGGCCTGCAATGGCTGTTCACCCCGGCCGCCACCGGTGCCGTGCTGCTGATTTCCGCCCTGCTGATGGCCAGCCGCGTGCCGACCGTTTCGCTCAAAGGTGTGCGCGTGGGGCCGCAATGGGCCTTACCGGTGATGCTGGCGGCCAGTTTCTGGGTGGTATCGCTGGTGATTCACCCGTGGGAGACCATGGCCTTTTCCAGCCTGGCCTATCTCGCCATCATGCCGTTCGGCATTGCCTGGTTCATGGTGCTGGCGCGCAAAAACTCCTCGTGAGCTTGAGGGCGCGGCTTCAGCCCATCCGCCGCTTCATCACCAACACGGCGCTGGCCAGAGCAACCGTGATCGAATCGGCGATGATCATCGGCCAGCTTTTGAGGAAGATGCCGTAGGCCAGCCACATGGCCATGCCCACCGTGAACATTGCATACATGCCCATGGAGATGGCGCGGGTGTCGCGCGTGCGCAGAATATGCACCACTTGCGGCAGGAAGCAGATGGTGGTGAGCGTGGCGGCCATGGTGCCGACCAGATTGGTATAGGGCGCCCAGACCAAGGCGAGCGAGGCGGAAATGGCGGGAAGATCGACGAGCATTATCCCATCCTCACTTTCAGACCCAGCACGATAAGCGCGAGACTGAGACAGACGATATTGGAAATCACCATCGGCCAGCTGGCCAGCAGGAAACCGTAGAACAACCAGCCCGCCACGCCCAACGTGAACAGCAGATACATGGAAAGCGAGATGGCGCGGGTGTCGCGCGTTTTGATGGTGTGCCATACCTGAGGCAGGAAAGAGCCGGTGGTCAGTGCGGCGGCCAGCGTGCCGAAGGCAAATCCCCAATCGAATCCGGCAGCATCGGTGGCTAGGGTCGGATCGGCCATGGAATCTCCTGCTCGCATTGTCTTGCCCGCATACCGCGCGCCTGGCCATGGCATAGCAGCGCCCTGCGGAATTGGCAACGTCAGTGCCTGTTTTTCACACCGGGACTGTGGATAAGTCGGTCGATAAACCTGGGGTGGATCCATGCGGACCAGCCACGCCCTGTGTGCAAATATTTTGCGATGCTGCAAATGCACCATCATGGGTGGATGGCGGGGGCTTGACGCTTTCGGGCGAGTGTGGCTACATCCCTCCGCAAAGACGGTCGGTTTTCCATCGGTCATGGAAAATCATGCCGGGCTTTGCGCCCCGCACTTTCTTACCCGTCCCCCGATGTCACGCACCGAAGCCAACCTTCTGCCTGTCGGCCTGTACGACTCCCTGCCGCCTGCGGCGGAGACGGAATCGCGCGCGCTCCATGCGCTGCTGCGCACTTTCGGCGATTTCGGTTATGCGCAGGTGGGCGCGCCGCTGCTGGAATTCGAAGAGACCTTGCTTTCGGGCAAAGGCCAGGGCCTCAGCCCGCATTCCTTCCGCATCATGGACCCGATCTCGCGGCGCATGCTGGCCCTGCGCGCGGATATGACCATGCAGATCGCCCGCATCGCAAGCGACCGCCTGCGCGGCGAACCGCGCCCGCTGCGGCTGTGCTACGCGGGCCAGACGTTGCGCGTGCAGAGCGAGTCGCTGGACCCGCGCCGCCAGTTTCGCCAAGTGGGCATCGAACTGATCGCCGAAAGGCAACTTGCCTCAGGCGCGGATGCCGAGGTGATCGGCGTGGCCCTGGCCGCCTTGCGGCAGGCGGGGCTGGAACGCGTCACGCTCGATCTCAACGCGCCGGGTCTGGTACGCGCGCTGCTCGCGCCGTTGCACATGGAAGCTCAAGCGCAGCAGGCGCTCGAAACCCAATTGGCGCAGAAAGATGCCAGCGCATTGGGTACGTTACCGCCAGAGACGGCACGCACCCTGACCGCGCTGATCGAAGCCTCGGGCAGCGCGGCCCGTGCTTTGCCGGCCCTGCGCGCGATCACGCTGCAAAACCCCGTTGCCGCGCAGCGCAATGCGTTGTGCGATCTGGTCGGCATTCTGCAAGCGCAATGGCCGGATTTGCGCATCAGCCTGGACGCGGTGGAAGCGCGCGGTTTCGAATATCATCACGGCATCAGCTTCACCTTCTTCTCGACCGAAAGCACCGCCGAACTGGGCCGCGGCGGGCGCTACATGCTGGACGAGACGAGCGAGGCAACGGGGGCGACCTTGTATCTCGATGCGCTGCATCCGCTGCTGTCGCCGCCGATGGCGCGGAGGCTTCTACTCGTCTGCGGCAACATCCAGCCTGAAGCGCTTGCGGAACTACAGACACAAGGCTACCAGACCTTGCTGGCCGCACCCGGCATCAACGAAAAAACCGAAGCCCGCGCCCGCGCGCGGGAGGAACGCTGCGCCGCTTTCTGGCTCGGTGGAAGCATCATCGAAGCAAAGGAATAAGCATATGGGCAACGTGGTAGTGGTCGGCTCCCAATGGGGCGACGAGGGCAAAGGCAAAGTGGTGGATTGGCTGAGCGAACGCGCCGATGTGGTGGTGCGTTTTCAAGGCGGGCACAATGCGGGCCACACGCTGGTGATCGACGGCGTAACCTACAAGCTCAGCCTGCTGCCCAGTGGCGTGGTGCGCCCCGGCAAGCTTTCCATCATCGGCAATGGCGTGGTCGTCGATCCGTGGGAGTTGCTGAAGGAAATGGAATCGATCCGCGGCAAGGGCGTGGATGTAGGGCCGCACAATCTGAAGCTGGCGGAAAACGCCGTGCTCATCCTGCCCATTCACCGCCGGGTGGACCAGACCAGCGAAATCGCGCGCGGCGAAGGTAAGATCGGCACCACCGGCCGCGGCATCGGGCCCGCTTACGAAGACAAAGTGGGCCGCCGCGCCATTCGCGTGTGCGATCTGGCCGACCCCGAAACGCTGGATGCCAAGCTCACCGCGCTGGTCACACACCACAACGCGCTCTTCCGCGCCTTTGGCCTGGAGGAAGCGAATAAGGACGAACTGCTCGCGCAATTGCTGGAAGTCGCGCCGAAAATTCTGGCGCACGCCGCGCCCGTATGGCTGCTGCTCGACCAATTGCGCCGCGAGGGCAAACGCATTTTGTTCGAAGGCGCGCAGGGCACGTTGCTCGATGTCGATCACGGCACTTATCCCTTCGTCACCTCCTCCAACACCATCGCCGGTACGGCGGCGGCGGGTGCGGGCGTGGGGGTGAATGCGCTGAACTTCATCCTCGGCATCACCAAAGCCTATACCACCCGTGTCGGCTCCGGCCCCTTCCCCACCGAACTGACGGACGAGATCGGCAAGCATATCGGCACGGTGGGCCATGAATTCGGCACCGTGACCGGCCGCCCCCGCCGTTGCGGCTGGTTCGATGCGGTGCTGGTGCGCCAGGCGATCAAGATCGGCGGCATCCAGGGCATCGCGCTGACCAAGCTGGATGTGCTGGACGGCATCGAAACGCTGAAGATCGGCACGGGCTATACCCATCAGGGTACGCATTACGATTACATGCCCTCCGGCAGCGCCATCCAGGCCGGGCTGGTGCCGCAATTCGAAGAGATCGAAGGCTGGAAGGACAGCACGCGCGGCGCGCGCTCCTGGGTCGATCTGCCGGCGGCGGCGATCAAATACATCCGCCGCATCGAGGAATTGATCGAATGCCCGGTGACCATGCTTTCGACCAGCCCGGACCGCGAAGACACCATTCTGGTGCAGGATCCGTTCGGCTTCTGACCCCCGCAATACAGGCGCGTGGTTGCTGCGGCGCAACAATTTCGCTCGATGATACGGACGGCACTGGATTTGTGACGGTTTTTTCGCTTTAATATCTTGTCATGAGCAACGATGCGCGTACCAGCCCCGAAAAAAACATGCTGCCTGCACGGGCGGCGGGCACAGATGGCGGGCCGGAAGAGGGCACCGAAGTCGCGCTGACGGATGCGGAATTTCGTCAGGCGCTGCTGCAGCATCAATCCGAATATGCGCCTTCGAGCAAGCCGGACATGCTGGAAGACCGTTGGCGCATCGACCTCAACCGCCCCATGCCGGAATATGATTCCGGGCTTGGGGTGGCCTATGAGGTGATCGACGAGCGCCAGGAACGCACCAATCTCTACGGGGTGCTCGCCCCCACCCATTTGGGCTTGCGCACGCAGGCCACCGAGGCGATTCAAAGTATTTCGCACCCCAATTTGGTGGCTTTACGCGCCGCCGGTTCGGTGCGGCTCTCCAATCCGCGCGAGGGCCGCTTTCTCATCGTTTTCGAAACCCCGAAAGGACAGACGCTATCCGCCTTGCTGGCGCGCCAAGGCGCATTTTCCGAGCGCTTCGTCATCGATCAGGTCATTACGCCAGTGTGCGAAATACTCAGCGCCCTGCAAGAGCGGGGCATCAACCACGGTCGACTCAATCTCGACAATATCTATTATGGCGACAAGTTAACGGTCGGCGAGTGTGTCAGCGAACCTTCGGGTTATTCCCAACCCAACCTCTACGAACCGCCCGAGCGCATCTTGTCGCAACCCTTGGGAAAAGGTTCCGCCGAGGTGAATGCGGATTGCTACGCATTGGGTATCATCGCGCTGATTCTATTGAGTGGGCGCATACCCGCCATCGCCAACGACCGAACCGGTTATCTGCGCCAGATCATGCAGAACGGCACCTATACCACACTCACGCAATACCAGCATTTTTCTCCCGTCATCACGGATTTCCTGCGCGGGGTGCTGAACGACAATCGGATGGATCGTTGGGGGGTGGCGCAGGTACGCGAATGGATCGCCGGCAAGCGCTACAACCTCATCCCGCCTTCCCAACCCCGGGACGCAAGCAGGAGCTTTCCCTTTCACGGCCAGGATTTCGTCAATTGCCGTGCCCTGGCCTTCGCCTTTCACGAAGCCTGGGACGAGGCCGTGGAAGAAATCAAAAATGGTAAAATGTTGCGCTGGGCGCAATTATCGCTGAACAAAACCGAAATGAAGGAGATGCTCGACAAGATTATTTCCCGCGCGGCAAACAACCGCAACAACCGGAAAGCGGACAATGAAGCACTGGCACGCGCCATCATCGCGCTCGACCCCTCCGGTCCCATCCGCATGCGGGGTCTCAGTGCGAACATCGACGGGCTGGGCGCGGTGTTGGCGGATGCGTTCTTCCGCAACAACGCCGAACACCTGGCCTATCTGCACGAGCTCATCGAAAACGATCTGCCGAACTTCTGGTCGGACCAGCACAAAAGCCTCCAGAACCAGGAAATCTCCGCCATGCTGTGGCGGTTGCAAAAAGTGCGCATGCTCATGCGCAACAAAGCGCTCGGATTCGGCATGGAGCGCGTGCTTTACGAACTAAACCCCACTATGGCGTGCCAAAGCGGGTTGCTGAAAGGCGAACATGTTACCAATGCCATGGATCTGCTGATGGCGCTTGACCGGTTGTCCAAGGAAATGGGTCCCGGGCATCTTCCCCTGGACCGGCATGCAGCGGCGTTTCTCACCGCAAAGCTCAACATCAACAAAGAGATCACCGCGCAGGAGGTCGGGCCATTCAGCGATTTAGTGAGAGAGCCGAAATTACTGGTGCTAAAACTGCTCGCCATCGCGCAGGAAAAAAACAACCATGTCTCACTGAAAGGCGTGGCCAATTGGGCGGCGCTGGCTTCGTTCCCGCTCGTTGAGCGCTACCGCAACCGTCGTATCCGTGAAGCGGTTTACCGCGAAGTCTCGCATGCCGCACGAACCGGGCAGGTCAGCGGTATCTATCGGGCTCTGACCAATACGATTTATCTGGCCAACGACCGCACGGAGTTCAAGCGCGCGCAGAATCTTTTCCGGGTCAATAATCAGCGCATTCGCGCGATATCGGACGAACGATATCTCAACGACCAAGCGCGCAGTGTCGGCCGCACGGCGGCACGATGGACGGGCTATGCGACACTGATCGTGACCCTGTTCGTATTGATGCAGGGGATGTAGAAACCATGGCCGCCAAACGCACATCGCCCCCTGCTGCCAACCCAACCAGTTTTGGAGTAAAACTGGCCGTCATGCTTTGCATCGTCGGCGGCGTGATTTTCCTGCGTCAGTCCTTCATGCTTCCTTTGGTGGGATTATTGCCGTCCATCGTCGCCTATATTACCGATCGCGTACCTGGCCGTCCTCTCTTCCAGACCGTGCTGGCCTGCAACATGGCCGGTGTTGCTTATTTCTTAATCGATTTGATCGTCGTCCATCACAATCAACACAGCTCTTTGCAACACATGCTTCAAGACAGCAAAGTGTGGTTCATCATGTATATCGCCGCCGCCATGGGCTACTTGATCTATTACATGGCGCCCTGGGTGAGTCTGATCTGTCTGCGAGTGGTCAATCGCGGGCGGTTGCTGCATCTGCAATCCATTCAAGACAAATTGCGCAAAGATTGGGGCCCGACGATCGAGGAGGATTAGCGCCTTGATTTAGCGATCCGCCTCGATCCAGCCGCCGCCCAGCACGCGGTCGCCCGCATAGACCACGCAGGCTTGGCCGGGGGCGACGCCGTATTGCGGGCTGTCGAAGGTTACGCGCGCGCGGCGCGACGGATGCGGGGCAAGCGTCGCCTCCACCGGCTGGCTGACCGAGCGTAGCTTCACCCGCACGCGCAGGCCCGCTTCCGGCACATCCGCATCCAGCCAATTCAATTCGCGCAGATTCAACGCTTCTTTGGCCAAAGCTTCCTTGGGCCCGACGATGACGCGGTGGGTGGCTGGATCGAGACGCACGACATAAAGCGGGTCGCCGCCCCCGGCATCACCGCCCACGCCCAGGCCTTTGCGCTGCCCGACCGTGTAATTGATGATGCCTTCATGGCGGCCCACCACGCGCCCGTCCAGATGCACGATCTCGCCCGCATCCAGCGCGCCGGGGCGCAGTTTCTCGATCACCTTCGCGTATCCGCCGGAAGGCACGAAGCAGATATCCTGGCTATCGGGCTTGTCCGATACCGCCAGACCATATTTCGTGGCCAGCGCCCGTGTCTCTTCTTTGCACAGACCGCCCAAGGGGAAGCGCAGGAAATCGAGCTGGTCCTGGGTGGTGGCGAAAAGGAAGTAGCTTTGATCCTTGTCGGGGTCCGCCCCGCGATGCAGTTCGGCGCGGCTGCCCACGACCCGCTGCACGTAATGCCCGGTGGCCATTGCATCCGCCCCTAAGTCCCGCGCGGTGCCCAGCAGATCTTTGAACTTCACGGACTGGTTGCATTTCACGCAGGGGATCGGCGTTTCGCCCGCCAGATAGGTCTCGACGAAATCTTCCATCACGGCGGCGCGGAAGTTGTTTTCGTAGTTCAGCACATAATGCGGAATGCCGATGGTCTCGGCCACCCGGCGCGCATCGTCGATATCCTGGCCTGCGCAGCATGCGCCCTTTTTCCCGATGGCCGCGCCATGGTCGTAAAGCTGCAGCGTGATGCCCACCACGTCATAGCCCTCTTCCTTCAGCATCGCCGCGACCACGGAAGAATCCACCCCGCCCGACATGGCGACGACCACACGGGTTTCGGAGACGGGTTTGGGGATGCCCAGGGAGTTGAGCGGGACGGACGGGATTGCCGCATCGACTGCGACAGTATGGGGGATGAGGGTCATGAGGCGGTATGATCCGTGCCGCCGGTCCCCATTTCATTGCGCACATGGGCGAGCAAGACAGCATTGATGCGACCGGACCAGCCTTTCCCCTGCCGCTTGAATGCCGCCACTACCTCAGGGTCGAGCCGCACCGATACGGGCTGCAACGTCGTCTCCTGACGCGGACGCCCCCGCGGACGCATCAATGCATCGGCGACATGCGCGGGAAATATTTCGTAGAGCACTTCGGATGCCGGGCGTGCGCGATGGAACTCTTCTTCCGTCCATTCGGGATTGTCGTCATCGATCATTTCGGGATCGGGCTTTTTCTTTTTCATAAAATTTCTCTTCGCGTTTATTGGCTTTGCGCAGGCTGATGATCCGTATTGTAGAGGATCGCGCTACGAATACCAAAGCATGCAACCGGCCTCCCAACAGACCGAGTGCGCGTTGCCGTACTTCGCCGTAATCCCGCCGATTATCTTCCATGATAACTGCACTGGCGAACTCGAATTCACGCACGCGCTCGAAGCTTAGGTTCCGCTCGGCGATGTTGCATTCATTCTTGGTCGGGTCGTAGGTGAATTGCATAATTAATGTATCACAAAAATAAAGTCACGCAAGAATTATTGTATGACAATAATTCCTACATATTCGGATAGCGCGGACCGCCACCACCTTCGGGCGTGGTCCAGACGATGTTGAGATTCGGGTCTTTGAGGTCGCAGGTTTTGCAGTGCACGCAATTCTGCGCGTTGATTTGCAGGCGCGGGCCTGCGGTCTCCTCCACGATCTCATACACCCCCGCCGGGCAATAACGCGTTTCGGGGGAGGCGTAATCCGGCAGGTTGGTCTCCATGGGCAGGGCCGGATCTTTCAGGCGCAGATGGCAGGGCTGGTCTTCGGCATGGTTGGTGTTGGAGAGATAGACCGAGCTTAAACGGTCGAAGCTGATGATCCCGTCCGGGCGCGGATACTCGATCTTTTCGCTGAGGGCGGCGGGCTGCAGCTGCGTGTGGTCGGCATGATTGCGCCATGTCCAAGGGGTGCGGCCTCTGAGCAGGGTTTCCACCGCCGCATTCGCCAGACCCGCCCACAGGCCGAAATGGAAGCCGGGGCGGATGTTGCGCACGCTTTGCAGTTCGGGGGCGATCCATGAATCGCGCACGGCTTGCGGGTAGGTCTCCAGCACATCGTTCGCCCTGCCCGCCTGCAGCGCGGCGAAGGCGCTTTCGGCGGCCAGCATGCCGCTTTTCATGGCGAGGTGGTTACCCTTGATCTTCGGCACGTTCAAAAACCCTGCCGCGCAACCGATCAGCGCGCCGCCAGGGAAGACCAGCTTGGGCAGGGACTGCCAGCCGCCCTCATTCAAAGCCCGCGCGCCGTAAGCCAGACGTCTGCCGCCTTCCAGCAAGGGCCGGATGGCAGCGTGTTGCTTGAAGCGTTGGAATTCCATGAAGGGATCGAGATAGGGGTTGGCGTAATCGAGCCCGACGACGAGGCCGATGGCCACCTGATTTTCCGCCATGTGATAGAGGAACGACCCGCCATACACATCGCTCTTCAACGGCCAACCCAAAGTATGCTCGATGCGTCCCGGTTTGTGTTTTTCGGGGGCGATCTCCCAGATTTCCTTGATGCCGAGGGCGTAGGTCTGCGGGTCGCAGTCTTTGCGCAGGTCGAATTGCGCCATCAGGCGCTGCGAGAGAGAGCCGCGGCAACCTTCGGCAAAGAGCGTGTATTTCGCGCGCAGGATGAGGCCGGGCTGGAATTCGGATTTCTGCCCCCCCTCGCGCCCGATGCCGAAATCACCCGTGACGATGCCCGCCACCCGGCCATTTTCGATGAAAAGGTCGGCGGCGGGGAAGCCGGGGAAAATCTGCACGCCCAGCGCTTCGGCTTCCTTCGCCAGCCAGCGGCAGAGATTGGCGATGCTTGCCACGTAATTGCCATGGTTGCGCATGGCGGGCGGGGTGGGCAGGCGGAAGGCGCGCTTCTTCGTGAGGAATAGAAAACGGTCTTCGGCGGCAGGCACGTTCAGCGGCGCGCCGCGCTCTTTCCAATCCGGCAGCAATTCGTCCAAAGCGCGCGGCTCGAACACCGCGCCGGAGAGGATATGCGCGCCCACCTCGGCCCCTTTTTCCACCACGCAGATGGAGATTTCCTTACCCGATTCCTTGGCCAGTTGCGCCAGGCGGATGGCGGCGGAAAGACCGGACGGGCCCGCGCCGATGATGGCGACGTCGCAGGGCATTTCTTCGCGGATGATGGGGTTACTGGCTTCGGTCATGCAATCTTCCTTTGTGCGTCGCCCTTCTAGCGCATTCCCCATAACCGCGAAATGCGCCGCCAAAAATTTGGGGCAGACCGAAGCCTACCCCAAAGAATCTTGCTAAGTCGCTAATACTCCCTCTCCCTAGAAGGGAGAGGGCTGGGGAGAGGGTGAGATTCAAACAACACCTGTGTTCGTTGAAACTCACCCTCTCACTCGCCGCCATGCGGCTTTCCCTCTCCCTTCTAGGAAGAGGGCTTTGGTCTTAGCTGTCGATGACCTTGCGCCACCAGCCGAAGCGTTTCGACTTGCCGTCGTCCGATCCCGCATCCCCCGCAGCAGAGTCCGGTGCAGGGCTGGACGGAGCGTAGGAGCCGACCAGCTGGGGTACGGCTGCTGCGTTCAGCGGTTCGACGCGGGGGCGGTAGCTGCGCTCGCGCGGTTCGCTGCTGGTCTGTTCGACCGGCTGGCCGTCATTGGCTGCGTCGAAATGCGGGCGTTCGCCTTCGTTGCCCGTCTCGCCTTCGGGGCGATCCTCGCGGCGTCCACCCCGGCGGTTGCGGCCACCACGGCGGCGGCGTTTGCGCTCACGGCTTTCTTCGCTTTCGGGCGCGCCGGATTCACCGGTATCGTTGGAGGCTGCGTTTTCGGGCAAGGCGCCATCGACCACCGGCAATTCGCCTTCGGCGCCTTCTTCGCGGCCACGGCGGTTGCGGCCACCCCGGCGGCGGCGCGTCTTGCGCTCTTCGCCTTCGGCGGCAGGGCTTGTGCCTTCTTCGGTGGCCGGACGTTCGGCGCGGGCCGGGCGTTCGCGACGCTCGGGCCGCTCGCGGCGTTCGCCTCTTTCGGAACGTTCTCCGCGGTCGGAACGCTCGCCTCGGTCGCGGCCACGGCGGCGGGGCTCGCGTTCGCCATCCTCGGATTCGCGGATTGCCGCCGACCTCTTCGATATTGCCACGATCTTCGCCGCTGCTGGGACCGTCCTCATCCCGGCGGCGGGATTTGCTGCGGCCACGGCGCACATCTTCGCTCACCGCCGCACGCTGCTGGCGCGAAATCGGCGCACCGCCGATGCGTTCGATCTGGTGTCCGTCCGCGCCTAAGCGGTCGTTCACCATCACCACGATCGGCACGCCATGCTTGGCTTCCAACTCGCCCAAAGCGGCGCGGTAGTGGTTGAGCATATAAAGCGCCACCTGCATGGAGGTGGAAACGCGAATCTCGTCGCACGCGCCCAAGGCCACTTCATGCTGCACGCTGCGCAGAATCTGCATCGCCACCGTATTGTCGGCGCGCAGGAAGCCGCGGCCCGCGCAATGCGGGCACTGCACCATGCTGGCCTCGGAAATGCTGGGACGCAAACGCTGACGGCTCATTTCGAGCAGACCGAAGGGCGAGATGCGACCCAGCTGGATCTTCGCGCGGTCGGCGCGCAAGGCATCCTTCAGCGCACGCTCCACCGCGCGGCGGTTGCGCGATTCCATCATGTCGATGAAATCGATCACGATCAGACCGGCCAGATCGCGCAGACGCAACTGGCGGGCGATTTCTTCGGCCGCTTCCAGATTGGTCTTTTTGGCGGTTTCTTCGATGTTGCGTTCGGAAGTGGCGCGGCCCGAATTGACGTCGATCGAGATCAGCGCTTCGGTGGGATTGATGACGATGCTGCCGCCGCTGCGCAGGCGCACATTCGGGTCCATCATGCCGCTCAATTTGTCTTCCACGCCATAGCGATGGAAGAGCGGCGTGGTTTCCGCATAGCACACCACACGGCCTTCGGCGCCGGGCATGATCATATCCACGAAATCGCGCGCTTCCTTATAAGCCGCATCCCCCGCCACCAGAATTTCGTCGATGTCGGAGGTATACATGTCGCGGATGGCGCGCTTGATGATGTCGCCTTCCTCATAGATCTGCGCGGGCGCGACCGATTCCATGACCGTGCCGCGAATCTGGTTCCACAACCGCACGAGATAATCGTAATCGCGGCGAATATCCGTCACGCTCCGGTCCATGCCCGCGGTGCGGACGATGATGCTCATGCCCTCCGAGCCGCTGAGTTCGCGCACGAGATCGCGCAGGCGGGAGCGGTGCTCGCCGCCAGCAATCTTGCGCGAAATGCCGCCGCCCTTGGTCGAGTTCGGCATCAGCACGCAATAGCGGCCCGCCAGCGAAATGTAAGTGGTGAGACTCACGCCCTTGTTGCCGCGCTCTTCTTTGATGACCTGCACCAGCATGATCTGGCCGCGTTTGATCACTTCCTGAATGCGGTAGCGGCGGATGAGGGATTGCTTGCGCTTCTCGTGCAGATCGTCCTCGGCCTCGTCGTCCAGGGTTTCGACCTGCTGGTCTTCGGCATGTTCCGGCTCGGCCTGATCGTGCTCGACTTCGGGGGGAGCGGATTCATGGGCCGGAGCATCGTAGGTAGTTGCGTCGTAGGTAGTTGCGTCGTAAAGCGCGGGCGCGGATTGCGCGGCGGCGATGGCTTCGGCCTGGGCTTCGAAGGATTCGGCCTGGGTCGAATCCGGTGCATTGTCGGCGGCGACGGTTTCGTTGAAGGCGGGTGCTTCGTTGTCGCCCTCCACTACCGGGCTGAGTTCGGAGGATTCGCGCAAGGGGCCGCTGCGCAGCAGATGCACGAGGGAGGCGTAGGGCGCGCTATCCGGCCCGGCATCGACGCTTTCGGCTTCGGGGGTGTTGGCTTCGGCGAAGAGAATGGCTTCGGCCTCGTTCACTTCCGCCTCGGTCATCGGCGTCAGATCACCCGGGCGCAGAGCCTGGGAGGGCAGCGGCTCGTCGCTCAAATCTTCTTCCATCAGGCGCTGACGGTCGGAGACCGGAATCTGGTAATAGTCCGGATGAATCTCGGCGAAAGGCAGAAAACCTTGCTTGCCGCCGCCATATTCGATGAAAGCGGCCTGCAGGGAGGGCTCCACCCGCGTCACTTTCGCGAGGTAGATGTTGCCTTTGATCTGCAGTTTGGAAACGGTGGTGAAGTCGAAATCCTGGATGCGGTCAGCGTCCAGCACCACCACGCGGGTTTCTTCCGGGTGCTGCGCATCGATCAGCATGCGTTTGGTCATGGTCTCGGTCCTTGCAATGGGCGAGACGCGCAGCAAGGCACCGGCGATTGGGCCGGGCGTTGGGCAACGGGGGCAAGGCGTGAGGATCGCGCTCCGGGCCGCGCGCATGGGCGGGCGGGGGTGAGAAACGGGATGTCCTGGTTGCCATGCGACCGCGGCCGGAAGGCAGTGCCTGCATCGAATCGATGGCGGCGCGGTCTCGCATAGGGGTTCAATTCTTACGGTCGGGGCCGAAGGCGCATGTGCGCGCTTGGCGGTGGTTCGGGGGGTGATTGGTGGCATGGAGTTGGGCAGGGCAAGTGCCGGAGTTGCGGCGGCTCGCGTACCTGTACTATAAAGAAGGCGGGGGTAAGTACAACCGGATTCCACCCCGATGGGTACATTATTTGTCTCGTTGTCGCCGGGGAGCGCACAGGCTATGGTGCGGCGCGTTCTCCTCATTTTCCGGGCTTTCATGCGTTCCTTTCCCCTTGTTATGCCCCGTTTTGCTTCCTTCTGCGCATTCGTGTTTCTGGGTCTTGCCCAGCTTCCCGCCCAGGCGGCTGAGCTGGAATTGCGCAACCTGACCCTGACGCCTGCGGCGGACGGCTCGGAAATGCTGGAGATCGAACTCAGCCAGCCTGCCAAATCCTCGGCCTTCCTGCTGCCCAACCCGCCACGCCTGGCCATCGACCTGCCCATTTTTCGCTGGATGGCGGACCGGGATGCGCTGCGGCAATATAAAGGCCGCCTGGTGCAGCAACTGCGCTATGCGCGCAATTCGGAAAGCAAATCCCGCATCGTGATGGAATTGACGACCGAGACCAAAATCGAGCGCTTAAGCCCGGTGACGGACGCGCATCTGCGCCTGCGCCTGCGGGCGACTGGCCCCTCGCCCGCCCCGCTCGCCGCCAATGCCGCCCCCACTGAGGCCCGCCCGCCCGCCGTGCTGCGCGAACGCGGGGCCCGCACGCGCATGGAAGCGGCGTTGAAAAACCCGGAAGCACCCGTCAGATCGATCATCGCGCCGCCCCCAGAGCCGCGCGCCACTGTTGCCCCCACCAACAAGCTCGACACCAAACCGGGCCGCACCGCGCCGGTGATCAGCGAACCCAAAGCCGGGGCCAGCAGCGCCACCCCACGCCCGATGATCGTGATCGATGCCGGGCATGGCGGGCAAGACCCCGGCGCCAGCGGCACCAGCGGGTTGCAGGAGAAGAACCTGACGCTTGCCTATGCCCGCGAATTGAAGCGCCAGCTGGAAGCGACCGACCGCTACCGCGTGACGATGACACGCAACGACGATTTCTTCATTCCCCTGCGCGGGCGGGTGGATATTGCGCGCAAGGCGCATGGCAATCTCTTCGTCTCCATCCACGCCGATTCCGCGCCCGGCGCGGAAGCGCGCGGCCTTTCGATGTACACCCTTTCCACCACTGCGTCCGACGCGATGTCCGCCAAGCTGGCGGCGCGGGAAAACAAGGCGGACATCATCAACGGCGTCGATCTTTCCGGCGCGAGCAAGGATGTGACGGATATCCTGATCGAACTCGCCCAGCGCAATTCCATGGCGCGCTCCGCCACCTTCGCGCAGAACCTCATCGGCGGCATGCGTGCGAACGACGTGAACATGCTCGATCATCCGCACCGCACGGCGGGATTCGCCGTGCTGAAAGCACCGGACATGCCCTCCGCCCTCGTCGAGATCGGGTTTCTGAGCCAGGCGCAGGAGGAAGCGGCGTTGCAAACCGGCGCCATGCGGGAACGCATCGCCGGGGCGATCGTGAAGGGCATTGACAGCTATTTCGCCCGGACTACAACCGCAGGCAATCCATAACCTTCGCCTTTCGTTTCTCCCCGCTCCGTTTATCTCCGCTTAGGACTGGCCATCGTGCATTCTGATTCCGCCGAACCGCGCGCGCGCCGCACCGGTCTTGCCGCGCTCCTGATCTCGAATCTGGGCGGTCTGCTGCTGGCTGGGCTGCTGATGGGGCTGCTGGCGCTGTGGATGGTGTTCTACCATTACAGCCAGGATCTGCCGAGCTTCGCCAAACTCTCGAGCTACGACCCGCCCGTGGTCACGCGCCTTTACGCGGCGGACGGCAAGTTGCTCGCGGAATATGCCACCCAGCGTCGGAATTACGTGCCGCTGGCGGGAATTCCCAAACGCGTGCAGCAGGCGTTCCTCTCGGCGGAAGACAAGAATTTCTACACCCATCCCGGCGTGGATTTCTCCGGCATCGGGCGCGCCTTGATCACCAACGCCTTGCATGCGGCGGGCGGGAATTACTCGCCCGTGGGCGGTTCCACCATCACCCAGCAGGTAGTGAAAAACTTCCTGCTGACCAACGAGAAAACGCTCAGCCGCAAGATCAAGGAAGCCATCCTCGCCTTCCGCATTACCCAAAGCTTCAGCAAAAGCCGCATTCTGGAATTGTATCTCAACGAAATCTATCTCGGCTCCGGCTCGTATGGCGTAGCGGCCGCCGCGCTGAATTATTTCAACAAATCGGTGGATGAGTTGACCGTGGAGGAAGCGGCGATGCTCGCTGCCCTGCCCAAAGCCCCGCGCAGCTACGACCCCCGCACCAGCCCGGAACAGGCTTTGGGCCGCCGCAATTGGGTGATCGAGCGGATGGCGGATGACGGCGTGATTACCCGTGCCGAGGCCGAAGCCGCGCGCGCCACCCCCATCGCTCTGCGCCGCCGCGCGCCGGAAGAAGTGGCCCGCGCCGATTTCTTCGCCGAGGAAGTGCGCCGCCAGCTCGCCCAGAAATATGGGGCGAACGTGCTCTATGAGGGCGGGCTATATGTGAAGACGACGCTCGACCCCGTGCTGCAGAATTATGCGGATGCCGGGTTGCGCAAAGCGCTGACTCTATATGACCGCCGCCACGGCTGGCGCGGCCCGGTGCGGCGGATGACCGACCTCGTCAATTGGCAGGCGGCACTGGCCAACCTGCCCCGCCACGGTGTGCATCTCATCCCCGGCCAGAGCTTGGCCGTAGTGCGCAAGATCAGCGAAAAAACTGCCGAAATCGGCGTGGAGGACGGCAGCACCGGCATCATCCCGCTGGAGGAAATGAAATGGGCGCGCCGCGCGCTCGGGCCGCTCAGTCTCGGGCCCGTAATCACCAGCGCCGCGCAAGTGGTCAGCCCCGGCGATGTCGTGATCGTTTCCGCTGCGGCGGACGAAGCGAAAGACCCGAAGGCGAAAGACGACAAGAAAGCGAAAGCCAAAGAGCCCGCCAAAACCAATCGCTACGCCCTGCAGCAGGAACCGCAGGTGAATGGCGGCATGGTGGTGATGGACGCCCATACCGGCCGTGTGCTGGCGATGAGCGGCGGTTATGCGTATGGCGATACCGAATTCAACCGCGCCACCCAGGCAAAACGTCAGCCGGGTTCTTCCTTCAAACCCTTCGTCTATCTCGCCGCACTCGAAGCCGGTCTGAAACCCAATACGATCATTCTCGACGGGCCGATCGAGCTCTCGCAAGGCGCGGGCCTGCCCGCCTGGCGTCCGCAGAATTACACGGACGATTTCCTCGGGCCGGTGCCGATGCGCCAGGGCCTGGAGCAAAGCCGCAACGCGATGACCGTGCGCCTGGCCACCATGATCGGGGTGGGCCGCCCGCTGGAAGTGGCGACGCGTTTCGGCATCTACACCGACCCGCCCCGCCAATATTCGGTGATGCTCGGTAGCCAGGAAACCACGCTGATCAAACTCACCACGGCCTATGCCATGCTCGCCAATGGCGGTATGCGGGTGAATGCCAGCCTGATCGAGCGTATCGACGACCGCCACGGCAAACCGCTCTTCCGACGCGACGCGCGGAATTGCGCCCTCTGCCAGATTCCCGCCAACCCCATCGGGCCTCTGCCCGAATTACCCACCCCGCCGGACGATGCCGAGCGCGTGGCGGATGCGGGCACGGTTTATCAACTCACCCATATGCTGGAAGGCGTAGTGGAGCGCGGTACGGCGGTGAAAGCCAAAGTGCTCGGCCGCCCGCTGGCCGGAAAAACCGGCACCACGAACGACAGCCGCGACACTTGGTTCATGGGCTTCACGCCCGATCTGGTGGTGGGAACCTATGTCGGGTTCGACCGGCCCACCTCGCTCGGAAAGAAAGAAACCGGCGGCGCGGTGGCCCTGCCCGCCTTCATCGCCTTCATGCAGGATGCGATGAAGGACGTGCCGCCGAAACCCTTCCCGGTGCCCGAAAACATCCGCTTCGTGGCGGTCGATCGCCATACCGGCCAACCCATTCCCGGCATGCCGATCATCAACCCTTATGCGCCGGACGCGCCGTCTGCCGCCACTCCCACTGCCGCGACTGAAGCCGAACCCGGCGTGGACGAAGCCCCGGCGGACAGCCCGACGGAAATCGCCGCCGACACCGCGCCGCCCGCTCCTGCAGCAGCGCCCGTGGCCGTCTCTGCGCCCGTTACCCCGCCGCCTTTGAAGCTGGTGGGCGCACCGCCCTCGCCTTCTTCCGGCATCATCATGGAAGCTTTCCGGGTGGATGCGCTGCCGAATGTGGGAGCTCCCGCACCTGCAGCGATCAGCGATCCGAACGCGCCGTTGCCCTGGCTACAGAATGGTGGCGCGGCCGCGCCCATGGGTGGCACTTTGGGCCATACCGCGCCTTCCGCGCCGCTCACGCCGGAAGAATTGCAGCCGCAAGCGGACACGCACGGCTGGGGCACGGAGAATGCGCCCACCACCAACCAAGGCTGGAGCGCGCCGCAGGTGATTCGCGCCACACCCGAAACGCCCGCGCGCATCCAACCCGCCCCCGCTTATCAGCCTTCTCCCCAAGGGGCTGGCGGGTCGTACTAACCATATTTCCACACCGGCATCCTGCCCGCAGTCGCAGGATCCCGTGCCAAGATAACCCAGAGATCCTGCGCTCCGCCGCGCAGCCGCAGGAAGACGAACGATAAGAGGACGCCGCCATGAAAGCCGAAATGCTCACCCTGCTCGACCGCATCGAACAATCCAAGGCCCTGCTGCGGAGGTATCTTTGACTGGGATAACGCCCATGCCCGCCTGAGCACGCTGAACGATCAAGCCGAAAACCCCGATCTGTGGAACGACGCGAAAGCCGCCCAAGACGTGCTGCGCGAGCGCGCCTATCTCGAAAACGTGCTGGGCAACACCACGAAGCTGGAGCGCGACGCGCAGGACGCGGCCGACATGATCGAGCTCGCCGAAGCGGAAGGCGATGCGGCGACGCTGGCCGAAGCGGAGGCCGACCTCACCCGCGTAGCCGCCACCTTCGCGCGGTTGGAACTCGAATCATTGCTGAGCGGCGAGGCCGACCAGAACGATTGCTTCATCGAAATCCACCCCGGCGCGGGCGGCACCGAAAGCCAGGATTGGGCCGAGATGCTGATGCGCATGTATGTGCGCTGGGGCGAGCGCAAAGGCTACAAGGTCGATCTGATCGACGAACAGATGGGCGAAGGCGCGGGCATCAAATCCGCCACGCTCAAGATCGCCGGGCACAATGCTTACGGCTGGGCGAAAACCGAATCCGGCGTGCACCGCCTGGTGCGCATTTCGCCGTTCGATTCCAACGCAAGGCGGCAAACCAGCTTCGCCAGCGCCTGGGTCTATCCGGATATCGACGACCGCATCGAGATCGACATTCAAGAAAAAGATTTGCGCATCGATACCTATCGCGCGTCCGGCGCGGGCGGGCAGCATGTGAACAAAACCGACAGCGCCATCCGCATCACCCACCTGCCCACCGGCATCGTCGTCCAATGCCAGTCCGACCGCAGCCAGCACCGCAACCGCGCCGAGGCCTACAAGATGCTGCGCGCCCGCATGTTCGAAGCCGAGATGCAGAAGCGCGAGGCCGAAGCACAGAAGACCTCCGACGCCAAAACCGACATCGGCTGGGGGCACCAGATCCGCAGCTATGTGCTGCACCCGTATCAGATGGTCAAAGACCTGCGCACCGAAGTGGAAACCAGCAATACCCAAGGCGTGCTGGATGGCGACTTGGATGCGTTCATGGCCGCGGCTTTGGCGCAACGGGTAGGAGCGGTCAAAGAGACATAGACGCGGCGCTAGCCTCGGCAGGCTCCATTCTTCGGGAATGAATAATTGGCCGCGGGAATGTCTTTCGGCTGCACCGTATCCACTTTCTTGTCTTGTACGACTGAATATTTTCCGGTCGCATTTGCCCCACCATCGATGCCGATGGGCGTGGTGACACTGGAACCACTGACGGTGAATTCGCAATTATCCCCGTTTTTGGTCGTGCGGATTGCAGCGTCCGGCCCCGTTGCCTCGATGATGACGTTGTTGGAAGCGGAAGCATATGGATTCAGCAATCTGGCTGCGACAGGCCCCCCGGCTTGCACCGTGGAATAGCTGCCGAGACCGCCCACGAAAGTAACCGGCGTATTGGTGGCGACCACGTTTCGGTGATTTTCCGAGCCATCGGCGATAGTGTTGAAGCTGAGAATATTGTCCGCTTTGTCATCGTGGTAATTCAAATTGTAACTACCGCCAATCTTCGGCTTGCAACTGGTCAGATAGCCACGAATCGTGTGGGTAGCGTTGGCACCGATATTATCGACATTGAAGGCCGTCTGGCCGCCGGAAATATTGATCGTGCTGTTGCTGCCGATGTAGCTGCTGCCTTGTACCGGGCCACCATTGAAATTGGTGTAAGTATACGATCCCGGCTTGCCGATCGACTTGATCGTCACATAATCACCGATATTGACGAAGTTGGCGTTGGCATTGGATAATGACACTTGTCTGGCGCCGAGCGGCTGGTTGAAGTTGGCGGTGATGAGATCGCGGTTATCCGTTGCATCAAGTTTGATGGTCGCACCGAGAATGTTGGCTGCCCCGCCGCCGCTGATCGCCGCGTTAAAGGTGGGTGTAGCATTCTGCACATTGACCACGCTACCAGGACCGATGGGGGCTTTGTCGGTGAAAAGCAGGGTCGATCCCGTATCCGGCGCGGTTTTGAGATTCAGCGTTACGTTCGCATCGAACTGATTATTGAATGTTGTTTCGCTTTTCTTCTGTAATGCGGAATTGTCGATATCGATTATGGCTCCGCTGGAGCCGCCCTGCATGCTGTTGGTCAGGGAGTTGGTCAAACTGATATGGGTATTCGCGCCCACGGTCGCATTGGCGCTCAAGGTCAGCGCGGCGCTGGCCTGCGGAGAGTTTGTGATCTCCAGCACGACATTATCGCCGATGCGCTGGTTGATCATTGTCTGGCTTTTGCCTGTCAACGCGCTGTTATCGATGTGCAGCTTCGAATCGTTTCCCAAGCTGGTGGAAACACCGGTGGTGGCGAAAGTCAGATTCGCATTGGTAAAGTTGGCCTTCACTTCCGATTTCAGACTCTGGATACTGACATCCAGCGGTTTGGCCGGCGTGCCGATGATGTCCAATGTGCTTTTCGAACCGACATCTTCGATCTCGACCTTACCTGCCGCCGGGTTGTTCGCATTGGCGCGATAGGTCGCGCTGCTGCCTTGCGGCAGGGTGCCCAGACGGAACAGATTGCCTTCGCTCGCCGCTCCGTCCATCGCCGCCACATCCAGCCCGACGCTTTCCTGCGCGAACCCCGCGCGGAAGCGGGAGGTATTGATTTTGAAGGCACTGTTACGGGCGTAATTGGCGATGGCGGACTGACCGTCCGCACTGGCGAATTGCACGAAGTCCTTGGCCATCAGCGTCATGCTGGGGATAGCCGTATTGTCGGGGGCCGTGCGGCCCTGGCCCGCCTGAAGGCTGTTGGTGATATAGATTTTGCCGTTTCCACCCAAGACTGCTTGGCCCGCTTTGCCGATTGCATCGACGATCAGGTTCTGCGCGGTCAGCGTGTAGTTGGCCCCCGTGGCTTCGCCGAGCACGATGTTGGCGGTATTGTGCAGATTGGTGACGCGCAGATCGAGATTCTTGATCTTGTCGCCGATCATGCCGGTAAGGGAGGCACCCGCGACGAGATCATCGATCTGGACGGAGAGAATGTCGCCCTTCGTGCCTTCCAGCAATCGCATTTTGGAAGGCGGATCGAACGTGATTCCGGCTTCTTTCAAAGCCTTCAGCGCCGCCTTCGTGTCATCGTCCAGCGGTGAGTTGGTGGGCGGAACGACCACGGGGGGAGTGACTGGAATAATATCATCCGGTTTCTTCGTGCAGCTTTGCAATAAGGCCGTGCCGAATATCTCTGGGCCGACTATTGCCGTTACGGCACCGCCTTGAACAACTTTCGTCAAAAAATCTCGACGACCGGATACAGCTTTATTAGGCATTGCATCTGGTACTAATTTTTCTTGCTTCGCAGACTTTTTACCAAAATCGAAAAACGCCATCGTCTCATTCCTTGAATAAATTCCAGGCAATGAGTCTAGCCGCCTTATATTACAGCTTGATGTCAAGCATGCGACTTTGGGAGAACTTTCCCACAATGGTGTCTTGGATGGCTTACGCCGCCTTCTGCTCCCGCACCCACACTTTCAGGCGTGCCATGGCTTTACGGATGCTTTCTTCCGTGCCGGCAAACGAAAACCGAATCGCGCTTTGGCCGTCGATGGGGTCGAAATCGACGCCGGAGACGGGGGCGATATGGATTTCGCGGCGCAGGCGTTCGCAGAAGCCGATGGAATCGTTGGTCAGTTTGCTGACGTTCGCATAGATGTAGAACGCGCCTTCCGCCGGGGCCAGATCGTCGAAACCGCATTCCGGCAACTCGGCGAGCAGGATGTCGCGGTTGATGCGGTAGCGCTCCACTTCGGCGTCGAGCGCCGCTTTGTGTTCGAAGACTTCGAGCGCGGCATGCTGGGCGATGGCGCTGGGGGAGATGAAGAAACTGCCCGCAAGCGCTTCGAAGCTCGGCACCAGATCTTCCGGCAATACGGCCCAACCCAAACGCCAGCCGGGCATCAGGAAATATTTCGAGAAGCTGTTGACGACGATGCCGTTTTGCGTGAATTGCAGGATCGAATCGCCCTTGTTCTCGCCATACGTCACGCCGTGATAGATCTCGTCCGAAATCAGGCGGATGCCGTGGGTATCGGCATATTCCACCAGGGCCTTCAGCTCGGCGGTGGGCAGAATGGTGCCTGCCGGGTTCGAAGGGCTGGCGATGACCAGGCCGTCCGGTGTTTCGGGCAGGGCTTCGAGCGCGGCCACACTGGGTTGGAAATTGTTGGCGCGGTTGCCCTGCAGCAGCACGGGCTCCACCGCCAGCGCTTTCATCATGTTCGGATAGGCCGGGTAGAAGGGCGTGGAAATCGCCACCTTGTCGCCCGCCTCGAAAGCGCAGAGCATGCTCATTAGAAACGCGCCGGAAGATCCCATGGTCACGAAAATCCGCTCAACCGGCACAACCAGCCCGTACATTTCCATGTAATGCTGCGCGATGCGCTGGCGCAGGGCCAGCAGGCCGCCGGGTTCGGTATAGCCCAGAGGCGCGGTCTGAATCTTTTCGGCCAACGCCTTCAACACCGCTTCCGGTACTTCGCGGCCCGGCTGCCCGAGAGAGAGATGCACCACATCATGCCCGGCGCGCTCCAGGGCTTTGGCTTCCTTGAAGGCTTCGATGACGAGGAAGGGCGGCACTTGGCCGCGACGGGCGATTTTCATGGGCTGGCCTGATGGTGGGATGGAGGTGGGCACGATGGTAGGCACGATCCTTCGGCGATCCTTCGCATTGTGCGTCTAGCGCAGCTATGGTAGCGCGGAATCACACCGCAACCCCTGCATGCCGGAAAAAATGCACCCGAAAGAGCCCGAGGGTATAGCGCGCCGCCGCCGCGCCAGCAAACGCTTTCTGGCGCTTTTCGGCGCTTTTCTCGTGGCATGGCCGGGCCTTGCCCAGGCGGCGGGATTGATCCGCGACGCCGAGATCGAGGCCACGCTGCGCCGCTTCGGCACGCCCATCTGGCAACAGGCGGGCCTGAACCCCGAAGCGGTACGCGTCTTCGTGGTGGGCGATCCCTCGATCAACGCTTTCGTGGCGGGAGGTTCGAACATTTTCATCAATACGGGCCTCATTCTCAATACGCAGAATGCGGATATGCTGATCGGCGTGATGGCGCACGAGACGGGGCACATTGCGGGCGGGCATCTCATTCGCGGGAAGGCGGTGGCCAACGGTTCGAATATCGGGCTGCTGATTGCGGGCGCACTGGGAGCGGCGGCGGCCATCGCCGGGGGCGGACAGGCGGCAATGGGCGCGATGATGGCGGGCACGCAATTGGTCACCGGCAACTTTCTTTCCTTCAGCCGCGCCCAGGAATCCGCCGCCGATCAGGCCGCATTGCGTTTCATGGACGGGGCAGGCATCAGTGCGCAGGGCATGCTTTCCATGTTCGAGGTGCTGCGCCAGAAGGAAGTACGCGCCTTCGGCACGATCGATCCCTATGCCCTCACCCATCCGCTCAGCCAGGACCGCATCACCACCATCCGCAGCCACATCATGCAATCCACCACGCCGCAGGGCAAGGTGCCGGAGGGCTTCGATCTGCTGCATGCGCGGCTGGTGGCCAAACTCTACGGTTTCATGGAATCGCCCGAATATACCCGCGTGAAATACCCGCTGAGCGACCAGACCCTGCCCGCCCATATGGCGCGCGCGGTGGCGGATTGGCGGGGTGGGCAGTTGGCGGAAGGCTTGAAGGAAATGGACGCCGCCCAAGCCCAATCCCCGCAGGACGGGTTTTTGTACGATTTGAAAGCGCAGCTGCTTTTCGAAAGCGGGCGCGTGCCCGAGGCGCTGAAAGCCTACGGCGAAGCGGTGCGGCTGCAGCCGAAGGAATCCATGATCCGCACGGATTACGGGCGGGCGCTGCTGGCCAACGCGCCGCCGCGCGTGGCGGATGCGGTGGAATCGCTGGAGCGCGCCACGGTATTGGATGACTCGAACCCGCAAAGCTGGGACCTGCTCGCCATCGCCTATGGCAAGCAAAACCGCACGGACCTCAGCCTGCTCGCGCAAGCCGAAGCCGCCGCCCTGCGCAACGAGCCTGAAATGGCCCTGAGCTATCTGCGCGCCGCCGACAAAGTCCTCAAACCCGACAGCCCGGCCTACCTGCGCGCACAGGATTTGCGCCGTTTGGCGGAGGAACAGAAGAAAGTGCGCGAAGAGGACGGCGAAGATAAACGCAAGCGCTGATCCACCATCATCACCAACCCCACGATTCGAGGCAATAATGGAACTGGAAGACCAACTTTACGAACGTATCCAAACGCTTTCCGCCGAGGGCGATGCGCAGCTGGAAGAAGAGAATTACACACAGGCCGTGGCCGAATATTCGGAAGCCTTGGCTTTGGTGCCGGAACCCAAGGAAGAATGGGAGGCCGCCACCTGGCTGCACGCCTCCATCGGCGCGGCGCAATACGAGATGGGTGCCTATCCCGAAGCCTTGGAATCGCTCAACCACGCCATGCGCTGCCCGGAAGGCCACGCCAATCCCTTCATTCTCTTGCGCCTGGGCCAGTGCCATTACGCCCTGCATGACCTCAAAGCCGCCCGGGAGTTTCTACTGCGGGCTTATATGCTGGAAGGGAGAGAGATTTTCGAGGATGAGGATCCTGCTTATTTTGGGGCGATTGCGGATCTGGCTACTAGTGAGATCAACAATACAAGAATGTAGAATATACGCTTTTGATTTTATTGGGTGGCACAGGCGCTATGCTGCGTGCTCACAAACTGACTAAAAAAATGAATAATAACATTTCTAACCTCTCCGTTGGATCAACCTCTCCAACCCTGCACCAACCTCTTCGGTTTGACCGAATGATTGTGCAAAAGGACTTCACGGTAGCTGTCGACGCTTTGCGATTACTGGCAAAAGAAGGCGATCGCTTGGGCAAGGAACAAACGCTATCGATGCAATTTGATATCGCTTGCAAGAACATTGTGAGCAACGCGCTCACAACTGTGACCTTAATTGTGCGCTACCCTAAGAAACACGAGCCCAGAAAATTCTTCCGATACGCAAAAGGTTTGATGTTCACTGCTATCGAAAGGAAACGTGCTTAGCGTTTTTCTTTGTCAAAGTACCCGGGGCCTTAGTGGCCCTTTTTTCTTTATCCATTGTTACGGTTCGCGGAAGTCTCTGGGGGTTTTGCCATTTCCCCGTGTCATCTCATGGATTCGATGCTACAAAAGCAGAAGCATCATTTGTCACTATTCTTCGCCACGATCCGGAGCCTTTCATGACCGCTTTTTTCCGCCTGCGTTTCGCCTCTCTCGCCTTTGCTTCACTCGCCTTCGCCACCACCGCCCAGGCCGCCGTGCCCAAGCAGCTGACGGAAGATGATGTGGTCGCCATCGTCAAGCGTGTGATCAAGGAACAACCCGAACTCATTCTCGGTTCATTGCAGGCGATGAAGCAGAACGAGCAGGCCGGCGCGCAGCAGAAGGCGGCGGATGCGGTGAAGGAAAACTTCGCGGCCCTGACCAAAAACCCGATGAGCCCGGTGGCCGGCAACCCGAATGGCGACGTGGCCGTGGTCGAGTTCTTCGACTATCATTGCGGCTATTGCAAACGCATGCTTCCGGTGGTGAAGCAGCTCATTTCGGAAGATAAAAACGTGAAGGTGGTCTTCAAGGAACTGCCGATCCTCAGCGAAGATTCCCGCACCGCCGCGCAAGGCGCCATCGCGGTCAACCGCATCGCCCCGAAAAAATATTTCGATTATCATCAGAAATTGATGGCCCATAGCGGCACCTACACGGAGGCCAACCTCACACAATATGCGGTGGATCTCGGCATCGACAAAGCCGCTTTCGCCAAAAGCTTCAACGATCCGAAAGTGGCGGCCTACCTTTCCGAGGTAACCGATCTGGCGCGCAAGATGGAGATTCAGGGCACCCCCGCCGTGGTGGTAGGTAACCAGTTCTTCCCGGGCGCGACGGATCTGGAAACCATCAAAGCCGCCATCGCCAAAGAACGCGGCAAATAGGCGGCTTGCGAAGATCGAAAACGCCCTGCCTTGCGGCGGGGCGTTTTTCTATTGCGGGTTTATATTCCGGGCATGAGAAAAGCTTTTGCGGGGCCGCATGAAGGGTTGCAATCCGTGCGCCCCTCGGCCAATCTGCCCTTCGCTCGAAATCACCACGGGCAACTTCCAGGCGGCTCATGCAGCAAATTATCGCGTTCCTTCTCCACATCGTCCACGAGCTCGGCTATCTCGGCTTGTTTCTCGCCACCTTGATCGAGAGCACTTTCGTGCCGATTCCGGCAGAGGTAACCATGCTGCCCGCAGGCATTCTGGTGGGCCAGGGGAAGATGAATTACGCTCTCGCCCTGCTTGCCAGCACCAGCGGTGTGGTGCTGGGTTCGGGCATCAATTACTGGGTGGGCCTGCGCTTCGGGCGCGGCTTCATTGTGCGCTACGGAAAGTATTTCCTGCTGCGCGCCAGCTTCCTCGACAAGGTGGAGTTGTTCTTCCAGAAACACGGCTCCTTCGCCACTTTCGCCGGTCGTCTCATCCCCGGCGTGCGCCACTACATCGCCTTCCCCGCGGGCATGGCGCGCATGAACATCCGCAAATTCTTCCTCTACACCAGCACCGGCGGCGGGCTGTGGATGCTGATTCTGCTGCACTTAGGCTATACGGCGGGCAAGAATTCGGTGGATGGCGAGGTGAAGATTCAAAACCTGGAACAGGTGGTGATCTATCTCGCACTCATCCTCGGCGCGATCTATCTGGTGCGCACGTTTTTAATGAAACGGTAGCGCTTCATAACACGCGCTTGCTATCCAAATATGCCCGCGCCGCATCGTTTAGAAATGCCGATCGTTGCCGGGTGCCTGCCACACGATCGATTCGGCGTAACAGATTGCCGTCCAGCATAACATTCACTCGTACGGCAGGCACAGGCGGGTCGATTTTCACTAGCACGAAAGCAGCGGCATTTCTGGCCAATGGGTGTTTTTTGGCCTGCTCCAGACTCATCGGCAATGGAATCTCCTGCGCGTCTTCCGCCATGCCTTCGGCATGGAATTGCAGCGCCTCATGCGCCATCACCTCGATTTCCTCCATATCTGCACCCGCCGTGATGCAGCCGGGAAAATCGGGGAAGCTGATGCCGTAATCACTGTCTTTATCTTTATGAATCACCCCGACATACGTTGCCATGCGCTACTCCTGTTGCAATGCGGCTTGCTTGAAAATGCTCGCCAGTGTTCCTTTGGCAATATCCTTTTTGGGATGAGGAACCGTGACACGCCCAGGCTTGGTGGGATGTTTGAATTGATGATGACTGCCCTTCGTCGCCACCAGCGACCATCCGTCACGCCGCAGCATGCGTATCAGTTCGCGGCTGTCCATATGTGTAATCTATCCACACGGATGATGAATGTCAAGGTTCTGTGTGTAATCGTGTGTATGATTATTTGTACTGCCTTCCCAGCACCCGGCTGGCGTAGCTGACCAATTCGCCTTTGATCCGTTTGCGCAGCAGCACCAGCGCCACTACGTTCGGCAGGGCCATGCCCAGGGTAAAGAGATCCGCCAGATCCATCACCACTCCGAAATTGGCCACACCGCCGACGAAGACGCCGAGCGCATAGAGCACGATGAAGCCTTTCACATACTTCCGGCCAAACAGATAAACCCAGGCGATCTCGCCGTAATAGCTCCAGCCGATCATGGTGGAATAGGCGAAGACCAGCACGTTCACCACCAGCAGGATGGGGAACCACGGCGCCACCGTGCCGAAGGCGTTGGAAGCGATGAGCACGCCCTTCGCGCCATCCGCCCCCTGATAGGCGCCGGTGACGACGACGATGAGCCCGGTGAGCATGCCGACACTGGCGGCGAACAACGGCTCAAGCAACGCCACCGCACCTTCGCGTACTGGTTCATCCGTTTTGGCGGCGGCGTGCGCAATGGGGGCGGAGCCGACCCCCGCTTCGTTGGCGAAGCTGGCGCGCTGGAAGGCGATGCCGAGCATACCGATCATACCACCTGCGGCGGCTTTACCGCTGAAGGCTTCGCGGAAGATCAGCGCCACCGCATCCCCCAACGCGCTGATATTCACGCCGAGGATGATGAGCGCGCAGATAAGATACAACACGCCTTTCAGCGGGGAGATGATATTGGCCACTTTCGCCACGCGCTGAATGCTGCCCATCAATACCAGCGCCACCAGCAGCGCCAGCCCGAGCGCCAGCAACGCTTTCGCGCCCGCCAGAGCGGGGAAGAAATGGCTGACCAGGCTCACCGCCTGGTTGGACTGGAACATGTTGCCCCCGCCCATCGCCGCGCCCAGGCAGAAGATGGCGAAGATCACCGAAAGCGCTGCACCCACGCGCGGCAGGCCGTGTTCGGTCAGGCCCTGCTTAATGTAATTGAACCCACCGCCGATTACCTTGCCGTCCGCCTCCACGCGGCGGTAGCATAGCGACAATGTCACTTCGGCGAATTTGCTGGCCATGCCGAGCAACCCGCCGACCACGATCCACAGCACCGCCCCCGGTCCGCCCACGGCCACCGCGACCGAAACGCCCGCAATCGAGCCCAGGCCCACGGTGGCGGCGATGGCGGAGAACAGCGCTTTCAATGGGCTCACTTCTCCGGTCTCGCCCGCTTTGTCGAACTTGCCGCGCGCCACCTGCAGCGCATGGCCGAACAGCCGGAAATTCACCCCGCGCAGATACAGCGTGAAGAAGACGGAAGTGGCCATCAACCAGAAAACGATGAAGGGAATGCCGAAAATCGGGAAGAACAGCACCGCGCCCATGCCATGCGCCAGCATCTGCAAAGGAACTTCGAGCCATGCGCCGGGAGAAGAATTTTCCATGTTTTCCGCCTCGATAATCAGGATTTCCAGGGTTTTTGTACCCCAGACTTCATCAAACCGTAACAGAAAAGCCCTACTCTGGTCGCTTGCAACCAAGGGCGCGGCGCGTGAGCAACACGATCAAAACATTCGGGTACGGCTATCTGCTGGGGGACGCGGCGCTCATCACCGCCAGCATGCTGCAGGCCCGCCAGCAAGCGGCGGACGGCAAGATCCCTATCACCCAGACCCAGAAATTCAACGCGGTGGTGGGCGGTGGCATCTATACGGTGGCCAGCGCCGTGGGCGCGATTTACGGCAACCCTTCCACCGAGAAGAAGCTGGAACTGCTGTACGGCGACATGAAGCGCGACCTGCAGAAAATGGGCCTGACCATTCCAGCCGACGCCACGCCCGAATTGCTGGCGAACCATGACGGCATCCTCGATCAGATCCAGAAATTCCTCTACCGCAACCCGACGCAGGTGATCCACGCCCTCTTCGCCATCGGCGGGGTGAAGAACATGATGGGCGGGCTGCCGGTCAATGGCGGCAAGTTCGATGCGAGCACGGTGGCTTCCGGCGCGCTCATCACCTTGGGCGGATTGGTAGGGCTGCTGGTGCCGGAAAAACCGCGCGACCCGGCGCACCCGCCGCAGAATTTCGGCGAGAAGGTGGTGGCCTATGCGCAGGAAAAACCGTTGCGCGCTTCGGCCAATATCTTCACGGCGAACAATGCGTTTCTGATTACGGGCGCGATGACGGATAAAAAGAAATATGCCGCCAGCACCAACGGCGCGGAATATTCCTGGGTCTTCAAGCTGGTCACGGCGGCGGCCTACATCACCTCCAACTTTTTCCTCTCGCGCTCCAAGCGCGACAATGTCGGCTCGGAGCAGGATGATTTCATCACCAAGCTGCGCCATACCTGTGCCCAGGTGGTAGTGGCCCAACCGCCCGCCATGCAGCAAGCCGCTCTCCAGCAGGTGGCGGGCTATCTCGCGGCGCGGCCAGAAGTGCATGCGAGCGCGGATGCGCTGGTTGCCGAAATGCAGCACGAGATTCGCCAGCTTGCCCCGGCCCTTGCGCTGCAGCGCTAAGCACGCCTTTTCCCTTCGCCGTAATGGGGGTAGAAAGGATGGCCCGCATATTCGCCGGGTGATGTGAAGCGAGACGCACCCATGCCGCAATCCCCCTCCTCTGATATCCTTTCCCCCGAGATCTGGCGCGCCCGTGTGGCGGCGCTCAGCGCCACCGCGCTGCAGCCGGAACCGCAAGCCGTGGCGGCTTTACTGAAAAAGACCGCCGCGCTGCAGCGGGATAAGGAAGCGCTGGAACAGCGCGCCTATGCGCTTGCCGAATCGCTGCGCGCCGAAGGGCCAAGCAAGGGCGTCGAAGCGTTTCTCGCCGAATATGGATTGGATACCCGCGAGGGCATCGCGGTCATGTGTCTGGCTGAAGCGCTGCTGCGCATCCCCGATGCGGGCACGGCGCATGCGCTGATCCGCGATAAATTCAGCGAGCGGGAATGGAATACCCATCTCGGGCAATCCGATTCCCTGCTGGTGAATGCGGCGAGCTGGGGGTTGCTGCTTACCGGCAAGGTCATCGGCATCGGGCAGGCGCCGGAATCCTCCGCCTGGAACATCGTTTCCGGCCTGGCGCGCAAACTCGGCGAGCCGAGCATTCGGCAGGCGTTGAAAACGGCGATGAAGGTGGTGGGCGGCCAGTTCGTGCTGGGCGAGACGATAGAAGAAGCGCTGGCCAACGGCAAAAGCGCGCGCAAACAGGGCTACGGTTTTTCCTACGATATCTTGGGGGAAGGCGCGCGCACCCAGGCGCAGGCGGATCATTACCTGCATGCCTACCAGCACGCCATCCCGCTGATCGCCGCCAGCACGAAAGAAAGCGGGTTGTTCGACGGGCCGGGGATTTCGGTGAAAGTCTCCGGGCTGCATCCGCGCTATGCCCTGGTGCAGGAAGATCGGGTGTTTAGCGAACTGCATGCGCGGCTGAAAAGCATTCTGCTGTTGGCGAAAGAACATAACATCTGCGTGGCGCTGGATGCGGAGGAAGCCAACCGGCTGGATATCGAATTGCTGCTGTTCCACCATTTGGCGACCGACCCCGATCTGGCTGGCTGGAACGGCCTGGGCTTCGTCGTGCAGGCATATGGCAAACGCGCGCCTGGCGTCATCCGCCTATTGTCCGAACTGGCGCGCGCAACGGGCCGCATCTTTCCGGTGCGGCTGGTGAAGGGGGCGTATTGGGACAGCGAGATCAAGCATGCGCAGGTGATGGGGCTGGCGGATTACCCGGTCTATACCCGCAAAGAACATACCGACCTTTCCTATCTCGCCTGCGCGGAGATGCTGCTGGCGGATCATGCGCATTTCTACTGCCAGTTCGGCACGCATAATGCGCGCACGGTCGAAAGCATTCTCAGCATCGCCGCACGCCATGGGGTGACGCGCGCGGGCTTCGAGTTTCAGCGCCTGCACGGTATGGGCGAAGCGCTGCATGAGCGGGTGTTAAGCCGCACCGGCGTGCGCATCTATGCACCCATCGGGGCGCACAAAGACCTGCTCGCCTATCTCATCCGCCGCCTGTTGGAAAACGGCGCGAATACCAGTTTCGTGCATCTGCTGCTCGACCGAGAAACACCGATGGAAGTGCTGCTCGCCGACCCGATTGCTGCATCGCAGCAAAGCGGTGGCGCGATGAGCGCGGAGATTCCGCTGCCGGAAAATCTTTACGCGCTGTGGAAGAATTCGCACGGTTTCGATCTGGGTTATCTGGCACAGAAGGACACGTTGCTTGCCGCCATGGCCCGCAAAGCCCCATTGCCCACGGCCCAAACCGTCACGCCGCTGGAAGCCTGCGCCACGGCATACGCAGCGCTGAAAGACTGGACAGGGAAGAACGTAGAACAACGCGCCGCCATTCTCGAACGCGCGGCGGATTTGCTGGAAGCGCACACAGCGCCCTTGCTGGCATTGCTGGCGGAAGAAGCCGGACGCACGTTGAATGACGGCATTGCCGAAGTGCGCGAGGCGGCGGATTTCTGCCGCTATTATGCGCATCAGGCGCGCACGCTTCTTTCCCCCGTTGCCCTGCCCGGCCCTACGGGCGAAAGCAACATGCTCTACAGCGCGCCACGCGGGGTTTTCCTGTGCATCGCGCCGTGGAATTTTCCGCTGGCGATTTTCCTGGGCCAGATCGCCGCCGCTTTGGCGGCAGGCAATACCGTGGTCGCCAAGCCCGCCGAACAAACGCCGCGCATCGCGCAGGCCGCGGTGGCGTTGCTATACGAAGCGGGCCTGCCGAAGGATGCGCTGCAATTGGTGATCGGCGATGGCGAAACGGGCGCGAAGGTAGTAGCGGATGCACGCATCGCGGGCGTGGCCTTCACCGGATCGGACGCCACTGCGCGCGCCATCCACCGCGCGCTTGCCGCCAAAGACGGGCCCATCGTGCCGCTGATCGCCGAAACCGGCGGGCTGAATGCGATGATCGTCGATTCCTCCGCTCTGCTGGAACAAGCGCTCGACGACATTATCTCCGGCGCTTACGGCAGCGCGGGCCAACGCTGCTCGGCGCTGCGTCTGCTGTGCATTCAGGGAGACGTGGCGGATGCGATGGAGATGCTGATCGCGGGCGCGATGGCGGAGCTGCGCCTGGGCGATCCCGCCGATCCCGCGACCGACATCGGCCCGGTAATCGATGCAGAAGCGGCGGCCTCGCTGCAAGCGCACATCGCACGCATGAAGCAGGAAGCGCGGATCGTCGCGCAATCGTCGCTGCCCGCGCGTGCGGGTCATTTCGTGCCGCCCACCGCCGTGGCCTTGAGCGAAGCACAGGCATTGAAGCGCGAAATTTTCGGCCCGGTGCTGCATATCGTGCGCTGGAAAGCCGAAGAACTGCCGCAGGTGGTGGAATCGATCAATGCCAGCGGCTACGGTCTCACCTTCGGCATTCATAGCCGGATCGATGCAACCATCGATTATTGCCTGCGGCATGTGGCGGCGGGCAATCTCTATGTCAACCGCAGCATGATCGGGGCGACGGTCGGGGTGCAGCCGTTCGGCGGCGAAGGCCTTTCCGGCACCGGGCCGAAAGCGGGCGGGCCGCATTATCTGCTGCGCTTCTGCAACGAACGCACCCGCACCATCAACACGGCTGCCATCGGCGGAAATGTGGCGCTGCTGAAGGGTTAAAAATACTCCCTCTCCCTAAAAGGGAGAGGGTCAGGGAGAGGGTGATTCTCAACGAACACTGGCGTTTGATCGGAACTCACCCTCTCCCCTGCCCTCCCCCTTCTAGGGGGAGGGAGATGATCGCCATCCAAATAATCTTCGCATCCACATCCGTATCGCGTATTGAGGCGCGGGCGCACAGGATGCGCGGGAATTTTTTAGGATCAAGCATGCGTCGCTTCGCCATCGTTGTACTCGGCATTCTTTTCATGGCAGGCGCGGCCTATTGGCTGATGCGGCCGATTCCGCAGGATTACGCCGCCGAATCGCCGCGATTCGTGCCGGAGCAATATTTCAACGGCGGGCTGCTAAGCTGGGGCGTGATCGAGGATTGGAAGGGGCATGTCACCCGCCGTTTCGCCATGCGCCAGACCGACCGCTGGGAAGGCGACAAAGCCACGCTCGACGAAGCATTCCAATTCGCCGACGGCACGACCGCCACCCGGCATTGGAACATCGTGAAGATCGACGCGCATCATTACACCGGCACCGCGCCGGATGTGATCGGCGAGGCCCGTGGCGAGGTAGCGGGCAACGCGCTGCACTGGACTTACCAAATTCGCGTGCCGGGCGAAAATCCGCTGAGCGGCGAAAAAGAGATTACTGTCACCTTCGACGATTGGCTCTATCTGGTCGATGCGCGCACCCTGTTCAGCTTCGTCTCCATCCGCAAATTCGGGCTGCCGGTGGGGCGGATGACGATGGTCTTCCGCAAGGAAGCCACGCAATGAAACTGCACACGATCTGGGCGAGTTTCCTCGCGCTGCTGGCCAGCGCCTGTTCGCCCGTCAGCCTGCTGAACGCGACCATCCCCACCAGCGGCTATCATGTGGTGCCGGATCTCGCCTATGGCACGGATCAACGCCAGAAACTCGATCTCTATATCCCCGACGCGGGCACGCGGCCCTTGCCGGTGGTGGTGTTTTATTATGGCGGCAGCTGGCAATGGGGCGACCGGGGGGATTACCGTTTCCTGGGTCAGGCGCTGGCTTCCAAAGGTTATCTGGTCGCCATTGCCGATTATCGCGTGGCGCCGGAAGTGGCCTATCCGGTGTTTCTGGAAGACAGTGCGCGGGCTTTCGCCTGGGTGCACCGCCATGTGGCCGAACATGGCGGCGATCCTTCGCGCATGCATCTTGTCGGGCATTCGGCGGGGGCATATAATGCAATGATGCTGGCGGTCGAACCCAGCTATTTCAAGGCCGCGGGCGCAGACCCTGCCTGGGTGCGCAGCGTGGTGGGTCTGGCCGGGCCCTACAATTTCCTGCCGCTGACCGACCCCAAGCTCATCGCGCTGTTCGGCGGCGCGCATCGCGAAGATACGCAGCCCATCCATCATGTGCATGGAAAAACTGCGCCCACCCTGCTTCTGCACGGAATGGACGACGATCTGGTGAGCCCGAAAAATGCAACGAGCATGGCAGATGCGATGCGTGTTTACGGCACCGAGGTCGAGGTGAAAACCTATCCCGGTGTCGGCCATATCGGCATCATCCTCGCCACCGCGCGCGGTTTCCGTGGCAAGGCACCCACGCTCGAAGATGTAGACAAGTTCTTGCGCATGCATTAAACGCTTTGCGAATCATTCGCAATCACGAGGGGGCATTTTGTCCGAATTTATTATACGTCGTTATTTAATCATCGGCGCCATCTTGTTGTGCGCTGCAATAATTCCGATGCATGTTCAGGCGGAAGATGAGCTGCCCGCTCCTACCACTCCTCCCGAAAAGACGGACGCTTCCAATTGGCCCAATGGAATCGAACCCGGTCTGCGCGTGATCGCGGATGGCTTCGCCAATCTTTCCGGTGGCACGAAACAGGGCGTGCGCGGCACGGAAAATATAAGCGCCACACTCGCGCTGGATGGTGAAAAACTAATCGGAGCACAAGGTTTGCGTGGGTTCCTCAACGTCATGCACAATGGCGGCGGACAGCCGGACGGCGATCTGGTGGGCACTTACGGCATCTACGACAACATCGAAGCCTCGCCCCAAGCCACGCGCCTGGAAGAAGCCTGGGTCGAGCAGGATCTTTACGATGGTCGCGCCAGTGTGAGGGTCGGGGTTGTCGACATCAACAGCGAATTCTATCTTACCGAATCGAGCGGGCGCTTCGTGCATTCCACTTTCGGCATCGGCAGCGAATTCGCGCTGAGCGGCCAAGCCGGTCCGCCGACTTTCCCCTACACCGCGCTCAGCGCACGATTGAGAATACAGCCGACGCAGGAAAGCTACATCATGGCCTCGGTACTCGACGGCCTGCCCGGCGACCCCGATCAGCCACGTGGCACACATCTGCATATCGGCGGACAAGACGGCGCGTTGCTGATGGCCGAAGCGGGCTGGACACCGAAAAAAGACGGCGACAGTGTTCCGATGAAACTGGCAGTGGGCGCCTGGGCCTATAGCCGTAACATGGATCGCATCGACGGCAGCGTCGATCCCCTCACCGGCATTCCCCTGCGCCGCGCAAGCCAGGGAGCCTACCTTCTGGCCCAGCGGAAGTTGCAGGATGGCGACAGCAAAACCGGCCATCACGAAATTGAAGGTTTCGCCCGCTTGGGCTACGCGGATTCCGGCACCGCCGTGTTCGATTGGGCGGGAAGCACGGGCATCACCGTTTCCCAGGCGCTGGACGATGCGGAGGGCAGCGAATTCGGTCTGGCCGTGCATGCCGCGCATAAGAGTTCGGATTTCCGCGTGGCGGAATCCGCCAACGGCAATCCGCAATCGACCTGGGAAAGCGGGGTTGAAACCTATTACCGCTGGCAGGCACTCCCATGGCTTGCCGTGCAGCCGGACGCGCAATATCTGACCAACCCCAATGCCCTCGGCGCGCATGCGGATGCGGTTGTGGCGGGCGTGCGGTTGGATGCGAGCTTCTGATCATTGAGTGTGCTCGATCGTGTTTCCTACACCATCCCGGCCCCGGCCCCGGTTCCGGATGTCGGAGCGCGCGTCATTCACACTTCTTCCAGCACTTTCCACCGCACACGCTGCACCACCACATCCAGCCCGGCATCAGCAAAAAAGCGCAGCCAGTGATATTGCCCGGGGCTCAATTGGTCGGTGGGGGATTTGACCTCGACGAAACGGCAGGCGCCGTCGCGCCACAAAAACAGATCGGGGAAACCGCGTTTGCGTCGTTTCACATCTTGCGCGAAATGGCGCAACACCGCTGCACTCGCGGCCGGCGGCACATGATGCAGATGCGCTTCCAGCAGCGGGGGCAATGCCGCATGCCAACTCACGAACGGATTGGCCGTGCCATGTTTGGCTGCATGGCGTTCCTGCAGATGCGCCAGACAGGCAGGCGCATCGTGCAACCGCTCCAGATCGCGTTCGATGAGGGCGGCACGGCGCGTATAAAATTCCGCATGATGCAAATCCGAGGGGCCGATTTGCAGCGGCTGCACGAAAGCTCCGGGCTGCGGATCGTAGATCGCCTCCCACAGCAACAGGCCGAATAAAGCATTCCACACCCAGTTTTCGCTATGCACCCCTTGCCAGCCTTCCGCATGCATTGCAGCCAAAACTGCGCCTTCTATGTAATCGGCGTGATCGAGCTCCAGCAAAGGCCCGTCTTTCATCAGGCGACGAGCCGGGCTTGATCGGCGGCGAGCGGTGGCGCGCTCTAGTAGAAAGCGCGCCATATAGGCCTCTTCGGCATGCTGCGGCGTGGCCAGCATGGTCTGACATAAAGCGGCTGCTTCTTCCCGCCTGCCGTTTTTAAGCAATAACCGCACTTGCCGTTCGCGGATCGGCGCCACGGGACAATCTGCATATAATTTCTCCGCCGCTGAATCTTCTTCCGCGCGTTCGAGCAGGCGACCCAGCCGCTCGATGAGTCGATCGTGCAAAGCATGTGCCTTCGGACTAAGCGAAAGACGCTCGATACCACTATCTCGCCACCACATCAGCACGGCGTTCGGCGTTTCCCGCACGCGGCGTTGGCGAAACTGCGCGTAGATCCGGCTCATATGAAAGCTATCTTCGGCTTCCGTGCGGCTGGAAAAAAATGGCACGAATGCAGCAGGGTCGATGGCCTCACGCACCACATGCCCCAAAGCCTGCGTGACGAAATCCGATAAATTCTCGACTGCCGCACCGAAAAAGAGAAAACGCAGAAATGGCCAGGGATGATCCTGCGGCAAGGAAATCACCGCCTCGCGCGTCAGCAACGCCGTTAGCCAGATTGCGCGGTCCTCCCAGGCAACGATCCAAGCGACCAGTTCCGGTTTACGTCCTGTGCCGTGCCGGGGAAGCCCCACGCGCAATTCGGCATGCGTGAAACAATCCAGAATATCGGTCAATGTTTCCCCGGGGCCCGCCAAATGCACCAATCCAACTGCGATCAACACCTCGATGGCGGGTTGGATGTCGGGGAGCTCGTCATAGGCCAGCTTGGACACTCGGAAGCATGGGCCGCGTCGGTTCAGCAAGCGCACATACAGACACAGTACCGGCTGCGGCAGTCTTTGCAGCTGCGCGATATATGCATATTCGTCGTTGTTCAACAGCGGCCCGTAACGCAGTAGCACGCCATGGAGAACGGCGTGGAAATGGTCGAGATAGTAAATGGGAGAAAGGGGCGGCTGCATGCCTATGCCAGATAGGTCCACACCAACTTATCCACAAGCCTGAAGGCAGTAATATGTGCCAGAATGTAAGACCACCCTTGCATCGCGTGACAGCCTCGGCTAAAGCACTCTGGCTCTTAGGGGAGTAGCCGGCCCGGCCTGATAGGGCGCATGCGTCAACATTCTTGGCGGATTCACACGGGTGCATCCACCGTGGCGCATGCAATGCAGCGCACCCACTGCATTGGCGAGACCTTCGACGTGAATGCCACAATCCCTGGCCGGGTGGGTGGTATTCTCCGTCGTTGTCTCCTGCCTGCCCGGCCCTGGAATCCACATGCTTACTTTGATGCTGTTGCCCGCCTGCGCCCTCCTGATCTATGTCGCCTGCGGCTATTTTGTAAATGGTGTGGAATGGTTGGGACAAAAGCTTTCCTTCACCGAAACCGCCACGGGTACGGTGCTCGCCGCGCTTGGCACTGCTCTGCCCGAATGCGCCGTGACGTTCGTAGCGGTGGTATTGGGCGGAAGTGCGGCACAAAAGCAGATCGGCATCGGCGCCGCCATCGGTGGGCCGCTGGTACTTGCAACCATATCCTACGCCGTGGTGGGCCTATCGTTGATGAGTAAGCATGCGGGGCCGCGCTGCTTGGTGCACGCCGACCAACGGCGCCTGAGCCAGGATCAGGGCTGGTTTCTCGGCATATTCGCGGCAAAGATCGGGCTCGGTCTGGTGGTGTTCGCCATCAAACCGTGGCTGGGCCTCGCTTTTCTCACAGCGTATGGCATCTATCTACGAAAAGAAATACGCACCGAGTCCACGGCAAGGGAATCCGCATTGGAGCCATTGAAATTACGGCCCAACGACCATGCCCCGAGCCTTGCGTGGATCATATTGCAGACCGGGCTGGCGTTACTTGTCATCGGCATTGCTTCCCATGGTTTCGTATGGCAGCTGGAATTGGTCGGGCCTATGCTGCATCTACCGCCGCAGCTGGTGGCACTGCTTCTCAGCCCGCTGGCTACCGAATTGCCGGAAACGATGAATGCCGTGATCTGGGCGCGGCAGGGAAAAGAAAATCTGGCCCTGGCCAATATCTCTGGAGCGATGATGGTGCAGGCGACCGTGCCCAGTGCACTGGGTTTGTTGTTCACGCCATGGCTGCTGGATGCGCCCTTGATAGGGGCAGGCATTGCCACTGCCTTCGCGGTGCTCCTGCTGCTTCTGCTCTTTCGCCGTCCATGCGTACAGGCCCGGCATCTGGTGCCGGTGGGGGCCATTTACTTCGCTTATCTGGGGTGGTTGGCAGTCTAGCGCACGGCAGAAAGCAGCGTGATGGCGTCGATAATTTCGTGCGAGGCTTCAGAGATCAACAGCACATCCTGATCGACCGCCACATAGCGGTACCCGACCGGGACGGGTTGCAATTGTACCAGCAGATCGCGGGGCACAGGGCGGTATTCCACATATTGCGGCAGGGCTTGGCCGCGATGATAATGCCGTACATGGCCAGGCGGCAAACAGCCGTTGCGCTTTTTGGCCAAGCCTGGAGGACATTGCTTTTCGTAATAACGGCGAATTTCCACTCGGTCATGCGGCTCGATCATCACCACGCGCTCGCCGCCTCGATGTTCTTCATGCTCGTATCTGTGGCCTTGCCCGTCGTGATCGTCTCTGTCGTCCCGATCATCTCCATAATCCCTATCCTCATGCCCATGACCATTTCCGTGGCCATGATCCTTCGACCAGGCCGGTTGCCCGGCAAAGGCCGAACATAGGGCAAGCAGCGCGGCTGCACGATAAATACCAAGCATATGAATACCTTACCGAATTGGTTAGCGAATTTCGCCAAAGTTGATGTGTTTTTTCTTAGTGACCGCCCCGGTCACGGCACCCGCCGCAGCCCCCACCACGGCACCGGCCACCGGATTGGCGCCGACGATGACGGCCCCCACCGTGCCGACCCCTGCGCCGATCGCCCCCCCCCGACAAGGCACGCTGTCCAGGCGTATGTCCACAAGCAGTCAAACTAACACCGATAAGGAGGGCGCAACTGATATTCAATAACGAGAGCTTCATAACGCACCTTTAAACCACGGAGGAGTCTGTCGGAAGACGTAACGTTCTATGAATAAGGATGTTGTTCGGATTGGAGCAAATTAGGCATGAAATTTGGATTACATCCTCAAGCCTTTTTGAGAAAGCAGGACTTTAGCACCAGTTCTTTTACCTTATCGGCGCGGCATTCCACTTCTTCCGGGTTGGAGGTGAGTCGAATATTGCGCATAACAGTACCGCGCTTCAGCGTGACCGACGTGCCTTTTACCTTCAGGTCCTTGATGAGCGATACGGAATCACCGTCTCTCAAGGATGCGCCGTTGACATCTTTCGTCGCATGATAGTCATCGGACATGGCATTCCCCGCACAGAAGACAAATAGAGAAAAGGCTTGAAAGCAGGGAATGCTCCGGCGATCAAGCCCTTCGTGGTTTGCTTGGGGAGCGGAATGCTACGCCCCCCAAGGTGTTTTCGGCTACTTCTTGCAAACGAACTTGGCGTCTGCCCAGTCGGCATGATCGAAATAGAAGTTCTCTACGCCGCTCACGACCAACCCGACTTTGTGAGCACCGCTGATGTCGACATCCAATGGGAAGGCTTTATCGCCGCCCAGCATGACCGGGCTGTGATAGACTTCCCGACCGTCCGAATAGACCAGGAACTGCACGCTGCCGTTCTTGCCCACTTCGTCATCGACCCCGACTTGGGCTTTCAGACGGGTGCATTTTCCATCCAATGCATATTCGATCTTGGAATCGGAATGCACGCCCAGACCTTTGTCGAACTTCACACCGGCAATGCCAATTCTGGTTCCGTCATTGGCATTCGCTTCGCCGTTGCTACGGTCTTTCTCCATCGGGCCGTATCCATTGGTGGCCGTGAGCGGAGTCAGATCGCTGGCAAAGACATCGACCTTCTGATCGTCGGCAGCGCCGCCCGGAGGTGCTTGGGTGCAGCTCAGCTTGGCTTCGGCCCAGTCGGCGTGGTCGGAGTGCGGCAACCCGAGGGAATCGACCAATAGGGTCAGTTCCTTATGTCCCGTCACGTCCAAATCCACATTCAACGCTTTGCTGACGCTGTTCATCACCGGACTGGTATAGATTGCCACCCCATCGGCCAGCACCTGGAACTTCACTACCCCGTTCGGGCTGTTGGCGTCGTTGATCTTGATCTCATCGTCCAGACCGATCTGGGCGGTGAAACGCTGGCAGGTTTGGTTCAGGTCGTAATGCAGTTCCGAATCGGCATGGACACCGAGACCTTTGTTGAATACCGCGCCGCGGATGGTAATCGGATTACCGTCGTTGGTGGCATATTCGCCATTGCTCTGGTCGCGGCCATAAGGGCCGTATCCGTTGAAGACATAGGTCGGGTCGAGGTCGCTGAGGAAGTAGGAACCCGGCAATGCAGCCACTACGGCATCACTGCAATCGACTTTAGCTTCGGCCCAGTCGGCATGATCGTAACCGCCGCCATCGCCGCCATCGTCAACCACCAGGGTCAGGTCTTTCACGCCGCCGATGGCGACCGAAACGTTCTGTACTTTGTCCGTCCCCTTGATGAGTCCGGTGGTATAGAGTTCCTTGCCATCGCCGAGTACCTTGAAGTGCACACTGCCTTGGTCGCCGATTTCATCGTCCAGCCCTACTTTGGCGCTGAAAGTTTTGCACTTGGCGGCCACGTCATAGTGGATTTCCGAAGTCGCATGCACGCCAAGACCTTTGAGATATTCTTTACCGTCGATTTTGATCGGGCCACCGTCGCTGTCGCCCATTTCACCATTACTACGGTTCTTCTCAAACGGGCCCCAGCCATTTTTGCTGGATTTGGCATCCATGTCGCTGAGATAGATCTGCGCCGAATCGACCGGGGGGACGGGAGTGGGGGTTGGGGTCGGCGGCGTAGGAGTGGGTGTCGGCTCGGGTACGGGTGCCGGAGTGGGGGTGGGTGTTGGGGTCGGCTCCGGAGTCGGAGTCGGAGTCGGAGTCGGTGTTGGGGCCGGGGTGGGCGCCGGCGCGGGCGGCGGGGTCAGCGTAGCACCGCCTTCCCAGCAGAACGATTGTCCCAAGGGATTGCGCGGGGTAAAATTCTCGTCGCGCATATCGTGGGCGGCGAAGCTGTTCCAGTTCCAGCCGATATTCCACGGCACCGCCAGATTGTGGAAGATCGAATCCAGCACTTTCACGTTGGTAGTCCGCGGTTCGGCACACCAGCCCAGGCCGTTCGAACCCGGCGCGCCACGGCCGGAGAAGCTGGCGATCGAAACATCGCCGCAACGGGTGCGGTTGAAGGTGACATCCGTTACCGGATTCATATCGGAATTCTGGTTTGCCGAGAAGCAGCCGCCGCCCATATGAATGGTATCCACATCCTCGATCAGCGCATCGTGCGAATCGTTGTCGATGATCACGCCAACGCCGGAGGGGGAGTTGTTGCCGTCCACCAAACCGCGCTTGATCACGATATGACGGGAGCCATAGACGTTTACGTTGTCTTCGGTCCAGGCTTTGCTGCGGTCGTTGACCACCGAGAAATCTGTCAGCGAAGTATTGTCGCAGGTATTGAGCTGCACCAACTGCCCGCGGGGGTATGGGCCACGGAAATCGATGCCTTCGATGAAGCTCAGGCTGGTATTGGGCGAGCGATCGAGGTAGATGCCGGTGGAGTTATGGGCAAATTTCGCATGCGTCACGGTCAGGCCGGCGGAGCCGTAGCCGTTGATACCGTTGAACTCACCGGTCAGCGGACCGTGATCCGGCGCATCGCTGTAATTGATGACCACATTTTCGATCGTCGCATTGGGTGCATTGTTGAGACGGATGCCCTGTGCGGCTTTATGAGAAATGCGCACATTGCGGATGACGACACCGGAGAAGCCATCGACCGTGATTCCATTCTGACCATTGGCAATGATATCGAGATTTTCGATCACCTGCCCGTTTCTGGTTGCGACCACCGGTCCCGATTGCGTTAATGCCTGGCAGGAGTCCGTTGCCCAGCTGGTGGTGGCCAGCGCCGTGGTGGAACACAAGGCCATTAAGGCGATCATCGTTTGGCTGTACTTCTGCATGATTGACTCCGTTGCGCAGTTATCGATGAGCCATCCTAATCTAAAAATTCATAAAGGTTAATACATGTAATTAAGAACAATTAATGACAACTTTAGGTTTAAAATTGGCTTCATTGGAGCATGATGGTTTGGCGGAATATGGTTTCATTCGTGCAGTTTTTTTCTATTAACCCTTTTAAAATAAGCATATCTCTCATTTAAATACCGCCATCAGTCACGCTTACGATCAAGGCCATGGATCGGGATCGGGATGCATATTTATGAATGGGGAAACAAAGCTGCGACGTAACCCCGCGTTGCTGGGATGCGAGAACTCCCATGTCGTCGCCTGATATGTGCGCTTGGCCGAACATTGCCCGTTACCCCTGTTGCCCGTTACCCCTGTTGCCCGTTACCCCTGGGCCGACAACGGGGCTATGCGCTTTTCGGCGGCTGGCCGCGCATCATGTGCTGGAATAGCCCATATTCCCAATCGCGCATGGCCATGACAAGCGTCATGCCGGTGCGTTGCTCGAGGGGGAGAGCGGCATCGGAATCGTTGAGGTCGTTGAATTCGCGGGCGAGGCGGTCGAGTTTGCGGCGAAACTCGGCGCTGGATGGGGCCGAAAGCATACCGTTCAGCACCAGCAGGCACTCGCCTTCCTTCTGAAAAGCGGTGTCGAAGAATTCCTTGCCGATGGTCGCACGGAAAAAAGACTGGATGGGGCCGTTCTCGCGCCATTTGAAATTCGGCGCGATGCGCAGGCGGATGCGGTTGCCCGGCAGCAGCGCGATGAGCCCGAGCTGATCGAGCCGCACCAGCTTGGTGATGCATTCGGCTTCGCTGATATGGTAGAAACCCACGATCTGCTGCAGGCTCCAACGGTTGAAGGCGCAGACGGTGACGATCAGCAGTGCCATATCCTCCACCAACTCCTTCTCCTGCACCACGCTCAGAGATTGCAGGCGCTGGGCGGACTCCTGCATCTTCTGCACCAGGTCGCTGATTTCCATGCCGATCATGCGGCACACAACGTCCAGCCGCTCCAATGAAAAGTTTTCGCAAGCAAAGAGTCTTTTCACACTGGATTCCGTCAGGCCCAAAGCGTGCGCGACGTCCGCATAGGTTTTCCGCTCCGCCCGCAGGCAGATTTTCAAGGTCTGTAGCAATGGGCCGGATTGAGCCATACCGCTCTCCAAGATCACAAAGTATCATCATAGAGTACTTTTGGCAGCCAATCTATCGACTTCTATGGTCACAGTTTAGCTATTTGCTGCCTTGGTCCAAGGTGAAGGCACGGATATTCCGTCAACCCGAATCCATGGCCGAGCACCGAAGGAGCCAACCTATGAACCTGTTCACCCGTCTTACCGCCACCCTCAGCAGCAGCGTCCACCAGATGGTATCGCACGTGGAAAACCACGAAGCCATCGTCGAAGCCGCGCTCAATGAAACCCGCGCCGCTTCTGCCAAAGCCAAAGTGCGGCTGGCGCGGCTGCAGAAAGAGAGCGAGACGATGCTTCGCACATTGCAGGAACGCGAAACGCAAGCTGCGCATTGGGAGGCGCGCGCCCGCCAAAGCGCCGAGAGCGACACGGCTTTGGCGCTGGAATGCGTGAAGCGCCGCAACCTGTGCTGTACGGAAACGACCCAGATCACCGCGATGCTTGCCCGCCAGAGCGAAGTGGAGCGCGAGGTCGGCGCCTCCGTCGCCCGCATCGAAACCCGGCTGGCCGAGCTGGTGCAGCAGCGCAGCATGATGCGTTCGCGCCATTCGGCGGCGGATGCGCTGCGCGTCATCAACCGCATCGAAGGGAGCTCGGCCAACGGCATCGAGGAAGTTTTCGATCGCTGGGAGATGCGCATCACCGAAACCGAATATGCCAGCGGGGCCGCTGCACCGGTGGATGCGTTAGCGGCATCCTTCCAAGATCAGGAAAGCCAGGAGTCGCTGAAGGCCGAACTCGCCGCTTTGCTGGCCGCAGGCCCGCTTGGCGCCGGCCCCGCGACCGCAGTTCCCGTTACCGTTACAAAGGAGTAGGGTCATGCACGCATCATCCACCTGGGAAGACCTAGACACTTTCGGCAAAAATCCGAGCGCCGATGTATTCGACGATCTCGGCGGTCGCATTCCTTTACCGGATAAGGAAATACGCCGCGCCACCGTGCAGAGCGTCATGGCGCAATGCATGGATATGGCAAGCATCCTGCGACTGCTGGGGGCGGTGACGGTCATCGCCGCCATGTCGGCCTTCCTGCTGCAAGGCTGGTCCGGCGCGCGCGACATGAGCCGCTTTTATTTGCTGCTGTCGCAGACCGGGCTGCTCGCCGCAGGCGGCTTCGGGCTCAGCTATCTGATGAAGGAGAATAAGGGTGCGCGGGTTTTCTTCAGCCTGGGCCTGCTCTCCATCATCTCCAATGTCGCCACCCTCGGGGCGCTGATCTTTTCGATGGTGCAATGGAGTGGCAGTCTGGCGCACTACCCTGCCTTCACCCAATGGAAGGCGACCAGCATGGCCGATCTCGGCTTGGCCATGGCCTGCGGGCTGACCTTGATGGTACCGGTGGCCTATTTCGGTTTCATGGTGCTGGCACGGCGCTCGGCCAGATCGTTGCTGGGCTTGTTCCTGCTGATGAATGTCTTGCTGGTGCTGCCGGTGCGCGGTACCGGGCTGGTGGGACTGATCGCCGCCGCAGCAATATTGGTGCCGTTGCTTTCCCTGCCGCGCCTGACACGCCGCGATCCGACCCTGCGCACGCTGGAAGGCTGCATCGCGGTCGCCACTTTGTTCGCACCCGCCCTCATCATCGTCGCCCGCAATTTCTTCCTGTACCAGATGGACGATATCTCGCAGATGTTATTGGCCGGCACGGCTTATGCCACGTTGCGTTGTGCCCTCCCCAGTTATGTGAAGCACCGGGTCGGTCTGTTCGATGGGCTGGCCGGGTTGGCCTTGGGCGCGTTGGCCGTGCATCCCATGGCGCATATGCTTTCGATGGGTTCGGATCCATTGTTCCATTTGCTCTTCGCATATGGCTTTGCAGGTCTGGGGCTGGATGTGGCACGGTGCAGCGAAAAATCGGCCAAGCCCTTTGCCACCTTCACCACCCTGGTCTTTGCCGGAAGCCTTGGGATTTCGCTGCTCGATAATGGGGGCACTTTGAACAGCCTGCTATTCATCTTCAGCGGCTTGGGCGCGGTGGTGGTGGGCCGGATGCTGTCCCACCGCGCCATGCTGATAGTGGGCGGAATCATGGCCGGGTTGGGCTTGGTGCATCTTGCCTATCGCATCATCGAGCATGTCGATTTCTTCAACTGGATCACATTGGCCGTGCTTGGCACCACCACCATCGTCGCCGCCTCGGTCATCGAACGCCATGGTGCCGTGATCAAACTGAGATGGCAGCAACTGGATCTGCGAATGGAATGAGGCAAATCGTAGAAATGGCGGCCGCTCCAAGCATGACCGCCATTTTTCTTGGCCATTTCTTAACCGTTTCTTGGCAAGCCATCACGAAACCTTAACATTTATTTCGTATGTTGAACGATCATAGCAGGGAATGGTTGGCATGAAACAGACGGTTTGGGAAAAATTGCAGGGCGGACAGAACATCAAGGTTTCAGATCTTCGCGGTTTGCTGGCCGATCTCGGTTATTCGATCAAAGAGGTCAATAACGGATTTCAGGTCAAAATTTCCAAAACCGTCATGGAATTCTTAGGAAAGCCTGAAGCGCAGATCAAAAATCCTGGTATTCTCAGTGAACTTGTCAAGCTTATCAGGCGAGACAAGCTCACTGGGGGGAAACTCAAAAGTTATCTTCCAGTGAGCTCGGCGGAGGAAGAATACTACAAAGGTTTTCTTGCGCAAATCAAACAATATGGCCGCTACCAAGCCCCAAAAAATCAGGATATTCCGCAGCTGACGATCACGCTGCGGGACAGCCAGGGCAAAGAAATAACGGAAGTACTTCCGCTAAAGGCCAATGGCCTACCGGAAGCGGCAGAGATACAGCGCATCGAAACATTGCTGGGCACCTGCATGACCAAGCATGCATACAATGAATTCTTTCACCGACAGGTCGCCGAAGAACGTGAGCAAAAAAAGAAAAACGATAGTAACGATACAGTATACCCGGTCGCACCCGAGGCGCATGAAGCATTGATGCGCGCTTTCACCATACAGCCTGAAATGGCATTACCAAACTTCGAGACTTTCAAGAAAACCGCGGGGTTGCACGGTGACCATTACTACTCGCCCTCTCTTTTCGCCCGCCAGCTGGCGCAGACATTGCTTGCGGAAAACATCACCGCCCAGTCGCTTACACAGCAGTCGGCGCAAATACATGGAAAGGATGCACTCAATGAGCTTAAACTGCACCATTGGTTGCAAGGCGGACAAGTATTGAGGGAAGATATGGGGCGCATTGTCGATGCTTTGCAATGCACACTGGTTCCACGCAACGCAGATACAAAACACGTCGATTATGTGTGTAGGACATTGCATGAGGCCTGGGATGAAAGCCTGGAGGCAGTTGCCTTGAGAAAAAAAGATGAGCCGCCCCACGATTTTTCTTTCTCGCTGCAAGCCAATGCTCTCTTGCTGCAATCGTTCAAACCATGGGATGCGCAGGTTTTGTTTGAGGCGCTTAGCGCCAAAGGCATGAAGCATGCACGGCTGGATGAACGGCCGACGGTTGCACACATGCAACGTCTGCTGGAAGGCAAGAATCCCAGCCTGAACCAATATTGGCTAGGCGAACTCTATGACGTTCTGACGGAAGAAAAGCAGAATGGTTCCGAAAAGGGAAAAACCGAATTTCTTGGCGCAGCACGCAGGCAATTCGGTCGTGCGCGGCTGAATGCGCCCAAGCCGGACGAACTTTTGCCATTGCAGGATTACGCCAAATCGATCTGTCACGATCTGCGTGAGAAATATTTCCACCGGACGGGCAAACCGCCCACCGTGGGCGATCTGATCGACCATGTGACGGACGCAGATTACGCTTATTACGGCGACAATAAAAAGGCATCCATCGATGAGGCTTGTCACCTGCTATTCGGCAGCGGCGATTTTGGGCGATTGATGCAGACTCAAACACCTATTTCAGCGCTTGCAAGCCGGATTTTGCCCGCCATCCCACTCGATATGCACGAAGTTTTCCTTCAAGACACCGCACTTCTCGAGGAAACCCGAAAGCTTTTCCACATCGCGCAAAAGGGCGACTCGGCTGCGGATAGGGTAGGCTGGAGAAAATAAATCTCGCCTCAGCGCTTGGCGCGCGTTGCCGTTTCGTTGCACAGGGGACGGGCTTGAATACGAGAAAGATCGCCCGGCTTGAGTTCGGCAATTTCTTCGGTGTCGGAATATTCCCGCATCCATGATTGTATTTTCTCCAAGGCCGGGCCCATGGCCTGCGTGGCGTTGCGCAACATTTCCGGGTTGGGGAGCGTGGATTGTTTCCGGTCGATATCCAGTTGTTTCAGTAACGATTTCGCCGTTTCCTCACCCACGGTCTTGACCAGGATGTCCACCGGTTCGCCAGCCAGGCTCACGCCATGCAACTGCAGCAATCCTTCGCGAGGAATCTTGCTTTTCCAAACCTCGACATTCGGCAGTTGCAGCTTGTCGTCGGTGTCGAAATCTTCAATGACATGCGTACCGGCGGCGGGAATGACGAAAGTATCCGCTCCCCCGTTCCCGATCAGACGGTGTTTGCCGCTGCCGGAATAAATTACGTCCCTATTCGGCGTGCCGATCACTTTCTCGATCTGCGTTCCCTGCGCCACCCGGACATGGGCGTTTTTCTTGATGGGATCGTATATATCGCCGGAAATATCGAGAACGGTGATGCTGTCGGGGCATATGCGGCACGAGGCGTCGAGAACGTCCATGCCTCCACTATCGGCGATCACGCGCAGGGGAGAATTTTCATAAAGCTTATACAACGTGTTTCCAGCGTTGGTTTCCACTCTACCATGTGCCTTGAAGCGCTCTTGTATGACGGCGATATCCAGCGGGCGCAGACCGTCATACTCGTCTTTGCCGATTTTGTGTTCGTAGGCCATCACGGTCATCGAGGACTCATCGTGGTCGCGCACGAGGATGCGGTCTTTCGCATCCTTAAAACCGAAAGGGTGCTTCAGCCCGAGGGCATGGCCGATCTCGTGCATGAGCGTGCGCGGAAAAGATGCATCGCTCAACATAAAGCGGCGGTCGAACACCATCGGCCCGACGTAACGGGCAGAAACATCTTTGGGAGGGAAATGCGAGAAGGCAATCGTTTCTTTGTCGTCGATATAGCTGGCAAAAATACGCCAGCAGTTTTTTGCATCGGCAGGAAATTTCGCATTCTCTACTTCCACGAAACGGATCGGACCCAGCGTGCTGTATTCCAATAGAGCCTGCCGAAAGGCATCGCGCTCCGCCCGGTTGAAATCTCCTAAATCCTTGGTGTTGCAAGTGCCGGTTTTCTTGCGCAGGTCGAATCCTTCCGGCATTTCATGTGCGGTAAAGCTGTAATGCACCACATAGGGTTCGTTCTCCGTTCCCCCGACCGGAAGGCCGCTATCCAGCGCCGCGACTCCATCGGTAGTAATGGCCTGGCGTAACATGGGAACTTGGTTCCGCCATGCGTCAGACACTTTATGCCAGGAGATATTGAGGTCGTTCATCATATCCGGCACCAGCGCCAGACGCGTTTCCGGCATCGTCGATTCGATGGGGAATGTTTCCTTTCGGTGCAGGTTGAGAATATCCTGCATGTCACGCATCGCGGCATCGTCGATTTTAATCGCTCCGGCAAGCGTTTCTAAGCGGTCGTTCAAAGCCAGAGTCAGATTTCTTTTGATCTCGAGAACCCGAACTGCCAAATCCATCTCTGCTTGAACGCACTTTTGCTGAAGGCGATTTTCTTCCAGAAGCGAGAGGCCGCGCATACCCGATAGGGAAGTTCGGTTTTCCACCGCGCGGCAATAATTTTTCCATAATGTCGAGAAAGTCGGCCTGCCCTTATCCGGCGGAAAATTGCGGTCGAAGGTCTCCAGGTCGCCCGGTCGCATTTCACCGTCTTCGCGCACCAGCGGTTCGAAACGGAAGACATGCCGCTGCAGCAGACGCATGTCCGCTTGCAGATTGGGAGGGAAAGGCGCGTGGTCGGGCATCGCGATACCTTTGACGAATCGATGGGCAACCCTAACCACGACAGATGACGGAATGATGACATTCATATGACAAAACCGTGTTTTATCGTGTGTTTGCTGGCCAGGCTGCACAGCAATGATGCAGCTTGGAAACCAGAAAAGGCGGCATGGATATTTTTTGCACAAACCCCATAGATGCCGGTCTCTTTCGGCATGGGAATCTTAGGTGAATTGCCGCGATGCTGCTGGCTCAATCACGCAGCGGGAGCCGATCCATGAGCAAGGAAAATACCACATTTACTCGTCGCCAGGTCATGGGCGGCATGGGAGTCGGGCTGGCCGCCGTGGCCGCCAGCGCGCCCGCTTTGGCCAAACAAGCCGTGCAGGCCTCAAATACTACCTCCACTGCGCAGCCTCTGCAGGATCCCGCGACCAAATATCCGCGCCCGCCTTTCGAGGGGCAATCGCAGCCCTGGCCGGGATTGGCGGGCAAAATGACCCCGCGCCCGGACCACGGCGAGAAGAGCTACCAAGGCTCGGGCCGCCTTCTGGGCCGGAAGGCGCTGATCACGGGGGGCGATTCCGGCATGGGCCGCGCCGCCGCCATCGCCTATGCCCGCGAAGGGGCGGATGTGGCGATCAACTACCTGCCCGCCGAGGAAGAGGATGCGAAAGAAGTGATCGCGCTGATTCGTGCCGAAGGCCGGATGGCGCTCGCATTGCCGGGCGATCTGCAGGACGAGGCGTTCTGCCGGAAGTTGGTAACGGATGCGGTGAGCGGCCTGGGCGGGTTGGACATACTGGTCAGCAACGCCGCCCGCCAGCAGACCCACGCCTCGATCCTCGACATCAGCACCGAGGAATTCGACAAGACGATCAAAACGAACATCTACGCCCCGTTCTGGCTCATCAAAGCCGCCCTGCCCCATCTGCCGCCCGGCGCCTCCATCATCGGCACCACCTCCGAACAGGCGAACGACCCTTCCGCCGATCTGTACGATTATGCCCAGACCAAGGCGGCCACCACCAGCTATGTGCGCTCGCTTGCAAAACAGCTTGCACCCAAAGGCATCCGCGTCAACGGCGTGGCACCCGGCCCGATCTGGACACCGCTGCAGGTGAGCGGCGGCGCGACGCAGGAGAAACTGAAAAAATTCGGCGGCCAGACGCCGCTCGGCCGCCCCGGCCAGCCGGTCGAACTCGCTTCCATCTATGTGCAACTGGCGGCGAACGATGCGAGTTATGCCACCGGCCAGGTCTACGGCGCGATGGGCGGCGGCGGGCAGCCGTAGATCGGATGGAATTCGGACGAAAGAAGGGCCGGCACCCAGTGCCGGCCCTTCCTGTCGAACGAAGCCTGCGCCTCGATACGTGACTAGCGGAAGATGACTTCCAAAGGCGCGTTCATCGAACCAAGGCGCAGGCTTTCTATAAGACTAGACATTGGATCACCTCCTTTCAGCTGTTGTGTGCCCTATCAAAATAGAGGGGATTTTGCGGATTTCAAGAGGGTGAAGCACCGCTAAGACGCGGCTGGATTTTTCGTTGAATTCTTCGGCGCGGACGAGGCTTCCGCGTTCCATCCGCCGCCCAATGCGCGATACAACCCCACCGCCGCCTGCAGGCGGGCCATACGTGCCTGGGCATAAGCATCGCGCGCGGTAAACAAAGCGCGCTGCGTGTTGAGCACGATGGTGATATCGACGACACCTTCCTTGAATTGCCGCTGGGCGTAGCCGAAAGCGAGATCGGCGGTGCGGAGGGCTTCTTTCTGTCCCTCCTCCTGCTCGCCCAGCAACCGCGTCGCCGCCAGCGCATCCTCCACATCCGCGAAAGAAGACACGGCGGTCTTGCGGTAATTCTCCAGCAGTTCTTCGTAGCGCGCCTTCTGGAAATCGAACTGGCCGAACAGGCCGCCATTGTCGAAAATGGTCTGCGTGGCCCCGGCGGCGAGCGACCACAGCACGCTTTCCGGCTCAAGCAACGTATTGAGCGCCGTGCTCGCATAGCCCCGGCTGGCGGTCAGCGAAATGCCGGGGAAGAAGGCGGCGCGCGCGGCGTTGATGTCCGCATTGGCGGATTGCAATTGCGCCTCGGCATTCGCCACATCCGGTCGGCGGGTGAGGAGTTGCGCGGGCAGGCCGGGTGTGATTTCCGGCAGGGCGATGGCGTCCAGCGCCGCGGCTTCCGTGGAGAGTTCCAGCTTTTGCGGCGGCACGCCGAGCAGCACGGCGAGGGCATCGCGGTTCTGCGCGAATTGCAGTTCCAGATTCGGCAGAAGCACGCGCTGGGTGGCAACCAGATTTTCCTGCTGCGCCAGATCGAGCGCATTGGCCAGACCGTTTTCGGCGCGCAGACGAATGGCTTTCAGCAATTGCTCCGCCGCTTCCAGATTCTGCCGCGCTAGGGCACTGCGCTCGCGCAGGGCCACCAGCGCGAAATAGGTATTGGCCACGCTGGCGGTGGTGGTGAGCGTCACGGTTTCCCGGTCGTAGCGACTGGCTTCGACCAAGGCGCGGGCGGAGCGGGCGTTGGAAGCGTTGCGGCCCCAGAAGTCGATCTCGTAGCTCGCGTTCAGCCGCCCGGTGAAGGAGTTGTAGATACGGCTGCTGCTGGCGGTGGTCGTCGTGGTGCCGGTCGTGCCCGTGGTGGTGCCGGTGGTTGTACCTGCGCCGCCGGTGGTGGTGCCGGGCAGAATGACCGTGCCGTTGCGCCCGCCGCCGCTGCGGTTGCGCGAGGCGTCCAGGGTCAGGCCCACCTCTGGAAGCAATGGAGCGCCCGCAATACGGGCCTGCGCATCTGCTTGCCGCACGCGGGCGCTGGCGGCGCGAATGTCGAAGCTCTGGGTGCGGTCCTGTGCGATCAGCTTGGTCAATTCCGGCGAACCGAAACTTTCCCACCATGCGACATCGATCTTCGATTCCGGCACGCCCTGCCCGCCCAGCCAAGCCTCGGGAGTCACCGCATCCGGGCGGGTATAGGGCGTATCGATCAGCGCGCAGCCACCGGCGAACAGGGCCAGTGCGAAGGCGGGGGGAAGGCGAAATATCTTCATGCCGGAACTCCGGTTGGGCGGCGGAAAAGGCGGGCCCGCAAGCGCTGCAAACGCAGGCGCTGACGTTCGAGCGCGAGGTAGACCACGGGCGTGGTGTAGAGAGTAAGCAATTGCGACACGATGAGCCCGCCGACGATGGCGACGCCCAGCGGGCGGCGCAATTCCGCCCCGTCGCCACTGGCGACGATCAAGGGCACGGCCCCGAGCACGGCGGCCAGGGTGGTCATCAGGATCGGGCGGAAGCGTGCGTCGCAGGCTTCGAACATCGCGTTTTCCGGGCTCTTGCCCTCCCGCTCGGCGGCGATAGCGAAATCGACCAGCATGATGCCGTTTTTCTTCACGATGCCCAGCAGCAGGATGATGCCGATCATGCTGATGATGGTAAGCTGGTTGCCGCTGACGAGCAGCGCCAGCAGCGCCCCGATGCCTGCCGAAGGCAGGGTGGAGAGAATGGTCAGCGGGTGCCAGGTGTTCTCATACAATACCCCGAGCACGATATAGATCGCGAGCAAGGCGGCGAGGATGAGTATGGGCTGATCTTTCAGCGATTCGGCGAAGGCTTTCGCGTTGCCCGCAAATTCCAGACGGATGCTGGGCGGCATGCCGATGCGGTTGGAGATTTGCTGAATCTTGGTCGTCGCCATATCGAGCGACGCGCCTTCGGTGAGGTTGAAGCTTACCGTGCCTGCGGGGAACTGTCCCTGATGCGTGACCGCCAGCGGCGCCACACCACGCGTGTAGCGCGCCAGTGTGCTCAAGCGCAGCATCTGCCCTGCCTTGTTGGGAATGAACACCTGCTCGAGCGCGCTGGGGGTGGCGCGGAAGCGCGGATCGACTTCCAGCACCACGTGATACTGGTTGCGGGTGGCATAGATGGTGGAAATCTGGCGCTGGGAGAGTGCGTTTTGCAAGGCCGTATCCACATCCGCCATATCCACGCCCAAGCGCTTGGCCAGATCTCGGTCCACTTCCACATTCACCTGCTGGCCCGCCGCATCCTGATCGCTCGATACGTCCGTAATACCGTCTTCGTTGCGCAGGGCGCTAAGGAAACGCGGCACCCACAGGCGCAGATCCTCGAGCGATTCGGCGCGCAGGGCGAACTGGAATTGCGCGCCCCCGCCGCGCCCGCCCACGCGAATATCCTGTCCACCCTGCATGGTGGTGGTGATGCCTTCGACTTTCGCCAGCTGCGGCCGCAGGCGGGTGATGATCTGCTCGGCGCTGTCTGCCCGCGCATCGCGCGGCTTGAGGTTGATGAAGATACGGCCGCGGTTGGTGCTGGCGTTGAAGCCGCCGGAGCCGACCGAGGAGCCGATGCCCTCCACGCCCGGATCGGCCAGGATGATGCGGCCCACTTCCTGCTGCCGCGCGCTCATCTGGGCAAAAGAGATATCGCTGCGCGATTCGGTGGAGGCCATGATCATGCCCGTATCCTGCTGCGGGAAGAAGCCTTTGGGCACCACGGTATAGAGCCAGATCGTCGCGCCCACCGTGGCCAGCATCACCAGCAGCATGATGCCCTGGTGGCGCATGACCCAGCCCAGGCCCGCCTCATAGCGCGCCTGGCTCCAGCCGAAAGCCGCCTCGCCCATGCGGGCCACGCGGCCCGGCGCTTGGTGCGGTTTGTGCGCGCGATATTCCATGAGATGCCCGTAGAGCGCGGGCGTGACGGTCAGCGAGATCACCGCCGAAAAAGCCACCGCCACGCTGAGCGTGACTGCGAATTCGCGGAACAAGCGACCCACGATGCCGCCCATAAAGAGCAGTGGAATGAACACGGCGATGAGCGAGATGCTGATGGAGATGACGGTGAAGGTGATTTCGCGCGCGCCCTTCACGGCGGCAACCAGCGGCCTTTCCCCGCGCTCCACATGGCGGGCGATGTTCTCGATCATCACGATGGCGTCATCCACCACGAACCCCACGCTGACGATCAGCGCCATCAGCGAGATGTTGTTGAGGCTATAGCCCAACAGCCACATGACCGCGAACGTGCCCGCCAGCGACAGCGGCACGGTGACGCTGGCGGCAACGGTGGGGGTGACGCGGCCCAGGGAGAAATAGACGACGAGCACGACCAGCAGAATGGAGATGAGCAACGTCAGTTCCACCTCGTTCACCGAGGCGCGGATGGTCTTTGTGCGGTCGGTCAGCACCTGGATTTTCGTACCTGCGGGCATCCATCCGGTCAGTTGCGGAAGCAAGGCCTGAATGTGGTCCACCACATCGATCACGTTGGCGTCCGCCTGTTTCTGGATGATGACAATGATGGCCTTGGTCTCGTTGAACCAGGCGGCCTGGCGCTCGTCCTCCACCCCGTCGAACACCCGGCCGAGATCGCTCAAGCGCTGCACCGCGCCGTTGTTGGTGCTGATCTGCAGATCAGTGAATTGGACGGCTTCGCGCAGGCGGTCGTTCAGCCCGATGGCGAGGCTGCGCTCGGGCCCGTCGATCACGCCGTGGAGGAGGTTTACATTGGTCTGCGCCAACGCCTGGCGCACATTGTCCAGGCTGGTGCCGGTGGCGGCGAGCTGGGCGGGGTTGATCTGCACGCGCACGGCGGGCTTGGCGGAACCGCTGAGCGTGACCTGCGCCACGCCTTCCACCTGGCTGATGCGCTGGGCGAGGATGGAATCCGCCGCGTCGTATAATTTGGCGGCACTCAATGTGTCGGAGGTGATGGCGAGAATGAGCACAGGTGCATCCGCCGGGTTGGCTTTGCGGTAGGTGGGCGGGTTGGGGAGATCGACCGGGAGGTCGGCGCCTGTCGCATTGATCGCGGCCTGCACATCGTGCGCCGCGCCGTCGATCGCGCGGTCGAGCGAAAATTGCGCGGTGATGCTGGTCGAACCCGTGCCGCTGCTGGAGGTGAGTTCGTCGATGCCGGGGATCTCGCCCAAGCGGCGCTCAAGCGGGGAAGCCACCGTGGCCGCCATGGTTTCCGGATCCGCCCCCGGCAGGCGGGCGGAGACGTTGATGGTGGGGAAATCGACACGCGGCAAGGGTGCCACGGGCAGCAGGATGAAGGCGACGATGCCGAGCAGAAACAGCCCGACCGAGAGCAGCAAAGTGGCTACGGGGCGGTGGATGAACAAAGCCGAAAAGCCGCCGCGCACTTCCGCAAGCGTCTGCGCCGCCTCGTCCCGCATCGCCTCAACGGGGGGCATGCGCTGCCTCCGTCTGTTCGGTCTCGGCGTTTCCCGCTTCGGGCCGGAAACGCTGGCGCAGGCGCACCTTCACCCGCTCGAGCGCGAGATAGATGACGGGCGTGGTGTAGAGCGTCAGCAGCTGGCTGAGCAGCAGACCGCCGACGATGCCGATACCCAAGGGGCGGCGCAATTCCGCGCCCATGCCCTGATCGATCGCCAGCGGAATCGCGCCGAGCAATGCCGCCATGGTGGTCATCATGATCGGGCGGAAGCGCATGAGGCTCGCTTTGTAGATTGATTCCTCCGGGCTCAAGCCCTCGTCGCGTTCGGCGGCCAAGGCGAAGTCGATCATCATGATCGCGTTTTTCTTCACGATGCCCATGAGAAGGATGATGCCGATGAGCCCAACCAGCGACAGATTCTGCCCCGTCAGCATCAGCGCCAGCAACGCTCCGACGCCTGCGGAAGGCAGGGTGGAGAGGATGGTGATCGGGTGGATGATGCTCTCATACAGCACACCCAGCACGATATAGATCACGATGAGTGCCGCCAAAATCAGCAGCGGCTGGCTGGCGAGCGAGGCGCGGAATTCCGCCGCCTCGCCCGAATAATTGTTGGTGATGGTATCGGGCATTTCCAGCGCCGCTTCTTCCCGCTCGATGGCCTTCACCGCCGAGCCGAGCGATTGACCCTTGGCCAGGTTGAAGCTGATGGTGGCGGCGGGAAACTGGCCCTGATGGGTAACGACCAAGGGCGCGGGCAAGATGCGCATGGTGGCGAAAGCGCCGATGGGCACCACCCCGCCATTGCCGCTGCGCACGTAGAGCTGCGAAAGAATGTTCGGGTCTTCCTGCAAGGCGGGGGTGGCTTCCAGAATCACCCGGTACTGGTTCACTTGCGAATAGACCGTGGAGATCTGCCGCTGACCGAAAGCGTCGTATAAGGTGTCGTCGATCGCCTGCGGCAGAATGCCCAGTCGCTGCGCCTGGGCGCGGTCGACATGAATGTCGGCTTTCAGCCCCGCCTCTTCCTGATCGGTCGCGACGTCGGAGAAGATGGAGTCGGCGTTCAGGCGGTCCACCAGTTTCGCGGTATATTCCGCCAGTTCGGCGGCGTTGAGATCGGTCAGGGTATATTGGTATTGCGTTCGGCTGTTGCGCACGCCGATCTGGATGTCCTGCGCCGCCTGCATATGCACTTCGATGCCCGCCAGCTGGCGCAGCTTCGGCTCCAGCCGGTGGATGATTTCTTCCGCCGAAACATCCCGATCCTTATGGGGTTTCAGCACGATGGTCATGCGGCCCGCGTTGGGCGTGAGATTCACGGTGCCGACCCCGAGGAAAGAAGCGACGGACTGCACTTCGGAATCCTCGGCAATCACCCGCGCCGCCGCTTGTTGCAGGCGGCTCATCTCGCGGAAGGAAACCGATTCGTCCGCATCCGTCGAAGCGATGATCTGGCCGGTATCTTCCATCGGCAAAAAGCCTTTGGGGATGATGACGTAAAGCGCCACGGTGGCAGCGAAAGTAGCCAGCGCCACCCAAAGCGTGGCACTCTGCCGCTGCATCACCCATTGCAGGCTGCTGCCATAGCGACGGCGCATTCCGGCGAAAAATCCCTTGCCGCCGCCCTCGTGTGCGTCTTCGTCCTCATGCTTCAATGTGCCCGCGCGCAGCATGCGCCCGCACATCATCGGCGTCAGCGTGAGCGACACCACCATCGACATCACCACCGCGATGGTCAGCGTGAGCGCGAATTCGCGGAACAGGCGGCCGACGATGCCAGTCATGAATAGCAGCGGAATGAACACCGCGACCAATGACACGGTGAGCGAGACGATGGTGAAGCCGATTTCCTTCGCGCCTTTGTAGGCCGCCGCCAGTGGCTTTTCCCCGCGCTCCATATGGCGCACGATGTTCTCAATCATCACGATCGCGTCATCCACCACGAATCCGGCGGCGATGGTCAGCGCCATCAGGGAGAGATTATCGAGGCTGAAATGGAACAAAGCCATGACGCCCAAAGTGCCGATGAGCGAAAGCGGCAGCGCGATGCCGGGGATGATGGTAGCCACCCAGGAACGTAGGAACAGATAGATCACCAGAATCACCAGCCCGATGGTGAGCACCAGGGTGAATTCCACATCATGCACCGAAGCGCGGATGGTCTCGGTGCGGTCGGCGAGAATCGCAATCTCCACCCCCGGCGGCACGGATTCGCGCAAGGCAGGCAGGCCCGCTTTCACCAGATCCGCCGTGGCCACGATGTTGGCGCCCGGCTGGCGCTGCACATCCACGATCACGGCGGGCTTGCCCTCTACCCAACCGGCCACGCGCGCATTCTCCACCCCTTCGACCACCTCCCCCACATCGCGCACGCGCACTACGGTGTCGCCATTCACCGCATTCGCATGGGTGGCGATGATGAGATCGCGGAATTGCTTGGTGTCGTTGATCTGGTCGTTCACCATCAGGCTGAGCGACTGGGTGGGGCCGTCGAAGCTGCCTTTGGGCAAGTTCACGTTGGCGCGGGTGAGGGCCGTGCGTACATCCTCCAGGCTCAGGCCGTATGCCGCCAGTCGGTGCGGATCGATCTGCACGCGCCAGGCGGGGCGCTGCCCGCCCTGCACCAGCACGCGGCCCACGCCGCTGACTTGCGACAATTTCTGCGCCAGCAACGTGTCCGCCACATCGTTCACCTTGGTCATCGGCACGCTGTCCGAGCGCAGCACGAGCGTGAGAATTGGCGGGTCCGCCGGGTTCACTTTATTGTAGGTGGGCGGATAGGGCAGGTTTTGCGGCAGCACGCCCTTGGCCGCATTGATCGCCGCCTGCACGTCTTCCGCCGCCACGTCGATGTTTTTGTCCAGGTTGAATTGCAGCGTGATGGCGCTGGTGCCTTCGGCGCTGGTCGAAAGCATGGTGTTCAAGCCGGGGATCAGCCCGAATTGTCGCTCCAAGGGTGCGGTGAGCAGCGAGGCGACGGTTTCCGACGATGCACCGGGCAGCTGCGTGATGACCTGAATGGTCGGGAAATCCACCTGCGGCAGGGCCGAAACCGGCAACATGCGGTAGCCCAGCAACCCTGCCAGCAACAGCGCGATGGAAAGCAAAGTGGTGGCAATGGGCCGCGCGATGAAAAGCGACGAGACGTTCATTCGGCCCGTGGCTTCGCGTGATGTTTGCCGGAGGCGCGGTCTTTCACGCTTTCCTTATCGGCTTCATCTCCCTTGCCGTCTTCCGCTTTATCATCCGGCTTCTTCTCTTCGCCCGGCAGCGCCACCTTTCCGCCATCCTGCAACTTGCCCGCGCCGTCCGTCACCACGGGCTCGCCGTCCTTCAGGCCGGATTCGATCACCGCGAGCTGGTCGGTTATCATCACCGTTTTAACCGGGCGCATTTCCACCGTGTGTTCCGCTGGGTTGAATACGAATGCATACGGCCCGTTTGGGCCTTGCTGGACGCCGGTGGCGGGCAGCACCATCTGATTCGGCAGGGTGCGCAGCAGCAGGCGCACATTCGTGAAGCCGCCCGGCCAGAGCTGGCGCGTTTTGTTGGGGAAGACGGATTTGAGGCGGATGGTGCCGGTGGCGGTATCGATCTGGTTGTCGATCAAGGCCAAGTGCCCTTGGTCGATCTCCGCCCCGGCGGCATCCACCGCCGTCACCTGCATCTCGGTTTCCTTCTGCACGCCCGCGGCAATTTCGGCCAAAATCGGCTGCAGTTTCTGCTGCGGCAGGCTGAACATGACAGTGATGGGTTCGAGCTGGGTGATGATTACCAGACCATTCGCATCCCCCGCATGGATGACATTGCCCACATCGATCTGGCGCAGGCCGGTGCGCCCGTCGATCGGCGCGATCATGCGGGTATAACTCAGTTGCGTGGCGGCGCTTTCCACATTGGCGCGGTCGGCGGCGGCAGTCGCGTCCAACTGTCGCACCAAAGCGCGCTGCGTATCCAGCGTCTGGCCCGAAACGGTTTCGCCTAGATTCTGATAGCGCTTGAGGTCGAGCGCCGCATTGTCGCGCTGCGCGAGGTCTTTGGCCAGAGTCGCCTTGGCCTGGTCGAGCTGCGCTTGAAACACGCGCGGGTCGATGCGCGCAAGCAGATCGCCCGCTTTCACGTCCTGCCCTTCGCGAAAAGCGATTTCCATCAACTGCCCGTCCACCCGACTTTTTACATTCACCGTGTTGAAGGCCTGCACGGTGCCCAGACCATCGAGAAACACCGGCACGTCCTGGCGCGAGACGGGTGTGATCTTCACGATGGGTACGGGCTTGTCGCGTCCGGAACCTTTCCCCTTGTCGCCTTTACCGGAATGCAAAAAGAAAAATGCCGCCGTTATGACGGCGAGTAATGCCAGGCCGATGAGGATGCGGCGGCGGGGGGAAGGTCGAAGCGTTGGGGTGGGCATGCGAAGACTTCCTGCGGCGTCGGCAAAAGAGACGATGAGACTCTTACTATTATGCTGCACAGAATCTTCGGACCATAAGCAAATTTTCTCGATCCAAGACACATGGGTTGGAGGGTAATCAGCACCGCCCCAAAAACCTCAAATCATTCCCCCCATTCGATCTTACGCATATTTTTTTGATAAACCAGTTCCATTAGTTCTTTTATTTCAGAAGTATAATCTGTGGACATTTTGGCTGACGTGAGAAAGTTAATCTTTCTTTCATAATTTAAGTCCTAATATAGGAAGACTGAATTTACGATTGTTCTTATGAAATTCAATGAACGCGTCCTATGGCGGCACGGGCCGCAGAAAGACCATGCCCTGGGCGTGGCATGGCGGCGCGTGCTTGTGGCCAGTACGGCTTTATGTGTCATCACCCCCATCACCAACGCCAACGCCGCGCCTGAGGGCGGAACGATTGCTTATGGTAGCGCAAATATTGCGCATGCAGGCGCAAACACAACGATCACACAATCCTCTGACCGCGCGGTGCTGGATTGGCAAAAGTTTAATGTGGATGCCGCAGAATCCGTGCGTTTCGCGCAGCCATCGGCGGCTTCCGTTGCGGTCAACCGCATCCATGATCCCGCCGCATCGCTCGTGCAGGGATCGCTCAGCGCCAATGGCCAAGTGGTGCTTATCAATCCGAACGGTGTCGTTTTTGGGCCCACGGCGCGCGTAGACGTGCAAGGGTTGATCGCCAGCACCGCTTCCCCTACCGAGAAGGACGCGGCCGATTGGGCGCAGGGAAAACGCCAAGACCTGCCGCTTAATCAAGCCGGATCGCCCGACGGTCTTGTCGTCAATACCGGAATCATTCAGGTGGGGGGAACAGCTGAAAAGGCAGGCCTGGTCGGCTTCGTCGCACCGCAGGTGGCCAACGCCGGAATCATCGTCGCCAAAGCGGGCCGCGTCCATCTGGCGAGCGGCGACACCGCGACGCTCGACATGGCAGGCGACGGGTTGGTCAGCGTTGCGGTGTCGGATACTACCACCAAACAACTCGTCGCCAATCACGGTTTGATCCAAGCCGACGGCGGTACGGTGATTTTAAGCGCCGCGGCCGGCGCCCATGTCGCAAGCGGCATCATCAACATGGACGGCGTCATCCAGGCGCGCACGCTGGAAAACAAAAATGGCCGCATCCTGCTTTCCGCCGAAGGCAGCAATGCAGTGACAGGCAACGATGCGGCTCTGAAAGGCCAAAAAGCCGGTTCTTCGACGGTGCTCGTCTCCGGGCGGCTTGATGCTTCGGGCCGGGCCGAAGGCCAGCGCGGCGGCTCGGTCACCGTCATCGGCGACCATGTGGCCTTGCTGGCGAACACGGTGATCGACACTTCGGGCCATAGCGGCGCGAGCGGCACCACCCAAGGCCGCGAAAAATCCGCCCATCGCCGCACCACCGGCGCGGACGGGCACCTCAGCGACCAGGGCAGCGCCGGTGGCGAAATCCAGATCGGCGGCGATTATCTCGGCGGCGGCACCACCCCCGCCGCGCTCGATCTCTATGTCGATGCCAAGGCGCTGATCCTCAACGACGCCACCCACAGCGGCGATGCCGGACGCAGCATCTTCTGGGCGGATCACGACACGCAGTTCATGGGCAACGTCTATGCCCGCGCCTTGGGCGGCAGGGCAGTCGATCCGCTGACCTGGAGCGCGACTGAGGGCGGTAATCTTGGCGATGGCGGTTTCGTGGAAACCTCCGGGCACCATCATCTGGATGCGGGCGGTTATGTCGACCTCACCGCATCGAATACGCTTTCGGCCCGCGGCACCTATTTCCTCGATCCGACCGACATCACCATCTATGGCAACGTCGACCCCACCTTCGCGAGTACGGATGGCACCAGCGTCAACCTCAACGCGTCGTTGAAGCTTTGGCTGGATGGCTCGGACACCGCCAATTTGGTGCTGGCCTATAACGATGCCGCCATCACCGCGAACGGCACGCTCGGCAGCAATACCATCACCGTCGATACCAATGCAGGGTTGGTGGTGGGAGCCAGCATCTATCTCGGAACGCCTTCCGGTGGTGGCAGTGGCGGTGGTTTGGGTGGTGGTGGGTGGGGCGGCGGCGGCGGTCCATGTATCGCTTGCTCTATGCTGCCTGGGAGTGCGGATACCTACATCATCACCAGCATTTCCGGTAATACGGTAACGCTCGCTTCGTCTCTGACTGGCAACTATAGCAGCGCCCTTGCGCTTGGCTACGTCAGTCAGCTGATCGATAAATCCGGACATGGGTACGACGCCAATCAAGTGACCGCCGCTAATATGCCGCTCTGGATCAGCAATGGCCAGAACGGGCTCGGCGTTATCAAGTTCGATGGAACGAACGACTCGCTGGTTTCCACACTGGCACTAAGCAATCCCGCCAATATTTTCGCGGCCTTCAACGTGGATGTCTATGCGGGCTACATGGCGATTTATGCCAACAATTCGGCCAACAATTATCAATTGGGTGCGTCCAACAGCGTCTCGAACGTTACGAACGGTCAATATTATTATTCGCAGAACGGGATTTCGAACAGCGGCAACAATGTTCCCATCGGCAGCAATATGGGGACCGGCGCCTATCTGAACTACGCAAACTGGAACGGCGCGTCTTCCAGTTACAACGTCAACAGCAATTATCTTTCCGGCAGCTTCAACGATACGGATACTTCGTTCAACGGCCTGACCATCGGCGGACGTGGAGGCGTCGACAATTTCAACGGAAAAATTTACGACGTCATCGCTTACAGCAGCGTGCTTTCCACCAACGCCCGCAATCTAGTCGAGCAATACGAAAGCGCGAAATGGAATATCGGCCTGACGCCGCCCGGCACGGGTGCCACCGAAGCCGCCCGCGCCATGGCATCGGACGGCTACAGCGTGTTCACCACGCGCTACCTGGAAAAGCTCAGCCAGACGGCGGACATCTCGCTGCAGGCGACCAACAATATCAACTTCGATCTGAAAACCGATACACTGGCCCTGGCCAACAACCGCAACTTCACGCTGACCGCCGGCAATAACATCAGCAGCCTTTCTGCAGGTACGGTCACGACCAGCGGTACGGGCAGCATGCTGCTCGCCGCAGGCAACAATATTACCTTTTCCAATGCGCTGAATCTCACCGCCCTCGGCACCGGCACCATCACCGAACGCGCCAACAACAACATTGTCCATAGCGGCGGCGGCGTGACTACCACCAATGGCGGCGCGCTCACACTGAATGCCGACCGGGATGCGAGCGGTGCGGGTGCGATTGCGTTGAGCGCAGCCAGCAACCTGGCAAGCAATGGCGGGGCCATCGTACTTGGCGGTGGCGCAACCCCGACCACCGTCGCGGCTTACGGCAACAGCACCACTTACGCCCAAGGCATTTCGCTCACAGGCGTAACGATCAATGGCGGCACGAACGGCGCAGTCAGTTTGATGGGCACCGGTTATCTCGCGGGTACGGATGTTGCAGGCGGCGTCACCTCCCAGCACGGCATCATCCTCAACGGTTCCACCGCGAAAACCGCAGGCACCGGCACGATGAGCGTGACCGGCACGGGTGGCGGCACCGGGGCGGGATATGGCACGGGCGTTTATATATATAATGGCAGCACGATCAGCGCGGTGAACGGCTTGCTGAGCGTGACGGGCACCGGCGGCAACGGAGGAGTGGGCGGCAACGTCTGTACCAACGGTATCGGTATCTCCAGCGTTGGAATCAACAAGATTCAATCCACCGGCACCGGTAGCATACTGGTCACCGGCACCGGCGGGGCCAATAGCAACAATGCCTACGGCGTCATCATGGGGACGGCGGGCAATGGAATCTTCAGCACGAGCGGTACGCTGAAAGTGGTGGGTATCAGCCCATCGGCTTCCGGCATCGGCATCGGCAACACCAATGGCAGCAGCGTGACGATCGGAGGCGGAAGCGCCACGGGCAATATCGAATTGGTGGCCAACAAAATGAACTGGGGTGGCGTCCCTACCATCCGCACGACAGCGGAGGTAATTCTTCGTCCCTATACCGCAGGCGGCACGATCGGCATCGGCAGCGGCGCAGGCACGCTTTCCATTACCGACGCACTGCTCGGGGGCATCACCTACGGTACGAATCTCTGGCTCGGCGGATACGGCAACCCCGGCGATGTGGGCTATATCAGCAATGCCGGGAACATGACGATCGCCGAAACCCGCAGCTTCGCCAAGAACATCAATTTCCTGAGCGGAGCGAACATCCTCAGCAGCGGCACCGGCACGATCACCACGACGAGCGCAGGAAACATTCTGCTCGCCGCATTGGGCGATATCAACCTTTCGACCGCCCAAAACTTCGCCGCCGCAGGCACGGGCACCATTCTGCTCAAAGCCAACAACAGTATTCTCAGCAGCGGGGCGGCGTTCACAAGCCAGGGCGGCACCATAGCGCTGAACGCCGATCGCGATGGCTCTGGCGCTGGCGCTATCTCCCTCACCAGCGGCAATATATTGAGCAACGGCGGCGGAATTTTCCTCACCGGCGGATTGCTTGACGATGGCAGCAATGGCGGCATTGCCGGGGACGGTATCGGGGATGATTACGCGGTCGGCACTTCGGCCAATATTATCGGCGTCTCTGGCAACACCGCCAATCTTTCTTCGGGCGCAGGCAAAATCGTTGCCTTGGGCCGCGGCTACACGACGGCTGCAGCGAACAATTACGGACTCCAATGGACCAACAGCGGCCTGCAATCCACTTCCGGCGCAATCACGCTCAAAGGCATCGGGGGAGACGGAACGAATAACAATTGGGGAATGTACCTTACGGGTTCCACTACCCTGCAATCCACCACCGGCGCCATCGCGCTGACCGGTGTTGGCGGTAACGGCAGCGGCAGCGATAATGAAGGCATTCGCCTTTCGGGCAGCATCACCTCGCTCGGTTCCGGCGCGGGCGCATCCACGATCAACCTCAACGGCACGGGCAGCGGGGCGAACAACAGCAAGGGCCTTTTCATCCTCGGCAATATCAGCACTGTTGCAGGAAATATCTTACTAAACGGCCAAGGTGGTGCAGGAACCTTCAACGAAGAAGGCGTGCGCATTCAAAGCACGATCAGTTCCACCGGAACCGGCGCGAACGCAGCAACCATCACCATCAACGGCACCGGCGGCACCAATGCAAGCGGGGTGGCAAGCTATGGTTTGGTAACAAGTACCGGCACCATCCGCTCTGCGGACGGTGCCATTGCACTTACCGGCCGTGGCTATGCAGGCAGTGCCGCGTTCGGCGCGTACTTCTCGAATTCCAGCGTGGTGGAATCGACCGGAACCGCGCCGATCACGATTACGGGCATCACCGGTAGTTCGGCCAATGCTGGTATATTGGTACAAACCGGAACGAACCTGATCGGCGAAGGTCCGGCGGTAGGCACCGCCTCGGGCAACATCACCCTGATTGCTGATAAATTCGACCTGACCACCGGTACCAATACCGTGCAGACCACGGGGGACGTTATCATTCGCCCCTACACGGCTGGGGCCACGGTGGGTGTCGGCAGTGGCGCCGGAACCGTCTCCATCACCGACACCACCTTGGCCACCCTCAATTACGGCGGAAACCTCTGGCTCGGCGGATACGGCAACCCCGGCGATGTGGGCTATATCAGCAATGCCGGGAACATGACGATCAGCGAAACGCGCAGTTTCGCCAAGAACATCAATTTCCTCAGCGCCGGCAATATTCTCAGCAGCGGTACGGGCACGATCACGACGACGAGCGCGGGCAACATCTTGCTCGCCGCATTGGGCGACATCAACCTTTCGAGTGCGCAGAATTTCACCGCTTCCGGCACGGGAACCATCACCGAGCGGGCCGACAACAATATCATCCATAGCGGCGGCAGCGTCATTACCACCACCGGCGGCGCCTTGACGCTGAACGCGGACCGCGATGCGAACGGTTCGGGCGCCATCGCGCTGAGCGCCGCCAGCAATCTGGCCAGCGGCGGCGGGGCGATTACGCTGGGCGGCGGCGCGACACCCGCCACGGTTGCGGCTTACGGCAACGCCACGCTGGCGCAAGGCATCGCACTGACCGGCATCACGATCAATGGCGGCACCAATGGCGCGATCCTGTTCAACGGCAACGGCTACAATGCAGGCACCGCCAGCGGGAATCTGACGGGCCAGCACGGCATCCTGCTCAACGGCGCGACCGTGCAAACCGCCGGAACCGGCACCATCGGCATCGCAGCCACCGGGGGCGGCACGGGTATCGGCGGCGGAGACGCGCTGCGACTGACGAACGGAAGCCAGATCACAACAGTAAACGGCACTATTTCAGTCACCGCCAACGCCGCGGGCGGCGCGAGCAGCAACAGCAATTCCGGTATCGTTTTCGACAGCACCGGTGCCAACAAGTTCCAGATCACCGGCACCGGTGCGATTACCGCCACCGGCAATGGCGGCGTGGGAAGCAGCAGCTACGGTATGCTTTTCAACAGCACCGGCGGCGGCATGTCCACCATCGGCGGCGCGACGACATTGAACGCGAGCGGCAACGCCGCCGCTTTCGGCAGCACCGCGGCCAATGCGGGCACCATCGGCGGCGCCAGCACCACCGGCGCGATCAATCTGGTGGGAGATACGATGAGCTGGGTCGGCAACCCGGTCATTCGTACCACCAACACCGTCACGCTGCGTCCTTCGAGCACCACCGGTTCGATCGGAATCGCCGGTGCGGCGGGCACGCTGCAACTGACGAACGCCTTCCTCAATGCCATCACGGCGGGCACGGTTCAAATCGGCCTCGCGACCAACGACCATCTGATCACCGCCAATGCGCAAAGCTGGACGAGCATCGTCAATTTCCTGAGCAAGAGCTACGATATCGTCTTGAATGGAGTGCAGACTTTATCGAACAACAAGGCTTTCACCGCTACCACCACCAGCGGCAATATCACCCTCGGCGCGGGCGGTGGCGTGACCACGGCGGGCACCGGCGTCATCACGCTGAACGCGGGCAACCGCATCACCACCACCGGCGCCGGTTCGCTGACCAGCGCTTCGGGCGCGATCAATCTCACCGCCGCCAGCGGCATCGCGCTCACCTACGCCACCCCGATCACCAGCACTTCGGGCAACATCGTCTTCAACAGCGCCCTCACCTCCACCACCAGCCAGAGCTTCAATGCGGGCAGCGGCCGCATCAATACGCGCGGCGTGGCGGTGGGCGCGAACAACCTGACGCTGACGGCATCGGACGTTACGCTCGGCACCACGGGCGATACCATCTCCGGCACCGGCACGCTCGCGCTGCGGCCGGATGCGACGGGACGCACGGTGCGTGTCAATTTCTACAGCGGCGATTTCGATCTCGACACTGCGGAGATCGCGCGCATCGCCGATGGTTGGACGCTGATCGACATCGGCCGCACGGATGATCTGAACAATATCGGCGTGGATGTCTCGACCTGGAACGACCCGGTGAAATTTCATGGCTACAATGTCGGGCTTTACGGGAATTTGACGGGGAATGGCAACAGCGCCTTTACTTTCCAAGATGGCGGTGCCGGCATTTACAACAATGCCACCATCACCACCGCGGGTGGAGCGGTTACTTTTAACAACGCCCTCAGTCTGCAAAGCAACGGGGCAACGATCAACACGGCTGGCGGCAATATTACTTTCACGGGTGCAGTCACCCATACCGGAGCCACCGGGCATGTGCTGGCTTTGAATGCGGGCTCTGGCACCATCGCTTTCGGAAGCACGGTCGATGGTTCTGAAACCGTAAACGCCACGGCTGGCAGCTTCACGTTCAATGGTGCTTGGGGTGCAACGACTTCGTTGGGCGGTGCATCGCTGACCAGCACCAACACCAGCTTCACCCTGCCCAACTTTGTCAGTACGGGCGCCGTCTCGCTGAACGCCGGTACGGGCACCATCACCACCGGCAGTATCGCAACCGGTGCCGGCGATCTCAGTATCACATCGGACGATCTGGCCATCGGCAACAATGTGAGCGGGACCGGAATCCTGACCCTTCAGCCCTTCAGCACGGCCCGCCGCCCCACGTTGAACACCTCTGTATTCGGCGGCGGAGCCGGATGGATATTGGATACAGGCGAAATCAACTATCTCACGGATGGCTGGACCAAGATCAATATCGGCCGGACCGACGGTTCGGCCGGCAATTACATGCATATCGGTACCAGCACTTGGAAAGACCCGACCGAATTCCGCGGCTGGGTCACGCTCGTCGATGGCGCATTGACCGGCACGGGCAATGCAAGCTTTACTTTCAACAATCTCATCACCACCGAATTGCACGGCACAAACGCCGCCATCACCACCCAGGGCGGCAATGTCTCCTTCCTTTCCGGCACCGCACTTTATGACACGGGAACCACCACCAACATCACCACCAACGGTGGCAACGTTACCTTCGCCACCGGCACTTCGGCGCAAAGCGCCAGTACTGGCCTCACCGTCGTTACTGGAAACGGCAATATCAGCCTGAATTCGTTCGGGGACGGCTCCTCGTCCGGAACCAGCAAAATCCTGGGCTTGAATGCAGGCACCGGCACCATCGCTTTCAACAATTTTATCGATGGCAATTACAACGTCACGGCGGCGGGCAGCGCCTTTACCTTCGCCAGCGCCTGGGGCGGTTCCACCGCGCTCGGCAACGTTTCGCTCACCAGCACCAACGCCCTGACCCTGCCGACCATCTCGGCCTCCAGCATCTTGGGGCGCAGCACGGGCGCGACTTCGGATGTGACGCTCGCATCCGGCAAAGTGCTCACCGCCTCCGCCAGCGGCAATGCCATCATCCTCGCGGCGGGGCGCAACTTCATCAACAATGCGGGTTCGGGAGCATTGTCGCTGACGGGCGGCGGACGCTGGCTGATCTATTCCGCCTCCGCCGGGGCGAACACGCTGGGCGGGTTGAGCGGCGGGTTCAACCGCTATTCCTGCGCTTATGCGGCAGGCGGCGCATGTATTTCCGGCAGCGTGACGGTGCCCGGCACGGGCAACGGGCTGCTCTATTCCTCCACGCCCACGCTCACCGCCACGCCCAACGCGATCGCCTTGACCTATGGCGATGCGGCCCCTTCGCTTAGCGGCTACGGCTACACGCTCAGCGGCTACAATAGCGGCGATACGGGAGACGTCATCAGCGGCTCGCTGACCGGCAGCACGCCCTATGCGGCGGGCAACGACATCGGCAGCTATGCGCTCAATTACGCCTCCGGCGCGCTCACTTCGTCGATGGGCTACGGCTTCACCTATGCTTCCGCCCCCACCGCCATCACCGTGGGCAAACGCACTTTGACCGCGGGCCTCACCGGCACGGTCAGCAAAACCTACGACACGACCACGGCCGCCACCTTGGCGAGTGGCAATTACACGCTTACGAACCTCTACGGCACCGACGCATCCACCGTGCTGCTCAACAACCCCACCTCCGGCACCTACGACACCAAGAATACGGGCACCGGCAAGACGGTGAGCGTCGGCGGGCTGTCGATCAGCGGTGCGAAATCGGGCAATTACCAACTCGCCAGCAACTCGACCAGCGGCGCGGTCGGCACCATTCTGGCCAAGGCCCTGAGCGTGGCCCTCACCGGCACAATCAGCAAAACCTACGACACGACGAACGCCGCCACTTTGGCCACGGGCAATTACAGCCTGACCGGCGCCCTCGGCGGCGACGTGGTCACGCTGAACAACCCCACCTCCGGCACCTACGACACGATCCATGCCGGAACCGGCAAAACCGTGAGCGTCAGCGGGTTGGCACTGAGCGGGGCGGATGCGGGGAACTATTCCGTCGCCAGCGCCATCACCGGCGCCATCGGCACCATCACCCGCTACATCCTCACCCCCGGCCTGACCGGCACGGTCAGCAAAACCTACGACACCACCAACGCCGCCACATTGGCTTCCGGCAACTACACGCTGAGCAGCGCCTTGGGGAGCGATGCAGTGACGCTCAGCAACCCCACCAGCGGCACCTACGATACGATCCATGTCGGTACCGGCAAGAATGTGAGCGTCTCCGGGCTTACGCTTGGCGGGGCCAATGCGGGCGATTACCAGCTGGCTTCTACATCCGCCTCCAATACGGTGGGAACCATCGCCGCCTATACGCTCACCGCGGGCCTGACCGGCACGGTGAGCAAAACCTACGACACCACCAACGCCGCCACTTTGGCTTCCGGCAACTACACACTCACCAGCCGCCTGGGCAGCGACGTCGTCACGCTGAACAACCCCACCGCGGGCACCTACGACACCATCCATGCGGGCACGGGAAAGACCGTCAGCGTATCCGGCCTAGCCTTGAGCGGCGCGAATGCAGGCGACTACCAACTAGCCGCCGCTTCCACCTCCGGCGCGGTGGGAACCATCACCGCTTATGCACTCACCGCCGGACTCACCGGCACGGTGAGCAAAACCTACGATACGACCGACGCCGCCACTTTGGGTGCGGGCAATTACACCCTGACCAGCCGCCTGGGAAGCGACGTCGTCACCTTAAACAACCCCACCGCAGGCACCTACGACACCATCCATGCGGGCACCGGCAAAACCGTGAGCGTCAGTGGGCTGAGTCTCGGCGGGGCCAATGCGGGCGATTACCTGCTGACCGCCAACACCGCTTCCGGTGCGGTGGGCACCATCACGCGCTACACCTTGACCCCCAATCTCACCGGCACGGTAAGCAAGACCTACGACACCACCGACGCCGCCACCCTGGCTTCGGGCAATTACGCATTGAGTAGCCGACTCGAGAGCGACATCGTCACGCTGAACAACCCAACCGCAGGCACTTACGATACGATCCATGCCGGAACCGGAAAGACCGTCAGCGTCGCGGGCCTTACCTTCGGCGGCGCCAACGCGGCGGATTACCAGCTATCCACCAACGCACTTTCCGGCGCGGTCGGCACGATCACCCGCTACACCTTGACTCCCGGCCTCACCGGCACGGTGAGCAAAACCTACGACACCACCGACGCTGCCACCCTGGCTTCGGGCAATTACGCATTGAGCAGCCGACTCGGCAGCGACATCGTCACGCTGAACAACCCAACCGCAGGCACTTACGATACGATCCATGCCGGAACCGGAAAGACCGTCAGCGTCGCGGGCCTTACCCTCGGCGGCGCCAACGCGGCGGATTACCAGCTATCCACCAACGCACTTTCCGGCGCGGTCGGCACGATCACCCGCTACACCTTGACCCCCGGACTCACCGGCACGGTGAGCAAAACCTACGATACGACCGACGCCGCCACTTTGGGTGCGGGCAATTACACACTGAGCAGCACGCTAGGCAGCGATGTGGTCACGCTCAGCAACCCCACCAGCGGCATCTACGATACGATCCATGTGGGTACCGGCAAGACCGTCAATGTCAGCGGCCTGACACTCGGCGGGGCGAATGCGGCGGATTATCAATTGACATCCACCGCCGCCTCCGGCGCGGTGGGCACGATCACGCCCTACGCACTGACGGCGGGCTTGACCGGCACGGTCAGCAAAACCTATGACACGACCGACGTCGCCACATTGGGTGCGGGCAATTACACACTGAGCAGCACGCTAGGCAGCGATGCGGTCACCTTGAACAACCCCACCGCAGGCACCTACGACACGATCCATGCGGGCACCGGCAAAACCGTGAGCATCAGCGGGCTGAGTCTCGGCGGCGCCAACGCGGCGGATTACCAATTGGCGGCCACCACGGCTTCCGGCAGTGTGGGCACCATCACCCGCTATACCCTGACACCCGGCCTTACCGGCGCGGTGAATAAAACCTATGACACGACCGACGCCGCCACATTGGGTGCGGGCAATTACACACTCAGCAGCCGCCTCGGTAGCGATGTGGTGACGCTCAACAACCCCACTGCAGGTACTTACGACACCGCGCATGTGGGCACGGGTAAAATCGTCAATGTTTCCGGCTTGGCTTTGAATGGTACAAATGCAGGTGATTATCAGCTTTCGACCACTGCACTTTCGGCCGCCATCGGCAATATCGCCCGCTACCTCATCACCGCCGGCCTGACCGGCACGGTGAGCAAAACCTACGACACGACAGACGCTGCGACCCTAACGGCAGGTAATTATACGCTCACTGGCGCCTTGGGCGGCGATGTCGTCACGCTGAACAACCCCACCGCAGGCACCTACGATACGATGCATGCGGGCACCGGTAAAACGGTCAGCGTCTCCGGCCTCACACTGGGCGGGGCCGATGCAGGGGACTACCAACTCGCTTCCAACGCGCTATCATCCGCCATCGGCAGCATCACCCGCTACGCATTGACAGCGGGCTTGACCGGCACAGTGAGCAAAACCTACGATACGACCGACAGCGCGATTTTGGCTTCCGGCAATTACACCCTTGGCAATGCGTTGGGTAGCGACGTCGTCACGCTGAACAACCCCACTGCGGGCACTTACGACACCATCCATGCGGGCACGGGTAAAACGGTGTCGGTTTCCGGCCTCACCCTCGGCGGGGCCAATGCGGGCGATTACCAGCTGACCGCCAACACCGCTTCCGGTGCGGTGGGCACCATCACGCGCTACACGCTCACTGCGGGCCTCACCGGCACGGTGAACAAAATCTACGACACCACCGATGCCGCCACCTTGGGCGCGGGCAACTACACGCTTACCAACCGTCTGGGTGGCGATGTGGTCACGCTGAACAACCCCACCAGCGGCACTTATGACACAATCCATGTCGGTACCGGCAAGACCGTCAATGTCAGCGGCCTGACACTCGGCGGGGCGAACGCCGCAGACTACCAGCTGGCATCCACCAGCAATTCCGCCGCCATCGGAACGATCACCCGCTACACCCTGACCCCCAATCTCACCGGCACGGTAAGCAAGACCTACAACACCACCGACGCCGCCACCCTGGCTTCCGGCAATTATACATTGAGCAGCGCATTGGGTAGCGATGCGGTCACCTTGAACAACCCCACCGCAGGCACCTACGACACGATCCATGCGGGAACGGGTAAAACGGTCAGTGTTTCCGGGCTTACGCTCGGCGGGGCGAATGCCGCGGATTATCAATTGGCGGCCACCACGGCTTCCGGCAGTGTGGGCACCATCACCCGCTATACCCTGACACCCGGCCTTACCGGCGCGGTGAATAAAACCTATGACACGACCGATGCCGCCACATTGGGTGCGGGCAATTACACACTCAGCAGCGCATTGGGCAGCGATGCGATCACCTTGAACAACCCCACCGCAGGCACCTACGACACCATCCATGCGGGCACCGGCAAAACCGTGAGCGTTTCCGGGCTTACGCTCGGCGGGGCGAATGCCGCGGATTATCAATTGGCAGCCACCACGGCTTCCGGCAATGTGGGTACCATCACCCGCTATACCCTGACACCCGGCCTTACCGGCACAATCAGCAAAACCTACGACACCACCAACGCTGCCACATTGGGTGCGGGCAACTACACGCTCAGCAGCGCCTTGGGCGGCGATGTCGTCACGCTGAACAACCCCACCGCAGGCACCTACGATACGATTCATGCGGGCACCGGTAAAACGCTCACCGTCTCCGGCCTCAACCTCAGCGGGGCGAATGCGGCAGACTACCAGCTGGCCGCGACTACCGCCGCAGGCGCCATCGGAGAGATCACGCCTTACACGCTGAACTTGGCGCTCAACGGCACGGTCGGCAAAGTCTATGATGGCAACAACGTCGCCAGCCTGAATCTGGGAAATTACACTCTGGGCTCCGCCTTGGGCAGCGATGCGGTGAGTTTGGGCAATTACACCGCCGGTAGCTATTCGGATAAACAGGCGGGCAGCGCCAAAACGGTCAGCGTCTCCGGATTGACCCTGGGTGGGGCAAATGCAGCGGATTACCGGCTAGCTTCGAACAATATTTCAGGCAATGTCGGCAATATCGCAACCCGTACGCTCGGTATTACCGGCGTCACCGCACTGAGTCGTGATTACGATGGCACGCGGGATGCGGGCCTCGGTGGCACTGCTGCTTTGAGCAACGTAGTATCGGGAGATGCGCTGACGCTGGATATCGGTGGCGCACAGGGCCAATTCGCCACCAAAAACATCGGCACGGGCAAAGCCGTTGGCGTCAACGGATATGCCCTTGCCGGGGCAGATGCGGCGAATTATACGCTGACGCAACCCGCGGGCCTTACCGCTACCATCACCGCACGTATCCTGACTCCGGCTTTCAGCGGCATCGTCTCCAAAACCTATGATCGTACGATTGCGGCCAATCCATCTTCCGCCAATTATATTTTGGGTAACGTGATACTGGGAGAAAACGTAGCGCTCAACAATCCCGCTGGTGCCATCTATGCCGACCGCATGGTGGGCACTGGCAAAAACGTTTCGGTCTCCGGCCTGGCGCTGACCGGGGCAGATGCGGGTAACTATACCTTGGCCACCACTGCCATTTCCGGCAATGTCGGCACTATTCTTCCGCATGCATTGTCGATTCTTGGCGTCAGTGTGCAGGACAAGGTCTATGACGGCACAACGGACGCGACGATCGACGCTGCGACCGCCAGCTTTACCGGCCAATATATGGGAGACTCGATCGGACTGAATCAGGGCCTGCTCAGCGCCCACTTCCTGGATACGCATGCAGGCATCGCCAAACCGGTCAATATTTCTGGCTTCTCCTTATCGGGAGTAGATGCGGGAAACTACACGCTGGATACCGGTTCATTCGCCGCCAGCGCCGCCACTATCGCACCCCGTGGTTTGACCGTTTCAGTGACGCCGGGCCAAGGCAAGATCTACGGCGCGATCGACCCCAGCCTGGCCTATAGTTACAGCGGCCTCGTACCCACTGACAATGCAGCCAGTTTCAGCGGCGCGCTCAACCGTGCGGCAGGGGTGCATACGGGCACTTATGCCATTGGCCAGGGCAGTCTGGCGGCGCTGGGCGATTACACCATCACCAGCCTCACCGGCAACAATTTCACCATTAATCCCGCCGCGCTCATCATACGCGCACGCGACGCAAGCCGTGCATTCGGCGAGCAGAACCCCGCCTTCGCGCTGACGTTCGAAGGTTTGTTGGGTAATGACGATGCAAACATTTTCACCGGCTACGACCTGGCGAGCGACGCGACCAGCGCCAGCCCAGCAGCGAGCTATATCATTCGCCTTACCGGCGGCACCGCGCAAGATTATGCGGTGACCCGTCAAAATGGAACGATGATCGTACGGCCTGCGCCGATTCCCGTACCACCCCCGATTCCCGCACCGATTCCTACCCCCGCACCGTCACCAATTCCCGCGCCTGTTCCCACACCCACGCCTGTTCCCGTGCCCGTGCCCGCGCCTGTTCCTACGCCCGCGCCTGTTCCTTTGCCCACGCCTGTTCCTGCACCTGCTCCATCACCCGTACCCGCACCCATCGGCGGTATGCTCGATCTGCCGACTACCGTCGAACAAGCCCGCGTGGCGCGCGCCGCACAGATTCAATTGTCCATTCCCTTGGCAGCCGAGAATCACTTTGCGCTTTCCGCGCCGCTGTCGATCTATACGCCAAGTTTGATTCTGCCTACCGAATCCGCCACGTCCCTTCCCATCCTCCAATCTGCCACGCCGGAAAACAATCTCAACGACGCACAGCGAAACGCCGACCTGCAACCCAGCCTCGGCCCGACCGTACAGAAGGCGGCCGAGATTTCTCCTTACGGCCGTCTGGTCAGCTATAGCCCCGAACTGCAGCAAGAATTGGGTTACGACAATACCGGCTTCTAAACGCGTTTCTTGACGATCAGTGCGACGCGGCGGGGCTGACTGCGCGTTTGGGTTTCGGGGCCAGCCAGACCAAACAGGCGCACGCGACAAAAACCAAAGCGGTCAGGGAAAATACCTGATTCGTCGCGATCATCACCGCCTGATTCTGTACCAATCGATCCAGTTGCAGCATCGCCTGATCGGCATTCATACCCTGGGCCTGCAATCGCTCGATCATCTCGCTCGGCCGGTTGAGAATGCCGGCCAACTCCACCCGTGCGCGCGTTGCGCTATTATCCCAGTGGGTGGTGATGAAAGAGGTGGCGAATGCGCCGGCCGTGGTACGCATGAAATTGGCAATGCCGGAGGCCGAGGCGGTTTCTTCCGGCAACACTGCAGAAAGCGCCAAACTGGTGGTTGGAATAAAGAAGAACGGGACAAAGACTCCCTGCAATATTTGCGGATGCGCAATGGTCCAGAAATCCGCATTACTGGCAAACCCGCTGCGCCAGTATGCCACGCCCGCCAGCCCGAACACGCCGAAGGAAATCAAAGCGCGGCTATCCACCTTCCCCACCACCTTGCCGATCACCGGGGAAAGCACGAGGGCAAACATGCCGCTGAAAGCGGTGGCATAGCCCGCCAAAGTCGCCGTGTAGCCGAAACTGGTTTGCAACCACAGGGGAATAAGCACGACCGAGGAGAAGAAGGCGGCGAAAGTGATGCTGAGCGTGAGAGAGCCCACCACGAACCCCCGGTGGCGAAAGACGCGGAGATTGACGATCGGATTTTCTGCCGTGAGTTCCCAGATCAAAAACGCGCAAAAGCCCAGAGCCGCAGTGATGGCAAGGCCGAGAATGAAAGGCGAGGCGAACCATTCCAGTTCCTTGCCCTTATCCAACATGACCTGCAAGCTGCCGACCCAGAGGACGAGCAGCCCCAACCCCACCCCGTCTACCGGCACGCGGCGGGTGGGCGTCTCCACGCCGCGCAGGACTTTCCAGGCGAAGAACGCCACCAGGGCCACGAAGGGCACGTTGATGTAGAAGATCCATTCCCAACCGATATTGTCGGAAATCGTGCCGCCCAGAATCGGTCCCGCAATCGGCCCGACCACCGTCGTCATCGCCCATAGACCGATGGCCGCGCCCGCTTTTTCTTTGGGGAAAATGCGTAGCAGCAGAGTTTGCGACATGGGGATGAGCGGCCCACCGCACAGGCCCTGCATCACGCGGAATAGCACCAACAGCGGCAAAGAAGGCGCAAGCCCACATAAAGCCGAGCATAATCCGAATCCGATCAGGGCGGTCACGAAAACGCGAACCGCGCCGAAGCGTTGCGCCAGCCAGCCGGTGAGCGGCACGGTAATCGCTTCCGCCACCGCATAACTGGTGATGACCCAGGTGCCTTGGCTGGGCGACACCGCGAGCCCGCCGGCAATATGCGGCACGGAAACGTTGGCGATCGTCGTATCGAGTACCACCATGAAGTTGGCTGCCGCCAGTAACAAACCGGCCAGCCACAGGGTGCCGCCTTCCAAAGGCTTGGGCTGGGCAGCGGGCGTGCTCATGGCGCGGATGTACTGTCCAGGTCGATTTTCGCGGCCATCGACAGCCCGACACGCAGGGGGTGCGCCCGCAACTCCTGCCGCTCCAGCGAAATGCGTACGGGCACACGCTGTACCACCTTGATCCAGTTGCCTGTGGCATTCTGCGCGGGAATAATCGAGAAAGCCGCCCCCGTGCCGCCGGAAAAACCGATCACGCGGCCGTGATACACCACATGGCCGCCATAAAGATCGCTTTCCAACGTCACTTTCTGCCCGGACCGCACGCGCTCCAGTTGCACTTCCTTGAAGTTCGCCTCCACATAGGCGTCCTGAATCGGCACCACGCTCATCAGCGCATTGCCCACCGCCACGCGCTGGCCCAACTCCACCCGTCGCTGCGAAATGATCCCGTCGATCGGCGCACGCAGCACGGTGCGTTGGAGATCGAGTTTCGCCTGATCCAAACGCGCTTGCGCCGCTTGCACTTCGGGGTTGGTGGCAGCATCCGTTCCCACCACCAACGCCTCGGCGGATTTCTGATTTTGCTGCGCCGCCATATTCTGGGCCTGAGCCTGCTCCAAGGCCGCGCGGGCGACGGCAATCTGGTTTTGCGCTTCGGTCAATTCCTCGCCCGAAACCGCCCCGGTGCCGACCAGATCCTGACGGCGTTTGAGATCGATGCGGGCGCGAATGAGATCCGCGCCCGCACGAACGATCGCGGCATGCTGCGCGCGACTCTGCGCGGCCAAGGCATCCCCATTCGCGTAATATTGCTGCACACGCCGCTGGGCTTGGCCGAAGGCTGCTTCGGCAGAAGCCACCGCCAGCTTCGCATCCGCATCGTCGATCACCACCAGCACGTCTCCCGCTGCGACAGCTTGGGTATCCGCCACTTTCACTGCAACGACCGCGCCGCTGACCAGCGGTGTGATCTGCGCGGTATCCGCCTGCACATATGCATTGTCGGTAGAGACCGAATGCGATCCGATCAGCCACCACCATACAGCAAATAACAATGCCGCGAGCAGTACAACGAAGCCCATCAGCAGAAATAACCGCTTGCGCTTGGCAGGATTGGCGCGCGATGGCGTGGCGGAGGATGGGGCGGATTGTGACATGGGGCGGATCAATTCCTCCTGGTATGCTCGGGTGTGGAAAGGTTTGCAGACACCATCGGCGCATGGCCATAACCGCCGCCCAATGCTTTGATGAGCGCGACCTCCAGCGTAAAGGCATGGACTTGTAAATCAAGTGTGATACGGCGGCGCAAAGCCAGACGATCCTGTGCATCGAGCACCGGAAGCAAGGAGACGATCCCGCTTTCGTAGCGGCGGCGTGTAATGCTTTCGGCCTCTATCGCCGCCGCTTCGGCCGCGCGTGCATCGCGCAACTGCCCGTCCAGGGCATGACGGCTGGTGGCAGCATCCGCCACTTCCTGCAGCGCATGCACGAGGGTTTGATTGTAGGATGCCACGGCGGCCGCATATTCCGCCCCGGCCCGACGATAGGATGCGCGCAATGCGCCGCCGTCGAAGATAGGCAGACTCAACGCAAGAGCGGCCTGCCCGATATCCGAACCGCTGCGCGTCAGGTTGTTGAGGCCCAACGATTGCAGGCCAATGAAGGCGCTCAAATTCACGTCGGGATAAAACGCCGCCTCGGCCATGTCGATCCGTTTGGCCGCCGCTTGCGCACGTGCACGTGCCGCCGCAAGATCCGGCCTGCGGCCCAGCAAATCTGCCTGCAGATATTCAGGCAGCCCGAATTCGTGCGGTGCTTGGGGCGCAGCTACGAGCACATCCAACCCCCGGTCCGGTCCGGCACCGAGCAGAGCGGCCAGTCGATGGCGCGCCAGTTCCAGTTGCTCGTCCGCCTGGTTCACTTCGACTTCCGCACCGGAAAGTTCGGCCTCCTGGGCGCGCTGATTGCCACGGTTTTCCAAGCCGCTTGCCGTGCGCTGCGCCGCCAGACTGGCAATCTGCCCACGCAAATCGCGCAGTTGCGCCGCGATTTTTTGAGCCACCTGCAATCGGGCTAGATCGCCATACGCTTCGGCGATGGCGGTAGATAGCGTCAGCTGGGCCTGTGCATGTTCGGCATGCGCTGCCTCCGCCTCGGAAGTGGCGGCGGCGATAGCCGCACGGTTCCTACCCCAGAAATCCAGATCATATCCCAGATCAAACGCAATACGGCCAGTATCGCGGTAGCCTTTCGGCACAAACTGGGCGGGAATACCGTTATTGTAGCTCTGCTTCAATAGTCCGCCTTGTGCATTGGCGCTTGCATTCGGGCCGGCATTGGCTTGCGTCAGTTGGGCCTGTGCTTCGGCCTGTTGCAAACGCGCGGCGGCTTGCATCAGATCGGGCGAATGCTCGAGTCCTTCGGCGATCAACGCATTCAGCTGAGCATCCCCAAATGCATGCCACCATTCCGCTTCAGGCCAGTCCCTGGGTGCGGCGGAAAGGCTTTGTGCGGCGGCCAAACCATCGGATTTTTGCAACTGCGGCACGGGTCCGGTGTCTGGCACCCATGCACAGGCACACAAACTCCAGCACCACAAAAGCAGCGTGCCGCCTAACATAGGGCGCGCGGCGCGAAACGGGTGAAATGGAAGATACATGTCCAATCACTAAACTATTTCCGCATTCTGACAAGTTGCACAATATTTAGACGGCAAGATGGGTCGCGATTATACGGAACGCCTTACGTCATAGCCCGAATCGGGCATCGTAGTCTTATGCCGCTTGGTCCAGTCTAACGTGACTAAAACGATATCTGACACCCTCACCGGCACGATTTCTGTCGGCACACTCTACCAAGGAGAATGATCATGGCCATCAACACAGCGAAAAAAGATACCCGCGACCTGAACCGCGATCCCATTACCGGCGAACCCGGTTCGCACCCGATCGGCACTTCGCTCGGTACTGCAGGCGGTGCCGTGGCCGGTATGGCCATCGGCTCGGCGCTTGGGCCCATCGGCACCGTGGGTGGCGCGCTGATCGGCACCGTGGTCGGCGGCCTGGCCGGGGCATGGGCCGGCGGTTCGATTGCCGAAGTGATCGACCCCACGGCAGAAGACGCTTACTGGAACGAAAACTATGCCAGCCGCCCTTATGTGGAAAAAGGCGCCTCCTACGATACTTACCGTCCTGCCTACCAATACGGCTATCAAGCGCGTGCGCAACATATGGACAAATCCTTCGAGGATGTGGATAGCGATCTTTCCGGCAACTGGGACCAAAGCCGCAAGGATTCGAGTCTCAGCTGGGACAAAGCCCGCCCCGCCGTACGAGACGCATTCGACCGCACGGGCGAACAGTACAAAAAATACAGCGCCTCAGGCAGCACCTCCACAGGCGGCACGAATTCCGGTTCGGCTTCTGGCAGCAGCAATGCGGGCATGAGCAGCAACAATGCGGGCCTGTCCGGCTCGGGCAGTTACCAGTCCAACCTGCCCGGCGGAGCCGGCACCGTCAGCAGCAAGGGCGACAAGATCTAGCTTTTGCTACAACCGAAAAAACCGCCGGAGGAATTCGGCGGTTTTTTTGTGTCTTGGGTCAGCCTTTATTCCATGCGCTGCCAGCTGCCATCTTCGTTCTGGCATGTGGTGCCATAAGCAGGCTGCGCCTTGCCGTCGATGAATATGCTGGTCTGATATTCATGACAAGTACCTGCCCCACCGGGTGGAACGCCGTTGGCGACCTGGGAGGATTTTTTGGTACTCGCGACATGCTTTTTCCCAGCAGAAACCGGCGGCATGCGGTGAATATTTCCTTCCGGCGTGCCCATCGCGGGTTCCAGTGCCGCTTCCGGCGGAACGCTTGCCGTCTCTTCGACCGGGGCGGGTTTGAGCGGTATGGGGGCAGGCACGGCGGCATAAGCCAGCATGCCGCCCATAATGCCGCCTGCTGCAACGGCGGCCAACAGATCGCCTGCGCGGATGCCGCCTTTCTTGTCCCGCCGCAGCAACCCAACGAAAATCGTCAGCACCGTCGCGCCGATGATCGCGCCGTAGATGGCCAGTTCGTTTTGCATGACATGACTCCTGAATGAGGGCTGCATCGTAGAAAGTATGATGGGCAACATCCAGCGAAGCATACATAAAAATCAACAATGCTTCCAGCCGCCCGCTACATCTATACCCACCGGCGCATGCAGCAACCGCACCTCGCTTTTGCCCGCCAGCACCCGCCCGATGCGGGTAACCGGCATGTGTGGGGCGGTCTGAATCGCAGCCAGCGTGGCTTCCGGCAAGGCGAAAAGCAATTCGTAATCGTCTCCGCCGCCCAAAGCGGCGCGCAAGGCCGCCTCATCCTGGCGCTCCAGTGGAAGCAGACTCGCATCGATCTCCAGCGTCACGCCGGAGGCGTTGGCCATATGGCCTGCATCCTGCAGCAACCCATCCGAGATATCCATCGCCGCATGCGCGCGGCCCACCAACCATTGCCCTAGTGCGATGCGCGGCTGGGGCAGATGATAGCGCTCCGCCAGGGGCGTCGCGCGCCCGGCCCGCGCATCTTCCAGCCCCAGCGCCGCCTGCCCCAATATGCCGCTGACGCAAAGCGCATCTCCCGGCAGTGCGCCACTGCGTCGCAAAGGTTGTGTTCCCTTTTCGAGCAAGCCCAACATGGTTACGGAAAAAGCCATCGGGCCGGGGGTGGAGACGCTGTCGCCGCCGAAAAGTTTGCATCCGTATGTTTGCTGGTCGGCGGCCAGGCCTTCGGCGAAGCGCGCCAGCCACGCATCCGGCAGATCGCGCGGCAGTAGGGTTGCGAGCAGGTATCCATAAGGCGTCGCGCCCATGGCGGCGAGGTCGGAGAGATTGACGCGCAGGGTTTTGCGCGCGATGAGCGCAGGGTCTTCGGTGCCCAGGAAATGCACGCCCGCCACCAGTGCGTCTTTGGTCGCGATCAGCGTGTGGCCCGTCGGGGGTTGCAGCCAGGCTGCATCGTCTTCCAGGCCCAGCCCTTCCGGCCCGGCGAGCGGGCGCAGCAGGGTGTGGATACGCTGGAACTCGTCCACGATCGCAGCGCCTATTCCAGCGTGGCGGGCGCGGTGGAAAGCTGGCCCAATTGGCCGCCCGCGCGGTGCAGCACGCCATTGACGAAGTTCACCTCGTTTTCTTCGAAAAAGCGCGTGGCGATGCGTACATATTCGTCGATCACCAGTTTCGCGCCCAGCTTGCCGCCATGCAACTCGAACAAAGCCGCATCGAAGATGGCGGCCATCAGCGGCGGCAGGCGATCTTTGTTCCAGGCCTCGTCCAGCAGCTTCACGCGCACGGGCTGAATCAGTTCCTGCGCGTCGCGCATGCCCGCCAGCAGCTTCACCAGAAATTTATAATCCGGCTCGATCTCGTTTTTCGACACATCGCCCAAATGCTGGCCATGCGCCCATTGTTCCTGGTAGCGGCGGGCCAATTGATCGGGCGCGAGCGCGGTATCGGGGTTCATCGCCACTTCGTAGAGGCACTGCACCAGCGCCAGACGCGCCGCCGATTTCCGCCGCAGCGACATGTTGCCGCGCGTGCTTTTCTCGGGCGGAAATTTCTTGTCTTCGATCATGATCTATTTGTCCATTTGGGTCAGTTGGCGCTTCAGCACGATCATGCGCAGCAGCGCGTCAGCGGCAAATCCGCCTTTGTTGCCTTGCGCCACATCCGCCCGCGCCATCGCTTGCGCGATGGTCTCGACGGTGAGGATGGCGTTGGCGGTGGGGAAGGTATGTTGGGTGGAAAGCGCGATCAGCCCACGCGCCGATTCGTTGCATACGATGTCATAATGCGAAGTCTCACCGCGCACCACGCAACCGAGGCCGATGGCGCCGTCGAATCTCGCATCCATCGCCAGCTTCGCGGCCAGCGGAATTTCCAGCGCGCCAGGCACCACGAAGCGCTCCACATTCGCGCCTGCTTGGGCCAGCACGGCCAGCGCGCCTTCGGCCAACGCATCGGAAATTTCGGTGTAATAACGCGCTTCGATGAGCGCGATGCGGGCATGCAGCCCCAGATCATGCAGCTTGGGAGGAGTGAAAGTCGGGTGCTGCAGCATGTATCTCTCTATTCAGCAGTGTCGATCGACACGGTATCCACAATGGTCAGGCCGTAGCCTTCGATGCCCACCACCGGGCGGCCGGGATGGTTGGTGAGGAGTAGCATCCGGCGGATGCCCAAATCCAGCAGAATCTGCGCTCCCAGGCCATAGTCGCGCAGGCCGGAGGGGGATTGGCGGCGCATGGCCTCAGATAATGAAGTATTTTTTGGGTCGCGCAGCAGCACCAGTGCGCCGCTGCCATGGGCATCGATGCGCTGCATCGCGTGCTCCAGCGTCGCCTCGCCCTCGCCCAGCACGTCGCGCAGCACGTCCAGCGCATGCATGCGCACAAGCACGGGGTTTTCCTTGTCCAGCGTGCCTTTGATGAGCACCGCATGCTCAATGCCGTCCAACAGGCTGCGGTAGGAGGTCAGCGTCCAATCCCCCCCGAAGCGGCTGGTGAAGGGAATTTCCTCCCCGCGTTCGACCAGTCTTTCCCGTCGCTGGCGATAGGCGATGAGGTCGGCGATGGTGGCGATTTTGAGGTTGTGCGCAGCGGCGAAACGCATCAGCTCCGGCAGCCGCGCCATCTCGCCATCCTCGCCCACGACTTCGCAGATGACCCCGGCGGGGGTAAGCCCGGCGAGGCGCGAAATATCCACCGCCGCTTCGGTATGGCCCGCACGCACCAGCACGCCGCCATCCCGCGCGATGAGCGGGAAGATATGGCCGGGACTGCCGATGTCGGCGATGCCGTATTGCGGGTCGGAGGCGACCAGCACGGTTTTCGCGCGGTCGAAGGCGGAGATGCCGGTGGTGATGCCTTCGCGCGCTTCAATGGAGACGGTAAAGGCGGTGTGGTGCCGCGTCGCATTGTCCTCCACCATCGGCTTCAAGCCCAGTTGCGCCACGCGTTCGGCGGTCAGCGCGAGGCAGACCAGCCCGCGTCCGTGGGTGATCATGAAGTTGATCGCCGCCGCATCGCACGCCTGGGCGGGGATGACCAGATCGCCCTCATTCTCGCGGCCTTCGTCATCCACCAGGATGAACATGCGGCCCGCGCGCGCTTCTTCGATGATTTCTTCGATAGTGGCAAGATTGGGGGTGGAAAGTTGGGTGTTCATGCATTTCCTCGCATCTGCAGCATCCGCCCGACATAGCGCGCGATGAGGTCGATTTCCATGTTCAGCGCGTCGCCCACGGCTACCGCGCCCAGATTGGTGTGGGTTTGCGTGTGCGGAATCAGGTTTACCGTGAAACGGTTTTCCGTCACCGCATTCACCGTCAGCGACGTGCCGTTCAGCACCACGGAGCCTTTCTCGGCGAGGAACGGCAGCAGCGCTTCCGGCGCTTCCATTTCCCAGCGCGAAGAGCCCGCATCCGGCGTGATCGACAGCACCTGCGCCAACCCGTCCACATGCCCGGAGACCAGATGCCCGCCCAGCACATCGCCCAAGGCAAGCGCCCGTTCCAGATTGATGCGGCGACCCGTTTTCCAGGCCCCGAGGGTGGTGCGCAAGAGCGTTTCCGCCGAAGCTTCGACCTCGAACCAGCGCAGAGCATCCACTTCGCCGTGCGCCACCACGGTTAGGCAGATTCCGTCACAGGCGATCGAATCACCCAGGCCCAATTGCGCGATCTCGTAACGCGTTTCAATGCGCAGCCGCGCGTCGTTTTCGCCCAGTGGCTGCACTGCTTCAACGCGACCGATGTCGGTGATGATGCCGGTGAACATTACGCCTGCCCTCCCTCGGCCGGGGTGAATATTTCCAGCTGATCCGGCCCCAGCACTTGCCGCGATTCGCAGCGCCAGCGCGGCAGGTCGGCCAATATCGACGTCGAGTGGGGCGGCGAAAGTTCCGGCTGCAGCGCCAACCGCGCCCCGCGCCCCAGCACGATCGGCGCGCGATACCAGTACACCCGCTCGATCATTTTTTTCTGCCACAGATTGCTCGAAAGCACCGGGCCCGCTTCCACCATCAGCCGCGTCACGCCCTGGCGGCCCAAACGCTGCATCGCATCGTCCAGATCCAGCCGCTCCCCGTCCATGCGGCAGGGCAGCACTTCCACACCGCGCGCTTTCATGGCCTCGGCTTTGTCGGGCTGCGCGGCCAGTGCTTCCGCCCCGACCAGCACCCATAGCGGTGCTTTCGATTCCAGCAGGCTGGTTGTTTCCGGCAGGCGAAACTGCGAATCGGCGACGATACGGATGGGGGAGGCCTGCTCGAGCCCTGGCAGGCGGCAGGTCAGCAACGGGTCGTCCATCAGCACAGTGGTGATGCCGGTGAGCCAGGCATCGTAGCGCGCGCGTAATTGCTGCGCATGGTTGCGCGCCTGGGGCCCTGTGATCCATTGGCTTTCGCCCGCCGCGGTCGCCACCGCGCCCTCGAGCGAGGTGGCCAGTTTCATCGCCACGTAGGGCCGACCGGTGCGGCGGTGTTTGAAAAATCCGCGATGCTGCTCGCTTGCTTCGACCGCGTAAGGCAGTGGGGCCATGCCGACCACGATGCCCGCATCGCGCAGCATGGCGATGCCCTTGCCCGCTACGCGCGCGTCTGGATCGCCGATGGCGATCAGCACCCGGGCAACTCCCGCATCGATGACCGCCTGCGCGCAGGGCGGAGTTTTTCCGGTATGGGCGCAGGGCTCGAGCGTGACATAGAGCGTGGCGCCCCTGGCCTGTTCCCCCGCCAGTGCCAGCGCCTGCGTCTCCGCATGCGGACGCCCGCCGATGCCGGTGGTGGCCGCCGCCAGCAGCCGCCCGTCTTTCACGATCACCGCACCGACGGAGGTGTTCGGCATCGCCCGCCCGATATGCCGCACCCCATGGCGCAACGCCATTTCCATCCACTTTGCGTCTTCGGGGTGCCAGGTCATGCCGTAAACCATGCTGTCAGTTCTGCGAAGGCCGCAGTCCCCCTCCCCCGCTCGCGGGGGAGGCTGGGTGGGGGTTTGTCCAACAAGCACAGCGTTACCGGAGAAAACCCCCACCCTCCGCACTTCGTGCTCCTCCCTCCCCCGCGAGCGGGGGAGGACGTGATCAACACGACATTCGAGTCCGATTCCATCACGGCTTCGCCAGCGTGCCGACGAAATCTTCAAAATCGCGCGCTTCGCCGAAATCTTTGTACACGCTCGCGAAGCGGATATAGGCGACTTTGTCGAAGCCTTTCAACGCCTCCATCACCAGCGCGCCGATGCGTTCGCTGCTCACTTCGCCCTCGCTGCCGCTTTCCAGTTTCTGGCTGATAGAACTGACCAAACGCTCGATCGCATCCCCATCTACCGGGCGTTTGCGCAGGGCGATCATCAGCGAGCGGGTGAGTTTGTCGCGGTCGAAGGCGCGCTTTTCGCCGTTTTTCTTCACCACCACCAATTCGCGCAACTGCACACGCTCGAAGGTGGTGAAGCGGCTGTCGCAATGCGGGCAGGCACGCCTGCGGCGGATGGTCGAGCCGTCCTCGCTGGGCCGCGAATCCTTGACCTGCGTGTCCTCATGGCCGCAAAACGGGCAGCGCATCTATCCCACCAGACCGGGATAGATCGGGAAGCGCGCGCACAGCGCTTTCACTTCCGCGCGCACCTTGGCTTCCACCGCGCCGTTGTTTTCGGGGTTCTTGCTCAACCCCTCCAGCACCTCGCCGATCATGCGGCCGATGTGGCGGAATTCTTCTGTGCCGAAGCCGCGTGTGGTGCCGGCGGGCGAGCCGAGGCGAATGCCCGAGGTCACCATCGGCGGCTGCGGATCGAAGGGGATGTTGTTCTTGTTGCAGGTGAGGCCGGCGAGCTCCAGATGATGCTCGGCGGCGGTGCCGGTCAGGCCCTTCGGGCGCAGATCGACCAGCAGCAGATGATTGTCCGTACCGCCGCTCACCAGCGCCAGGCCGCTTTCCACCAGCGCCTCGCCCATGGCCTGCGCATTGGCCACCACGGCTTTCGCGTATTCCTTGAATTCCGGCTTCAACGCTTCGCCGAAGGCCACGGCCTTGCCCGCGATGGCATGCATGAGCGGCCCGCCCTGGATACCCGGGAAGATCGCCGAATTCAGCGCCTGCCCCATGGTGATTTCCTTACCGCTCGGCGTTTTGCGCACCACCAGATCGGGGAATCCGGAAAGGATCATGCCGCCGCGCGAACCGCGCAGCGTCTTGTGCGTCGTCGTCGTCACCACATGGGCGTAGGGCAACGGGGAAGGATAGACGCCCGCCGCGACCAGACCCGCCACATGCGCCATATCCACCATCAACCACGCGCCCACGCTATCCGCAATCTGGCGGAAACGCGCCCAATCGAGCACGCGCGGATAGGCAGAGAACCCGGCGATGATGAGTTTCGGTTTGTGCTGCGAAGCGAGATGCTGCACCGCGTCATAATCGATCAACCCGTCCTCGCGTTTCACGCCATAGGTCACCGCATTGAACCATTTGCCGGACTGGTTTGGCGCGGCCCCGTGGGTCAGGTGCCCGCCCGCCGCCAGATCCTGCCCGAGGATCGTATCCCCCGGCTGCAGCAGCGCCATGAACACGCCTTGATTGGCCTGGCTGCCGGAACTCGGTTGCACGTTTATATACCCGCAGCCAAACAATTCTTTCGCGCGTTCGATCGCCAGATTTTCGGCAATATCCACCTGTTCGCAGCCGCCGTAATAGCGCTTGCCGGGATAGCCTTCGGCATATTTGTTCGTCAGCACCGAACCCTGCGCCTGCAGCACTGCCAAGCTTACGATATTCTCCGAGGCGATCAGTTCGATCTGATCCTGCTGGCGGCCCAGTTCGGCATGCACCGAAGCGAACAATGCCGGATCGGCCTCAGCGAGGGAGGCGGTGAAGAATCCGCTGGGGATGGCGGTCTGTGCGAATGCTGGCTGTGCCATGGGAAAATCCTTTCTGCTTCCTCCGCCGCAGGCGAAGGAGATATTATTTCAATTTGTCCACACGGCCCTGATGGCGACCGCCTTCGAATTCGGTCGCCAGAAACGTGGCGAGAATGCTCTGCGCCGCAGCTTCGGACACCACGCGTGCACCCAGGCACAACACATTCGCGTCATTATGCTGACGGGCCAGGGCAGCGGAAGTCACATCGTGGCACAGCGCCGCGCGGATGCCCGCCACGCGGTTCGCCGCAATCGAAATACCGATGCCCGAACCGCAGATCGCCACGCCAATATCCGCCTCGCCCATTGCCACGCTTTGCCCAACGGCGAAACCGAAATCCGGATAATCGACCGAAGCCTCCGAATGGGTGCCCAGATCGAGCACGACATTATCCTGCTGCGAAAGCCACGCGGCCAGCACCTCTTTCAAGGCGAATCCCGCATGGTCGCTGCCCAGCGCGATGCGGCGCGGGGCAAGGCTTGCGGGGAGTGTGTCGGGGTTTTGGCTCATGGCCCAAGGTATGCCACCCGCCGCCCGCCAAGGCAACGAAGAATCGCTTGTCATTCCCCGCATTCAAACGCATAGCTGGAATGCGGTGCGCTCCACCCCGTCATCCTGCGCGCAGTCGCAGGATCCCTATCCGCATTACACCGAGATCCTGCGACTGCGCGCAGGATGACGCGCTTCGAGAAACTTTGTATGTATGACTGGTCTGCCCTCGCCGAAACCGCCCGCTGGATCTGGTGGATCACTGCCCTGGTCGGCGGCGCCTCCGTCGGCAGTTTCCTGACCCTGGCCAGCTGGCGCCTGCCGCGCGACGAGAGCCTCATCGCCCCGCCCAGCCGCTGCCCCGGCTGCAATCACCGCCTGGGATTCAAAGATCTCTTCCCCATCCTCTCCTGGGCCGCCCGCCGGGGCCGCTGCGCCCATTGCGCCACCCGCGTCTCCGCGCGCTATCCCGCCATCGAGCTCGTCACCGCCCTCGCCGTCTTCGCCACCATCCTCCATACCGGCCCGGTATGGGCCGCGCTGCCGCTGGTGCTGCTGGTTTGCGCGGTCATCCTGCTCATCATCACCGATCTGGAGCATTGGATCATCCCCGACGAAGTGCATTGGCTGCTCATCCCCACCGGGCTGCTATGGCGCGCCCTGCCTTTGTTCGACCGCATGGCCACGGCGGACGATTTCGGCCTGCTGCTCATCGGCCCCACCGTGGGCCTGCTCATCGGCCTCACCTTGCATTACGGATACTTCTGGCTGCGCGGCAAACACGGGTTGGGCATGGGGGATGTGAAATTCCTCGCCACTGCCGGGGCCTGGCTCGGCGCGCTCGACCTTGTGCCCTACCTGTTCTATTCCGGCCTGCTCGGCGTCCTCTTCGCGGGCATCTGGCGGGTCATACGGCGTGGCCAGCACGATGCAGGCCATTTCCCTTTCGGTCCGGCATTGGGCGTGTCGCTTCTATTCGGCGCTTTCTGGCCGGAAAGCTTTTCCCTATTTTGGACCTGGCCAAGCCTGCTGATCCGATAAGCCATCAAGAATCATAGGAATATTCTACCACATATTGCAAACGATCAGGGCCTGATGGGTGGTTTTCTCAAAGCAGAACCACCCCTTCCGATTCCAGCCGGATGCGGTGCTCTTTGAATAACTTCCCCAAAGCCTTTTTATACGCGGATTTGCTGACCCCGAAAGCGGCGGCAATATCGCGGGGGTCGCTTTTGTCGGTGAGGATGGATCGGCCGCCATTGCTGCGCAGATGGGCAAGGATTTTCTGCGAAATATCCCCGGTCGGGGCCTGACCTTTATGCTGCAGCGTGAGGTTGATGCGTCCGTCGCCGCGAATGGATTTGATGAAACCGTTGATACGGTCGCCGGCTTTCAAAGGCTGGAAAATTTCGTTTTGATGGATCAGGCCGAGATGACTGCCGTTGATCACCGCTTTCACGCCCAAATCGCTGCGTGTGGCGATGAGAAGTTCCACTTTTTCTCCCAGTTCGAAATCCTCCTCGTCTTCTTCGTACAGAAACTGGCTGAGCTTGCTGCTGGCGGCAATGCGGTCGGTATTGTCGAGAAAAAGGTAAACGACATACGACTCTCCCTCCTGCATCCGTTCGCGCTGTTCATTGAAAGGCACAAAGAGATCTTTCATCAATCCCCATTCCAGAAATGCGCCGAATGCATTGGTTGCGACGACGCGCAGGCAAGCGCATTGCCCGATCTGCGCCAACGGGGTTTCGGTGGTGGCGATGGGGCGGTCTTCCGAGTCGAGATAGATGAATACATCCAGCATGTCGTCCGGCTGCAGACCGGGGGGCGCATAGCGGATGGGCAATAGGATTTCACCCGAAGCGCCGCCATCCAGGTAAAATCCGAAATCCACCTGCTTCACCACTTCGAGCCGATTCATTCTGCCGAGTTTGGCCATAATGGCGTTCCGTTCTTTTTAAGGGCCCATTCTTTTTAAGGGCCAATGTGAAGCTGCGCTTCCTGCATGCGGTAATACATCCCCTGCGCGATGTCATCCGCCTTGCGCAGCAGCGCAAAGCGACCTTCAACCGTAATCGAGTCGTAAGTAAAGGGAATCGGGGCGTGAGGCACGATTTCCACCAACTCCGCGGGTCCGGCAGGCAGGCAGAAGGGGCAACTGGAAGGATAGGGGCTGAGCAAGAAACGCGACTGCGCACCCGCCGTGCCGAGGGGAACCATGTAGCCCGTCAACCGCTGCATGGTACCGTCCAATCCTAGAATTGCTTGGGTAAAATGCGGCACGGCGGTTTCCACTCCGTTTTGCGTCACAATCTCGGTGCGTGCGGCAGAGAGCGTGGCCCAGGGCAATGCCGAATCCGCCATTGCACTGCTGGCTTCGCGGCGGGCCATGGCCTCGGGAGTGGTCTGTTCGGTGAGCGCGTTTTCGTCACCCATCAATTCGTGCATTTCGGCAAAACGCTCCTGCAGACGATGCCGTAGATGCCGCGCGCCAAAATATGCACCCACCCCCAGCAACAGAGCGACCAGCAATGCAAGTGCGATCTTCATCCTGCGAACTGCCGCGCCGCTCAGAAGGCCGCCTTGGCGTGTTTCAGCGCAAAGAAAACCCCAAGTTCCGCATTGCTCATTTTTTCGAAATGCCCGGTTACCGTCACCATGTCTTCCTTCCAGGCAGTGGGTTTATCGAGCGTGACGTCGATGATTTCATTGGGTTCGCCCGGTGGGCAGAACTGGCAGGTAGGGGTGCGGCGAGAAAGCAGGAAATGAGAGAATTTCTCCCCCGCTTCCAAAGGCAGAATGAACCCCGCCACCCGTAGGTCGTGCCCGAATAGCGCATGTACTTTCGGCGGATAGACCGCACTGTAGGTGCCTTTTTTCTGGTCCATCGTTACCTTGGTCGTGGCGAGCAGAGCCCAGGCCGGATCGCGGGATTGGGGCAGCGCGTTCTGTGCATCACGCTCATCTTTCGGCTGGCCGGCCAAGGGCTGGTTGGTGAAGGCGCTGAGAACAAACGCCGCCAGACAGAGCAGGACAATGCGCATCATCCCCGTCCTTTCGTCAGCGTGGCCACCACATCCGTCCGGTACGCCATCCAGGCCGGAATCGTCGCCGCCAGCAAGCTAAGCGCCACGGCACCGGCAACGACCCAGACTTCCACTGGCTCGAAACCCACCCCCAGCGTCAAATGCCGGGTATCGTCCAGCCACAGCGAGAAGAGATAAAAACCGAGATGCCCCAAGATCAGCCCCAATACGGTACCTGCAGCCCCCAGCACCAGCCCTTCGGCCAGCAGCACCATGCATAATTTTGAGCGCGTTGCGCCCAGGCTGCGCATGAGCGCGATGTCGTAGCGGCGGTCTTGCACGGATTGGAAGAGCGTAACGAAAAAACCGAAGGCGGCAATGCCCATCAGCAATCCCGCAAAGATGCGCAGTGCATTGGTGCCGACCCCGAGCAGGCTGTAAAGTCGCGCCATTTCCATCGCCGGGCTCGCGGCTTGCAGGGCGCTGGTCTGGTTGATCAGCCGCGGCATGGTCACCGCCGCATAGGGGCTGGCATAGCGGATAAGCAGCGCGGTAATCTCGCGCGGCGTGCCGGGCCGCACAGGCGCATCATCCGCATCCGGATGTTCATGCACGTTCCATACGCTGCCCAGATCGGTCAGCACCAGCCGGTCGAGTACCGTGCCGGTGGGCGCGAGAATGCCGGTAATGCGGTAGGGAAATTGTTCGTGCAACTCGCCGCCCGCGCTCAAGCCATGGTTGCCCGCGAAGGATTGCCCAAGTTTCATGCCGGAAATGCGTGCCACCTCGCTGCCCAATACCGCCTGCATCGGCTGTGTCCAAAACGCCCCCAACGCGAGTTCGGCTCCATAATGCGTGGCATAATTCGGGCGGGTGCCCACGATACGGAAACCGTGGAAATTATCGCCCAGCGCCAGCGGAATTGCCTCTTTTACCAACGGCATTTGCTCGATGCGCTGCGCTTCGGAAAGCGGGATGTTGCCGGTGGGAATGTCGAGATGGAACACGCTGGAAAGAATCAGCTGCAGCGGACTGCCTTTGTCACCCACCACCAAATCGATGCCTTGCAGATCCTGCGTGAAGCGCCGCTCGATCTGCGATGCGGATTGCAGAAGCACGATGATCAGCGCCATACCGAGCGCCAGCACCCATATATTCAGCGCATTGCTCAAACGCCGGTGGCGCAGATTGGCGAGGCCAAGACGAAAGAGGTTCATGCTGCCGCTCCCAGATCGACCCGGTGAGTAAAATCCGGCTTGATGCGTGCATCATGTGTGGAAACGATGAGGACGGATTTCTGCTCGGCTGCCGTTTCGCGCAACAGCGCGATGACTTCGGCCGCGGCGGTATCGTCAAGGCTGGCAGTCGGCTCGTCCGCCAGTAGCAATGCGGGACGATGCAATACCGCCCGTGCAATGGCCACGCGTTGGGCCTGGCCCTGACTTAACGCCGCAGGCAGCGCGTTCGCTTTTTCCGTCATTCCCAGCCGCGCGAGCAAGGCCTTCGCACGCGCCATATCCTGCGGCAAACCGGCCAGATAAGAAGCCAGCATCAGATTTTCGAGCACACTCAGGGCAGGCACCAGATGCAAGGATTGCAGTACCAGCCCGATATGCTGACCGCGCCAGACATCCCGTGCGCTTTCACCCATCGCGGCAAGGTTTTCTCCGGTCACGCGCAGATTTCCGCCCATGGGTACGATCATCCCCGCCAAAGCATAGAGCAAAGTGGTTTTCCCGCAGCCGGAAGGACCGCATATCAGCCATTGAGATTGGGCCTGCAGCACCCGGTCTGGCACGCGCAAAACCGTCTTTCCGGCATATCCCAGAATCAGCTTCGACCATTCAATCATGCGATGCGACTCCTGAATAACCGTGGGGTGGCGCAAGAATAGCCCGCTTCGCGTAGACCGTCATGTCAAATCAAGCGGCGTACAGGCCAAGATCCCGTTGCGGCACTACCGCGTAGCTTACTGGCAGTAAGGCGCGGGTGCGCAGCCTCCAGCCACCCCATGCCAAGGTAAGCGCCGCGCGGTGCAGCAGGCCGTGCGGCTTCAACCCCACTGCTTTTACGATCATCCCGCTCATGCGTTCGATGTGGTTTCTGCGGTAAAGCGGTTTCAGGCAGGCAAGGTAGCGGTTTGCATAATCCGCACGATCATATGCCAGCGCCGATCCCGGCTTGCGGTGGGCGGCATAAAAGGCATAAGCCAGCTCGTCATCCTCGCTTTCCACCACGCGTTCGAGCGCAATCCGCAAACGACCCAGCAACCCAACCCGGTCGCGCTCCTGATAACGTTTGAGATATTGATAAAACAAAGCATAGTGCCGATATTCATCCGCCGCGATTTTGCCACATATCGCACGCAGCACGGGCTCGTCCGTCGCTTCTTTGATGGCGGTATAATAGGTGCTGGTGCCGGTTTCGACCACGCAGCGCGCAATGAGTTCGCCCACGCGACTGCCACGCACGGATTCGCTCACATTCTGCGGTAATTGGTGGCCTTGGGTAAAATCCGCGAAAGCGTTCTCGAAATCGAATTCGGGTTCGGCCAGCCGTACCCAGGCCTTGAGCACTTCGCCGTGCTGCACTTCCTCTTTCGCCCATTGGCGCGCCGCAATTTGAATCTCCTCGTCGCCGGCAAACACTTCGCACAGATAACGCGCGTAATCTTCCCCGTTATGCTCCACCAGACAAGCGGTTTTGATCAGGGAAACCAAGGCGGGCTGTACGCGCGAAGCGTCGAACTTCCCCCAGGGTATATCGTTTGTCGTCCAGTGCGTCATTATCCCTGATCCCTGTGCTACAGCCTGCCTGCCTGCCCTCAGCGGGCGTAATGTAGCGTCATGCCGCCTGGGCAATCAAGTGGCCATTCGGAAGATGGCTTTTTCATGGCGAAGTCTGCGCGGAAAACCTTTGTATGGTTTCCGTATAGGTTTCACATGGCAAAGCTATGCAACGGCAAATAAGATACAGTATTAAAATGCGCTTTTATCTTATCAGAAATCTTTCATGCCCAGCCCCAAACCACCACGCGCACGCCACCCTGCTTTGACTTTTTTCGAGCGCTCTGCCGAATGGGCGACGAATTTCGTCAGCGGCCACTGGGGAACTCTGACGGCACTCATACTTTTCCTGGTCGGTGCCATCGTCTTTGCCACGATGGATGGCAGCCCGACGGCCAGCATGCTTGAGAAATTCATGACCATGTTTTCGCTGGTACTCTTGTTTCTATTGCAGCGTGCACAGGCCAAAGACACGCTCACTTTGCAATTGAAACTCAACGAGCTCATTTCCTCGCATGACAATGCCAATAGCGAAATGATCAATATCGAAGAGCTCAGCGAAGATCAGGTGAAAGAATTGCACGAACAATTCAAAGGCATAGAAAAGATTCCCGAAAAAGAAAATATGACGCGCAGCTAATTGCCAGGTATCACCCAACTGGTGCCATTGCACACATAAATCTGCTTGGTTTGCGTGTCATACCCCAATGCCCCCTCGTTGCCGACAGGCAGATTGTTGAATACCGGGCAGTCCGCCCAAGCCAGGCTTGGTAGCGCCACATACGCGCCCAGCGCGATCATCGGAAGGAAACGAAACAAGGGATGAGCGCACATAATGACCCCGATGATGGTGTGACTTTCATTGTACCCACGATGCTTTAATGAAAGTTTAAATATTCATCGCATTTTTCTTGTTTGTGCCCATTGAAGGATGCCATGCCACGCCCATATCGTGGCTATCGGCAAGGTTTTCCGACAGCCGAATCGGCATCTGCCCTTATGAGGGGGATGCCTACTCTTTCATCCGAACTTGCTTCATTCAAGGAGAACGGAATATGCGTACATACGATTTGAGCCCCCTGTGGCGTTCCACCGTCGGTTTCGACCGCATCTCGACCCTGCTCGACGCCGCCTTGCGCGGCGATGAGAGCGCGCCGAGCTATCCGCCTTACAACATCGAAAAATTCAACGACGACCAATATCGCATCGTCCTGGCACTGGCCGGTTTCAAGCGCGAGGATGTGAGCATCACGGTCAAGGATCAGGCGCTGACGGTGGCCGGTAAGGTCGGGGAACCCGCGCCGGAACACGGCGTCAGCACGCTGTACAAAGGCATCGCCTCCCGCGCTTTTGAGCGCAAGTTCAGCCTCGCCGACCATGTCAAAGTGGTCTCCGCCGAGATGGCGGACGGGCTGCTTTATGTGCAATTGCAGCGGGAAATTCCCGAATCGAGCAAGCCGCACACCATCGCAATCGGCAGCGGTGCCAACATGAACGCGCCCCGGCTGGACCAGAAAGCCGGCTAACCGCCCCCGAATCCGCGCCGCAAGGCACGGTGACCGCCGGTGCTCCCCTCACCGGCGGTCTTTTTGCATTTTGCTCCGCGAAGGTCTGCTGACCTTCGCATGAGCCTGACGCCTTCGGCGAGCTCAGGGCTGAGTTTTGCATTTCGCTCCGTATCGGGTCTGCTGACCCTCACATGAGCCTGACGCCTTCGGCGAGCTCAGGGCTGAGTTTTGCATTTCGCTCCGTATCGGGTCTGCTGACCCTCACATGAGCCTGACGCCTTCGGCGAGCTCAGGGCTGGCTCGGGCCTCCTGCCCTTGCATGACTCACTTTTGCTCCCACCTAGCCACACTCCGCACTGGATGCGGAGTGCCGCTCTGCCCCCTCCACATCATCCCAGCGCAAGAACTCGGCGCAGCCGTCATCAGAAAGCGGCGCTTCTCTTTTCGTGTTCGATGATTAGGATGCGGCGGATGAGCGCGACGATTCTTACTTTTTACCACTTCTGCCCGATCCCCGACCCACAGGCAGTGCGGGCGGCGATGCAGGCGGTGATGGAGGCGCATGACGTGCTGGGCACTCTGCTGGTCGCCCCCGAGGGCATCAACGCGACGATTGCGGGAGGGGAAGATGATGCGCAGGCGGTGCTGGCTACGGCACGGATGCTGCCGGGGTTTGCGGGGATGGCGGTGAAAGCAAGCCACCATGCACAAATTCCCTTTCAAAAGCGCGTGGTGAAAGTGCGGGCGGAATTGATCTCGCTGGGCGTGCCCACCGAACCGGTCAGCCGCACCGGAAAACATGTGCCGCCGCAGGAATGGGACGCGCTGCTCGCGCGCCCCGGCATGCAGATCGTGGACGGGCGCAACGGCTATGAAGCGCGCATGGGGAAATTTATCGGTGCACAGGACTGGGGCGCGGAGGATTTCAAGGATTTCCCCGCGCTCATGCGGCAGCATATCGACCCTGCAGCGCCTGTGGCCATGTATTGCACCGGTGGCATCCGCTGCGAAAAGCTCTCCAGCTATTTCCTCGATCGGGGGGTGCAGGAAGTGTACCAGCTCGATGGCGGTATTTTGCATTACCTGGAGCAGATTCCGCCCGAACAAAGCGCCTGGGAAGGCGGCTGCTATGTGTTCGACGAGCGCGTATCCGTGGGGCATGGCGTGGCCCCGACACCGCAAGTCAGTTTCTGCCCTGCCTGCGGCCACCCGAATGCCGAGCAAGATTGGGCGCACCACCTGTTCCTCCCCGGCATCCGCTGCGCCTATTGCGGTTAGTCGAAATTATTTCTTCCGCGCCAGCGGATGCGTGTTTTGCACCAGTTGCGTCAGTTTCTTGCGCTGCACATGGGTGTAGATTTGCGTGGTGGCGATGTCGGCATGGCCCAGCAATTCCTGAATCACCCGCAAATCCGCCCCGCCTTCCAGCAGATGGCTGGCGAAAGAATGGCGCAAAGTGTGGGGCGAAAGGCTTTCGGGATCGATCCCCGCCTCCACCGCCAACCCCTTCAGCAATTGCCCGAACCGCTGCCGTGTGAGAAACCCCTGCGCGCTTCGGGTGGGGAAAAGATGCGGGCTGGACATATTGGGCAGCAGGAAAACCGGGCGCACTTTCAGATAAGCCGCCAAGGCTTCCAACGCGCCGGGATGCAGCGGCACCAGGCGCTCCTTGCCGCCCTTGCCGCGTACCAGCATTACCGGCAATTGCGGGTTGCGCAGCGCGCCGGTGGCGGTGGCCAGCGGCAGGCCCACCAGCTCGCTCACCCGCAACCCGGCGGCATACACCAGCTCCACCAGCACCCACAGCCGAACGCCTTCGGGCCGCCCATCTTCCCGCGCGGTGCGGCTGAGGCGATCCACCGTGTCTTCACCCATCACTTTCGGCAGGGATTTCGGCAGGCGCGGTGCGTCCAGCGCCAGCATCGGATCATCCGTGCGCAGGCCTTCGGCCACCAGAAAACGAAAACATTGCCGCAGCGCCGAAAGCCTGCGCGCCTGACTGCGCGGGCTGAGTTCGCGGCGCTGCAGATGGGAGAGATACGCTTTGAGATCGCCGCTTGCGGCTTCGGTCAATTCCGGGCGTTTTTTCGCGGCGAGAAACGTGGCGCAATCTTCTACATCACGCCGGTAGGCTTCCAACGTATTGGCCGCCATGCCGCGCTCGGCCGCCAGCATTTCCAGAAAAGTTTCCAGCGTCCGGCGGTCGCCCGCGCGCATGGGCATCAGGGTAGATTGATCTTCGGCAGGTCGGATTTTCCGGCACTGACGGGCACAGGCTCCGCTTTGACCACCGGCGGCTTGGCCACTTTGGGGGCTGCCGGCTTGGGGGCTGCCGGCTTGGGGGCTGCCGGCTTGGGGGCTGCCGGCTTGGGGGCTGCCGGCTTGGGGGCTGCCGGCTTGGGGGCTGCCGGCTTGGGGGCTGCCGGCTTGGGGGCAACGGGCTTCGCCACTGCGGGTTTGGCCACCACTTTGGCCGGTGTCTTCGCTTTTTCTTGCGGCGTTGCAACTTTGGCAGGAATCGTCACTTTGGAAGCCGCCGCTTTCGCTTCCAGAACTTTTGCCGGGGCTTTCTGGCTGCGTGCCTGTGCACCGATGGCGGCGATGGATTCGGCGGCCAATTGCCGCGCCAGCGGACGCTGGCCCGCATTCTGCAGGCTTTGCACCAGCCGCGCCAGCATGCCGTCTTCCGCCGTCGCAAGATCGGGTGGCAGCACCGCGGCCAATGCCAGCAGCGTGGCGCGGGCCTGGCGATGGGCGGCGGCGGATTCAAATGCGGTGAGGTTTTCCGCGCCTGCCGCTGTGCCGGATTGCACGCCCAGCGATTCCGCCAAAGCAGGGTTCACCGTTTCGCCCAGGGCTTGCAGCAATGTGTAAGTGCGCGCGGCTTCGCGGCGCTGCCAGTCCGGCGCATCGGCGGGAATTTCCATGCGCACCGGCGTCAACCATTCCCCGGGCGAAACGCCCACATCCAGCACCGTCAAGCGCGCGGCGGCACGTTTGCGCAAGGCGGCATCGAAGCTCGCTTCGGTCGCCACACGGCGCAGCAGCGGCACGGGCAGCTGGTTCAATGCACCGTCCAGGGCTTTGCCGCCCCCGGCTTCGGTCAGCACGATCATCTCCCAGAGATTCTTCGGCGCCGTCGTCTCGGCCAGCAGCTTTTTCAGGCGCAAGGCTTCCACCGCATGGCGCACCAGCGGGTCGGGCGTCTGGTTCTGCTCGTCCATCAGATCGATTGCCAACTGCGCTTCCGCACCGCGCCCGTCCAGCGCACGGCACATGATGGCGGCCATGCGCCAATGCATGTCGGGCGAGCTATCCGCCGCTTGGTTGGGCTCAAGGGCGGTACAGGCCCCGGCACGCGCGCCACCCAACCACTGAATCTGCGTCCGCGCCCAGGCGGTATTCTCGTCTTTCGCCGCGGCCCCGAGGTCCAGCAGGCGCAGTGCGGCATCGCTCGATCCCCAGCGGGCGAGCATTTCCGCCCGCGTCATCAGCCAGCCTCCGCCCGGACCCGCCGCATCGGTCAGCGGCCATTTTTGCGCCAAAGCCTCGGTCAGCGCGGCGCGCAGTGAATTGGGAATCTGCGGCGGCAGATGGTCACGTATCTGCCCGATCTGCGCCATGCTCCAGGGCGTCTCGCCTTTCGGGGCGGGATAGAGCCCGGCACTGTCCAGGCTGATGGCGGGCACGTTGCTGGCGCGCACCGGCTGTGGCAATGGCGCGACGGGGGCCAGGGGTATGGCGGGGGCCGTCACCGGCCAATCCGCATCCGCCTCTTCCGGCCCGGCCAGATCGGCGGGGGTTTCGGTAGAACGGATGGGTGGCAGATCGCGCTGCGACATCTCTCCCGTATCCCGCATCCCATCCGCTACGCTTTGCGCCCATGCAGCGGAGATGGGCACCAGCATCGCGATGGATGCCAGAAGCAGGGCCAGAAGCAGGGAAAGACGGGAGCGGAACACGGCCTACTCGGCGGAAGCGGGCGCGGTAGCGGGCGCAACCGGAGCCACGGCGGGCTCTGTCACCGGCGCGGGCTGCGCCACGGCATGCAGGTCCACCACATGTTCGTAAGGCGTGGCGGCGGGCGTCACATCCACCACCATCAGAAAGATCACGGCGCCGACCAGCACCACCAGGGCAAAGAGCACGACCACCAGGCCGCGCGGGAAACCACGTTTCATGCAAATCCTCATTCGCGCCCGTTGCCGGGCAATGTGTTTCGGGGCCGAGGAGACGAGGCCGAAGACGGGGTTGGAGCGCCTTGCACAGCAGGGGTATGTGCGCTATTCCTGGCGCTTCCACCCTCATCCCGGCAACAGATCCCAACCAATGTCCGACCAAGCGCCCTTCCCTTCCGCGCCCGATGCGGCGGAGCATAGCACAGACACGAGCCCGCGCAATGCGCCGCTCGCGATGGGCGATGCACGGAGCGATGCCAAGGCCGACAAACCCGGCGATACCATCGGCGACGCCCCCTCCATCGCCGCGCCCGGCGCGGTGCTGCGCACGGGCAAAGCGCCGCGCACGATTACGCTGGTGGGCCTGATGGGCGCGGGGAAATCCACCGTGGGCCGCCGCCTGGCCAAGCTGCTCGGCGCGCCGTTCTACGATGCGGATCACGAGATCATGGAAGCCGCCGGATGCAGTGTGGCCGATATTTTCGAGATCTACGGCGAGACGATCTTCCGCGATCTGGAAAAACGCGTGATGATGCGGCTGCTGGATATTCCCGGCGCGGTGATCGCCGCCGGTGGTGGCGCTTTCATGAATATGGTCATCCGCGAAAAAGTGCGCACGCAGTCGGTTTCCGTCTGGCTGCAGGCGGATCTGGATGTGCTGCTCGAGCGCGTCTCCATGCGCAATGTGCGCCCCTTGCTCGAGCGTGGCGACAAACGCGCTATTCTGCAGCGGCTGATGGATGAGCGCTACCCGATCTATGCGGATGCGGATCTGATCGTCGATAGCAACATCGCCTCCCACGAAGCGGTGGTGGACCGCGTCATCGGCGCGCTGGAAGAACATTGGAAATTGTGGGTATGAGCGAAATTTCCCGCGTGCCAGTGGCGCTGGAAGGCCGCGCTTACGAAGTGGCCATCGCCCCCGGTCTGCTCGCGGAAGCAGCCAAGCACCTGCCGCCGCTTTCCGCCTACAGCAATATTTTCCTGATCGCAGATACAGCGGTGAGCGAGCTTTATGCCGCAAACCTGCTGGAGCAATGGCACGCCCAGGGGCTGAAAGTGCATGCCCTCACCGTGCCCAGCGGCGAAGGCAGCAAAAGCTTCGCCCAGCTGGAAACCCTGCTCGAAAGCATCATCGCCCGCCAACCGGACCGCAGATGCTGCCTGGTCGCCTTGGGCGGCGGCGTTATCGGCGATCTGGTGGGGCTGGTGGCCAGCCTGCTTTTGCGCGGCGTCGATTTCATCCAGATCCCCACCACCCTGCTTTCGATGGTGGATAGTTCGGTGGGCGGCAAAACCGCCATCAACAGCCGCCACGGCAAAAACCTCATCGGCGCCTTCTACCAGCCCAAAGCCGTGCTGGCGGATATCGCGCTGCTGGCCACCCTGCCCGCGCGCGAAATGCTGGCGGGCTACGCCGAAGTGGCGAAATACGGCGCGCTGGGGGATGCGGATTTCTTCGCCTGGCTGGAAGCCCACGCCGAGGCCGCTCTGGGCGGCGACCAAGTGCGCATGCAGGAAATGGTCACGCATTGCGTGCGCATGAAAGCCGCCATCGTCGCCGAAGACGAACGCGAAGCGGGCCAGCGCGCGCTGCTCAATCTCGGCCATACTCTGGGCCATGCGCTGGAAGCGGAAACCGGCTACGGCGCGACACTGCTGCATGGCGAAGCGGTCGCCATCGGCATGGTCTTCGCCTTCCGGCTGGCCGAAAATCTGGGCATGAGCACACCGGAAGACACGATCCGCCTAAGCGCGCATCTCGCCCATATCGGCCTGCCCACGCACCCCCGCGCCATCCGCCCGGATTGGGATATCGAACGCCTGATCTCGCATTGCTTCGCCGACAAGAAAGCCGAATCCGCCCGCCTCACTTTCGTGCTGCCGCGCGCTTTAGGTGCGTGCGTGGTGGTGAAGGGCGTGCCGGTTGAAGCGGTGCGCACCACCCTCATCGCCTGGCTTGCGGCCTGAAGCGATGGGCGAGGTCTTCTTCGAAACCCTGCGCCTGGGCCGCTACGTCAAAATCACCGCCATCGATTCCGCCAGCGGCATCGAAGTAATCCTGACCGGGGATGCGCGACTGCCGGTCGAACACCTCAAACGCCTGGCATTGCATAAGCTTGAGCGCCGCCTGCGCGGCGAAGCGGAATCCTGATCGCGAAGCACCAGGCGCATTTTTTCATGGAAATTCCCGCCCCGCGGGCTATAACCCTCTCCCTCGGCCCCGCCCCACAGGCGCGGCCCGTGCCGCTTTAGCTCAGTTGGTAGAGCACGTCATTCGTAATGACGGGGTCAGGTGTTCGAGTCACCTAAGCGGCACCATTTTCCTTATATAACAACACGCTATACTGCTTTCCTAGCGTCTTCGGCGCTGTGTGCGGGCTTATGCGTTATCAACGGAGCTGGAGAGCGTTCGATCATCGAACGGATTGAGCTATCCGCCGCCTTTCTCTCTGCGGCGGAGTTTGGTGGTGTCGTTTGCGGTGATGCATGGAGGCCTGTTTACGGTTCAGCCTTGCGCCGTAAATCCGAGCAGCCTCCGCTGTGCATTCCAATCGAGTGGAATGTTGATATGGCGCATCAGCGCATGCGTCGTCAGATGCTCCGGCTGAGTACCCTCCATGATGGCTTGCACGATGTCCGGTGCCAGGAAAGCCAATGGCATCTGCTTCTTAATACTGCTGTCGGTCACGCCTTCGCGTGTGGCGATCGTCCGCATCGAGTCCGCTTTGCCGGTCAGAAGAACTTCCGCCCAAGCGTGGGATCGTGCGATGGCTTTGACCATCACCGGATCTGCTCTGGCCGAAGGATGATTTTTTCCTTCGATCACCAACCGCATCTCATGGCCCCGACGTTTGATCTGCAGTGGGATATCCTTTGTGATGATGAGCTTCGCTGTAGATGATGGCGATGCTTTTTGCGTTGGCGTTAACCGATCCAGGCACAACGTGAGCCGAATGTAATCGGTGTGTAGCTCGACGCGACGGATCACGGGATGATGGCATCGTTGCTCTGCATTTGCGCATCGCCGATCTGCTTCGCCATCACTTTCGCTGCCTGCAATATCCTGAGTAAGTCGTATGTTTCTATCGCCTGCTCCTGCAGCGTCGAGGCGAGCGCGGCCCGATCCTCCAACATCGACTGCGCTGCATCCATCACCATCCGCTCGGTTCCCCGTGCGGGTAATCTCCAACCGTCTCGATGCTTCTCTGCAATGTCGCTAAGTAATGCATGAGAGGTGTAATACCGGTATCGCCGCCCCTGTTTCACGCAGTGATTTGGAGACAGGCGCTCGCCCGCCGCATCGAAGAGTTTGCCGATTAGCCAGTTACGGCTGGACTGAGTCTTTTCCCGTGAGCGATGCTCACGGGTATTGGTCTTAAGTTTGGTTTGTACAGCGTCCCATCGTTCCAGATCGATGATCGCTTCATGCTGTCCGATATAGCAATCACCCTGGTGGCGGATTTGACCGCGATAAATCGGGTTGGCCAGCAGCTTGTACAGCGCACCCCGCGACATAATGGCTCCGCCAGGTCGTTGGTCACTTGCTCGGGATTTGGCAACAATGCCCTCCCGGCGCAGATCCGCCTGCAATAACCGGACATTGCCGTGTTGGAGGTACAGATCAAAAATACGCTGCACCTGCATGGCTTCTTTCGCGTTGACCACCAGTTTCCGATCCAACACATCATACCCCAGCGGCAGCGATCCCCCCATCCACATCCCCTTTTTCTTCGAAGCAGCGATCTTGTCACGGATGCGCTCCCCCGTCACTTCCCGCTCAAACTGCGCGAAGGAGAGCAACACGTTCAGCGTCAGCCGCCCCATCGAGCTCGTCGTGTTGAACGCCTGCGTGACCGAGACGAAGGACACCTTGTGGCGATCGAACAATTCCACCATCCGGGCGAAGTCATGCAGCGATCGTGAGAGGCGATCCACTTTGTACACGACGATCACGTCGATCTTTCCGGCGGCGATATCCGCCAGTAGCACTTTGAGTGCTGGACGCTGCATATTCCCGCCCGAGAACCCGCCATCGTCATACGCGGTCTTCACCAAAGTCCAGCCTTCATGCTTCTGGCTGGCGATATAGGCTTCGCACGCCTCCCGCTGCGCTTGCAGGGAGTTGAACTCCTGCTCCAACCCTTCTTCGGAGGATTTGCGTGTGTAGATCGCACAGCGGAGGTGAGTCTTGGCGCGTTCGGCAACCGCACTCATACACGGCCTCCCTTCTTCAGGCCGAAGAAGAGTGGGCCGGACCATTTACTGCCGGTGATGCGGTACGCCACCTCCGACAGCGAGCGGCACGGCACATCGTTCCACATCACCCCATTCTCCAGCACGGTTACCGAGTGGGTCATACCGTACCATGTGCGCAGCAGGCGGGTGCCGGGTTTGATTTTAATCGGAGTATGCCGTGCGGAGTCGGATGCACGGCTGGTGGCATGGTCCTCGGCGATACGGCGTAATCGTTGACGCATGTGGGGACTAAGACCGCCCTGTGCTGCTTCCTGCAACTTATAGGCCAGCGCTCGTACCAGCATAATATGGCTCAGACCGGAAGGTGGTTCAGTCTCGTGAACATCCCTCCATTGCTGGATCAATGCCTGACGGTTCCAGTGAGGGAGATCACGCAGCAACTGTGGTAACTCGTCAGGGGTTTTTACCGAACATGCCTGCTTAGATTGGGCACGCTGTCTCATACCCCACCCTCCTCGGCGCTCGCTATCAACGCCGATATCGGAACATCCAGCGCACAAGCGATGCGGAACAAAGCCTCCAGCGTAATCTCGCCCTTACCGAGCTCGTAACGATCCAAGCTATCGATCGGCAGCTGGGTAAGGTGGGTGAGTTTCTGCAGGGTGAGTCGGTGCCGTGATCGGTGCAGGTGGATCGCATCACCAATTCTCCGCCGCAACCGCCGCAGGGCTTGTCGCGTGTAGTTCATACTGCCTCCCCAATCCGGTACCGGCGTTCACCGGTCTCGGTAACGCTCACAGTAAGTGCTAGGCCAAGGCGCTTACGCACGGTACCGGAAAGAAAGCCACGTAACGAATGCGCCTGCCAACCGGTGGCGGTTTGCAGTTCGGCAAGGCTAGCGCCCTGCGGCAGATGCAGAAGGGCAAGGATTTGAGAGGACTTGCTGGTGGCAGAGTGCGCCGGAGCCGGATCGTATTCAGAAGTTTTTGGCTTTGGATGCGGTCTACTTTTGGCGATCCGGGCGACTGACTGGATCGGCTTAGGCGTTGTCACCACCTTGGCAGGAGATGGGATTTTGGTTGTGGAGATAACCGTTTTCGCTCGGGGCATGATACGTCCTCAGATTCGGCGCTGAAAAGATTCCAGCGCTTCCACTGAGACAGGCCCGGCATCGCACCAGACCTTCCCGCTACCGCTGCGGTAACCACAGCAATGCTTGCCGTGCCAGGGAAGTCCAGTCATGTTTGGCTACGGCATAACAATGTAAGTTATTTGCGTTGTACGATTTCAGAACTGACTCCTCCCTTTTTACATTATCGCCCCGATGAATCGAACTATCATATCGCCCCAGATTTAAGACCTGGCGCCGCGAGGCGTGAAAGTTCGAGCTTTTTCACCCGCACCACGACTCTGGTAGCCAACTTCGATGCATCGGAGAATTCCAATATTCCAACGAAATTTGCCGTTCTCAAAAAGCTTTTTCCGACAATTGCTGTTTTTGAGCTTCGTCTGCGTCGTTTTTCTCGACCAATTTATTAAACGAGTTTTCGCCATCGCGCTATTTCGCGGAAGATAGAATTGCCCCGCCCCCTATCCATCGTTCCTAAACGGCCAGTATAACTCTGCAGGTGGACCTACTTATAGGGGGCGGGGCAATAAGGCAGTTCTCGAAGGATCGGCATCAAGCCAAGAGGCATTAGAAAAGGCTATTCTCGCATTGGGCAATACAAAAGGCATCGCCCAAGTAGAGACCAAGGTGCAGGGACCGGTTTCGGAACCGGCCGCGCAATTCTACACGGTCAAATCTGGCGATACGCTTTCGAAGATTTCGAAAGAGGTTTACGGCGACGCCAACCGCTACAACGACATCTTCAACGCCAATCGTCCTATGCTGAAAAGTGCGGATGCGATTTATCCCGGACAGCAACTCCGTATTCCGCAACAGCAAAAACAAGTCGCGTAAGCGATTAGTTTCAGAACTTAAAATGCCACCAAATTTGGTGGCTTTTTTTGGCGGCCATCTTATCGAAACTGTTCAGATTGAGCGAGTGATCACTTCAATTTGCTAAATAAATTCCCAACATTTTTGTGACTATAATTATCTGTATTTAGGTAAGTTTCTGCAGGGCGATTCGATGCCGCACCTGATGGCGGCGGATGGCAGTGCCAATTTACGCATGGCTCTTTCCCACGCGCGACAACACGGATGACTGACTTCTTGGACAATGACTGTGAATGGCGTAAAAAGGCGTTCGCGGCATATTGGTTTCATTCAAATCGAATCCTGTCAAAAAATCCCGGCGCCCTAGCGTATGCGGTTGGGACCTTTCTCCAGTGTGATCGGACGCATCGGAATGAACTGGCCGGTTTCCGGATCCAACTCGCGTACACGCGTACTGCCGGTGGAAAGCAGGAATCCGTGGAGTACCACCTTGCCTTCCGCTACTGCTTTTGCCACGGCCGGGTAAGCCTGAAGTAGCTTTGTCCGGATATGCGTTCAAATAAGCTTTTAATATTCTCGCGCTGTATTGCCCAAAGCTACGCGCTGATTGAATACTACCAACCTGACCTTCGTCGAAAAGAGAATATATCTCAATTCCCGATGCTTTTTGATATCCCCGACATAATAACCATCAGCCAAAACCTCGAGGATGGAAGTTTTAATCAATTCCGCGGCGATAATGTTTTCTTTGCCACCGATGTGCAGCAGCATTTCCGCAGCGCTGTCGATCAACGCTACAGGATTGGCCTTATTCTGACCGGCGATATCATCGGCCGTGCCCCCCATCGTTTCGAACATTGAAACCGCATGTCCCTTAACAACAAGAATTCTATTCAAAGGCGGTGTGTTCGATTTGTGTATATCAGCCGTGAATTTCATAATTAAAAAACTCTAAAAGCAGTGAACCAACATTTACATTTTCTTCAGTACGCCGTTCATAGCATTCATAAAGTTAATAGTTTTAATGAGCGTCATTTGAATTACTTATACGTGAAAAACTTGTTTATTTTCATCTTTGTGCAGGATGCCGGACGAGCTGCCTCATGATTTCCGCGCGAAACAATCAGCAATAAAGCCGATAATCTGCGCAAAGGCGTTCGTCGTTGGATCCAGAAGATAAACCAGATAGGACAGCTTAATTGTGACCAACTCTGAAAGTGCAGCATCGGAAAATAGATGATGTTTTTATTGCACCAGTTAATGGCGTCACACTGCTCAACAGGAACTGCGATGCCAGTGCTGTTCAACGCCAATGGAAATCGAACATCCATCTCAGTGTCGAAGTTTTCGTAAAACAAAGCCCTCTAAGGTGTTTACTGCAGCACTGTCGGTTCTGTGTTTGAGCAGAGATACATGCGTATCCGACAACTTAGGAAGCAAGTTTGCATCGATGGCATGCATACCGTGTGGGATCATCGTGTGCGGCATGACGGTGATTCCCATGCCTGCTCGTGCAGCGGCAACTGTCCCGGCATAACTCGGGCTGGAAAAAACCAACCGCCATGCACATCCTGCTTTCTCTAATGCCTTGATGGCCGAGGCGCGATAGACGCAAGGCGTAGGTGCTAATACCAACGGTATAGGTTTTTTTGCATCGATAAGGCTGAAATCCCCTACCCACTTAAGGGGTTCCGACCAGACATCGACGCCATTGGGAAAATCTTCCGGCCGATTCATCTTGACCAACACCAAATCGAATTTTTTCTTCTTGAAACGTTCGAACAGGTTCAACGTCAGATCGCATTCGATATTCAACAAGATGCGCGGATGGATGCGTGAGAAGTCGGCCAGTACGTCCGAAAGATAGACACTAGCGAAATTCTCTGGCAACCCGAAGCGCACCTCGCCCTCTAATTCGGGCTCTTTGAATCGGTCTATCGCCTCGCGATGCAGTGCGAAAATCTGACGGGCATAACCCAGAAAGATGTCCCCCTCGGGCGTCAACGAGAACTCTTTGCCTCGAACGAGCAATTGCTTGCCGAGTATGTTTTCCAATTTCGCAATTTGTTGACTGATGGCGGATTGGGTTCTTCCTACGCGATCCGCCGCCTTGGTGAAGCTACTGGTTTCGGCGATGGCGATGAAACATTGGAGTGTGATGCTATCGATATTCATTAGATACTCTAATTAGTAATATTAGATATATGCGCTTTTCTTATTTCTGTTTGGCTAATAGCCTTCGGATCTAGGAAAAGAATATCTTATTATATGAGTTCCGAATGGTAGAACAGTCCCTAATCTCGCTTTTTCACTACGACGCCCTTGCGATTATCATGACGGTGCTCGTGGCCTTCATCGGGATCTGTGTCGGCAGTTTCGCATCGCGATATATGAAGGGGGACGCGCAGTACCGCGCTTTCTTCATTCAGCTTGGCCTGCTCATCTTCTCGGTCGCAGTCATGGTGAGCGCAGACCATCTGGCGATATTGTTTGGGGCATGGTGCATCAGCAATCTGCTGCTCGTGCGTTTGATGATACATAAAAAAGGCTGGCGGGCTTCCCATGCGTCCGGCGCACTTGCCAGCAAGAATTATGTATTCGGGGCATGCTGCATAGCCGGCGCATTCGGCATTTTCTATGTATTGAGCGGCCATACCAGCATCGACGCGCTGGTACATGCATCCTCGACCTCCGAGTATACATGGTTGGCGCTCGTGCTGCTGCTCATCGGGGCGATGACTCAATCGGCCATCTGGCCGTTCCATCGCTGGCTTACCAGTTCGCTGAACTCGCCGACCCCGGTTTCCGCCATCATGCATGCAGGCCTGGTCAATGGCGGCGGGTTTTTGCTCGTACGTTTTGCACCGCTTTACCTCACATCCCCAACATTGCTGACCGGTATTTTTGTGATCGGCCTCGCCAGCGCATTGATCGGCATATTGTGGAAGCTGATGCAGAGCGACGTTAAACGAATGCTTGCCTGCTCCACAATGGGGCAGATGGGCTTCATGCTGGTGCAGTGCGGGTTGGGATTGTTTCCGGCAGCGGTGTCGCATCTGGTTTGGCATGGCATGTTCAAAGCTTATTTATTCCTCGCCAGCGGAGGTGCAGCGCAGGAAAAACGCTTTGACCTCGGATATCCGCCACGGCCGATCGCATTTATTAGCGCGATTGCGTGTGGCGTGCCGGGAAGCGCAGCTTTTACTTATGCTCTCGACGAAGCGTGGATTGCCGCCGATACGACTTTGGTATTGACCATAGTGGCGTTTCTCGGTGCGAGCCAATTCGCCCTTACCTTGCTGCGCGATAAGCCTCTGCGCAGCCTGCCCTCCACTCTCGCCGCCACCACGCTGATCGGGCTGGTTTATGGCGGCAGCGTCCATCTCGTCGTCTGGGCAATGGAGCCAATGGGGTTGATGCAGCCGCAGCCATTGAACGCCTTCCATATCGCCGGAATCATCATGCTGACCCTGGCTTGGCTGTTCATGCTGTTTCGGCGTAGGTCCGAAAAGGCCGACCCGCATTCGACTTGGATGTTGCAGGCGTACGTAACGGCGCTGAATGCAAGCCAACCCCATCCGACAACGGTGACTATGCACCGCAATCATTACCAATATCTGTGAGAAAACCATGAAACCAGCGCATAAGCACCATCTGGAACCCGTCATGGAAAACCCAGACACATCCCGCATGTCCGATTTAGCAGCGAAAAGCTTTAAAACGATCGCGCCGTTCTGGCCACTGAAGAACCTGATCGCAGTCAATCCGCTTCAAGGGTTGGAGGAAATGGCCATTGAAGACGCGCTTGTAATGGGGGCTGCGTATTTTCAGCAGGCGGAATTGCCGGAGAAAATGCAGGCCGTGAACCGTGAGACCATCAAGTGGCTGCAAGCATTCTTTGACGATGGGCAGGCCACCATCGGCATGCCGTTAAGGAAAAACGGTTTGTATGATGCATGGCGGGAACTGGCGGTTTACGACATCAACCTACATGGCAAGGATGCGCAAAAACAAAGCTGGCTTCGAAATCTTCCGACGAATGCGGAACAGGCGATCGCCGAGTGCATGCTGCGGCTGAGCATCCCGAAGCAGGAGCGCGAGCAGTTCGCCACACTTATGCTCACGACCCTGCCCGGCTGGGCTGGTTTCGTCAAATATCGTACCGAATGGGCGGGATTGGATACCCATCATCCGCACCCCGTCAATCAGTCAGATTATCTTGTACTGAGGCTAATCATTACCTGCCTGCTTTGGCCGGAAGCCAAAACACTTCTTGCATGGCACGCGGCGGCTTTACAAAGCGCCAAGATGGAAACTGCGTCGTTGAAACAAATACAGAAAACGGAACATAACTACCGTCTGCCACTGCTAGGAAAATTAGCTGCACAACCGCTAAAAGCACCCCATACGCCACAAGCCCAAATCGTCTTCTGCATCGACGTGCGCTCCGAACCCTTCCGCCGTGCTCTGGAAGCCACTGGCGATTATGAGACCCTGGGTTTCGCCGGATTTTTCGGGATATCGGCGCAAATTAACGACACTGTGACGGGTGAATCTCATGCCTCTTGCCCCGTATTGCTGACACCGAAACATGACGTGAAGGAATCTCCGTGTCACGTGCATCATATGCAAGCCGACCGCAGAGGCTATGAACGCGTAACCAGCTTCAAGCTGCTCTACCAATCCCTGAAATACACTTTCTCCAGCCCCTTCGCATTGGTGGAAACATTGGGATTGGCAAGCGGTGTATGGATGGCTTTGCGAAGCTTGACACCGAAATTCGCTTCACAGCTCAAAGATACGGTTACGCGAACGCTGCGTGCACCGCAGGCGATAGAATCTTCACTGGAAAATATTTCCTTCTTGGAGCAATGCGCTTACGCCGAAGGGGCGCTCCGCATGATGGGGCTGACGCATCATTTCGCGCCGCTCGTGGTGTTTTGTGGGCATGGAAGCACGACCCAGAATAATGCCTATGCCACCGCGCTCGATTGCGGTGCTTGCGGCGGGCGGCACGGCGCAAGCAATGCCCGCATACTTGCGGCGATCATGAATAGAGCGGAAGTAAGAAGCCATCTTTCCAAACAAGGAATCCTTATTCCCGCATCCACCCGTTTCCTTGCCGTCGAACACAACACGACGACGGACGAGGTCGTTGTTTTCCATGCGGCGGGACACGAAGCGGGCGGAATGACAGTTTTGCTCGAATTGAAAGCCGATATGGAGGAAGCACGAGAGAAAAATAGTTCGGTCCGGCTCCGGCGCATGCAGGTTGCGTACGGGACGGCAAAACAAGCTTGGGTACGGTCTAGAGACTGGGCGCAGATTCGTCCCGAATGGGGGCTGGCACGCAATGCCGCATTCATCATCGCCCCACGAGATATCTCGAAAAACCTTGATCTGGAGGGGCGTTGTTTCTTGCATTCCTATGATCACAGCCAGGATGCGGAAGGCAGTCTGCTCTCTGCTATCCTCACCGCACCGATGGTGGTGGCGGAATGGATCAACACGCAATATCTGTTCTCGACGCTTGACAACGTTGCCTACGGGGGTGGCAGCAAAATCACCAAGAATATCACCGGAAAAATCGGCATCATGCAGGGCAATGCCAGCGATTTGATGACCGGTCTCCCTTTGCAATCGGTGTATACCAGCGACGCCCAAACATATCACGAGCCGCAACGGCTGATGACGGTGGTGTATGCACCACGCCCGATGCTTGATGCGATCATCCAGGCGCAGCCCGTTTTACAAAAGCTCTTTGGCAACGGCTGGGTTCAGCTTGCTTGTATCGAGCCTGAAAGCCGGGAAACCTACTTCCTGAATCGTGATCTGACCTGGAAGAATGCGCAATGAAGTCACGCTCTCTCTATGCTGGGAGCTGCATAGTTCTCGCCACCAAACATGCGAAATCAATCGCCATGACCGAACCATTTCAGGAAACGCTTGGGGCGAATGTGCTGGAATATTTGATGGATACCGATCAGTTCGGTACATTCTCAGGCGAGATCGAGCGAGAAGGCAGCGCGCTGGAATGTGCCCGTCGCAAATGTGAGCGGTCACTGGAAAATCTGGGCGACAAAGTGGAATTTGCTCTTACCAGTGAAGGTAGTTTCGGGCCCCACCCCTACGTTCCGTTTCTATCCTGCGATCATGAGATTCTATATTTTATCGACCGCAGACATGGTTTTCACCTCCTTGTATCGTATTTAAGCGAGAAGACAAACTACCGTACAGCGACGGTCGATTCTTTCGAGGCGTTACAAAAACTCGCGGAAGATGCCCGATTCCCCTCCCACGCACTAATACTGCGCCCCAATAACCGAGCAGCCAAAACGCCGATCTTCAAAGGCGTAGATTCTTGGGCTGCACTGGAAAAGGCCTACGCGGAATGCATGGAGAATGCATCGGACGGCAAAGTCTGGGTGGAAACGGATATGCGGGCGCATCTCAACCCGTCGCGCATGGAAGTCATTGGGGAGTTAGCCAAGAGGCTAGCGGAACGTCTTGCAACACATTGCCCCAAATGCAGCCTGCCGGGATGGGGCAAGGTGCGTGTGGCAACGGGCTTAGAGTGCCGCTTATGCAGTTTGGCGACGAATATAGTGAAGTCGGAGATTTTTGGCTGCGTAAAATGCGACTTTGAGGAAACCATCGATCGCGCTGATCGCCCAAGCCACGCCGAGCCGGTGAATTGCAACCACTGCAATCCTTGACCTGATCCAGGCGGGTGCCTTCATCACCGATCTTCCACAATATTTTTCACCTTTTTGAGAAAAATAGATGAGCCATAATTTTGCAATTGAACCAGATCTCAAGTTAGTCGATGGCGCATATGATGCACCGAAAGCGGAATACATCTTCGACCATGTTCTTGCTTCTCTGCTTGGCAACGAATGGCAAATCCATGCACACCGAATCGCTGCCAATGCCCATCTGAGCGAAAAAGCCAGAAACCGTGTGTTGATCGAAGCGCCGATATTCATCCAGTTCAATACCGAAAAGAATGTTGATCCGAAGAAACGACCACCACAAGAGACCGGCGCGGTCATGGAAGGGTACGTCAATAGTCGTCATCGGTTTGATACCGCCAAGGAAGCAGAAGATTTTTTGCAGCAGCTCGTTCATGCCAAAATAGATTATCTATCGGTGCATATGCCAGAAGCCAAACGTGACGATGACGATGCAACCGTTGAAGACATCAATCGGCAGGTCGAATGCGCTGAGGGACGGATCAAAAATCTTTTCAATGCGATGGACAGATTACGCATAAAACTACGCGAAGCCGACACCGCAACGGTGGAAATCAACATTCCGATAAAAATAACTGTAGCAAATTACCTCGATCGAAAATCAGCTCATCACGGCAGCCGAGCTTTCACATAATTAGAGGAAATATTACCAGCGGACCGATTCGGCATTCTCGGACACGCAATTGTAATAATTAAGCCATATATTCGTGGGGACAATTATTATACTTTGTTAGGACAATTTAGGAGATGAAGTGGTTACGAGTAAAGAAAATGTAGAAACAGAACGTCAAAGCCGCCGTAGCGTATGGCTGCGCGCTATGGATATACTTGGCTATCCGTTGGCTGGCATAATGGGATCTAAAGCAGCGACCACTTTGATCCGAAGCAGTATCTACAAGAATGTAGCGCGCTCCGGAGCGTTCGACGAGTATCAAAAAGCGCATAAGGAGAAGATCTTTGCATTGATGAGCAATCCGCTGAAGACAGGATTATCTGCACCTGCGGAACTTAGTGAATACAACGAAACATATCGTAATAAAATAAAAGGTCTTTTTGCCGATAAAGGAATGAAGAACGTCGGGGATTTTTGGAAGGGACTGACCGAGAATCAGAAAATCGAGGCCATCACCACCGGATTCACGGTGGCAAGTATCGCTCTTGGAGCAATAATTTTGGTGACCAATCAATTAGAGCATTTTCAGAATAAAATTCGCACGGAACGAGAACAAGCGCGAGATTCTAATACATTAGAATCAAAAGTCAGGTCATAGGATTCCGAAAGATCGAGTTGCCACATGCGCCCGATGACGACGGCATATACGTTCAAATATTCTCCCTACCTAACAGCTTTGATGTTCGTTAACTCTTACATCACAGCCAGAATTTTTCCGTTTGCAGCGTAGCTAGATAGTAACCCGCCACGGCATCCCACAGCCTAGCATGGGCGACGATGGCTTTGCGCTGGGCTTCGGCGCGTTTTTCTTCGCGCATATTGAGGACGAAGTAATCAGTTGCCCCATGCTCAAATTTTGTGCGTTCGGCATTCTGCATGGTGCGGGCGGCTTCGGCTTCTTGACGAGCCAGGCGCAGGATCTCGTGGGCGGCGTGGTAGTCGTTCGCGACCGATTGGATCTGGCTGGCGATTTGATCGTTGAGCAGGCGTTTGCGTTGCTCGATCTGTCGCATTTCCGCCTTGGTTTGTTCCACCATGCCTTGCCCCGTATTTTGCTGCAGGGGAATGGAAATATTGAGGCCGATCTTCGCTTCGTTTCCCCGGCGGGAAATAGGTCCATCCCCGATGTCGCGTGCACCTTCCACGTAGAGGCTCACTTTCGGCATCCGCTTGTTTTCACCCAACAGCAGCGCGTTGCGTTGGCGGTCGAGGTCGATGTGGATGGCAATGAGGTCAGGGCGCATGCCCCGCGCACGCTCGATTTCCCGATCAATGCGTTCGAGTGTCAGTGCGCCGGGGTCTGGCAAATTCAGTGGCAGGGAATTTTCTTCGGGAATGAGCGGGTTACCCGATTCATCACGTATATAGAGGCTGAGTTTCACCGAGGTTTCACGCAGTTTGCGTTCGGCTTCGGTAAGGTCGGCTTGGCGCTTGAGGATGGCCTGGCGGTTTTCGGTGAGATAGATGCGGGCGAGGTCGCCCTGGGCCACGCGAGTTTCGAAGCCCTGCTGCCGTACATCAGCCAGATCAAGCTGCTCTTTGGCCAAGTTGCGCGCGAGACCGGCGGCCACCCAGTCGATGTAGCTGGTCATCGCGTCGTACTGCACGCCCATTTGCGTCAGCAATAGCTCAGTTTCCTTCTTCTTCATCTCCAATTGCGCGTCTGCGAAGGCGAAGCGTTCCTCGTCGATGATCCGGTCGCGCCACAGAGAAACCATGACGCCGACATTCACCTCCCCGCGGTCGAGAGTGGGGTAGTATTGCTCATAGATCGGGAAGTCCCCGTCCCCCACTCGGTAGCCGCCATAGACGCGGGTGGCCGAATCGCTCAGGCGGCGGGAGATTTGGGTTTCGACGTATTGCCCGTCATAATAGCCGCTGACGCGGTGGGCTTGTTTGTGGTTCAGCTCCCAGTCGAACGCGCCTTGGGCTTTCTGGATTTTGCCCTTCTGGGCTTCGATCTTTTCGCGCGCCTCAATGATTTTCGGGTAATGGCGCTGGGAGGAGGCAAGGACCTCTTCGAGCGAGAGCGCCCAAGCCGCGCTCGGCAGCAGCGCACAGGCGAGCGTCAGCCAGATTTTCTTCATGACGTTTTTCCTTTCGCCGCGTCCGTCGCCGGTTGCGTCAGCTCGGGCGGGAAGCCGTTCAGCTGGCGCCAGAATTCGTAGCCCAGGCGCACTTCGTTCAGCTGCACCCAGCCGCGCAGGCGGGAACCCAGGCGCAGGTAGCGCGCATTTGGCCAGGCCTGCGCTTCGGTGGGCACTACTAGCACGCGGTATTTGCCATTGATCGAGCTGGCGGGATCGACGCTGCTGACCACACCGGCGAAGGTGCCGACCGAGACCGAGGGCCAGCCGCTGAACTGAATCACCGGCCAGCCTTCGAACTGCAGCTGCACCCGGCGGCCGGGATGCACCAGCGGCGCGTCCAGCCCACCGACATAAAGCTCGGCGGCGATCTGGGTCTGTTCGGGGGCGAAGGTGGCCATCAGATCGCCCGCTTTCACCAGGGTAGCGGTGTCCCCACCTTGGGCGCGCAGCACGCGGCCGGCTTTCGGTGCGCGCACCAGCTGGGCGTGCTGGCGGGAAAGCTTGGTTTCGGCGCTGGCGACCTTGCTGGCGGCTTCCGCCTCCTTCGCCTGCCAGGAGGCCACTTCGATGCGGGCCTGTTCCAGTTCGCGCCGCGCGCTCAGGCCCTGCTTGTAGAGATTTTCCTTCCGGCGCACGTCGAGCAGCGCGGTCTGCGTCGCCACGCGGGCGGCGGTTTGCGCGGCCTTCGCCGCATCGCGCTCCATCCCTAAGCGTTCAATCAGCTGCGGGTCGTTATCCTCGATCTCCACGATCGGGTCGCCCGCCTGCACCTGGCTGCCGTCGCGTACGTACCAGCGGCTGATCCGGCCGGGGACGGGGGCGTGGATGTTCTGGGCCTGGCCTTCCGGATGTAGAGCGACGATAGTGCCGGTGCCGGGCGCGGTCTGCACCCAGGGTACGAAGACCATGGCCAACACCAGCAATAGAAGCCCGGCGAAGATGCTGCGCGCCAGGACGCGCGCTGCGTTCGGTAGGCGTACGCGGGCCTGCGCGCTCAAGGGTTCCACGGGCGGCGCATTTTCCACCTGAGGCAGGCTCAATAGTTCGTCGAGCTTCACCGCGCCTGCGCAGAGTTCGTAGTACAGTGTAAGGTAATAACCCATACGGGCGATGCCGTAGAAAATGGCCGAGAGAATCAGCTCCGCCGCCACCAGTTGACCGAGCGTGAGCTGCCCTTGCAGCACTAGCCAGCCGCCCAGCGCCAGCAGCGCCACGCTGCCCAGCACATACACTGCGAAGAAGCCGAGAATCTGTCGGAAATTGGCGCGGAAAAAGGCTTCCCGCCCGTCGAGGTAGGCATGTGTCAGCCGGTCGGAGATTTCGCACGATTGCGGCTTGCCCGCTTCCGTGCGGTAGAGCGGCTCGCCGCGGGCGAGTTCCTCCAGCCAGCCGGCCATGCAGTAGCGCGCGGAGGAAGCCTTCACCGCTGCTTTCTGCGCCCGGTGATGCCACAGCCGCCAGACCAGCGCGCAGCAGACCAGCAGCAGCAGGTTGAAGACCAAAAACCACGGATGGTAGAGTGAGACGACCAGGAACCCGATACCCATCTGCAGCAGCAGCGTGAACCCACCGACGCACAAAGCGGGCACGCTTTTCTGCACATGCATGACTTCGAAAAAGCGATCGATGATTGCGCTTTGGTTCGCCGCTTCGGGGCGAGCATGCAGCAGCACATGTGTGATCTCGGCGGCGATGCGCGCGAAGAAGCGCCGCTCGAACAATTCCATCGTATATAGCTGCATGGCCTGCATAATGGCCGAGAAGGTGAGTAGTAGGAACAACAGGCCCGCCAGCACGAAAAGCGATTGCGGCACAGCCACGGTGGCCACCGTATTGATCAGCGTCTGCACCGCCACCGGCACTGCGAGCGAGAGCAGGCCGATGACCACGGCGTAGGCGAAAACCGCCGTGTAGAACCGTCTTTCCGGCAGCAGGATGCGTTTCAGGAACGCTGCAAAGTATCGGCCAGCATCTGTTCCGTTTAAGACTTGCTCAACCACTACAAACTCGTCCCCGACATTCGTACTACCTTCAGCTAAGTAGAACATATTATTTTTAGTGTGAGGTGCTGCTTTGTCTAGAAATACGAGATTAAACGCATTTCTGCCATACCTAATACTGCGATCAACCAATCGCCTTTAATCCGGGATCACCTGCGAGAGGATATCCACAATACTTTGTTCGTAAGCGATAGCTTCAAGAATAGCCGGATGCAGTTCTGCGGGTTCGGTCAGAAGTAATTTCTTCGTTTCTGCAACGGAGAACTTGAAATCCGCTTTTCGTTCTCGAAACTCATCGTATGTCGCCTTTTCTTCCTTCGTGGTCGGTCCTTTGACGATAACCTCCCCAGTACGTCCGTTAATAGTAATCTGGCTCGGATGCGGAATCAGCTCCGGGGGTTCGATACCGAGCTTCTCGCATCGCTCGATTTCCGCCTCTGCGCAATATTTGTAATTGAGCACCGCCGTCGTGTATTCGTCGTAAACCTGTTTATTGCTTTGTTCGGTACGACTCAGCATCTCCACGAACAGTTTTTGCGCCCGCGTCTGGCCTTTCGCCGCTGACACTGCCAGAGCACGCATAATCGCTTGCGCCATCGGCATGGTCACTTGGCAGTTGCCGTCATTGACCTGAATCGTCCGGTAGGCTTCGTCCAACATGATGGTCTTCAAGCGCTCTTCATGCAACGCGGGCTGATTATTCTTTGATCCCTTTTTACGGCCGGTTGCATTTCCGGATTGTCCCTTCTGGAACCGGGTTGCGACCGGCGGTTTGGCGTAGGTCGTCAGATGCTCCGGCTGCGTACCATCAAGGATCGCTTTAACAATGTCGGGGGCCAGAAAGGCCAGCGGCATCTGTTTCTTGATCGTACTGTCGGTTACGCCTTCACCACGGGCGATAGTTCGCATCGAGTCCGCGTTGCCGAGGAGGAGCGCGTCCGCCCAGACATGGGATCGGGCGATGGCTTTCACCATCACCGGATCGGATTTGGTAGTGCGGCTCGTCCGCCCTTCTATCACCAGCCGCATCTCGTGAGCTCGGCGCTTGATCTGCAGCGGAATATCCCGCATCATCGTGATGGTGGCGGAAGGTGCATAGGACGGCGAGGATTCGACTTTACGATCCTGAGTAAGTCCATCCAGGCAGAGGGTCAGCCGGAGGGTGCCCATGTGCAACTCAGCCCGCTGGATTAACCGTAGGACGGTTGCGCTAGTATGTACCTGCGCATCTCCGATCTGCTTCGCCATTGACTTCGCCGCCTGGATCAGCCCGGGCAATCGATGCGCGTCGATCCCCCGCTCCCGCAGCACGGTCGTGAGTGAAGCCTGATCCTCCAGCATGGATTGTGCGGCGTGCACAACTATCTGCTCCGTGCCACGCGCCGGTAATCGCCAGCCATCCTGATGCTGACTCGCGGTTTCAGTTACCAACCGATGGGAGACGTAGTACCGGTAGCGCCTCCCTTGTTTCACGCAATGGTTCGGGGTGAGACGCTCGCCCGCCGCATCGAAAAGTTTGCCGATCAGCCAGTTGGTATTAGCGCGGCCCGCGTGTCGGGCAGCATGGTAGTTGGTATTGGCTTTCAGCTGAACCTGTACCGCGTCCCAGCGTTCCGCATCAACGATCGCTGCATGCTGTCCGGGATAACAAACACCCTGGTGGCGAATCTGACCGCGATAGATCGGGTTGGCCAGCAGCTTGTAAAGCGCACCGCGCGCCATGACAGCTCCCCCCGGACGTTGATCACTCGCTCGGGCTTTGGCGACGATGCCCTCCCGGCGCAGGTCTTCTTGCAGCAGGCGGACATTGCTGTGTTTCAGATACAGATCGAAGATGCGCTGCACCTGGATGGCCTCCGCAGGGTTGATAACCAGTTTACGCTCGACCACATCATATCCCAGCGGGAGCGATCCCCCCATCCACATGCCTTTCTTCTTGGATGCGGCGATCTTGTCGCGGATGCGTTCCCCCGTCACCTCCCGCTCAAATTGCGCGAAGGAGAGAAGGACGTTCAGCGTCAGCCGACCCATCGAGCTCGTCGTATTGAAGGCCTGCGTTACCGACACGAAGGACATTTTATGGGTATCAAACAGTTCCACCATTCGGGCGAAGTCGTGCAGCGAGCGCGACAGGCGATCCACTTTGTACACGACGATAACATCGATTTTGCTCGCGGCGATGTCCGCCAGCAGTGCTTTCAGCGCCGGACGCTGCATATTGCCACCGGAGAACCCGCCATCGTCATACGCGGTCTTCACAAGAGTCCAGCCTTCGTGCTTCTGGCTGGCGATGTACGCCTCGCAGGCCTCCCGCTGCGCCTGCAGGGAGTTGAACTCCTGCTCCAACCCCTCCTCGGAGGATTTACGCGTGTAGATCGCACAGCTGAGGTGGGTCTTTGTGCGTTCGGAAGCTATGTTCATTCGCGCGCTCCTTTCTTTAGACCGAAGAAGAGCGGGCCGGACCATTTGCTGCCAGTGATGCGGTACGCCACCTCCGACAGCGACCGGCAGGGGACGTCGTTCCATAAGACCCCCGTTTCCAACACGGTCACCGTATGCGTGACCCCATGCCAGGTGCGCAGCAGCCGCGTTCCGGGCTTGATCTTCAAGGGTGGATGAGGCGCGGAACCGAATGCACGACCGGCGGCATAATCCTCGGCAATCTGGCGTAATCGTCGGCGTAGGGCAGGACTGAGACCACCCTCCGCCGCTTCCTGCAACCCGTACGCCACGGCCCGTACCAGCATGATCTGGCTCAGGCCCGAGGGTGGTTCCATGCCGTGAAGGTTTCGCCATTGCTTGATCAAGGCAGCGCGGTTCCAGCCGGGGAGTTCACGCAGTGTCTGCGCCAAATCCTCCGGTCTGGGGGTCGTGCATACAACGCGGCGATCGGAGGGCTGTTTCATATGATGCCCTCCTCATCCGCGATTAATGCCGATAACGTTATATCCAGCGCGCAGGCGATGCGGAATAGAGCCTCCAGCGTTATCTCTCCTTTGCCGAGCTCGTAGCGGTCGAGAAGATCGACCGGTAGTTGGGTATGATGGGCAAGTTTTTGCAGGGTGATTCTGTGCTGCACTCGGTATACATGGATCGTGACGCCAATGCCTCGGCGGAGCTGTCTCAGAGCTTGGCGTGTATATATCATACGCCCTCCGCGATCCGGTAGCGGCGCTCACCGGTTTCGGTGATGCTTACCTGAAGCACCAGCCCCAAGCGCTTGCGCACGATGCCGGAGAGAAAACCCCGCACACTGTGGGCCTGCCAACCGATGACGGCTTGCAGTTCGACGAGGCTGGCACCTTGCGGCAAGCGCAGATGGGCAAGGATACGTTCGGCTTTCGTGATGGCTGGGCGTTGCTCGATTTTCGGTTTAATTGCAACGGGCTTCAGCTTAGCAGGAGAACTGCTTTTGGCGAGCCGGGCCACGGACTGGATGGTTTTTGACTTGGGTGTGGCTTTGGTAAGAGATGGGATAAAAGTCGGAGTGGCTTTCTTGGCGTGGGGCATGATGAGTTCCTCAGATAGGGCGCAGGAGAGATTCCTACGCTTCCACTGAGACAGGCCTGGTATCGCACCAGGCCACCCGCAAGCGCTGCGGTGACGACAGCAATGCTTGCCGCGACAGGCAAGTCCAGTCCTGTGTGGTTAAGCCTCGCAGACTAGCGGGATAAGTTCACATCGGTTAATGATGGATTTCGCGAAGCTCCATCCTGTACGAGCGCATTCAACCGGCATTCGCGTTCTAAGGGGATAAGCCATGCTGAAGAAAATCATCGATATTCAGAATGTCGGCCGCTTCTACAAGTCGGCCGCCGGCGGTGATACCCATCTTGCGAAGCATACAGTCATCCACGGCGCTAATGGCTATGGCAAGACCACCATCTGCACCGTGTTGCGCTCTCTGAAAACAGGTGACGCCTCACATGTCATCGGCCGCGCCACCCTCGGCGCGACGGCAGCGCCGATCGTGCAACTGCTTATGCCAGCCGGCACGGTCAAATTCGAGGGCACCAGCTGGTCCGCCGCGCACCCAGATCTCGAAATCTTCGACCACATCTTCGTTGCTGAAAACATCCACGCCGGCGAGATTGTGGACACGACACAGAAGCGCGGCCTCTATCGCGTTATCGTTGGCGAGGCAGGCGTTGCCCTGGCCGAGCAGGAAAGCCAACTCGTCGCCGACATCAGGACCAAGACAAACGAGATCTCAACCGCGCTGAAGGCTGTGCAATCGCATGTGCCGCTGGGAATGAATGTCGAGGCCTTCACCAACCTCGTGAAGAAGGACGGCATCGACCAGTTGATCGCTGCCCAGGAATCGAAGCTAAAGACCGTCAGCGAAGCGGCCTTGATTGAGAGCCAAGCTGCCCTTACAACGTCCAGCCTGCCCGCAATACCGGAAGGGTTTGCCGAACTGCTCGCAAAGAACATTGACGACATTGGCCATGATGCGGAGCAGGCCGTTACCGCACATATGGTAGGCCATGGCGTTAGCGGCGGATGGGTCAGCCAAGCGCTAGACCAAGCTCAAGATTCGTGCCCCTTCTGCGGCCAAGATCTCGAAGGCATCGAACTAATCGCCGCCTACCGTACCGTGTTCGGCCAGAGCTACAACGATCTCAAAACCGACATCGAAGCGATGCGCAGGCGGATCGTACAACTATTCGGCCCGGCAGCGACTGAGGCCTATTACACCGCGGCCGAGCACCATGCTGCGGCTCTCCTGTTTTGGTCGCAATATGCAGCTCTGGATGCCTCCGCCCTCACCTATCCCCACGCCGGTGGTGCGGCCGTGAAGGCTCTTGGCGATGCTGCCTTGGCCTTGATCGATCGAAAGCTTTCGGCGCCGCTTGAGCCGATCGTGCTCGATCAAGCCTATCTCGACGCAATCGACGCGTACGGATTGGCGCAAACGGAAACCGACGGGTTCAACACCACCGTCACGGCCGCAAATGAGATCGTCGCAGCGAAGAAGACCGAGGCTGGCGACGGCAACACCGCGCCTGTGCAAGCAGAGCTCGTGCAACTGCGCGCGATCAAGACGCGGCATACTGCCAAGGTTGCAGCCCTCTGCGACGACCATGCCCGCCTCATCAAAGAAAAGACCGATCTGGAGACTAAGAAGGACCAGGTTCGCGCAGCTCTCGACAAGCACACCGCCAGCATTGTCACACCCTACCAGGCTAGGATCAATGAACTGCTCGACGACTTCAACGCGGGCTTCCGTATCACCGAGACGAAGCACAGCTACGCCGGCGGCGTGGCGAGCTCAAGCTATCAGCTAGTCATCAACAAAAAGAGCGTGGACCTTGGTGCAGGCACTACTTCCCACGCTGTGCCGAGCTTCCGTAATACCCTCTCGGCTGGCGACAAGAGCACCCTGGCCCTGGCATTTTTCATCGCGCATCTCGAACGCCGCGGTAATCTCGCCAACACGATCGTCGTGCTCGACGATCCGTTCAACTCGCAGGATTCCTTCCGTCGGCAGCAGACCATCCATGAGATCATGAAGATAGGCCGCACCTGCACTCAAGTTATTCTCATGTCGCATGACGCTACGTTCCTAAAGCAACTATGGGACAAATGCATACCTTCGGAACGCGCCGCGATCGGCATCGCCGACCATGGTGAGCAGCAAGGATCGAAGATCGTTTCGCTAGACCTTGAGCGCGCCACGCGTGGCAGGACTGCGACCGACATCGATCATCTGATGACCTACTACAACAGCGGCGTTGGCGAGGCCTTGGATATCATCCGCAAAATGCGTGTCGTCCTGGAAACCTTCCTTCGCACGAGCTTCCCGGCGAACTTTACCGACGGCCAGTGGCTTGGCGAAATGGTGAAGCAAATACGCGAGACTGGTGATACGCACCCAGCACATCATCTCTATGACAAGCTGAATGAGATCAACGATTCCGCCCCCTATCATCACGGCGAGAACATGACCGAGGCGACGCCCGATCAGATCGACCCCGTTGAGCTTAAGGGCCTTGTTAAGCGGACGCTACGCATCACAAACAACCTTCAAGCATGACGATCTATTCGATACGGTGAACACGCTGACAGAGCCAAGTTTCCGTAAGCTCCAACCAAAACCACATAACAATGGTAGATGATAGTTTACAGCTGCAATTCGCCCGAAACTAATCATCAAGTTTCAAGCGCTTGAACCTCTAGGTAAAGTCACGTTGACCGCTCCATCGCGCGGTCAGTTTGCTCTTCTTTTCTTCGAAATCATCGGCGTTGACATGTTCGATGGCGGCTTCCACATCCCGGCCGCAGCCGGTGCTTTTTTGCAATGCCAAAACCTTTTGAATGGCCGCCTGCCGCGCGACACGATTGGCGGGATCGGGGTGTGTCTGACGCGCCTGGAGCGGATTGGCCTCTGTGGCTTCTATTGTCTTTGCCTCGCTCACCGCGATGTATTCCACCATCGGCATGATCTCTTCATCCGGCAAGCCGTAACGAACCATGGCATCGTCCGCCAGATATTCCATGGCATGTTGCACGCGTGGTTGCATGCGAGCAGTCGACTCAAAGAAGCGTCGCTCTTCCGTGCCTTGCTTCGATGCAAAATCCAGGAATTCGGATTCTGTCGTAATGGTCGGTTCCGGATGGCCACCGACAAACATCTTTTCTACTTGCTCCATGCCCGCTTTGAATAGACCCCATTGTTCATCGGTCAGTGGCGGAACATCCATCGTTTGATTGGCATCTTTCAGCATGCCTCGGGTTGTGGGCATGGAGAGAGCGCTTCCAAAAAAAATCATGGAATGCGCATAAGCTCTGGATAGATCTTCCGCTTGCGCTTCCGTCAGCGCAATTAATTCACTGTTGCGGTGAAGAAGTGCGGAATAATTGTTGGAGATGCTATCGGCGCTTAGGCCAAGCGCTTGCGACGAATCCAGGCCAGATTCCAACGCGGCTTTCATGGATGCCATGGCTTCCGGAAGATCGTCGGCATGGCCAGCCTTGACCAGCTTGTCATACAGCCCTGGCGGGTCTTCCATTAGGGCTCGCTGGAGCGCGTCATATGTGATCGAGATTTGGTTGAGTTGGCTCAAGTGGCCGATCAATTTGTTGTCTTGCTGGCGGACATGATGAAGCTCGTGATGAAGGATCCCCTCAATTCGCGGCATCGGTACTTCGCCGGAAGTGACGGATTCATAATCGATTTTTAAATCGAATCCGGTCACCATCATGTTGAATGACGGAAATCGCTTAAGCTCGATTTTTTCGGGCAAAGGATAATTCTGTTTTTCCGATATCCATTCGATGTCCCCCGTAATTGAGGAGGTATCGTCTCACACCAATGTTACAATTTTGTGAAAGGGCTTACAGAGGTTGGTCGGTAGAGACTGCTAGCCTGTTCTTGAGCCTTTGCCTAAAGCCCCGAAGCGCCGAAGTTCAAAAATCCCTTTCATAATCATACCCAGTCCAATGAATTGCCAGCTTTAGCCAAGAAGAATAGTTCCCCGACAAATCAAGGCCTTCATGGTGATGCAAGTGATTGGGCAATTTTAATATTTGATGATTTCTAGGATACTTTCCATGTAGTGGACACTGGTGTCAGTTCATTCACCGCTGGCGCTCGGCGGAGGATTGCGTGCGGGTACGCTGCAAGGTTTCGACATGTGATGTGGGGCTCTCCTCCAAGGCGGGAAGCTCGGCAGCGGGCAATCGCGATGCAGAGAGTGCGGGTGCGGTATGTGCGGATTCGGCTGGTGCAGATTCAAATACACGTCCGGTGAGCAGGCGACCGAAGCGGTCGGAGATGCGGCTGGTAACAAGCGGCATGTTGACGCCAAACAGTGCGGAGAAAGCACCGAAGAAGCCGGTGGTCGCGGCGACGGTACCGATGGTGCTGCTGGTGCCGAGGAATTGGGCGATGGCGACCACGGGCGCGAGCGGCACGCCCAAGGTTGAAACCAAGCCGATGGCGGCACCGACGCCGATGCCAAGCAGCACCGCGCTGGCCATGACGCGCGGATTCCACCAGCGCGGGCGTTTCTCTTCGCGCGATTGCGCAATCTCGGCCAGTTGCGCCCGGCCTTCGGGGGTTTGCTGGAGAGCTTGTTCCAGACCGGGGCTGCGCAGGCGCGCTTCGAGTTCGCGCAGGCCCTCGGCCACCGAATATTGCACGCCGACATCCGCGGCGAGTGGCATGGCGAAGAACATGCCCGCCACCGCAAAGGTTCCCATGCTGGCGAGCAGCAAACCGCCACCCGCCAGCCCGGCAATTGCCAGATGCGCCGTGCATAAAGCGGCAGCCGCGAACAACCCCGCCCCGAACAAAGCGCCGAAGGCGAGACCGACCGCCACCCCCGTCCACAAACCCCGCGTGCGCCCCAGCCATGCGCCCCGCCAGACGGGTTCGTCGTAGGAACGCACGAAGGTCTTTTTGACATGCGCGGTCAGCGCTTGCTGCGCATCGGGGTCAAGCGGCATGGTCATGCCTCGTCCGGCAGTGCGCCGAAGCCTCGGGCGATTACCGCGCCGAACGCGGTCGGGTCGGCGGGGCCGTCCTCCGTGGCAGCGAGATAGGCTTGCAGGCGTGCGGGCGCGCATTGCAGCAGCAGGTGACAGAGAAACCCGTCCGCATCGTAACCTTCGAGGCGGTGGATCGGCTGGTGGGTTTGGGTGCGCTCAGCGAAGCTCATCCTAGCGCTCCCGTTGCTCGTTACGCACTTGGCCCGGCTGCACATCTACCGGGAGGAATTGCGCGAGGTGTGGAGTTTGCTCCAGCATGCGGGTGAGCTTGTCCATCAGTTTGGCCTGTTCGGTCTCGGGGAAACTGGCAACCACCTGTTCGCGCATGGTGGCAAAGAGGTCGGGAGTCATCGCACCGGATTGGGCTATTTGCAGCAGTCCTTGTAATGCTCGCGTTTCTGGCATGCTGAAACTGATCTTGGCGGCTTCCGCGATCAGCTCTTCTTTGTATTCGGGCAAGCGATCAATCTCGATGCCGGTGGCGTTGAAGATCGCATTCTTCTGCACCTGGAACGTGAGCCCCTCACGGCGCAGGCAGGAATGACAACCGCCACCCGCTGCAAAGTAGCCTTTCTTGGTGGCGAAATCCGGCGGGGTGAGGATCAGAATGCCGTCATCGGCGGTGAGCTTTTCTCCGATGGCCTGCACGGCTTGATGGAAGTAAGTGGCCTCCTCTGTCGTGGCAGCACGGGAGAAAAAGTAGGCCTCGTTTTCATGAAGCTCCAGTGGGCGCGGTTCGCCCTCCGCGTTGCGTGCAAAGAAACCGGCGGGGCGGATGATAGGCGAATCTTTCAAATTCCCACGCTCGCCGCCCAGATCGCTCCGGCTGCCACCGAGATCGCTCCGTTCACCACCGAGATCGCCCCGAGCGCCACCCAGATCGCTGCGTGTACCACCCAAATCGCTGCGCTCGCCCGCAAGGTTGCCACGTTCGCCGCCAAGCGCGCCTCTATCACCGCCGAGATTCCCGCGTTCCCCTCCCAAGTCGCTACGTTCGCCGCCTTGTTCTACCGAACCGCCGCTGCCATCGCGATTGTGGAAGATGTTGTAGGCCCCACCCAGACGCTCCCCGTCGCGCGTGACGGCCCACAAGCCGTGGCGTGAGGCACCGAAGCGTTTCAAGCCGCCGAGGCTGATGCCCTGGTCACGGAAGAGCGGGCTTTGGTCAGAAAGGTCGGTTTCATTGCCCCACGGGTAGCGGAAGGCTTTTTCAGGACGCAGGCCGCTTTGATCGAAGGGGGTGTGGGCGACGCGAATCTCGGCGGAGCTGGCAATCTCTAGACCGTGTTCGGCGCAGAGTGCCTGCATGGCTGTGTTGGTCAATTGCTGCGGGCTGCGACTCAATACACGCACGGAATTATCCGGCATGAGGACGAAGCGCCAGTTCTCGGTATTAAGGAAGGCTTCGGGCGTGGTTTCAGAAATGGGCATGGGGGTCGCTCCTGGTGGGTTTGGGTCACCAGAGAAGGGTAACGCCGTGCAGGGCGGATTTGTGGGGATGGCGGTGTTGTCGACAAGTGCTGACAACACCACGCCATGCCCGCCCCGCTGGATGGGAAATGGATAAAATGAATAGACAGCCCACCGCTCCTTTCATCCATCGAGGTTTGTATGCCCGCTCTGACCTTTCTTGCCCCGCACCAACTCACTTCCCACGAACGGGAGGGGCTGGCACGGAATCTGGCCCGCCATGGCCTGACCATGACGGGCTTCCATCCCACGGAAGAATCGGGTCATTACCGTGTAGAGTGGGAAGCTGCGAGCCCGGCGGCCAAATTCCTTGATCGTTCTGGCGCGGCTGCGCGTGAGCGGGTGCATAGCGCTATTGTTAGCATGGGCGGCGTGCCTGTCTTGACGTTATGCGTAAGGCGAATCTCTTCGACGAAGAAAATGTGCCTTGGACATATAACTCGCGCAAACGAATTTGTTCTTCCAATGCCAGTCGCTTTAAAAGCAAAGACAACCACGTAGATCACTTGCGGCGGGTGTCGATATTGAGCGGTATTTTTATCAGCGCGTAAATTATTGCGGCACTCTGTCCCACCAAAACGCATGCGAGTACGACAGCATCTCTAGGGGCTGTTGGCCAGCCCACCGTTAGGATTAGGTACGTTATCAAACTCAATCCGAGAACATTGACGGTAAAGCATAAACTTTGGAGCATGATGCGTTGCATATTTCACCTCGATAGTCATTGGACAAGAAAGCTACGCATGGCACCGTTTGGTGTGAAAATCTGGCTGCCTGGCATCGCCTGTTGAATCCAATTTAACGCCAATTAGTTAAATTAAAACGGGATTATCCCCTTGGCATACGGTGCATGATGTGCTAGTGTTTCTTTGTAACCAAGGAAACCGCCATGAAACTGACCGTTCAAACCTTCTTCAAGAAATTCTCCAGCGACGAGGCTTGCCTCTCGCATCTGTTTGAAGTGCGCTTTGGCCAGGGCCATGAGTGCGGTAAATGCCAGCGCAGCGCGAAGTGGTATCGCATCCAGGCGGAGCGCGCCTATAGCTGCCAGTGGTGCGGCAACCACCTTCACCCCACGGTAGGCACACCGTTTGAAGGTTCGCGCACCAGCCTTCAGCTTTGGTTCTATGCCATCTACCTTTTCACCCAGACCCGCCACGGTGTTTCCGCGAAGGAATTGCAGCGCCAGCTTGGTGTTACCTACAAAACAGCATGGCGCATGGGCCATGAAATCCGCAAGCATATGGGACTGGTGGACGGTAATGAGCCTCTTTCCGGCATTGTGGAAGTAGACGAAACCTACATTGGCGGCAAGCGTCCCGGCAAACGTGGTCGCGGTGCGGCTGGCAAGACCGTTCTCATGGGCATGATCGAGCGTGACGGTAGCGTCATGGTCAAAGTGGTGCCGAACGTGCGCCGCGTAACCTTGCAACCCGTCATCGCCGCCAGCGTGACGCCCGGTAGCGAGATTCATACCGACGAACTGCATTCCTATCGCGGTCTTGAAGGCATGGGCTACACCCACAAGACCGTCAACCACGGCGCGAAGCAATACGCCGTTGGCAACTGCCATGTGAACAGCATGGAAGGATTCTGGTCGCGCTTGAAAGAGTCCATCGGCGGGACACATATCCACGTTTCCTCTAAGCATCTGGCAAAGTATGCGGGGGAGTTTGAGTATCGCTACAATGCTCGGAAGCATCCGGAGAAGATGCTGCCAGAACTGCTTTCGGTTTTCCCGCCATCGACGCAAGAGTAGCGTCAAATTTCTGAGAATCGCCGGGGGCTGAATGATGTTCTTTGATGAACTCCTTCAGCTTTCCGGTTTTGAGGGCTTCTTTAAGGTTCATGATGTTACCTCGGGCGAGTTGGCGAAGCGTCTGATGGTTCGGACAGCTTTCTTCTCAATACGCAAATCAAAGTATTCTGGGGCAGTTAATCCAATATCGCCCTCGGTTTTAATATCTTTGTTGTGGCAATGAATAAATCGCGTCATTTCAAGGTCATTATCTTTCCAGAACTCGGCAGGAATCAAAACCAAAGGCTGATCGGCTGCATCTTGGCAAGGCAACTTGATTCGTCCCCAAAGCCTCCATTCACCATCAACCGCGTGCTGCCGAATGATTTTCCTCATTTCGGTATAAACCCAATACGCTTTCTGTGCTGGAACATCTGAAACGTGAAATTTTAAGGCCGCTATTTCAATGCGACTTTTTTCTGCGCCCGACTTGCCGAAGCTAAGCCATTCACCACTCATGAGGCGCTTGATTCCACCTTCCACCAGCATTTCTCCTGCCGCATAGAAAATGAGGCCAATACTCAACAGCAACAGCCCGCCTGCTACTTGTTCTGGCACATTTTTGAAGTATATTGGGAGCGCATAGCTCATAATCGAGCCTCCGATACCACCAATCGATAAATTATTAGGCGTGACTCTCCGCATATACTCTCCCTAATCATACGCAACCTCCATAGCAGAGAGGGTAACGTATGCCAAGGGGATAATCCCGAATTAAAATGAACCATATGCGGCAAAATCGTCGCTGGTCGTGTGAAGTGACTGTGGCTATCCCGCGTACTTTTAGTGCTTTAATCCTATATCTGCTGGTGATTGATTTGCGCCTGCGCGATGCGGGCATCCCGCCGCCCTGACTTTGGCGGATGCGGGTGGGTGCCACCGCGATCGTCTTGCTGTGCCTAAGCATTTTCACGGGGCTGCATAGCATGCGTATCTGTCGCAATATTGGCGGTGATGTAGAAATCTACCGAACGGCATATTGAATCCAAAAGATTTAGCCCGATGTAAAAACGATGCGGCAGGAAAAAGCACTTTAGAGATACTCTCCGATTACTACCTCGATCATTTCTGGGAGCTGATCGAGAGAGTTCGCCTGCATTACGCGCATGTTCTAGGCCCCACAGAGCAGCAATACATCAATGCCCTCCAAGCATTGCCGGAAGACGCGCTCCGGCTTTACGTGCGATTGCGGAACCGAAAAGGACCGTATTTCAGAGCCAGTAAGCTTCAGTATTTAGAAATTTCCTGTATGGCGACGGCCGTACAAGGTTTGAGCCATGCTCAGCACATTCACCAGTTTCACAATGCTGACGCGGTTCTTGGCCAGTTTGTAAAGTTTAATAAGCCTTCAATGCGCGTGATGTCGATGTTGCGCTCACTCTGATAACGGAGGATGTGAGTTGGCCTAAGGCCTCCGAAGGCGGCAGCATTGTCGGTCATTCGATCTATCGTCCCCTCAAAGGTATAAAGCGGCACGATACGGCAAAAATCTCAAATTAGAGACGCTATTATCGTGGTAAATGGTAATCTTAAGTCCCGCATTTATCTTAAATTCGGTCAAGCAATCTACAGCTGACGTTTTGAAATAATCAATGGTTAATTTGTCCCATTTTATTGGCGTAAGTTTGTAAACAATTTCTTAGAATCGTTTGCAAAACAGATCTACTTTCGATTGTTACGATGATCTTCATTTGTCCAATCCATCCCAACATGGTAAATATTAATTCACTAAACGACTGGTGAAATCATATAAAAACTTATTGGAGTTTAACCCACATGAATTACTTCCGTTCCGTCTTCCTGACAGCCTCCCTCTCCGTGCTATTGAGCGCTACCGCTTCATTGGCAGAAGATAACAAAGTTGATGTCGGCATCGGCACAAAAGCGAAAGACACAACGGTAGCACATTCGCTCAAAGGTACGGGCAATACGCTGGCCGTTCGTGTGGGCGATACTGCACCAACCGCCAGCACCAAAGTTTCGATTGACCAGGTGGGTGATGGCAATAGCCTTCATGCCAATATCAATGGTAGCCGCGGTAATTATAATCTGGGCCAGATCGGCAACGCAAACCAGATGACGGCAACGAGCCTAGGCGATTCCAACACCATACGCGCCGCGCAAAAGGGCAACAGCAATCTGGCGACACTCGATCAAGCCGGTACCAACAATACGATCACCGGTCGCGCCAGCGAACTCGCTCCCCCAAGCTCTCAAGTTAGCGAATACACGGCAGGAGTCATCCAAAATGGCGAAGCCAACCAGCTGATTGTTTCGCAACGCGGCGATTACCATAACCTTTCGGTCGGTCAGGATGGCTCGAATAACGTCGCGACCATTTCGCAGACCCAGCGCAATACACTGGTAAATTTGTCGCAGACTGGAAATGGCAACAGTGCCAATCTCAGTTCCGAAAACGCTCGGGCTGATAACGGTGGTGGCCTTGATGTCAGCCAGAAAGGTAATAAAAACGATGCTAAAGCGCGACTCGGTAAAGGCATAGGAACCATTGCATCCATCCAGCAAGTGGGAGATGGACATATCGCCACACTGGATGCCATCGGATCGCGCAACAATCTGAGCATCATTCAGAATGGTACTGCCGACACGGCCCATCTGACGGTAAACGGTGACGGCAATACAGCTAAGTTGGCGCAGACCGAAGGTAGCAAAAACGTGATCAATGCCAACATCGGTGGAGCCGATAGTGCCGGCCCCTGCCTATCCTGTGTTGGCGCCGGCCCGGCTACCGGCAACACCATGTTAATCACGCAGACTAACGTCAGCAATCAGACGGTGAATGCGGGTATCAGCGGCAACGCGAACAAGATGGACGTCAATCTCGGTGCTTCGAACACCACTGCCACCTATGCGATGTCCGGCGCAGGCAACGTCTTGATCGCACGCTAAGCAATATTGGGCGTCCCGTGCTTGCCGGGACGCCCTCGCCTGTAATCTAATATCTAAATTTTGAGATACATCTCATGAAAATTTTCGCTATTTTGTTTCTTCTTCTCCCCACCGCCGCTCTGGCCGAGAGCCACGAGGTCATACTCAATGGCATCGGCAACAGCGTAGAGATGAACGGCGCCAACGCTAATAGCCAGCGTGTGAACGTAAATGGTTTTACCAACCGTTTGTCGGGGAACCAAAACGGTTCGAGCCATAGCGTGAATGCCACGCTCTCGGGAGCAGGCAACACAGCATATGTGAATCAATCGGGTTCAGGCCACAGCCTTGAGCTGGCCGCCTACGGCGTGAATAACCTGATCGTGGTCGACCAAAATGGTGGCGGCAATCGCGGCACGGTCGAAGTTTCCGGTTCGGTCAATGTGGGACGCCTCAACCAGCACGGCGGCGGCAATAGCGCCGAATTGCGCGCTTATGGAGACGCAAACAATGTCGGCATCAGCCAGTATGGCAATAGCAATGCCGCACGCGGCCAAGTCATCGGTTACAGCAACAGCCTTGACATTACTCAGCAGGGCGACGGCAACAACCTCAGCGCCGATGTCAATGGCAGCCATAACCGCGTGGCACTGGGCCAGCACGGCCAGCAGAACAATTTGAACTTTGCAGTGAATGGCAACGACAACAACGTCGAATATCAGCAGATCGGCAACGGCTTAAGCGGCAACGGCCCGCTAATCAGCATCCAAGGCAACGGCCAATCCTTCAAGATCACCCAGACCAGCCTCAGCACCACAAAGCTTTAAACCCTGCACGTTGACTAATGCGTTGCTGAGCCGCACATCTTCCAGATAGGATAGGTACGGGCGCGAATTTGGGCGGCGACATCCACAGCTAGCATGCCTTCCGGGATCGATTCAGTGATGTCGAGATAGGCTTCGTCGAGCGAGTGGTTCGATGACTGACGTATGCTCTGCAAAGATTTCGTGGATCTGATCCGACACCGCCTTGTACACGTCAAAGCGCGACTTGACGAAAATCAGTTCCGGGCATTTTCTTTTGGCAATCACGGACGGCGTCGCCGAATAAACGCCAAACACCCGCGCCTCGTAGCTTGCGGCTGCAACCATGCCGCGTTCGCTTGAACCGCCGACAGCTACTGGCTTACCTCGCAGTTCAGGATTGTCGCGCTGTTCGACCGAAGCGAAGAAAGCGTCCATGTCGATATGGATGATTTTGCGGTACGTCACGACCTCTGCATTGGTTCAACCATTGTTCCAGTGAGCGCTTATGCCGAGTTGCAATGCACCTCCCATTTTTCCTTTCTTCGCGGCACCAGCTCTTGCGAAAAGCTATTCGCGCAGGCCGCGTTCTACGGAATAAAGGCTCTGGCGATCACCGACCGCAACAGTCTGGCCGGGATCGTGCGCGCTCATGTGGCGGCGAAGACAACCGGTGTCCGCCTTTACTTCAGATCGCTCACGTAGACCATTTCCATGTCCGTATCGGTGCCGCCAGTCGTATTGACCGGAGGCGGAGAGGTACAGTTCAGCTTAGGCTGGAGCCAGTCGGCATGGTCGTAATCCGTGCTACCCAGGGAATCCACGACCAGAGCCAGACGGCGAGCTTCTTTTTCGGAAGTCTCATCATGTTGTAATGCAGCCGGTGTCCACACAACCTGTCAAACGCGGCATAATATGGTGTGGATCCGCAGCAATATTGAGAGCTGGCATATTCGCATTGTACACTGTCTCACGAAGCGACTCGAGCTTTCACCCAATCACATGGAACCCCACTCTGATGGCGCATCCACCTGGTCAACCCCCATTTATAGGTCCAGAGATTAAGTGACAGGATTGGGGCTTTGGAGGCATGAAGGAAGGGGCCGGAGCGTAAGCGCAGGCCCCTTCCTTCATGCGGGCCAGCGGCGCGGGCGGCTTGTATCCGAGACTGGTGGTCAACCCCCATTTATAGGTCCAGAGATTAAGTGACAGGATTGGGGCTTTGGAGGCATGAAGGAAGGGGCCGGAGCGTAAGCGCAGGCCCCTTCCTTCATGCGGGCCAGCGGCGCGGGCGGCTTGTATCCGAGACTGGTATGGGGACGGATGTGGTTGTAGTGATGCCGCCACTGCTCGAGGATCACCTGCGCTTCTTTCAACGTATGGAACGTCTCCGCGTTGAGGCACTCATCGCGCAACCGACCATTGAAGCTCTCGTTATAGCCGTTCTCCCACGGACTGCCGGGTTCGATATACAAGGTCTTGATCCCAAGCCTGGCAAGCCATGACCGGATCGACTTGGCGGTAAACTCGGAGCCGTTATCGGAACGGATGTGATCGGGAATGCCATGTGTTGTAAATAACTCCGTCAGCACCGCCATCACGTCATCAGATTTTAAACAGTAGCCGGTTCGTAACGACAGGCACTCCCGGGTGTATTCATCCACCACCGTTAATGTCCGGATCTTGGTGCCATCCGTCAGACGCTCCGCCACGAAGTCATACGCCCACACATGGTTCGGCCAGCATGGCCGCAGGCGGATGCAGGAGCCATCATTCAGATATAGGCGACCCTTCTTCTTATGCCGCGCTGGAACCTTCAGCCCCTCCTGCCGCCAGATCCGTTCCACCCGCTTGTGATTGACTATCCAGCCTTGCGTGCGTAACAGCGCCGTAATCCGCTTATACCCGTAACGGCCATACTGTCTGGCTAAAGCAATGATATCCCCAGTCAGTGCCGCCTCATCATCCGCACGCCGTGACTCGCGCCGCTGCAGCGAACGGCTTTGACCCAAGGCCGCACATGCCTGCCGCTCGGTGATCCCCAGTTTTTGCTGCGCGTAAATTACAGCTTCCCGTCGCCGCTCCGGACTGGTTAAAACTTTCCCGTCGAGACTTCCTTCAGGATCAGGTTATCCAGCGTCAGGTTCGCGACCGCACGTTTTAACCGCCCATTCTCCTGCTCCAGCTCTTTCAGCCGCCGAGCCTGGTCCAACCCCAAGCCCCCATATTCCTTGCGCCACCGGTAATACGTGTTCCCCGTCACATCCAGTGCACGCAATACATCTGCCATACCCTTACCTTGCCCAAGCAGCACCTCAGACTGCCGCAAATACCCGATGATCTGCTCCGCGGTGTAGCGCTTCCTCGCCATATCCGTCCTCCCTCTCATTGGTTCCGTTCCTCCCATTTATAACTCTGGAAGTGGGCCTAGTTATAGGGGGTGGGTCAATGCTCTTCGGCACCAACAAGGTCTCGCCGCGCATTCATACCCTTTCCACGCTGATCGTCGCGGTCGGCACCAGTATCAGCGCCTTCTGGATCATCGCGCTCAATAGCTGGATGCACACGCCCGCGGGCTTCGAGATGCGCGGCGGCAAAGCCTTCGCGACCGATTGGCTGGCGGTCTTGTTCAACCCCTCGATGCCCTACCGCTACACCCATATGATGATCGCCTCCGGCCTTACGGTCGCCTTTCTGGTAGCGGGCATTTCGGCCTATCGCTGGAAGCGCGGCGATCAGGTAGAAAGCGTGCGCCTGGGCTTGAAGACCGGGCTCTATCTCGCCGCCCTCCTCATCCCCATTCAAATACTCGTCGGCGACATGCATGGGCTCAATACCCGCGAGCACCAACCCGCCAAAATCGCCGCCATGGAAGGGGTGTGGAAAACGGGCAAGGACGTGCCGCTGCTGCTCTTCGCGCTGCCGGACGCGGAGGGGAAATCGAACCGTTTCTCCCTCGGCGTGCCGGGCCTTTCCAGCTTCATCATCACCCATGACTGGCATGGCGAGATTCGCGGATTGAATGAGTTCGAAGGCATGCATCCGCCGGTGGCGCCCGTCTTCTGGGGCTTCCGCATCATGGTCGGCACCGGGCTGTTGATGCTGGCGGTTTCCTGGTTCGGCGCCTGGCGCATGCGCAAACATCGTGAACCTGGGGCGCTGCTGCTGCGCGTGCTGCCGTCGCTCAGTTTTCTCGGCTGGGTGGCCGTGGTGGCGGGTTGGTACACCACCGAAATCGGTCGCCAGCCTTACCTCGTTTACGGCGTGCTGAAAACGGCGGATGCGGTGGCCAAAAGCGTGACCGCACCGATGGTGGCGAGCACGCTGGTCATGTATCTGCTGCTCTATGTGGGCCTGATCGTGGCTTACGTTTTCGTGGTCTTCTATCTGGCCCGCCAGGCGGATCACGCGAAAGGCAAAAAGCTGCCGGAGCAGGGTTTCTCCAGCGCCGCCGTGGCCGAAAAAGCGGGGGATGCGTGATGGAGCAGGCCGTGTGGCTGCCGGTGGTTTTCGCCGGGTTGATGGGACTTTCCATGCTGATCTATGCCTGCCTGGACGGCTATGATCTGGGCGTGGGCGTGCTGCTGCGCTGGGGCGACGACGAACAAAAAGACACGATGATCGCCTCCATCGGCCCGTTCTGGGATGCGAACGAGACCTGGCTGGTGCTCGGCATTGGGCTGCTGCTGGTAGCCTTTCCGGTGGCGCATGGGGCGATTCTCACCGCATTGTATATTCCGGTGGCGACCATGCTGGTGGGGCTGATCCTGCGCGGCGTGGCCTTCGATTTCCGCGCCAAGGCGCAGGCCTCGCACAAACATGCCTGGGATTTCGCTTTCTTCGCGGGCTCGCTGCTGGCTGCGCTCAGCCAGGGTTTCATGCTGGGGCAATATATCATCGGCTTTCATTATAACCTGCTCGGCATCGGCTTTTCCGCCATCGTCGCACTGTGTCTGGTGGCGGCTTACGCCCTCATCGGGGCATGCTGGCTGATTCTGAAAACCGAAAGCGCGCTGCAGAAGAAAGCCGTGCTGTGGGCGCGCTGGGCTTTATGGGGTTCGGGGGCCGGTGCGGTGCTGGTCTCGGCGGCGACGCCATTGGCCAATCCCCAGATTTTCGAGAAATGGTTCAGCTTTCCCAACATCGTGCTCCTCGCCCCTATCCCGATCATGACAGGGGGGTTGTTTTTGGGGCTGGAATTGCTGCTCCGCCGTTTGCCGCGCAGCAACGACGCCTGGGCCTGGGCACCTTTTGCGGCCACCATCGGCATCTATTGCCTGTGTTTCTACGGGCTGGCCTACAGTTTCTTTCCGCACATCACACCCCAATACACCATCTGGCAAGCGGCCAGCGCGCCGGAATCGCTCATCGTCATTTTTTGGGGCGCAATCGTGGTGTTGCCGGCCATTCTGGGCTACACCTTCCTTTCCTACCGCATCTTCCGCGGCAAGGCGGGCAAGCTCGACTATTATTGAGCCCCATCCACTCATAGAAGGATTCCGCTATGTATAAGTTGTTTTACTCCCCCGGCGCCTGTTCCCGCGCCGTGCATGTCGCGTTGCATGAAGTCGGGGCGGAACATACCGCCGAGAAGGTGAACCTAAGCGACAGAAGCACGCTCAGCGAAGAATTCAAACGCCACAATCCGCGCGGCAAAGTGCCCGTGCTGGTGCAGGACGGCCAAGCCATCCGCGAAGGGGCGGCGATCCTCATCCATCTGCTCGACGAACATAAAAGCCCGCTGCTGCCGCAATCCGGCATGGCGCGCGCCCAAGCGCTGGAATGGCTGATGTTCGCCAACGCCACGCTGCATCCGGCCTACAGCGTCGTCTTCGCCATGATGTTCGGCGGCATGCCGAAAACCGACGAAAGCTTCGCCGCCGCCATCCAGCACATCAACACCTTGTGGAAAGACGTGGAAGCGCGCCTGGATCAATCGAAATATCTGGCGGGAGACGCCATCACCATCGCCGATATTCTGACTGTGGTGATCGTGGGCTGGAACGCCCGCATCCCTGGCATCGTCACCGGGCCGAACGTGGCGCGTCTGGTCAAGGAAGTCGAAGCCCGCCCCGCCTTCCGCAAAACGGTGGAAGCCGAGGAAGACCAGAAAGCCGCCGCCTAGTTTTTGGTTTCATGGAATGCCATGCCGGCTCGCTCGGCATGGCATTCTTATGGGCGCGAAGGCATCCTGTTCTCTGGATCAACATGAGAGGATGCACGCAATGGAAACCCAATATGGCACCGACGCTCGCACGAAAGTGTGGGACATGATCAAGGATATTCGCGTGGCGCTGATGGCGACGCAGGATGTGGACGGCAAGCTCCATGCCCGCCCGATGGTGGCGACCCAGGAAAATTTCGACGGTAGCCTGTGGTTCTTCACCCGCGCCGATTCGCGCAAGGTGCAGGAGATCGAATCCAACCCCACCGTGCTGCTGAATTACGCGGACCCCGATGCGCAGAATTACGTCGCCATCACCGGCACGGCGGATGTGGTGCGCGACCGCGAAACCATCAAGGACCTATGGACCGAACATATGCGCACCTGGTTCCCGGATGGCGCGGAAGACCCCAACATCGCCCTCCTCCGCATCTCCGCCGAGATGGCGGAATATTGGGACAGCCCTTCGAGCACTTTGGTCTATGCCTACGGTTACGTGAAAGCGCGCCTGACCGGCGAATCGCCCAGCCCGGGCGATGTGGGCCGTGTGGCGATTCAAGGCGCGGCTTAGCGCTCCTGCGGGAATGAATGCTTTATTCCGCTGCCGTTCCGGCCTAGATAGCCCTATGCATGCAATAGGGAGGAAGCGATGAGCGCGGACGGATCGAAAAAAGTCATTCTCATTTCACTCGCGGCCAATATCGGTATCGCTTTGGCAAAGCTGGGCGGCGCATTGTTCACCGGCAGCGCGGCGTTGATGGCCGAAGCGGTGCACAGTTTCGCCGATTGCGGAAACCAAGGCCTGCTGCTGTACGGCCAGCATGCCGCCGCCCGCCCCATCACCAAACGCCACCCCATCGGCCATGGGCGGGAGGTGTTTTTCTGGTCCTTCGTGGTGGCGCTGCTGCTCTTCTCCATGGGCGGTCTGTTCAGCCTGTACGAAGGCTGGCACAAACTGCATGCCATCGAAGAAGTGGCCTCGCCCGAACTGGGCGCGGGCATTCTACTGGTGGCGGTGGTGCTGGAAGGCATTTCCTTCCGCGCCTGCCTGCGCGAAGTGCGCAGCCAGAACCCGCACGGTTCCATCTTCGCCTGGATGCGCAATACGACGAGCGCGGATCTGCTGGTCATCTTCCTCGAAGATCTCGCGGCCCTGATCGGCCTGTGCCTGGCCTTTGCCTCCCTGCTGCTCACCTGGCTGACCCGCGATCCGGTGTGGGATGCGATCGGCAGCATGGCCATCGGCGTGTTGCTGGTCGCCACCGCCTGCGTGCTGGCGCGGGAAGTGAAGTCGCTGCTCATTGGCGAAGCGCCGAGCACGGATTACGAAGCAGCCCTTGCGCCCTTGGTGGAAACGCATATTCCCGGTGGGCGCATCCTGCGCCTCATCGCGCTGCAAACCGGCATCGGGCAGGTGATGCTCAGCTACAAGCTGCACCCCGGCAGTTTAGAGCGCACGGCGGACCTCATCACGAGCATCAATGCGCTGGAGCGCGCAGTGAAAGCGCAATTCCCCGAAATCCGCTGGCAGTTCGTCGAGCCGGACATCGAGGCCTAGAAAACTTATCGTATACTGCCGCGAAGTCGATGCAGCAGCGGGTGCAGCCGCATCGGCACCATGCGCAGCAGCGTCTCGTCGCGCAGCACGATGTGGTGAAACAACGCCGCGCCCGCATGCAGCGAAATCAGCGCGATGAAAGCCCAGGCACCATAGGCGTGAAGATCGCCCAGCACGGGCCGCCAGTGGCCGAAACGCTCGGCGAAACCGGGAATCTGCGGCCAGTGCAGGCCCAGCGCCAGATCGAGCGTACCTTCCGGTTTCGGGCGGCTGGAAACCATCATCCACCCCACCAGCGGCATACCGAGCATCAGGGCATAGAGCAGGTAATGCGTCAGCCGCGCGGTAGCGCGCAGTGGCGGCGGCAAGGTTACGGGCTCGGCGGGGATGGCATGGGTGGCGCGCCACGCCATGCGAAACACGACAAGCATCAGAATGGTGAAGCCGATACTCATGTGCCAGGCGAAGATGCCCGTACGCTCCGGGCTGCCTTTGGGAAATTTTTCGATCAGGAAACCAAGCGCCAGCATGGTCAGCACGAAGGTGGCCATGCTCCAATGCAGAAGCTGGAAAATGCGGCTGAAACGGCGCGGTGCGTTTCGTGGGAACCGCGCCGCCATGCGCCTAGTCCTTTTTCGCTTGGTGGAATTCGGTGTCGATCACCAGATCGACCTGATCGCTCACCGCGGGCGCATAGCCGCCGACGCCGAAATCCGAGCGCTTGAAGCTGCCTTCCGCATGGAAGCCCAAGGCCGCGGCTTTGGCGTAAGGATTGATGCCCGCGCCGATCAGCGTGGTCTTCAGCGTGACCGGCTTGGTCACGCCGTGCAATGTCAGTTCGCCCTCCACATTCCCCGCGCCGGGGCCGGAGGTGACGATACGTTTGGAGATGAAAGTCGCTTCGGGGAATTTTTTGACGTCGAAGAAATCCGGCATCTGCAGCTTACCGATCAACTCGCTGGAAGCGGTGTAGATCGAAGCGGTGGGAATTTTCACCTCGAGCTTGCTGTTCTCCGGCTTGGCCGCATCCAGCGTCAGCCTGCCGGTGGGGTTGCCGAAACGGCCGGTGAGGTAGGAAAAACCCAGATGGTTCACACGCCAGGTGATGCCGGTATGATCGGGATCGAGATCATAGGTGCCGCTCGGCGTCTGCGTCAAATCGCGGCGCGGGGCGGGAGCGTCTGCCGCGTGAACAGCGCCATACATGCCGAGCGCGAAAATCAGGGAAGAAAGAGCAAGGCGCATCGGAATCTCCTGTAAAAATATTTCTCGACCCTAGCGAAATTTACGGCACTTGCCAAGCCGCGCCGATGGCCGGCGCTCCGAACCGCTCGGCATCCACGCCATGCACTTTCAACGCCGCATGTAATGCCTCGATCGGCGCGTCTAGCGCTTCGTCCGTCAGTTGGAAGGTGCCGTGATGGATCGCTATCGCATGCGCCGCGCGCAAGTCGCGCATGCTGCGCACCGCCTGATCCGGGTCCATATGGCTGTAGGCCATGAACCAGCGAGGCGCGTAGGCCCCGATGGGGAGGAGCGCCAGCCGGAAGCCGCCGAACATCTCGCCCGTCTGCCGCAGCAGCGTGGCGTTGTAGCCCATGTCCCCCGCCAGATAGACATTGCCATGCGGCGTGGTCAGTGCGAACGATCCCCACAGCGCGTAGTTCTTGTCCCATCCCCAGCGCGCGGACCAATGCTGCACGGGCAGGCAATGCAGCGCCACACCGGGGGCCAGCATGTCGGACTGATCCCAATCCAGCGCCGCGATGTTCGCTTCCGGTATCGCGGTGCGGATGATGGTGTCGTTGCCCAGGGGCGTGAGAATGCGCGGATGGTCGCGCTGCCATAGGCGCTTGAGGGTCGCCAGATCGAGATGGTCGTAATGATTGTGGCTGACGGTGACGATGTCGATTTTCGGCAATCGGGCGAAATCCACCCCCGGCGCGCGCACGCGCTTGGGGCCGATGAAGGAGAACGGGCTGGCGCGCTCGGCATAGACCGGATCGGTGAGGATGTTCAGCCCTTCGGTCTGTACCAGCACCGTGGCATGCCCGATGAAAGTGACGCGCAATGCGCCGCCCTCCACCCGCGCGGGCGGGATGCTGGTCTGCACGATCACATGTTTAGGCCAGGCCTCCGGTTTGCGGGTGAACTGCCATTTCCACAAAGCCCACGGCCCGCGCTTATCCTCGAAGCCGGGGATGAAGAAACGCCGCCCGTCGAAATGATCCGAGACCGGTCCGCTGTAATAACGCGTGACGAATTGCATGCCCCAGCGCGCCACGCCCACGGCGGCGAAAACGATCACGATCCACAGCAAGGTCATACCCATGATGCGCATCACATCTTCCACGGCACGAGCGGCCACAGCACGAAGATCCACACCAGCCCGAGTACGAAAAGCGCCATCGCCACCGCCGCGCTGCCCGCATCCTTCGCCTTCTTGGCCAGCGGGTGCAGTGTGGGGCTGGCCAGATCGACCACTGCCTCCAACGCCGTATTCATCAATTCGACCGACCACACGAACAAGGCGCTCGCCAGCAGCGGCCAGCTTTGCAGCAGAGGCAAAGGCAGCGCGACCATCAGCACCAAAGCGAGCAGTATGAAGATGGATTCCTGTCGGAAGGCCGCCTCATCCCGCCAGGCGGCGATCATGCCGTCCCGCGTGTAGAGGCAGGCATTGCGCACGCGTGTGAAGCCGGTGGAGGTGAACGCTTTGGGGGGCAGAATTTCCATGAGCGCAGCATGCCGAGCGAATGCGCGAAATGCAAGTGGGCGCTACTGCGCGGGGCAAGTGGGCGCTATTGCGCAGGCTGCCAGTCGACCACGCTTTGGTTGGCCGCAGGGGCGTAGCCATAACCCGCCTTCGCCCGCTGCTGCTGCAACAGGCGTTGCTGATCGTCCTGCACATTCTGGGTTTGCTGCACCTGATAGGCCTGCCCGCGCTGGATTTGCTGGCCTTGCTGCAACAAGCGCGCATTGGCCGCGTTCTGTGTCGCGGCAGCATCCTGTTGCTGCACCGCCTGCTGGCGCTGGCCCTGCTGCGATTGCTGCACTTGCGCGCTTTGGGCCGCCTGTAAACGCCGCTGCTCGTCGGCCAGCGCCTGGGCCTGGCTTAGTTGCTGCTGCTGGCTTTGCTGCACCTGCTGACCTTGCTGTAAAGTGCGGGCATTGATGCTGTTCTGCTGCGCATAGATGTCCTGTGTCTGAGTCAGTTGCTGTTGCTGCTGCTGGGAAAGCGCGCGGTATTGTTCAGCCTGCTGGGTGCGCAGCCGCGCCTGCTCGTCCGCCAGCGCCTGGGTCTGGTTCAGTTGCTGCTGCTGGCTTTGCTGCACTTGCTGGCCCTGCTGCAGGGTGCGGGCGCTCAGAGCGCTCTGCTGCGCGTAGATATCCTGGTTTTGATTGTAGGCTTGTTGCTGTTGTTGCTGCAATTGCTGGGCCTGCTGCTGTTGCTGGTTTTGCGTGCGCTTCTGCTGGCCGTACATATCCTGCGTGGCATTCACCTGCTGGCCCTGCAGCTGCTTCAATTCCTGCAGTTGCTGCAATTGCTGGCGCTGCAGCGCATTGTTCGATTCGGTCTGCGCCTGCATGGACTGCACGGCGGAAGCCTGTGCCGCCGAAGAACGCGCCATGGAAGACAAACTGGAACTGATCGTGGTGTCCTGCAAAGGCTCGTCGATATAGGCGGTCTGTTTCTCGCCCTCGCGCTTCGGCGCGGAAACGCCCCAGCCGTTCTGGTGCATGCAGTCGCTGAACAGCGCGAGCAACGTGGTGTTGCGCGCCTTGCCCTCGCCGCCGCCCGCATATTGCCCCACATGATCTTCGGCATAGCCCTGGCATTTGTCGCGCGCGGCCACGTAATCCACCTGCACGCCGATCTGGTCGTAGCACAGCACATAGCAGAAATCGCACGCGCCGAGAGAGGCGGCAGCGAGCATGGCGATCAGCAGTGAGAGACAAGTGCGGAAGCGGGGCATGGAAATATACTACGCGCCGTGCATTACAGATTCATGACAATTCTGGCCAGACCACCATCCTTGTCGTTCCAGCGAAATCTGAAATTCAGAGGCGGAAAAATCAATCCAATCAAGGCTTCGCGCTGTTTTTGCTGAATTGCTGCAGCGCCACCTCGTCCAGCCGGTCCTGATCCAACCGCTCGCGCTCGGCTTTTTCGCGGGCGATGTGGGCGGCTTCGGTGATTTCCAGTTTCTTAAGCTCGCCGAAAGCCAGCCGCATCTGTTCCTGCAAGGTGGCGATCTGCTTGTCCAACTTGCGAATGATCTCGCGCGCCGCTTCCTGCTGGCTTTTGATGCGCTTGCTGAAATCGCCGAAGAACTGGCTGAGATGCGCTTGTTCGGTCGCCTGTTTCTCTTCCTCTTCCAGTTGCAGTCCGAGATAATGGATGAGATCGGTCTGCAATTGCTTCTGCTCTTCCAGCTTGGTCAGCTGCGTGCGCAACGCATCCATCTGGTTTTTCTGCAGCTTGATAAGGGTGCCGATGCCTTTCATGTCTGCTGCCTTTCGTGTCATTCATTTTGACATTCTGGTGCGCTAGAAAGGCACAAAAATGGGCGGCGCAGACTATGCCGCGCCGCCCCCTCTTCTTTATTCGCTGAACTTTATGGAAGAAACGCTCGTGCGCAGCGCGCTTTCGTATTTGGCGAATTCTTCTTTGGTCGAATTGAAGTTGAATACTAGCATTTGTTTGTTATAGGGCGTGGCGATTAGAATGTTGTGGATTATCGTGTCGCGGGCTTGGGTGGTGAATTCGAGATAGACCGATTTATGGCCGTTGATGTCGCGCACATCTTTGGTCACCCAAGTCAGACCGGGCGCGGATTTGACCGACTTCTCCAATGCTTCCTGCACTTTCTCCAGCGGCATGGCTGAGATGTCGTTCGGCTTTAAATCATAGGCGATGGTGATGGCGCGGGTTTCGTTGCCGACCACCTGCTTTGGCGCACCGGAACTGGGATACTTTTTGTTGATTTCGGCAGTGCTTAGTACAGTAAAATTCTCCGGCGCAGTCAGAGTGATTTCGCCGTTGTCAAACGTGACGTCCTTGGCGATGGCGGGGCTGGCGGCGGCGAAGCAGAAAAGCGCGAGTGCAAAGATACGTTTCATGGCAGACTTTCTATTGAGTTGAGACAAACAGTCTAACACTGCTCCACGAGATGTTTCAAAAAACTTCTTTCCTGTCCATAACTTTTACACGGTAGAAACTTATAACACCTCCTGCGCCACGGGTGGCCATTGCTCCATGCCGAAGACGGCGGCGAGCTTGGCGTAGGATTCATGCAGGTCGTTGCGCTCGTTCTTGCGCTGCTTCAGAAAATTCTCCAGCGCGTCGTGATATTTGATGGCGAGATCCACGTTCTGATCCGCACCTGCGCGGTAGGCGCCGAGGCGAATCATCTCGGCCATATCCTCATAGGTCGCCATCAGGCGGCGGGCGGTCTGCACCAATTCGTTCTCCTGTTCGGTATTGCAGTCCGGCATAGTGCGGGAGACGGATTTGAGGATGTTGATGGCCGGAAAACGCCCGCGCTCGGCGATGGAACGGTCGAGAATGATATGGCCGTCAAGAATCCCCCGCACCGCGTCCGAGACCGGCTCGTCCGTATTTCCGCCCTCCACCAGCACGGTGAAAATGCCGGTGATGTTGCCCTGCCCCGGCCCGCCGGGCCCGGCGCGTTCCAGCAGTTTCGGCAGTTCGGCAAAAACGGTGGGGGTGTAGCCCTTGGAGGTGGGCGGCTCGCCCGCAGACAATCCGATCTCGCGCTGCGCCATAGCGAAACGCGTGACGCTGTCCATGATACAGAGCACTTCTTTCTGCTGGTCGCGGAAGAACTCGCAGAGCGTGAGCGTGAGATAGGCCGCCTGCCGCCGCATCAACGCCGATTCGGAGGAGGTGGAGACGACGACGATGGAGCGCGCCAGGCCTTCTTCGCCTAAGTCGTCCTCGATGAATTCCTTCACCTCGCGGCCCCGTTCGCCCACCAGCCCGATCACGTTCACATCCGCCGAGGCGTAGCGCGCCAGCATCGACATCATCACCGATTTACCCACGCCCGAGCCCGCGAAAATGCCCAGACGCTGCCCCACGCAGCAGCTGAGGAAAGCGTTCATCGCGCGCAGGCCGGTATCCATCTTTCCGCCCACCCGTTGGCGGGCATGGGCGGGCGGCGGTGAGGCGTGATAAGCATAGCCCTTCGGCCCGCGCGGCAACGGGCCTTTGCCGTCCAGCGGCTCGCCCAGCGCATTCACCACGCGCCCCAGCCAGCCGGGGTGCGGGAACAGCAGCCCAGCGGAAGGTGCCACGGTTACCTTCGCGCCCAGGCCCACGCCCGCCAATTCGGAAAACGGCATCAGCAGCGCGCGGTCTTCGCGAAATCCCACCACCTCGCAGCGGATGACGCCGCGCTGCCCCTGCACCTCGCATTGATCGCCGATGGCCAGCAGATGCTCGATGCCCGCGCATTCCAGCAGCAGCCCGCGCAGCGAAGTCACCCGCCCCGAAACGGTCGCCGTGGGAAGCGCCTCGATGGTATCGAGCAGGTCGGTGAGTGGGGAATGATTCATGGCATGAGTGTACACGGAGCGGGGGTGGGGCGGAAGAGTGCAGAGTTCGGAGTTCAGAGTTCAGGGGCATCAATCCCAAGCTACTGTTTTATAAAAACCGAACTCCGAACTCTGAACTCCGAGCTCCCCTTCACCCCTTAACGCATTAATGTTCCGCTTACGAATATGCATTGAATCTTGGTTAATATTATGTTTATGTTAACCACCAATCCAGCGGCGTCCGAAACAATTCCGCTGGCAAGTCTCGACGGTCACACAACCATAACGAAACATGAACAAGGGGCACCACCATGCGCGTATTGCTGGTCGAAGACGACGCATCCACCGCGAAAGCCATTGAGCTCTCGCTCGCGTCCGAAGGCATCATTTGCGACACCACCGAACTGGGCGAAGAAGGCCTGGAAATCGGTAAAATCTACGATTACGATATCATCATCCTCGATCTGATGCTGCCGGACATCGACGGGTACGAAGTACTGCGCCGCTTCCGCGCCGCCCGCATCACCACCCCCATCCTGATTCTCTCCGGCCTTTCCGGCCCGGACCAGAAGATCAAGGGCCTGGGCTACGGGGCGGACGATTACCTCACCAAGCCTTTCAACAAGGGCGAGCTGATCGCGCGTATCCAAGCCATCGTGCGCCGCTCCAAAGGCCACAGCGAATCGATCATCCGCACCGGGAAACTGGCGGTGAATCTCGATACACGCCAAGTGGAAGTGGATGCCAAGCCGCTGCATCTGACCAGCAAGGAATACGGCATTCTCGAACTTCTCTCCCTGCGTAAGGGTTCGACCCTGACCAAGGAAATGTTCCTGAACCATCTATATGGCGGCATCGACGAGCCCGAATTGAAGATCATCGACGTGTTCGTGTGCAAATTGCGCAAGAAACTGGCGACGGCTTCCGGCGGCGAGAATTACATCGAAACCGTCTGGGGCCGCGGCTATGTGCTGAAGGACCCGGAACCGGGCGCAGCGCCCTTCGTCGAAGAAGAAGCGGAAATGGCGTAACGCCGTATATGCAAAAAAAAGCCCCGGTCGCGAGACCGGGGCTTTTTTCACGCCTCATGTCAGCGAAGGCAGAGATGACATAGAGCGCGTGAGAATTTTCTGGTAGGTGTCATACATCATTTCACCCTCATTCTATGCACATGCCCTATTTTCTCCTCAAAGCCGCCATTTCCGGCATCTTGATTGCGCTGATCTCGGAAATTGCCAAACGCAGCCCGGCCTTCGGCGCTTTGGTCGCTTCTCTGCCGCTGCTTTCCATTCTCGCCATGATCTGGCTGTGGCGGGACACGCAGGATGCAATGCGCTTGGCCGACCATGCGGAAGCGACCTTATGGTACGTGCTGCCGTCTTTGCCGATGTTTCTGCTGCTGCCCGCGCTTCTCCGCCATGGCGCGAATTTCTGGCTGGCGCTTTTGCTTTCCTGCCTGCTGACGGTGGCATGCTACGGCGTTTTCGTCTGGCTTCTGCCAAAAATCGGCATCCGGTTCTAGGGACTTACGGCGCAGCGGCGTTGCTTCCCGGTGCCGGTGCTTTCGGTTGAATACGCACCTGCTCCAGCACCCGCACATGTTGCTCCAGCACCATCACCCGGCGCTCAAGCCCCGCCTCATGCCGCAACTCCTGCTTCGCCTGATCGCGCGCGCAGGCATAGACCAGGCCGCTGGCGCCGAGCACAAGCAATACGCGGCCAATCATGTCAATGCGCGGCGGGAATGAGGGCGTGCAGACGCAGGCCTTCGGTGTTTTCTACCGTCAACTTCGCATGAATCTGGCCTGCCAGCAGATGCGTGAAGGCGAGTTGCGCGGTTTTGGGCTCCAGCGCTTCGCGGGCGGTTTTGCCGTCCAGCGCGTCTTGCTGCTGGGCTTCCCATTTCACGCTGCCGCCTTCGGTGCGCACATCCAGGTGCAGCCCGTCTTCCGCACGGCGCGCCGAGACATGGATCGTGCCCTTGCGCAGCATGGAGGAGGAGGCGATGAGGATGATGTTGAACAAAAGGCGCATGGCGGAATGTGGCAGGCCCCCCAGGCCCGCATCATCCACCCATTGCAGCGGAATGCGGCTGCCGGCGAGGAAAGTATGCGCCACGGGAATTTTTTCCGCGATACCGGTTTCGCCGATGCCCGGCACCTTGCCGTACACCACACGGTAGAATTGCAGCCGCGCCACCGCTTCGGCGGCGGAGGTGGCGATGAGATCGGCCGCATCGTCCGCCATCCCCCCCTCTTTCATGAATTCCGCCCCGTTATGCACGGCACCGATCGGCCCCGTGAGATCGTGGCACAGGCGGGTGGTGAGCAGTTCGGCGAGATAGGTTTCCATGGGGCAGGCTTTCGGGGGGAAGGAAGGATGCGTTACCTTAGGCTTCCAATGGTGAAGGAAGCGTAAAAGCAATGGGTGCCATGCCGCGCTTTCTTTCACCCAACTTGCAACCGATGGATGCGCGTCACGCATGCATCCCGGCGAGCGGCGCAGGCTGAATCATGCCGAAGACCGGTTCAGATGAATCTCACCGAATCTTAATTGTCGTTGCAGGCCCGTGCAGGCGCTGCTAGGAGAAAGCCATCATTCACTCCGCTTATCGTAAGGAATCGGCATGGCTTCTTCCACCACGCTGGTCAACCGTCTTCGCCAGCAGATCAGCGCGCAGCATCTCAGCGTCACCTCGCTCGCCAGCCGCGCGAAGGTGCCCGCCTACTTCCTCTATGATATCCTGCACGGCAAATCCGCCAACCCCAGCCCGCAGCGCCTGGCGCAGGTGGCCGAAGCCCTGGGCGTCTCGCTCGATTACATGCTGGGCAAGGGGGCCGCCAGCCGCGCGCGCATCCGCGAAGCGGTGACCAGCCCGGGCCTGGAAGAATTCGTCTCCGTCCCCGCCATTACCGTCACGCCCGCCAAGCGCGGCAAAGCGGTGCTGACCGAAGACAATGCCCGCGACCCCTACTTCTTCCGCCGCTCCTGGCTGCAGGACCGCCTAGGCGCGAACCCGGATGATCTGAAACTGGTCTATGTGCAGGGCGACAGCATGGAGCCTTCCTTAAGCCACAACGATATGGTGCTGGCCGACACCGCCAAAACCCAGCCCTCCCCCCCCGGCCTGTTCGTGCTGTTCGACGGCGTGGGCCTGGTGGTCAAACGTATCGAAATGGTCGGCGGCACCGGCCAAGTCCGCGTAACCAGCGACAACGCCCAATACGCGCCCTACGAGCACGCCATGGAAGACGTGCAGATCGTGGGCAAAGTGGTGTGGTACGCGCGGGAGATGTAGTTATGGCTGTAGTGCATCTAACGAAGCCATTCTCCCGCCAGGAGGAGCAGCTTTTGGAGCAGTATTATCAGTTGCGGGTCGAAGCGTTCGCCAGAGAATTCGGCGGAAGCGCTTTGTATAAAGCCGGACCCAATGCAATCGACGCTTTGGAAGATACCGCCTATTACATGCTCACTGACGCGAACGGCGACGTGCTTGCCGGTATGCGCCTGCACATGCATCCCCCGCACAGCGACCGCAAGATGTGGTTCGAAGAGCATTATCCTGCATTGCAATTGGACCGCTTCTTTCCGCATACCGATCTCGGACAGCAAAGCTACGCCGAGCGCGGAGGCGTTGTTGCGAAAGAGGGGCATGGAACCGCTTTCTATGGCAATGAATTGCTGACCGAATGTTTGAAGCGTATTCCTGACGACTACCCGGAACTGGCTTTTACCGTTGGAAACACCAATCCACTTTCGTTCAAATCCTTGATGATCGCTTCCATGCGCGCTGAAACCCCCGTTTGGTACGTTCGTGATCAACAGGCGCATGACGATGCGTTCGATGTGGATTTACGGCTGGTTTTTGCGCCTGTCGGGAAGAAAGGCCTCGATCTGCTGAATGACAATATAGGACCCGTGCACGGCGATGCCCGATCCTATTCTCACGAAGAATGGAAACGCTAGCACCTTCTTCTTCGTCAACCACATCACGGATTCCCTGTCTATGTTCCGCAAACTCCTCGCCGCCCTTTCCCGCCTTTTCTCCCGCAAGCAATTCGGCGGCAACGAGGCCATTACCGAAGTGGCGGCGGAGGATTCGAACGCGTGGCGCGACCGGCAAATTTAGGCCCAGGCGCGTCATCCTGCGGGCGCAAAGCGCATCGCAGGATCTCTTGATGATGTGGAGAGGGATCCTGCGACTTCGCGCGGGATGACGGCTAGCTGGCGAAACAAATATCCAGCGGCTTGCGCCCTGCCACGATCTTCTGGATCAGCGCGCTGCAATCGGGTAGGACTTTGGCCATGAAAAAGCGGGCGGTGGCGAGTTTGTCTTCGGCCAAAGCGGGGTTCGCGGCTTGCGTCTCCAGCGCGGCTTTCGCCATGCGGGCCCAGTACCAGGCCATCATGGTGAGGGCGAACATGCGGAGATAGTCGGTCGCGCCGCTGATGGCTTCCTCGGGGTTGCCGAAACCGGCTTTCACGGTCCAGAGCGTGGCCTGCTGCAGCAGCTTGACGTTCTGGTGCAGCGGCTTGGTGAATTCGGCCATGCCGGGCGTGTCGCGGTTGGCTTCGATGAATTCGGTGGCGGGGTGGAAGAAGGCGCGCAAATTGCGGCCGTAATTCTGCGCCAGCTTGCGGCCTACCAGGTCGAGCGCCTGCACGCCGTTGGCGCCTTCGTAGATCTGGGCGATGCGCGCGTCGCGCACATATTGCTCGATGCCGTATTCGGCGATGTAGCCGTGGCCCCCATACACCTGCATGGCGAGGTTGGCGACCTCGAAACCCATATCGGTGAAGTAGGCCTTGAGAATCGGCGTGGTGAGCTGCACGAAGGCTTCCGCGTCCGCCCGCGCATCCGCATCGGCATGGTGCTTGGCGGTATCCAGCATCAGCGCCGTTTCCATCGCCATCGCGCGCGCGCCTTCGACAAACGATTTCCCGATAAGCAGCATGCGCCGCACGTCGGGATGCACGATGATCGGATCAGCCGCTTTCTCGGGGAATTTCGCGCCCGTCACGCTGCGGCCCTGCAAGCGGTCTTTTGCATAGGTCACCGCGTTCTGCTGCGCCACTTCGGCGAGGCCGAGGCCCTGCATGCCGACATAGAGCCGCGCCTCGTTCATCATGGTGAACATGGCTTTCAGGCCCTGATGCGGCGCGCCGACCAGCCATCCTTGCGCCCCGTCATACTGCATGACGCAGGTGGGCGAAGCGTGAATGCCCATCTTGTGTTCGATGCCGGTGCAGAGCACGCCGTTGCGCGCGCCCAGCGTACCGTCCGCATTCACCAGGAATTTCGGCACCACGAAGAGGCTGATGCCGCGCGTGCCTTTCGGCGCGTCCGGCAGTTTCGCCAGCACGAGATGGATGATGTTTTCGGTGAGGTCGTGCTCGCCCGAGGAGATGAAAATCTTGGTGCCGCTGATGGCGTAGCCGTCGCCGTTCGGTGTCGCGGTGGTGCGGATGAGGCCGAGATCGGTGCCGCATTGCGGCTCGGTAAGGCACATCACGCCACCCCATTCGCCGCTGATCATCTTGGGTAGGTAAGTTTGCTTCAGGTCCGTACCGGCATGATGCGTCATCGCGCCCACCGCGCCATGCGTCAGTCCCGGCGTCATGCCGAAGGAGAGGTTGGCCGAGCAGAGCATCTCGACCATCGGCATGTTCAGCACGTCCGGCAGCCCCTGCCCGCCATAGTCGGGATCGCAGGTAAAGGAGGCCCAGCCACCTTCGACATACTGACGGTAGGCTTCCTTGAAGCCCGTCGGTGTCGTCACGTTGCCGTTTTTGTAGCGCAGCCCCTGCCGGTCGCCCACCTGATTCAGCGGAAACAGCACGTCTTGACACAATTTCGCCGCCTCGCCCCAGAGCGCTTCCGTCAACTCGCGATTCTGCGCGGCGTTGGGCATCGCGTCGATCAGATGCTGCGGGAGGATGCGGTTGAAGACGAAATTGTAATCGTCGAGCGGCGCGCGGTATTGGGGCATGTCAGAGTTCCTTGACGGTCAGAAGCTGTTCTTTGAGGCCGGGCAGATCGCCTTCCACGATGGCGCGCAGCACCTGCGGATCGACGCCGTCATAGCCATGCGCGATGATGTTGCGCGTGGCGACGATTTCGGCCCAGGGGATGGCGGGGTAATGCGCATGCACCTCGCGGCCGAGACGGCGCGCGGCTTCGCCGAGGATTTCGAGATTGCGCTCCACCACGCGAATCCACAAATTCGCGGGCAGCCCCTGCGCCTGTTCGATTTCGGCGATCGCGCGCAGCATGTCGGCGATGTAGACATTGCGGTTCTTGCTCAAAGGGCCACGGCCTCCGCGAGAATCTTGTCGCGCAGCATGGGGTGGATGGCGGTATCGGAGACCAGATCGACGCGGCGCTTCACCACCTCCTGCAATTCCTGCTTCAATCGCGCGAAAGCGAAGCCCAGCGGACGGTTGAGATGCACCAGGAAATCCACGTCGCTTTCCGGCATCGCCTCCCCGCGCGCGACCGAACCGAACACGCGCAGATGGCTCACGCCGTATTGCTCGGCGATGTCGAGCAGGCGTTCACGGTGCTGACGAAGTTCGGCGGTATCCATTTCATTCCTCGTCATTGCGAGCGCAGCGCGGCAATCCAGATTTTTAGTTTGCGGCGCGGCTGGATTGCTTCGCTGCGCTCGCAATGACGGCGTTTAGTTTCGCAAGGGTTTTCCGGTCTCAAGCATGTGCTCGATGCGCGCCAAACTAGGCTTGGTGCGGATGAGGCGCATGAAGACGTCATGCTCCAGGTCGAGCAGATCCTGCTCGCTGTAGGTCTTCTTCTTGGCGTCCCCGCCGGTGAGCACTTCGCCCAGGCCTTCCAGCACGGTGATGTCGTGCGGGCTGGCTTTGCCGATGGCGGCCATGCCTTTGAGGGCGAGGCTGAGCGCGATGCGGGCGGAGGCGCCGGGCAGCGCGACTTCAGCGGACACGGGGGCGTGGTAGTCTTTCGCCAGATCGAGGCAGAGCGCCTTGGCGTCGGCCAGCAGGCGCGAGCGGTTCATGGTGATGCGGCTTTTGTCGTTGAGGATAAGCATGTCCTGCGCTTCCTCGGCGCTGCTTGAGACGCGGGCGGTGCCGATGGTTTCGAAGAGCTGTTTCAGCTTCGGCATGGCGCCACCGAAGCCGGGCTTGTCCTCGCCCATGGTGCGCACGATCATCTCCTTGCAGCCGCCCCAGCCGGGGATGATGCCGACGCCGACTTCGACGAGGCCGGCGTAGCTTTCCATATGCGCCTGCACGGCATCCGCATGCAACGTCATCTCGCAGCCGCCGCCGAGGGCCATGCCGCCCAAAGCCACCACCACCGGGAAGGGCGCGAATTTCAGGCCCATCATGGCGCGCTGGCCTTCGCGGATGGCGTCCGACATCATCCCCCAGCTGGCGGTGTTGATGGCGTAGAGAAAGAAGCCGAGATTGGCGCCGACGGAGAAATTCGCGCCGTCATTGCCGATGACGAGGCCCTTGTAGCCGTTGGCCGGAATCCATTCCGGCAGTTCGCGGATCATGCCGAGGATTTCGGGGTCCAGCGAGTTCATCTTGCTGGTGAATTCGAGCAGCACGATGCCGTCGCCCGCATCCCACAAAGCGCAGCTGCCGTTCTTGCGCAGCGGCTTGCCCTTGCGGCGGAGGTCGGCGACTTCCCAGGCGTCGGTGGGCGGGATGAGGCTTTCGTAGCCGCCCGCCAAATTGCGCCGCTGGCGCACGCCGCCATCTTCGCGGTAGAAGGGCTCGCCCTTGGCGTTGGCGATGATGGGGGGTACAGCCAGACCCATTTCCGGAAAGATGCGGGCGAGGTAGGCGGTGCCGCTTTCTTCCTTGGTGCCGAGCTTGTCGATCAGTTCGAACGGGCCCATCTTCCAGTTGTAGCCCCAGCGCATGGCGGCATCGACATGCGCGATGTCGTCGGCGATTTGGGGCACCAAGCTGGCGGTGTAATGCAGGAATTTCAGCAGCACGCCGCGCGCGTATTTTCCGCCCGCGTCGGGGTGGTCGATCAGGGCGCGCAGGCCGTTCTTGGCGGCTTCGACGCTTTCGAGCTTCGATTTCTTCTCGGCGCGGTATTCGCCGCTTTGCAGGTCGAGCGATTCCTTGGTTTTCTTCTCGCCCTGCTTGTTCAAGCGGTAGAAGCCGCCCTTCCCCTTGCGGCCCGTATAGCCTTCGGCGATGAGCTTGGTGATGATTTCCGGCTCGCGGTACATGCTGCGAAACGCATCGTCCGCAGGCAGTGTGGCGAGCATGCTTTTGGCGATGAGCGGCATGAGATCGAGGCCGATGAGATCGAACAGGCCGAAGACGCCGGTTTTGGGAATGCCGAGCGGCTTGCCGAAGGCGGCATCGGCATCTTCCACGGAGATATTCTGGTCGATGGCTTCGAGCAGCCCGACCATCAGCCAGTACACGCCGATGCGGTTGGCGATGAAGCCGGGCGTATCCTTGCAGGGCACGATGCCCTTGCCGAGTTTGCGGTCCGCAAAGTCCTCGATGCGCTGCTTCACGCCCGCGCGCAAATCCTTATGCTCCACCACTTCCAGCAGGCGCATGAAGCGCGGGGGGTTGAAGAAGTGGGTGATGAGGAAATCGCGCTTGAACTCCTCCGGCATGCCTTCCACCAGGACATGCAGCGGCAGGGTAGAGGTGTTGGAGGAGACGATGGAACCGCGCTTGCGATGCGCGTCCACCTTGGCATACAGCGCCTGTTTCACTTCCAGCTTTTCGACGACGACTTCGATGATCCAATCACACTCGCCGAGCTTGGCCAGATCGTCTTCCAGATTCCCCGGCGTGATGCGCGCGGCATTGCGGGGATGGGTGAACGGCCCGATCTTGCCCGCATCCAGCGCCTTCTGAATCGCGCCCTTGGCCACCGCGTTGCGGTCCTTGCCTTCTTTCGGCGGCAAATCAAGCAGCAGCACGGGAATGCCCGCATTGGCGATGAGCGCCGCAATGCCCGAACCCATGACGCCCGAGCCGAGGACGGCGACTTGTTTGATGTCAGTCATTCGTCTTTTCCTTTATCTTCGTCATTTCCGTCATTGTATAATCTGGTTTGTCTAGGCCAAAAATATGAACACAATACCGATATTGTAGAAAGGAGAGTATAAGCCCTACAGGCACGCTCACTAACGCGCATTCCCTAGAGATCAACAACCCGAGACGAATAAAGCTTCCGGTAATCATTGTGGTAAGAATTACCCCGAAGAGAAACAACCCAATCTTTTTTCTTGGAAACAATTTCATCAATCCACTGCTTCAAGCACGGTAGCAATGCCCATACCGCCGCCGATGCAGGCGCAGGCAAGCGCGTATTTCTTGCCGCTGCGTTTGAGCAATGTCGCTGCTTTGCCGGTGATGCGTGCGCCGGAAGCACCAAGCGGGTGGCCCAAAGCGATCGCGCCGCCTTCGATGTTGACCTTGCCAGCGTCGATGCCGAGTTCGCGGATCACCGGGATCGCTTGCGCGGAGAAGGCTTCGTTCAGCTCCATCAGATCGATCTGCTCGATGGTGATGCCCGCACGCTGCAAAGCTTTGCGGCTGGCCTCAATGGGGCCGACGCCCATGATGTCTGGATCGAGCCCGGCCACCGCGCCGCCGATGATGCGGGCGAGTTTGGGCAGGCCGTGCTTGTCGGCGAAGGCTTCGCTGGTGACGAGGACGGCGGAAGCGCCGTCCGTCAGCGGGCTGGAGGTGGCGGCGGTAACCGTGCCGGTGGCTTTGAAGGCGGGCTTCAATGTGGCCATTTTCTCCAGGGAGGCATCCGCACGGATCATGCCGTCTTTGCTCACCGTCTCGCCGTCTGGCAGCACGATGGGCAAGATCTCGCCGCTGAGATCGGCCGCGGCGGCTTTGCGGTGGCTCTCCAGTGCGAATTGCTCCTGATCGGCGCGGGAAACGCCGTAGCGCGCGGCGACTTCCTCGGCTGTCTCGCCCATATTCATGTAGGCCTGCGGCAGTTTGCCGTAGAGTTCGGGGTTGGGCATCGGGTTGAACCCGCCCATGGGAATGCGCGACATGGATTCGACACCGCAGGCGATGAAGACCTCGCCCTGGTTGGTGCCGATCTTGCCCGCCGCCATCTGAATGGCTTCCATGGAAGAACCGCACCAGCGGTTGATGGTAGAGCCGGAGACGGTTACAGGCAGCCCTGCCAGCAATGCGGCCATGCGCCCGATATTGTAGCCCTGCTCGCCTTCCGGGAAGGCGCAACCCGCAATGACTTCCTCGATGCTCTCGGGGGGCACAGGAACCTTCGCCAGCAATCCCTGAATCAGCTGCGCCAGCAGATCGTCCGGTCGCACCTCGGCCAAAGCGCCCTTGCTTGCAGCGGTGAATGGGGTACGCAGATAGCCGACGATGACGGCGGAACGGGTCATGATGGTCTCCTTCTATTCGCCGAACCTAACGACGCCGGACTTAAGAATTCGTTATTTTATACGCTGCGAATGCGATTAAGTCGACTGCTTGAAAATCAGAGTAGCTGATCCGCCGCATATTGCTTCATCGCGATTGCGTGACAGATCGTGTTTCCACTTTACAAACGCGTAAATGTTTTTTAATGCTTAAGCTTCTTATCTCGTTGATTATGGAATTTTTTGGATTCCTGAATCATACAAAAATAAGAAAAATATTTAGATGGTATTCCAAATTTCGAGAGCTTTTGGTTCGAAGAAATTTATGTATGTCATTAGGTAATTTTATTACTCCCCAATGGGTCTCCCGGGGAGTAATTTTTTTTATGCTTTCAACGCTTTTTTGTCGATCTTCCCGATCAATGTTTTCGGCAATGTGTCACGGAATTCCACGCTGGCCGGAATCGCATAGGGCGGCAACTTCGTTTTGAGATAGTCGCGCAATTCCGCTTCGCTGGCGCGTTGACCCTCGCGCAGCACCACGAAGGCTTTGGGCACTTCGCCGCGTACTTCGTGCTGCACCCCGATCACCGCCGCTTCCAACACCGCCGGATGCTGATAGAGATATTCCTCCAGATGGCGGGGATAGACGTTGTAGCCACCCGAGATGATCATCTCCTTCTTGCGGTCGACGATGTGGGTGTAGCCGTCTTCGTCGATGAAGCCGATATCGCCGGTATGCAGACGCAGGCCGCCATCCGCGCAGCGGCGCAATACATTCGTGGTTTCATTCATCTGCTGCCAGTAACCCAGCATCACCTGCGGACCGCGGATGCAGATTTCGCCCGTTTCGCCCAGAGACAGCAGCGTGGCGGGCTCATCCAAATCGGTCACTTCGATGATGGTGCCGGGCACGGGAAGGCCGATGCTGCCCGGCTTGTTCACGCCGCGCAATGGGTTCGCCGCCACCACGGGCGAGGTCTCGGACAAACCATAGCCTTCGATCAGCACGCAGCTGGTCAGCTCCTCGAATTTGCGCTTCACCTCCACCGGCAGAGGCGCCCCGCCGGAGAAGCACATCTTCAAGCTGCGCAGGTTGTATTTCTCGATGCCTTTGAGGTTGGCAATCGCCGCATACATGGTCGGCACGCCGGGCATCAGCGTGGGTTTCTTATGGCCGATATCGTGCAGGATGGCTTTCAGATCGAAGCGCGGATGAAGGATGATTTCGGCACCGAATGCCAGGCCCGCATTCATCACCACCGCCATCGCGAACACATGGAACAGCGGAATGACCGCCATCATCTTCTCATAACCCTTATGGGCTTCGGGATACCAGAGCGCCGTCTGGTGGACGTTGATGTAGAGGTTGGCGTGGGTGAGCATGGTGCCTTTGGGAACACCGGTCGTGCCGCCGGTATATTGCAGCACGGCAACGGAATGTTCGGGGTCGGGCCGAATGGGCGCATGATCTTCTGCGTGATGCAGCAGGTCTTTCCAATGCAGGTGGTCGCCATCCTCCGGCACTTGGGCGACCAGGCCGCGTTTGAGCAAAGTGAACCCCGCCGCTTTCACCAACGGCAGCGCGTCCTGCATGTCGGTGACGATGATTTTTTTCAGCGGCGTGGTGTGGAGGGAAGTGGCCACTTTGGGATAAATCTGCGCGAGGCTGAGCGTGATCATCACTTCCGTGCCGGAATCCTGGATCTGGTGCGCGAGTTCGCTGGCCGAATAAAGCGGATTGAAATTCACCACCGTGCCGCCCGCGCGCAGAATGGCAAAGTATCCGATGACGAATTGCGGGCAGTTCGGCAAACAAAGCCCCACCTTCGTGTGCGGCCGCACCCCGAGTTCCTTGAGCGCGCCCGTCAGCCGTCGCACCTCCGCGCCCAGCTCGGCATAAGTCGTGTGCTTGCCCAGGAAATCCAGCGCATTGCGGTTCGGAAACGCGGCTTCCGCCTCGTCCAGCAAGGCGTAGAGCGGTTTCGCCGGAATCTTAGTGTCCCAATGAATGCCCGCCGGATAGTTCTTGAGCCAGGGATGCTCGGTCATGTGCGCCTCCATTCCGGTCTGCAGCCGGCTGATCGACAGAGTACGCGTTTGCAACGGGCGGAGCAATCTTTTGCCTCTCCCTCGAGGGGCGAGGTTGGCTTCCTTGGTGAGCAATGCGCGCTTAGGAAGCCGGGTGAGGGTGAGGGGCCGGACGCGGAAAGTACAATATAATGATCGCATTCCACCCTCACCCGGATTTGTTAAGCTCACTACGTTCGCCACCCAAATCCGACCCCTCTCCTCCCTGGGAGAGGCAATCGGTCGTCCTGCCTCCACGCGCTTGACCCCTGTCCTATTCCCCGGCATAAAACGCCTATGTCTCCTACCCCCGCCATCCACCCGCTCGAAACGGACGTCGTCGTCGTCGGCGCCGGTCCCGCTGGTCTGTTTGCCGTGTTCGAATGCGGCATGCTGAAACTGCAATGCCATGTGGTCGACACGCTCGACGCGGTGGGCGGGCAGTGCAGCGCGCTCTATCCCGAAAAGCCGATCTACGACATTCCCGCCCATCCCAGCATCCTCGCGCAGGATCTGGTGGCGCAGCTGGAAGCGCAGGCCGCGCCCTTCTCTCCCGTCTATCATCTCGGGCAGCAGGTGATGGGATTGGCCAAACAGGCGGACGGTCGTTGGCTGGTAACGACCTCGGCGGGCACGCAGATACTGGCGCACGCCGTCATCGTCGCCGCCGGGTGCGGCGCCTTCGGGCCGAATCGCCCGCCGCTTGCCGGCATCGAAACCTACGAAGGCACATCGGTCTTCTATATGGTGGCGCGACGCGAGCAATATCGCGGCAAACGCGTGGTCATCGTCGGGGGCGGCGACAGCGCGGTGGATTGGGCGAACAGTTTGGGTGAACTGGCCGAGAAGGTCTACGTCGTGCATCGCCGCCCGAAATTCCGCGCCGCGCCTGAAAGCGTCGCCCGCATGGAGGCGTTGATCGCCAGCGGCAAGGTGGAACTGGTCGTGCCGTATCAGCTGGACGGGCTGGTGGGAGAGGGCGCAACGCTTTCCGCCGTGCGCGTGGCCACCATGGAGGGGGAAACGCGCGACCTGCCCGCCGATTTCCTGTTGCCCTTTTTCGGGCTGGCCATGGAACTCGGCCCCATCGCCGAATGGGGTTTGAACCTCGAACACAACCACATCACCATCGACCCTACGAACTGCGCCACCTCCGCCCCCGGCATCTTCGCCATCGGCGATATCGCGACCTATCCCGGCAAGTTGAAGCTCATTCTCTGCGGCTTCGCCGAAGCGGCGATGGCGGCGCATGCGGCGCGCAAAATCGCCCGCCCCGGCGAGGTCTACCACTTCGAATATTCCACCACCGCCGGTGTACCGCTCGAGCAGACCAGTGGCGAGAGCGCGGCATGAGCGCCCCCCAAATCCATGCCAAGCTGATCGACGGAAAAGCAGTGGCGGCGGCCTTGCGCGCCGAAGTGGCCGCAGGCGTGGCCGCATTGAAACAATCCCACAACGTCACTCCCGGCTTGGCGGTGGTGCTGGTGGGCGCAGACCCCGCAAGCCAGGTGTATGTGCGCAACAAGCACAAGCAATGCTTAGAGGCGGGTATGCATTCCTTCGAGCACCGCCTGCCCGCTACCGCCACACAAACAGAACTGCTCGACTTGGTCGCGCAGCTAAATGCCGCACCCGAAGTGCATGGCATTCTGGTGCAGCTGCCCCTGCCCCGTCAGATCGAAGAACAGGCCGTCATTCAAGCCATCGCCCCCGCCAAGGATGTGGACGGTTTCCACGTGGTCAATGTCGGGCGCGTGGCGACGGGAGACACCGAAGGCATCGTGCCCTGCACGCCACTGGGTTGCATGTATCTGCTCACCGCCATTTATGGAGATGCTTCGGGCAAGCTCGATCTTTCCGGCCTACATGCAATGGTGATCGGCCGCTCCAACATCGTGGGCAAGCCCATGGCCGCTTTGCTGCTGGGGGCGAACGCCACGGTGACCGTTGCGCATTCGCGCACGCAGAATCTGCCCGACCTCGTGCACCGCGCCGACATTGTGGTTGCCGCCGTGGGCCGCGCGGAAATGGTGCGCGGCGAATGGTTGAAAGACGGCGCGACGGTGATCGATGTCGGCATCAATCGTATCGAGGCCGAAGGCGGCACCAAACTGGTGGGCGACGTGCATTTCGAAAGCGCCGTGTTACGGGCAGCCCATATTACCCCCGTGCCCGGCGGCGTGGGACCGATGACCATCGCCTGCCTGTTGCGCAATACTTTGCTGGCTGCATACAGAGCCCAGGAAATGGGCTTCCGGGTAGGCGCATAAGTATCACGGGCATCTTTTCCTATCGCCCCGGGAAGTCGGATCGGTTTTTTCTGTTGCGCGCCGGTTGCGCGGCTGTAAAGTCGGCGCACGCCAAGGAAAGATTAAACACGCATGTGGAAGATCTTCCTGTACGGAAGAAGTGGCGACTTAAAAACAGTGAACGGGTGGCGCGTGCGCGTAGCAACAGGTTGGATCGCGATGGCGTTGATGGGTTTTGCGGCCGCCAGCTGCACACCCGCCGTCATGCGTAAATTCGACGCCGAACATAATGATTATCACGACCGCCATCTCGGCCTCTCGCGCAACGATTACCGCAATCTCGACGACCCGGAAGCGCCCGAAGGCGAAATGCCGCCCGGCGACCGCAGCAAGCGCCAAAACCTGCTGAAAAGCCAGCATGCGGGCAGCGGTGCGGTAAGCACCGAACTTGGCACCGGCGAACAGGCCAAAGACATCACCACGAAAATTGAGACCAAAGCGCCGCCGATCCCCACCCTGGCGCAGATTCTCGCCACCCCGCAACCCCCGAAAATCGGCGAGACGCAACTCGTCTCCATCGCAGTGACGGACGATGTGCCGCTGAAAGATGTGCTGATCGAACTGGGCCGTCTGGCGAATGTGGATATCGAACTGGATGCGGGCATCTCCGGCGGCATATCCTTTACCGCAAACGACCGTCCTTTCAACGAGGTCATCGCCCGTATCGCCGATCTCGCGGCGCTTCGCTACACGATGAAAAACGGCGTTTTGCGCGTAGAGCGCGATACGCCCTACATCCGCAACTATTCGCTCGATTTCCTGAACATGGTGCGAAACTCGCAAAGTTCGGTGAATATCAGTACGAACGTGCTTTCCGGTGGTGGTGGTAGTGGCGGCAGCAGCGGCGGTGGTGGTGGATCGTCCGGTGGCGGCGGTTCTTCCGGCAGTAGCGGTGGTGGAGGCGGGGGCATCAACACCGGTTCGACCAGCAGCATCACCTCGTCCTCGGACAGCGATCTATGGTCCTCGATGCAAAACGGCATCAAGGAAATCCTCGCTTATGCCCCGGCCAAACGTGTTTCTCCCTTGGCCAATACCGTGCCGGAAGTCGATCAGGCCCGCGCCGACGAAGCGACGCAGAACGCAGCGGCGGGTCAGCCGGGTGCCGGAAGCACCATGCCCACGCCCGGCGCGCAGCAGCCCGCTTTGGGGGCGGCCGGTGCGGGTGGCGCCGCCGGGGCCGCTACCGGTTCAAGCGGAGTCGGCAGCGGCGTAGGCAAGGGCTCGGCGGACACCTTCTTCATTCTGAACCGCCAAGCCGGCATGCTCACCGTTTCGGCAAACGACAAGCAGCATCAATTGATCGAGACTTTCCTGAACAAAATGCGCGCCAACGCCTCCGCTCAGGTGCTGATCGAGGCGAAAATCGTCGAGATCACCCTGGACGAACGCTACCAGAGCGGCATTCAATGGTCGGTGCTGGGCAAGAAATATGGCCTGAATTTTAACGCTTCCGGTCTCGACACCTCCACCACTTCCAATGCCACCGCCACCATCAAGCTGGGAGACGGCACGGATCTGAGCAACCTCATCAACCTGATCGAGGAATTCGGCACCACCCGCACGCTTTCCAGCCCGCGCCTGTCCGCCATCAACAACCAGCAGGCCGTACTGACCTTTGCGCGTAATCAGGTGTATTTCCATCTGACCGTCGAGCAATCCACCACCACTTCTGTGGGCAATATCGCCAGTACTTTGCCGCCTACGGTAACCAGTGAAGTAAAAACCGTGCCTATCGGGTTGATCTTGACCATGCAGCCTTCGATCAATCTCGATACCAATGAAATCACCCTGAACGTGCGCCCGACGCTTTCGCGGTTGGCGGGCACTGTGGCTGATCCGGCAGCCGCCTATCTGGCCGCGACATCCACGGCCAACGCGGCTCTGGCTGGGAAGCTTCAGAACAACGTGCCCATCGTCGAAGTGCGCGAGCTCGATTCCATTCTCAAGATCAAGAGCGGCGAAGTCATGGTCATCGGTGGCCTGATGGAGCAAGGCGGCGTGGACCGCGATGCCGGCATCCCCTTCGCGGCAGAAATTCCCTGGTTCGGCAATTTGTTCAAGAATACCAGCAAGACCAACACCAGCACTGAACTGGTCATCTTCATCCGTGCCACCGTGGTCGATCCCAGCGGCAACACGCACAAAGCGGACGAAGAGATCTACAACAAATTCACCCGCGATCCGCGCCCGCTGAACTTCTAGACATTCGGCCCCGCCGCAGCGCTCCATTCAACCCCGAGCACCTTCCGAATATTTATGCTTACCACCATCCGCTACGTTCTGCTGACTGCACTGCGCGATCGTCTGTTCCTCGGTCTGCTCCTGGGCATCGCTTTCGCCGCCTATATTGCCGCCCTGCTGGGCGGCACGGCAATGGTGGAAATGAAAGAAATGACCCTTTCGCTCAGTGCCGGCAGCGCGCGCATGATCCTGATGATCGGCCTCATCGTCTTTGTTTGTTTCCATCTGCGCCACGCCTTCGACACCAAGGAAATGGACGTGCTGCTTTCGCGCCCGCTCAGCCGCACCAGCCTGGTCGTGGCTTACTGGATGGGCTTCGCCGTGGTGGCTTTGCTGCTGATTGTGCCGATCGGCGGGTTGCTCGTCTGGCTGGGCGTCCTCAACAAAGCGGGTTATATTTTGTGGATGGCCAGCTTGGCGCTTGAATCTCTGTTGGTGGTTGCGTTGGCATTGTTCGCGAGCTTCACCCTGCGCAGCGGCGTCACTTCCGTACTCGCTTCCCTCGGGCTTTATGTTCTAATGCGGATGATGGGTTTCTTCATTGCCAGCTCGCAATCCACTCTCATCAATCAAGCGGAAACCGGCAACCGTGTCATGAAATTCGTGCTGCAGGGCATTTCTACCGTGGTGCCGCGCCTCGATCTTTTCGGCAATACACAATGGCTGCTCTATGGTGCGGACATCCACCATACTTTGCTTGTGATCGTACCGCAGACGCTGATCTTCATTCCGCTGCTTCTGGTGGCGACCATGCTCGATTTCCGCCGCCGTCAATTCTAGGCTCGTTCATGTCATCGACCTCCTCCCGTCCGCTCATCCTGGTTTTGATCGCGCTATTGGCGGCGCAGGGCGCTTTCTGGTGGCACATGCGCGAAGCACGCCCGCCGATGGAAATCATCGAAGCCGCCCCCGGCCGTGCTGCCGTGCATGCGCTTTCGCTGGGTGACGACGAAGTGTTTTTCCGTTTCCTCGGCCTGGAAGTGCAAACGGCGGGCGATCTTTTCGGGCGGTTCACTGCTCTGTTCAAATATGATTATGCACGCTTGGCCAAATGGTTTGAGTTGTTGGATTCGTTGAATGGCCGCTCCGACCTCATTCCTACCCTGGCCAGCTATTATTACAGCCAGACCCAATATGTGCCGGACACACGCTACATCGTGGAATATCTCCATGAGCATGCGCGGCGCGATTTAAAAAACAAATGGTGGTGGCAGTTGCAGGCGATGTATCTCGCCGACCATAAATTGAAAGATCGCACGCTGACGCTGCAGATCGCGCATGAATTGGAAGGTCGGCACGATCTGCCTGTATGGGTGCAGGAAATGCCCGCTCTGGTCTACGAGCAGCGTGGCGAAATGGAGTCCGCGTTGCGCATAATGGAAGACATCAAGGCCAATGTGAAAGATATTCCCCAGAGTGAGCTCAAATACATGCAATATTTCGTGAAGGAGCGCCTGGGCGCGCTGGAGAAGCAGCAGGGCGGCCTGGGCCGGAAAACAGCAGAATAAGCGCGGCGAAAATACGCGCTTTGCACTGGCCAAAGCGAAACCCGTATGCTAACACCACCCCAATCCACGGGAGCCGATACGCTCTCGCACCATTCTTCTCTATCAATGTAAGGACAGACCCCATGAGTGACGTTTCGACCCGCGTAAAGAAAATCGTTGTCGAGCATTTGGGCGTGGAAGAGTCGAAAGTTGTGCCCGAGGCCAGCTTCATCGACGATCTCGGCGCGGACAGCTTGGATACCGTGGAACTGGTCATGGCCTTCGAAGAGGAATTCGGCTGCGAAATCCCCGATGAAGCCGCCGAAAAAATCCTGACCGTGCAGGACGCGACCACCTACATCGAAGCCAACAGCAAGTAAGGGATGGGGCGGCCTTCACACGTTCTGCGTGATCCCGCCTATCATACCTCTTCAATGCATCCAAAAAAGCCGCGCACGTCATGGTTGTTCCCATCGTTCGCGGCTTTTTCATTTTCTCTCTAAGGAGTGACGCATGCGTCGTGTCGTCGTAACGGGTCTGGGTCTGGTCACGCCGTTGGCCTGCGGGGTCGAAGCCAGTTGGAAAAAACTCATCGCCGGCGAATCCGGCTTGAAAGCCATCACCGCCTTCGATGTGTCGGACATCCCCGCCAAGGTCGCAGGCATCGTGCCCAAAGGCACGGGCGTTGACGAATTCAACGCCGATGCCTGGGTGCCAAGTAACGAACAGAAGAAAATGGATACCTTCATTCAGTTCGCCGTAGCCGCCGCCAGTCAAGCAGTGGAGGATTCCGGTTGGAAGCCCGCCACCAAGGAAGAGCAGGAGCGCACCGGCGTGCTCATCGGTTCCGGCATCGGCGGTTTACCGCTGATCGAGCGCGTGGTGACCTTGATGAACGACCGGGGCCCCAGCCGCATCAGCCCCTTCTTCATCCCCGCCTGCCTCATCAATCTCGCTTCCGGCCAAGTCTCGATCAAATACGGTTTCCAGGGCCCGAACCACAGCGTGGTCACCGCCTGTTCTACCGGCGCACATGCCATCGGCGATGCGGGGCGCTTGATTCAATTGGGGGATGCGGATGTGATGGTCGCGGGCTCTTCGGAAGCCACCATCTGCCGCCTCGGCATGGGTGGGTTCGCCGCCCTGCGCGCGCTTTCCACCAGCTACAACGACACCCCCACCAAAGCCTCCCGCCCCTGGGACAAAGGCCGCGACGGTTTCGTGATGGGCGAAGGTTCGGGTGTGGTGGTGCTGGAAGAATACGAGCACGCCAAAGCCCGCGGCGCGAAGATTTACGGCGAACTGGTCGGCTACGGCCTGACCGGCGACGCCTATCACATGACCGCGCCGGAAGAGCACGGAGACGGGGGTTTCCGCGCCATGCAGATGGCGCTGAAACGCGCCGACATCGCCCCCGAATCGGTGGATTACATCAACGCCCACGGCACCTCCACGCCGAAGGGCGATGAGATCGAACTCGGTTCGGTGAAGCGCCTGTTCGGCGCGCATGCGAAAAAACTCTCCATGTCCTCCACCAAATCCGCCATCGGGCATCTGCTCGGCGGCGCGGGCTCGGTCGAAGCCATCTTCTGCCTGCTGGCGATGCGCGACCAGATCGTGCCCCCCACCCTGAATCTCGATGATCCTTCAGATAATTGCGACATCGACCTCGTGCCCCATACCGCCAAGAAGCGCGCGGTCAACGTGGTCCTGTCCAACTCCTTCGGCTTCGGCGGCACCAACGCTTCGCTGGTGTTCAAGAAAATCGCATAAATCCCGAATTCCGTCATCCTGCGCGTAGTCGCAGGATCTCATGCTGTTTATCCGTGCAATAAATCCGCGCCAAGATAATGCAGGGATCCTGCGACTGCGCGCAGGATGACAGGAATGGGGATACGAGGATGGAGATGACAAAGAGGTGTCATTCATGCGATCAATCGTCTCATGAAAAACACCTCCTTGCGCCGCCCGCTTTCCTGGTTCACCGTCCTACTTCTCGGGCTGGGGGTGCTCGGCGCGCTCGTCTTTGCCGCCTGGCAATATGTCGGTTTCTACGCCCTGCAGCCGGGGCCGAGCGAGGCTCCCACCAGCCTCGTCATCGAACATGGCACGCCCACACGCGGCATGATCGAGCAGCTGGCCAAAGCCGATGTCATCCGCCACCCCTACATGTTCGGCGCGCTCGCGCTGCTGCAGAAGCGCACGCATAAATTGCAAGCGGGTGAATATGCCTTCCCCCCACGCGTCACGCCCATGGAAGTGCTCACCGCCATCGCCGAAGGGCGCGTGGTAAAACGTTTCGTCACCGTCCCCGAAGGCTGGACGAGCGCGCAGGCGGTGGCCGCGCTGAATACGGCGGAGGCGATGCAGGGCGAAGTGGCGACGACCCCCGCCGAAGGCAGCCTACTGCCCGATTCCTACCAATACATGCGTGGAGACGACCGCGCGGCGTTGCTCGCGCGCATGCAGGAAGCGGCGCGGCATGCGCTGGCTGCCTTGTGGGAAGGACGCGACCCACATATCCCCTTCCGCAGCCCCGAGGAAGCCGTTACCCTCGCCGCCATCGTCGAGCGCGAAACCGCGCTGCCGCAAGAGCGGGCGATGGTCGCGGGCGTCTATCTCAACCGCCTGCGCATCGGCATGAAACTGCAGGCAGACCCTACGGTGGCCTACGGCGTGGGCCACGCTTCCCTCAGCCGGGCCGATCTGATGACACCCGGACCCTACAACACCTATCTCAATTCCGGCCTGCCCACCGGCCCCATCTGCAATCCCGGCCGGGCTTCGCTGGAAGCGGTCTTCCATCCCGCACAGACGGATGCACTCTATTTCGTGGCGAACGGTGAGGGCGGCCACGCTTTTGCCGCCAATCTGGCAGAACACAATCGCAACGTGGCGGCGTGGCGTGCGCGGAAACCGTAGACTGCCCTATCGTGATACATATTTTCGAAGCCGCCTTGACCCTAGGTTGCATCGCCGCTTAGTTGATGCGCAAAGCCACACGGGAAGGGATCGGCAATGTTCGGATGGTTCACCAGAAAAAAGCCCACCGCGCTCGATCGCGCCACCGAAGCGCTGTCGCCACTGCTCGAAGCGGCCTACGCCCACCTGCACCAGCAGGAAGAACCCGATACCCTGCTGCAGATCCGCCGCATGCACCACATGCTCTGGGAGGCCCAGGCCACGCTGGAATACATCGAGCGCAGTTTGGCGGTTGAACAGAAACAAGCGGTTGCATAGCTTCTTCTCCCTTCGGAAGAAGGCTGGGATGAGGCGGGTCTCGCTCGAATTTATCCGAGAAGCGCCCTGAACCGCCCGAACCGATAGGCCATCACCAGCTTCCCCTCATCCTCCGCTTCGCTCCCCCCTTCTCCCGAAGGGAGAAAGTGTTGATCACGCCCTCTGCGTATCCACCCACGTCTTCCGCGTGAAGTTGTGCTCCGCATGAATCTCGCGCACGGTACCGGTGCGGGAACGCATGACGATGGAGTGGGTGGTGGCGCCGCCATGGAAGCGGCGCACGCCTTTCAGCATGGTGCCGTCCGTCACGCCGGTGGCGGCGAACATTACGTCGCCCTTGGCCAGATCCTGCATGGTATAGATGCGGCTGAGGTCGGTGATGCCCATGCTCTTCGCACGCGCCGCCTGCTCGTCCTCGCCGTCGAACAACAGACGCGTCTGCATCTGACCGCCCACGCAGCGCAGGGCGGCGGCCGCCAGCACGCCTTCCGGCGCACCGCCGATGCCGAGATACATATCCACGCCCGTGCCCGCACGCGCGGTGGCGATCACGCCCGCCACGTCGCCGTCGCCGATCAGATGGATGCGCGCACCCGCTTCGCGGGTTTTGGCGATGATTTCTTCGTGACGCTCACGGTCCAGAATGCAGATGACGAGATCGGTGATCGCGCAATCCTTGGCTTTCGCCAGGCTTTTCAAATTGGCGGCGATGCTGTCTTCCAGATTCACCACGCCGTCCGGCAACCCGCCGCCCACGGCGATTTTGTCCATATACACGTCCGGCGCGTGCAGGAAGCCGCCCTTGGTGGTCATGGCCAGCACGCAGATGGAATTGTTGGTGCCTTTGGCGCAGATGGTGGTGCCTTCCAGCGGATCGAGCGCGATATCCATCGCGGGGCCGCCGGTGCCGACCTTCTCGCCGATGTACAGCATCGGTGCCTTGTCGCGTTCACCTTCGCCGATGACCACGGTGCCGTCGATCGCCAATACGTTCAGCGCTTCGCGCATCGCTTCCACGGCGGCGCGGTCGGCGGCTTTCTCGTCGCCCCGGCCCATCCAGCGCACAGAGGCGAGGGCGGCGGCTTCGGAAACGCGCACGGCTTCCATGGCGAAGTTGCGCTCCATGATGGGCAGCGCGTCGTTGACGTAGGAATCGGGGCCCTCGAAGTTCGGGCGGGGGGCGGTGGTCATGTATGAAGCTCCATGCGAATGAAAACGGGATGTTCGGCAACCGCGTCGAGCGCGGCGATGGCGGCCACGGCGCGAGTCAGGCTCGCCTCGCGCGTGGGGTGGGTGGTAAGCACGATCTGCACGTTCTCGCCCGGCGCATGGGCGCGCTGCAGGAAGGATTCAACCGAGATGTTTTCCTGGCCCAGAATGGCGGTGACGCGGGCCAGCACGCCGGGCTGATCGATCACGCCGAAACGCAAATAATAGCTGGTGCGTAAATCTTCCATTGGAGCCACGGGCAAACTGCGCAATTCCGCCAGAGGCAGTGCGAAAGGCGGGCGAGCGGCGCCGCAGGCGATATCCACCAGATCCGCCACCACGGAAGATGCGGTGGGGCCTGCACCCGCGCCCCGGCCTTCGAGCGTGAGGCGGCCCACGGCGGTGCCTTCGACCACGATGGCGTTGAACACGCCGTCCACGCCCACGGGGGAATTCAGCGGCAGCAGGCAGGGATGCACGCGCTGCATCACGCCCTCATCCGTCATCTCGGCGATGCCGAGCAGCTTGATCGTCTGGCCCAGTTCGGCGGCGAAGGCGATGTCGCGCGCATCCACTTTGCGGATGCCTTCCACATGCACCGCGTCGAAATTCAGCTTGGTGCCGAAGGCGAGCGTGGTAAGAATGGTGAGTTTCTGCGCGGTATCGATTCCATCCACGTCATAGGTCGGGTCGGCTTCCGCATAGCCCAGCTCCTGCGCTTCCTGCAGCGCTTCGGCGAAACCGAGGCCGCTCTGGCTCATGCGGGTGAGGATGTAGTTGGAGGTGCCGTTGAGAATGCCGATGACTTTGGTCACCTGGTTGGCGGCCAAGCCCTCGCGCAGCACTTTCAGCACCGGCACACCTCCGGCCACGGCGGCCTCGAAGGCCAGCGTCACGTTTCGTTTCTCGGCCAGGGCGGCCAGTTCCGCGCCATGGGTGGCGATCAGGGATTTGTTGGCGGTGACGACATGCTTGCCCGCTTCCAAGCTGGTGGAAACCAATGCGCGCGCAATGCCTTCCGCGCCGCCGATGGTTTCGATCACCACATCCACATCCGCCCGCATGGCCAGCGCGCGGGCATCCTCGACCCAGTCCATGCCCTGCAGGTTCAGCCCGCGATCTTTGGACCGATCACGCGCGCTGACTGCCACAAGATGGATGGCACGGCCACCGCGGGCGGTGAGCAAGGCGGCTTGTTCCTGCAGCACGCGCACGGTGCCTGCGCCTACGGTGCCGAGTCCGGCAATGGCCACGCGCAGGGGTTCGGTGCGCAGGGATGCGATCGACATCGGTCGTGCCTGTCTATTGGCTGTTTTCTGGTTTGGCGCCGGTGCGGCGTTCGGTGTAGCGCGAGTCAGGCAGGTAGCGCAGCGGGGCGATACGGTTGGCACCCACCGTGCCGGGCGCAGTCACCCGCACTTCGCCGGGGGCGGAGCTGTTGGACGTATCGCTCGCCGCGAAGGCGATGGGCGGTGGCAGCGGAATCGGTGCCCCGCTGCTCGCGATAGGCGGTGCGACATTGGTGGAAGCAGGCTGGGAGAATGCCGAAGACGGGGTGCTCAGACCGACGGGTGCGCGGGCGGGCATGATACGGTTTTCAGCTTCGGGGGTGGGATGCGGCACGAAAGAAGCGGCTTCATTCGCCTGATCGCGCGAAGCGGGAGCCGTGGGTTCCTGCATACGCGGCGCGGCCACCATTTCCATAGCACCCGGCTGCGGCGTGGATGCATCCGTGGGCATGAGATCGATGGAAGCCGGCGGCGCGGAAGCCATCGTCGGCGGCATTTCCAGAGGCGCGGTATCGGTAAGCCGCGACGCGCGCAATGCAGAAGGCGACGCACCGATGCGTTCCGCATCCGGCGCATTGACGGGCTGATGAGGGGTGGGGGGCGACACGGCACGCGCGGGTTCGGCAACAGGGGCATTGCCGCCAAGAGCAAGCTCATCCATGGGACCGGGCTCTGCGCCGTTGCCATAGGAGGCAAGTGGTCCGGCAGGCAATGGCGCATCCAGCGGAGCGGGCTGATAGGGCGCGGCATTGGGGTCCGGCGCAAAGGCGGCTTCGCCTTGCTGCAAAAAGCGCGTGCGCGTACCTTCGGCGGCTTGGTTCATCGCACCCATTTCCTTTGCCTCGACGGCCTTGGTCGCAATGTCGGGACGGATCGGCGATTGCGGAGTGGAAGACAGAATGGGATAGCCGTCTGCATCGTAATATTCGACTCCCGCAGCGCTGGAAGTCTGCGCCATCTGCGCAGCGGGTTCCGGTGGTGCGGCGGGCACGGTCGCGGCGGTGTATGGTACGGGTTCGGCCTGCGCAACCATAGGCTGGCTGGTCGTGTTGTCGTTCACCGGTCCCTCGGGCGCGCCCTTCACACTGTTGCCGCCAAGGCCTGCCCAGCTCAGGAAACGATCGCCGAAACCCGGTGTTTCCGGCGCGGGACGATAGGAAGCGGGCGGCGGAGAAGCCATATTCGCGCCGTTTGTGCCGGGTTCGGCGAAAAGCGGAGTGGAGGGCGCTTGGGAAGCGAAAGGCGCAGCAATCCCAGGCTCCATGCCCTGGGCGTTCGCGCTGGCTGCGCCCATATCCGTAGCTTGACCCATGTTCTGCAAGCCTGAATGATCCGCGCCGATGCCGGAGGGGGTCAGGCTGCTTTGGTTCATCGGGGTTTGGCCCATGCCGCTTTGTTCCAGCCCATTACCACCTTGCGCTATCGCGCCGGGACCCATGCCGGGCTGATCGATCAGTCCCTGCACCTGCGATTGCGGCATGTCGATACCGCCGGCACCGGCGGCATGTGGCTGTTGACCGCTGAAATTCAATGCTTCCGCCGACGTGCGATCGCCCGCATTGCGTTCTGGAACACGGCGGGGTCCAAGGGCTGCTTCGGAATCCGAATCGCTGCTGAACCAACTATCCCATGGGGCAGCATGGGCGGCGGGCGCGAACAGGGTCACGCCGGTCAACAATGCCAAACGCAAAAGCGTCGAAGCGGTCGGGCGGGCGCGCAGTTGCATAAACGAATCTCCGGTCGGCGGCTTGGAACGATCATCCCACTCCGGCTGCGTGGCCGGACTGGGCGTAAGGATACAATGCTGCATTGCGGAATTCGAGAACGGGGCGTATAGTTGTGCCCCTGCCCGAACCGCTCGGCGCATGCGCGGCAACCATAAGAGTTTGCAACCCGCTGTGCAAGTGAACGATGGGCAAAAAACGCGATCTTTCCGTTGGAGACGTCCATGCCCGCTTCCCATTCCGCCCGTGCCCGGGCCGCACACAGCCACGATGCCCAGCCAGCCGGCAGCATGGAGGGTGCGGTATCGGAAGACGCATTGGCTTTGATGGGACAGGCGCACAGTGCCTGGATCGCGTATCTCAGTCAGTTAAGCAAACAGGGTACAAATCCGCCTGCCGCTTCAATGCAGATCGGCAAGGCCTATATGGAATTATTCGCCCGCATGGCGGCGGATCCCAGTAAAATGCTCAGCCAGCAGGCACAATTCTGGCAGGATAGCATGCAATTATGGTCCCAGACCGCCCAGCGTTTCTTCCAGCCCAACGACGCACCCGAGGCAAGCGCGAAAGACCGCCGCTTCCGCGACAAGGCCTGGGAAGAAAACGCGGCTTACTCCTTTCTCAAGCAATCCTACGAACTCGTCTCCGGCCATCTGCAGCAGGCGGTGCATGAGGTGGACGGCTTAAGCCCGCACACTGCGCGCATGGTGGAATTCTACACCCGCCAGATGGTGGACGCGGCCAGCCCCTCGAACAACCCGAACCTCAACCCCGAAGTGCTGCGCGCGACGATCGAGACCAAGGGCGAGAATCTGCTGCAAGGCTGGCAGAATTTGCTGCATGACATGCAGGAAGGCCGCGTGCGCATGACCGCGACCGAAGAATTCGAGATCGGCCGCAACATCGCCGCCACCCCCGGCTCGGTGGTCTATCAAAACGAATTGATGCAGCTCATTCAATATGCCCCCGCCACCAAACAGGTGCGCGAGGTGCCGATCCTCCTGATCCCCGCCTGGATCAACAAATTCTACATTCTCGACCTTTCCCCTGAAAACTCCATGGTCAAATGGCTGACCGAGCAGGGCTATACGGTCTTCATGGTTTCCTGGGTCAACCCGGACGAGCGCTACGCCGAAACCCGTTTCGACGATTACATGCAGCATGGCGTGCTTGCCGCTCTGGCTGCAGTGGAAAAAGCCACCGGCTCGGAGAAAACCCATCTGGCGGGCTATTGCCTGGGCGGCACCTTGCTCTCCATCACGCTTGCCTGGATGCATGCGAAAAAGCAGCAGCACCGCGTGGCCAGCGCCACTTATCTTACCACCCTGGTCGATTTCTCCGAACCCGGCGATCTCGGCGTGTTCATCGACGAAGAGCAGATCAAAGGCGTGGAAGCGCGGATGGCCGAGAAAGGCTACCTCGAAGGCAGCAGCATGGCGACCACCTTCAACGCCCTGCGCGCCAACGACCTCATCTGGTCCTTCGTGGTGAACAATTACTACTTGGGCAAAACGCCCCTGCCCTTCGATCTGCTGTTCTGGAACATGGATACCACGCGCCTGCCCGCCGCCATGCACAGCTTCTATCTGCGCAAGATGTATCTGGAGAACAAGCTCTGCAAACCCGGCGGCATGCTGGCCTCCGGCATTGCGATCGATTTAAGCCGCATCCATACCCCGACCTACATGCTCAGCACCCGCGAAGACCATATCGCGCCCTGGGCCTCCACCTATGCCGCCACCCAATTGTTCGGCGGCGAAACGCGTTTCGTATTGGCGACCTCCGGCCATATCGCCGGTGTGGTCAATCCGCCCAGCAAGAACAAATACACCCACCAGACCAACGACAATCTGCCTGAAAGCCCCGAATTATGGCTGGAAGGCGCGCGCGATGCGAAAGGTTCCTGGTGGCCGGATTGGAGCGCGTGGCTGGAGAAGAAAAGCGGCGCGAAAGTGGCCGCCCGCATCCCCGGCGAGGGCAAACTCAAAGCGCTCGAGCCCGCCCCCGGCTCATATGTACGCGTGATGAGCGACTAGGCTTCAAGCCTAGCGCTCGACCGTTCCGGCACCGCGCTCTGCGCTATATTGCTCCCAGCTTTGCTCGGGGTCCTTGCCGCCCTTGCCCACCATGGCGGTGAAGGCGCGCTTCACGCCGCCTTCGCGGTAAGCTTCGCCCATGCGGTGGGTCGTTTCCTGCACGCGCGCGCTGACTTCGCTCAGTTGCTGGCGGCCCTGGCGCACGCCTTCCTGCCACTGCTTCTGAGCACGCTGGCTGTTGAGCATGATCTCATGCGCCAGTTTCTGAGTCGCATCCGGCGGCGGCGCATCCAGGCGCGGCACGCCGGATGCGCGCCCGGCGGCGGCGAAGAGAATCTCCTGCACGCGTACTTGGCGGCTGTTGATGTCGGCAGTCAGGCGGCGCAGCCCGAGATCGGTATCGTACTCGCGCACCATCGCTTCGCGCGCTTCCGGCGTTAGCCGCGCGAAGGACGTGCCGTTATTCTCGCGTTCGATCCGCTCGTCCAACCCGGGATTGGCGGTGATGAATACATCGAGCACCTGATCGGGGCGCAGCGAGGCATGGTGCGAAAGCGCTTCGATCTTGTCATGCGCAGTGGGTTCGCGGGTTTTGAACAGATGCTCGAAACCGGTTTCGACCACCTCCTTGGCCGTGTGGAAGATGGCAGTGGAAGTGGCGATGGAGGCTAGGAAAAGCGCTACCGGATGAGCCAGGGGCGTCAGCCCGATGGCCGGCAGCAGCGCCAACCCACCGACGAAGACAAACAAAATCGCGCTCCCCGCGATCAAACCCGCAGTGATCCAGGAACCCATGCGCACATTGCGTTCCCGGTCGTTGCGGTCGAGCGCGTCCTGCAGAGCGGGCACGGTTTCGGCCACTTTGTGCATGTCCTCCACGCCCACCGCTTCCAGGCGCACGCCACGGCTTGCGGCGATCTCGCGACGGTAGAAATCGAGGATATTTTCTTCTTCGTTGGCATGGTCGCGGTTGAGAATATAGGCGCGCACCGCCAGCCCAAGCCCCAGACCCACATAGCCGAGCGCATAGGTGCTCCAGCTGGTCGTGCCTTCCAGCGCGGAATTGGCCAGTTTCACTACCCCGGTGCCGGTCAGCAGTTTGAACCCGCCCGTCACGCTCTGCTCACCCGCCCAAATCGCATGGGTGCGGGCCTCGTGGCTGACGTTGCGGAGTTGCTGGTTGAAAGTCGGCATGACCGTTAATGAAGGGGCGGAACACAGATTGCGGGCGCGGCGAAGCGCACTTCACCACGCTTTCATTTTACCCCAAAGCCTTAGCGATGATTGTTAAGTTTGCATGACATCGGGCGGCAGGAAAGCAAACGAGCCGAATGTAAGAAATTGTAATTCAAGCGAATCATGCCACTTTCCTCCGCCCTTGCGAGCGGAGCGAAGCAATCCAGCGGCCCACCGTGCGGCGAAGCTGGATTGCTTCGCTCCGCTCGCAAGGGCGCATTTACTGCATGACCGCGTTTTATTCCGCCAGGCCATGCATGCCACGATACTCCCGCACATGGCGCACGTAATTTTCCTCGGAAACCGGGAAGAAATCTTTCTCCGCCTGCGTCAAAGGCCGCATCAATCTGGCTGGATTGCCCGCCCATAATTCGCCGCCCGGCACGCGTTTGCCGGGGGTGAGCAGCGCGCCCGCCGCCAGCATGCCGCCCTTCTCCACCACCGCCCCGTCCAGCAAGGTCGCACCCATCCCGATAAACGCCCCGTCTTCCACCGTGCAGGCATGCAGCAGCGCCCGGTGCCCGATGGTGACGCCCGCACCGATGCGCGTCGGCCCGTCCGTCCGCGTCACATGGATGATCGTCCCGTCCTGCACATTCGTCCGCGCGCCAATGGTGATCGACTGCACATCCCCCCGAATCACGCAGCCGAACCACACCCCGACCTCGGGGCCGATCGTCACATTGCCGATTACCACCGCACCCGGCGCGATGAAAGCGGTGGGGTGGATGGTGGGATGCATGCCTTGATAAGGCAGAATGATAGGACTCATGCAAATCTCCGTCATTGCGAGCATAGCGAAGCAATCCAGCGGCACAGCAAGCGGCGAAGCTGGATTGCCGCGCTGCGCTCGCAATGACGAATCTAGGGCATCACCGCCACGCGCGGCAAGCCGAGGGTTTCGGCGAAGCCGAAGCGCACGTTGAAGTTCTGCACCGCTTGGCCGGAAGCGCCTTTGACGAGATTGTCGATGACGGAAACCAGCGTGAGGCTGCCTTCGAAGCGATCCGCGAAGATGCCGATGCGGCAGAGGTTGGTGCCGCGCACATGCGCCGTGCTGGGGGCCTGACCAACGGGTGCGATCTGTACGAAAGGCTCGTCGGCATAAGCCGCCTCCAGGCATGCGCGGGCTTGCGCGACGGTGGCGCCTGCCGCAAGCGTCGCATGGATCGTCGCCAGCATGCCGCGGTTCATCGGCATCAGATGCGGGGTGAAGCGCAACCGCGCGCCGCTGCCTGCCGCCACCACTTCCATTTCCTGCACGATTTCGGGCAGATGACGATGCTGGCCGATGCCGTAAGCACTCACCGATTCATTCACTTCGCAGAAAAGCGTGCCTTCTTTCAATGCGCGCCCCGCGCCGGACGTGCCGGATTTCGCGTCCGCCACGATGCCCGCCTGCGCGTCGATCAGCCCGGCCTTCAGCAAGGGCAGCAACGGCAGCAGGATGGAAGTCGGGTAGCAGCCGGGATTGGCGATCAACCGCGCCTTTTGCACCGCCGCGCGGTTATGTTCGGTGAGGCCGTAGACTGCCTCCTTCTGCAGCTCGGTCGCCTGATGCACATGCCCATACCAATGCGCATATTCCGCCGCATCGCGCAGCCGGAAATCGGCCGAAAGATCGATGACCACGAGATGCGCGGGCAGTGTGGCGATGATGGCTTGGGATGCGGCATGCGGCAGGCAGCAGAACACGGCTTGCACGGGAGAAAAATCAATCGCATCCACGCTTTGCAGCGCGGGCAGGCCCAAGCCCGCCAGATGTGGAAACACCGCCTCGGTCGGCTTGCCCGCATGCCGATCCCCCGACAAAGCGACGATGCGCGCTTCGGGATGCATGGCCAGTAAACGAATGAGCTCCGCCCCGGTATAACCGCTGGCGCCGAGAATGGCGATGGAGATGGGGTTGGTCATGGAAAACCTATCGATATGTGCTGGTGTATGCAGCCTGCAATAGCCATAAAAGTAGCAACCAAACAGCAAGAAAGATAAAGGGGATAATCACAAAAAACAGCAGCAGGATAGGCTGTGCCTGCACAAGCAGAATGGTAAATATTCCTGCAAGTAAAAGACTGACCACCACAATAAGAAGTTGCACGGAAACTGGCATAAGAACTCCTAAAACAAAGGGCCCGGAATCGCTTCCAAGCCCTTTGCGTATTGGTCGTAAACCGAACGCCTAGCGCTTGGAGAACTGGAAGGAACGACGGGCTTTGGCGCGGCCGTATTTCTTGCGTTCCACCACCCGCGCATCGCGCGTCAGGAAGCCGCCTTTGCGCAGGGCGACGTGGAAGGCGGTGTCGTAGGCGTCCAAGGCGCGGCTGATGCCGAGGCGGATCGCACCGGCCTGGCCGGAGAGACCACCGCCGGCGACGGTGCAGAGAATGTCGAACTGGCCCACGCCTTCAACGGCGGCGAGCGGCTGATTCAAAATCATGCGCAGCACGGGGCGGGCGAAATATTCGCTCACATCCTTGTGGTTCACGATGATACGGCCATTGCCGCGGGAAAGCCATACGCGGGCCACGGCGTCCTTGCGGCGACCGGTGGCGTAGTTGCGCGGGGCGTCGTTCTTCAGCTTCAGCTTCGGCGCGGCCTTTTTGGCGGCGGCGGGCTTGGCTGCGGTTTTCGCGGGCGCTTTCACCGTTTTATTGCCGGTGGTCGAAGCGGGCTTCGCGGCGGGCTTGGTCGCGGCTTTCGGCGCGGCGGCGGCTTTGGTTTCTTTCGCTGCGGCGGGCTTGGCGGCGGCTTTGGTGGTTTTTTCGGTGGCCATGTTCGTTCCTAGCTAAATCCCCAGATATTCAGGGGCGCTGATTAGCGTTTGTTTTTGGGGTTCTGCGCGGCGAAATCCAGCACTTTGGGCTGCTGCGCGGTGTGGGGATGCTCGCCTCCGGCATAGACGTTCAGCTTGGTGAGCTGCTGGCGGGCCAGCGGGCTGTCCTTCGGCATCATGCGCTTCACGGCCATCTCCACCACGCGCTCGGGGAATTTGCCCGCGAAGATCTTCTCCGGGGTGGTTTCCTTGATCCCGCCGGGGTGGCCGGTGTGACGGTAATAGACCTTGTTGGTCATCTTCTTACCGGTCAGCTTGATCTTCTCGGCGTTGATGATGACGACATGGTCGCCCACATCGAGATTGGTGCTGAACATCGGCTTGTGCTTGCCACGCAGGATCATCGCGACCTTGCTGGCGAGACGGCCCAGAACCACGCCCTCGGCGTCGATCACGAACCAGTTGCGCTGGATGTCTTGCGGTTTGGCGACGTAGGTGCTCATGGCGTTTCTGCTATATATTTTATGGGCGAAAAGAGGGGGGAACTATGGCGATTGTAAAGAGAGTGTCAACCTTTAATTCTTGCTAAAACGCTTCATGAATAAAATTAAGGCCCACCATAAATGGTGAGCCTTATAGGGAACAAAATCAGATTCAATTTTGTTACTCGCTATCAACAACCTCTGATATTGAGTTGAAAATTAAGCGTGTAAAAAGCAAGGTAATGGGCACCTGGTCAACCCCCATTTATAGGTCCAGAGATTAAGTGACAGGATTGGGGCTTTGGAGGCATGAAGGAAGGGGCCGGAGCGTAAGCGCAGGCCCCTTCCTTCATGCGGGCCAGCGGCGCGGGCGGCTTGTATCCGAGACTGGTATGGGGACGGATGTGGTTGTAGTGATGCCGCCACTGCTCGAGGATCACCTGCGCTTCTTTCAACGTATGGAACGTCTCCGCGTTGAGGCACTCATCGCGCAACCGACCATTGAAGCTCTCGTTATAGCCGTTCTCCCACGGACTGCCGGGTTCGATATACAAGGTCTTGATCCCAAGCCTGGCAAGCCATGACCGGATCGACTTGGCGGTAAACTCGGAGCCGTTATCGGAACGGATGTGATCGGGAATGCCATGTGTTGTAAATAACTCCGTCAGCACCGCCATCACGTCATCAGATTTTAAACAGTAGCCGGTTCGTAACGACAGGCACTCCCGGGTGTATTCATCCACCACCGTTAATGTCCGGATCTTGGTGCCATCCGTCAGACGCTCCGCCACGAAGTCATACGCCCACACATGGTTCGGCCAGCATGGCCGCAGGCGGATGCAGGAGCCATCATTCAGATATAGGCGACCCTTCTTCTTATGCCGCGCTGGAACCTTCAGCCCCTCCTGCCGCCAGATCCGTTCCACCCGCTTGTGATTGACTATCCAGCCTTGCGTGCGTAACAGCGCCGTAATCCGCTTATACCCGTAACGGCCATACTGTCTGGCTAAAGCAATGATATCCCCAGTCAGTGCCGCCTCATCATCCGCACGCCGTGACTCGCGCCGCTGCAGCGAACGGCTTTGACCCAAGGCCGCACATGCCTGCCGCTCGGTGATCCCCAGTTTTTGCTGCGCGTAAATTACAGCTTCCCGTCGCCGCTCCGGACTGGTTAAAACTTTCCCGTCGAGACTTCCTTCAGGATCAGGTTATCCAGCGTCAGGTTCGCGACCGCACGTTTTAACCGCCCATTCTCCTGCTCCAGCTCTTTCAGCCGCCGAGCCTGGTCCAACCCCAAGCCCCCATATTCCTTGCGCCACCGGTAATACGTGTTCCCCGTCACATCCAGTGCACGCAATACATCTGCCATACCCTTACCTTGCCCAAGCAGCACCTCAGACTGCCGCAAATACCCGATGATCTGCTCCGCGGTGTAGCGCTTCCTCGCCATATCCGTCCTCCCTCTCATTGGTTCCGTTCCTCCCATTTATAACTCTGGAAGTGGGCCTAGTTATAGGGGGTGGGTCAGAAAAAAAGCGAAAGAAAAGAAACTTTGACTACCAGTTATGCAAATTGCATAGGAGACAAGCTGGCTTACTACGCAAGCAGCAAAAGCTATGCCAACATGAACTTTTTCTTCGCTTTTTTCTTTTACAAATTTTTGGCTCACTTCGTGTGAAGCTATTTGCCCTAATACACCCACAATTATGCATATGATAAACATAAAAGCAGTTGTAAAAAGGTTTTTATAACCAAATAAATTATACCCTTTCCATACCAACGCCGCAGGCCCGCTACATAATAGCAAACCCATAAGCCCGGCGTTTAAGGCTTTTAACACTATTGAACCCACCTTGTGAGTTTTGTTACTCACTCCTTTATTCGTTTTCATTTTAAAGATGTTAAAAGTGAAACAGTAATTTTATCACTGTCAACTATATGCTAATAATGTGACAACTCAGTTAAGATTCAGACATTATCTGTACCCCCCCTAATATAATCCTCCGTCTGGTTATTGCGCGGATTGGTTAAAATCTGTGTGGTTGGCCTGTCTCGATCAGCTTACCCATACGGAAACCGCCGTATTCTGGCTCATGTGCGCCGTCTGCTGCATCGAATGCATCACGATGACGATGGTGAAATTGTCGCGCAATTCGTCGATCAATCCTCGATCTTGGCGGTTGCGATAGGGTCGAGCGCGCTGCAGGGCTCGTCCATTAGGATCACTTCCGGCCGCACGGCGATGGCGCGGATGATGCAAAGGGGCTACCGCTTGCCGCGCGATAACCTAGAGCCCGGCGATTTAAGACGGTCCCTCACCTCTCCCAACAGCCCCAACAACCTTGAATTACGGGATTTTTACCTAGATCGCCGTCTTGTCGAAACCCGAAAAATCACTCCCGCCGATAAGGGGATCGCCCAGTCGACGGGAGGAATGATTTAATGAAGACATGCGCGTTGTTCCTTGGGCATCAGATAGCGGCGAGGCTGTCTGACGGTCAAGAAACCCGGAAATGCATGACGCACCAATTGTACGCAGCATCGCAACATTAAAATCCCCATGTCTACACCGATAAAGGCGGCCAAAGAGATGAAAACCAATACGAGTTCGCACAAAAAGCGAAACTCGTCGCTGTGAATTGCAGCCAGAATCAAAAGACCAGAACCGCAACCCACTCTCAATTTTTTAATTGTTTTTTTCATGATAGATGATTTGAAAGATAAAAGTTTTTTCAAACAACATCTATGGGTTGGTTCCTTTACAGAATAACCAAAAATCGTTTATCCTTCGTAAAGAACGCACTAAAGCAGTGATCAACCATACCGTCCGGTAATATAATCCTGCGTCTGGTTGTTGCGCGGATTGGTGAATATTTGCGCGGTCGGGCCCGTCTCGATCAGTTTACCCATATGGAAGAAGGCCGTATTCTGGCTCACACGCGCGGCTTGCTGCATCGAATGCGTGACGATGACGATGGTGAAATTGTCGCGTAATTCGTCGATCAGCCCTTCGATTTTCGCTGTGGCGATGGGGTCGAGCGCGCTGCAGGGCTCGTCCATCAGGATCACTTCCGGCCGCACGGCGATGGCGCGCGCGATGCAGAGGCGCTGTTGCTGACCGCCGGATAGCCCGGTGCCGGGGGATTTCAGACGGTCCTTCACTTCTTCCCACAGCCCGGCATATTTCAGGCTTTCTTCCACGATCTCGTCCAGCTCCGCCTTGCCGGTGGTCAGGCCGTGGATGCGCGGGCCGTAGGCCACATTGTCGTAAATGCTTTTGGGAAACGGGTTGGGCTTTTGAAACACCATGCCGATGCGGGCACGCAGCAGCACCGCGTCCTGTGTCGGGGCGTAGATGTCCTCGCCGTCCAGCGTGATGACGCCGCGCACGCTGCAATGGCGCACCGTGTCGTTCATGCGGTTGATGCAGCGCAGGAAGGTGGATTTGCCGCAGCCGCTGGGCCCGATCAGCGCGGTCACCGCATTGGCCGGAATGCCGAGATCGACCTCGAACAAGGCCTGCTTCGCGCCGTAGAATACGCTGACGCTTTTGGCCTGCACCTTGGCGGGTTCATGCGCCTCCTCCATCGCCGCGGGCGAGACGAAGACGGAGGCGTTCTGGATGGAATAATGATGGGGGTGGCTTGGCATTACCAGCGAACCTCGAAACGTTTGCGAAGGAAGATGGCCGCCGCGTTCAGCAGCCCGAGAATGACCAGCAGCACCAGGATACCCGCCGAAGTCTTGTCCAGAAACGTCGCTTCCGGGTTGTTCGCCCACAGATAGATCTGCACGGGCATGGCGGTGGCGGGATCGGTCAGCCGCCCGGGCACGTCCACCACGAAGGCGACCATGCCGATCATGAGCAGCGGCGCGGTCTCGCCGATGGCGCGGGCGAGGCCGAGGATGGTACCGGTCATCACACCCGGTAACGCGAGCGGGAAGGTGTGGTGCAGCACCACCTGCAATTCCGAAGCCCCTAAGCCCCGCGCCGCATCGCGGATACTCGGCGGCACGGCTTTCAGCGCGGCGCGGGTGGCGATGATCATGGTGGGCAATATCATCAGCGCCAGCGTGAGCCCCCCCACCAGCGGCGCGGAGCGCGGCAGGCCGAAGACGTTGAGATACAAGGCCAGCCCCAGCAGCCCGAAGACGATGGAAGGCACGGCGGCGAGGTTGTTGATATTCACCTCGATGATATCCACCAGCCGCCCCGCGGGCTTGAATTCCTCGAGATAGATCGCCGTGCAGACCGCCAGTGGGAAGGACACCGCGAAGCAGATCAACAGCACCCACAACGAGCCCGCGATGGCTCCGCCGAAACTGGCCAGTTCCGGCTCCCGGCTATCGCCCGCGCGCAGGAAGCGCCAGTTGAAGGATCGCGTCAGAGGCAGCGCCGCCGCCCAGGCGAGCTGTCGGTCCGTGAGGCGGATCTGGTTGCGGTGTGCCGCGCGTTCCCGCACGTCCATCTTCATCCAGTGGTCCACCGCGTCCGACATGGTGATGCGCAGCCGGGGCGCTTTTTCGGCAGCCTGCGCTGCCATTTCCCGGGGGGCGGCCAGCGAGACCAGACCCAGCAATTCGCGGCGGGTCTGCGCGTCTTCCCCGGTCACCTGCAGACGATGCGCCAATATCTCGCGCAGCAGCACCCGCTCCGTGCCTGGCACGATCGGCTCTCCCCGCATCGGGCTGTCCCAACTCATCGTCGTCACCTGCAGCCCCGGCACAGCACGCCAGGCGAGCATGGCGAGTAGCGTCACAAGAATTGTGCAGGCCAGGAATACGGCACCGAGGCCCAGTAGTTTGAACATCCACTCGCTGCGGTGGCGGCGTTTCAGATGGGCTTGGGCGGTGGGGCGCGGGAGGAGACGCATGGCGCTAATCGTATTGCTGACGGTAGCGGCGCACGATCCACAGCGCCACGATGTTGAGTAGCAGGGTCGCCACGAAAAGCGTGAGGCCGAGCCCGAAGGCGGCCAGAGTCTTCGGGCTGTCGAATTCCTGATCCCCCACCAGCAGTGCCACGATCTGCACGGTGACGGTGGTCACCGCCTGCAGCGGGTTCAGCGTCATATTGGCGCTCATCCCCGCCGCCATCACCACGATCATGGTCTCGCCGATGGCGCGGGAGACGCCGAGCAGCACCGCGCCCATGATGCCCGGCAGGGCGGCGGGTAGCACCACCTGGCGAATAGTCTCGCTTTTCGTCGCACCCAAACCCAGCGCCGCTTCGCGCAAGGAATACGGCACGGCGGTCAGAATATCGTCGGACAAGGAGGAGATGAAGGGAATGATCATGATGCCCATCACAAGCCCTGCCCCCAGCGCAGACTCGCTGGCCACCTCGACCCCCACCGCCTCGCCCGCATGGCGCAGCAGCGGCGCGATGGCGACGATGGCGACGAAGCCATAGACCACGGTGGGAATGCCCGCCAGCATCTCCAGCGCCGGTTTCAGCGTGGTGCGCAGGCGGGGGGAAGCGTATTCGGCCAGATAAATCGCGCTCATCAGCCCCACCGGCACCGCTACCGCCATGGCTACCAGCATGATGAGCAGGGTTCCGGCGAAGAGCGGCAGCGCACCGAAGGCGGTATGCACCTGGGCGGCGCTCTCGGCGTGTTGGGGGCTCCAATGCGTGCCGGTCAGGAAATCCCACAGCGGCACCACTTGGAAAAAGCGGATGGCCTCGACCAGGATCGAGCCCACGATGGCGGCGGTGATGGCGATGGAGACGAAGGCGCAAAGCGCGAAGAAGGCGAGCGCCGCGCGCTGCACATGCCCGTTCGCCATCGCGCGCCCACGGCGGGGGAACGGCCGGAAGGCAGCCATGCGCAGCAGATCGGTGGCCTGGGCCGGGATCAACATCGAGACAGGTCTCAGTGTGGTTTCGCGAAATCGCGCCCCTTGTAGCCGCTGGGCCCCCTTGCGTCAAACCACCGTAAAAGCCCTCTCCCTCCGGAAGAGGGAGCTTCCCCGGCATCCCGCTTGAGTTTCCCCTTCCGCCCGCGTAGACAGGTAGGTCTATGGCGCGCCCGCATATTCCCCTCAACATGCTTCTGAAAGCCGTATTGGTGGTGTCCGCACCGTCTCTGGCGGTGCTGGTGTATCTGGCCATTGTCGGCACCATCCAGATTTCCGACCTGTTGCAGGCCTATCTCCTCATCGCCGCCGGGCTGCTGGTGCTGCTTTACCCCATCCTCGGCAACATCGTCTCCCTCACCCGCTACGTGAACGATCTTGCGCGAGATAAGAAAGTGCGGTCTCCATCCCTGGCCAGCCTCAACGCGATGACCGACCTTTCCGAGGCCCTCACCGCCCTGCACCACAGCTGGGAACGCAAACGGCAGCAGATGGAAGCGGTCATCACCGAACGCTCGATCCTCGTCGACACCCTGCCCGACATCCTCATCATGACCGACACCAGCCTGCGCATCGTCAGCACGAACCGGGCGGCGCGCGCCGTCTTCGGCCAGAACCTCGCCGGGCGACTGCTGAAGGACGTGGTGGCCTCCGACGTGCTGGTGAACGGCGCCCACGCGGTGCTGGAGGATGTGAAAGGCCGCGTCATCGAATTCCGGCTGATGGACCCCGAACCCGCCGATTACCGCGCCATTCTCGAACATTTCCCGGTGGCCTCCTCCGGCGGCATCTCGCTGGTCATCACGCTGAACGACGTGACGGAGCTCAAGCGCGTGGAGAAGATGCGCGCCGATTTCGTGGCCAATGCCAGCCACGAAATCCGCACCCCGCTGGCCAGCATCGCCGGATTCATCGAAACGTTGCAGGGCCCCGCGAAGGACGACGAACATGCGCGCGAGCAGTTCTTGGCGGTCATGCACGAGCAGGCCAAGCGGATGACGAGCCTCGTCTCCGATCTGCTCTCCCTGTCCAAGATCGAGATGAACGCCCATTCCGTGCCACTCGGGCGCGTCGACATGCTGCGCATCGCCCGCGCGGAAAAGGAGAATTTCTCATGGATGGCGAAGCAAAAGGGCATGGAGATCATCCTCACCCACGGCGAGGACATCCCCGAAGTGCGCGGTGACGAGAACGAGCTGCGCCAGGTGGTGCACAACCTTATGGGCAACGCCATCAAATACGGCCATGAAGGCACCGAGATCCATGTCGGCCTGCGCATGACCGCCGCCTTGCCGAACGACCCGAACTTCGTCCAGCTCCAACGCGCCGTCGTCATCAGCGTCCGCGACCACGGCGAAGGCATCAGCCGCGAACACCTACCCCGCCTCACCGAACGCTTCTACCGCGTCGACAGCGCCCGCACCCGCAAGATCGGCGGGACGGGCTTAGGCCTCGCCATCGTCAAACACATCCTGAACCGCCATAGGGCGGTGCTGACGATTGATTCGCAGGTTGGGGAAGGGAGTACGTTCAGCGTGTTCCTGCCGATTTATGAGGATGTGCTTTAATAGTCTTGGGCAGAAAAATGGATTTGATAAGTTTAGGAAAAGTTGTGCCAATCAAAAAACTTTTGGACATGATCTCTAAGACGACTGGTGCTGTAACGAAATCATATTTAGAGAGACGTGACGTCGACACAAAAGCATATGAAATCACTAAACTTACGGAAGCGCGCATTCAGGCGATGAGGCTTGTATCTGATGCTGTGAAGGAAAATTCGAACGGCTTGACCAGTATAAATTATTCCAAAGACGGTATTATGGTTGAAGGAGCTACATCTTCAAACCAAGCACAAAATATGCTAGAATATTACATACCTTTGGAGACTAGAACACAAGACAGAGTTCGTTACCAAGACATTCAAAAGCAATTAAATATAGAGAATGTTACCTCTATTGCAGCGGAAGAACTGAAGAACGACGACTTCGTTACTGACAAAGAGGTAGATAAAGATTGGACATCTAGATTTTTCCGCTACATCGAAGACGTTTCTGACGAAAATATACAAGGAATATGGGGGCGTATTTTAGCTGGTGAAATCAGGCAGCCCAACACCTACTCATTGCGAGCCTTAGAAACACTGCGCAACTTGTCAACCGTAGAAGCTGAAACGTTTGTTAAAGTCAGTAACTTGGCAATTTACTATGGAAATGACGTAGTGATTTTTAAAAATGATAAGAATGAGTTTCTTGAATCATATGGATTGGGCTTTAAAAAAGTTTCCATGCTTGCAGAAGCTGGGTTAATTAATGATAGTTCATTCACTTCTATACAAATTTCTGTCAGCGCAACAGCCGCCCAAAGTGTGTATAGTACGTCTGACCTCGTAATTCTGGTATCGCGACAACCAAACCAACCCGAAAAATCGGTTCCTGTGTATGTTCTCACACATGTAGGCAGGCAGTTGTTAAAATTACTCACTCCTCAATCACCATCTGCGTATCTGAACGCATTCGCTGCGTACCTAAGTAATGCGCAGACCACAGTGCAATACGGCCATATTCTCAGCCGCAGCGCGGATAGCGTACAATATAAACAGCCGCTTGATGACTTTCCAATTTGAAAAAATCTATCCCCAAATTATCCACCCACACAGTAAACCCATCAGCCCGCCACTCATCGCGCACAGCGCGTAAGCAATCACAAATACTCCACGATCCGACACGGCAAACTCCTTCGATTGGTGATCGGGGAGTTCGAAAAACCTTCACAAGGTAGGTCTGCCTGCGCCTTTGGGCTTTCGCCTTGAACATGCGCGCAGGCCTCCCCGACCCAGTGGTCGAGGAGTGGGATTGACGGTCACACTAGCCGCCTTGTGAAAGAGGTTTCGACACCCCGGAACGCATTAACATTCTGCGCTTACCTTAGGGGAAAGTGGCGGGGGCGTCAAAAGGTAATGGCGGGCGGCGGATACGGAAAAGCCGCGCCTGGAAGCGCGGCTCTTTTCTTAATTGTAGTGCTAATCGGAAATGCGTGAACCAGCGTTCGACTGTGTTTCAGGCTCGCTGCTGCGCTGACTCTTCGCTTGGTTCATGATGCTTTTGTTGCTGGGGCGGGGATGGGGGTGTTTGGCCATGATGATCTCCTTGGGTGAAGGGGGAGCGATGCGGCGGGAAAGATAGAGTGTCTCCCAAGCCTGCAAATAATGCGCCTAAGCGAAATCGTTCAGGTTGGAGGTGCCTAGGCTGAAGCTTTTGGCCAGCGGCGGCGCGGGGCGGTCGCTGGGGGGCTTCGGGGAAGCGGGAAGAGCGGCGGTCGGGCGCTTGGTCATGGGAGACTCCTGTCATCGGGTGGATGGACGGATCGGCACCGGCGGTGGGAGCCGCCCGAGACGGTTTTCAGGGCGGCTCCCGGCTCGGGCTATTGGTCTCGTTTGGTCGTGCTGCCCGAATGGCTCTGCATGCCCGCTTGCCGATGCTGCTCGGGCGTGCCGCCCTGCGTGCCGGTGAATTTCTTGCTGGAGGCTTTGGCGGTACCCGATTTGGTGCTACCGTTGCTGGTTTGGTTGGCCATGGGAAAGCTCCTTGGATGAGTAGGACGGGATGTCATGCAATGGTATAGCCCCGCGCGGATAAGCGCACGGCACCCGGAATGCCGATCAACGTAAATAATTTTTGCCGGAAATTTTATTTGATCTCTGGATGTTATTGAGGTGCGTGACGAAAAGCGGCCTGCGGTTTGGAATGCTGGTCCAATCCCGCTTATGGAGAGGGCCGCTTGGCGCGGCAGGCGTCGGAGCAATGCTTTACTTCGTCCCATACTTTCGCCCATTTCTTCCGCCACGCGAAAGGCCTGCCGCAGGTGGTGCAGGGTTTGGTGGGGAGGTTGCCTTTTTTGATCATCTTGGGCATTAGACGCGCTCCCCCGCATCCATCGCCGCCAGGAAGCGTGCGGCGTCCGCACGGATGGCGGCGCGGCGTTTGGGGGGCATTTTGGCCAGGGTGCGCAGGGGCATGCCGAGGCGGAAATTGCCCGCGAAGCGTTCGGCGTGGCGTTCCATGAAATCCCAATAGAGGTAGTTGAAGGGGCAGGCATCCGGGCCCTCTTTTTCCTTCACGCGGTATTCGCAGCGCTCGCAATAATCGCTCATTTTGTGGATGTAGGCGCCGCTGGCCGCGTAGGGCTTGGTGCTGACGTGCCCGCCATCGGCGAACAGCGCCATGCTGCGGGTGTTGGGCAGTTCCACCCATTCATAGGCATCGGCATAGACGGCGAGATACCAGGCATCCACCGCGCTCGGATTCAGGCCCGCCAGCAGCGCGAAATTGCCCGTAATCATCAGGCGCTGGATGTGGTGGGCGTAGGCGTTCTGCATGGTCTGTTTCACAGTGGTGGAAACGCAATGCATCTTCGTGTCGCCGGTCCAGTAAAATTCGGGAAGCGTGCGCGTGGCGTTCAGCACGTTCGCTTCGGCGTATTCCGGCATCAGCTGCCAATACGCCCCGCGCAGGAATTCGCGCCAGCCGATGATCTGGCGGATGAAGCCTTCCACGGCGTTCAGCGGCGCGCGGCCTTTTTTGTATTCATGCTCGGCGGCGCGGCAGACTTCCAGCGGGTCGAGCAGGCCGCAATTGAGGTACATCGAAATGGCGGCGTGGAAGAGATAGGCCTCCTCGCGCAGCATCGCATCCTGCGTCTCGCCGAAATGCGGGAGGGCATGGCGGAGGAACTGCTTGAAAGCGATTTCGGCCTGGTCAGCGGTGACGGCGAAATCGAACGGCTCGGCCGCGCCGTAATGGTCGGGGAAGGTGCGTTTGACCAGGGCAATCACGTCTTGCGTAATGGCATCCGGCGCGAAGCGTTTGGGGGCGGGGAATTGCATGCCGCGCAGGGCATTGCCGCGATTCTCGCGATCGTAATTCCAATTGCCGCCAACGGGTTTCGCGCCGTTCATCAGCAGGCCGGTCTTGCGGCGCATCTCGCGGTAGAAATGCTCCATCAGCCATTCGCGCTTGTCGCCCGCGAAGCGCGCGAATTCGGCGTGGGTGGCGAGGAAGCGGGTATCCGGGCGGATTTCGACGGGGAGGCCGAGCAGGTCGTCCCAGCCGCGCATCTGCTGCATCAAGCGCCATTCGCCGCATTCGGTGAGGAGGATGCGTTCGGGGCGGCGGGTTTGCGCGCAGCGCTGGAGTTCGCCGCCGAGGGAGTGGGTATTTTCCGGGTCGTCGAGATTCGTGTAGTGCACGGTGAAGCCGCGTCCGCGCAATTCCTCCGCAAAGTGGCGCATGGCGAAGAAGAGCAGGATGATTTTCTTCGGGTGGTGCGGCACATAGGTCGCCTCTTCCCGCACCTCGGCCATGACGATCTCGTCGCGCGCAGGGTCCGCGCCGAGCAGGGCAGAAAGCTGCGGGGAGAGCTGATCGCCGAGGATGAGGATCAGGTGGCGGGCCATACCGGACAAAGACTCAGGCACCACCGCCCTCGCCTAGTTCCTTCCATTCCGGCGCACCCGCCTCCGTCTTCACGCCGATGAGTTTCTGCAACGTCTCCAGCGTGTCCGCTTCCTCGTGCGGCTTGTCCCAGCGGATGCGCAGGATGCGGGGGAAGCGCATGGCGACGCCGGATTTGTGGCGCTTGCTGGGGGCGATGGCGTCGAAGCCGACCTCAAAAACGATGTGCGGTTCGACGGTGCGGACGGGGCCGTAGCGCTCAAGCGTGTGGGCGCGAATCCAGCGGTCGAGCTTGGCCAGTTCTTCGTCGGTGTAGCCCGAATAGGCCTTGCCGACGGGAATGAGGAAGGGCTTGCCGGTTTCCTCGTCGTTCGTCCAGGCGCCGAAGGTGTAGTCGGAATAGAAGCTCGAGCGTTTGCCGTGGCCGCGCGCGGCGTACATCAGCACCACATCGGCGGTGAGCGGATCGCGTTTCCATTTATACCAGTAGCCTTTGGGACGGCCCGCGAGATACGGCGCGTCGCGCTTTTTCAGCATGAAGCCTTCCACCTGCATATCGGCCAGCCCGCCGCGCACATCCGCCACCTGGGCCGCGAGTTCGTGCCAGTCCTTGAAGGGCACTTCGGGGGAGAGATCGAGACGCGCGCTGCTGGTGGGGTTCTTTGCCGTGTAGCGGGCCAGCCAGTCGGTAAGGCGGGTTTTGCGTTCGGTGATGGGCAGGGCGCGTACATCCTTGTCGCCGTCGAAAAGGATGTCGTAGAGGCGGAGATGGGCGGGGTAGTCGGCGAGTATTTTCTTGCTGATGATCTTGCGGTTCAGGCGCTGCTGGAGGTCGTTGAAACTGGCGATGCCGGATTCGCGTTTGATGAGCAATTCGCCATCAACCACCCCGTGGACGGGGGTGAGACCCATGAGGTCGGGGAAGCTTTTGCCCGCATCCTCGCCCGTGCGGGAGAACATGGCCATGCGGTGGCCGTCCCCGACCAGTTGCACGCGGATACCGTCCCATTTCCACTCGGCGAGAAAGTGCGCGGGGTCGGTATTGGCGCGGTCGGATTCCTCCAGCTGATGTGCCAGCATGAGGGGGCGGAAGGTGAGGACATGGCCGGTTTCCGGGCGCGGGGCATCCGCCTCGGTGAGCCATTGGAAGAGGTCGGTGTAGGGGACCGCCAGGCCGTGCCAGACTTCCTCGATGTCCTCCAGCGTGATGTTTTTCTGCGGCTGCATCTGCGCCGCGAGATCGAAGAGCGCGGTTTTGGCGAGGCGTTCGGATACGCCGACGCGCAAAGAACCAGTGACCATTTTGAGCAGCGCCCAGCGCTGCACTTCGTCCGCCATGCTGAGCCAGGGAACGAGGATCTCGGCGACGCGGCCGCGGGTGGCGGTCTGCAATGTGTGGGCGGTTTCGGTGAGGTTGGGCAGTTCGCCTTCCGACTTTTCCGGCCACATCAGCGCGATGGTTTCGGCGAGATCGCCGACGCCGTGATGGGCCATGGAGAAAAGCACGGGGTCGGTGCGTTCGACGATGAGTTGTTTCAGTTGGCCGCTCTTGATTTCGGGGATGTCGAGCGTGCCGGTGAGGGCGGCGAGTGCGTAGCCGCGATCGGGGTCCGGCGTGCGGCGGAAATAGTCGCGCATGAGGGCGAGCTTGCGCAGGCGGCCGTGGGAGTAGGAGAGTTGGTCGAGGAGGTTGGCGAAGGATTTCATGCGGTCTTCCCCACGCCGTCATCCTGCGGGCCGCAACGCGGCAGCGCAGGATCCCTCGCGAGAAGCGCACAGAGATCCTGCGCTCTGCGCTTCGCTTGCCGCAGGATGACGAATGGGTAGCGAGGCCGAGGTTGCATCATCCGCCATCCTCTTCATCCAACCCATGCAACGCCAGCGCCTTGGCGGCGATGCCGTGTTGTTCGCACCAGTAGAGCAAAGCCTCTTCCGCACCATGCGTGACCCAGACTTCCTTGGGGTTCACTTCGCAGATGGTCTGCAGCAATTCGGGCCAATCGCAATGGTCCGAGAGAATCAGCGGCAGTTCGATCCCCTTTTGCTTCGCCCGCGCGCGCACGCGCATCCAGCCGCTGCACATGCAGGTGATGGCCTCGCCCGCCGAGGTCGTGAAGCGGCGGGACCAGCGGTCGAGCAAGGCGCTTGGGGGGCAGAGAATGATCGCGCCGTCCGCGTTCGTTTTGTCGAGTTGCGTGGCGGGCAGCAGCTGGCCAAGATTGACCCCTTCGGCTTCGTAGAGTTCGCACAAAGCGATCATCGCGCCATGCAGGTAGATCGGCGCGTTGTAGCCCTCGCGGCGCAAGAGCGCGATGACGCGCTGGCATTTGCCGAGGCCGTAAGCACCCACCAGATGCGCGCGGTCGGAGAAGAGACGCACGGAATCGAGCAGTTTGCGGATTTCGGCGCGGTCGTCGGGGTGGGTGTAGACGGGTAATCCAAAGGTGGCTTCGGTGATGAAAACGTCGCAGGGCACCACTTCGAACGGGGCGCAGGTAAGGTCGGGGCGGCGCTTGTAATCGCCCGCAGCAATCACGCGCACACCGTCATACTCCATGATCGCCTGCGCGCTGCCGAGGATATGGCCTGCGGGCGCGAAGCGGAGTTTCACCGGGCCGAGCATGGTTTCCTGGCCGTATTCCATCGGGTGGGGGCGCTGAGCGGTGCCTTGCCCGTAGCGGCTATCCATGATTTTCAAGGTCTGCGGCGTGGCCCAGACTTCGTCGTGGCCCGGTCGCGCATGGTCGGCATGGCCATGCGTGACGATGGCCCGCGCGACGCCGCGCTGCGCATCGATATAGGCGTCGGCCGGGGCGCAATAGAGCCCCTCGGGCCGGACTTCCAGCCAGGGTACGGAGACCATCGAAATCTTTCACCATCATCCGGGGGGAATGACGCATATTGGTATTGCTAAAAACCAAAGCTATCCCATTTCATGTAAGGAATGGATGCGACGATTTCGACCCCCAAAGCCGATGCAGGGCTGCCACCCGTACTGACCGACTGGATGCATCGGCGCGGCTGGCATCTGCATGCGCATCAGTTGGCGATGCTGGAACAGGCGGCGACCAATCGCTCCTGCCTGCTGGTCGCCCCCACGGGGTCGGGGAAGACGCTGGCGGGGTTTCTGCCGACTCTGGCCGATCTGGCGCGCAATCCGCGCGAAGGCGCGCATACGCTGTATATCTCGCCTCTCAAAGCGCTGGCGCAGGATATCGAGCGCAATCTCACCGGGCCGGTGGCGGAGATGGGGCTGGACATCGAAATCGGCGTGCTGACGGGGGATACGTCGAGCCATCGGCGGGCGAAGATGCGCAAAAAGTTCCCACCCATCATGCTGACCACGCCGGAAAGCCTGGCGCGGCTGCTTTCCTATCCCGATTCGTTTCAGCAATTCAAAGGGCTGAAAACCATCATCGTCGACGAGATTCACGCCTTCAGCGGCACCAAACGGGGCGAGCAGCTGGCGCTCTGCATGGCGCGCCTGTTCTGCATCGCGCCCGGCGCGCGGCGGGTGGGACTATCCGCCACGGTGGCCAATCCCGGGCTGCTCGCCGAATGGCTGGCGCGACCGGACGAGGCGGCGAGCATCCGCCGGGCGGAGGATAAAAAACCGCCGGATGTGACGATCCTGGTGCCCGCCAAACCGCTGCCGCTGGGCGGGCATTTTCCGAAGCATGCGCTGGATGAGTTGATGGACCTCATCCGCACGCACAAAACCTCCATCCTGTTCGTGAATACCCGCGCCTTCGCCGAGATGCTGTTTCAGGCTTTGTGGGAGCGCAATGCGGACGGCCTCAGTATCGGGCTGCATCATGGTTCTCTGCAGCGCGAGCAGCGCCAGCGCATCGAGATCGCCATGGCGGCGGGGCAGTTGCGGGCCGTGGTGGCGACCAGCGCGCTCGATCTCGGGATCGATTGGGGGAATGTTGATCTGGTGGTGCAGATCGGCGCGCCGAAGGGGATTTCGCGGTTGCTGCAGCGCATCGGGCGCAGCAATCACCGGCCCGATCTGTCGAGCAAGGCGGTGCTGGTGCCGACCAATTGCTTCGAGTCGCTGGAATGCGCCGCCGCCATCGCCGCGATGGAGGCCGGGCAGCGCGACGATACCCCGCCCAGCCGATTGGGCTCACTCGACGTGCTGGCCCAGCACATCGTCAATTGCGCCTGCGCGGAGCCCTTCGCGCCGGATGCGCTTTACCAGGAGATCACGCAATCCTTCCCCTATGCCGACCTCGCGCGCGCCACGTTCGACGCGGTGCTGCAATATGTCACCAACGGCGGCTACGCGCTGCGGGCCTATGACCAATACGCCAAGCTGGTGCCCAACGAAGACGGCAAGCTCGGGCCCGCCACCGTGCGCATCGCCATGCGCCACCGCATGAACATCGGCACCATCGTCGATTCGGAAACACTGAAAGTGACGCGCATCACATCGCGCGCCGGCGGTAAGCGGCGCAAGGGCGGGGGCGGCGTGGTGCTGGGCACGGTGGAGGAAAGTTTCGTCAGCAGCATGGAGCGCGGCGATACCTTCATGTTTGCGGGCCAGTTACTGGAATTTCTGCAGGTGCGCGAGATGGCGGTGGAAGTGCAGCCCGCGCGCGGACGCGACCCGAAGGTGCCCGCCTATGCGGGCGGCAAGATGCCGCTTTCCTCGCATCTAGCCCAAGGCGTGCGCGATCTGCTGCATGACGGCGACCAGCTGGAACGCCTGCCCGCCCAAGTGCAGAAATGGCTGCTGCAGCAAGGGGCGCGCAGCGCGCTTCCGCCGCGCGACGGGCTGCTGGTGGAGACGTTTCCCTATGGCGGTGCGCATACGATGGTCGCCTATCCTTTCGAGGGACGGCCCGCGCATCAGGCGCTGGGGCAGCTCGCCACCTTCCGCATGGAACATCTCGGCCTGCACCCGATCGGCTTCCTCATCAACGATTACGCGGTGGCGATCTGGGGGCGGGAGCCGCTGAACGAAGAACAGATTCGCGCGATTCTTTCGCCGGAATTGCTGCTGTCGGAACTGGAAGAATGGCTGGCACGTTCGGCGTTGCTCAAGCGCTCCTTCCGCGCCACCGCCATCATTTCGGGGTTGATCGACCGGCGGCTGCCGGGGCAGGAGAAGCGCGGCAAGCAACTCACCGTCAGCACCGATCTAATTTACGACGTGCTGCGGCAATATGAGCCCGGCCATATTCTGCTGGAAAGCAACCGGCGGGATGCGGAACGCGATCTGATCGACCTGCCGCGCCTGCAGGATTGTCTGCACCGCGTGCAGGATCATCTGGAGATCAAGCATCTGCCACGCCTCTCGCCGCTGTCGATTCCAGTGCTGCTGGAAAAGACGGGCAATGAAAAAGTGGAAGGCGGCGCGGTGGCCGATTTCCTGGATCGCTATGCGCTGATGGAAGCGCGCGGCAAAACGCTGATGAACGAGGCCACCCGCATCCGCCCCGCCGCCCCGCCGCCCACGGCGGATTTGTTCGGGGAGGCCGGATAATGCGCACCGTCCTTTCTTCCTACACCGTCATTCCCGCCTGCGCGGGAATGACGGTGCTTCGGGTTGGACTGAGAATACAAGTATGAGCGCCACGCCTATTTTCTACGGCAACCACGAACTCTGGCTGGATACCCGGCGGGCTTTGTGGTGGCCCGCTACCGAGACACTGGCGGTGGCGGACATGCATCTGGGCAAAGCCGCCGCCTACCGCACGGACGGCCTGTTCATCCCCCCTTACGACACGCGGGCGACACTCACGAAACTGCATGCGTTGCTGGCGGATTATCAGCCGAAAATCCTGCTTTCGGTGGGCGATTCCTTTCAACGCAAGGAGGCGGACGGATTGCTCGATCCCACCGAACGCCGGGCCTTGATCGGGATGTTGCAGGGGGTGCGCGAGTGGGTATGGATCACCGGCAACCACGATCCGCTGCCGCCGGAATTACCGGGGCTCGCCGTGCCGCTCTACGAAACGGGCGCCCTTACCTTCGCCCACCAGGTGGAAGACGCGCCGGAAGCGGCGCATCTTATCTGCGGGCATTACCATCCGAAAGCTAGCGTGCCGCTGCCACGCAGCCGCCTGCGCCGCCCCTGTTTCGCCTGGAATTCGGATCGCATGCTGTTGCCCGCCTTCGGCAGTTTATCGGGTGGCATGGATATTACGGGGCCCACCATCGCCCCGATCTTGGGCCCGCATTACGCGGTTTTGCTGTGCGATTTACCCAAAGCATTGGTACTTGAGCAGGCCGGTATGACTTATTTCACCACCTAAATTTAGCTTTCATCGCGACTTAGCCCCCCATTGACTCCCCCCGCTTCAGGAGTATGGTCGCGCTTTCCACTCAGGGCCGGAGTCCATGGCTTTTCTTCCCGACTTGAAACGTATGATGCTGGGCGCTCCGCGCGACCCGCTCGACCGCAACGTGCATCGCCACATTTCCCTCATCGCCTTCTATGCCTGGGTCGGTCTGGGGGCGGACGGTCTTTCTTCTTCGAACTACGGACCGGAAGAAGCCTATCTCGCTTTGGGCGGCCATACGCAACTGGCGGTATTTCTCGCGCTGGCCACCGTCCTTACCGTCGCCATCATTTCTGTCGCCTACACTCAGGTCATCGAACTGTTTCCCGGCGGCGGCGGCGGTTACCGCGTGGCTTCCACGCTTATCAGCCCCAAGGCGGGTTTGGTTTCCGGCTCGGCCTTGATCGTCGATTATGTCCTTACCATCGCCATTTCGGTTGCCAGTGGGGTGGATGCGCTGTTCAGCCTGTTGCCGGTGAGCATGCAGACCCACAAAACACCAGTGGAGATCTTTTTGCTGGTGCTGCTGAGCTGGCTGAATCTGCGCGGCATGAAAGAATCGATCAAGATCTTGATGCCGATTTTCATGGGCTTTGTCGTCACCCATATCGCCCTGATCATCTATGGCGTGGGCAGCCACGCTTCGGGGCTGGGTGGACTTTTTCCCAATGCGATCAGCGAAACGCAATCCTTCAGTGCGGATATGGGGTGGGTGTTCGTTGCGGCCTTGTTCCTCAAATCCTTTTCGCTTGGGGGGGGCACCTATACCGGTTTGGAAGCGGTTTCCAACAACGTGCATACCCTGGCCGAACCCAAGGTGAAAACCGGAAAGCTGACGATGCTTTTCGTGGGCGCTTCGCTTGCCTTCATGGCGGCAGGCATCACCGCGCTCTATCTGCTATGGAACGTGCAGAAGGTGGAAGGCCAGACGCTGAACGCCAGTGTGTTCAACACCATCATGCAGGGTATGGAAGTGGAGGCGTACCGCTTGCACCCTACGCCCTGCCGGTTATCATGCTGCTCGAGGCCGGGCTGTTATTCGTCGCATCCAATACCGGCTTCCTCGCCGGACCCGCCGTATTGGCGAATATGGCAACGGACAAATGGATGCCCGCTTTCTTCAGCTCGCTTTCCAGCCGTCTGGTGGTAAAAAACGGCATCGTCGTCATGGGCGTGGCAGCCATCGGCGCCTTGATTCTCACCGGTGGCGAAGTGAGCATGCTGGTCGTATTGTATTCGATCAACGTATTCCTCACCTTCTCGCTTTCATTGTTAGGCCTGTGCGTGCATTGGGTGCGCCAGCGCAACAAAGAACCGCAATGGCTGCGCAAATTCGCCATGGCATTGGTCGGACTCACCGTCACCAGCACCATCCTCGTTATCACCACGGTCGAGAAATTCAGCAGCGTGGGTGGATGACGCTGCTTTTCACTCTGGTGTGGTTACCCTGGGCTGGGATGATCAAACGCCATTATCGCTTTGCCGCCATGGCCATCGAAAAGGCAACCGAGGATTTTGAATCCATTACCGAAGAAGAATGCAAAGACGTGCCTGCCTTGGAGCGCAACAAGCCCACCGCCGTCGTTCTCGTCGGGGAATCCTTCGGCGCGGGTATGCATACGTTGCTGTGGGTGCGCCGCTTGTTTCCCAATGCTTTCACCAACTTCGTCTTCGTCAGCGTCGGTGAAGTGGATTCGGGGAATTTCGGCGAAGAGGAAGCCTGGCAGCCCTGCGCACGCGCCGAAAAACCATGCTGAAACGCTTCGAATCCTACTGTCATTGCCGCCACCTGCCCGCCACCAGCTTCCTGACCTTCGGGACGGACGTGACGGAAAAATTGGCCGAGCAATGCGAAGACGTCATCAAGGCCTTCCCCAGGCCGTCTTCTTCGGCACCAAGCTGATTTTCGACAAAGAAACCCTGATGACCAGTATGCTCTACAACCAAATCGCCTACCTCATCCAACGCCGCCTCCACTCCAAAGGCCGCAACATGGTCATTCTTCCTATGCGTATTCACGCATAGAAAGGAGTATTGGCGTTTGCTCCCGTATCGGGCCTGCTGGCCCTCACATGAGCGGCCGCTTCGCGGGCTCAGGGCTGGCTCCGGCCTCCTGCCGTCGCATCATTTATTACGTTTGCTCCGTATCGGGCTGCTGGCCCTCACATGAGCGGCCGCTTCGCGGGCTCAGGCTGGCTCCGGCCTCCTGCCGTCGCATCACTATGCCACATATCCCCTCTCTCCACACTCCGCACTTGATGCGGAGTGCTGCTCTGTCCTCTCTGCTCTACGGCACAAGTGGCCGGACTCCGTATCAAGTGCGGAGTGTAGGACGGTGGGGAGGCGGGTATGTGGGAGGGGGAGAACGTAGGAACATTCCGTCATGCGAGGGCAGGAAGCCCGAGCCAGCCCTGAGCTCGGCGAAGCCGTCAGGCTCATGCGATTGGCAGGAGCCAATCACGGAGCAAACGCAACTACCTATGCTGCGTCGCAGCATAGGGTTTTCCTTGCATTGCGGGGGTTGCCTGCGCAACAGTGGCGTTTGCGATTCACTGATCGGATGCTCTCATGCTCGCGATGCAATATTCTATCCATCTGCCGCAGGATTTCGATGCGGCGGCGATTCATGACCGGGTGGCCCAGCGCCGCGCTTTGTTCGACACCCTGCCCGGCATGCTGCACAAATCCTTCCTGTTCAATGCGGAAGAGCATCTCTACGCACCGTTTTATCTCTTGGCAGGATTCCGGGCCCGCGCGCCAGTTCCTGATCGACGATCTGTTCAAAGGCGTGGTCGAATCCTTCTCGCGTCCCCGCGTGCGCAGCTGGCTGGTGATGACCCACACCCACGGCAATACCAACCAGACCCCCACCTTCTGCCTGCGCGAGACGGACAGCATTCCCGTCCATGCCAATCTGCAGGAGCTAGTGGAGCAGGAAATCGAAGAACAGAAATCCCTTACCGCCGATGCGGCGCTCTACATGCACGCGGTGGCGATCGACCCCGACCGCTGGGAACTGATCCGTTATTCCCTCTGGAAAGACCGCGCCAGCGCGCAGCGCCCCTCGGCGGACGTGGTGCAGGAATATGATGTGCTGCATGTGAGCGAGCCCGCGCGCTGACGCGCTTGTTTGCATTTGCTCCGTATCGGGCTTACTGGCCCTCACATGAGCCTGACGCCTTCGGCGAACTCAAGGCTGTGCGCCCCAGGCTGGCTCCGGCCTCCTGCCGTCGCATGACTTGGCTACTTACTCCAGATATATTCACACTCCCGCACTTGATGCGGAGTCCGGCCGCTTGCGCGGGGAAAAGGCTCAGGGAGATTCCGCGTTGGCGGTTGGGCGCACCGGCAATTTCTTCTCCAGCCGCTTCATCATCTGCCGCCCGATGACGATGACGATCAGAGCGAGCATAACGGCGATGACAAGCTCCCGCGTCACCCAGTTCGCTGGTGTGGTGAATGGTTGCCAGATTCTTGCCCAGATAGGTAAACAGCACGCTCATCGGGAAAGAGCCGAGCCAGGTGCCGGTAAAAAATCCCATCACGCTCAATCCGGTCGCTCCCATCATCAGGCTGATGCCATGGGAGGGCACGAGTGGGGTGAAACGCAACAACAACAGGTAAAACCAGGCATCCCGATTTGGTAGCCGCCGAAGATTTCGGCTCCGGCTGTTTCATGCGTTTGAAAAGAAAGCGCGAAGCGGCGAAATTGATCGTGGCCCCCACCGTATGCGCCGTACAGGAAAGCACGCTGCCTAAGCCCAGCCCGAACAAGGCCCCCGCCAGCAGCATCATCAGCATATCCGCCGGAATCAAAATAGTCAGCGCCACCACATAAGCCAAAAAATAGGCCAGTGGGAAAAGCACCGGATGCGCCGCCATGAATCTCCTGCATCCGCACCAGTTTGCGCCTGAATATATTGAAGGGATTTCCTGCTCGTACCGCCCGAACACCCACACCGAAACCACCACCACCACGGCAATCCCCAGCATCAGGCTGCGTCGTTTATTCCATTCCATGCACGGCCATCCCATCGTCGCTGTTCCAGTCCCAGCTATAGCTCCCGCATTAAGCCAAGGCAAACCGCCCAACACAACGTGAACGATCCTTGCACAATCGCCGTCACGGATTCGAACCCCATCCTCGGCAGAGGATGGCCATGCAATAAGCCGGTTCGAACGGAAAACCGTCTCCACTTGCGGCGCATATCAAGGAATGGTGGGCGATGCCGGATTCGAACCGGCGACAAGATGATTAAGAGTCAACTGCTCTACCAACTGAGCTAATCGCCCACGCAAGGCAACCTCTCCTATAAAGGATGCCGCCTGCGGCCACAAGCCTACAAGCTGGACCGCCGCAATACTTCGTCTCGATGCGCAAAAGCATTCAGCAGCAGCCCGCAGCCGAACAGCGTGGCGAGTTGGATGGAGCCGCCATAGGAAATCAGCGGCAGCGGCACACCCACCACGGGGATCAACCCCATGACCATCGCCGTATTGATCGCCACATGCACGAAGATCAACGCGCCGATGCCCATCGCGAGCAGGCTGCAGAACACGCTGCGCGCGCGGATGCAGACGGCGACCGACAGCAGGATAAGCGTGAGGAAAAGACCGAGCAGGAGCATGCTGCCGAGGAATCCGAATTCTTCCGAGACCATGGTGAAGATGAAGTCGGTGTGTTTTTCGGGCAGGAAATCCAGCTGGCCCTGCGAGCCCTGCAAAAAGCCTTTGCCCGCAAACCCGCCATTGCCGATGGCGATCATGGATTGCATGATGTTGTAGCCTGCCCCCAGCGGGTCTTCCTCCGGGTGCAGAAAAGTCAGCACGCGCTGCTTCTGGTAATCGTGCAGAAAATTCCAGGCCAGCGGCAGGGCGGCCAATCCCAGCAGCGCCACGGCGATGATGATGCGCCAACGCAGCCCCATCACGAAAATCATGCTGACCCCGACCAGGGTGAGAATGGTGGCCGTGCCGAGATTGGGCTGATGCAGGATGAGCGCGGCAGGCAGCCCGATGATGCCCAGGGCGGCGATCAAGCGCGGCAGTCGCACGGCCGAACCGGGCGGGGCGTAATGATAAAAGCGCGCCAGCGCGAGGATCACGAAAATCTTCATCGCCTCCGAAGGCTGGAGATTGACGCCGCCCACCGCAACCCAGCGCTGCGCACCCTTGCCGAGGAATCCCATCGCTTCCACCACCACCAGCAGCAGCACGCCCGCGCCATATAGCAGATAGGCATGCCGCAGCCAGAAGGAAGCGGGGATGATGGCCACCGCGAACATCAGCGCGAAACCCAGCACGCTGCGGATCAATTGCTTATCCGCCCAAGGGCTGAGCGAACCGCCCCCAGCCGAAATCATCATCATCAGCCCAAACAAAGTGAGCAGCGAAACCACCACGAGGATCGGCAGATTGATCTGATGCCACGCATGCTGAAAACCCTTCCACCGCCGCGTCATACAACCTTCCCATCGTCAAACTCCCTCTCCCTAAAAAGGAGAGGGCTGGGGAGAGTGTGAGTAGCCGCAAACGCCGGATGCTGGTGGTTACTCACCCTCTCCCTCGCTGCGCTTACCCACTCCCTTCTAGGGAGAGGGAATAGGCGAAAATACATCATGTCGGCGTCTCCCACAGCGCGGCCAGTTCCTGCGCCTTCTTCAGCACATCGCGCGCCACGGGTGCCGCCGCCGAGGCCCCGCCGCCGCCATGTTCGATCAGCACGCAGGTGGCGAAGCGGGGTTTGTCCACCGGCGCGTAACCCACGAACCAGGCGTGGTGGCGCAGATGCCAGGGCAAGCTGTTCTGGTTCACGCCGCGCTGGGTGATGCTGTGCACCTGCGCGGTGCCGGTCTTGCCCGCCATCTCCATTCCCACCTCTGGAATGCGCGAGGCATAGGCCGTGCCCCAGGTACTGTTGCTCACCGCTTCCATCCCGTTGCGGATCAGCTGCAGCGATTCGGGACGGATGCCGAGCAAAGGCGGTTTCTTCGCCTCCGATTCCACCGGTTCGGACAGCACGAAACGCGGCGAGACTTCGCGGCCGCCATTGGCGATGCGTGCGGTCATCACCGCCAGCTGCATCGGTGTGGCGAGCATATACCCCTGCCCGATAGCGATGTTGATCGTATCCCCGCCCTGCCATGGCGCTTTGTAACGCGCCTGTTTCCAGGCCGGGCTGGGCAGCAACGCGCCGGATTCGCTGGGCAGCAGCGCGGAGGTGGGTCGGCCGAAGCCGAATTTCTTCCCCATCGCCACCAGCCGTTCCACCCCCAGGCGCTGGCCGACATTGTAGAAGAAGGTATCGCAGGAAACGGCGATGGCGCGCTCGATGCTGACGGTGCCGTGGCCGCCTTCTTTCCAGCAATTGAACTTATGATTGCCCAAATACCAGTAGCCTGGGCAGTGGAAGCTGGTATGGCGGTCGATCACGCCCGATTCCAGCCCGGCCAACCCGGTCACCATCTTGAAGGTAGAGCCCGGCGGATAGATGCCGTGGGTGGCTTTGTTGAGCAGCGGTTTGCGGATGTTGCGGTTTAATTCTTTCCAATAATCCGTGGTGATACCGCCGCTGAAACGGTTGGGGTCGAAGGCCGGGGTGGAGGCCAGCGCCACCACCGAACCGTCCGTCACATCCAGCACCACGATGGAGCCGCTCTCCTCGCCCAGGCGTTCGGTGGCGAAGCGTTGCAGTTCCGCATCCAGCCCCAGGCGCATCGTGTGGCCCGCCTCGGCGGGAACGCGCTTGAGTTCGCGGGCATGCTGGCCATGCACATCCACCTCGATGTAGCGCGCGCCCGCCTTGCCCTGCAATTGCGGCTCGAGCGACTGCTCCAGCCCGCCCTTGCCGATTTTGAAACCCGGCTGTTTGAGTAAAGTATAATTCGTCGCGCCTTCCTCCGGCAGATCGCGGATGGCGACCGCGCCGACATAGCCGAGCAGATGCGCGGTCTGCTCACCCATCGGGTAGCGGCGCATCTCGCCCACATCCACCCGCACGCCGGGCAGCTGCGGCGCGTGGAATTCCACCGTCGAAAGCTCGTCCCAACTGAGATATTCCTTCAGCAGTTGCGGCGGGCCCATACGACCGCGCAACTGGCGGCGCACTTCGCGCTGTTTGGCTTCGGTCAACGGCAGGATGGCTTGCAGCGCATCCAAAGTCTTGCGCGCGTCGGGGCTGTTTTCGGGCTCGAGCAACAGGCGGAAATTCTGCTGCCGGTCGGCCAGCGCCACGCCGTTGCGGTCGGTGATGCGACCGCGCGCGGGCGGCACCACCTGCAGCTTCACGCGGTTGCCCTCGGCAAGCAATTGGTACTGGTCCGCTTTCAGGAATTGCAACTGATACAATCGCCCCGCCAGCACGCCGAACATCAGCGTGCTCACCCCGCCCAGCAGCAGGCTGCGCCGGGTAATGCCTTCCTTGCCGGGATCGGGGCGGGCCATGCGCTACCCCCGTCCCGCATGTGCGCGGGGGTGCGGCAGCGCCTCGTAGATCCAGCCGCACAGCACATGGAAAAGCGGATAGGCCATGGCGGTGGCCAGCCATTCCATGCCCAACTGTCCGGCCAGCAGCGGCGCAGGCGACCAGAGATGCCCGATCAAGGCACGCAGCAGCAATTCCGCCCCAAGCGCCACCCAGGCCGCCGCCCATTGCAGCAGGAAAGGTTTTTCCGCCAGATGCGCCAGCCGCCCCAGTGCCAGCCAGCGCAGCAAAAGCAGCGTTACCGCATGCAGCCCGAGCGGCGTGCCGCTCAACACGTCCTGCAGCAGGCCCAGCAGAAAAATGATCCCGCTGGGCAGCAAAGCGGGCCGGTACCAGCTCCAGAACAACACCATGATCGCGGCAATGTTCGGCAGCACCGTATTGGGCGAAAGGCTCGGCGTGCCGCCATGCAGCACCAGCAGCAGAATCACGGTCAGTCCCGTAGGCACCACCGCATGCAGCCACTCACGCATCGGTCGCCTCCGCACGCAATTGCTGCAATGCAGCGAAACCGTCTCTCGCAGTGGCGATGAAAGCCTCGCTGCGCCAGCGGCCCTGCGCGTCCGCGCCATACAGGATCGGTGCACCTTCCGGGCTGCAGCAATCCCCGCCCGCCGCGTTCAGCAAAGCGTCTCCGGCGGCAATATCCCATTGCTGGATAAGTTCGAAACGCAGATAAGCGTCCGCCTCCCCCTCCAGAATGCGCAAAAATTTCATCGCGCTGGAAAGCGGCGTGCGGCTTCGGAAAGCCATGCCGTTCAGATGCGCATCCACCCGCGGTGTGGGATGGGAGCTGGGGATGAGCAGATCCAGCCCGTCGCGCCGCAGGGTCTCAGGACTCAGGCGGCGCAGATCGGCGGGCCGTATCGCGCCCCCCTGCTCCAGAAAAACGCCCTGCCCCCGCGCGCCCCAAGCCGTCAAATCATGCGCGGGGGCATGCATCAGTCCCGCCACGGCGCGGCCTTGGTCGATCAAGGCGAGGCACAGCACGAAATCCGGATCCCCGCGCAGGAAGGATTTCGTGCCGTCCAGCGGGTCGAGCATCCAGTAGGTCGCGCCCGGCGTGGTGGCGGGCACCATACCTTCCTCGGACACCAGCGCGAGATCGGGGGTAAGAATCGCCAAAGCCTCGGCCATCGTCTCATGTCCGGCGCGGTCGGCCTCGGTCACGGGGCTGCCGTCCGCTTTGCGTTCGACGGCGATGTTGCGCCGCCACAGCGCCATCTGCCGCGCCCCCGCCGCGCGCGCGGCGGGACGCAGCGCGTCGAGCAGGGAAAGGAAATCGCGGGCGGGCATGGAAAAACTCACGGTCGGCATCGCCGTTTGGCATGCAAACAAGCTACCGAAAAGCACGCTGCGCGGCAAGGCACACTTGCCGCTTGATCCTTGGCCGTGATAGGGAGATCGCACGGCCTGCGCGCCGCATTTCCCACCAGAATGGCTTTTTCCCATGTCCGACCGCTACAAAGAACGGCTTGCCAATTTGCTCAAACAGATCGTCGCGGCGCTGCCGGGCGGCATGGGCGACCATGTCGAAGGTTTCGTGCGGCATTATTATGCGAAAATGCCGCTGAATGAGTTGGAGCAGATCGCGCCTGTGGATGCGGCGGAGATTGCGCGCAAAAGCTTTGCTTTCCTGCAATCGCGCCCCATTCTCGGCAAGCCGCATATCCGCCTGCTGCCGGGCCAGTTTGGGCGTTCGGTGCTGGAAATCGTCAATGACGACATGGCGTTCCTAGTCGATTCCGTGACCGCCGAACTGGCGCGCCAGGGCTTCCAGCTCTTCCGCACCATCCACCCCATCTTCCGCGTGACGCGAGATGCGCGCGGCGCGTTGGGCGAAGTGGGGCCACTGGAAGGGGCCAAACAATCGGGCGAGACGTACGAATCCTTCATCCATATCGAAATCTCCGCGCTGCCTGTGGGAGATGACGGGGCGAAGCTGGTGGCCGATCTCGAAGAGATCCTCACCGCCGTGCGCTATGTGGTGCAAGACTGGCCCGCCATGATCGCGGTGGCCGAACAGACCGAAGCCGAAATGGACGCCCCCGCCACCGGGGGCAAAAAGTCCGAAGTGATCGAAGTAAAAGATTTTTTGCGCTGGCTGCGCGACCGCAACTTCGTCTTTCTCGGCAGCATCGAATATGATTTCTACGACCAGAACGGCGCGGAACAATTAAGCGTGGTGCCCGGCTCGGAGCTCGGCGTATTCAAGCTCGACGATTCGGAATTGAAACCCCAGGGCCTGAAAGGTCTGCCGCCGGAAGTACTGCATTTCGCGCTGGTGCCGCAATTGGTGGAGATCACCAAATCCAACCGCAAAAGCATCGTCCATCGACCGGTGCATATGGATTATATCGGCATCAAGCGATTCAACGAACAGGGCAAAGTTATCGGCGAGCGCCGCCTGCTCGGGCTCTTCACCTCCATCGTCTATTACCAATCCGCCGCCACCATCCCGCTCATCCGCCGTAAATTCGAACGCATTCTCCAGCGTGCCAACTACGACCCCGCGAGCCATGACGGCAAATCGCTGAAAGCGATTTTGGAATTCGCCCCGCGCGACGAGCTCTTCCAGATTTCGGAAGACGATCTGTTCGATTACGCGCTCGGCGTGCTGGCCCTGGAATCGCGCCCCAGCGTGCGTTTGTTTGTTCGGCGGGATGCGTTCGAGCGTTTCGTCAGCTGCACGATCTTCCTGCCGCGCGAGCGTTTCAGTACGCAGCTGCGCGAACAGGTGCAGACCATTCTCGAAGAAGCCTTTGGCGGCAGCGTCACTGCTTTCTACACGCAGATGACGGACTCGCCGCTGGCGCGCCTGCACCTCATCGTGCGCACCACGCCGGGGCAGATTCCGGCCGTCGATCCGCGTGCGGTGGAAACCCGCATTTCCGGTGTGACCTACGGCTGGGCGGACGCGCTGCAGGAAGCGCTGACCGGCGCACACGGCCCGCAAGCGGCCAGCCAGCTCATTCGCCGCTGGGGCAACGCTTTTCCCACTTCTTATGTGCAGAACTTCCAGCCCCAGCACGCGGTGCACGACATCGAGCGCATGGAACAGGCGCTGACCGGCGGCGAAGGCGGCGTGGCACTCGAGCTCTTCCAGCGCAACGACGATGCCGCGAACGTCATGCATCTCAAGCTCTACACGCCCCACGCCCAGGCCAGCCTTTCCGACATCCTGCCCATTCTGGAGAATTTCGGCTTCCGCGTATTGAACGAAACGCCTTATCGCATCCAGATTGAAGGCGGGGCGCATCCTGCCGTGTGGCTGCGTGATTTCCGCCTGGAAAAACTCGGCGGCGCGTTGGATGTGGAAGAAGTGAAATCCCGTTTCGAGGATGCTTTCCTCGCCGTCTGGCGCGGTGAGATCGACAATGACGGATTCAACGCCCTGGTGCTTACCGCCGGGATGAGCGCGCGCGAGGCCAATCTGCTGCGCGCCTATGCCCGTTACGCCCGTCAGGCCACCTTCCCTTACAGCGACGGGGCAATGGTCGCTGTGCTGCTGGGCTATGCGCCCATGGCGCGCCAATTGGTGCAGCTGTTCAAGCTGCGCTTCGACCCCGCCGCCAAAGAGCGCGAGACCGACGCCGCGCTGGAAGCCTTCACCACGGCCTTGGGCAGCGTGCGCACGCTGGAGGAAGATCGTATCCTGCGCCAGTTCCGCGACATGATCCTCGCCACCCTGCGCACCAATTATTTCCAGAAAGCGGCGGACGGCCAGACCAAATCCTACGTCTCCTTCAAGCTCGATTCCGCTGCCATCCCCGGCCTGCCCCTGCCCCGCCCCTTGGTGGAGATCTTCGTCTTCGGCCAGCGCGTGGAGGGCATTCATCTGCGCGGCGGCCGCGTGGCGCGCGGCGGCCTGCGCTGGTCGGACCGACGCGAGGATTACCGCACCGAGGTGCTGGGCCTGATGAAGGCGCAGATGGTAAAAAACGCGGTCATCGTGCCGGTCGGTTCCAAAGGTGGCTTCTTCGTGAAGCGCCCACCCGTGGGCGGAGACAGGGATGCGGTGATGAAAGAGGGCATCGCTTGCTACCAGACCTATCTGCGCGGCCTGCTCGACATCACAGACAACCTCAAGGGCGGCGAAGTGGTGCCGCCCGTGGACGTGGTGCGCTACGACGAAAACGATCCCTATCTGGTGGTCGCCGCCGACAAAGGTACGGCCAGCTTCTCCGACTTCGCCAACGCCATTTCCGCCGAATACGGCTTCTGGCTGGGCGATGCTTTCGCCTCGGGCGGCAGCGTGGGTTACGATCATAAGAAAATGGCCATCACCGCGCGCGGCGCCTGGGTTTCGGTCGCCCGCCATTTCCGCGAAGCGGGTGTGGATATGAACGCCCCCTTCACCACCATCGGCATCGGCGATATGGCGGGAGACGTGTTCGGCAACGGCATGCTGATGTCCGATCAGATTGCCCTCGTCGGCGCGTTCAACCACATGCATATCTTCCTCGATCCCGCGCCGGATGTGGCCAAAAGCTTCGCCGAACGCCAGCGCTTGTTCGACCTGCCGCGCTCGAGCTGGGAGGATTACGATCTCAAGCTGATTTCCCAAGGCGGCGGCATTTTCAAGCGCAGCGAAAAATCCATCCCCGTCTCGGTGGAAATGCAGAAAATCCTCGGCACCAGCCAAGCCCGCATGGCACCGGACGAATTGATCCGCGCCATGCTGCTGGCCCCGGTCGAATTGCTGTGGAACGGCGGCATCGGCACCTACGTGAAGGCCGAAACCGAAACCCACGAACAGGTGGGCGACCGCGCCAACAATACGCTCCGCGTGAATGGCGGCGAGCTGCGTTGCAAAGTGGTGGGCGAAGGCGGCAATCTCGGCTTCACCCAACTGGGCCGCATCGAATATGCCCTCAAAGGAGGTCGCATCAATACGGACGCGATCGATAATTCGGCGGGCGTCGATTGCTCGGATCACGAGGTCAACATCAAGATCACCTTTGGCCAGTTACTCGAAAGCGGTGCGCTCAGCATCGCCTCGCGCGACGAAACCCTGGCGCAGATGACGGACGAAGTGGCGCGCCTGGTGCTGGCGGACAATCGCCTGCAGACCCAGGCCATCACGGTGGCGCAATTGCAAGGCACCGCGCAACTGGATGCGCAGGCACGGCTGATGGACAGCTTCGAGCGCGCCGGCCAGCTCAACCGCGCGGTGGAATATCTCCCCACCGCCAAGGTGATCGCCGACCGCCGCCAGCAGAATCTCGGCCTTACCCGGCCCGAGCTTTCGGTGCTGTTGTCCTACGCCAAAAACGTGCTTTACCCGCAGTTGCTCGCCTCCGAACTGCCGGACGACGATTACCTGGAGCGCGACCTGCTGCGCTACTTCCCCGAGCCGATGCGCGTGCCATTCCGCAAGGCGATTCTCGCCCATCCGCTGCGCCGCGAAATCATCGCCACCATGATCACCAATTCCATGGTGAACCGCGGCGGCATTACCTTCGCGCAAAGTTTCGTGGAAGAAACCGGCATGCAGGCGGCGGATGTGGCGCGTGCCTACGTCATCGTGCGCGATGCCTACGACACCCGTGCTTTGTGGCGCGATATCGAAGCGCTGGACGGGCAGATGGACGCGGCCACACAAGCTGCCATGTTCGCCCAGGCCGCCATTTTCATGGAACGGAGCGCGTATTGGTTCCTGCGCAATCTGGCGCAACCCATGAGCATCCAGGCCACGCTGGACGCCTTCGCCCCCGGCATCAAAACCTACATGGAATGCTACGACGACGCGATCACCGACACGGTGCGCGAGGCTTATGAAGCCAAGCGTGCACGCTTCCTACAGATGGGTGCGCCGGAAAATATCGCCATGCGCGTGGCGCGCCTGGAGATTATTTCCAACGGGCTGGATGTGGTGCAGCTGGCCAACCAGTTCGGCCTGCCGGTGCCGGATGTGGCAAAGACCTATTTCGCCCTGGGTTCCGCGCTGCATATGGGGTGGCTGCGCCGCGCCACCAGCCGCATGAAGCGCGGTGACAGCCATTGGGAACGGGTCGCGATCTACAGCGCCCTCAACCAGCTAAGCGATCAGCAACGCCGCCTCACCGCCCAATCCCTGGAGATCGCTGCGGACAATGCCGAAGCCGCCGTGGCCGCCTGGTCGGAGAAAAACACCCACGCATTGGAACGCTACTTCCGCTTCATCGAAGACATCCGCCTGCATGATTCGCTCAGTTTCCCGGTTTTATTGGTGGCGCTGCGGCATGTGGGGGCGCTGGGGAGCCTTTAAATGGAAATCCGACAATTAATACAAATGTCATCGATCCGTCATGCGACTGTAACGCGTGAGGCGCAGCCTTGAGATTCACACATCAGGGGAGCGCATATGACTGACGATCCGAAATTGAAAATCCGCACCATCGAAGGCGAAGCCGTCTACAGCGTGCAATACAACGACAGCGGTCCTTACGTAAGCGAAGACACGGCCTACACACACAACCCCTTCAACCGGCGCGGCGAATTCACGGTCGAAAGCGGGCAACACATTATTCTTGCCGAAACCACGCCCGACAGCGTCACCATGGTTCGCAAAGACAGCGATGGCAACAAAGGTACGACCTATGACGTCCATCAGGGCCTGATCGAAAAAACGCACAAGATCACTTTGGAAAGAGGCCGCATCAATGCCGGATTGGGCGCCCAGGGGCTTAGTTTCCACTTGGTTTTCCGCGACAAGGCCGGAGCCCCGTTGCACGATCTCGCTGTGAGCGATGAACAGGCTTCGCTGCTCAATGGCCTCGACAACCCGCTCGGTTGCGTGCGGATGGTCGACGATCAGTTGAAACCCGTATTGCGCCGCGACGATTTCAAAATCACGCCCAACCAGATTCTCGCCGCCAGCCAGGGCGGCCAGGTCGAGGTCGGACAATATTTTCTCAACGACGCACGGGAACTAGAGTCTCGCCGGATCATCGCCCCAAGCCAGCATCCCGACGGGTTGACGGACGACATGGTGGCCAAAGCGCTGCAATCCCCGAAAAACCGTGGAAGCCTTGATGAGCATCAACAAGCCCCAGGAACAATTGGCGCTTGAAAAAGCCCGCCTTCAAGATGCTGAACGAAACAAATCCCAGTCGGTCGCCGCATCGCCGCATCCCGCCAAGTCCAGCCATCCGCATCCCGCGATCCCCGAGCAGGCGCACAAGGCCCTGCGCAGCGCGCAAAAGCTGGGTACCATCAACTGTTCAGATTGCTCGATCCATATTGACCATAACGGGAACCCCGAAATCCATCAGGGTATCGATTCCCACAAACCATCGACGCCTGTGCCGCAAAAAGATAGCTTGCGACATCCCCCGCTTTGAGCAACGGGCTTGCTGGCGGCATTTCAATGCCGGAAATGGCGCATGCCGGTAAATACCATCGGCAGCTTGTACTGGTTCGCGGTGGCGATGACTTCTTCGTCGCGCACCGAACCGCCGGGCTGGATGATGGCAGCGACGCCGACTTTGGCGGCGTGATGCACGTTGTCGTCGAATGGGAAGAAAGCATCGGAGGCGAGTACCACGCCTTCGGTGCTTAAGTTCGCGGCGCGGGCTTTCTCGGCGGCCAGGCGCACGGAATCGACCCGGCTCATCTGCCCGGCACCGATGCCGACCGTGGCACCGTTTTTCGCCAGCACGATGGCGTTGGATTTCACATGTTTGGCCACGGCGAAAGCGAAGAGCAGATCGCGGGTCTGTGCGTCGCTTGGTTTGGCCACAGTCGCCAGCGTCAGTTCGGCGGCACTCACGCGGCCCACATCTTCGCTTTGCACCAGCAAGCCACCGGCGATGGATTTGAACATGGCCTGGGCGGGTGCGTCCTTGGCTTTCAACGGCGCTTGCAGCACGCGCAGGTTCTTCTTCGCTTGCAGTAATCGGCGTGCGCCCGGGGTCACCTCCGGCGCGATCAGCACTTCGAGGAACAAGCTGCCGAGGGCTTCGACGAAACTTTCATCCAGCGGGCGATTCAGCGCGATGATGCCGCCGAAAGCGGAGACGGGATCGCAGGCCAATGCACGGCGATAAGCCTCCGTTGCATCCTGCCCGATGGCCACGCCGCAGGGGTTGGCGTGCTTGATGATGGCGACTGCGGGCTCGTCGAATTCCTGCACCAGGGCCCAGGCGGCGTCCGTGTCGTTCAGATTGTTATAGCTGAGTTCCTTGCCCTGCAATTGCTCGGCGGCGGCCAGGCCTTGCGCGCCGGGCAGCGCGTAGAAGGCGGCGGCTTGGTGGGGGTTTTCGCCGTAGCGCAGCGATTGCGTACGGTCGAGGCTGATGGTGAGGCGGTCGCCCATCATGCCGGACGTCTGGCCCAGTTGGCCCGCGAACCAGGTGGCGATGGCGGAATCATAGGCACCCGTGCGCGCGTAAGCCTTGGCCGCCAGTTTCTTGCGCGTATCCAGGCGGGTACCGCCCTGGGCCTCGATCTCGGCCAGCACGGTCGCGTAATCCGCCGGGTCGGTGAGTACGGTCACGGAGGCATGGTTCTTCGCCGCCGAGCGGATCATCGCCGGGCCGCCGATATCGATGTTCTCCACGCAATCCGCATAATCCCCCCCGCGCGCCACAGTGGCTTCGAACGGGTAAAGATTGACCACGATCAAATCGATCGGCGCGATTTTATGCGCCGCCATCGCCGCCTCATGCTCCACATTGCCGCGCACGCCGAGCAGGCCGCCATGCACGGTGGGATGCAGGGTCTTCACGCGCCCGTCCAGCATCTCGGGGAAGCCGGTATGGTCGGCCACTTCGATGACACTCAGGCCTGCTTCGCGCAACGCCTTGGCCGTGCCGCCGGTGGAAAGCAGTTCGACGCCTTGGGCGGCCAGTCCCTGGGCAAACTCGACCAAGCCGGTTTTGTCGGAAACGGAAAGCAGTGCACGGGCGATGGGGTGGGTGGTCATGGAAAGTCCTCAGAGGAAACAATTGGGCGGCTGTATAGCGGCGCGATGCAGTGGAGGCAATGCGGAAGCCGCATGAGTGTCTTTCTCCCTTTGGCAGAGAGAACGGCGCAAGCCGAGAGTGAGGGTCCATCCGCTTGCGGCGAAATCATTGGGCCATCGCAAATGGAGACACTCTCATCCAGCCTTCTCCCAGAGGTAGAAGGCGCTTAAGCCGCCGCCTGCCAGCCATATGGCACATATTCCGGCACGAGGTCTTGCAGCAGCGCGAAGGCCTGTTCGCGGTCGCGGTTCAGGCAGGCTTCTTCCAGACTCACCAGCCCTTCCGCCAGATCGCGCACATCCACGCCCAAACCCTCGGCCAGCTGGATGCTGGCATGGGCGGTCGATTTGACGTCTTCATTGTCGTAGAACAACGCCTCGTCCAGCTTCTCGCCGGGGCGGGTGCCGCTGTAGGTGATCTGCACGTCTTTGCCCGGGTTCAGGCCCGCGAGCTGGATCATGCGGCGGGCGAGGTCGTCGATCTTCATCGGCTCGCCCATATCCAGCACGAAGATGCGGCCCCGGGTGGCGCTTGGTTCCTGCGTGCCCAAAGCGGCGGCCTGCAGCACCAGTTCCACCGCTTCCTGCACGCTCATGAAATAACGGCGCATTTCGGGATGCGTCACGGTCAGCGGGCCACCGGCGGCGAGTTGCTTCTGGAACAGAGGCACCACCGAACCGGTGGAGCCAAGCACGTTTCCGAAGCGCACGGCGAGGAACATCGTGCTGTTTTCCTGCTGCATGGCGCGCTGTTGGCTGAGCCACAGGAAATAGCGTTCGGCCAGGCGCTTGGTCGCGCCCATTACGTTGGTCGGTTCCACCGCCTTGTCGGTCGAGATCATCACCATCGCGCGGGTGCCGAATTGCAGGCAGCATTCCGCCACATGCTGGGTGCCGAAGACATTGGTGAGGATCGCTTCTTCGCAATCGCGCTCCGCGATCGGCACATGCTTGATGGCGGCGGCGTGGAAAACGAGATCGGGCTGCTGGAAGGAGAAGATCTGCTCCAGGCGCAAGCGGTCGCGCACATCGCCCAGCATGCAATAGACCGGCACGGCGGGCATATTCTGGGCCAGCATTTCCTGCTCGATCTGATAGAGCGCATATTCGCTGGAATCCATCAGAGTCAGCTGCGCCGGGGCGCAATGCAGCAATTGCCGCGCCAGTTCACCGCCGATGGAACCGCCTGCGCCGGTAACGAGCACGCGCTTGCCGGTGACGAGGCGGCTCATGGATGCATGGTCGAGCGGTGCTTGCGGCCGGCCCAGCAGATCGTCCAGCGCGATGGGCTTGAGCACCGGCAGGGCGTTGGGGTCGGGCATCTCCAGCGTGCTGGGCAGACGCGCCAGGCGCAGATCGTGCGCAGCGGCGACATCCAGCCATTCGCGCATTTTCTCACCCGTGGTTTCCGGGTCGGTCAGCACCAGCAATTCCGGGCGGCCGTCATGCTGGGTGATTTTCTCGATGACCTTGCCCAGGATGCTGGGCGGGCCGTAGATCGGCGTGTTGTGCATGCGCTGGCCGACCCGCGCCATATCCGTGGTGATGAGGCCCTGCACGCGGTAACCGAGCTTGTTGGTGCGCTGGGTTTCGCGCAGAAAATGCTCGGCCGTGCTGTTGGTGCCGATGAGCAGCACATGAGTGCGCGGCCCTTCGGGCGCGATGGGTGTGGACAGGCCGAAATGACCCTCTTCCTTGGCACGGTAGATCAACCGCGGCAGCACCAGCAGCGCCACCAGAATCATGAATTGCAGCAGCGGCAGCGAACGCGGCACATCCACCAGGCGCACGATGAAGAACAGCGCGCCGAAAGTGAGCGAGACGATGACGAAGGCCGATTGCAGCATGGTCATGATGTCGTGCAGCGCGGTATAGCGCCACAGCGCGCGCGGCTGGCGGAACTGCAGGAAAGTGGGCAGGCCGATGAGGATGGAGAGCAGCGCGCCCACCGCGATATAGCGCCCGCCTTGAACCATCGTATGGTCGCCCAGGCGCAGCCAAAGCGCCAGCGGGAAGCTGATGGCGGCCAGGCCCAGATCGAGCAGCAGCACCCAGCCGTTGCGGGTGAAGGCGAGTCGCTGAACTGTCATGCCGGGCCTCCGATGCCGTGGGTCTCGGGATGTGTACGCGACGAATCCGCCGTCTGCAAGGCCGGGGGTGCGGCATGCATGGCCTGCCAGCCGCCGCCTAAGCGCAGCCACATCAGAAAAGCCGCCGCATATCCCGCCGCCACGCACAGCCAGCCGACCACCTCCCCCGAAAGGCTGAGTATGGCCAATCCCAGCAGCAGCAGATTCAGCAGCGCCACGCGCCCGACCACGGCGCTCTGCTTCATGCCGCCGCGCACCGCGCGCTGATAGGCATGCGCGGAATGGGCTTCGGTCAGTTTCTCGCGCCGCGCCGCCCGCAGCATCAAGGTACCCGTCGCATCCATCAGAAAATAGGCAGGCAGCAGCAGCGCGGCGGTGAAGGCGCCGGCGGCGGCGATCTGCCACAACAGATAGCCCGTGAGCAACCCCAGCGGCACACTGCCCGAATCACCCAGGAAGATGCGCGCCGGATGCCAGTTCCAAGCCAGAAACCCGTAGGATGCAGCGAGAAGTACGCCGGAAAGCAGCGCCACATGCGCAGGCAGAGCGGGCAGCGCCGCCGAAAGCACCGCCGTGCCGAAGGCGATGCAAGCCAGTTCGGTGGCAGCCAGCCCATCGATGCCGTCCATGAAATTATACAAGTTCAACCACCACAGCCCACCCAGCAGCGCCACCGCGCCCACTGGCCACAGCATCCAGGCTTCGATATGCGTGGCATAGGGCTGAAGCAGGCTGAGCGGATGCAGCGACGGCACCAGTAGAAAAGCCGAAATCAGCCCCGCGCATTGCGCCGCAAAGCGCAGGCTTGCGGGCAATGGCCGCAAATCGTCGATGAAGAAAATCAGGCTCAGCAGGCCCACGATCATCAGCAGCATGGGGGGTGTTCCCAGCAGCCATGCAGCGGGCAGCGCCGCTGCGAGCAAGCCCAGCCCGCCCCCGCGCACGATGGGTTTGGTGTGGTTGCTGCGCGCATTGGGATGATCGAAACGCTGCGCAATTTTCAAAATCTTACGCACCACAGCCACGCACAGCGCGGTGACGGAAACCATCAAGGCCATCCATACGCCGGGATGGGAAAGGAGGATCGGGATCAAGGGCATGCTAATTGCGCCACTGCGCATCGCGCAACCGTTGCAGGCGCAGGCGCCCATCCCAGATGCAATATTCGGAAAGCTCGCGCGCGCGAATGCGTTCGCCTTCATCCGTATGGATATAAAGCGGATGCACGAAAGTCAAATAATGCTCGCCGGGCTCGAGCGTTTTGTCGAAAAACTGGTCGTTGGATTCGAAATGCACGACGTAGCTTTTGTCCTTGTCGCAATTGCCCACGCGCACGCGCGCTTGGGCAGGTAGGGCGGCCAAGGCGGGCAGCAGTGCCATCAGGCAAAAAAGAATCGGTCGCATCGCATCCTCTCGTTCGTTGGCACGCATCCTACTTGCGCCCGAACAATTTCTCAATGTCGGAGAGCGAGAGGCGCACATAGGTCGGGCGGCCGTGGTTGCATTGCCCGCTGGCTGGGGTGGCTTCCATCTGGCGCAACAAGGCGTGCATCTCTTCGGGCTGCAGCACGCGCCCGGCGCGCACGCTGCCGTGGCAGGCCATGGTGCCGCAGATATGTTCCAGCCGGTCGCGCACCGCCAGCGCCTCGCCCCATTCTTCCATCTCCTCGGCCATCTGAATCATCAGCGCGCGCGCATCCCCCGGCTTGAACAGGCTGGGAATTTCACGCACGGCCAGCGCCCCGGCCCCCAGCGCATCATAGACGAAACCCAGCCGCGCCATATCTTCGCGGTGGCGCAGCAGCGCTTCGGCGCCCGCTTCGCCCACCTCCACCACCTCGGGCAATAGCAGCATCTGGCGCGACATGCCGCCTTTCGCGAAAGCTTCTTTCATGCGCTCATAGACCAGCCGCTCATGCGCCGCATGCTGATCGACCACCACCAAACCTTCGCGCGTTTGCGCGAGAATATACGTCGCGTGCAGCTGCGCCTTCGGCACGCCCAGCGGCCAATCCATCGCGGCCCGGTCCGTTGCGGTAGATTCTGCGGACGCAGACTCCGCGCCCTCCAACGGCGCATGGTAGATCGGCATCGCCATATGCAACGCGGCGGCGGAAGCAGCAGAACCGGCATAAGACGCACCGCCGTAACTCTCGAAACGCGGCATCGGCGCAGGGATGTTCAGCTGGCTTTGCAGCATGGAAAGCGCGGCCTGGGTCGTGCTGTCGGTCGTGCGATGTCCCATGCCGTCCAGCGCTTCGCGCAAACTGCGCAGCAGCAATCCACGTACCGCGCCGGGATCGCGAAAACGCACTTCGCTTTTGGCCGGATGCACGTTCACATCCACCATCTCCGGCGGCAGATCGAGAAATAGCGCCAGCACGGGATGGCGGTCGCGCGCGAGAAAATCCTGATAGGCTGCACGCACCACGCCCAGCAGCAGACGGTCGCGCACCGGGCGGCCATTGACGAACAGGAATTGCGCAGCGGAAGTGGCGCGGTGCCAGGTGGGTAGGCCTGCATAGCCGCGCATGCGCATGCCGTCGCGTTCTTTATCCACCGGCAGCGCGTTGGCGGGCAGATCCTGCCCCAGCACATCCGCCAGCCGCTGCTTCCATGCCTCCATCGCCTCGCCCCCGGTGGCAGGGTAATGCAGACTTTGCTTGCCGTCGTTCAGCAAAATAAATGCTACGCGTGGATGCGCCATGGCCAGGCGCTGCACCATGTCGCGGATGGCCTGCATCTCGGCGCGGTCGGATTTGAGGAACTTCAGACGCGCGGGCGTGGCGAAGAACAGATCGCGCACTTCCACCCGCGTGCCCGGCGCGCCGGAAGCGGGCATGGGCGCGGACACTTCGCCGCCTTCCACCGCGATGCGATGGGCGCTGCCCGAGGCTGTGCGGCTGGTGATGGAAAGGCGGCTGACTGCACCGATCGACGGCAGCGCTTCGCCACGGAAACCGAGATGACGCACGCGCAGCAAATCCTCGTCCGGCAGCTTGGAAGTCGCATGGCGTTGAATGCACAAAGCCAACCCGTCGCGCTCCATCCCCGAACCGTCATCCGTCACGCTGATGAGCGTGCGCCCGGCTTGCTGCACGGCGATCTCGATGCGCGCGGCCCCGGCATCCAATGCATTCTCCACCAGTTCCTTGATGGCACTGGCGGGGCGTTCGATCACCTCACCGGCGGCGATGCGGTTGACGAGATTGGCGGGAAGCAGGCGGATGGACATGGCTCAGGCCGCCACGGCGCGCTGAATCCGCTCGGCGATGGCGGCGATTTCCTCGCGGCTGGAACTAAAGGAAACCCGCACCGCCAGCCGCTGCGGATCGGCCCCGAAGGCGCTGGCGGGAATGACCGCGACGCCTTCTTTTTCCGTCGCACCCAGCCCCATCATCAGCGCGAAGGCGATGTCGGTATCCGTTTCGATGCGTTCTTTTCCCAGCGTGAGCGCGGCCAGCGGCGGCAACGGCTTGCCCAGCAATTGCGGCAGCGCCAGCAGCAGGAAGAAGCATCCTTCGGGTTCGACCAATACGTTTTCCCACAGCCCGGATTGCATCAGCCGCTCGCGCAGGAAATGGAAATTGGCGCGGTAATATTGCGTGATGAAACTTTTCTTCTGCACAGTGAGATTGGCCAGTGCAGTCGCCATTCCCGCTTGAAGCGTGAGCGGCGCATTGCCCAGCAGGCGGCTTTGGAAAGCGGTGAAAGCGGGCAGATGGCTTTTCGGCACCAGCATGGCGGCCAGCCGCTCGCCAGCCAGCCCCAAGGCCTTGGTGCCGGAGCGGAAGAGGAACAAGCGCGGCAGCAGGTCCGGCGCGGCATGCAGCAGCGAGCAGGAAAAATCCTCGTCGAAGACGATTTCGGCGAAAGCCTCGTCGAGCAGGATCGGCACTTCCGGATAGCGCCGCAGGATCGGTGCGATCAATTCCCATTCCGCCCTGCGCGTGACGGTGCCCAGCGGGTTGGAAGGGTTGCAGAATAAAAACGCACCCAACGGACGACCGCTTTCCTGCACCGCGCGCAGGCCGGATTCCAACGCTTCCGGCGTCAGGCGGCCTTGGGTGGCAAGCAGATCGATGGGAATGAATTTCGACTGGCGCGGTCCGGCCAGCATCCCCTCGCCCGAAAACAGGCTGGCGAGTTCTTCATGGTTCAAATACCATGGGTTGGGCGCGAGAATCACACTGCCGGGATTCTGCCGCTCGATCGCATAAAATGCAGCCGCCAGCCCGAACTGCCCGCCCGGCGTGAAAGCCACGCTTTCCGGCGCGATCGGCAGGCCGTATTCCCGCTCGAATCCCTCGGCCGCCACACTCTGCCAACTCGCTTCGCCCAAGGTATTCGTGCCGTAGGGCGAGACGGTGACGAGCGAGGCGAAGCTGCGCTGCATGGCGGCCAAGGCGTCCCGGTCCGCCGGATAGGTGGGCTTGCCGCGGCTGGCATCCGCGATGTTCCAGCCCAGCGCCTGCAGCGCATGCACCCATTCGTGGAACGCTTGCGTGATGGTCAGCGTGGCGGCGGGCGTGCCGTCCGGGCGGGGGGGAAGTTGGATGGGCGTGTCGAAGATCGTCATGGCGCTACCGTTGCGGCGGGGCCGCAGGCCCTTCCAGCGTCGGTTTCGGCGTGCCGACCGCGACGACCACCGGCAAACGGCGCAGGAACATTTTCTGCGCCATCGCATTCACCTGCGCGCGGGTCACGGCGTTCAGCCTTGCGGTGCGCGTGGTGAAATAATCGATGCCGAGATTTTGCCGCTGCAAGAGCGCCATGAAATCGGCGGTCGGTCCGGTGCCGTCCAGGCTGACCGCGAGCGAACCGATGAGATAGCTCTTGGCGTCCGCCAGTTCTTCTTCGGTGATACCGCCTTCGCCCAGGCGTTTCAGTTCGTCGTAAAAAATTTGCAGGGCCGCGTTGGCTTGGTCGTTGCGCGTGGCGAAACCGCCCACCCATTGGCTGCTTGCCGCATTGGTATCCAGCCCGCTGGAAACGCTGTAAGCCAGCCCCTTGTGGTCGCGGATCGCCACGCCCAGGCGCGAGCTTAAGCCGCCTCCGCCGCCGATGACCTGATTGAGAATCATCAGCGGAAAATAATTCGGATCGCTGCGCGGCAGGCCGGGGGTGCTGAAGATCACCTGTGTCTGCGGCAGCGCCATCGGCTGCGTCAGTGGCGCGGGCGTGCTGAGCGGCGGCGCTTGGGCGAGATCGGGGATAAGCGGGCGGGCATTTTCCGGCAGCGCATTCACCAGCGGCTCCAGCCAGCGCGCCACTTCCTGCGCATTTGCATCCCCACTCACCGAGATCAACAAAGCTTCACGGTTGAGATGCTGGCTGGCGAAAGCGGCGAGATCCTCGCGCTTCAAAGCAGCCAAACCCTCCGCAGTCCCTTGGCGCGCAAAGCGGTAGGGATGATGGGCATAGACCACGCTGCGCCACAACCGCCCGGCCTGATAGCCCGGCTCTTCTTCCAGACGGCGAAGATTGCTCAAATCCCGGCGGCGCAGGCGCTCGACGGCTTCCGCATCGAAACGCGGCTTGGTCACCGCATCTGTAAGCAGCGCGAAAGCGAGATCGGCATTGTCGCGCAAGGTGGTCATGCGCACGGTCGTCTCGTCTTCGCTCACCCCGGCGGAAAGTTCGATGGCGCGGGCTTCCAGTAATTCCTGAAACGCCGCCGCATCGCGCGTGCCCGCGCCTTCCTGCAGCAATTGCGCGGTCAGCATGGCGCGGCCCTGATGCGCTTCGTCGTCATAGGCATAGCCCGCTTTGCGGAATTGCAGCACCACCGAAATCACCGGCACGCTGGCGCGTGTGGCGAGCCACGCTGGAAGCTCTGCTGTACCCACCGGTACGGCCTGGATGTCGATGCCTTCGGCACGCGCCATCATGGGCAGCAGTAACAGGCAGGCGCAGAGCAGGCGGCGCAGCATCAATGCATCTCCTTCGTCGCGGCGACGAGCGGCGCGGCGGACAAGGGCACCTTGGGCGCGTCCGTCGCCGTCCCGGTCGGCAGCATCCAGGCCTCCAAGCGGCGGCTGGCCAGCACTTCCGCAGCCGCGTCGCGCACCTGTTCCGCCGTCACCGCTTCGATGTCGGCGGGCCATTGTTTCAAATAATCCGGCGGCAGGCCGAGCATGACCAACTGGCCGAGCAGCGAGGTCGCCCCCTCCGTGCCATCCATGCCGTACACGGCGACGGATTTGAGCTGCGTCTTCACGCGTTTCATTTCTTCCGCGCCCGGTGGTTTGGCCGCGAGGTTTTTGAGCACGCCCTCCACCGAAGCCTCGATCAGGCTCTGCGCGGCGGGATTGACGTTGGCCGCGCGGTCGCTCGGCACCACCCACAGGGAAAGCCGACCAGGCCCAAGGGTGAGCGCATTGAGGCTGGAACCAGCTTCGGTCGCCAGATGCTTGTCCATGACCAGGGTGCGGAACAATCGGCTGCGGTTGCCCTCGCCCAGCACGCCGGAAAGCACCACGTAGGGCAGCAGTTTCTGTACGCCGTCCGTGCTCGAAGGCGTGATCCAGGCGCGCTGATAAACGGCCTCGCGGGCCTGTACATCGCGGAAGATCAGGCGCTGGTCGGCGCGCGCTTTCGGCTCCTCCCAGGTGATGGCGGCGGGCAGATCGCGTTTGGGAATCGGGCCGTAATATTGTTCGGCGAGTCTGCGCGATTCGGCCTCGGTAATATTGCCGCCCAGAATGAGCGTGGCGTTGTTCGGCGCATACCAAGCCTTCTGGAAGGCCACCACATCCTCCCGCGTCAGCCGCGCCATTTCGTCATGCCAGCCGATGACGGGGCGGCGGTAGGGATGGTTGAGGAACAAGGCCGCATCCACCTCTTCGCGCAGGCGCGCGCCGGGGTCGTTTTCCACCCGCATGCGACGCTCCTCGATGATGACTTCGCGCTCTTTGGCGAAGGCCGTCTGCGGCGGGTTGAGATGCTGCATCCGGTCCGCCTCCAGCGCCATCAAGGCGGGTAGATGTTCTTTGGCCAAAGTCGCGTGATAGGCGGTGAAATCCGGTGTGGTGAAAGCGTTCTGATCGCCGCCCATGCGCATCACGGCGCTGGAGTAGGTGCCCGGCCCATGCGCGTCCGTTCCCTGAAACATGATGTGCTCGACATAATGCGCCAGACCGGATTTGCCTGCATCGTCCTGCACCGCGCCGACGCGGAACCACAGCATATGCGTGACTGCCGGTGCGCCGGGTTCGGACAACACGACCACACGCAAGCCATTTTCCAGCGTGAACGAATGAATGGCGGAGACGGGCTTGGTCGCGGTGGAGGACGATGTTTGTATCGCAGCGCTTGCCACCACCGGTTTCGGCAGCACCAATTCAGGGTGTGCCAGCGGCAATGGAGCGACCTGCGCCCGCACAGCGAAACCACCGATCAAAGCGGCATTCAGGGCAGCGATACTCAGAAAGGTAAAACGATGCATCACCGATTACTGGCGGCCGGGCGCCAGACCCACACCGAAATCGCCTTTGGCAGCGGCTTTTTTCGCATCCGCGCCTTTGGCTACATTGGGCTGATAGTCCGGCGAGGCCTTGCCCGAGGCAGGCAGCAGTTCGGCGGGGGGCGCTTGTACCACGTCTTTCTTGTCGTCGTCGCGCAAGCGGGTGGTTTCTTCCACCGGATCAAGCGTATCGTCTTTCTTTTTGTGCAGGCTGGGCACCACCCCATCGTACCAACTGGTATCGTCGACTTTTTGTTGCGCATCCCGCTCCAATTGCTGGCGGATGGCATCGTCGCCGCTGCGCCCTCCCAGGCGCTCGAGCAGGCTACGCTCGCCCGGCGTACCCAGACCGCTACTTTTCACGCCGATGACAGCGGCCGGGGCTTTCCCACCTGCCAGGGTCAGGGCATCGTCCTCACCGTCCGTACCAGTCAAAAGGCCACGTGCGGTGGCTTCGGTATTCGTCTCGCCCGGGCCGGGCGTACCGGCAACCGCGGGCGGGCGCAGACCGAAATCCGGCGGCACGGTCAAAGGCGGGCGCGCCACCACGTTGAAGGCGTCCGGCCCGGTGCGCGACACGCCGAGGATGTCTTGCGCGCTCGCGCCTTTGTTGCCGCAGGCGGAAAGCGTGAGCAGCGCGCCCAGGCAGAAAAGCGGGACCGCGAAGGAAAGCGAGCGGGACGAAAGCAACGGAGGAAGCATCATAGGTAATTGCGATCTTTGGTTTCCGGCGCGAGATAAGACACATTGTCTTCCTCGGCTTTGGGTCTGGGCACTATACTTTCGAACATCAGAAGCACAACCCCGACGCAGATGGCGCTGTCGGCCACGTTGAAGGCGGGCAAATGCCAGCCGTTCAGATTCACATCGAGAAAATCGACCACCGCCCCATAGCGGAAACGATCGATCACGTTACCCACCGCACCGCCCAAGATCAATCCAAGCGCTGCCGCCTGCAGGCGGCAGCTCGCGGTCCATAGCCACCGCAATAGCACCAGCATCAGCAACGCCGCCATCCCCTTCAGCAACCAAGGTCCGTAAGCAGCGTCGCTTTTCAGCATACCGAAACTAATCCCGCGGTTCCACACCAGCACCAGATCGAAAAAGGGGGTAAGCGAGCGGGGCAACTGATGCGCGGTATCCTGCGCCAGAACCCAGACCTTGCTCGCCTGATCGGCGAACATGGTCAGCACGCCGATGCACATCGCCAGTGCCAGATTGCCTTCACGGCGAGTCATCATGTGCGTATCTCCTCAGAAATCATTTGCTGCAACCATGCAGCGGGATTGGATTGCCTGGCATGGAATAAGCGCGCCGCTTCGGCATCCGCATCCATTTGCACGACCAGATCGGGTAGCCCGTCGAATTTCGCCTCCGGCCGCAGGTAGGGTCCCCAAGCCAACTCCAACTCCTGCCCATAGATAGAGTATTTCTCTCCTGTCTCCAAGGCCTCTCCGTCCTTCCGCGCCAGATCGAGCCGGTGCGCTTCGACCAAGGGCGGTCCGTCATCGAACATTGGGCGGGTGCCGAAACTGATGATGGCGGGCCACCAGGCCTCTTGCTCCACCCGCCCCCAGGCGATGTAGATGCCGTGGCGCGGCGCGCGGCGCGGGGTGAGCGCGATATTCGCGGTGGGGTAGCCCAGCGTCCGTCCCAGCTTGCGCCCATGCGCCACGAGGCCGCGCGTGGTATAGGGCCGCCCGAGCAGATGCCCGGCCAGCCCCATCGCCCCTTCGGCCAATGCCTGGCGAATGCGGGTGGAGGAAATCGGCGCGCAGCCTTCCGTCGCCGCCATGCAAGGCGCGTAATCCACTTCTTCCTCGGCCAGCCAGCTTTGCAGCAGCGTCGCATTGCCCTGGCGCTTCCAGCCGAAGACGAAGTCCGCCCCCGTCACCACCAACCGCGCGCCGATGGTGCGGGCCAGCAACGTACGGGCGAAATCCTCGGCCGGCATGGCGGCGAAATCCGCATCGAAACGCTGTAGAAGCACGCCCTGCACACCTGCTTCTTCCAGCAGGCGCAAACGTTCCGCCAAAGGAAACAGCCCCCAGGGCGCGAGTTCGAGCTGGAAATATTCGCGGGGGTGGGGCTCGAAGGTCATCGCCAGCAGCGGCGCGCCCCAGGCGGCGGCTTGGGCGCGGGCCTGGCTCAGCACCGCCAGATGGCCGCGATGCACGCCGTCGAAATTGCCGATGGCGACCACGCCGCCGCGTAAGCCGGCAGGCACCTCGCCCGGCAGGCGAACGATCTGCATGTCCGGCGCTCTAGCGCGCGGGAATGGCGGAGGGCGCGGTTTCGGAGGCGGGCCGCAGGCGCAAATAGATCAACCCCGCCGCCGAGACATAGATCGAGGAATAAGTGCCGATGATGAGGCCGAAGAGAATCGACAAGGAAAACCCGCGAATCACCTCGCCGCCCAGAATCACCAGCGCCAGCACGGAAAGGAACGTGGTCATCACGGTCAGAATCGTGCGGCCCAAAGTTTCGTTCATGCTGAGATTCAGCAATTGCGGCAGCGGCATTTTCTTGAATTTGCGCAGATTCTCGCGGATGCGGTCATAGATCACCACCGAATCGTTGATCGAATAGCCCAGAATCGTCAGCACGGCGGCGATGGAGGTGAGGCCGAACTCGAACTGGGTGAAGGCATAAAAACCCAGCATGAGAATGAGATCATGGATGAGCGCCATCATACCACCCAGGCCATATTGCCATTCGAAACGGAACCACAGATATGCCATAATACCCGCCAGGGCCAAGCCCATGGCCAGCGCGCCTTTATGGATCAATTCCTGCCCCACGGTCGGGCCCACATAATCCACCTTGCGGTATTCCAGCTTCTGCCCACCTTCGGCCAGCTTGCCCTGAATCGCGCGGGTTAGCGCCACCTGGTCCGCATCTCCCGCCAGCTTCACGCGGATGAGCACATCGCGCGGGTCGCCCACCTGCTGCAACGAGACTTCGCCGTAGGTTCCGTCCGCAAACAAAGTGCGCATGGCATGCAGATCGATGGGTTGCTCTCCGCGCACTTCGAGCAAAAGGCCGCCCGTGAAATCAATGCCGAAATTCAGGCCTTTGGTGGCCAGCATCCCCAGCGAGGCGGCGATGCCGATCAAGGTGATGGTGAACCCGATCCAGCGCTTGCCGATGAAATCGTAGGTCGTATCGTGCGGCACAAGGCGCAGGGGAAACAGGCGCATGAGGGTCTCGGAATAGTTAAAGAAAATGGCCGCTACCTTAGTGGAATGCGGAGGAGGGTCAAGGGTGGTCAAAACCCTTTCCCCCTGAGAAGAGGGTGGGATGAGGGTCTGTCGGCTGGTTTCGCCGGCAGCGGAGAGACCCCCTCATCCTCCGCTTCGCTCCTTCTTCTCCCAGGGAGAGAAGGTTTTTAATAACGCGCCCAAAGGAAGAAGGCAGTTCCGCCACCCCTTGCCTTCGACCTGCAACGGCCCTAATGCTCGATCAACCTCTTTACGAAGGATGCTTCCCATGTGGCTTCTCCGCGCGACCGCGACCATCGGCGGCCTCACCCTCGTCTCCCGCATCGCGGGGCTGGTGCGCGAGATGCTGATGGCGAATTTCCTGGGCGCGGGCGTGCTGACGGATGTGTTCAACCTCGCCTTCCGCCTGCCCAACCTCCTCCGCCGCATCTTCGCCGAAGGCGCGTTCAACGCCGCTTTCGTGCCGATGTTTTCGGGCATGCTGGCGACCGAAGGTAAAGACCCCGCGCTCGAATTCGCCGCCCGCGTACAATCGCTCCTCGGCGCGGTGCTGATCGGCGTCTGCCTCGTCTTCATCGCCGCCATGCCGTGGGTCATGCATGTCTATGCTTTCGGTTATTCCGGCGAAGCCTATAAGATCGACCTCGCCGTTTCGCTCAGCCGCATCATGTTCGGCTACCTGCTGTTCATGGCGCTCACCGCCTTGCTTTCCGGCTTGCTCAACAGCGCCGAGAAATACGCCAACGCCGCTTTCGCCCCCACCTTGCTGAACCTCATGATGATCGGCGGGCTGCTGGTCGGGCGGCATTTCGGCGCGCCGGTCTATGCGCTGGCCTGGAGCGTGCTGATCGCGGGCGTGGCGCAATGGGTGTGGCTCATCGTCGCCGCCAAACGCCACGGCTTGATGCCGAAATTCGTGCGTCCCAAATTCTCGCCGGATGTGGTTTCCATGCTCAAAGCCATGGCTCCCGTGGCGCTCGGCGCGAGCGTCGCGCAGCTGAACCTGCTGATCGACGCCGTGCTCGCCACCTCGCTCGGCACCGGCGCGGTGTCGTATCTGAATTACGCGGACCGTCTGAACCAGCTCCCCCTCGGCATCATCGGCGTCGGCGTCGGCACGGCGCTGTTGCCCATGCTTTCCAAGCAATTCAAGGAAGGCCGCAACGACGAGGCGAGAAGCAATCTCAACCGCGCCATCGAATTCACCATGCTGCTCTCGCTGCCCGCCGCCGCCGCTTTGGCCGTCATCGCCCCCAGCGTCATCCGCGTGATCTACGAACACGGGGCCTTCACAGCGGAAGATACGGCCAACACCGCCATTGCGCTTTCCGCCTTCGCCATCGGCCTGCCGTCCTTCGTACTCATCAAAGTACTCGCCCCCGGCTTCTTCGCGAACCGCGATACGCAAACCCCCTTCCGCATCGCCATCGGCTGCATGATCCTCAACACCCTGGCCAGCCTCGCGCTCATGGGCATCTTCCGCCATACCGCGATGGCGATGGCGACCAGCTTGAGCGGTTGGGTGAATGCGGGCGTGATGGCTTATTACCTGAACAAACGCGGGCTGATGAAACCGGATCGCGATCTGTTCTTCCGCCTGCCCCGCCTGCTTTTGGCGTCCGTCCTCATGGCGCTTATCTTGTATGTGGCGCAGCGCGTGCTGCATGAGTGGCTGGTCACGGGCGGTATCAAGGCCATCCTCGCTTTGGGCGCTTTGTGCGGTGCGGGCCTGGGTGCTTATATCCTCGCCTGTTTCGCCATGAAGCTCACCAGCATTCAGGAACTGAAAACCCTGCTACGCCGCAAAACCCCCAGCCCCGAGCCCGACCCGGCGGGAATGGAAGGATAAGCCGCCAAACACGTCATCCTGCGTGCAGTCGCAGGGATCCCATGCCGCACAACACCGAGATCCTGCGACTGCGCGCAGGATGACGCCGAAAAGAAAGGCCGATGCGCATGAAAGCCCTTGTCAAAGACAAACCCGAAATCGGTATCTGGCTGAAAGACGTGCCCGAGCCCGTCTGCGGCCCGGCGGAGGTGAAAATCCGCGTGCTGTATACAGGCATCTGCGGCACGGACATTCACATCTACAATTACGACGATTGGGCGCAGAAAACGCTGAAACTCCCTATCGTCGCCGGTCATGAATTCGTGGGCGAAGTGGCCGAAGTCGGGGCGTTGGTCGAGCGCGTGAAGGTAGGCGATAAAGTCAGCGCCGAGGGCCATATCGTTTGCGGCCACTGCCGCAACTGCATGGGCGGCCAGCAGCATCTCTGCCCCAACACCCGCGGCATCGGCGTCAATCGCGACGGGGCCTTTGCCGAATATATCGTGATGCCGGAAAAAAATGTCTGGCCCTGCTCGAAAGACATCCCGACCGAGCTCTACGCGATCTTCGATCCATTCGGTAATGCCGTGCACACCGCTTGTTCCTTCGATGTGCGCGGCGAAGACGTGCTGATCACCGGCGCAGGCCCGATCGGGGCGATGGCGGCGGCGGTCGTGAAATTCAGTGGCGCGCGCCATGTGGTGGTGACGGACGTGAACGACTACCGCCTGGGCCTCGCGCGTACGCTGGGCGCGACGCGCACGGTGAATGTGGCAAACGAAAAGCTCGAAGACGTGATGCGCGAATTGGGCATGACCGAAGGCTTCGATGTGGGTTTGGAAATGTCCGGCAATCCGAGCGGTTTTTCCAGCCTGCTCTCCACCATGCGCGCGGGCGGCAAGGTGGCCCTTCTCGGCATCCTGCCCAGCGGCGCAGGCATCGATTGGGACAAGGTGGTGTTCAAAGGCCTCACGCTGAAAGGCATCTACGGCCGCGAAATGTTCGAAACCTGGCACCGCATGAGCGCCTTCCTCCATAGCGGACTTAACATCGCCCCCATCATCACCCACCGCTTCGGCTGGCGGGATTACGAGGAAGCGTTCGAGACGATGCGCACGGGGCATTCGGGGAAGATTATTCTGGATTGGACGAAATAAAAGAGGGACAAATGTCCCTCTTAAAACGCCTGTGAGATTAGCTTACCACGTGGGTTAAATTGTCATTCCGTACATGGTAAGAAATGCATTCATCTGGACTAGCTGCGCAGCAAGACCTTGGGCCTTTCGCCACTGAAAATTCATTTCATCCTTAGATGGTTGACGAGCAATCGATTTCCAATAGATGAGCGCCATGCTCAAAACCGCGCCTGGATCATCGAAACGCAAGATCTCGTCCCAAGGAAGAATATGATTTCCACTCCCTTTGATCCACAAGCTCCCTTGTTCTTTCTGCAGCCCATTCAAATAATCTCTTAATTTTTTCACCAACTCTAATTCCAATTCTGGTTGTTCAGGGTTGGGCAGGTAAGGAAACCACACGCTTTTCAGACCGAACATCACGTGCACGAAGCACAATTCTACATTATTCATTATTTTTTGAAATTTGGTACGACACACCCATACTACCTCTTCATGTCATTTTAATGACAAGTTTATTCTTTGGTTTTTATGAAAAATTTCGTTTCTCAACTCACCACCGAACTCGACGCCATGCGCGCCGCAGGCACCTACAAGCATCTCCGCCACATCGAAACGCCGATGCAGCCGGAGCTGGATATCGAGGGCACGGGGCAGGTGCTGGTGCTTTCGGCGAATAATTACTTGGGGCTGTCGAACCATCCGGAAGTGGTGGCGGCGGGCAAGGCGGCGCTGGACGAATTCGGCGCGGGCACGGCCAGCGTGCGTTTCATCTGCGGCACTTTCACCGTGCACCGCGCGCTGGAAGCGGCTTTGGCGAAGATGCACAAACGCCCCGCCGCCATCACCTACCCCTCTTGCTGGCAGGCCAACACGGCCATTCTACCGACCTTGGCGGGCGCGGAGGACGCGCTGGTGGCGGATGCGTTGAACCATGCATCCCTGATCGATGGCTGCCGCTACAGCAAGGCCAAGCGCTACATCTACAAACATTCCGACATGGCCGAACTGGAGGCGCGATTGCAGGAAGCGAAGGCCGCCGGGGCCCGCCGCATCTTCATCGTGACGGACGGGGTGTTCAGCATGGAAGGCGACATCGCCGACCTGCCCGCCATCGTCGCATTGAAGGAAAAATACGGCGCGATCTTGATCATGGATGATTGCCACGGCGTGGGTGTGATGGGCCAGGGCCGCGGCACGGCGGAACATTTCGGGTTGGAAGAGAAAGTGGATATCATCACCGGCACCTTGGGCAAGGCGCTGGGCGGCGCGGCGGGGGGGTATATCGCGGCTGAACAGGCGGTGGTGGATTACCTGCACCAGGTCTCCCGCCCCCAACTCTTCTCCAACGCATTGCCCACCACGGTGGCGGCCAGCGCGCTGAAAGCGGTGGAGATTCTGGAGCGCGAGCCCGAGCGCGTGGCGCGCCTGCATGCCTTGGCCGCCCGCATGCGCGATGGCTTGAAGGCCAAAGGCCTGAGCCCGTTGGAAGGCCCCTCCGGCATCGTGCCGCTCATCGTTGGCGAGACCGCCACCGCCATTCGCATGAGCCAGGAATTGCTGAAACGCGGCATCTTCCTCACCGGCTTCGGCTTTCCCGTGGTGCCGGAAGGGGCTGCGCGATTGCGCATTCAGATCTGCGCAAGTTTGACCGAGGCGGAAGTGGACCGGGCTATCGAGACAATTACCGAGGTGGCAATGGAGGAAAACGTGAAGGGGACAAATCATGCCGCCTAGAAGGTATGTAAGTCGTGGTCTAGGTGTATGGATTGCCTTGAGCTTGGCTGCCTGCCTATGCATCGGTGTTTTAGCCGTATTTCTCAGTTTTCCTATTAATCGCATGAGCAAAGATGATTATGCTTTAGCCAATATTCTCAAATCATCTCAAGGTATAAGCCAGATTGATTTGGCGCCAATCGTTCCTGGTGCGTGGGAAAGTATTTGTGTTCTTATCGATTCCGAAGAACGTAGATTTTCAAAACCTTCGGGTGCGTTGGAAGAGCGTTTGAAAGAATTGCATACACAGCCGTTTCAGGTAGAGCCCAACGATAGCGATATGCCACTTGGCCATTGGGGCATAGCTTTCTACTATCCGACAGAAAACAAAATTCGTGTTTTCAAAATCGCTTATCGCGTATTACCGCCCCCTATGGAACTTGTGTGTGTCAGACATCGCGATGAGTTGCGCATTATTCCCAGCTTTGAAGCTGAAAACGGTCCGGTGTTTAAACCAGGCATTTAATCGTAACTTTTCTCCACCCGCACGATCACCCGATTGTTCTTCTTCCGGTTCGCGTCGATGGGATGTTTGTCCGCATCCAGATTCGGCAATAACGGTTTGAAGGCGCCGTAGGCCTGGGTCTGAATCCGTTCCGGCGGCAAGCCTGCCTCAGCAAGCAGGCGCGCCACGGTGGCGGCGCGGGCGGCGGAGAGTTCCCAGGAGGAGGGATAGAGCCCGGCGGGCGGCGTGTCGTCCGTATGACCTTCGATGAGGAAACGTGTGTGGTCCATCGGCAAGGCTTTCATCCGCTCGGCGAAGGCGGTGAGACGCGCTTTCGCTTCCGGGCTGGGCAGCGCATTGCCTGGGCCGAAGAGTAAGTCGCCGCTCAGATCGATCACCACCCCGCGCGTGGAATAGGACACCGCCGCGTCCGCCGCCACGCCTTGGGTTTCGATCCAGCTTTCGGTGGCTTTGAACAGGCCCGCATAGGGTGTTTCCACCATGTCCGGCACGAAACCGGAGGCGAGCGACTTGGCCACCTCGCCCAGCTTCTGCGGGTTGGGGTTCGAGATCATCACCAGAATCACGAAAAAACACATTAGCTGCGTGATGAGATCGGCATAGGTGATGAGCCAGGCATCCTGGTTCTCGCCTTCCTTGCGGTGGCGCGCGCCGAAGGATTGCGGCTTGCCATGGCGACGCACCGGCAGGGAGATCGGTTTGAAATTCGGTTCCATGCTCATACGCCCGGCTTGGCTTCGCTGGCAGGCTCGCTGCCCTCATTCATCGCGCGCTTGCGCATCTGGGTATCGATGTCGAAATGTTCGTGCGGCTGCAGATAGCTGTTCAGGCGGTCCTGCATCGTACGTGGGTTCTGCTTTTCGGCGAGCATCACCAGCCCTTCCAGCATCAGCTGGTTGCGGAAACGCGTCAGTTCCTCCATCTGCTCCAGCTTGCTGGCGGCAGGGAGCAGTACGAGGCGCGCCAGCAGCACGCCATACAAAGTAGTGAGCAGTGCCACAGCCAGTCCCTGGCCCAGCGAGGACATCTCCGCCCCCACACCCTGCAGCATGATGACCATCCCCACCAAAGTCCCGATCATCCCGAAAGCGGGCGCGGCGGCGGCCATGCTTTTGAGCACTTCGGCGGGCGTCATGCGTCGCAGATAATCCTGATCCATCGCGGTTTCCAGCATGCTGCGCAGCACGGCAGGGCTGTAATTGCTGGTGACGAGTTCCAGGCAATAATGCAGCAGCGGGTCTTCCAGCTTCAAGTTCTTCACTTGCGCCTCTAAACTTTTGAGACCCTTGGTCTGCACGAGGTATCCCCAGCGGATAAGGCGGCCGATCTCGGTCTGCATGCCTTCGCGCGGGCTGGCGGGCTTCTTCACCATCCAGCCGATGGCGCGGAAAGCGGTGCGCACTTCGCGTGCCTGGTAACTCATGAACGCATAGGCCACCGTACCGCCGAGCACGATGAGCAGGCTGGGCAGATGGAAGAAACTGGCGGCATTGTTGGTGCTGCTGGCGATGGCGAAGACGACCAGGCCATAACCAAGCAAGGCGGCGAGCAGGGATGCGATGGACACGATATTCTCCTTGGGGCGCGGATAGTGCTTTGTGCGGATGAGTGGATTTGGTAAATTGCACCGCGCGCGAGACGCATTGTAGAAAGAATTGCTTACCAAATGATTGACACGGCCCCGCCCATCACCCGCCCGAGCATCGGCCTTACCCTCGATTACGAGACGGGCGGCGGATATTCGAAGATGCCGTGGTATGCCATCCGCGAGAATTACTGCGCCTGCGTGGCGGATGCGGGCGGCCTGCCGCTGCCCTTGCCGCACGATGCGGCACTGGCGGAGCATTATCTCGACCGCATCGACGGGCTGCTGACCACGGGCGGGAATTTCGACGTGCCGCCGGAATATTACGGCCAGGCCGCCACCTCTCCCACCGTGAGCACCAAGGAAAAGCGCACGCAATTCGAGTTTGCCGCTCTGCGGGGGGCACTGGCGCGCGGCATGCCGGTCTTCGGCATCTGCGGCGGCCAGCAATTGCTCAATGTCGTCCTCGGCGGCACACTCATCCAGCACATCCCCGACAGCATCGAGAATGCACTCGCCCATGAGCAGCCGAATCCGCGCACCGAGCCAGGCCACACGATACGAGTGATGGAAGGCAGTCTGCTGCATCGCATCACCGGCAAGGCGGAAATGTCGATCAACAGCGCGCATCATCAGGCCGTGGCGCAGGTCGCCCCCGGCAGCCGCGTCAGCGCCATCGCGCCGGACGGGGTGATCGAGGCGATTGAAGACCCGAGCCGCCCCTTCTGCCTCGGCGTGCAATGGCACCCGGAATATTACGTCGATCCCGCCGACCGGGCTTTGTTCGATGCGTTCGTGGCAGCGGCAGCGGAATATGCGGCGAAGAAACGCGCCGCCATGCGCTAAAGCAGCCGCTCCATCACCCAGGCATCTTCCGCGCCGCCGAGGCGCGGATAATAGGCTTTGCGCAGGGCGACTTCTCGGTAATCCAATCGGTCATACAAGGCCCGCGCGGCGATGTTCTCTGCGCTGACTTCCAGCACGATGCGCCGGTTGCCCGCTTCTCTCAACGCTTCCGCCGCCTGTCGCAGCAATTGCGCGGCCAAGCCTAGGCGGCGATGTTGGGGATGCGTGGCGAGGGTCAAAATATCGGCGCTTTCCCCATCCGTGCGCACCACCAGCATTGCGCTGGGAGCGGTTTCCGGCCCGGCGATCCATAATTGCGTACCGGGGGTAGAAAGCATTTCCGCCATTTCCCGCACACCCCAGGCAACTGCGCCGAAACAAGCCGCATGCAGCGCGGCCAAAGCCTGTGTATCCCGAATCATGCCGGCTTGCGGAAGATGCTGTAGCGTGCCTTGCGCTTCGCATCGAATGGCGCGATTTCATGCGAGAGCACCGCAAAACCCACACGCGCCGCCTGATCGTTGAGATACGCCTCGCTGTGGGCAAAGCGCACATCCTTGCCCTGCGGTGCATAGCCCGCCGCCGGGCCGGGATTGGTGGAGGCGACCAGTACTCCGCCGGGCAGCAGCGTGCGCTGCGCGCCGTCGAACACCGGGCTGAGCCCGCCGATTTCGGAAAACACATCGCAGGCGGTGATGATGTCGAACGCGGGAATGCGCTGACGCAGCAGGTAGTCGCGGGCATCTTCCGGCCACAAAGCGTTATAGGCCAGGGGGATCTGCGCACGCAGAATGATAATCTGTTCGGGCGTGTAGGGGCCGGTGGGGCTGCCATGCGCGAATTCATATTCCAGCGCATCCATCTGGCTTTTCAGCAGGCGCGTACGTTTGGCCGCCTGCTGGAGCATTGCGGGCACCGCATCCACCCCTTCCATATGCAGACCCAGCGGCCATAATTGTTCACCCACCAGACCCGTGCCGCAACCAATATCCAACAAGCGCCCCGCACGTTCGAGCGGTATATGGGCTATGGCGCGTTTCACCACTTCGCTCGGCGCGACCACGCCCTCGCTGATCATCCGCACCTGGTCATAGATCGGCGCGAGCAGCGGCAGATCGCGCTGCAGCATGCGCAGCGGCGTGGTGTGGGGCAGCATGTCCGGGCTTTGGCGGCATAGGGTGGCGCGCGCCAGCAGCCAGCGGGCTTCCTGCAAAGTGGGGCGGCGGGCCAAGGCTTCCAGAAACATAGCGCTGGCTTCGCGCGGGCGCTGGTCTTCGAGCAGAGCCCAGCCCAGGCCCACCAATGCCTGCACCGAGCTTGGCTGCATGGCCAGCACCCAGCGCCAGCGGCGCATGCTCTCTTCCAAGTTCCGCGCTTCGAAAAAGCGCTGTGCGGCGCGCTGGTGGCGGAGGATGGTCTTGGGCTGCACTTTGGCCACCCAGCGCAACAGCGGTACCATCACCCCGTCCGAGAGGCGGCCTTTGTTGGCGGAAGCGGGAGCGGCGGCGAGGGGCAAGCGGATACCTGACAGAATGCGGGCCACAAGCATGGTGCGGCGGGAAAATCTTTGCTAGTTTAACCGCAATTCACGCTTTGACGGAATGAATTTATGACTTCCTCCCTGCCCATCCCCTCGAACCCCAGCACGGTGGACGAGGCAGAGATCGCCAAATTCAGCGCGATGGCGGATGCCTGGTGGGACCCGCGCGGCGCCTTCCGCCCCCTGCACGCCATCAACCCCGTGCGCCTCGCTTATATCCGCGACCATGCGCTGAAGCATTTCGGCGGAGACGCCCGAAGCCTGCACCCGCTGGAAGGTAAAACCCTGGTCGATATCGGCTGCGGCGGGGGGCTGATGTCCGAACCGCTGGCGCGCATGGGCGCGGCGGTGACGGGGGTGGATGCGGCGGAAAAGAACATTGCCACCGCGCGCATTCATGCGGCGACTCAAGGCGTGGAAGTGCAATACCGCGCCACCACGGCGGAAGCCCTGGCCGCCGAAGGGCTGCAATATGACATAGTGGTGGCCTTGGAAATCATTGAACATGTGGCGGACGTTGGGGCCTTCGTCTCGGCGCTTTCTAAACTGCTGAAACCGGGCGGGCTGCTCTTCGTTTCCACCCTCAACCGCACCGCCAAAAGCTATCTCATGGCCATCCTCGGCGCGGAATACATCCTCCGCATCCTGCCGCGCGGCACGCATGACTGGAAGAAATTCCTGCGCCCCAGCGAAGTACAGGCAGAGCTGAACCGCTGCGGCCTGAGCGTGCTACACCAGACCGGCATGGTCCTCGATCCGCTGGCGCGCAAATGGAAGCTGCATCCCCGCGATCTGGATGTGAATTACCTGATGGTGGCGAAGCACTGATTGAGCTTCCACGTCATTGCGGACAAGCTACACCGCATAATCCCGGTCATGCCGCAGCGAAGGCATCACCGTGCGGGTTTCGGCCACTTTCGCCGTATCGATCTCCGCCACGATCACCCCCGGCGCATCCCCCGCTTCCGCCAGAATCGTGCCCCAGGAATCGATGATCAGCGAATGCCCGTAAGTCTGCCGCCCGTTCGCGCCTTCATGCGTGCCGCATTGCGCAGGCGCCAGCACGAAGCAGCCGTTTTCCATGGCGCGCGCCCGGTTCAGCACATGCCACCCGCCCTTCTCGCCGGTAAAGCGCGTAAAGGCCGCGGGCACGGTGAGGATCGCCGCGCCATTCTTGGCCAGATCGCGGTACAGATGCGGGAAGCGCACGTCGTAGCACACGCTCAACCCCACCCCGCCCCAAGGCGTGTCCGCCACCACCGCCTGCGCGCCGGAAGCGATGCGGTGGGATTCGTAATGCGATTCGCCGCCGGGAATTTCCACGTCGAACAGATGGATCTTGTCGTAGGTCGCCGCAACATTCCCTGCCGCGTTGATCAGCACGCTGCGATTGGCGCATTTCTCCTGCCCCGCTTCCCGGCACATGACCGAACCGATGAGAATCCATCTGCGAATTTCCTGCGCCAATTTCCGCATCGCGACAATCGCCGGGTGGTTGGCTTCGGGATAGACCTGCTGCTGAAATGTCTCGCCGGTGGCCATCAGAAACGCATTTTCCGGCAGCGCGATGAAATCTGCCCCATGGCTTGCCGCCTCGCGGATCAGCGCGGTCGCGGCTTCGATATTTTCCGCCACATGCGCCGTGCTGTTCATCTGCACGCAGGCCACGGTCAGTTTCGTGTTCATCGCTAAACTCCTTGCATCGTCTCGTTCAATGTACGGGCCAAGGTCAGGCACCGCACTTCTTTCGCCCCGGCGCGTTTCAGCATGCGGGCGCAGGCTTCCAGCGTGCTGCCGGTGGTGTGCACATCGTCGATCAGCACCACGCATTTCCCCGCCAGATGCGCCCGATTTTTGGGTGGCACCACGAACAAACCGCGCACATTCCGTCGCCGTTCCGCCCGCCGCATGCGCGCCTGGGGTTGGGTATGCCGCGTGCGGCGCAAAAGATCCGTACGCACCGGCAGGCCGCACAGCGCACCGAGGCGGCTGGCCAGCAGCCCGGCTTGATTGTAGCGCCGCGAAAACAGCCGCCGCCAATGCAGCGGCACCGGCACCACCAGATCCGCCCCCACCAGCAATTCCGCCCCCGCCTGCCGCATCCATTCCGCCAATACGGGCGCGAGCATCGTGCCGTCCTGATATTTGAAGCGCGCCACCAGCTCCGCCGCCGGGCCTTCATAGGCCAGCGCCGCGCGCCAGAAATCGACCGGGGAAGGCGCGCTCAGGCAACCCGCGCACATTGCCCCCTCGCCCAAAGCATGGCCGAAGGGCAGGCCGCAGCGGGCGCAATGCGGGGCGCGCAGCCAGCGCATCTTCGGCCAGCAATCCGCGCACAAAGTGCCGTTCTGCCCCACCATTTCCTGGCAGGCCAGACAGCGCGGCGGAAAAATGAGGTTGATCCCGGCGCGCGCAAGGCTGGCAAGGCGCGGCGGGATGGCGTAGTTTGCATGCATGCCCCAACCCTAATGCCCGCCCCATGAACCCGCAACCGCTGTTCGACCGCCCGCTGCACCGCTACTTCCAATCCCGCGCCCGCCTGCATTGGCTGGGCGAGGAAGCCGCGCGCAACGTGGCCGAACGGCTGATGGACACCACGCGCCATTTCGAGCGCGCCTTGCTGGTGGGTGCGCAAGGCGGGCTGGCCGCGCCGATGCTGCGCGCCACCGGCCGCATCGGGCAATTGCATGTGGCCGATATGGCGCCCGCGCATACCGATCTCGTGCTCGATCTTGAACGCCTGCCCATCGCCGAAAACAGTCTGGATGCGGCGATTTTGCTGGGCGGGCTGCATTGGACGAACGACCTCGTCGGTGCGTTGATCCAGCTGCGTCTGGCCCTGAAGCCGGACGGGCTGCTGCTGGCCGTGGTGCCCGGCGCGCATACCCTGCGTGAGCTGCGAGACGTGATGCTGATGCATGGCGCGCAGGAAGGCCTAGCCCCCCATCTCAGCCCGCTGCTGGATGTGCGCGACGGCGGCAATCTGCTGCAGCGCTGCGGCTATGCCCTGCCGGTGGCGGACAGCGAGACGCTCACCGCCACCTACGCCGATCTTCCCAGCCTGCTCAACGAACTGCGCGCCATGGGCGAAGGCAATGCCCTCCTCCAGCGCCGCCGACACCCCACGGGCCGCGCCTATTGGCACCGCCTCGCCGCCCTCTACCAAACCCACCACGCCGACCCCGAATCCCGCCTCCCCGCCACCTTCGAAATGGTGACACTAACCGCCTGGAAACCGCACGAGAGCCAGCAGAAACCAGCGAAGCGGGGGAGTGGCGAAGTCAATCTCGGTCACGTTTTCCAAAACTAACATGTCATTGCCGCGCAGGCGGGAGTGGCAAAGAAAAAACCGACGAAGCGAAGCTTGTCGGTTTTTGTGAGCACCGTTATTTCCGTCGATTTTTCGAGCGGTAATAGAGAATGGTGATAGTGGCCAAAGTCAATCCACCTAAAATAGATGCAACCTTTTTGACAGTTTGCGGTGTGCTTTTGGCAGCTTCAAGAACGATTTTGTAATCATCGCCGCCGTAAGCAACCACCATTTCTTTAAGAACAACAGCCGTTTTCTGAATGGTCTTTTTCATAAAATTTGGGTTGATTAACCCGTCGATCTTGCCACAAAACCCTTAAAAGTTGCGTGAAGATTTATCGACATACCCACGCGCACAGCGCAGGCAGCAACGGCTCGTCCGCCGGGGGCATGGGGTAATCCGTCAGTTCTGCACTTGCCACCCAGCGTAACTGCTGCGCTTCCATTCCGCGCAACGCACCCCGCCACTCCCGCGCGCCGAACAACAGCATCACCAGATGAAAGCGCCCGTAATCCCAACTCACGAACTGAATCGCCTCCAGCGCTGCGGGCGCAACCTCAATGCCGAGTTCCTCGCGTAATTCGCGCACCAGGCAGGCTTCCGGCGTTTCGCCCGGCTCCAGCTTGCCGCCAGGAAACTCCCACAAACCCGCCATATCTTTGCCCTCCGGCCGCTGAGCGAGGAGGATGCGGCCCGCTTCGTCCATCAAAGCGACGGCGGCGACATGGACGATCTTTTTCATCATTTGACCTCGTCATCCTGCGCGAAGTCGCAGGATCTCTGAGCTATCATGGCAGGGGATCCTGCGACTTCGCGCAGGATGACGATGCATTACGAACGATAGCTGCCATTGATGCGGATGTAGCCTTCGGTGAAGTCGCAGGTGTAGGCGGTGAAGCTTGCCTCACCCACCCCGGCATCGAGCCGCAGGCGGATGCGTTGGCCGCGCATATGGTCCTGGATATCCGCCTCGCGGTAATCCGCATGCACGCCGCCTTCGGCCGCCACCAGCACTTCCGCGCCCTCGGCCCCGATCCATAATTGCAATTTGTCGCGGTCCGCCTTCGCCCCGGATTTGCCGACCGCCGCCACGATGCGGCCCCAATTGGCGTCCGACGCCGCGAGCGCCGTTTTCACCAGCGGTGAATTGCCGATGGAAAGCGCGATGCGCTTGGCGTCTTCCTCGGTTTCCGCGCCCTCGACATGAATCTCCACGAATTTCGTGGCCCCTTCCCCGTCGCGCACCACCAGGGTGGCGAGTTCCAGCATCACCCAATGCAGCGCGTTTTCGAAGGCGGCGAAATCCGCATCCGTCTCCGCGCTCAGCGTTACGTTCCCCGCCGTGCCGGTGGCGAACAACAACGCGCAATCGTTGGTCGAGGTATCCGAATCCACCGTGATGGCATTGAAGCTGCGCTCGTTCGCCGCGCTCAGCGCCGCTTGCAGCAGGGGCGCATCGATCGCCGCATCGGTGAACAGGAAGGCCAGCATGGTCGCCATATCCGGCGCGATCATGCCGCTGCCTTTGGCGAAACCCTGCAGCACGCATGCCTTGCCGCCCACGCTAAAAGTCGCACGCGCGGTTTTCTTGAAAGTATCGGTGGTCAGAATGCTGACGGCGGCCTCTTCCCAGCCCGATTCCCCGGCGGCCTGCAGCAACGCAGGAATGGCCACATCGATCTTCTCGAAGGGTAGCTTCTCGCCGATCACCCCGGTGGAGGCGATCATCACCTGCTCCGGCTTCACGCCCAGCGCGCGCGCCACACTTTCGGCATTCGTACGGGTGGCGTGCATGCCATGCGCGCCGGTGAAGGCGTTCGCATTTCCCGCATTCACCAGCACGGCGCGGGTCTGCGGCGTGGCGGCCAGCGCCGTCTTGCACCAATCGATGGGTGCAGCGGCGGTGCGGCTGCGGGTGAAGACGCCTGCTGCTTGCGTGCCTTCCGGCAGCAATGCCAGCATCACATCATGACGGTCTTTGTAGCGAATGCCCGCATGCCCGGCAGCCAACTTCACGCCCGCCAGCGGGGTGAGGGTCGGCCAATGGTCGGGCGCAAGCGGCGAAACGGGTAGCGCCATGGCTAGCGTGCGCCCGCCGCCGGTGCAGCGTTTTCGTTCGGCAGGGTGCGGTTGAAGGGCTGGCGCTCGCCGCTTTGCGAGTAATATTTGATGTCGGATTTCTGCAGCAGATTCTGCACCAGTTCCTGCATCGCCGCGGCTTGGGCCTTCTGCGCCACCTGGGCTTTGCTTTCCTCGAAGGGTGCCACGTTGCGCGCGCGGTGTTCCTCAGCCTGGATCACATGCCAGCCGAAAGCGGTTTTCACGGGTTTGGAAACCTCGCCGTCCTTCAGCGGCAGCGCGGCATTGACGAATTCGGGCACCGCATAGCCACGGCCCACCCAGCCCACTTCGCCGCCCTGGGCGCTGGAGCCCTTTTCGATCGACATATCAGACGCCACTTTCGCGAAATCTTCCCCACCCTTGATGCGCTCGTAGGCTTTTTTTGCCTCTTCCGGCGTTTTCACCAGAATATGACGCACGCGCACTTCCTGCTGCTTGCCCAGGGAAGCGACTTCCTTTTCGTAGAAATTGTGCAGGCTCGCCTCGTCCGTCTTCATGGCCAGGTGGCGCTGAATGTATTCTTGGACCAGGATCTGGCGCTTGGCCAATTCGATCTTCTTCAGCACGGTGGTATCTTCGTCCAGCCCTTCCTTTTTGGCGGCGTTGATCACCACCACTTCGCTGGCCAGCCCGGTTAAGATGTTCTGCTTTACCTTCGGATCCTGCGTATCGAAGTTTGGCGCTTCGCGGCCTTCGAACAGGCTTTGCCACAAAGACTGCACCTCCACGCGGCGGATGGGGATGCCGTCCACTTCCAGCACCGTGTAATTGCCCCCGAGACCGGCGGGGTGCGCGGCGCGCTTGGGCGGCACGCTCATGGCCGGTTTGCTCATGGCGGGAGCAGGGGCCGGAGCGCTAGACGGGGCCGTCGTCCCCGATGTGTCGGTTTCGGCTTCTTGCGCAAGGGAAAGAGCGGGAATGAAGGTGGCGAGCAGCAGCAGGGAGGACAGGCGCACGGGCAGGCTCCGACAGAATTGAGGGTTGATCTTCAGAACAGGATCGACGCCGCTTATCGCACATACCCCACCCCCTCGCAAGCGCGCCGCGCACGCCCTGCACGACCGTTCACGCGCCTACCCCGCCGCATTGACACTGAGGGTTCGTGGCCTTATCTGTTGCGGGCCTGATGTTCAGGGCGCATCTCGCTGCCCTCCCGCTCCCGCCGACTCACTCTACCGATCTTTAGGAATTGCCATGCTGCGCTCCCTCGCCCGCTCGATCTTCGGCAGCGCCAACGACCGTCTGGTCAAATCCCTCGCCAAAGAAGTGGGCGCGATCAATGCCCTGGAACCCACGCTGGAAAGCCTGACGGACGAACAATTGCGCGCCCGTACCGACTGGCTGCGCGACCGCCTCGCCAAGGGCGAGACGGTGGACAAGCTGCTGATCGACGCCTTCGCCACCGTGCGCGAGGCGGCCAAGCGCGTGCTTGGCATGCGGCATTTCGACGTGCAGCTCATCGGCGGCATTGTGTTGCATCGGGGCATGATCGCGGAAATGCGCACTGGGGAAGGCAAGACTTTGGTCGCCACCCTGCCCTCCTATCTCAATGCGCTTTCCGGCAAGGGCGTGCATGTCGTCACCGTGAACGATTACCTGGCGAAGCGCGACGCGGCCTGGATGGGCAAGATCCATGAGTTTCTGGGCCTGTCGGTCGGCGTCATCGTTCCCGGCATCGACGAGATGGACCGCAAGGCAGCCTATGCGGCGGACATCACCTATGCGACGAACAACGAACTCGGCTTCGATTACCTGCGCGACAATATGCGCTATGAGCTGGACCATATGGTGCAGCGCCCGCATCATTACGCGATCGTCGATGAGGTGGATTCGATCCTGATCGACGAAGCGCGCACACCGCTCATCATCTCCGGCCCCACTGAGGACAATTCGGAACTCTACAAGGCGGTGAATACGCTGGTTCCCAGCCTCACCTATATCCCCTTCAAGAAAGACGAGCGCCCCGGCGCGCGGCAGGAGGAAAACCCCTCCGACATCGAGAAGGACGAGAAATCGCGCAGCGTGAACCTCACCGAAGGCGGCACGGCGCATATGGAAGCGCTGCTGGTGCAGGCGGGCCTGATGGGCGAAGGCGCAAGCCTGTATGACATCGACAATATCAGCCTCGTCCACCATGTGAACCAGGCGCTGAAAGCGCATCACATCTTCGCGCGCGATGTGGATTACATCGTGAAGGGCGACAAGGTCGTCATCATCGACGAATTCACCGGCCGCATGATGGATGGCCGCCGCTATTCCGAAGGGCTGCATCAGGCGCTGGAAGCCAAAGAAGGCGTGACGATCCAGAACGAGAACCAGACGCTCGCCTCGATCACCTTCCAGAATTACTTCCGCATGTATCCGAAACTTTCGGGCATGACGGGGACTGCGATGACCGAAGCGGGCGAGTTTTCCGACATCTACAAACTCCATGTGATCGAAATCCCCACCCACCGCCCCGTGGCGCGTTCGGATGCGGATGACGAGATCTACAAGACCAACGCCGAAAAACATGTGGCGGTGGTGCAGCTCATCAAGGAGTGCCAGGCGCGCAATCAGCCCATCCTGGTCGGCACCGTCAGCATCGATAAATCCGAGTTGCTCGCGGAATTGCTGAAGAAGGAAGGCGTGCCCCACCATGTGCTCAACGCCCGCTACCACGAGCAGGAAGCCAGTATCGTGGCCCAGGCGGGCCGCCCCGGTGCCGTTACCATCGCCACCAACATGGCGGGCCGCGGGACCGACATCATGCTCGGCGGCAATGCCGAGATGCGCATTGAACAGGAAATCGCACAGATCGCCGATGAAGGCCTGAAAGCGCAGATGGCCGAACGCATCCGCGCCGAGGTCGCCGCCGACAAGGAAGTGGTGCGCGCCGCCGGCGGGCTCTACATCATGGGCACCGAGCGCCACGAGAGCCGCCGCATCGACAACCAGCTGCGCGGCCGCTCGGGCCGCCAGGGCGACCCCGGCAATTCCAAATTCTATTTGTCGCTGGAAGACGATCTGCTGCGCATCTTCGGCTCCGAGAAAATGGAAGGCTGGCTGACACGGTTTGGCCTGAAAGAAGGCGAGGCGATTTTCCACCCCTGGATGAACAAAGCCATCGAGCGCGCACAAACCCGTGTCGAGCAGCGCAATTACGAAATCCGCAAGAACGTGCTGAAATACGACGATGTGATGAACGATCAGCGCAAGGTGATCTTCGATCAGCGCATCGACCTCATGCAGACGGATGATGTGGCCGAAACCATCGCCGCCATGCGCGAAGAAGTGGTGGTGCAACTGGTCGGCGCGCATGTGCCGCACGGCGCTTACGCCGAGCAGTGGGATGCGGCGGGCCTGAGCACCGAAGTCGAGCGCGTGTTCGGCATCGGTCTGCCTGTGGTGGAATGGGCCCGCGAAGAAGGCATCGCCAACGAAGAACTCAAAGACCGCATTCTTGCCGGGGTCGATGCCCAGGCGCTGGAAAAAGAGCAGATGTACGGCCCGGAAGTGATGCGCAACGCCGAAAAGCGCCTGCTGCTGCAAACGCTGGACCATCTGTGGAAAGAGCATCTCCACCAGCTCGACCATCTGCGCCAGGGCATTTACCTGCGTGGCTACGGCCAGAAAGATCCGCTGAACGAATACAAGCAGGAAGCCTTCACGCTTTTCGAACATATGCTCACCCATCTGCGCGAGCGGGTGGTGCAAGCCCTGGCCCATGTGCGCGTACAGATCGAGACGTCGGAGGGCGTCGTGCTCCCTTTCGCAGCGGCCCAGACGGGCCATACGGGGGCGGGCCAGAACCCATCGCAGCTGCTTGAAACCCATGGCGAGCCCGCCGCTTCCGCCTTCGGCAGTGAGGCGCAGATGGTAAGCGCGGGCGGCATGACGGGCGGCGGCATCATGCCCCATCGCGTCCCCACCGGCCCGCGCGACCCGGCGGACCCCGCCAGTTGGGGCCGCGTCAGCCGCAACGATGTCTGCCCCTGCGGCTCTGGTAAGAAGTACAAATTCTGCCACGGAGCACTCGCTTAGCCGTTGCATCGGCTTGCGTTCATCAAACCTTCATGAAGTTCGGGTAAGATTTTCGCCTGACCCGCATTTCATGAGGATTTCCCATGGCCGCTATCACTCATCTCGATCGCCTTCAGGAACTGCTTCAACCAAGCGGACTTCTACATGGCGACGCGAAGCACGCCACGCGCCAGATCGTGGTACAGATCTATAATTTGCTGCACAAGGCTCCGCCTTTGATTGCGGGCGGCAATGCGGTCGATTTCGATGCGGCATTTCGCGACACCGACGTGATCCGCCAAGCCAATGCGCTTTCTTCGACGAACAGGGACATACGCCATTCCGCCCAAGCCAACTTGCAATCCCAGGGAAACTGGATGCTGGCTCTGCAGGAAAAACTGGAAAGACGCGGCCTGCTGAAAGCCAATGAGGCCGAACATGATTACGATGTTACAGACAATATCTATGGACACAACACCCAGGCCGCAGTGAAAAAACTGTATCACGGTAAGCCGCCTGTCTCGCTGCGCGAGGTGCATGCCGACTTGCAGCAGCATACCGGCCCGTTTGCCGCCTTGGATAAAGACCACCCGGCGCATGAAGTGGCCGCACGCCCCGCCGTTAAACCTGCACCTGCGGCCCATGCAGAAAAGCCCCCGGTTGCCGCTGTGATTACTGCAACCAAAGGGGTTGCCCCTGAATCCCAGCCCACGCAGGCAGCCAAAGGTGTGGAAGATATGACGGGATTCCGCGTGGAAACGCTGATCGAGCCTCTAACGCCGATCACCCAGGTACAGACCAACAAAATCACTATGCCCGGCACCAAAAAAAGTGATGCTCCCAGCGGGCAAAGCGCCGCGCAGGAAGCGCCGCTGGTGGAACCCTATGCGGAACCGTTATCCGCGAAAAAACCTGCGACACTCGAACCGCAGCCGGAACTGCTGAACATACCTTCGGAACCCGCGCCCACGCCTTCGGTCGCCGCAAAAGCTTCACCGGTGGCAAATCCCCGCGATATGTCGATCGCGAATGTTGTACAAGTCAAAGGCTCGGGCGATGTAGCCGCCGCCGATATCAAGGTACCCACGCGGTCTGATCTGGAAACCGCCACTGCGCCAGCAGCCGCCACGGAAGTCCCTAAAGCAGAGTCGAAGTCTCCGGAAAGCAGTACCAAAGCGCCTCCACTGGACCCCGTAAGCTTCGCGAAAAAATGGCTGGAAAAGAAAGCCGCGCCGTTTTCGAAGCTGGCCGGTCTGTTCAAGAAACATGGCCCGGAACAGACCGAGCATCGAGACGGCGTTGTGCCCGTTGCGCTGGGTGCGGCAACGCCCGAGGCGCTGAAGGTACACCTACCCGGGGAACCGGCCACTGCCGCACCTGCCGCAAACACGCCGAAACTACAACCCGCCGTTCGTGGCTTCGGCAAAGACGCACCGCCCCTGCCTGCGTTCGAAGATGCCTATCAAGCTTTCAACCCCAAGCCAGGTGAAGCTGCGAAGCATGAGACGAATAAGCAGAAGTTCGAACGTTTGACCCAAGGTGGCAATCCCGGTCATGTGGAGCTAGCATATGGGCCGCTGGCACAGGAATATTACAGACAAACTGGGACTTTGCCCGAAAAGCGGGGCTTGATCGGTGGTGGAATACAGGCGCTCACCCTCGCCCCAGCGATCGCGACGGCGGCGCTGATCAATCTCGTCGGCGATGCCGTCACCCCGAGCAATGCTTTGCTGAAGGACGAAGCGGGCAATGCGCTTCATGAGCCTGTATCCGGCAGTGTGGTGCATGAGCATGAAGGCCTGGGCCGCAAGAAAGCGCGCAATGTCGGGGCCGACATCCGGCATTTCTTCTCTAGCATCGGCCAGGCCGTATCTGACTCGGATCATGACAATAAAATCGGCCTTGGCGAAATCAAGGAAAACCAAAAAGCCTGGCACGAAAGCGACGCCCGCAAGGCGATGAAAGCCGATGTGCAGGAAGCCCGTGAGGAAAAGCACTTGGAAAAGAACAAGGCGAAGAAGAACGCCGATTTGAACCATGAAGACCTTGTCTATCTCGACCATGCGCGCAACGTGACCAAAGACATCGCCCAAAATACCAAAGTGCACGGCAGCACGACCTTCAACCCGAGCGACGCCCATCACCGCACTGGCAAGACTGCCAACAAAGAAGTTCTCGATCTCGGCTGAAATTGTAGGTACTTACACGCCAACGGGTCGCTTGAAAAGGCGGCCCGTTTCATATGGAAGTTTACCAGCGGCTTCCTCCATTATAGACTCAATTGCTCTGCTTCTGGCCCAAAGTTTCTTGCATCCCGGCAAGAAGGCGTTAACCTTTTCGCGCTACAGTGAGCTAGTGTTCTTACTCATTCTGCGGAGGTTTCCCATGCCCGTCTCGCTCGCCCTTACCCAACCCCTGCTGTCGCGTTCCTCGCTTCAATTGCGTCTGATCGGTTTGGCCCTTCTCGTCAGTGTTTCCCTGCATGCGGTTCCGGCTCCTGCCGCCGAACGCAATGGCCCGGAACAGACCGCCCTGCGTGCGGCCTTGGAGCATGACAATGCCTCGACCGACCTGCATGCCTGGTACGCCGCCCGCAACTTCGCCCCTGCCTGGACCAATGCCCATGGCCTGACGGCCAACGGCCGCGTGGCACTGAAAACGCTGGCCCAGGTGGGCAATGAAGGCCTGCCCCCCGCCCGCTACGCCCTGCCCGCCACCAGCGTGCATGCACCAGCCCAGCTGGCGAAACTCGACCTCGCCATCAGCCACGCCTTGCGCCAATACATCCAAGACGTGCGCTACGGTGCCGCCAATCCCAACGCCCCGGCTTCCAGCCTTGAGGCGCTGAGCCAAGCTTCCTCCGCGCCGAATCTGGGCCTATATCTGGCCGATGCCCGCCCGCATAACCCGGCCTATGCCCGCCTGCGCGGCATCCTCTCCAGCGCCCGCGCCAAAGCCGACCCCGCCTCCCTCGCCCGCGTGCAGGAAACCATCCTGGCCCTGGAGAAAATGCGCTGGGACCGCAGCACGGGCCATGCGGATAAAGGCTCGGATGTGGCGTGGCTGGACGAAAGCCGTCGCTAAACCCGATTCAATCCCTGAAAGAGCCCGGAAGTCCAACTTCTGGGCTCTTTTCTGTCACACAGAGTTCATCAGGCTGTCACACAATTGAAACAATTCGCGCGTAGATTGATCGTAGATAGAAATAATTCCGATAGGATACGGAGCCGCCCATGACGACCATTCCTTCCATCAAACTAGCGAATACCCAAGGTCAGATTTTCCTTATCGGAAAAGACGGATTTCTAGATAATCCTATGCGCCAGAACGACTTCAATGTGAGAAGCGCGTTGGGTAAGTGGGAAGGTTATTCTGCGGCACGCATCGATAAGGATGGCACGCATGTCGCGGTAGAAGATAATAATGCTATTTTTAATCTGACTGCCGAACCATCCAACATCTGGATCGCTGCCGGATTTTCGACGCATGATGTAATTATCAATGCGAAAAAGGATTCACAGGCTCCCAGCCTTTCGATTGACGAACGTGAGCTTCAGAATCCCGCTGCCAATACGCTTGAAGTGTCTGTCGACGACATGAGCGATACCTCTATTACTTACAACATCACAAAGCTCAGCAAAGGTAAGCTGATCGGATCCGGCAATGGCGAAGTGGATGGTAACCTCAAAGTTACCAAAACCTTTGCCAATGCTAAAGAGCGTGACGCGTGGCTGAATGCCGTCCCACCACAACCTGTATTGGGCCCTGTTAGTGTGGTCAGCAACGATCCGGCTTTGACGCCACCGGACAATATTATCTCACGGGGTACAGAGCCCGCCATCACCACCGCAGATTTGAACAAGAGCGTTAAATTGTTCAAAGATGGGATGGATGCGGATGAAAATAAACTGGTTGTTCCGGAACCCACTTCTTTGCAACAATACAAAGAACTGATTTCCAGCGGCCAACGCAAACCGGATTACGATAAAGTTCCTTCCTATTCTGGGAACATCGAAAATCACGATTTTGTCAAATCGGTCATGACAGGTGCAAGCGCTACTGCTGTCAAGGATCAAGCACAGAGTCAGCCGACGGGAACATTAAGCGACGAAGAAAAAACTGCACGTAACAATGAACGCGGTTTCAAGAAGCTTGCCAACGGTATGGGCGAAGGTGGGTTTGTCGATAAAGAGGTTACAGCAAAAGAGGCACATGCCGCACTGAAAGCACTTCATGCCAGCGGGACAATGGAAGAAAAGGCCATGCTCGCTGCCATGTCGAAGAGATGGGCCGGTTTATCTAAGCTCGACGACATTCCCGCCACAGATTATGCCGCACTAGCCCCGCTCGTGCAGCGCTACAACACTGCGCATGGCGTAGCAAACTCAACCGAGCAACCGCCTCAAACCGCTAGCAATTCTCTCAACGGCGTCATGACCGCGAGTGGTTTGTTTGTCGATCCCAATACCAATCAATTGGTGCAGGATGACAAGCTGCGCGACGATTTCCAGAAAAAGCTTCTGGAGCACCAAGAGAAGCTCTATGGCAAAAACGGCGTATCCCCACAGACACGCGTATTTTTGAGCGATGGCAGAGCGGGGAAGGTGACAAAAGACGCCGTCAGCGACATGTTCAAAGACCAACCGGACGTATTGGCTGCCTATAAGAAAAGCGGCCCGGCTATCTTCTTTGAAGGTGGGGAGTTTGCTGGCAAGTTCGAGACGATGGCGAACGATGCGATCGCCAAGGCTGAGCCGGTGAAGCACCGTGAGCAGATACATGGTGCAAACATGCGCCTTGCTCAAAATAATAAGGGAACTCTAAACTCTACCTCTAAAGAGAATTCAGATGAATCTAAGGCGGACCCAGCAGACAAACTGAGCATTTCTCCAACTCAGCTCTACGGCGAAGCGCCTGGTGTTTCGGGTGGTCGGCAGACTACAGCGAATGTTCAATCCGATAGCTATGCCAGCATGTTAGCTGCTTATACGGATTTAGCAAAACTGGCTGTTGCGGGAGCCAGAAATGCCGAACCCAAAAATGCCGAACCTTTGGGTAAACCGGAGAGAATGGGTATGCAAGCGCACCTTGATAGTTTTGCCAACCAGAGCGAATTGGCTTCCGCTACGGTTGACAAAAAAGACCAAACTATCCCAGATGCTGCCCCTCCAGTTTACATCGCGTCGACAACCTCCAAGCAGCAGCAGGGACGGCAGCAATAATACACATCACCAGCGCTGCACCACGCCGGTATCGAGATGGATGAAATGGGAGGCGGGGTAGAGGCCCACGCCTCCCATTTGCATTTCGGCGGCGCGGTTGGCGAGGAGATCGAGCCGCATGCCGGGGAGGCGGATGTCGATGGCGCGGCCTTGCATGTGCAGGCTGTGCGGGTTCACGCCTTCGGTGGTTTCCAGCAGCATGCGGTTGGTCTCGGGGGAGCGGTAGCCGGAGATGACCTCAAAGGTTTCGCCGGATTCGGTTTGCGATTGCAGCAGGTAGAGCATGTCGAACAATAGCGGGTCGATCGGGTGGGTGGCGTCGTTGCGGAAATCGCGCAGCAGATGCGCGCAGGCGCTCAGCGCCTGGGGTTGGTAGGCACCGCCTTCGTAGTAAACGAACCGCCCGGCTTCCCCGGTATGGATATTGTTCAGCCCCACCTCCCGCACCTCCCGCGCGCCGATGGCGAAGGCCGAGCGCGCGCTGAGCGAAAGGCCCGCTCCGAGCAGCAGACTCAGGCGCAGCACATCGCGGCGGGTGGGGTTCGGATAAGGGGACATCTACGGTGGTTCTCGGTTTTTTCCCCTCTCCCTAAAAGGGAGAGGGAGGAGCGAAGCGGAGGGAGAGGGGGATTGGCAACACACGCCGAGCGCTTGCTGCGATTCACCCTCCCCCCGGCCCTCTCCCTACTAGGGAGAGGGGGATTTAGGCGGTCTTTTGTGTAGGTAAATCGGTCTTGCCTTCCAGTACCTTCCGCGCGCTCGGCGTCAGGTTGATGTTCAGTTCGCGCAGTTGCTTTTCCGTGGCGGGTGCCGGGGCCTGCATCAGCAGATCCTGCGCCTTCTGGTTCATCGGGAAGGCAATGACTTCGCGGATGTTCGGCGTATCCGCCAGCAGCATCACGATGCGGTCCACGCCGGGGGCCAGGCCACCGTGGGGAGGAGCCCCGAAGCGGAAGGCGTTGATCATGCCGCTGAAGCGGGCATCCACCTCTTCCTTACTGTACCCGACGATTTCAAATGCTTTGTACATCACTTCCGGGCGATGGTTGCGGATGGCGCCGGAGGAGAGTTCCACGCCGTTGCACACGATGTCGTATTGGAACGCCTTGAGATCGAGCAACGCGGCCTTGCCCGCCTTTTCGGCGGCTTCCAGCGTCTTCATCCCGCCCTGGGGCATGGAGAAGGGGTTGTGCGAGAAGTCGATCTTCTTATCGTCTTCGTTCCATTCGAAGTAAGGGAAATCGACGATCCAGCAGAATTTGAACACGCCGGGTTCGATCAGGCCAAGTTCCTCGCCCAATCGCGTGCGGATCTTGCCCGCGAGCTTGGCAGGCTCCTCGCCGGGGCCGGAGGCGAAGAAGACGCTGTCATCGTCCTTCAGGCCCATCAGCGTTTTGAGTTCGGCGATCTTTTCGGGGGCAAGAAATTTAGCGATGGGGCCCTTGGTCGCGCCGTCCACCTCGAAGCCGATATAGGCGAGGCCCTTCGCGCCCAGTTCCTGCGCATAGGCGATCATGCCGTCGAAGAAACTGCGCGGTTTGCCCGCCGTGCCGGGAGCGGGGATGGCGCGGATGGAGCCGCCCGCTTCGATCACGCCGTTGAAAATGCCGAAACCGGAGCCGCGCCAGATTTCAGTCGCATCCGCCAATCTCAGCGGGTTGCGCAGATCGGGTTTGTCGCTGCCATATTCCTTCATAGCGGTGTCGTAAGTGATGCGCGGGAACGGGGCTTTGGTGCTGGTGCGGGCGCTGCCGAATTCTTCGAACACCCCGGCCAGCACCGGTTCGATGGCGGCGAACACGTCTTCCTGCGTGACGAAACTCATTTCGATGTCGAGCTGGTAGAATTCGCCCGGGGAACGGTCCGCGCGCGCATCTTCGTCGCGGAAGCACGGGGCGATCTGGAAATAACGGTCGAAACCCGCCACCATCAGCAATTGCTTGAATTGCTGCGGGGCTTGCGGCAGCGCATAGAAATGACCGGGATGGACGCGGCTGGGCACCAGATAATCGCGCGCGCCTTCGGGGCTGGAGCTGGTGAGAATCGGCGTTTGAAATTCGTTGAAGCCCTGTGCGGTCATCCGCCGACGAAGGCTGGCGATGACTTGGCTGCGCAGTAGAATATTCCGGTGCAGCGAATCGCGGCGCAGATCGAGGAAGCGATAGCGCAGGCGGAGGTCCTCGGGGAAATCCGCATCCGCATTTACCTGCATCGGCAGCGGATCGGCAGCGGATTCGAGCGTCCAGGCGGTCACCACCACTTCGATGGCGCCGGTGGGCAATTCCTTGTTCACCGTCTCCCCCGAGCGGGCGACCACCTGGCCGGTGACGGTGATGACGCTTTCATTGCTGACTTTCGCCAAGGCTTCGGAAAGCAACGCCCCTTCCGCCTTGTCGCTGGAAACCACCAGTTGCGTGACGCCATAATGGTCGCGCAGATCGATGAACAACAGTTGCCCATGGTCGCGCTTGCGGTGTACCCAGCCGGAAAGTTTTACCGAGCCACCCACATCTTCTGCGCGCAGGGCAGCGCAGGTGTGGGTGCGGTAGGTGTGCATGGGGCTGGACATGGGAAACTCGCGGGCGGGAATGTGGATAAGTGGCAGAAGTCATAGCCAAAGCGCGCCCGCCAGACAAGGCCGGAGAGCGCGACTTCCCGGCGATGAGGCTTGTGCGCAGCCGCACCGCCCGGTACAAGCATGGGCGCTATGACCCGTAAACGCCCCACCCGCCTTGGAAATCCCATGCCCGACCGCCCCGCCGAGATGCCCGTCTTCATTACCCAGAGCGAGGCTTTGGCCGCTTTCTGCGCCCGCATGGAAGGCGCGGATTTCCTGACGGTGGACACCGAATTCCACCGCGAGCGCACCTATTACGCGAAATTGTGCCTGGTGCAGGTGGCAGGCCCGGGCGAGGCCGCGTTGATCGATCCGCTGGCCCACGGCATCGACCTTACGCCCTTATGGAAGCTCCTCACCGAATCCGCCGTACCGAAGGTGATGCATGCCTGCCGGCAGGATATGGAAATCGTGTTTCAGCACACCGGCACACTGGTGACGCCGCTGTTCGACACCCAGGTGGCGGCCCAGCTCTGCGGCTTCGGCGAATCGGCGGGGTATGAAACGCTGGTCAGCCAGCTGCTCAAAAAATCCCTCGACAAAAGCCAGCAATTCACCGATTGGCAGCGCCGCCCTTTGAGCGACAAGCAGCTGCATTACGCACTGGCGGACGTGACCTATCTGCGCGAGATCTTCGTGAAGATGGCTGCGCGACTGGAAAAAGCGGGCCGCTCTGACTGGCTGCCCGAAATCATGCGCGAAACCCAGGATGTCGCCACCTACGAAGTCGATCCCCGCGCGCAGTGGAAACGCATGCGCCTGCGCCATGCCAAACCGCAGATGCTGGCGATCTTGCGCGAAGTGGCCGCGTGGCGCGAAACGGCGGCGCAGGCGCGCGATCTGCCGCGCCAGCGCGTGCTGATGGACGAGGCCTTGCAGGAAATCGCCCAGCAGGCCCCGCACGACGCCGAGGCTCTGATGGCGCTGCGCAGCATGCGCGGCGGGCTTTCGCCAGAATGGAAACAAGGCATACTCGCCGCAGTGGAGGCCGGGCTGGCCCTGCCGAAAGACGCCTGGCCGGAGCCGCCCGCCCGCGGCATCCCGATGAGCCAGAACCAGGAAGACGTGCTGGACGTGCTGAAGCTGCTGCTTAAAACCCAGGCCCGCCAGGCCGGGCTGGTGCCGCGCCTGCTTTCCAGCAACGACGATCTGGAAGCCCTCGCCCGCGGCGAGCGCGAAAGCCTGACCTGCCTCACCGGCTGGCGCCGCGAAGCCTTCGGCGACACCGCCCTCGCCTTGCTCAACGGCGAACTCGTCCTCCGCATCACCCAATCCGGCACCGCCAAATGGGAAAAGCTGCCGGGCATGGCAGCCTGATGCACGGGTGGCTTCGCTGTACATGGCTGGCTTTGGTTCTAATCGCCTCAAATACCGCAGGGGAAGAGACAGGTAACGGTTCACTGCGAACAGTTTTTACGCAAATCGCCAGCGAATCGTCAGGCCGGGTCGGCATATGTGCAGAAGATGCGCGCGCTCAAAAACAGCCTGCGCTGGTCTGCCTAAACGGCGATGCGCGTTTTTCTTTACAAAGCGTGGTGAAAATCATCACGGCAATGGCTGTGATGGAAGCCATCGACCTGCGCCATTGGCGCTGGGACGATCCTGTATTGGTACGCAAAGAAGACCTCAGCATAGGCGTGCAGCCCATTGAGACGTTTGTCACAGGGCAGGGTTATCGCACCACTCTCGGCGACCTCGTGAAGCGTGCGGTAACCGACAGTGACAGTGCAGCCAACGACATTCTCATGCGCAAGCTCGGGGGGCCGCAGGAGGTACAGGCATTTTTGGATCGGCATGGCATCGAAGACATTTCAGTCACGCGTGATGAACGGCACCTGCAGACTGAAATTCGTGGCCTTTTATGGAACCCGGCTTATACGGTCAAAGGGATGTTTCAGGCTGCCTTGGCGGCAGTGCCTTTGGAACAGCGTGCAAAAGCCTGGCGAAATTATAAGGCAGACCTGCGCGATACCGCCACTCCACGCGGCATGGCTCTGTTGCTACATAAGCTGGCCGCAGGTAAATTACTCTCAGCGCAATCAACCGAGCGGCTGCTGGAGATTATGCATGCTACGAAAACCTTTCCGAATCGCCTGAAAGCAGGGTTGCGCCAAGGTTGGACGTTGGGGCATAAAACAGGTTCGAGTGGAGAGTGGCAAGGTCTGCATGTCGCGACCAACGATGTGGGCATCTTTACTGCACCGGATGGACGGCATATCGCCATTGCCATTTTCATCGCCGATACGCGAGACAGTGAAGACCGGTGTTCAGAAGTCATAGCTCGGCTTTCCCGTGCTGTGGTCGATCACTACCATTAGCCCGTCGCCGTATCCTGCAAACGGCGGTAGAGGGTGGAGCGGCCGATGCCGAGAGATCGGGCGGCGCGGGCCATGCAGCCCTGATGATGGGCCACGGCGAATTCAAGCACCGCACATTCCAGATCGGCCAACGGACGCAATTCGCCTTTCGGATCGAGCATCGGCAGCAGCGCAGTGGCCGCCTGCAGGGGCACAGCTTGTCCGGCGGGCGCGCGCCATTCCAGATGCACGCGTTCCAGTACTTCGCCCGTGCAGACCAACAAGCCGCGCCGCATATGGCGGGCCAGCTCCGGCAGGTTGCCCGGCCATGGGCGAGACTGCAGCCACGCCAGCGCCTCCCGGTCCAACCGCTGCACGCACCCACCTTCGCTGGCATTGTAGCGGCGCAGGTAATGCTGCGCGAGGTCGGCCATGTCTTCCGGGCGTTCGCGCAAAGGTGGCAGGATGATCGACGGCTCGCGTCCGGCATCGCGAACATGGCGCAGCAAGGGATGGGCTTCCGTCTGCGCCTCCGGTATCGTCGCCAGGATCAGCCGTGGGCTTTCCGAATCTCCTGTGCCGTGGCGCAAACGTACGGCCAATTGCTCCTGCAATAGCGGTGATATCATATGCGCTTGATCGATATACAATGTACCCCCGCGTGCCTGCACCCATAGGCTTTCCGGCCCTTGTGCCGCCAGAGAGGTTTCGATCGCGCTCTCTCCAAGCGTCGCGCAGGCGAGCGTGCGGAAAGGATGCACCGCGCGCGTGCTTTCGCTGTGAATGGCGCGGGCGAGTATCTCCTTGCCCGTGCCGGGCTCGCCGGTCATACAGAGCGGCTGCGCGGTGACAGCAGCGCGGCGCGCCCAATGCACGGCTTTTTGCATGCCATAGGAATGCGCGACGATTTGTTCGAAGGCGGCCGCGCCTTTTTCGCGCAACCGCATGCGTGCCAGTTCCTGACGTAGCGCCCCCATCTTCAATGCATTGGCGATGGCGATGCGCAGGCGGGCGCGCTGCACGGGCTTGCTCAGAATATCGATACCGCCCAGAACGAACAATCCTTCCGCTGCATCCGACTGCGCGAAGGCGGTGAGGGCAACAATGGGCAAATCGGGCGCATGTTCCAGCACGGCGGTAAGGAATCGCTGCGCTCCGCTGATGCTTTGGCCGGAAATATCTGCGATCAAAACTTCCGGCACCGCTTGCGCCTGATTTTGCAACGCCTGCAGCGCGATCTGGGGCGAATAGCAACAAAGAACCTCGCGCTGAAAGGTTTCGCGCAGGTAATCGGCCATTGGCTGCAGGGGCGCGCTGCCGCTGCCAAGAGCACAATACTCATGATTTCCCTCCGCCACTGGGTAATAAGCAATCTGTGGTTGTTTTAAATTGCTACATACAATCCATTACACAACTCATGGGGGAAATCTAGTTTAAATTGCAACTTTGACGAGTATCAGCCGCGCAAGGCACGGATGTTCGCGACCAGATCGGCACCGGGGCCGGAGAAAATGGCAGAACCCGCCACCAGCGCATCCGCCCCGGCTTCGATGACCAGCGGCGCGATTTGCGCATTGATCCCGCCATCCACCTCCAGCGCGATGTCACGGCCGGTGCGGTCGATCATCGCGCGCAATGTGCGGATTTTGGGCAATTGCGAGTGGATGAATTTCTGCCCGCCGAAGCCGGGATTCACCGTCATCACCAAAATTAGATCGACCAGATCCATCACATATTCCAGCACTTCCGGCGGGGTGGAGGGGGTGATGGAAATGCCCGCTTTCTTGCCTAAGGATCGGATGAGCTGCAGACTGCGATGCATATGCGGCCCCGCTTCGGCATGCAGCGTGATGATGTCCGCCCCGGCGGCGGCGAATTGCGGGGCATATTCGTCCGGGTTGGCGATCATCAGATGCACGTCGAAGATTTTGGCGGTGTGCGGGCGCATGGCGGCCACGACCATGGGGCCCACCGTGAGATTCGGCACGAAATGCCCGTCCATGATGTCCAGATGGATCCAGTCCGCGCCCGCCGCGTCCACCGCTCGCACTTCCTCGCCCAGTTTGGCGAAATCGGCGGAAAGCATGGAAGGAGCGATGCGGACGGGACGGGTCATGGGATGCTCGAAGAAGTTGTCGCTCCCGCCTGCGCGGGAATGACAGTAGAATTACCCCACCCGCCGCAGACGGGCAACGTAGAAACCGTCCATACCGCCTGCGTGATGCGCATGGCTGGGCAGCGTGCGCAGCCCGCCTTCGGGGGTGGCCATCGCGTCGGGGAAACCCAGTTCGGCGGCTTCGATGACAGGAAGCACTTCCCAGTTCTTGTCCTCGGCCAGCAAGGCGGCAATCGCTTCCTCTCCTTCCTCGGGCAGCAGGGTGCATACGGCATAGACCAGCAACCCGCCCGGGCGCAGCCAATGCGCGGCCTGGCGCAGCATCGCGCCCTGCAGCCCCACCAGCCGCGTCATATCTTCCGCCCGGCGTTGCCACGGCAGCTCAGGATGGCGGCGGATGGTGCCGGTGGCGCTGCAGGGCGCATCCAGCAGCACGGCATCATAGAGTTCGGCGGGTACATAAGTCGTGGCGTCTTCCTCCACCACTTCCACCGTCAATCGCAACCGGTCCATATTCTCGCGAAGCCGGCGCAGGCGTGGCCCGCTGCGATCCAGCGCGACCACACGATGCCCGGCGGCGGCGAGCTGCGCGGTCTTGCCGCCCGGCGCGGCGCAGGCATCCAGAATGCGCGCGGGTTTCGGGAATGCGGTATTGATGAGCGTGGCGGGCAGGCTCGCCGCCATATCCTGTACCCACCAGGCGCCTTCCTCATAGCCCGGCCAGAATTCCACGCGTCCCCCGTCCTGCACTCGCATCGAGCCGTTGGGCAGACGCAGCACGTCTTCGGGGAAAGCGAAATCCTTGTCGCGCAGCGAAAGATCCGTCACCGGCGGCGTGCCGCTGCCGTAATGGGCTTGGGCTGTTAGAATATCGCGCAGGGTTTCGGGGCCGTAGCGGTGGCGCAGGCGTGCCAGCATCCAAGGCGGCAGATTGTCGTCGAGCGCCTGTTCGGCCTTCAGTTTCCAGCCCGGCAGATCGCGCGCGATGGTCTGCAATATCGCATTCGCCAGCCCGCAATAGGCATTCAGCCCCATGGCGCGCACGGTCTCGACCGAGGCATCGACCGCCGCATGGGGCGCGACATCGAGCCACAGCAACTGCACCGCGCCGATTTCCAGCAACCCAGCCAACGCCGCCGCCCGGCCCGGCAGCGGCTTGGTCAGCAGCGTGCCCAGCATGGATTGCACCTGGCCGTGGTGGCGCAGCGCGGTCAGCGTCAGCATCCGCGCGAAAGCCGCATCCGCCGGGGCAAGCGCGTTGAGCAACGGCACTTCGCCCAACGCATCCTCGAAGGTGCGGCCGAATTTCAGCACGCGTTCCAGCAGCCGTACTGCGCTCAGGCGGGCGGGCACGCCGGGAGGCAGCGCTTCGGGCACGATGCGGGGGGCGGTAGCGTGCGTCGCCGATTGGTGGGGGGCGGATTTGGGGGGCATGGGGGCTCTTGGCATCGGGGGAAGGGCGGGATAGCATGCACCACAACGCCCGCACCCGCAACGGAGGTGACCATGGAACAGCCCAAAAAACCCGAAGAAACCAACGAAATCGTGGATTACGCCGCGCCACAAGGCAGCGCAGAGACGGAAGCCGCGCCGAAAAAGAAAGCCCAGTCCGACGAATTCGGCGGCCCGCGCGGCGAAGAACCCACCCGCTATGGCGATTGGGAGCGCAACGGGCGCTGCTATGATTTCTAGATACCTGGCCTTTGCCGCCATCATCGCGGCCAGTGCGGCGCAGGCGGTGGAAGCGCCCAACAGCCATTGGGAATATGTACCGAACGTGATGCTGGAACATGTGCTGATGCCCGCAGCGCAGGCAGACGGGTTCCGTCAGGAAGCGAGCGTGATCGGCAGCGGGGCATTGCCGCTGAAAAGCGGGCTTAGCGTCATCTTCACCAATGTGCGGCTGGACCGCACGCGCATGGACGGCACCGGGCGCAACAGCACCTATTGGCGCTGCTACGAATATTTCACCACCGATTTCGCGCCCGCCAACACCCACTGCCTGGTGCTCAAACCCAGTGAGAAATAATGCTGATTTTACTTTCCCCGTCCAAAACGCAGGATTTCGACAGCCCCGTACCGGCAGGATTTCCCACGCCCAGCCTGCCCGCTTTCCGCGCCCGCAGCCTGGAACTGGTGGAAATATTGCGCGAACGATCTGCCCAGGATCTGGCGCATCTCATGGATATCAGCCCCAAACTCGCCGCACTGAACCACGATCGCTTCCAGCATTTTGCCCCCCGCTTCACCGCCACCAACAGCCGCCCCTGCCTGCGCGCTTTTCAGGGGGATGTGTATGACGGGCTGGAGGCCGAGCATTTCACGCCCGCGCAGATCGCCTGGGCGCAGGATCGCTTGCGCATTCTATCGGGCCTGTACGGCGTGCTGCGCCCGCTCGACCGCATCCAGCCTTACCGGCTGGAAATGAGCACCCGCCTGCCCAACCCCAAAGGCCGCGATCTCTACGCTTTCTGGGGAGAAGCCTTGGCCGAGGCGATCAATGCGGCAGCGAAAGCGGTGGGTACGGATATCGTGATCAACCTCGCTTCCGAAGAATACGCCAAGGCCGTCTCGCAGAAAGCGCTCAAAGTGCAGATAATCAGCCCACAATTCAAAGAGGCCAGTATTAGAAAAGATGGAGGAAACCAACTCCGCATCCTCGCCCTCTTCGCCAAACGCGCCCGCGGCATGATGGCGCGGCATGTGATCGAGAAACGGGGAAAAAGTATGAAGGCGCTGCAGGGCTTTGGCTATGGCGGATACACCTACGATCCCGATCTCTCCACCCCGGAAACCCCCGTCTTCACCCGCCCGCAACCCACGGCGAAAGCAGCTTGATGACGGGCGCTAATGTAGCAGCAACACCGAGGCGATGCTGAAGTAAATGATCAGCCCGGTCACATCCACCAGGGTCGCCACGAACGGCGTGGAGGAGGAAGCGGGATCGGCGCCTAGGCGCCGCAACACGAAAGGCAGCATCGAACCGGCAATGGTGCCCCACAACACCACCCCAATCAGCGCAGTGCCGACTGTGATCGCCACGCGGAACCATTCGTCGCCATAGGTGCCGAAAATCTGCTGCCACACGGTCACGCGCACCACGCCGATGGCACCCAGAATGAGCCCCAGCGCCAGACCTGCCGCCAGTTCGCGTTTCATAACCTGCCAGCAATCGCGCAGGCGCACTTCGCCCAGCGCCATGGCGCGGATCACCAAAGTCGCCGCCTGGCTGCCCGAATTGCCGCCGGAGGAGATAATCAGCGGCAAAAACAAAGCGAGCACCACCGCGCGCTCGATCGCATGCTCGAAATAACCCATGGCGCTGGCAGTCAGCATTTCCCCCAGGAACAACACGATGAGCCAGCGCGCGCGCTTCTTGATCAGCGTGGCCAGCGGCGTCGCGAGATAGGGATCGTCCAGCGCTTCGCTACCCCCGATCTTGAGCATGTCTTCCTGGTTTTCCTCGGTGATGACATCCACCACGTCATCCACCGTGACCACACCCACCAACCGCCCTGTGGTGGCATGCACCACGGGCGTTTCGACCAGCGCGTATTTGCGGAACAGATGCGCCACTTCCTCTTGATCCATATCCGTCGGGATCTTTTTGAGGTCGGTGGACATGATGTCGCGGATCAGCACCTCGCGCTTGCTCTGCATGATGCGGCTGAGCATCACCGAGCCGATGGGTTTCTGGCGCGGATCGACCACCAGGATGGAATAGAAATCCGTGGGCAGGTCGTCCGTGCGGCGCAGGTAGTCGATGGTGTCGCCCACCGCCCAGAATTCGGGCACGGAAACGAAATCCGTCTGCATCAATCGCCCGGCGGAGGAATCGGGATAAGCCAGGCCCTCGCGCAATTCGCTGCGCTGCTCCTCGTCGGTGATTGCCTCGAGAATCTCCTGCTGGTCTTCCTCTTCCAGCCCTTCGATCACATAGACCGCATCGTCGATATCGAGCTGGGAAATTGCCTCGGCGCTCTTCTGCATGCCCAGCGCATTCACCACATCGTCGCGCAGGTCGGGGGCAAGTTCGGTGAGAATGTCGGGATCGAAAATTTCACGCAGGGCAGCGACCACGGCCATGCGGTCGTCCGCATGCAGGCGGGTCAGCAATTCGGCGGTATCGGCGGCATGGAGCGGTTCGATGAGCGCGGCAACGATGTGGGGATGGTCCCCGTCCAGCGCCGCGCGAATCTGCAGCAGCAGCGCGTCGCTCACCCCATAGGCAGAGCGTTCATCATTGCGGATGTCCTCGGCAGTGCGGGCGTCGATATCGCGATGCTCGGGAGTGCGGTCGTGCTGCATGCCGTTCCCTTCCTGCCAGTGCGGCGAAAGGCCGGAACCTAAGCCGAATTTTTCAAAAGCCTCGCCGGAAAGCGGGAAAATTTCGGGGGTTGGTGCGGCCAAGAAGACTTGAACTTCCACCCGGTTGCCCGGACAACGACCTCAACGTTGCGCGTCTACCAATTCCGCCATGGCCGCATCGCCCCGAAACTGCCGCACTAGGCCGCAGGCGGTTGGGCTTAGCAAAGAAGGAAGGGGATGGCAAGTTGAGTTGTTCGGCCTGCCTGCTAGACTACACGCATGTTTTTTCGTCCTCTCCCCTCTCCGGCCCCATACATTGAAACGCTTGCCGCCATGGAAGCCCATGTCGCCGCCATGGCCGAAGGGCGGGCAGATGAGCAAGTATGGTTGCTGGAACACCCCCCCCTCTACACGGCGGGCACCAGCGCCAAGGATGGCGATCTGCTGGAAGCGCGCTTCCCCGTGCATCAAACCGGGCGTGGCGGGCAATATACCTATCACGGCCCCGGCCAGCGCGTGGCTTATGCGATGCTGGATTTGAAGAAGCGCTACACAACACCGGATGTGCGGCGCTATGTGTGCGAGCTGGAGCGCGTTTTGATCGAGACTTTGGCCGAATTCGGCGTGAAGGGCGAACGCCGCGAAAAGCGGGTGGGCATCTGGGTGATGCAGCCGGACGGCAGCGAAAACAAAATTGCCGCCCTCGGTATTCGTATCCGCCGTTGGATCAGCTTCCACGGGGTGGCGCTGAATGTCGCACCCGACCTCTCGCATTTCAGCGGCATCGTGCCCTGCGGTATTCAAGCCCATGGGGTGACCTCGTTGGCGAAATTGGGCGTGAATGCCACAATGGCGGAGGCGGATGCCGCGCTCCAGCGCAGCTTCGATAAGGTATTCGGCGCATAGAAACATGGGGCGCAACGCTGCTGGAATCTCGTCTCCAAACTATTTACCTCCGCAATCCGACAGCTGCGCTTGACAGATTCGACGTTCTCTGGGGGGAATACGCGCTGCCATCCCGCATGGTGAAACGCATCTACCAATTCGCCTCCCCTTTCTGTTCGGAAAATATTCAGGCCTATGTTCAGTCCGCTTACCAATTTGATTCGCTGGGGCCTCGGGCTGCTTGAACGCATGCAGTTTTTGCGCTTCTTGCTGGTGGGCAGCATCAATACGCTGGTGGGCTATGCGCTCATTTTCGCGGGCATGTATCTACTGCACTTAAGCCCTGAATTGAGCAATTTGCTGGGCTACAGCGTCGGGCTGGTCATTTCCTATTTCCTGAACAAATATTACACGTTCAAAAGCAACGAAAGCAGCCACACGGAAAAACTCCGTTTTCTCATGGTCTTTGCGGTAGCATATCCCGCCAATCTTGCGCTGCTGATGTTTCTTACCCGTATATTGGGCCTGCATGCGGGCCTGAGTCAGATCGTCGCCGGTGCTTTATACGTTGTCGTGAGCTATCTGATGAATCGGCGCTTCGTGTTCTCCGCCCGGCAACCAGCCGAAAATATTTCCTCTCCGAATCCCCGATAAGATCACATACCCAACGGATGGAACATTGCTGACTGCTTCCTGCACCGGGGCGGTGCCACATATTGCCTGGCCCGCCGTGCCGCTCATCAGGCTGAGGAGCGTTCCCGGGCCGCATGCGTCAATGATTCATGATCAAGGCTACACTTCATCCACATATTCGATCAGCACCTGACCCGAGGCCACGCTTTCGGAATTCCGCACCAGAATCTTGCGGATTTTCACATCCTCATCCGCCGTGATCACATTTTCCATTTTCATGGCTTCGATGACGATGAGTTCCTGGCCGGCTTTGACTTCCTGGCCTTCGGTGCAGCGCACATCCACCACCAAACCGGCGATGGGCGCCTTGAGCTGGTTGGTTTTGCTGAAAAGCGAAACCTTGGGCATATGCGCACCGAGCTCGGCCACGCGCGGAGTGCGCACCACGGCAACCACTTCGGCCCCGCCATGCGTCAGCCGCCAGCCTTCGCCGATGCGTTTCACCTGCACGTTGACCGCGCGGTCATTCACCGTGCCTTGGAACAGGCGGCCGCCCAGTTCGTATTCGCTGTTGATCGCCAGCACGCCCGTATCGTGCTTCACGCGGTAGCCTTTGTCCGCTACGCGACCCTGGGCGGGGTATTCCGTGCCGTCGATGGAGACGACCCAACGCGTGCTGATGGCATAAGCCCGCCCCGCCAATTGGCCGCCGATGCGGTTGGCGCGTTCGGCTTCGCGCAGATGCAGGAACATGGCAGTGGCGACCAGGGTCTTGGTCGTTTCGCTGGTCAATTCCGCGCCCGCGAACCCGCCGGGATATTCCTCGGCGATGAAGTTGGTGGAAATGTCGCCCGCCTGGAAACGCGGATGGGCGAGGAGCGCCTCGAGGAACGGGATGTTGTGCTGAATGCCTTCGATGACGAAGGCGGACAAAGCCTGGCGCATCGCTTCGATCGCCTTCTCGCGCGTGCGCGCATGCGTGCAGACCTTGGCGATCATCGGATCGTAGAACATGCTGACTTCGCCGCCCTCATACACGCCGGTATCGACGAGCACGGTGGCATTGCCCGGGGCGGGGGGCTGGAAGCGGCTGAGGCGACCGGTGGAGGGGAGGAAGCCACGCTTGGGGTCTTCCGCATAGACGCGGGCTTCCAGTGCCCAGCCGTCATATTTCACGTCTTCTTGTTTGAAGGTGAGCGACTCGCCAGCGGCGATGCGGATCATCTGTTCGACGAGGTCGAGACCGGTGACGAGTTCGGTGACACGGTGTTCAACCTGCAGGCGGGTGTTCATTTCCAGGAAGTAGAAATTCTGCTGATCGTCGACGATGAATTCGACCGTACCGGCGCTGGTGTAGCCCACCTTTTTGGCCAGGGCGACGGATTGCTCGCCCATGCGCTTGCGCGTTTCTTCGTTGATGAAGGGGCTCAGCGCCTCTTCGATCACTTTCTGGTGGCGGCGCTGGATGGAGCATTCCCGCTCGCCGAGATAGACCACGTTGCCGCGCTTATCGCCGAGGATCTGGATTTCGATGTGGCGCGGTTTGGTGACGTATTTTTCGATGAAAACGCGGCTATCGCTGAACGAATTCGCCGCTTCGCTGGAAGCGCCGCGCAGGCCTTCGATCAGCTCCGCCTCGTCGTGCACCACGCGCATACCCTTGCCCCCACCCCCGGCGGCAGCTTTGATCATGACGGGATAGCCGATCTCGTTGGCGATGCGCTTGGCCTCGTCCGGGTCCGTCACCGCGTCTTTCGCACCGGGCACCACGCTCACGCCCGCCTCAATCGCGATTTTTTTCGATTCGATCTTATCGCCCATCGCCTTGATGGCTTCTGGGCTCGGCCCGATCATCGTCACACCCGCTTTGCGCAGGGCGATGGCGAAATTGGCGTTTTCCGAAAGGAATCCGTAGCCCGGATGCACCGCATCCGCGCCGGTCTGGCGGCAGGCTTTGAGGATGTTCTCGACGACGAGATAGCTTTGCGAGGACGGCGACGGGCCGACATAGACGGCTTCGTCCGCTTCCTTCACATGCAGCGCGTTGGTGTCAGCTTCCGAATAAATGGCCACCGTTTTGATGCCCATTTTTCGGCAAGTCTGCATGATGCGAACGGCGATTTCGCCCCGGTTGGCGATGAGAATTTTTTTGAACATAGCGATTACTTCTTATTTCTTTCGGCGATTATTCTCAGGGCCGTCATCAAAATCACAAATGTGGCGCTTGCAAAGAAGAAACCCTTCCACACTAATTCACGATCCACTGAAGAGTGCGCTGAGTTAAAGCTAAAAACCGTTCCCACTACGATCGCGAAAATACCCCCCCAGAAAAGAATGAAACCTATCCTTTGTAGATTCATAGCGCCTCACAAAGGGAGATTATCATGCTTCTTCCAGGGATTGTCGATCTGCTTGGTGCGCAGCATCGCCAAAGCCCGGCATAAGCGCCAGCGGGTGTTCTGGGGGCGGATGACGTCGTCGATGTAGCCGCGGCTTGCGGCAACGAAGGGCGAGGCGAAGGCTTCGCGGTATTCGTTGATCTTCTTCTCGGCGTCCTCGGGGTTTTTGATGCTGCCGCGGAAGACGATTTCGACGGCGCCTTTGGGGCCCATCACGGCGATTTCGGCGCTGGGCCAGGCGTAATTCACATCCCCGCGCAGATGCTTGGAGCTCATCACGATGTACGCGCCACCATAGGCCTTGCGGGTGATGACGGTGAGTTTGGGCACGGTGGCTTCGGCATAGGCGTAAAGCAGTTTCGCGCCTTGTTTGATGATGCCGTTATGTTCCTGCGCGGTGCCGGGCAGGAAGCCGGGCACGTCGACGAAGGAGATGATCGGGATGCTAAACGCATCGCAGAAACGTACGAAGCGCGCGGCTTTGCGGCTGGCATCGATGTCCAGGCAACCGGCCAGATGCATCGGCTGGTTGGCGACGATGCCGACGGTGTGGCCTTCCATGCGCGCCAGGCCGATGAGGATGTTCTTCGCCCAGTCTGTCTGCAGCTCGAAGAAATCCTGCTCGTCCACCACGCGCTCGACCAGCTCGCGCATGTCGTAGGCTTTGTTGGGATTGTCGGGCACCAGGGTGGTCAGCGCCATGTCGAGGCGATCGGCGGGGTCACTGCTGGGGCGATACGGCGCACCGCTGCGGTTGGAGAGCGGCAGGAAATCGAACAAACGGCGGGTCTGCAGCAGGGCTTCGATGTCGTGATTGAAGGCGAGATCCGCCACGCCGGATTTCTGGGTGTGGGTGCTCGCGCCGCCCAATTCTTCCTGGCTGACGATCTCGTGGGTCACGGTTTTCACCACTTCCGGGCCGGTCACGAACATGTAGGAAGAACCGCCGACCATGAAAATGAAATCGGTCAGTGCGGGCGAATACACCGCGCCACCCGCGCATGGTCCCATGATCAGCGAGATTTGCGGCACCACGCCCGCTGGCGAGCACGTTGCGCTGGAAAATTTCCGCGTAGCCCGAAAGTGAATCCACGCCTTCCTGAATGCGCGCGCCGCCGGAATCGTTCAGGCCGATGACCGGCGTGCCGGTGCGCATCGCCATATCCATGATCTTGCAGATTTTCTTGGCGTTTGTCTCGGAGAGCGAACCGCCAAGCACGGTGAAATCCTGGCTATACACAAAGACCGGGCGGCCATGGATGGTGCCGTGGCCGGTCACGCAGCCATCCCCCGGAAACTGCTTCTTATCCATGCCAAAATGCGTGCCGCGATGTTCGACGAACATGTCGTATTCTTCGAAGGAGTCGGGGTCGAGCAGCACTTCCAGCCGCTCGCGCGCGGTGAGCTTGCCTTTTTCATGCTGCGCGTCGATGCGCTCTTTACCGCCGCCCACACGGGCGGCGTCACGGCGGCGTTCCAGCTCCAGATCGACGGAGATAGCCGGGGCGATGGTGGATGATTGCATCGTCAATTCGAACCTTCGGGACGGGACGGATCGACGCGCGCAATGGCGCTTTCATGATGCGATCCGCACCCAATCGGGTGGGTTGCGCCCGGAGAACGGATCGGCGCGGAAAGCGTCGGGTCCGGGCGAAGAAGCGGCAGTGATAGCAAACAACGCCACGCCGAGGAAGCAGAAATGAGTTTTTCGAAAAGAAGATAAGCTTCTTCGCAGCTTACACGCCCCGCTTGGTATCGATCGTATTGAAACGCAGGCCACAATCCTTGCCAGGCATGGAGGTTACATAATCGAACGGCGTAATATTGTTCCATGCGGGGCAGGATTTGTCGCTGTCACCATTGGCTCCGATAACCCGACCCGTGTAAGCCACGCCGTCATCGACCTTATCGTCGATGCTCTTGGCGTCGGTCGCGGTCATACCGCCGAACGTGCCGTTGCCATCCAGCGAAATGAGGTTCTGTACCGCCGAATATTGTCCGCGGACCCAGTTGCCGCAGCAGTCGGAAGTCACGAAGGTCGCACGCCATCCCACACTGAAATACAATCCGTCGATGGGTGTCGCCGGTGCATTGACGCCGGAAACAAATGTGTTCGGCGTGCGCATCAATCCGTCGTAATTACCGGGGAACATTTGCGCGAGAACGAGATGTTGCCAGAAACGGGCTTTTTCACCTGCCTGGCGACCTTCTCCCGCAACCACGGAGGCATTGGTCCGCCAGATGCGGCCATCTTGGTCGCCGCTGCAAGGTTGCAGTGGATCGCTGTCGGTACATCCGCTATTGGCCCATAATTGGCCTGCATTCGCCAGGTCTCCTGGCAATGCCCCATATTTATCTTCGAATACACGCACGGCATCGCGTATCTCATTGGCTTCTTTTCCCACACGCTGCAGCCGCGCCGCTTTGACCAGCTCCTGCCCACCGATAATGCCGCCGACGATCAGCGAAATGATCAGCAACACAATCGACATTTCGATGAGGGTAAAACCCGAGCGAGGACGAATGTTTCTGGAGAGGAAAATCTCGGAGGACATGAAAATATCCGGAAAAGGATGAGCAGACCCACGCTACTCTGCATCCGCTTAACCGATCGTTAATGCCCGACGGTAGGCAATGGGCCGGAAGAAACCTGCATTTCTGAAAATCCAAAGAATACAGGCTGCTTCCGGCATTGTGGCATTACATGCCTTTCAGCATGGAAACGTGCTTTTTGTGGCCTTCGATAACGGGAAGGGTCTTGTTGGCGAAATCCTTGAGCGATGCATCGTCGCCTTTTTTTGCGTATGTTTGGAAGAGCGCGACGGCCTTGGCATGGCCCTCTTTTTGCGCTTTCAAATAATCAGTATCGAACTTCTTGGCATTTTCATGCTTCAGCATGGCGATAATCTTCTGATGCTTCGCATCCAAAGGGGTATCGGTCAGGCCAGGATCTATCTCGGAGGAGCCCAGGGCGGCCTTCAAATCGTTGGTAGATTTGGTGTGATCATCGACCATCTGCTGGGCAAATGCTTTTACCTTGGTGTTTTTCGATTTCTCCAACGCAAGCTGGCTAGATTCAATTTCGAAGCGATCGCTCATCGCTGCTTTCTTGACGAAATCTTCTGACATTGTGCTATTGGCCGCCAATGCCGGGAAGGAAGTAGCGACAAAAATCGCGGCGCTGCAGATGAGTATATTGGTACGCATGGAAAAGACCCTTTCGGTGGAATGAATATCCATTCCTTAGCTAAAGCCCCGCGCATAAAATCCCTGTAGCAAATAGGAAGCGAAGCCTATTTTCCAGCTAGGGACGGAAAAGTCGGAGAGAGCGCGCCGCAGGCCATGCATGAATCAACCGATCCCTGTGCATCTGGTAATCCTTATTCACGGCCCAATGCACTGGTTTTTCCAAAAATGCGATGCGTCTGATAGGGGCAGACTCGACACGCACTGGTACACCCCGAATAACGATGAATCTCTTGCTGCAGGAAGCAGGGATATCGGGCCGGGTATTGTGCTGACCATTGAATGCCCGGCAAAACTGCGCCGATCATTGGTCTGGTAAATATTGATTGGCAGGGGCGACAGGGTTCGAACCTGCGACCTGCGGTTTTGGAGACCGCCGCTCTACCAGCTGAGCTACACCCCTGCAGACGATGGCTCATAGCCTATCGAAGGACGCCGTTATAGTCAGTTGCCCTGCCAATGTCTAGCTCACCCAAACAAAGGGTCTGCGAAATTCGCAGACCCTTTGTTTTAGATTGAATCGGTGTATCGAAATTACTTCGTAATCTTGGCAACGACGCCCGCGCCGACGGTACGGCCGCCTTCGCGGATGGCGAAGCGCAGGCCTTCATCCATGGCGATGGGGGCGATGAGGGTGATGGCCATGGAGATGTTATCCCCCGGCATCACCATTTCTACGCCTTCCGGCAGCTTGATGGTCCCGGTCACGTCCGTCGTGCGGAAGTAGAACTGGGGACGGTAGTTGCTGAAGAACGGCGTATGGCGGCCTCCTTCGTCCTTGGTGAGGATGTAGGCCTCGCCGGTGAACTCGGTATGCGGCGTGATGGAGCCGGGCTTGGCCAGCACCTGACCACGCTCGACGTCTTCGCGCTTGATGCCGCGCAGCAGGATGCCGGCGTTGTCGCCCGCTTGACCTTCGTCCAGCAGCTTGCGGAACATTTCGATGCCGGTGCAGGTCGTCTTGGCGGTCGCCTTGATGCCGACCACTTCGATTTCCTCGCCCACCTTCACGATGCCGCGCTCGATACGGCCGGTGACCACCGTGCCACGACCGGAGATCGAGAAGACGTCTTCCACCGGCATCAGGAACGGCTTGTCCACGGCGCGGGCGGGTTGGGGGATTTCCGCATCCACCGCATCCATCAGCTTCAGGATGGCTTCACGACCCAGGGTCGGGTTCTTGCCATCGAGGGCGCACAAAGCCGAACCACGGATGATGGGGATGGTATCGCCCGGGAAGTCGTATTTGCTCAGCAGCTCGCGCACCTCGAGCTCGACCAGTTCCAGCAGTTCTTCGTCATCCACCATATCGCATTTGTTGAGGAACACGACCAGAGCCGGTACGCCGACCTGACGGGCCAGCAGGATGTGCTCGCGGGTCTGCGGCATCGGGCCGTCGGCCGCGCTCACCACCAGGATCGCGCCGTCCATCTGCGCCGCGCCGGTGATCATGTTCTTCACGTAATCGGCGTGTCCGGGGCAATCGACGTGGGCGTAGTGGCGCGCCTTGGTCTCGTATTCCACGTGGGCGGTGTTGATCGTGATGCCGCGCGCCTTCTCTTCGGGCGCCGCATCGATGTCCGCATAGCTCTTGGCGGTCGCGCCGCCGGTCTCGGCCAGCACCATCGTGATCGCCGCCGTCAACGACGTCTTCCCATGATCCACGTGACCAATCGTCCCGATGTTGCAATGCGGCTTCGTACGGCTGAATTTTTCCTTCGACATGGTCTTTACCTATTTGTCAAAAATGTGAATATGCTGACCTTGGCGCGCAAAGGATGGCGATGGAGCGGGTGACGGGGATCGAACCCGCACAACCAGCTTGGAAGGCTGGGACTCTACCGTTGAGCTACACCCGCATTCCGGAGGATAATTACCCCATCGCGCACCGCCGCGCGCGTGCGGCAGTTGGGGGTCTATGTAGGCCGGGATGGGGGAAAAAGCAACCGGATGTTTGGATCAGGAAGCGCATGGGCGAAAAGCAGTAATAAAAAACGGAATCTTTCCGCCCAAGGTGCGGAGCAGAAGCGATGATCATGCTTGTCTATGGGCGATGCATCCGTTCACCTGCCGAAGATTTTCATAATCCGCGTGAGATTCACCGTTCAAACTCTGTTATGGACAATGCGACATCCACCGCTTGCATACAAACTTTCCTCGGATCGCTTGCTCGGATCGCTTGCATTGATGCCACCCAGAATCTTGGCGTAGCATCTACCCCATCATACTGGGGCTGGCGTGGTTGAATCGCGACGATTGCGTCCCGTTTTGCCGATTGTATCGAGTGATTGGGAAGCGCATTTCTGGCGGAGAAGGGGGGATTCGAACCCCCGAAACGGTTACCCGTTTAACGGTTTTCGAGACCGCCGCATTCGACCACTCTGCCACCTCTCCGCGCTCGGACGCTTGCAGATGCAAGGCCGTTCCCGGGAATGCGGCCCGGGAGGAGGCGTAGTAGCATAGGGCCGCGTGCGGCGGAACCGAAAAATGTGCGTGCTTCTTCGGCGCGTGCGATCTTTAGAGCGACATGCGCGATCTTGGGGATTGACAAGGCTTAGCGCTTCTTTATAGTCCGCTTTCCTTTTCGGGTGGCCCATGCCCGGAAGACATAGAAAATCAACAGAATTTCCAATAAATTGATAGGATACGGCCCATGTTTGCGGTGATCCAGACCGGTGGCAAGCAGTATAAAGTCGAGAGCGGCCAGACCCTTCTCGTCGAAAAACTGCCCGGCAATGCAAGTGAAACCATCACCTTCGACAGCGTGTTGCTGGCGGGTGGCGAAGGTTCCCCCGACAGCGTCGCAAAAGGCGATTTGAGCGGCATCACGGTTTCGGCCGAGATCATCGACCAAGTGAAGGCCGACAAGGTCATCATCTTCAAGAAGAAGCGCCGCCACACTTATCGCCGCAAAAATGGCCATCGCCAGCAGCTTACCCTGCTGCGCGTGACCGGCATCGCGCAAAACGGCAAGAACCTCTCGGAAGCCCCGGCGAAAGCCGCGAAGGCCGAAAAGCCGGTGAAGGCCGAAGCTGCTCCCAAGGCCGCTGAAAAAGCACCTGCCAAGAAAGCCGCTGCGCCCAAAGCCGAAAAGAGCGCCGAAACCGTAAAGAAACCCGCAGCCAAAAAGCCGGCCGCGAAGAAATCCGCTGAATAAGGAGCCGCAACCATGGCACACAAAAAAGCAGGCGGGTCATCCCGCAACGGCCGCGATAGCGCGGGACGCCGCCTCGGCGTAAAGAAATTCGGCGGTGAGCTCGTCATACCCGGCAACATCCTGGTGCGCCAGCGCGGCACGAAATTCTATGCCGGACCGAATGTCGGCATGGGCAAAGACCACACGCTCTTCGCGCTGATCGAAGGCCATGTGCTCTTCGAGCACAAAGCCAAAGGCCGCACCTACATCACGATCATCGAACCGACGGACGCGCAGCTCGTAGCCGCCGCGTAACGCGACCCGATACCGAACAAGAAAAGGGGGAGTGGGCATCCATTCCCCTTTTTTGCGTTTGCTCCGCGATTGCCTCCTGGCAATCGCGGAGCCTGACGCCTTCGGCGAGCTCAGGGCGCGGCGCGCAGCGCTGGCTCGGCCTGCTGGCCTCGTATCACTCTACATACTCCTTATGAAACTCATGACCGTCACCGACCATTCCCCTGAAAGATTTCGCCCGGAGCATGCGGCGAACCGGACGGGTGCGCGGTATCCGACGGCGGCTTTGGGCACGGGGAATGTGCTGGCCTTCTTGCGGGGTGGCGCGTGGTGGGTGTTGTTGATGCGGCGGGCGGCGCATATGGCGCATGGCGGGGCATGGGGGTTGCTGGGCGGGTATCTCGATTTGACGAAAAGCGAGGGGCCGGTTGCCGCATCGCATCGCGAGATTCTGGAGGAGAGCAACGGGTTGCTCGATCTGGCGGATTGCATGCCGGTGCTACTCACCGCCTATGTCGATTATCTGGATCGCTATACCGGGCAGTGTCTGGCGCTTGGGATGTTTTACGCGCTCGATGCACGGCGCGCGGATATCGTAACGCAGGCCGTGCAAAGCGGCGCGATGCTGAACGAGGAGGCCACTGAATTTCGCTTGGTGTCTTTGAGCGATCTCGAGGTGAGCTTGGCGGCGCTGGCCAGCGAAGGCGGCATCGGCTATCCTCAGGAACGCTATTTTCTTCAATGCGCGCAGGCGCATATACAAAGCGCGCAGGGCGCGTAAGGAACCATCATGCAATTCATCGACGAAGCGAAAATCTACATCCAGAGCGGCCATGGCGGCGCGGGCGCGGTGTCGTTCCGGCGCGAAAAATTCATCCCCTTCGGCGGGCCGGACGGGGGCGATGGCGGGCGCGGAGGCAGCGTCATCTTCACCTGCACGAACGACCTCAACACCCTGGTCGATTTCCGCTTTCAACAACATTTCAAAGCCAAGCGCGGCGGCCACGGCATGGGCAAGGATCGCGCGGGCGCGGCCTCGCCCGATCTCATCCTGCGCGTGCCCCCCGGCACCCAGATCTTCAACGAAGACACTGCCGAACTGATCGCCGATTTCACCCATGTGGGCCAGACCCGCGTGCTGGCCAAAGGCGGCAAGGGCGGCGCGGGGAATGCGCGCTTCAAAACCTCCACCAACCAGGCCCCGCGCAAACACGGCCTGGGCGATCCGCATGAGGAATTCACCCTGCGGCTGAAGCTGAAACTACTCTCGGATGCGGGCTTGCTCGGCCTGCCCAATGCAGGAAAATCCAGCTTCCTCGCCGCCGTCACTGCCGCCAAACCGAAGATCGGCGATTATCCTTTTACCACGCTTGAAGCCCCAGTTGGGCGTGGTGCGCACGGATGATTACGAATTCGTGCTGGCCGATATTCCCGGGCTGATCGAAGGCGCGCATGAGGGCCATGGCCTGGGCGATAAGTTCCTCGGCCATATCGAACGCTGCGGCGTGCTGCTGCATCTGATCGATGGCACGGGCGAAGACGTGGTCGAGGCCTACCGCGTGGTGCGCCATGAGGTGGCATCCTTCAACGAAGCCCTGCTGGATAAACAGGAATTCATCGGGCTCAACAAGATCGACGCGCTGACCGAGGAAGAGATCGAGGAAAAACGCGCGGCGCTGGAAGAAGCGTCCGGCGCGCATGTCTTCACGCTTTCCGCCATCACCGGCGAAGGCGTGCCCGAGGTGCTGCGCGCCATGCGCGAGCGTGTGGTCGAACATCGCGCCACGCTTGCCACCACTCCTCCGGCGGATGACGCCACCCCCACTGCCGCCAGCCCCGCCGCCGTTCTGCCGAAAACCACTTCCGCCCAATTCGTGGAAGAGGATGACGAGGATGCGGTGATGCTGGAGGATGAGGACGAAGACGAATGGGATGACGGCGAAGAGCCCTGGGGCATCGTGGTGGCGGATCGCTAGCCATGAGCTGGATGCGCACGAAGCGCCTCGTCGTCAAGATCGGCTCGAATCTGGTGGTGGACGATGCCGGGCCCCGGGCCGCCTGGCTTGCCGCCTTGGCCGAAGATGTGCAGGCGTTGCGCGCCGAGGGCACCGAAGTGATTCTGGTCTCCAGCGGCGCGGTGGCCCTCGCCCGCCGCCAGTTCGCCCGCACGGATGCATTGCGGCTGGAGGAGAAGCAGGCCTTCGCCGCCATCGGGCAGATTCAATTGATGCGCCTGTGGCGCGAAGCGTTCGGCGAACAATCCGTGGCGCAGATTCTGCTGACGGCGGAAGACAGCGAAGACCGCCGCCGCTATCTGAATGCCCGCAACACCCTGCGCACCCTGCTCGATCTCGGGGCCATTCCCATCGTGAACGAAAACGATACGGTGGCGACCGAGGAAATCCGTTTCGGCGACAATGACCGGCTGGCCGCGCGCGTGGCGCAGATGGTGGAGGCGGATGCGCTGGTGTTGTTGTCGGATGTCGATGGGCTGTACAGCGCCGATCCGCGCATGGATAGCTGCAGCGCAGCATCTGACCGAAGTGGCGCGCATGACACCGGAAATTCTCGCTATGGCCAGTGGCGCACGCAGCGCCAGCAGCAATGGCGGCATGATCACCAAATTACAGGCCGCACAGATCGCAGTGGAAAGCGGCTGCCGCATGGCCATCACCCTCGGTGCGCCGCTGCACCCGTTGCGCGGCCTGCGCGAAGGGGCGAAGGCTACCTGGTTTCTGGCCGCCGAAACCCCGGCAGGCGCGCGCAAACAATGGCTGAGCGGCACGTTGCATGCGGCGGGCACCCTGGTCGTCGATGCCGGCGCGGCGAAAGCATTGGGCGCGGGCAAGAGCCTGCTGCCCGCCGGTGTCACCCGTGTCGAAGGCAGCTTCGGGCGCGGCGACGCCGTACGCATCACGGCGGAGGACGGCACGCTGCTGGCCAAAGGACTGGTCGCCTACGACAGCGCGGACGCGCGGAAGATTCTGGGGCGCAAGCTGGAAGAAGTCGCCGCCATCGTCGGCTTCCAAGGCCGCAACGCGCTGGTGCATGCCGACGACATGGTGCGCATGGCATCGCCAAGCGATGCGCCTGTATAGAGCATCGCCAAGCGATGCGGTGCCGATTGCGCCGTAAAGCAGTGTAGCGTAAGCTGAAATCACACGTCATCCAGGAGAGAGTCATGGCGCTTGTCGCCCCCATCAGCCACGCAGGCGAAGACGCGCATATCCTCATGGCGCGCCTGGGCGAAAGCGCGCGCGCCGCTTATCATGCCTTGGCCGTCAGCAGCGCCGACCAACGCAATGCGGCCCTGCAGGCGGCCGCCGCGCATATGCGCGCCCAGCAAGGCGCGATCCTCGAAGCCAATCTGCGCGATATGGACGCGGCGCGGGAAAAGGGCCTGAACGCGGCCATGCTCGACCGGCTGCGCCTGACCCCCGAACGCGTGATCGCCATGGCCGAAGGGCTGATCGCCATCGCAGCCCTGCCCGACCCTTTGGGCCGCGAGCTTGCCGCCTGGACGCGCCCGAACGGCCTCGCCATCGCACGCATCAGCGTGCCACTCGGTGTCATCGGCATCATCTACGAATCGCGGCCGAACGTGACGGCGGATGCGGGCGCGCTGTGTTTGAAATCCGGCAATGCCGCCATCCTGCGCGCCGGTTCCGAAAGCCTGCATTCCTCGCGCGCCATTCTCGATTGCCTGCAAAGCGGCCTGCGCGAAGCGGGCCTGCCCATGGAGGCCGTTCAACTGGTGCCGACGAACGACCGTGCCATGGTCGGGGAAATGCTCGGCGCGCATGGGGTGATCGACGTCATCGTGCCGCGCGGCGGGCGCAGCCTCACCGAACGCGTGGCGCAGGAAAGCCGCGTGCCGACCATTCTGCACCTGGACGGCAACTGCCACACCTATCTGCACGCTTCGGCCAACCCAGCGATGAGCGTCAATATCGTGCGCAACGCCAAGCTGCGCCGCACGGGCGTGTGTGGCGCGACCGAATCGCTGCTGGTGGATACGGATGCCGCCGCCCGCTTGCTGCCTGACGTGCTGGAAATGTTGTTCGCCGAAGGTTGCGAAGTGCGCGGCGACGCGGTGGTTCAGGCACTGGACAGCCGCGTGCTTCCCGCCAGCGAGGAAGATTGGGAAACCGAATATCTCGACCGCGTGATCTCGGTGGCCACCGTCGCGGGCGTGGCCGAAGCGGTGGCGCATATCAACCGCTACGGTTCGCACCATACGGACGCGATCGTGGCCGAAGACGCCGCTGCCGTGGCGCATTTCCTGGCCGAGGTGGACAGCGCCATCGTCATGCACAACGCCTCGACCCAATTCGCCGATGGCGGCGAGTTCGGCATGGGCGCCGAAATCGGCATTTCCACCGGGCGGCTGCATGCGCGCGGACCCGTGGGCTGCGAGCAGCTGACGACTTACAAATACGTGGTGCACGGCGACGGGCAGGTGCGGCCTTAGGTATCATCCCCCTCCCCCTCAGAAGGGGGAGGGCCGGGGAGAGGGTGAGGCGCAACAAGCGCCGGGTGTTCGTTGAGCGTAACCCTCTCCCTAACCCTCTCCCTTCCAGGTAGAGGGAACAAATGGAGTAGCAATGCATCCCTTTCGCCTCACCGCCCTCCCCCGCAACTCCCACCTGCGCATCGGCCTGCTCGGCGGGTCGTTCAATCCGGCGCATGTGGGGCATCTGGCGATCAGCCGGGAAGCGCTGAAACGCCTGCAGCTGGATGCGGTGGTGTGGCTGGTCTCGCCGCAGAATCCGCTGAAAGCCGCGCATGGCGCGAGCCAGAGCGAACGTCTCCTTGCCGCCGCCCAATTCCTCCGCCACGAAGGCCGCATCCATGCCAGCGGCATCGAAGCCCGCTTCGGCACGCGTTACACCATCGACACCCTTCGCGCCCTCAGGCAGCGCTGGCCGAATGCGCGCTTCGTCTGGCTGATGGGCAGCGACAATCTGCAGCAATTGCCGCGCTGGAAACAATGGCGCGATCTGGTGCGCCTGCTGCCCATCGCCGTCATCGAACGCCCGCCCGCCCCGGCGCGGATTTTACGGGCCCAGGCAGCCCAGGCATGGCGACGCTTCCGCCAACCCTCCGAGAAAGCGGGCGCATTGGCCTGCATTTCTGCGCCCGCTTGGCTGTGGCTGCCGGTGCGTCGCCACCTGGAATCCTCGACCCAGATTCGGAATTTGCTTGGAAAAAAGTAAGGTTTGCGCGATACTGAGACAGTACAGGAGCCCCATGACCGCACTCGGCACGCTGCATGAAACCCGCCCCGGCACCGCCCACATCGGCGCGGTTTTTGCCTTTGGCATGGATGGCTTTTGCCGCTCCGCTTCCTTCCTCCCTATCGTTTTTCCCATGGAGAATGCGTCATTCCCACGTTCCGCGCGCCCAAGATTCCGCTTGAGCAACTGAAAGCCATCATCGAAACCTCGCTCGATGAAGACAAAGCCGAAGACATCGTGTCGATTTCCCTGAAAGGGAAAAGCGATATGGCGGATTACATGATCATCGCCTCCGGCCGTTCGGCCCGCCATGTGGCGAGTCTGGCGGACAAGGTTGCGGACAAGCTGAACGAAGCGGGCATGGGCTTCGTGCCGATCGAGGGCAAACAGACCGGGGACTGGGTGCTGCTGGATGCGGGCGATATCATCGTCCATCTCTTCCGCCCGGAAATCCGCCAGATCTACCATCTGGAGCGCATGTGGACGATGGATGTCGCCGCCGAGGCCCGCGCGATCGCAACCGCCTAAACTCCCATGCGCCTCCTCATCGCCGCCATCGGCAAGCCCCGCAAAAGCCCGGAGCAGAGCCTCGTCGAACTCTACGTGCGTCGCTTGCCGTGGGAAGTGAAGCTCGTCTGTTTCGAATCCAACAAAGCCACCGCTGCTTTGCGCCAGCGCGAGGAATGCGACTGGCTGATCCAGACCACCGCAGGTGTACCCCAGCGCATGGCGCTGGACGAGCGCGGCGATCTTTTCACCAGCGAAGGCTTCGCCGAACGCCTACAGATGTTGCAAATGCAGGGCGACCAGCGCCTTGCCTTCATGCTCGGCGGCGCGGACGGGCTGTTGCCCGATGCCCGCGCCAGCTGTCAGCGGATTCTGAGCTTGGGCAAAATGACCCTGCCGCATTTGCTGGCACGTGTGGTGCTGCTGGAGCAGCTTTACCGCGCGCAGACTATCTTGAGCGGCCATCCGTATCACCGGGCTTGAGAAAACTCCCTTTCTCTATGGGACTGAGTCGCATGTCGACGAAGGGTGGGGTGAGAGTGCCTCCACTAACTTTATCGCAAATTGAGAGACCCTCATCCTCCGCTTCGCTCCTCCTTCTCCCAGAGGGAGAAGGCGTAAGCCAGTCGCTCGCTCTGAGTACAATGACTGCCGCAGTCATGCGAGGGCAGCAGGCCCGAGCCAGCCCTGAGCTCGCCGAGGGCGTCAGGCTCATGTGAGCGCCAGCAGACGCGATACGGAGCGAAATGCTAAAACCCAGCCCTGAGCTCGCCGAAGGCGTCAGGCTCATGCGAAGGTCAGCAGACCTTCGCGGAGCAAAATGCAACAAATCTCCATAAAATCCTCGAACGGCCTCCCCACAACACTTGAGCATCCAGCCCCATTCCCCTACGCTCGCCCCAACCAGTTCGAGGATTTTATGGAACATACGCGCCGCGCCTATGATCGCACGCTCGCCAGCCTGACCGACACCATTCTGGAGATGGGCCGCGCGGTGCAGGGCATGCTCGACATCGTGGGCCATGCGCTGCTGAGCCCGGATGGGGCGCTGGTCGAACAGGCGCGCCAGGCGGATAAGCAGGTGAACGAGTTGGAGCGCCGCATCGAGCAGCAGGTCACCGAACTGCTCGCGTTGCAGAACCCGATGGCGATCGATCTGCGCTACACCACCGCCGCCAGCAAGATCGCCGGTAGCCTGGAACGCATGGGCGACCTCGCCAAAAACACCGTGCGCCAGATCGTGCCGCTGGGCGGGGTGCAGGATGAAGGGCTGCGCGCGCAATACGAAGAAATGCACGCCATCACCCGCCAGATGCTGGAAGGCGCGCTCTATTCCTACACCCATCTCGATGCGCAGAAAGCCACCGAGATCTGGCAGAAAGACGACGCGGTGGATGACATCTGCGACGCGATCAATGCGCGTCTGGTCGATTTCATGCGCGCCGACCCCAGCCGCATCGAGCGCCACATGCAACTGATGTTCGCCTCCAAAAACATCGAACGCATCGCCGATTACGCGGCGAAGATCGCCAAGATCGTGCATTACGTCACCTCCGGCAAACCCGCCACCAAAGCAAGCTTGCAAGCCCAAGCCTCCGCGCTATTGTCGGCGGCTACATAGTTAAACCCTCCCCCCCGCAGGCGGGGGGAGTTGGAGGGGGGCTGGCGCAACAAGCACAGCCCGGTGTTTGCGGAGCCACCCTCACCCGGCCTCCCCCGCCTGCGGGGGAGGGGATCCTTCTCCCGCACAGGTCTCATCCATGCCCCAACCCCGCCCCCCCGTGATGCTCGTGATCCTCGATGGCTGGGGGCACCGCGAGGTATTGGAGGACAACGCGATCCTCCAGGCCCGCACCCCGAACTGGGACAAGCTCACCCGCGATTACCCGCACGGCCTGATCAATGCGTCCGAACTGGAAGTGGGCCTACCCGAGGGGCAGATGGGCAATTCCGAAGTCGGGCACATGAACATCGGCTCCGGCCGGGTGGTGATGCAGGATCTGCCGCGCATCGATGCGGCCATTGCGAACGGCACGCTCGCCGCCGATCCCGCACTGCAGCAATTTGCAGACAAACTCAAAGAAACCGGAGGCGTCTGCCATCTGCTCGGGCTGCTCTCGCCCGGCGGCGTCCATTCCCATCAGGGCCAGATCGCGGCGGTGGCAAAAATCCTCGACGGCATGGGCGTGCCCGTGCGCATTCATGCCTTCCTCGATGGGCGCGACACCCCGCCTAAAAGCGCCCTGGAATATCTGGCGCAATTCGAGCGCGACATTGCGGGCACTAAAGATACCCACATCGCCACCATCGGCGGTCGTTATTACGGCATGGACCGCGACAAGCGTTGGGAACGCGTGCAACTGGCCTATGATTCGCTGGTGGATGCGACAGGACCGCGCGCGGACCAAGCGACGGATGTCGTGCAGGCGGCCTACGCCGAAAACAAAACCGACGAATTCATCCTCCCCACCGCGCTTGGCGATTATGCGGGCATGCGGGACGGCGACGGGCTGATGATGGCCAATTTCCGCGCCGACCGCGCACGCCAGATGCTCACCGCTCTGCTCGACCCGGCCTTCGACGGCTTCGCCCGCACCCGCCAGGTGGCTTTCGCCCAGGCCGTGGGCATGGTCGAATATTCGGACAAGCTGAACCCCTTCCTCACCACGCTTTTCCCGTCCGACATGCCCATCGAAACCCTGGGCGAGATCGTCTCCGCCGCCGGGTTCACCCAGCTGCGCATCGCCGAAACCGAGAAATATGCGCATGTGACTTTCTTCTTCAATGGCGGCGTCGAAGACCCTTTCCCCGGCGAAGACCGCATCCTCGTGCCCTCCCCGAAAGTCGCGACCTACGACCTGCCAGCCGGAAATGAGCGCGGCGGAAGTAACCGACCACATCGTGAAAGCGCTGGAGGAAGAGCGCTACGACCTCATCGTCGCCAATTATGCCAACACGGATATGGTCGGCCATTCGGGCAATCTGGAAGCCACCAAAATCGCGGTGGAAACGGTGGATGCCTGCTTGGGGCGATTGCTCGCGGCACTCGAGAAAAAGAACGGCAGCATGCTCATCACCGCCGATCATGGCAACGCCGAATGCATGCGCGACGAACACACCCACCAACCCCACACCGCCCATACCTTGAACCTCGTCCCCGCCATCATCGCCGGGCCGCGCTGGAACCAGAGCAATGTTTCCTTGCCCAGCGGGAAACTGGCGGATGTCGCGCCCACCATTCTGCAATTGCTGGGGTTGAAACAACCCAAAAGCATGACCGGCCATTCCCTGCTGGAACAGAGCGCGATGGGAGCGGCCCAACATGCGTAACCATCCCGCGCCATTGTTCGCCGCCTGCGCGCTTCTGCTCGCCGCTTCTGCCAACGCGCAGGAAAGCAATGCGGGCAAGAATAAAGCGCAGAGCGAGCTGAAGCAAACCCAGGCGCAGATGAAAGCCGCCGAAAGCCGCGCCGCCGCGCTCGGGCAACAAGCCGAGAAAGTGAAGGCCGAGCTCACCCCGCTGCAAAAAGCCATGGTGGCCCTGGCCGACAAAATCCACGCCACCGAACAACGCCTGAGCGAGCAGGAAGGCGAGCTGAACCAGCTGCAGCAGACGCTGGACGAGAAGGAAGCCTTGCTGAAGGAACGCCGCACGCAGATGGGCCAGTCGGTCGATGCGATGGTGGAAATGCGTCGTGTGCCGCCGGAAGCCGTCATCGCCCGCCCCGGCAGCGCGCGCGACACCATCCGCGCCGCGCAATTGCTGGCCACGATGAACGAGCAATTGCAGCGCGAAGCCGCCGAATTGCAGACCATCCTCACCGAACTCGAAACCGCGAAGAAGGCGGTGGCCGAGCAGAGCGAAACCGTGCGCGCCGAGCGCGAGAAACTCAATGCCCAGCGCGCCGATCTCGAACGCCGCTTGAGCGAGCGCAACGCCCTGCAGACCAAGCTGCTGGCGGACCGCGACAGCGAACGCAAGAAGCTGGACAAGCTTTCGAAAGACTCCAAAAGCCTGCAGGAATTGATCCAGCGCCTGGAGCGCGAGGAAGCCCGCCGCAAAGCGGAAATGGAAGAAACCGCCCGCCGCGCCCGCATCGCCCCCGGCAATGCCGCCGAGGAAGCACGGCTCGACCGCGCGGAGGGGGACGCGATGCGCCGCGCCCATCACCAGATGCAAATGCCTGCCGCAGGCAAAATCACCACCCGCTTCGGCCAGAATACCGCAGACGGGCCCTCGCGCGGCATCCGCATCCGCACCCGCGAGGAGGCGAGCGTGGTCGCGCCCTACAAAGGCCAGGTGGTCTTTACCGGGCCCTTCCTCGATTACGGGCGCATGGTCATCATCCGCCATGCGGGCGGCTACCACACCTTGCTCGCCGGCATCCGTCAGATCCGCTGCAGCCCAGGCCAGACCGTAATGCAGGGCGAACCCATCGGCACCATGGGCGGCAAGGCCTCGGAGAGCGAACTCTATCTCGAACTGCGCGACCACAGCACGCCCGTCAACCCAGCGGATTGGTTCAGCGGGCTGTAGCAGCGCAGCGCTAGCCCAAGCCCCGCACACTCCGCACTTGATGCGGAGTGCTGACGTACAGCCGGAACAGCACTCCGCATCAAGTGCGGAGTGTGACAGCGAGGAGTATGCAGGGTTTGGGGGGCACAAAGGCCGTTGCCACGGAGCAGGAAGCGGCATCACCGCCACAGCCGCTGGATTTTTACAGGGAATCGGTGCCGCGCCGGGCTCCCAACGCATTTCCCCATAGCCTAAGCCCATGGAGTCTGCTTAAGACTATATTCGTCCCATTGTTCGCGCCCTTCCGGAGCCCCCATGCCCGCGTCTTCTCCCTCGACCCTTGCCCATCTGGCGACCCCTTCCCGTCTGCGTTTCTGGCTTCTCGCCGGTGCCGCCAGCCTCCTGCTCAGCACCAGCGCCCATGCCGCACCGGAAGCGGAAGACGACACGGACGTACCCGTGGTCAACGAAAAGACCTACGAACTTCTGAACCTTTTCGGCGAAGTCTTCGAGCGCGTGCGCGCCGATTACGTCGAACCCGTATCGGACGAGAAACTCATCGAATCCGCCATCAACGGCATGCTCACCTCGCTCGACCCGCATTCCTCCTACCTCAACGACGAGGGCTTCAAGGAAATGCAGGTGCAGACCAAGGGCGAATTCGGCGGCCTGGGCATCGAGGTGACGATGGATAACGGCGTGGTGAAAGTGGTCACGCCGATCGACGACACCCCCGCCGCCAAGGCGGGTATCCAGACCGGCGACTTGATCGCCGCGATCGACGACGAGCAGGTGATGGGCATGAGCCTGTCGGACGCCGTCGGCAAGATGCGCGGCCCCGTGGGCAGCAAGGTGAAGCTCACCATCGTGCGCGAAGGCAAAACCGAGCCGATGGAAGTCTCGCTCACCCGCAGCGTCATCAAAATCCAGAGCGTGCGCGCCAAGATGGTCGATAACAATATCGGCTATCTGCGCATCACCTCCTTTACCGAAACCACCGATTCGCGTCTGCAAACCGAGTTGAAGAAACTCATGAGCAACAAGGAAGCGCTGAAAGGGATTATCCTCGATCTACGCAACAACCCAGGCGGCCTGCTCGATCAGGCCATCGCGGTCTCGGACGATTTCCTCGAAGGCGGCGAAATCGTCTCCACCCGCTCGCGCGACGCCAAAGATACGCGCCGTTATAGCGCCACGGCGGGCGATCTCACCAAAGGCCTGCCCATCGTCATCCTCACCAATGGCGGTTCGGCCAGCGCAGCGGAAATCGTTGCCGGTGCCTTGCAGGATCATCACCGCGCGGTGGTCATGGGCACGCAAAGCTTCGGCAAAGGCTCGGTGCAGACCGTCATCCCCATGGGCAACCATGGCGCCATGCGCCTGACCACCAGCCGCTATTACACCCCCTCGGGCAAGAGCATTCAAGCCAAAGGCATCACGCCGGACATCGAAGTGGCGCAAGCCAAGGTCGAGCCGGTGGAGAAAAAAGGCAAGGAATGGCACGAAGCCGACCTGCGCGGCCGTTTGAAAAACGACCAGGACGACGCGAAGAAGAAAGACGCGCCGAAGACCCTGCCCGCCACGCCACTGCCCGAAAGCGGCGTGAAAACGCCGGGCGACGACGCGAAGCCCGATGCCAAAACCCCGGTCACCCCGCAGAAAAATACTACGCTGCCGGCGGACGAACTGGGCGCGAAGGACGATTACCAGCTGGCCCGCGCCATCGACCTGTTGCGCGGTCTTTCGGTCTATCGCGGCATGAACGCGCCTGCGCCGAGTGCGCCCGCCACCGCGCCCGCGAAACCCTAGGAAACCGGGAAGGATCGGGCCGTGGGGGGATTGCCGCGCCTCGTCTCGCATCGCACGCCTTCCTTCTGGGCATGGTTCGCCCTGTGGCTGATGTCGGCCCTCGTACTGGGTGCTAACGTCTTTCTGCTGCATCGGCACGCCGCCGGAAGCGCCGAGCGCGCTTTGCTTTCCGGCCAGCGCATCCTCATCGATCCCGCCACCGGCAAAATCACCGGGCAGCTTCCGCCTGCCACGGAGAAACCACAGGCCAAAACACCGCATGCACCACCCCCAATAGCCGCCGAGGAAACGGCAAAATCGCCGCGGCCGGAAAATCCGCCAACCCCTACGCCTCTCCCCGTAAACGCCCCCGTTTCGGAGGCTGCGGTCAAAACAGCGGAACCCCCATCCAAGCCGGAAGCCACAGCGGAAACCTCCGGCGCGCTTGCGCCCGTTCGCCCGGAATTGCGGGAAGAGGGCAAGGACGGTCCGCTGCCGGTCGTGAGCAAGGCAGGCCTATCGCCCTTGCACGCCTATGCCCGTCCCGCCACGCCGCAGGAAGGCAAACCGAAGGTGGCGCTGCTGGTGATGCAGATGGGGTTGAACCCCGCTTTGGCCCAGGCCGTGCTGGCGCTGCCGCCGGGAATCTCCGTCAGCGTCTCGCCCTATGCCCCCAAGCCCGCCGAATGGCTGACGCTCACCCGCGCGCGCGGCCACGAAGCCCTGCTCGATCTGCCGATGGAGCCGCGCGATTTCCCGATCAGCGACGCCGGACCCTATGCGCTCAGCCCGCGCGAGGATGCGGCGGAAAACCAGAAGCGCCTGCATTGGGTGCTGGAGCGCGGCACGGGTTATGTGGGCCTGGCCGCTACCCCACGCGAACATTTTCTCAGCCAGTCCAGCCCTGCCGCGCCCATCCTGCAGGAACTGCAGCAACGCGGCCTGCTCCTCATCACCTCCAGCCCGCGCGCAGCGCTGGTCATGGCGCAGATGAAAAACCTGAAGCCCGCCGCGCAGCTCAATGCCATCTCGGTGCTCGACGAGATGCTCGCGCCCGAGGCGGTAGATGCGCAGCTGGCTGCCCTCGAAGCCGCCGCCCGCAAAGACGGTCAGGCCCTCGCCATCCTCCGTCCCTACCCGCTCTCCATCGCCCGTGTGAAAGTATGGCTCGACGGCTTGGAAGCGCGCGGTCTACAACTCGTCCCCGCCACCGCTTTGCTGCCGCCTGCAGAAAAAGAAACGCCGAAAGCGGAACCGGAAAAAGAAAAACCATCTCCGAAACCCGCTCACTAACGCCTCTCCCTGTGAGGGGAGAGGTCGGATTTGGTTGGTGAACGCAGTGAGCTTAATAAATCCGGGTGAGGGTGAAAGGCGGAAACAATTGGCTTTGTCCAAAGCCTGACGCCCCACCCCACCCGGTTACTCAAGCGCGCGTAACTCACTAAGGAAACCGTCCTCTCCCCTCAAGGGAGAGGCATCCATGACAGGCCACCCATGACAAACTTCCCCTACGCCCACCTGCCCTACCGCCCCGGTGTGGGCATTCTGCTGTTCAATGCGGCGGGGCAGGTGTTCGTCGGCCAGCGCATCGACAACCGCACCGAGGCGTGGCAGATGCCGCAAGGCGGGGTGGATGCGGGCGAGACGCCCGAAATCGCGGCCATGCGCGAGCTGGAGGAAGAGGTGGGCACGGCGAAGGCCGAGATCCTCGCCCGCAGCGCCAAGCCCTATTTCTACGACCTGCCCGCCGAACTGATTCCGCAATTGTGGAAAGGCCGTTTCCGCGGCCAGGAGCAGCATTGGTTCGCCATGAAGTTCCTCGGCACGGATGCCGACATCGACATCGACACGAAGCACCCTGAATTCTGCGCCTGGAAGTGGGTGGATTTAGCGGAGGTGCCGGACTTGATCGTGCCTTTCAAACGGCAGCTTTATATGGAGTTGGTTGAGGAGTTTCGCGGCCTGCTCAAGCCGTTGTCGTGATAAAATGCTCTAAGTAGACTAAAGCTACAGGCAACCCGACCAACACAACAAACCCGATAAGAAAAGATGCGGCATACGCCATCCAGGGTCGAGAAATACGCCGCAATGAAAAATAGGCGGTGAAGTAGCTGATGATTGCATCCCACGGCAGGAGATATTTAATGGCCGCCGCAATGAAAATGGCAGGGCTCCCCACATCGTCCATCAGCACTTCATCCGAACAGCTTTTCCATACATAACAATCCTGCGTCCAGAGGATGGTAAGCACTACGGTAAAACAAAGCGCCAGTGGTAAGAAGCGCTTGTGCCGCCAAGCATGGCTCAGCATAGCTATGGAAAGCACAACGGAAAACACCGCGTGTATCCATTCCCGCTCGTAATAAATTGGTTCCATAGCTTTGCCTAACGGATCACCATCGTTCCCACGCCGATCGCTGTAAACGTCTCCACCAGCAACACATGCGGCACGCGTCCATCCAGGATATGTGCGCTCTGCACGCCTGCTTCAATGGCGGTCACGCAGGTTTCCAGTTTGGGGATCATGCCGCCGCTGATGGTGCCGTCCGTCATCAGTTCCGCCACTTCGGCGAGGTTCAGCTCGCCGATCAGCTCGCCGTCCTTCGCCAGCACGCCGGGCACATCCGTCAGCAGAATCAGCTTGGCGGCTTTCAGCGCAGCCGCAATCGCGCCCGCCGCCGTGTCGGCGTTGATGTTGTAGGTCTCACCATCCGCGCCGAAGCCCACCGGGGCGACCACGGGGATGAAGTCGGAATCGGCGAATTCGGTGAGGATGTAGGGATCGATTTTCACGGGGTCGCCCACGAAGCCGAGATCGAGCACGCGCTCGATGTTGGAATCCGGGTCGCGCTTGGTGCGCGTCAGCTTCTTCGCCTCGATCAGCCCGCCATCCTTGCCGCTGATGCCCACCGCGCGGCCCCCGGCCTCGCGGATCGCCAGCACGATCTGTTTGTTGATGCTGCCGGAGAGCACCATTTCGGCGATCTGCATGGTGGCCGCGTCCGTCACGCGCAGCCCGTCCACGAACTCGCTTTTGATCTCCAGCTTCTTCAGCATATCGCCGATCTGCGGCCCGCCGCCATGCACCACCACGGGATGGATGCCGATCTGCTTCAGTAGCACGATGTCTTGGGCGAATTTGGCAGCCAGTTTGCCGTCTCCCATCGCATGCCCGCCATATTTCACCACGAAGGTGGAACCGGCAAACTGGCGCATATAGGGCAGCGCTTCGGCCACGGTGGCCGCCGTGCGAAGGCGCGCGACGGGCGAGGAGACGAGGTGCTTTTTCATGAAATTTCTCCTTCGGATACGAGAAGGGAGGCGATGGAGGCGCGCAATTCGTCCTGGCCGAATTTGGTGGCGGACGAGGTGAGCAGCGGCTCGGGGATGGCGGCGGGATGGCGAGCCAGCTGGCTGCGCACGGCATATATCAGGGCTTCGGTCTCAGCCTTCGGCCCCATCTTGTCCTGCTTGGTCAGCACAATACGGTAGGGCACGGCATGCGCGTCGAGCATCTTCATCATGAGCTTGTCGAGTTCCTTGAACCCGTGCCGCCCGTCGATCAAAAGCAGCACCTGACGCAAGGCGGCGCGGTCGACCAGATAGGAAAGCATCAGCTTCTCCCACCGGGCATGGTCGGTCTTCGACATCTTCGCATAGCCATAGCCCGGCAGATCGACCAGACGCAGATAGCCGCCCGTTTCCGGCCCGAGTTCGAAGAAGTTGATCTGCCGCGTGCGGCCCGGCGTGTTGGAGGCGCGCGCCAGCGCCTTGCGACCGGTGAGGAAGTTGATCAGGCTGGATTTGCCCACGTTCGAACGGCCCACGAAGGCCACCTCCGGCAGGTCGCCCGGCGGCAGGTCGGACGGGCTCTGGCTGCCGAACATGAAGTGGCAATGCTGGGCGAACAGCCAATCGGGCGTGAAGCGGTCCAGTGGCAAATCGGCCATTATTTCTTCTTCTTCGTCGGCTTGGCGGGCGGAATGATGGTCACTTTCGATTTATGCTTTTTGCCTTCCACTTTCGGCAGCAGCGCGGCGCGCGCTTCGTCCCGCTTAAGCCCGCGGCCGATCAAAAGCTGTTGCAGGATGGTCAGCGTGTTGCTCCAGCTCCAGTAGATCACCAACCCGACCGGGAAACCCGAGAGCAGATACAGGAAGAAATACGGCATCACCTGCATGACGATGGCCTGCGTCTTGTCGGTGGGTTTGGGGTTCAGCTTCTGCTGCAGCACCATGGTCACGCACATCACGATGGGCCAGAGGCCGAGATGCAGCAAGGTGGGCGGATTCCAATCCACCAACCCGAAGAGCGTGAAGATGTTGGATGGGTCCGGCGCGCTCAAATCGCGCACCCAGCCGAAGAAGGGAGCATGCCGCATTTCGATGGTGACGTAGAGCACCTTGTAGAGCGCGAAGAAGACCGGGATCTGGATGAGGATGGGTAGACAGCCCGAAGCCGGATTCACCGACTCACGTTTATACAGCGCCATCACTTCCTGCTGCATGCGCATCTTGTCGTCGCCATGCTTTTCCTTCAGCACGGTCATCTGCGGCTGCAGGGTCTTCATTTTGTTCATCGCACGGTGCGACTTGCTGGCCAGCGGGAACATGATCGTCTTGATCACCACGGTGAGCAGCAAAATGGCGAGGCCGAAATTGCCCAATAGATGATAGAAGAAATTCAGCAGCTGGAAGATGGGCTTGGTGAGGAAATAGAGATGCCCGAAATCGACCGCGCGGTCGAACAAAGGCACGCCCGTTTTGGTATATTCGTCCAGCACGCCCACTTCCTTGGCACCCGCGAAGAAGCGTGTCGTCGTCGTCACACTCTGGCCGGCGGCCACAGCCACGGGTGCCGAAGAATAATCGGCCTGATAGCGCAGCGGCGCGGTGGCTTTGGGGTCGGCGACCGGGTCGATCACGCTGAATTGCGCGTTCACATCCTGCGCCCCGTCGGGGATCGCGGCGACCAGCCAGTATTTATCGCCGAAGCCCAGCCAACCGCCCTTGCTGGCGAATTTCTGCGCGCCGTCTTTGCGCAGGGTCTGGTAATTCACTTCCTGCAATTCCGCGCCGAGCACGCCCACCGGGCCTTCGTGGCTGATGGCGGCATTGCGGCCATGCGCCCCGTCCGCAATGCGGCGCTGGATGCGACCGAACGGCGTCAGTGTGGCACTGGTGCCGGACTGATTGAGGACCACGTCTTCCAACGTGAACATGTAGCGCTCATCCAGCGTGATGCGATGCTCGAAACGCAGGCCCTGCTTGTTTTCCCACCACAAGGTCACACGCTGGTTGGGTACGATCTCCTTGGCGTCCGTATGCCATACGGTGCGGCTGTTGGGCACCTCCACGCCTTCGGCGGCGAGCCAGCCGAATTCCGCAAAATAGCCGGATTCGGTGCCCGCGGGCGCCAGCAGCGCGATCTGCGGGGACTCAGGATCGACCGTTTCGTGGTATTGCGCCAAGGCGATGTCGTCGAACCGTGCACCGGTGAGGGCCACCGAGCCCTGCAGCCGCTCGGAACGAATCGGCAGACGCACGCCTTCCGCCGTCAGCGCTTCTTCACGGGTGGCGATTTTCGGCGCGGTTTCCTGGATGGCGGCCACGGGCGCGACAGGCGCTACCGGGCGCGTGGGCGGCGCGAAGAAAGCGCTCCACGCCAGCAGAATGGCGCTGATGAGCACCAGCGCAATCAGCATGCGGCGGGTTTCGCTCTGGGTGTTGGAATCGGGCGGCAGGGTCAAGGGCATAGGGGGGCTATCGTATAAAAGGGCGCATGAATGGCGGCGTGCCGGAAAACGGGATCACGGGACTGGGTCGAAGCCATTACCACCCCAAGGGTGGCAGCGCAACAAACGGCGCAATGCAAGCCACCCGCCCCGCCACGGCCCATGGCGAAGAATCGCCTCGTCCGCATAATGCGAGCAGCTGGGCGCATATCGGCATTCGCGGCCCAGATAGGGCGAAAGCAGAACTTGATACAGCCGGATCAGGCCGCGCATGAGGCATGCCGCCCCATGGCTAAGCGGGCGCATGGGCGGCTTTCGGCTTCTTTTTCTTCTTCCCGCGCGGAGGGCGGGGCTGGGTGCCGAAGGGCATGGCATGCACGCGGGCGATGGCCCAGCGCATATCCTTCTCCATTTCGGCGAAATTCATTCCCTCCGATGCCTCACGGGCGATCCATACGTAGGCCAACCCTGCGCGGCCCAGCTCCGCCAGCATCGGCACGGCGGCGGCGCGCAGGCGGCGCTTGATGCGGTTGCGCACCACGGCATTGCCCAACTTCTTGGTGGCGGTGTAGCCCACGAAGCAATGCGGTTCTTTCGCGTGGCTTGCATGCGGCGGCAGCGGGTGGCAGGTCAGCAGGAAGGCGGGGCGCGAAAAGCGCGCGGTGCTGCCCTGCACCTTCAGGAAATCCGCGCGGCGGCTAAGCGTCGTCACGCCCAGCGCCGCAGCCTTGCTGGGCGCGGCTTGCGCTTCGGATGCGGCATGCTCATGGGGAAGAATCATCGTGCCTCACATGCAAAGGCACCGCGGCGGTGATCCGCCCGGTGCCCTGCGATTCCGCCAAAATGCGGCAGATAATCTATGCGCTCAGTTTCTTGCGGCCTTTGGCGCGGCGATTGGCGAGCACCTTGCGGCCACCCACGGTCGCCATGCGGGCGCGGAAGCCGTGGCGGCGGGCGCGAACGAGATTGCTGGGCTGAAAAGTGCGTTTCATGGCCGTATCCTAAATATCTTATGGGCGCACCCTTTGGAGGGCGCTGCATTTCTATGAGCCGGGGTTAGTAACAGCGCCCCGAAGGCCTGTCAAGCCAGGAGAGGCCCGAGCAGGACTCCGCATCCAGTGCGGAGTGTGGAGAGGTAGGAACAAGTGTCATGCGAGGGCAGGAAGCCCGAGCCAGCCTTGAGCCCGCGAAGCGGCCGCTCATGTAAGGGCCAGCAGGCCCGATGCGGAGCAAACGTAATAACTCATGCGAGGGCAGGAAGCCCGAGCCAGCCTTGAGCCCGCGAAGCGGCCGCTCATGTGAGGGCCAGCAAGCCCGATACGGAGCAAATGTAATAACTCATGCAAGGGCAGGAAGCCCAAGCCAGCCTTGAGCTGCCCGTAGGGCTCAGGCTCATGCGATGGGCAGGAGTCCATCGCGGAGCGAAACGCAATAAGCTTTGGGGGGCTACACCCCCGCTGCGGCAGTAAAGCCACAGCCCCAACATTCCCCCCAAAAATCCCCCCAAAGCAACGATTCCGAAAGGAATCGATGCGTAAGATACGGGGTTGCGTCTTTGCCTCGAATCCTCATTTTGCCCAATGTTCTATTACATCCGCCTCTTTTCCTATGTTGCCTGCCTGGTGGTGATTGCCGCCTCGGCCACGCTCGGCTTTTATTTCCGCAACCAAAGTGAACGCTCGATGCGGGAAGTGGTGGAAAATACCAACATTTCCCTGGTGAACGGCTTTCAGAACTCGATCTGGGACAGCCCCGACACCCGCCACATGTTCGAGCTTTTTACCGTCTATAATATCGCCCCTAAAGATTGGTCCAAATACAAAGACTTCCACGGATTTTCCGACCGTGTCTTCCGCTACTTCGATGCGACCAGCATGGTGCAGGTCAGCCTGTATCACAAAAACGGCACCCGCCTGCTCACCATCCGCCGCGACGGTAAGAGCTTTTTCGCCGACCAGAACGTGCCTGCCTTGAGCGCAGAGACCAATCTGGGCCATCTGGCCGAGGCTTTCGCCCGCGCCCAAACCGGCGAAAACGTGACCGACACCATTACCCGTGCCCGTTTCCCCACCATCAGCGGCGCATTGAAAGACGGCACGTTGCTGCGCACCCTGGTGCCCATCCTCGGCAAGAATTACAGCGACCGGTTGGTGGGGCAGGATACCCAGGCCCTACGCTCATCGGCGGTGGAAGGCATTGTCGAGTTTCATTACGACATCACCGAACGCTGGAAGCAACTGTTCAACTTCCAATACACCGGCATGGGCTCGATCGCTGCCTTGTTCCTCACCTTGCTCGCCTTGCTGTGGATTTTCGCGCACAAGGCCGAGACCATCATCGCCAAGCAGCATGATTCCAACATCGAACTCGCCGCCCAAGCCGCCAGCGCGGAAGCCGAAAGCCGCAACAAATCCTTGTTCCTGGCCAATATCAGCCATGAATTGCGCACGCCGCTCAACGCCATCATCGGATTCTCGGAATTCATCAAAAACGAAACCTCCGGCCCCATCGAAAATCCGCAATATGCGGAATACATCAAGGATATCCATTCCTCCGGCGTGCATCTGCTCAGCCTCATCAACGACATTCTGGATTATTCGAAGGCCGAGGCGGGCAAGCTCGATCTTCTGTGCGAGGAAGTCGACATCACCAAAGTCATCCGCAACAGCATCCGCCTCGTTTCCCCCCGCGCGGACGAGGCCAATGTGCGCCTGATCGAAGACATTCCCCGCGAACATTTCATTATGAATACGGATGCGAAGAAGCTGAAGCAGGTGATGCTGAACCTGCTGTCGAACGCCGTGAAATTCACCCCCACGGGCGGACAGGTAAAGACCACCGCCTGGCGCAATCTGGCGGATGATTCAATCATGGTGGAGGTGCGCGATTCGGGCATCGGCATCGCGCCCAAAGACATCAGCCGCGCCATGGCCCCCTTCGGGCAGGTGGATAACGCATTGAGCCGCAAATACGAAGGCACCGGGCTCGGGCTGCCGCTCACGCGCAAATTCGTGGAACTGATGGGCGGGCAATTCTCCATCCAGTCCGAGGTCAATGTCGGCACCACCGTCACCTTCAGCCTGCCGAAGAACCCGCCGGAAGCAAAAGAAGTGCGCCGGAACGAAGCGTGAGTGAGCCCTCTCCTGCCGGGAGCGTATGACAATCTTCTCGCTCTGGGAGAAGGGGGAGCGAAGCGGAGGATGAGGGTTTCTCCGCTAGCTTCGAAGGAGCCAGCCGATAGACCCTCACCATGTCTCGTCGTCAAGCGACTCGATCTCCCAGAGGGAGAGGGCTTTACCACCATCCCGGCTTGCTCTAAACTCCCGCCATGTCCCTCACCCCCACCCATCGCGGCCTTCGCCTTACCGTTCCCAGCATCCGCGCCCGCAAGGGCAGCGGGCAGCCCATCGTGGCGCTTACCGCCTACACTGCCCCCGTCGCCCGGCTGGTCGATCCCTGGGTCGATATCCTGCTGGTGGGGGATAGCCTCGGGATGGCGATCTACGGCGAGGAAAACACGCTGAACGTGCCGCTGGCATGGATGATCGCCCATGGCCGTGCGGTGGCGAAACAGGCGCATCATGCGCTGGTGGTGGTCGATATGCCCTTCGGCACCGTGCAGGCGGCGGCGGAAACCGCCTTCGAACATTGCGCCCGCGTGATGCAGCAGACCGGCGCGCATGCGGTGAAGATCGAGGGCGGGCGGGAAATGAGCGCCACGGTGCAGTATCTCACCCAGCGCGGCATTCCCGTGCTCGGGCATGTGGGGCTGCTGCCGCAATATGTGAACAGCTTCGGCGGCTTCAAGCGCCAGGGCCGCACCGAGGAAGCCCGCGAAAAGATTCTGGCGGATGCGCGGGCGATGGAAGAAGCGGGCGCTTTCGCCCTGGTCGCCGAAGCGGTGACCGAGGAGATGGGCGCGCAGCTGACCGCCGAGATCGGCGTCCCCATCATCGGCATCGGCGCCAATCACGCCTGCGACGGGCAGATCCTGGTGATCGACGATATCCTCGGCCTCACCCCCCAAGCCCCCAGCTTTGCCCCGCGTTATACGGATTTGGCTGAGGCGATTTCCCAGGCGGTGCAAGGGTTTGCGGCGGATGTGAGGGAAGGACGGTTTCCGGGGGAAGTGCTGGCACGGGAATCGAGTGTGACGGTGCCGGGGAGCCAGTAGTCACAAACTTCACAAAACTGTCATACCTGCCGTTTGTTGACAGGGTGTAGAATGTGCAGGAATTTTTCACCCTAAATTATCAAATAATGTTGGAATCAACCAGCAACGGCATCCCCTCCTTAGAGGAGCTGATGAAAGATCAAACATGCGACTGCGGAGTACTGGATTGCGACGAATGCAAACCAAAGCTGCAGCCCGCAAAGAAACCCTTAATCATGGGTTTCTCGAACGACAATCCAGACGAACCATGGATGAGTCTGGATTTTTAAAAAATCCGTTACGGCCTTTATAAAGCTGTCCGAAGTAATTCAGACAGCTTTATATTTATTTTTGTCAGTGTCTTATTTTCGAAACGACTTCACCAGCCACACCACCGCCATCGCCAGCGCGACCAGCAATAGGAACCCGCCGCCGAAATACAGCAGGATCAGCGCCCAGGCACCGCCTTCCCAGTTCTCGGTGGAGGCAGTGTTGATGCCGACGGCAACGAAGCCAAGGATGAGCAGGATCGCCGGAACGATCACGATCAGGCTGGCGGATTTCAGGCGGTCTGCGAGTTGGCCGAACATGGATATCTCCCTCGAATGTTTCCCATTTCCACTTCAGAGGCAGCGGCATAAGAAATCGAGAGGAAAGCACGCAGCTTGGCGCTAAATCCCGCCGGGGCGGCCCAGCGTGTGGGGGCCGGTTTTCTTGGCGCCGGAATTGAAACGGCCCACATTGCCCATCACCTGCTCCACGAACCCGAGCTCGTGCCCTTCGGTCGGCGTCACGCGGGAAGATACTTCGATCTCCTTGGCGTCCGCCAGTCCGGCGCTGGTGGTCTGCACGATGTTGCCGTCCTCGTCGAAGACGATGCGGAGGACGTCCTGCCGCGTGGTCTCGGGCGCGAGGAAAGCGTAGGATTCCCGCTCCGCCGAGATGTAATACCAGGTCTGCGCCCCGAAATCCGAGGTGGTGGAGGGCGAACCCAGCACGCGCGTCACGTCCTCCTTGGTCTTCACCTCCGGCGTCAGCGCCGCCTGCATTTCGGCCAAGGGCGGATGCCCGCGCTGCGCCACGGTGGGCGAACAGGCGGCAAGGAGCATGGAGAGGAATAAAAGCAGTCGGGCTTGCGCAGCCATGCGGCATCCCCTAAGGACGGTGCAAAGACATATTCGGAACAGGGAGCGCATCATGACGACCGGCATACAGACCGTCAAGGGCTGGTTCGGTATGAACCGCGCCCGCACCCAGAGGGCCGAGGCGCTGTACGACTGGGCTGTTGCCCAATCCCGTCAGCCGGCATGGTATGTGCAGGGTCAGGTGCCGGATACAATCGACGGGCGGTTCGACCTCATTCTGCTGCATCTCTTCGCGCTGATGGAACGACTGAACCGAACGCCCAAACCCCGCCCCCTGCAGCGCGCCCTCACCGAAGCCTTCTTCCGCGATATGGATCGCTCGTTGCGCGAAATCGGTGCCTCCGACACCGGCCTGCCCCGCCGCATGCGCGCCATGGCCGAAGCCTATCTGGGCCGCATGCAGGCCTACAGCGCCGCCAAGCAGGAAGGGCCGGACGCCTGGCACGCGGCCCTGTCGCGCAATCTGCTGAACGATGCAGCGGAGAACGTCACCGCTCTGGCATGCGTCGAAAACGCCTTTGCCCGGCTGGAAAAACAACTGGCTGCCCAGCCGGACGAGGAGTTGCTCGCCGGACGTTTGGCCTAAGCCACCGAATCCACGGGATCGAACCCTGCATGCTGCGCCTGACGCGGTGCAAGACGTTGCTGGCTGGCGTGATACGCCTGCCCCGCTTTGCTACGCGCGGGCTGGGGGCGCAGGGCCAATGCGGTTTCTGTCCTGGCAGGCGCAATCGTTTGTTCGCGCTCGGGGGCGGCATAGGCATTGAGCGCCGCCTCGTTTTGCCCCGACACGGTCGCATTCTGATTCGCCGCAGGCGGGATCGTCAGCGCCGGTTGGGCGGTATTTTGCGGCGGCGGGGATTCCGAGCGGGCAAGGTCGAGCATCGGTTGCGGCGGCGGCGGTTCGCCCGCTTGCGAGGGCTGGAATTTTATTGTATCCGCCAGGCCCGTCTGGTCGATGAACTGGGCCAGAAACGCACTGGAATTGCCGAAATCGCGCTGCACGGAACCCAATACATTGGGCGACGGAACATTCGGTGCCGCCAGCGCCAACGCGCCTTCTTCCAACGCCGTGCGGATGGCGCCATCGCCCGGCTGGCGCTGATTGCCGGTAATCGGCGCGCCGATGGCGGGCGGCGCGGCCTGGGCGGTAAGCGCGGCGTTTCCCGGAACCGCCGCAAGCGCGGCCGCAGCGGGCGCGGGTGGCGCGCCGTCGGTCGTGGCATAAGACATCGGCACAAGGCTGACAGGCAGCATGGGCCACTCGGGGTTCTGGGTTGCTTATCATGCGGACGGGGTCGCAAGCGCCCCGCCTCATCTTTAATTTCTCTTAATATAGCATGCAAGACGATATGCGTCAAAGCCTTGGCGCGGGCAATGAGCGCGAGATTGCAAAATGCGCCGATACCGGGCATGATCCGGCTGCCTGGAAGCGTTCCAAAACGGATGCGGCGCCGCTCCGCCGCTGGAATATCGCATGTTGCAGCGTGGTTTAGCGGTTGTTACTCTGCTGCTGATTGTGGGCATTTCATGCGCCTTGTTCCTTCGGCCACCCCCGGAGACACAAGTGCCGGAACCAGCCGCCATCGGTGGTGACTTCACTCTGATGGATCCATACGGTCATTCCCGCACGCAGACGGCACTGCTCGGCCATTGGTCCATCGTCTATTTCGGCTTCACTCATTGCCCGGATATCTGCCCGCTGGGGCTCGCCACCATTACCCAGGCTTTGGCGCAACTGGGCCCGCAAGGCACGAAGATCCAGCCCATTTTCATCACCCTCGATCCTGAACGCGACACGGCAGAAGTACTGAAAAGCTATCTGTCCGGTTTTTCGCCGCGTTGGCTGGGGCTACGAGGCAGCGTCGAACAGACGCGCGAAGCCACTGCCGCTTACAAGGTTTATGCCGCGCGCGAGGAAACGCCCGATTCCGCGCTGGGTTACACCATCAACCACAGCGGCTTCATCTATCTCATGGGGCCGGACGGCCGTTACCGCACCCATTTCCGCCATGACGATACCGCCATCACCATGGCCGAAACCCTCCGTCGCCAACTTTCTTCCGAGCATTGATCCATGCGCATGCTGACTTGCCTTTTTCTGTTGCTGCCCACGCTGGCAATCGCCGCACCCGCCATCGAGATCGAATCCCCCACGGCGCGCCCGACATATGGCCAGACCAAGGTCGGGGCGGCCTATCTCCTCATCCGCAACGATCAGGAGAACGACGACGAACTGATGGGGGCCGACTCCCCCATGGCCGCACGCATCGAATTGCATACGACCGAAACCAAAAGCGATATCATGCGCATGCGTCGCATCGAAGCCTTGCCTGTGCCTGCGCACGGCCAAGCCGAATTGCGACCCGGCGGCGCGCATCTGATGCTTTTCACCCTGCGAGAGCCGCTTGTGGCGGGCATGCATTTTCCCGTCATCCTACATTTCCAGCAGGCAGGAAACATAGCGGCCAATTTTGTCGTGTATTAGCCTGTTGCGTGGGGTTGGGTGCTTGACGCCTGCCCGGCCTTCGGCCAATCTTCGCCCATGATTTTCCCGCTTCCCCTGCCCCGTCGGGGCATCATGCTCGTATTGTCTTCGCCTTCCGGCGCGGGCAAAACTTCGCTCACGCGCGCATTGCTGGCCGAAGACGCGGACACCACGCTTTCCGTTTCCGTTACCACCCGCGAACCGCGAACCGGCGAAGTGCATGGCACACATTACTTTTTCCATGAACGTGCAGAATACGACCGCCAGGTCGCGGGCGGAGAACTGCTCGAATTCGCCGAAGTCTTCGGGCGCGGCTACGGCACGCCGCGTGTCTTCGTGGAAGAGCAACTCAGCGCGGGACGCGACGTATTGTTCGACATCGACTGGCAAGGCACCCAGCAGCTTTCCGCCGCATTGCGCGCCGATCTGGTCAGCGTGTTTATCCTGCCGCCCAGCTTGGCCGAACTCGAACGCCGCCTGCGCGCCCGCGCCCAGGACGACGACGCGGTGGTGGCCGCCCGCATGGAACAGGCCCGCCAGGAAATCAGCCATTGGGCGGAATATGATTACGTGCTGGTGAACCAGGATTTCGACGAAACCCTGGCCAGCCTCCGCGCCATCCTCAAAGCCGAACGCAGCCGCCGCAGCCGCCAGCCAGGGCTTTCGCCTTTCGTGAAGGGACTGTAAAACAGCGCTTTGACAACGAGCATTTGGCAATCCCTTTGGCAGAATGGCATGCAAGCGTATGGAGACGTTACCTATGAAGCTCTTTGCGCCATTATAGAGCCAATTGATAGACAAATTACTTATGATATATTAAATAAATATTAACTTTTAGGCATAAACCATGAAAAATTTGCTGTTCACCGGAAGGATGTTGTTGACCTGCGCTGCGTGCCAACCGGCTGCTTCCTCCAAAAATATGCAAACCAGCAGCACCAAGGAATTGAATACCATGGCACCTGCCGCCGGTCCCTCTCCCATCGTGCCTGCATCGAGCAGCCGCATGGGTATGGGCGCACGTTAGAGCCACCAGAAGGACACATGCAAAGGGAAGGCGATCGCCTTTCCTTTGTCGTTTTGAACGAGCGAAATTCTTTTGCAGAACAAGCAGCCAAAGGTTTGAAGGCGGAAGACGTAGGCATTAACGCCCCAATCGCTCCCACGCATTCGCCAAGCGGCAGAACCCTGCCACATCCACCTGCTCCGCCCGCCAGGTGGGGTCGATGCCGGCTTCGCCGAGTAATTTCTCCGTCTCCAACGTCAGCGATTTGAGCGAGCCGCGCAGCATTTTGCGGCGTTGGTTGAAGGCGGCGGCGGTGATTTGCTGCAAGGCGCGGGCATCGGCGGGGATGCGTTCCTCCAGGCTATAGGGCGTGATCACCACCACTTCGGATTCCACTTTCGGCGGTGGGGTGAAGGCACCGGCGGGCACATGCAGCGCCCCCTGCACCTTGCATAGCCACTGCGCCAGCACGCTCAAGCGGCCATATTGCTTGCCGCCCGCCGGGGCGCGCAAACGCTCCGCGACCTCCTTCTGAAACATCAGCACCAGGCGTTGGTAGGTCTCGGGTGCCGCCACGATTTCCAGCAGCCACTGCACCAGTAATTCCGTGCCCACATTGTAGGGCAAATTCGAGGCGACGATGCGCGGCGCGGGCACCAGGGTAGAGGCGGGGATGCGCAACGCGTCTCCCATCACCAGCCGGAAACGCGCGGGGAAGGCTTCCGACAATGGCGCGAGCAACGGCGTGAAACGCCCATCCATCTCGACCGCCACCACTTCCTGCGCCGTGCTGTGCTGCAGCAGCGCGCGCGTCAAGCCGCCCGGGCCGGGGCCGATTTCCACCACATGCACGCCAGTCAAATCCCCCGCCAGCCGCGCGATGCGCGCGGTCCAGCTTTCCTGCAGCAGAAAATGCTGGCCCAGGCGTTTGTCGGCCGCCAAGCCATGGGTTTGCAGAGCGTCGGTAAGAGTGGGAAGGTTCATAGTGACTCCCTCTCCCTAGAAGGGGGAGGGCTGGGGAGAGGGTGCGCTGCCGCATACATCCGGCATCCGTGGCGACTCACCCTCTCCCTGACCCTCTCCCTTTTAGGGAGAGGGGAATATGCGCGGGCGCAGCTCATTTCAACCGCACATCGATCAGCGCGCCGCGGCGCAGGTCGCGCAGATATTTCATCGCCTCGCGCTCGATCTTTTCGCGGAAGATGCGGTTCTTCACATCCTCGTTCACATCCGGCGTTTCCTTCGGCTGCTCGATGCGTTCGCACATCACCAGCAATTCGATGCCGTCTGGCGTGGCGAAGGGGTCGCTGACGGTGCCGACGCTGAGCGCGCGCACCAGCGGCTGCACCTCGTCCGGCAGTTTCTGAAGCAAGGTGCGCAGGTAGGAAACCTCCACATGCGCCTCTTTCGGATCATCGAGCCCGGCCACGGAATTATCGGCGCAGGTGCCGGGGTTCTTCTGCACTTCGCGGGCGGAAATCAGGGTGGCCTTTACCTCGGTCTCCTGCGCGTCCCGCGGCAAGGAAAACAAAATCTGCTTCAGGAGCACTTCCACCGGTGCCGCATCCGCCGCCGCCTCGGAAGCCCGGCTGCCGTTCAGCTGCACCAGCTGATATCCCGCACGCGTGCGCACCGGGCCTACCGTTTCGCCCTTCTTGGCGGCTTTCAGCGGTGCGGCCAGAGCCGGGTCGATGTCGGCCAGTGCCACCCACACGCCCTCTGCCGGGGCCGGTGCGCCGCGGCTGACCAGCTGGCGGGAGAGCGTGCCGAGATTCGCGCCTTTCTTGACCTCGGTGGCAATCTGCGCCGCCAACGCCTTCACCCGCGCGTCCGTCGCCGCGCTTTCCACCGGCAACGTCATCACGGTCAGGTTCAATTCCTGCGCCCCGCCGGGGGTCGTGGCGGCGGCACTCAATCGGCTCACTTCGCGCGCGGCTTCCTCGTTGCTCACGCGAATGCGCGGGCGGATTTTCTGGCCCACGATCTGGCTCCAGGCGGCCTGCGAACGCAACTGCGCATAGAGCGATTGCAGGGAGGCGCCCTTGGCGCGCACATCGCCCTCCAAGCTGCCTTTCGGACGGCCTGCCTGCGCCTCGATCCCCGCGACCGCCTCGGTCACAGCGGATTCGGAAACGGTGAGGCCCAGGCGCTTGGCTTCCTGCATCTGCAGATGTTCGTCGATCAGCATGCGCAATACTTGGGGAATGAGGCGTTGTTTGGTCTCTGCCCCGTCCGGAAGGCTGGTGGTGGCGAGAATGAGCTGGATGCGCTCGCGGAGTTCCAGTTTGGTGATGGCGTCGTCGTTGACCACGGCGGCAACACCGATACCGTCCAACGGGTCGGTCGCATGCGCATCCCGCATCGACAACGCCTCTGCCGCAGGGGAGACCGGCGGGGGGGCGGCCAAAGCGGGAGCGCCGAAGAAAAGTGCGATCAGGAGTGGAGCGGCAAAGCGCATGGGAGCGTCCATTAATTGACGTTTTTAAGGAAGATCTGAGTCGTGATCGATGTATTCGGCTTAATATCGCGATCCTGCGTATAAGAGCGGGTAAGACTGGTGATCCATTGCAGGCATTCATTGTGGTAATTCACCCCGCCGCCGGTATTGATCCAGCCATAGCGACCGGTCAGATCGCGGCGGGCGAAGCTGGCGAGGTTCCATTCGCGCGTTACGTCGATCGTGCCATAAGCACTGATCTCGTTGCGCTGCGCGATATAGGGATCGTTTTCCAGGCGGATGTATTCCACGCTGAGGCTGCCGCCGCCTGGGGAATATTGAAGCGAAACGTCGTGGCGCTTGAAGCTGAAATCCTGCTGCGCGAGACGGAAACGATAGACCGCGCTCAGCCAGTCCGACCCCGCGCCGATGGCGCCGACATAGTCGGAGAAGGATTGATTGAAATCATTGGTGAACGGAAAATCGTTGGCTTGGTTCTGATGGTAGTTCTGGCCAGCCAAGGCATAAAGCGCGACCCCGCTTTCGAACTGCAACGTATTGCGTAGGCCATAAAATGCGCGCGCCCCGCTTTCGACTTCATCGAGCCCGGGGAAATGGTCGAAGGAAAAGACGTTGGTGTCGGAGAATTCGAGCACCTGGCTGTCTTCGTTGGGAATGCGGTTTTCCTTGCCGCGCTCTGGGCTGATGGCGGCCCCGGCCAAAGGTTCGGCGATCCAACGCGCGCTACCCACTGGCTTGGAGAGCGGGTAGCGCCAGGTGAGACTGGCCTGGGGAATGGCACGCTCTTCCTGCCCATTGAATGTTTGGGTGCTGGCAAGCGAAGTCGAGGTAGTGCCCGGCACGACATAATCCGCCACATTGTAGGCATCGGCGCGCATCTGCGTATCGAGCTCCAGCACATGCCCCTGCGGCGAAACGTAGGGCGCACGCCAGCCCGCCAAAGCGCTTACGCGCTGCGTGTCGCTCCCTCCGGTGCGGGTGAGCGCCAATGCGCTGGTCTCCATCCGCCAGCGTGAACCCATCCATCCCGGTGCGCTCTCGGTTTCGTAACTCAGTGAAGGCAACGCGATGGGCGACTGGCCGGGGTCGCTGTTGACCAATAGATTCTGGAACGCATAGCCCTGCGCGATCGCATGCGTGCGGTCATGCGTGCCTTCAATGAAAGCCCGGCTGGTAAGGGTGTAGTCTTGGCTGAAATTATAGCGCCGCATGTAGGTGTCGTCCGAGGCGCGCTGGAAATCGAAGCCCGTGCTCCATGTGGGATCGAGATTGAACAGGCCTTTGCCCGCAATATGGCCGCGAAATTCTTGGCCGGGCACCACATTGCCCGCCACATCGCGCTTGTCGGGATCGGTACCGCTGGCATTGAACTGCATGCTGCCGTTGGCAAATAATTTACGGTATTCCGCCGCCAGAATCGGACCTTCCTGGGTGGTATAGATCGGCGTCAGCGTCAGCGCGCTGGCCGAACCGAAAGGAATGTAATAGGGCGTGCGCAATGTGTAGCCAAGCTGCGTGCTGCGTGAATAGGACGGCGCGAGAAAACCCGCGGTCGCTTCCGCATCCGGCGTCGGATGGCTCAAATAGGGGGTATAGAGCACCGGCACGCCGTAGAATTCGAGCCAGGCGTCGCGATAATAGACTTCCTGCGCCGCATCGTCCTTACGGATGGTGCGGGCCTGCATTTGCCACAGCGGCGCTTTACCCTCTTTTTTGTCTTCCTCGCAGCTTGGGAGCTTACAGGGGGAATAAACCCCGTTTTTCATGACCGTCACTGTATCGCTGATTTTGGCGGCTTCGCGCGCGGCAAAAACCGAGTTATCCGCCAGCCGCACGCGGAAATTATTCACCACGCCTTGCTTCAACTCCTGCTTCAGCGCCACATGGTCGGCAAAGATCACGTTGCCGTCCGGTTGCAGAATGCGCACATTGCCGTCCGCACGCACAAGATCGGTGGTTTGCTCGTAGCTGATTTGGTCGGCCTGCAGGATCTGGTCGCCCTGCACCACCTCCACGTTACCGCGGGCGATGACCAGGCTGGCGACACGATCATATCCCATCTCGTCCGCTTCCAATAGCAACGGCTGGCCTTTGCGCTGCTCGGGTTTGAGCGCATCGGGCAGCGGCGGTGGCGCAGGTGCTTTGGGGAAAGTCTGCTTGGCCTCCGCGTGCCCAGCAATCACCGAACACAACGCTGCCGTCGTCGCCCAGAGGCGCAGCGAAGCAATCATTCGGTTCAGGGAAAGGGATCGGGCCATCGGGAGAGAAAACAACGGGCCATAAGGGTTGCGAAAGGGAATTGCCGCCGTTTGTAGCAGTGCGCGCGCCCGACTCCAAGTGCCATGCAGCCTTGCCTATGGGGCAACGCCTTAACCATCTTCCATATGCAGCAGCAATGCGAGGCCGGATAAGGCACAGGCCAAAGGCGGCATCCAAGCCGAAAGCACCAGAGGCAGGGTGCCCGACAAACCCAATGCGTGGATAATATCCGTCACGAACAAAAGGCTGAAGCCGGTCATCAAACCGCACGTGATCAGGATGATCACCCCGCCGCGGCGGGGAAGGCGCATCGAAAACAGTGCCGCCAGCAATACCATGCTGGCCAGCAACAATGGCGTGGAAAGCAATTGCTGGAAGTACAATCGATGCCGCATGGCCGAAAACCCCGCCCCTTCCAACGTATGAATAAAGGCCGGCAGCTGCCAGAAGGAAAGCGTTTCGGGCGAAGAGAAGCTATCCTGAATCTGTTTCACGGTCAGCGCGGTGGGCAGGCGCATGGCATCCAGATGCTGGGGCGGCTTGCCGGGAATGGAAAGCAACGCATCCCGCAATTGCCATTCGCCTTGTACCAGCAAGGCCTCGCCCGCATCCAGCCGACGCAGAAATATTCCTTCCGTGTTGAAAACGAAAACGGTCACGTCCCACAGCCGCTCGCCCTGCTCGCTTACACGCAGGGCATGCACGATATATTCGCCTATCTCGGCATTTCTATACTCCTGCTGGCGCAGCCACAGGCCGGAAGAAGAAACCGAAAGCAAGCTGGCCTGGCCCGTCAGCACCTTGGCTTCCAGTCGTTCATAGCGCGCCAGCATGGTCGCGGAAATGGGGGTGACGACGCTCAGGAAAAACGCGCCCAACGCCAACATCAGCCCCACGCCCGGGGCAAGAAACTGCCATACCGAAATCCCGGCCGCCCGTGCTACGATCAGTTCGCTCGAACGGGTCAGCCGCGCCAGCGAAAGCATCATACCGATCATCACCGCATAGGGCAGCAACATCACACTGGTCTGCGGTACTTTCAACAGGGTCATTTCCAGCACGGTGCCGAAGGGAATGCCTTCCCTTCCCGCCGCCCGGCGCAGCAATTCGACCAGATCGATCAGGAACACCAGCCCGAACAAACCGCCATAGACCAACATGACGCTGCTGAGGAATTGGCGGCCCAGATAGTAGCTGAGGGTGATGGGAAGACGCATAATTACCTCTGCCGCCAGAAGTGCGGCTGCCGGAATCTGGGCATTTTCCAGTCGCTGAGCGCCAGGACCCCGATGGCCAAAGCCCCGAACACGTTCAGATGCATGATGGGAATGAGTGCCGCATGGGTCGCGGAGATATTGTCGAAGAATATGCCCAGAATCAGTGGCAGCACGCCCAGCCCGGCGGCCAATGCAATGCGGCGCGCCTGCCCGCGGCGATTGAACTCGCCGCGCAGCAACAGCCCGAGCGACAGCACACCCAGAGCCAGGGAAAGAAACGGCCAGCTCAATCGATTGTTGAATTCCGCCAGTCGCCGTGTGTGATCTTCCTGGCTCACACCATGCTGGCTCAACAATTCCGCCATACCCATTTCATCGGCTTTGCGCGGGCGCTCCCCAGCTTTTTCGGTATAGAAAGCGATATCCAGCGGATAGCGCTCGAAATGCAGCAGGCTCAGCCGCCCGTTGCGCAATTCCTGGCGGTTGCCGTCTTCCAGAATGAAGCGCGGGCCGGTGGGGGTTTGGGTGAGAATCGCCTGGCGCGCCATCATCGTTACTGCTTCACCTTTCTGGCGGCTGTCATGCACCAGAATCCCTTTCAGCTCGCCCCGCTCGTTGCGCTCATGCACATAAACCGTCAATCCGTCCATCGGACTGTTGAACACTTCTTCCTGTAGCAAGAGCGCGGTGAAATTGTTGCGCAGGAAACCCTGCAGATCCTTGAACTGCGCATAGGAATTCGGCAGCAGCACGAGGGAGAAGAAATAAGCCAGCAGCACCAGCCCCCCGCCCACCACGAACAAAGGCCGCGCCAGTTGTTTCGGCCCCAGCCCCGCCGAAAACATCACCACCATTTCGCTGTCCTGAATCAGGCGGGAATAGACGAAGAGCGTGGCCACCATCACCGCCACCGGCACGATCATCACCAGCAGTTGCGGCAGAAGCAGGGCAGTCAGATGCAGAAATGTCCAGACCGACACGCCGCGATTGACGATGTAATCCACGAAACGTAGTGCCTGCAACAGCCACACGATGCTGGTAAGGCTGAGCGCCACGATGAGCGTGACCAGCCCGAGCTGCTGGGCGATGTAGCGTTGATACTGGGGAATGGTGCGCATGGGCGCTTTATAGCAGCGCTCCGGGCGGCTGGCGAGCCCAAGGTGATCGCTGTAGGCGCATGCTCCCCAATGCCGCGCGATGCACTACATTACTAAGGCAGCCGATAATCCGAACTGCAAAAGAGATTGTTGCTGTAGGCCAGTGAATAGGTGTTCGTCGCCATATCAACACAAACATAATTTCCATATTGAAGCAATTGGCCGCTCAAGGGTTTTCCGTCATCTATCTTGGTATCCAGACGATAGGCGTCCTCCGGAAACATCGCCTGGCTGTTAAAAACCCCGTAGGGATAATAATTGCCGGCCGGGCTTTCACCCCCCACGGAGATGTAGTTTCCCGGCGGGTAATGCAAGGTGTAGGGTGCATTGGGAGTTATATAGGAGATTTCGAAAAGCGCGCTACCGGTATAGGGATTCGGCAATGCATTGACATTGGCTTTCACGCCAAGGGAAGGCGTAAAGCCCTCGATCGTGCAACCGGCAGGAACCATTGCGGCATTGGTCAGATGAAAACATAGATTCCTTGTTTCATAAGGCCAGATTTTACCATCCGAATCTCCATTGCTACCCAAACCAAATTTTGTAGCGTTTCCGCAATCTCCCGGAATGCAATTATATTTGTCTTTGAATGTGATGTAGGCTGTCGCATAGAGATTGTAGTTCCGCGCCACCTGACTGATGGTAGCGGAACGGATCATTTCGCGCCCAACCAGAATGCCGCCGATAACCAAACCGACAATGACCAGCACCATAGCCAGTTCTATCAGCGTAAAGCCGCGCAACGTCCGTGGAGCCGTGTTGATTTCGTCCATACAAATACGATAAAAAGTTTATTTTATAAAGGTCTATTTCTGCACGTTTACTGCGCGCCGTTGTGAAGTGCAATAATATTTTCACCTTCCTGCTTGGCGCTTTTTCGCGGTTGGGATATGGATGATGCGTATTATTTTAGGAGCCCCGCATGCACACTGCCATCCGTTTCCAAGAACCTGGCAAAGCCACCAAATCCGACGCGCTCGTGCTCGCCATTGCCGAAGGCGAAAAGCTTTCCGGCGCAGCCAAGGCGCTGGATGCCACACTCGGCGGCCTGATCGCCAACGCCTACAAAGTGGATCGCTTCCGCGGCAAAAAAGGCCAGATGCTGTCGCTTATCACCAATGGCCAAACCTATGGCCGTCTGTTGCTGGTGGGCTTGGGCGATGCGAGCAAAGCGAAAGACGCCGCCGCTTTGGGCACCCTGTGGCAATCCGCCGGGGGCGCGACTTTGGCTGCGCTGAACAGCGCGGGCGTCAAGCAAGCGCGTGTGATGATCGAGGGCGGGGATTTCCCCAGCCCCGAAGCCGCCGCCCACTTCGCCGCCGGTGCCGCGCTGCGCGATTATCGTTTCGACAAATACCGCACCACGCAAAAACCCGAAGACAAAGCGAGCCTGGCGCAACTGAGCATCGAGGTGAAAGGCGCGAGCGCCGCCAAGGCGCGCTACGCCGCGCTGGAAGGCACCGTGAACGCCGTGCATTTCGCGCGCGATCTGGTGAGCGAGCCGGGCAATGTGATCTATCCCGCCACCCTGGCCGAAGCCTGCAAGCAATTGCAGCCACTGGGGGTGACGGTGGAAATTCTACTGCCGGCGCAATTGAAGAAACTCGGCATGGGCGCGCTGCTCGGCGTGGCCCAAGGCAGCGTGTTCGAAGCGCGCGTCGTCGTCATGCGCTATAATGGCGCGGCCAAAAAGAACGCCGCTCCCATCGCCTTCGTCGGCAAGGGCGTCACCTTCGATTCCGGCGGCATCAGCATCAAGCCCGCCGGTGGCATGGAAGACATGAAGTGGGACATGGCGGGCTCCGCCGCCGTCATCGGCACCATGCACGCGCTCGCCGCCCGCCGCGCGAAAGTGAATGCGGTGGGCGTGGTCGGATTGGTAGAAAACATGCCTTCCGGCACGGCGCAACGCCCGGGCGACATCGTGAAATCCATGTCCGGCCAGACCATCGAAGTGCTGAATACGGATGCCGAAGGCCGCCTCGTGCTGGCGGATGTGCTGTATTACACACGCGAACGTTTCAAACCGCAGTTCATGGTGAACCTCGCGACCCTGACGGGTGCGATCATCATCGCCCTGGGCCACCAGAAAGCTGGGCTGTTCAGCAACGACGACGATCTCGCCGCGCGCCTGTTCGAGGCGGGCGAGGCGACCGGCGAGGCCCTGTGGCGCTTCCCGCTCAGCGACGACTACGACCGCGCGCTCGATTCCCCCGCCGCCGACATGCAAAACATCACCAACACCCGCGAAGCAGGCAGCATCATGGGTGCGCAATTCCTGAAACGCTTCGTGGGCGAAACCCCCTGGGCGCATCTCGACATCGCGGGCACCGCCTGGAGCAAAAAAGACACCGCCACCTGCCCCAAAGGCGCCACCGCCTTCGGCGTGCGGCTGCTGAATGAACTGGTGGCAAGACACTACGAGAAATAAGCCCCCCGTCATTTCCCGAATCGCCAAGCGATTATAGGGGAATCCACACCGCCCGCGCCCATCCTGCTCAATAGATACCGCGCCGACAGCATGGATTCCCCTATAATTTTCCGTTGGAAAATTCGGGGAATGACGAGCCCAAAAAACCCAGCGGTCAGCAGACCGCCCAGCCTTGAGCCCGCGCAGCGGCCGCTCATGTGAGCGCCAGGAGGCGCGATACGGAGCAAATGTAAAAAGTGCAGATTCAGTTCTATCACCTCACCGCCACCCCGCTCGAAGCAGCCCTCCCCAAGCTGCTGGAGAAAGCGTATGCGCAGAACATGCGCGTGCTGGTGAAAGTGGCGGATGCAGCGACCGCCAGCGCCCTCAGCACCGCGCTTTGGACGTATCAGGATAGCGGCTTTTTACCCCACGGCACCGAAAGCGAAGCGCATGCCGAGCGCCAGCCCATCTTGCTGTCGGCCAGCGGCGAGAACAAAAATGATGCTACGCTGCTGCTCGTCACCGACAACACCGCCCCCACTCCGCCCGTGAGCATCGAACGCCTGCTCGACCTGTTCAACGGCCAAGACGATGCGACGACGGCAAGCGCGCGCGCGCGCTGGAAAAGCTACAAAAACGCCGGTCACGAACTGACTTATTATCAGCAGACGCCGCAGGGCGGCTGGGAGAAGAAGGCGTAAAAAAAGAGGAACGCAAGCGCTCCTCTTTCAACATCGCTTCTTCGCTCACGCCCATATCGACATAGCCAAGCTTGCAATCCACACCACTCTCAAACATGAATATGCAAGTTCAAACGTAATTTCTTTGATGTGTTTGAACACATATTCGGTTTGTTCGAGACTGCGGACCAAGCTGGATATGAGTATTATGGCAAGGCCATATTCGTGCGCTCCCACGAATGTGCATACAACGGCGGCAAGCAACAGCAAAGTTCGAACCAAGTTCCAAAGCACAACGGTATCTGGTCTCCAAAGGCGCAGTGTCTCCACCACGCATTCAAAAAGCCATGCAGCAACTATGGTCAACATCACCTGGGATTTTATTCCGAAGGTTGCCACATACACCGCAATCCATGCCATGATGGCGACTGGAAAATAGGTGCCTCTGCCGATAAAAAATAGTACGAGACTAACGGCAAACCACAATTTCCATACCCATCTTTCAAAATGGATATTTGCTAGCTCTTCGAACCCGAATACAGACAGAGAGATAACCACTGTCAGTATTACACCGCTCCACAAGTGGAGTTGAATTCCCTTCATTAAATTATTCATTTTTTTGTTAAATTTGGTCCACTGCACCATAGCACATCAATATGAACCTATTATGACAAGATGCGGCCGATCTTGAGAAAGATTAAGAGCGTAGTTTTATCTAACAGATTATTTATACAACAAATTACCCCACATTGTTCTGCAAATGGTCGGCGATGAGATGGTGCTGCGGGAAAGCAGAATGCGTTGGCGGTGTCGGTTAAGGCCTTACGCGATCCTTTTCTCGACCACATCCCACACATCCCTCGCCAAATTCCGTCCATAAATCGTCTCAGCCGCACGCAGCCCTGTCGGGCAGGTTACGTTGATTTCGCCCAGCCAGCCGCCGATGAGGTCGAGGCCGCAGAGGAGGATGTCTTGCTGCCGCAGCCAGACGCCGACCGCTTCGGCCACTTCGATCTCGCGGGCGTTGAGTTCCACGGCGAGCGGCGTGCCGCCGACACGCATGTTGGTGCGGATTTCACCCGAGGCGGGGGCGCGGCGGAACGCGCCTGTAATGTGGCCTTCGATCATGAGGATGCGCAATTCGCGATCCGCCACCTCGGGCAGGAACGGTTGAGCCACCAAAGGCTCGGGCTTCTCACCCGCCAATAATACTTCCAGCAGAGATTCGCGGTTGTCGTCGCCCTTCTTCAGCCGGAAAATACCATGCCCGCCGAAACCGTGCAGCGGCTTGAGCACCGCATCGTCATGCGCATCCAGAAACGCGCGCAAGACTTCCTTTTCCGCACTCACCAAGGTCGGCGGTTGGAATTGCGGGAACAGATAGGGGGTAAGTTTTTCCGGCGCGTTGCGCACGGCGGCGGGCGGGTTGAAAACCTTCGGGCCCAGGCGCTCGAGCAGATAAGTGGCGGTGATGTAATCGAGATCGAAGGGCGGATCCTGCCGCATCAGCACCACGTCGTAATCGTCCAAGGCCGCGCGCTTGCTCTCTGCATCCACCCACCAGGGCGTTTGGTCCAAGCGCAGATGCAGCGGCGTGAGGCGGGCGGTGAGCGCGCCGCTCGGCTCCAAGGCCAGCGAACCGGGCAGATAATAATCCACCGTCATGCCGCGCTTCACGGCCTCTTCGGCCAAGGCCAGCGTCGAATCTCCCGCCGGTTTCAAACCATGCAGCGGGTCCATCTGAATGGCAACACGGCGCGACACGCTGGGCATGGAATTAGCGCGCGGGCGGGGCGAGGTCGGTGCTGGTCACCCCGCTGCCTCCACCGCTGAAGCCGCTGGTTACCGTGTCCGCGTAGGGCTGGTTGTTGCCATAGGTCGAATCCGCCTGCCGGGGCTGGTAGGCTTTCGGCGTATGGTCGGCATCCACGCTGTCGCTGTAGATTTGCGGTGCGCTGCCTGCGCCCTGGCTCTGACCGACCGATTGCGTCGGCTTCGCGTTCTGGCCGCGGCGCGGATCGTCGAACAGGATCACATGGCTGATGACTTCAGCGACGTATTTGGTGGTGCTGGCAATGGTGGCGACCTTCTCCAGCTCCGCCTGATTGCGGGCGAGGCCCAGGACATAGACGCGTTTGCCCACCGTTTCGATCGTGTAATTGATGGAGCGCACGTCTTTTTCCAGCAGCATGCGGGTTTTGATCTGCGTACTGATCCAGCTATCCACCGTGTAATCGCCGATATCGATGCCGCCGGTCACCTGAATGTCGTTCAGCACTTCCTTCACCCCATCGACTTTCCAGGCGATTTTGACTGCTTCGGTCACGGTGTTCGCGACTTTCACCGTGCCGGTCAGCATCACGCGGCCCTCCATCACGTCGATGGAAATGTTCTTGAACATGTCAGAAGGGTTTTTGTCGAAATAGATCTCGTTCAGCTTCAGGCGAATCTGTGCATCCTTCGCCTCATCCGCGGTCGAACGTTCCTGCGCCGCATAATAGCCGCCCGTGCCGCCCGCCGCCGCAATCGCCACCGGGGCGGCGCAACCGGAAAGAGCGAGCGGGGCGCAGGCGAGAAGAAGAAGAAGGGAAAGGCGCATGAGGGAACTCTCGAAAGAAATGATCTGCGCCGAGTTTTACTCCCTTGCCGCCCATGCCTCAAGCAGCTTCGTCATTCCCCGAATTCGTGCAACGAATGATAAGGGAATCCATGCAGTAGAGCTTACCACCTTGGTGGCTGCCGCTTGTACGGTGTGGATTCCCCTATAATCGCTTGGCGATTCGGGGAATGACGGGGTTTAAAAACCCGGCCGCCAGGCGTCCGGCAGATGGTGCGGCCAGTGGCGGGGGCGGATGATGAGGGCGTCCAGCCGCATGCCTTTCGGCTGCAGACGCTTCTGGATGGCAAAAAGTTCCAGCGCGCTTTGCAACCGCGCCTGCTGCTGCGGGCGGATGGATTCCAGGCCCAGTGCCACGCTGGGCCGCGCTTTCACTTCCACCGCGATCAGCACCCCACCCTTCATCGCCACCAGATCGATCTCGCCCGCGCTGCAGCGCCAGCAGCGCGCGAGGATGCGGTAGCCATGCAGCATCAGCCATGCTGCGGCCCAGAATTCGGCCCGGTGCCCGCGCTTGTAGCCCTCGCGGCCTAGGCGCTGTCTTTGCATGAGAGCAGCCATTGATAGAGCGTTTTGCGGCCCTGGCCGGTGAAGACCGAGAGCGTATCCGCCGTCGCACCCACCGGCAAACCGCCGCGCAAAGCCGCGCGGGCCAAAGCGGTCAGCGCTTCGTCCGGCGCGAAGATTTCCTCGCGCGCGGGTGCCGGACCCACCAGCAGCACCACTTCGCCCCGCGGGTCTTCCTGCGCGTAATGCGCCGCCAGTTCGTCCAGGCTTCCGTGGCGGAATTCTTCGAACTTCTTGGTCAATTCGCGCGCCAGGCACGCCGGGCGGTCGCCGCCCAGAATATCGCGCATCGCGGCCAATGATTCACCCGTGCGGCGGGGGGATTCGTAGAAGACCAAGGTGCCTGGCACCGGCAGCAGCGCGCGCAAGGCCTGCCCGCGCGGGCCGCCTTTGCTGGGCAGGAACCCGGCGAAATGGAATTGATCGGTCGGCAGGCCCGCACCCGCCAGCGCGGTCAGCAGCGCACTCGCCCCCGGCATGGGAATGACAGGCAACCCTTCGGCGAGCGCGGCTTCCACCAGCTTGAAACCGGGATCGGAAATCAGTGGCGTGCCCGCATCCGAAACCAGCCCCACTGCTTCACCCGCCCGCAGGCGCGCGAGAATCTTCGGCCGCATCATGTCGGCGTTGTGTTCGTGGTAGGCAAGCAGTTCCGCCACGCGGATGCCGTGCGCCTGCAGCAGGCCCTGGCTGGTGCGCGTATCCTCGCAGGCCAGTGCGTGAAGTCGGGGAAGCGTTTGCAGCACACGCAGCGTCACATCCCCCAGATTGCCGATGGGCGTGGCCAGCACATACAAACCAGGCGGCAGCGCCGCCCCTTTCGGCAATGCATCCTCGGGCGGCAGTGCAGTATTTGCATGCGCAAACGACTCTGGCATAGTGAGGGCAACTTTCGGGGAATGGATTCGATGCGCCACCAGCCTAGCACAGCCCTGCCCCCGCGCCACCGCTTTGCACGCGCGTTGCTGGCCGCGTTTCTGCTGTGCATGCCCGCCGCCGCGCTGGCCGAATCTTCCATGTACGGCCATGTGGAAAGCACCGACATGGCGCCCCCGCCCAGCGCCAGCATCCGCAAAACGGCCAGCTTCCATGGCAAAAATCCACCCGTGGTGGAGCGCCCGCCCGCCAAAGAATCCCCGCCCGCCAAAGCGGCCCCGGCCAAAGCCGAAAGCAAAGACATCCGCACCATCGGCATCCTGCTTCCGCTCAGCGGACCCAACGCCGCCTTGGGCAAAAACCTGCTCGATGCGGCTACGCTGGCGCTTTATGATATGCAGCGCAACAAACCGCTCGACCGCGCCGTGCCCATCCTCCGCCTTGCGCCGAAAGACACGCAAGGCACGCCCGAAGGCGCACAGGAAGCTTTTCGTGCCCTGATGCAGGAAGAGCATCCCGTCGCCATCCTCGGTCCGCTTTTCTCGACCGAGCTGGAAATGCTGCTGCCGAGCATCGCGGATGCGAATGCGCCGATGATCGCTTTCACCAACGCTGCGCGCTTGGCCGGGCGCGGAGCCTACCAGCTCGGTTTCATGGCGGACGAACAGGCGCAGATGCTGGCGGCCTATGCCAAAGCGCAGCACGTGCCCCATGTTGCCGGTATCGCCACCGCCGATGCTTACGGACGCCAGATGCTCGACCGGCTGACCAAGGAATTGAAGTCCCGCGACATTGATTACGGCCCCACCATGCTGCTGCCGCCGGAAGGCGCGATCGACGAGGTGAGCATGGGCCCGATGATCGACGCGCTGAAAGATCGCCGCAGCAAGCGGCAGTTCCTGTTCCTCGGAGCGCAGGGCGCGCAGTTGGATGCGGTAGTGGCGCGGCTGGCGAAGGCGCGGGTGTTCCAGCCGAACTTCGCACTGATGGGCGGCGGAGCGTGGGACGATGCGCAGCAACTGCGCAAACCCGCTTTGGGAGGCGCAATCTTCGTGGCCCCCCCGCGCGAAGGTTTCCAGAAATTTGCCACGCGCTACCAGAGCACCTACGGCACCGCGCCGCCGCGTGTGGCCGGGCTGGCTTACGATAGCGTCGCCCTGCTCGCCAGCCTGATGTACAGCGGCGGCAACGCGCCGCTGAGCGACGAAGCCTTGCACGACCCGACCGGTTTCAAAACCCCCACCGGCGGGCTTCTGCGCTTCGGTGCGGACGGCACCGCCGAACGCCGCCTCGCCATCTTCCTGGCCAACGGCATGGGCGGCGCCAGAGCGATCCAAAACGCCGCCAGCGGATTTTAAAAACCCTCGTCATTCCCCGAATTCGCGCAGCAAATGATAGGGGAATCCACACTGCTCTTTTTTCTCATGCACGCTCCGCACCTGATGCGAAGCCCCGCCACTGGCACGGACGGAGCGGGATTCCGCATCAAGTGCGGAATGTGGAGAGGCCAATGTGGATTTCCCCTATAATTTTGCGCTGCAAAATTTGGAGAATAACGGAATCATCCACCCAATAATTTCGCGGTGATCGCGTTCACCAATGGCCAGCCGCGTGCAGTGGGGCGCAGGCCTTGGGCGTCGAGTATCAGGCAATCGTTCTGCCGCAGCCAATCCAGCGCCTGCGCATCCACCGCCTCTTCGATCCGCTGCCCGGTCTGCGCCGTGAAGCGCGCGGCATCAATGCCGTTTTTCAGACGCAGACCCATCAGCAACCGCTCCTCCGCCGCCTCGCGCGCAGTCAAGGCCAGGGGCTGCCCCTCCTCCAACCCATGCCCCTGCGCCTGCACCGCAGCCAGCCATTTCTCCGGGCTGCGGATGTTCTGGCTGGTATGGCGCAGGCCGGCCAAAGTGGGTCTGCCATGCGCGCCGGGGCCGATACCGAGATACGCATCCCCCTGCCAGTACGCGAGGTTGTGGCGGCTTTCCTGCCCCGACTTCGCGAAATTCGAAATCTCGTACGCGGGCATGCCGTGGGCCGCCAGGCGTTCCTTGGTATGTTCGAACATGCTGGTGCTCGCCTCCTCCTCCGGCAGGCTCAGTGCGCCGCTGGCATGGCGGTGGAAGAAATTGGTGCCGGGTTCGATGGTGAGTTGATACAGCGACAAATGCCCGCCCGCGAGGGCCAGCGCTTCTTCCAATTCTTCTTGCCATGCACCGATCTCCTGCCCCTCGCGGGCATAGATGAGATCGAAGCTGAAGCGCGGGAAAACGTCGCGCGCCATCTGCATCGCGGCCTTCGCCTCGCCCACATCATGCTGCCGCCCCAGCGCCTTCAGCGCTTCGATGCGCAGGGATTGGACGCCGAGCGAAAGCCGATTCACCCCCGCCGCGCGAAAGCCTTCGAAGCGAGTCATCTCGGAGGAAGTCGGGTTGGCTTCCAGCGTAATCTCCGCCTCCGGCTCCATCTCCCAGGCTTGCGCGATGGTTTCCAGCACCGCGCCCACCGTTTCCAGCGGCATCAGCGAAGGCGTGCCGCCGCCGAAGAAGACGCTGCGCACGCGGCCTTGTGGCACGCGGATGGCCCAATATCCGATCTCCGCCACCAGCGCCGCGCGCCAGGCAGCCTGATCCACCGCTTCGCGCACATGGCTGTTGAAGTCGCAGTAAGGGCACTTGGCTTTGCAGAAAGGCCAGTGAATATAGAGAGCAAGCGGTTCCATGCGGCGGATTTGGTGCTAAGATGGCGGGAATTCCCCGCACCCTACGCGCTCGCCCATGCCCCCACAATCCCCCAAAGACGCTTTGATCCTGCTGCTGCACCGATCCTACGAAGGCATCGCCGCGCTCGAGCAGGCGCTGGGCATCACGGTTTCCAAAACCGATTGGCGGCCCCGCATCGAATATTTCCACGATGCGGTGCGCGATTATGCGAGCGGCCAGGTGCCGCTGCACATAGCGGGCACGCGCCTTGCGGTGGAGCAGCTGGGCAAAGACGCCCAGGCCCTGAAAGCCATCCAGACCGCGCCGCTCAGCCCCGGCACCACCCACCGCCGCCCGCCTGCGGACCAGACACCTGCGTTGCCCGGCAGCCCCGCCACCATGCACCCCAGCGAAGCCCGCGCCGAACTTTCCGCCGCCTACAAACCATATGCGGTGTTCTTCGTCGCGCTGCTGGCGGAGGCGGCGGACCGCAACGCCAAAACCCGCATCGAAACCAAAAACGCGCAGATGGAGGAAATCGGTGCGCTGGAGCAGGAAGCGCGCGGCAAAGACGGCGTGGATATGACCGCTTTGGTGCAGGAACAGGTCTACGACCAGGAACTGAAAGCCTTCCTGCTGCGCAAGCTGGCCGCTGCCCAAACCGCCAAGAAAAAGCACGGCAGCCGCGAAGCCATGGCCTTCCTGAAAGCCCAGGGCAAAACCATCGACGCCACCATCGCGGGCATCGACAAAGCGCATTTCGCTTTCGCCAAAGCGCAGTTGGGTTTCTACGAGCAATCGAAAGACGTGGTGAAGCAGTTGGCCGGCCAAGGCCTGAACCTCGCCGGCAAATTCCTTGCGGAAGCGATGAGCGCTGCTATCGGCCGGGGTGGCAGAGGGTTTTGACACCATGTCACTCCCTCTCCCTAGGAGGGAGACTGACGATGCGAAGAGCATTGGAAGCCGGGGAGAGGGTGAGGAACAACATACACAGAGCTTAAGGAGAATCACCCTCTCCCTGCGCGCTGCGCGCTCCACCCTCTCCCTTCTAGGGAGAGGGTAAACTACAAGCCCACACCCAAAATCGTCAGCTTGGCATTCCCATAGACCCGCATATCCAGCAACGTGTAGCCTTCCGGCACAACGAGATTTTCGCGGGCTTGTGTTTCTACCAGCACCATCGCCTGCTCCGCCAACCACCCCTTCTTCTGCAATGCCGCAAGGCAGGGCGCGATGAAACCGCCGCCGTAGGGCGGGTCGAGATAGAGAAGCGTGCAGGGATAAGGCGCGGTTGGCAATTGCGAGGCATCCGCCTGAAGCAGGCGGCATTGCGGCAGCTCGCCCATATGCGTCGCATTGGCCTGCGCCAGCTTCAGCGATTCGGTCGCTTGATCGACCAGCACCGCACGCGCGGCCCCACGCGACAATGCTTCCAGCGCGAAGGCCCCCGTGCCGCAGCACAGATCCGCCACGCTCGCCCCCTCCAGCGTCAGATCCGGTGCGTAGCGGTTATGGGCGAGGATGTTGAACACCGCCTCCCGCGTGCGGGCGGAAGTGGGGCGGATGGCGTCGCCTTCCAGCACTTGCAGACGGCGGCCTTTATGTTTCCCTGCAACGATGCGCGTGCTCATTTCTTTCCCTTTTCTTTCCCATTCCGCACTGGATGCGGAGTGCCGTTCAAGCGCTTCGTCAGCATTCCGCATCCAGTGCGGAATGTGCGTGCGCCGATGTTCATTCGTTCAAGGCCTTCCAGGCCTTCGCGCCCAGCGCATCTTTCAACGCGCGTGTCGGCACTTCGCGCACCGCACCGCGGGTGAGGTTGCCCAGTTGAAACGGCCCGTAGCCCAGGCGGATCAGACGGTTCACCGCGAAGCCGAAATGCTCCATCACCCGCCGGATCTCGCGGTTCTTGCCCTCATGCAATCCCATCTCCAGCCACTGGTTGCGCCCCTCGCCCCCGCCATCGAGCTTGGCCTCGATGGGGCCGTAGCGCACATCCTCCACCGTCACGCCTTTGAGCAATTTGGCAAACACATCCGGCGCGGGCACACCGTCGATGCGCACGCGGTAACGGCGTTTCCAGGCGCTGGCGGGCAGTTCCAGCTGCCGCGCCAAGGCACCGCTGGTGGTCAGCAGCAGCAGCCCTTCGCTGTTCAGATCCAGCCGCCCGACCGACACCACGCGCGGCAATTCGCGCGGCAGACGGTCGAACACCGTGGGGCGGCCATGCTCGTCGCGGTGCGTGGTCACCAGCCCGGCGGGCTTGTGATACAGCCACATGCGGATGGCCTGCGGCCCGGCCACTTCTTTGCCGTCCACTTCCAGCTGCTGCCCCGGCAGCACGAAGGTGGCGGGTGTTTTCACTAGCCGTCCATCCAGGCGCACCCGGCCTTCGCCGATCCAGGCTTCCGCCTCGCGGCGCGAGCACAATCCCGCCCCCGCCATCACCTTGGCAATGCGTTCGCCCTTCGATTCTTCGGTCGCCTCGTCGCTCACATCGATTCCTTCGCGCGTTGCAGCAGGGTGGCCCGGTCCGTCCGGTAGCCCCCTTCCTCCCACTCCCTCTCCAAGCGGTCAAGCACAGCGCCGAGCTGCGGCCCGGCTTTGTAGCCCAAAGCGAGCAAATCCGCGCCTTTGATGGGGAAAATGGGGGCAGTCCAGCCATTCAGTTCGGCCATGCCGCGTTCGATCTCGGGGCGCGACGGGTGCTGCGCGGCATGCCACAAAATCCAGCGCTGCCAATCTTCCTTGCCCCGGCGGCGAATCATTCGTCGCTGCTGCGCGACATCCACCGGCATTTGCGGCTCTTGGCTCAACCAGCGCAACAGATCGCGGTCGGCATTCGGCAATTTCCAGCGCCCGATCACCCATTCCACCGCCGCCGCATCTCCCGCCAGCAGACAAGCGAGCTTCACCATCGGCTGCGGCGGCAGATGCAGCGTTTCCTCGAAAGCGGCGAAAGCATCCAGACATCCGGCTTCGGGCGCGCTCTGCACCAGATAGGGCAGCAGCCCGTCCGCGCGCATCGCTTCCCACGCGGCGGCGGGCTGGCGGGCGCTGAGCAATTTCCGCATCTCCGCCTGAATGCGCTCGCCGGAAAGATCCGCCAGCATGGCGCGCGCTTCGGCGCAGGCACGGCGCGCGGCAGAATTCCAATCGGTAAATTGAAATTTCGCGAGGAAGCGCCAGAAGCGCAGCAGCCGCAATCCGTCTTCCGCGATGCGTTGGGCGGGATCGCCGACGAAACGCAGGCGATGGTCGCGCGCATCCTGAACCCCCGCCCCCGTGGGGTCGTGCAATATGCCATCCGGCGAAAGATACAGCGCGTTCATCGTGAAATCGCGGCGCGCGGCATCCTCTTCCATGGTCGCCCCGAAGGCTACGGTCGCGTGGCGTCCGTCCGTCTCCACATCCCGCCGGAAACTGGTGATCTCGACGGGGCGGGATTTCCGGCCTTCGCGGGGCAGAAGGGCGGTGAGGGTGCCATGCGCCAGCCCGGTGGGTACGCTGGCGATGCCAGCATCGGATAATAGCTGCTGCATGCGCTCGGGCGAAGCGGGGGTCGCCGCATCCACATCCCCGCCCACGCGCCCGATCAACGCATCCCGCACGCAACCGCCCACGAAGAAGAGGTCCTCTCCGCTTTCATGGAAGATGGCAGCCAGGCGATGCAGCTCGGGGGCATCTAGCCAGTCGGGGTGCAATGTTGCATTCATTGTACTTTATCCTGCGGTGGCGCAGGCACGGGGCGGGCATCCGATTCCATCTGCGCGGGCTGATCGCGCGCCTTGTGCGAACGATGATCCAACGTAGAACAGAACATCACCAGCACCACCATCCCCAAGATAATCAATCCGGCCCGCAGCGAGAGGCGTTCGCCGTAAAAGCTGCGCGGCTCTTTCCCCCAGACCCACATGCGCAAACACAGCACAATGAGCACCATAACCCATCCAGGCCATGTGTCCGCATACATTGCAACCATTGCTTCGTCGAAGTTGAACATGCTGGAATCCGTCTTGTCATTGCGTTTAGCAGCAAAGCGCTCTGTCTATCGCCGCTCGTCTCCACGCTGTATGCGCGCGGGCACGAGGCTGCCATCTATTTCCATTTGCGCGGGTTGGTAGGCCCCTTCGCGCGGGCGTCCTCCCAGCATGGCGAGGATCAGGCTGAGTGCCAACAGGAGGGCCATGGCGATCAGCCCGATCTTCCAACGGCGGCGGCGGGCGGCGGTGCTGGCCGGATCGCCCTCGCCCTGCGCACGCCGGAACCACAGCTGCCAGCCTGCTATTAGCATGAGCACCAGCCAGAGCGGCCACAGACATTCGAACAATTCGATCAAGGCTTCAGCCAGCATATTTATTCCCCCTGCGTTGCCCCATCTTGCGCGGCCCTTCGCAATGCCTCGGTGAGTGTGGCGAGGCGCGCCGGATGGTCGATTTTGAAACCGTAGGCGTCCTTCACATAAAACACATCCACCGCGATCTCGCCATAGGTCGCGATATAGGCGCGCGTCACGTTCGCGCCCGCTTCGGCCAGGCGGCGGGTCAGCGCATGCAGCAGCCCCACCCGGTCGGCGGCGGTGATTTCCAGCACGGTGTGCGTGGCGCTGGCATGGATATCCGCATAAATTTTCGGCGGCGTGTCATAGAGCGCGACCGGGCGCATGGCCGTGCCCTGCGCCTTGCGCAATGGGGCCTGCAGGGCGGGCTCCCCACCTTTGCCCAGCACTTCCTGCAGCAGAGCCTCCAGCCGCATGCGCGCCTGCGGATCGGCATAGAGTTCGCCCTGGCGGGTCTGCAGCCAGAAGCGGTCCAAGGCCGTGCCGTCCGTCAGCGTGTGAATGCGGCAGCGCAGAATGTTGGCGCCGCAGGCGGCCAGGCAGCCGGTGAGCAAGGCGAACAACCCGGTGCGGTCCGGCGTATGGACGATCAATTCGGCCACGCTCTCCTCGGGCCGCTCGATCCAGGCCGTCGCCGCCGCTTGGGTCAGCGGCGCGCGCACCATCAGCACCACGCGCACAAAGCTCGCATCGTCCATCACCGTCCAGAAGCTGGGATGGGCGAGCACCAACGCGCCCAGGCGCGCGCGTTCCGGCATCTCCGGCAGCAGCCGCGCACCGCGCGCCTCGGGCGACTCTTCGCCCGAAAGGCTCGTATCGCCCTGCAGCCAAGCCTCCACGCGCCGCACAAGCTCGCGCAGGATGCTACCCTTCCAGCCGTTCCATACATTCGGCCCCACCGCCAGCACATCCGCCACCGTCATCAGCAGCAGCATGCGCAAGCGGCGGGTGGATTGCACCTGTGCGGCCAGTTCGGCGATCACGGCGGGGTCTTGCAGATCGCGCTTGAAAGCCACATCCGTCAGCAGTTGGTGGTGCTCCACCAGCCACGCCACTTCCGTCTGCTCGGCCAAATCCAGCCCCAGCTGGCGCGCGAGGTTCGCGCCGATCTCCGCACCCAGAGCCGGGTGGTTGCCGCCGCGCCCCTTCGCCAGATCATGGCACAGCATGGCGAGGAACAGCACGCGGCTATGCGCGAATTCGGCCACCACCGCGCTGGCCAAGGGCAGCATCTGTGCATATTCCCCGCGCGCGATAGCATGCAACCGCCCCACCGCCACCAGAATATGCTCATCCACCGTATAGGTATGGTAGCGGTCGAACTGCATCATCCCCACCAGCTTGCCGAAATCCGGCACCAGCCGCCCGAGCAGTTCCGCCTCGTTCATGCGGCGCAGATGCAGCTCGGCCTCCGGCGACAGCAGCAGCCGCCAGAACGCGCCGCGCACTTCGGACGTTTCCAATAGGCCGCGCGGCAGTCGGCGCGCGCGCTCGGCCACCCGTTGCAGCGCGGCGGGGTGGATATCGCGCCCGGTGCGGCGCGCCTCGTCGAACAATTGCACGATCCAGGAAGGATGCTCGGCCAGGGCTTCCGGCTCGGCGAAGATCACCCGCTGCCCGTCCAGCGCGAAGGGCAGAATGGGTGCGCGCCCTTCGGCGGCGGGATAGGGGCCGTGGGGCTTGCGTTTCTTTTCCTCTTCCAGCGCCGCGCACACCGCCCGCGTCAGCCGTCCCACTTCGCGCGCCAGCTGGAAGTAGCGTTTCATGAAGCGTTCTACCGTCGCGTTCGGCGTATCGCCCCGGAAGCCCAGGCGGGCGGCCAGAGCGCGTTGATGCTCGAAAGTCAGACGTTCTTCCGCGCGTCCGGTCAGATCGTGCAGATGCATGCGCACGCTGCTGAAGAATTCCACTGCCCGGCGATAGGTGGAAAGCTCGCGCCCCGTGAGCAACCCGACCTGCGTGAGGTCGCGCACGGCGCGGATGCGGTGGGTGGCCTTGCCCAGCCAATACAATGTCTGCAAATCGCGCAAGCCGCCCTTGCCATCCTTGATATTGGGCTCGAGCAGATAGCGCGAGCCGCCCCATTTGGTATGCCGCGCATTGCGCTCGTTCAGCTTCGCTTCCACGAAATCCAGCAACCGCGGCCCCAGCACTTCCGCATGCAAACGGGCATGAAGCCGCTCGCGCACCGCGCCTTCGCCTGCGATCAGCCGGGCATCCAGCAGACTGGTGCACCAGGGCACATCCCGCTCCGCCAACGCCAGTGCCTCCTCCATCGTCGCCACCTGCTGGCTCACCTTGATCCCGGCGTCCCATAATGCATAGAGCAGCCATTGCGCGGAAGAAGACTCCCTCTCCCTCTGGGAGAGGGTGGGGTGTGGGAGAAGGATCAGCACATCCACATCCGAATGCAGGAACAGTTCGCGGCGGCCGTACCCGCCGACCGCGAGCAGCGTCAGGTCGCTTGGCCCATGGGCCTCGGTCAGCACGCGCCACAGGCCGGTCAGCAGCGCGTCCATCGCGCCGGAGAGCTCGCGCATGCAGGCTTTGCCGCTCGCGCCCGTCTCGAGCGCCGCATGCACCCGCGCCTGGGCCGCGCCCCATTCCGTGCGCAGCCAGACAGCCGCCGCTTCACGAGCAGCATCGGGCGGAGGGGTGTGCGGGGCGGCGTCTTTCATGCGCGCCACTCTAGCGGAATTGCGCGCGCGCTGCTAGGTTGGCGCGGCCCTTCCCTGCTCGCGTGCCGCCATGCCCCCCGCCGCTTTGCCTTCCGCCATCGCCATTCCCCGCCTGCCCGCCCGTTTTCAGGGCATGGCGTTGATGGTATTCAGCATGGTCTGCTTCGCAGGCATGAACAATTGCGTGCGCTACGTCTCCCAAATCCTGCCCACCGAGCAAGTCGTGCTGCTGCGCAATCTGGTGGCGCTGGCCTTGCTTTCAGCCTGGATATTGCCCAGGAAACGCCAGGATCTGCGCACGCGGCGCTTCGCTTCGCATCTCGGCCGCGCCACCCTCGGCATCGTTTCCATGCACACCTGGTTTTATGCGCTGGGGCATATGAAGCTGGCGGAAGCCACCGCGCTTTCCTTCACCACGCCGATCTTCACCACCATCTTGGCGATTCTTGTTTTCCGCGAACGCAGTACGGGGCTGCGCTGGCTGGCGGTGGGGCTGGGGCTGCTGGGGGCCATCGTCATCCTGCGCCCGAATGCCGCAGGCATCGATCCGGTGGCGGGCTATGCGTTGGTCTCTTCCGTGCTCATCGCTATCGTCAGCATCTGGGTCAAATCCCTCAGCCGCACGGAGACCACCGCCAGCATGCTCTTCTACATGGCACTGTTCATGACCGTCTTTTCCCTGCCCTTCGGCATCGCGCACTGGCATGCGATGAGCCCGATTCTGTGGGTGGTGGCGCTGCTGCTGGCGACCACTTCGCTCCTGGCCCATTCCCTGCTGATCGAGGCCTACAAGCACACCGAGATGACCGTGCTCATGCCGTTCGATTTTACACGTTTGATTTTTACCGCGATCTTCGCCTATCTGTGGTTCGGGGAATCGATCGACGGGATCACGTTGCTCGGCGCGGGCATCATCGTCGCCGGTTCGCTGATCGGGGCGCGCGAGGGGGCGAAAAGCGTGCTTGCGCCTTCGGCCACCGCGCAGCCTTCGGCCAACGTCGCCGCCGCCCCGCCCGATATTCTCGCCACCCGAGAGGAATGAAGATGGCCAAAGCCGATCTAGAGACCCGCATCGCCGAAACCATCCGCAGCGCGGATACCAGCTACTTCCGCGAGGATTACAGCAAGCAGGCCCGCGCCGTGCTGGCCGCCCTGAAGAAAGACGGCCTCGCCATCGTGCCCGCTACCGCGACAGAGGCGATTGCGAAGGCGGGCGTCGACGCCTTCCCCGCCGGCCGGGTCAAACCTGAAGACCTTACCAAACATCTATATGCGGCAATGCTGGCGGCAGCACAGAAATAACCTGTCATTCCCCGAATTTGCGCAGCACATGATGGCGGCGTTCAAAGCACCTTCGTCCACCTCTCCATCACACTCCGCACTTGATGCGGAGTCCGGCCACTTGCGAGGACGGAGCGGGATTCCGCATCAAGTGCGGAATGTGAAGAGGACAGGAGGGAATTCCTTAGCCGGACGCTCTGTAATTTGCTGTCTAAATTTGGGGAATGACGTTTATTTCGAGCGCGGATGCGCGGATTGATACACCGCCATCAGCCGCGCGCCATCCACCAATGTATAGCGCTGCGTGGTCGATAAACTGGCATGGCCCAGCAGTTCCTGCACGCTGCGCAGATCCGCCCCGCCGCCCAGCAGATGCGTGGCGAAAGAATGGCGGAAAGCGTGCGGCGTGGCGTGATCCGGCAGCCCCAGCGCTACCCGCAATTGCGCCAGCTGTTTTTGAAACACCGCCGGTTGCAACGGCCCACCCCGCGCGCCCACAAAGAGCGCATCCGACGGCGCGAGCTCGTAGGGACAGGCGCGCAGATAGGCGTCCACCGCCTCCGCCAATTCGGGCAGAATCGGCACCATGCGCTGCTTGTTGCCTTTGCCGGTGATGGTCATCGCGTCCGGCAGCGGGGCCACGCTGCGGGTGAGCGAGAGCGCCTCGCCGATGCGCAGGCCCGCGCCGTAAAGCAGCAGCAGAATCGCCCGGTCGCGCAAGCCCAGCCAGGTCTCCGTCTGTAATGCATCGAGTGTGCGCGTAGCTTCCAGGCTCTGCGTATCCGTCAGCGCCTTGGGCAGCGGCGCGCGGCGTTTCGGGCTGCGCGCATGAAAAATCGCGCTGTTCTCCACCCCCGCCTCGCGCTGCAGAAAGCGGAAGAATTGCCGCACCGCCGACATCGCCCGCCCGGTGGAAGTGGCGGTGTAGGTCTTCGCCCGCCCCGCCAGCCAGCCGCGCACATCCGCCGGGCGCAGCATGGAGAGATGGTCGGTGGTGAGCGTTTCGCCCAGCGCCGCATGCATATGCGCCAAAAACCCAGCCACATCGCCGCGATACGCGACCAACGTATGCGCGCTCACCCGCTTCTCGCTCTCCAACCGCTCCAGCCACGCCTCCGCCAGCGCGCGCAGCGCCGCATCCACCGACCAGGATTGCAGCGCGAGTTCGGTGGCTTCGTTCATGGGTATCTCCGATGTCATCCCGGCGAAGGCAGGAGTGAGCATTTAATCCAGCAGCTCTTCCAACCCGCCGTTTCGCAGACCTTCATCCAGCTTGACCTCGAGCAGACGCGAGAGAAACACCAGCAATTCGCTGCCCTGCTTCGGGTGGAACCGCCCCACCTCGCGCGCGCCGAAGGCCAGCACGCCATAGCGCTTGGTACGCGGCAATTGCAGGCGCAGCAGCGCGCAGGAATTCACCAGCCCGCTGCATTCGGCAAAGATTTCCTCGAATCCTTCGGGGCGGTTTTTCGTCACGTCGCTCACCAGCCGCACGCGCTTGTGGCTGCCCAGCAAATCCTCCACCAACCCCAAGGTCAGAAAGCAGATACCGGAATAATTCTGTTCGCGATACTGCACGTCATAGGCTTCGGCGATGGGGGATTCGAGCCCCAAGCGCACCACATCCACCCCGAAATGCTGCATGAGATCGGTGGTCAATACTTCGACCAATTGCTCGAGATTACGCGCCGCAACCAGCGCCAGCGCCGCTTGATGCACCTGCGCCTGCACCGAATGATTGCCGCGCCCGGCCACCACCAGCGCGTCGTTTTCCTCGCGCAACTCGCGCACCTGGGTTTGCAGTCGCGTCACCAGCACGCGCTGCAGGTCGACCACGTTGCCGTCATTCGCATCGTTCAGTAATTCCGCGGCGCGGGCCTGCAGAAAATCCGGGTGCGCGCGCAGCCATGCCGCCACCTGTGCCTCGCTCAAAGGCGCGGCATCGGGCGTGGCTTTCTTAGACATGGTATGGGACCACCTAGAAATCCTGGCCGGTTTTCGCCCAGTCGGCGGTGAAGGCGTCCAGGCCGGATTTGGTCAACGGATGATTGACCAGCCCGCGCAGCACGGCGGGCGGAAGGGTGGCGACATGCGCGCCCATTTTCGCCGCATCCACCACATGGATCGGGTTGCGCACGCTCGCCACCAGCACTTCGGTTTCGAACGCATCATATTGCGCGTAGATCAGGCAGATATCTTCGATCAGTTGCAAGCCGTCCTGCCCGATATCGTCGAGCCGCCCCACAAAAGGCGAGACGAAGGCGGCACCCGCTTTGGCGGCCAGAATCGCTTGGGCCGCCGAAAAGCAGAGCGTCACATTCACCTTCACGCGTTGGTCGGCGAAATATTTACAGGCGCGCAGGCCGTCCGCCGTCAGTGGCACTTTCACCGCCACGTTGGGGGCGATGGCGGCGAGGATGTCGCCCTGGCGCTTCATGTTTTCTAAGTCGGTCGCGGTCACTTCCGCGCTCACCGGCCCTTCGACCGCGGCGCAGATATCCTTGATGACTTCCAGAAACTGGCGGCCGGATTTGGCAATGATCGAAGGGTTGGTCGTCACCCCGTCCACCAGCCCGGTGGCGGCCAGTTCGGTGATTTCGGCGATGTCGGCGGTGTCGATGAAGAATTTCATTGCATGCTCATTGGGGGAAAAAAATTCGTCATGGCGATTTCCGCTACCGTACGCGAGGCGCAACCCCTTGGCAATCCCAGCGTTGCGCACTACATTCTTCTCTGAAATTCATGATGAAAAGTGCCCCCTCCCTCCTCCCCGAATCCCACGCAGTGGAAGTCATCCTTCCGCTGCCGATGGATCATGGCTTCGATTATGCGGTGCCGGAGGGGATGGAGCTCGCGCCCGGCATGCTGGTGCGCGTGCCGTTCGGGCGGCGCGAAATGATCGGCATGGTGGCGGGCCCGGCGCGGGGGGATGTGCCGCCGGAGAAACGTAAATATCTGCACGGCCCGGCAGGCGATCCCTCGCTTTCCATGCTGCCGGAAACATTGCGCCAGCTGATCGATTGGGTCGCCTGGTACACGCTCTCCCCCATCGGGATGGTGTTGAAAATGGCGCTGCCGCAGGCAGACGCGCTGCGCGGGCATCTCGGGCCGCCGCGCTTTCTGCTGGCGGGCAATGCGCCGCTGACCAGCGCGCAACGCAAACGCATGGCCGAAGCGCTGGCCGATGGTACGCCGAAAACCGCCGCCGATCTGGCCGCCGCCGCCGGAACCGGCCTCGCCCCCGTGCGCAATTTCGCCAAAGCGGGCGGGCTGATCGAACTGCCCGGCCTGCCCGCGCATCTCTCGCATCCGCATTTCGAGCCACCGCCCTTGCCCAAGCTGTTCGGCGAGCAGGCCGCCGCCGCGCGCGACATCGCCGCCCAAATGGGCCAGGGCTTTCAGGTCTGCCTGCTCGATGGCGTGACCGGATCGGGCAAGACGGAAGTCTATTTCGACACCATCCACCGTGCCCTTGAGCAGGGTAAACAAGTGTTGATGCTGCTGCCCGAAATCGCGCTTTCCCTGCCCTGGATTCACCGCTTCACCGAACGCTTCGGCACCGAACCCGCCGTCTGGCATTCCGGCATCACGCCCGCCCGCCGCCGCGCGGTGTGGCGCGGGGTGCGGGATGGCTCGGTGCGGCTGGTGGTGGGCGCACGCTCGGCCTTGTTTCTGCCCTTCACCGATCTCGGCCTCATTGTGGTGGATGAAGAACACGATCCTTCCTACAAGCAGGAAGACGGCGTGCATTACCATGCGCGCGACATGGCGGTGATCCGTGCGCGGCTGGAAGGTATTCTCTGCGTGCTCGCCTCCGCCACCCCTGGCCTGGAAAGTCATGTGAACGCGCATGCGGGCCGTTATCATTCGGTGCGGCTTTCCAAGCGCTACGGCGCGGCCGAGCTGCCCAAGGTGGAGATGATCGATCTGCGGCAGGAGAAGCTTCCCCCCGGCCAGTTCCTCTCCCAGCCGCTGCGCGATGCCTTGATCGGCACCCTGGCCGCCGGGCACCAGGCATTGCTCTTCCTGAACCGCCGGGGCTATGCGCCGCTCGTGCTCTGCCGCGCCTGCGGGCATCGTTTCGCCTGTCCGAATTGCGACGCCTGGCTGGTCTTTCACCGCTCCAAACCGCGCCTCACCTGCCACCATTGCGGCCACACCGAAGCCGCGCCCCACGCATGCCCCGAATGCCACGAGACAGACAGCCTGCTGCCCTTCGGCCCCGGTGCCGAACGCATCGCCGAGGAAGTGCACCAGCTGCTGCCGCAGGCCCGCCTGGGTTTGATGACCTCGGACGCGGTGACCACCCCCGCCGCCATGGAGGTGCTGCTGCAACGCATCGAGGACGGCACGATCGATGTGGTGGTCGGCACCCAGATGATCGCCAAGGGCCACCATTTCCCCGGCCTTGCGCTGGTGGGGGTGGTGGATGCGGATATGGGCCTGGCCGGCAGCGATTTCCGCGCGCCGGAACGCACGTATCAGTTGCTGCACCAAGTGGCGGGCCGCGCCGGTCGGGAAGTGGTGCGCGGCCGCGTCTTGCTGCAGACCTTCCTCCCCGACCATCCCGTGATGCAGACCCTGGCGAGCTACGACCGCGAGCGTTTCCTGGCCTATGAAGCCGAGCAGCGGCACCTCGCCAACCTGCCGCCCTACGGCCGCATGGCCGCGCTGATCGTCGAAGGGCCGGACATGAACGAAGTGCGCAAACACGCCCAGAAGATCGCCTCCGTCGCGCCCATGATGGAAGGCTTCACCCTGCTGGGCCCCGCACCTGCGCCGATGGCGCTGCTCCGCGGCCAATACCGCATGCGGCTGCTGGTACAGGCCAACCGCCAGATCCCCCTGCAACAAGTCATCCCCGCCTGGCTCTCAAAAGCGCCGACGCCGAGGAATTTGTTGGTGAAGGTGGATATGGATCCGTACAGCTTTTTGTAACCGCCTTCCGTCATTGCGAAGAGGCACCGCCGACGAAGTAATCCAGCCGCACCGCGAGCGAATAAACTGGATTGCCGCGCTGCACTCGCAATGACGTTTGAAATGACTTACAACTTAATCTGCTTCACCGCCTGCCCATACAACGCTTCCACGCCCTGCCCCTGGGCATACAGCGCCTGCTGGCGTCCATACACCAGTGACTCGTTCGGGTTGCGCGCCGAAGCCAGCGAAATGCCTTGAATCGCACTGGAAGTCCCGCTCACCGTGGTTTCTAGCACAGCCGCAGGCACGGTAAGCGCTGCGCTGGCGGTTGCCATCTGCGTGGCCGTCGCCTGATCGACTGGCGGACGCGGCGGGCTGTCATCGAGCGCGGCCAGCACATGGCTGCCGGTATCCGAACCCGTGGCCATTTCCACCACCGCATCCACCGCCCCGATAATCGCCCCGATCGGACCGCCGAACAGCGCCCCCCCGGCAATTTTCGCCATGGGCGAGACACTATCCCCCGTCGCCGAGCGGTAAATCGCCCCAATGCCGGGCAATTGCTGCAACGGATTCACACTATCCAGCACATCCTTGAAAGACGGCCCGCTGCTCGAAAAAAGATTATTATTGTTAGTTGCTTGACTGGATAATCCACCTGATGTCAGGCTCCGTCCGTCGATGGTACTGGTCATGTGAAACCCCGTGAAGCCTTGCTATGCTTGTAAGATAAGCAGGAACCATGCCAAACTGTTCGCCTCTATTGTCAATAAATCTTAATGATGTTGCGCTATGCTCATCCAGTATTCAGGGGGCAGCAAATATGGTCGTAAGCATCACCACAAACAGTATCGACATCACCGAACCGTTTATCGACCAACTGATCGGCCATGGATTGGAAGGGCAGACCATCGTCGCTTTCTTGCGCGAGAGCGACCCGGAATCCAAATTCTTCCGCGTCAGCCAACAGCCGCAGGCTGAAAATGCCAAAAAAAAGCTGGCTGGTTACTTCTGCCCATCCGCAGGCCCCGGAAAGACTGCGAACACAAGGCGTGACGCTTACCGAGCGTTTCATCCCAAAATTCTGTGATAATCTGCTTCTCGTCAAAACTGCTGCCCTGCTTCCCGCTACGATGGTGCAACTGCTCGGCCCCATTCCCCTGCCCACCGAAGTGGATGCCCGTTTTAAGGAAGTGCCGAAAGGACGGGGCCATGCGGAGAAGGGGGACATGCTTTTTACCGAAACCATGCTGAGTCCCGCCCAACGCGCTGCCTACAGCGCGCAGGCACTCGCAGTCGTGAACCATTGCTTGAATAGGAGCTACGGCATGAAAGACATCGCCGATCCGCAAACCATGCATGACGGCGTACCTTTGCGTGAATTCTACAGGAATGTGTGGAAAGTCATTCTGGCACAGCACAAAGGCTCGAACATGCATTCGGAATCACTCATGCAACTGGTGGGCCAACCCATCAATCCTATCCCGTCCACCGAACGGATCGCCGAAAGAACCACGGCCTTTCCGCAGCGGTAACGCCGGACGGACAAGTTTCAACCATTTCGCCGCAGGGCGCCTTTCCTGCATTGGGTAGCATGCCATGAGCCATGAAGTTCTCGATTTTATCGATAAGATGAATAGCGGCGAAGTAACGGGCGGTGAAACGCTTGCGGTATTGCGCGGATTGTCCAAGCAGAACCGGCAAGCCCTATCATTGAAAATACGTGGGGAAGGCCAGAACGATTTCGGCGAAACGCTGCATCGCGTGTCCATGCAATATCCCGGCATGCAGGAAAAGCATAAAGCATTTCTCCTGCTCGACGACACGCCCATCGGTAAAACCGCGCGCAATGCGATCAATGCTGCGCTCCGCTCACCCGGCGTCTATCTTGTATCCACCCTTCCTCCCTCTGCCTTCACCCAAAAACGGATAGCGGAAGAGCCGGGTGCCTATGCTTCCAAAAAAGCGCTGCAGCAGGGGTTGCACGATTTTACCACGCAACATCCGCTAACGCCTTCCGACATGCCCATGCCGGAGACTGAGAAATATCAACAACCTACCCCGTCTCCCAAAATTAAAATCCGCTTCTTCAGCCCGGAAGACAACAAGCCGCGTTTGCCGACAAGTCATGCGACGATCAACGGGCACATCGTCCGTTTCTTCACGCCGGAGGAAAACAAAATATTTCCAAACGCCCACTCGGGCCATGCGGTAAAAGCGCGTTTTTTCGGGGCGCAATCTCTGCACGATATCGCCCTGCAAGCGCATGAGGCCGGATCGGCCCATGCGCCAAGACCTGTTGCGGCGGATTACGCGAAAGCCGTTCATGCGCTGCTCGGCGAGAAGCCCAAACGCTTTCGCGCTTCAACGGGAGACATATGAAGACATCAAGCAGGATCTGGCCGGGCTGCTGCCGGAAGCGCAATGGACGAGCTTTGGTCAGCTGCTGGATCACCATTATGCAAACATCGCGCCGTTCCAAAACAAACGGCGCTAAGCGAAAGATTCAAGCCCTAGCTTCTTATCACGTAAGCGGCCAACCGGTGCACTAGCTGCGCGTCGTTTTGTATCCGAGCACGGCAATCGCTTTATCCAGCGCTTTTTGCGCCTGGGCGCGTTCCAATTCGCTACTCGCGTTGCGCAAGGCGGCGCTGGCCTGATCCATATCCGCCTGTGCCTGGGCATGGGTGATGCTGGCAAGATCGAGCAACCCGTCCGCCAGAAGAATACAGCCGGTGGGATTGACTTCCGCCACCCCGCCGGTGATGAAGACGGCGCGGGTATCGTGGCTGCGGCCGCGAATTTTAACGAGGCCGGGCTGCAGTAAAACCACCAAAGGTGCATGTCCCGCCAACACGCCGAACTCCCCTTCCGCGCCGGGGGCCTGCACCATTTCGGCCTCGCCGGAGAAGACGATTTCTTCCGGGGTGACCAGTTCGACATGGAAGGAGACGCTCATGGGGTGGCTTTCTGTCTAATCGTTGTCGTCTTCGACGGGTTCGCTCAAATCGAGCGTGAAATGATAGCCCGAAATCTGCGCGCCTTCGCGAAAGAAGAAGCGGTGGCCTTCGGGGTTGGTGACGTAGGAATCGAGCATGAAATGCACCGCGCCGCGCTTCTTGCCTTCCTTCTTCGCCCAATCCATCAGCACGCGGCCCAGGCCCCGGCTGCGGCGGGATTCGTCGATCACCATGCTGTCCATGCGGATGAACTGGCCGCAATAGAGCCGGTAGCCCTCCTGCACGAACATGGTGGCCGCACATTCCTCGCCATCGAAAATCCCCACCATGCGCCAGCCCTGTTGGGCGAGCATCGTGGCGACTTCCTCGGCGATCAGTTCGGGCGAACGTTCCGGGTACAGTTGCTCCAGCAGCGTGCAAGCCGCATTCAACCTAAGACCGGATTTTATTTCTTCAACACGCTCGAACATAGGCTTCCGATAGGCTGGATTGCTTCGCTTGGCTCGCAATGAGAAACTCCGTCATTGCGAGGAGGCAACGCCGACGCGGCAATCCAGCCTAGCCGACGATGCTGTCGTAGAGATCAAGCCAATCCGGATTGACCGACTCGATCAGATGCATCTTTTTCTTTCGCGACATGCCTTTGAGTTGCTTCTCGCGGGCAATCGCGCTGTCCATCGTCTCCGCCAGTTCGTACCAGACCAGCATCTTGCAGCCGTAACGTTTCGTGAAGCCTTCGACCAATTCGTTGCGATGTTCGTACGACCGCTTCGGAAGATCGCTCGTCACGCCACAATACGTCGTGCCGTTTCTTTTGTTCGCCATCAGATACACGGCGGGTTGTCGCGTTCGTACCATGGCTGGATTGCTTCGTCGCTTCGCTCCTCACAATGACGGTTACGCGGCGGAAGCCAGTTTGCGGGCTTTCTCGACGGCTTCTTCGATCGCGCCGACCATGTAGAAGGCGCTCTCCGGCAGATCGTCATATTCCCCGGCGACGATGCCGCGGAAGCCTTTGATGGTGTCTTCGAGCGAGACGAGCTTGCCGGGGCTGCCGGTGAAGACTTCGGCCACGTGGAAGGGCTGGCTGAGGAAGCGCTGGATCTTGCGCGCGCGCGCCACGATCAGTTTGTCCTCTTCGCTCAATTCGTCCATGCCCAGAATGGCGATGATGTCCTGCAGGGATTTGTAGGTTTGCAGCACTTTCTGCACGTCGCGCGCCACTTTGTAATGCTCCTCGCCGATGATGGCGGGGTCGAGCATGCGGCTGGTCGAATCGAGCGGATCGACCGCCGGGAAGATCGCCATTTCGGCGATGGAGCGGCTGAGTACGGTCGTCGCATCCAAATGGGCGAACGAAGTGGCGGGCGCGGGATCGGTCAAGTCATCGGCGGGCACGTAGATGGCCTGCACGGAAGTGATCGAGCCCTTCTTGGTGGAGGTGATGCGCTCCTGCATCTGGCCCATGTCGGTGGCGAGCGTTGGCTGATAACCCACAGCCGAGGGGATGCGGCCGAGCAATGCGGAAACTTCCGAACCGGCCTGGGTGAAGCGGAAGACGTTATCCACGAAGAACAATACGTCCTGGCCTTCCTGGTCGCGGAAATATTCGGCCATGGTCAGGCCGGACAGACCCACGCGGGCGCGCGCTCCGGGAGGTTCGTTCATCTGGCCGTAGACCAGCGCCACTTTGGATTTGCTCTGGTCTTCCAGGTTGATGACGCCGGATTCGATCATTTCGTGGTACAGATCGTTGCCCTCGCGGGTACGCTCGCCGACCCCGGCGAAGACGGACACGCCGCTATGGGCTTTCGCCACGTTGTTGATCAATTCCATGATGGTCACGGTTTTGCCCACGCCCGCGCCGCCGAACAGGCCGATCTTGCCGCCCTTCGCGTAGGGCGCCAGCAGATCGATGACCTTGATGCCGGTGATGAGGATTTCCGATTCGGTCGATTGCTCGGTGAAGGGCGGGGCCTCGGCGTGGATCGAGGCTTTCTGCTTGGTGGTGACGGGACCGCGCTCATCGATCGGCTCGCCGATCACGTTGAAGATGCGGCCCAGCGTCTCGCGGCCCACGGGCACGGCGATCGGCGCGCCGGTATCGACCACTTTCTGGCCGCGCACGAGGCCGTCCGTCGAATCCATGGCGATGGTGCGCACTTCGCCCTCGCCGAGATGCTGTGCTACTTCGAGCACCAGACGTTTGCCGTCATTGGTGGTTTCCAGCGCATTCAGAATCTCCGGCAGATCGCCGTCGAACTTCACATCGACCACCGCGCCGATGACTTGCGTGACGCGGCCGGTGCCGCCTTGGGGGAATTGGGGATTGGTCATTGTTTGCCTCTTGGATGAATCGATGGAAGATGAATCGATGAATCATTTATGTTTTGGGACGAAGCCGGGTGAGCATGGGTGCAATGGCATGCATGTCATCTTGCCATTGGATATATTGTGCTTCGGCGATATATTCGAGATCGAAGGCGAATTGAAGCCAGACGAGCGTTTCATTGGCGGATGCTTCCGCAATGCTCAGATAGCGACCGAATTCAGCCGGAGAAAATTTCTGCTTGGCGAACCCTTCGACAATATTGGCACACACCGATTTCGAGGAGCGGCGCATTTGCCCCGCCAATGCATATTGCTCGATCTTCGGAAATTGCAAACTCGCTTTGTGCATGGCAAGCGCCGCTACATATGCGCGCTTATATACCTCCAAATCACGTCCGGATTTCACCAGCCGTGACCCCAACGCCACTACGTTCCGATTCATCGATTCATCTTTCATCGATTCATCCCCCCTCACACCGCCTGCGCGCCGCTGATGATTTCGATGAGTTCCTTGGTGATGACCGCTTGGCGGGTGCGGTTATAGACCAGGGTAAGCTTGCGGATCATGTCGCCCGCATTGCGGGTGGCATTGTCCATGGCGGTCATCTGTGCGCCGTAGAAACTGGCGGCGTTTTCCAGCATGGCGCGGTAGATCTGGATCGAGAGGTTGCGCGGCAGCAATTCTTCCAAAATCGCACTTTCGCTCGGCTCATATTCGTACAGCGCGCTTGCTCCCTCTTGCGACTTGCGACTTGCGACTTGCGACCCGGTTGCGACCTGCGACTGAGCCATCGGCAGCGGCATCAGCTGCTGCAACGTGACGGTCTGCGCGATGGCGCTGCGGAAATGGTTGTAGACGATGCTGACCACATCCACGCGGTCCTGATGGATCTCTTCCAGGATGCGGGCGGCGATGCCTTGGGCCATGTCGAAGCTCGGGCGGGCGCGGCCCAATTCCTGCATCTTGCCCAGGGCCAATGTGCCGAATTCGGTGCGCAACTGCTCGAAACCTTTGCGGCCGAGGAACATCAAGCGCACCTCCTTGCCCTGCAAACGCAGATCGCGCACATGCTTGCGCGTGGCGCGCACGATGGAGCTGTTGAACGGGCCGGAGAGACCCCGGTCCGCTGTGGCGACGATGATCAGATGGCGTGCATCTTTGCCGGTGCCGACCAGCAGACGCGGCGCATCCGGTCCCGTGGCGGCACTGGCCGCCAGATTCTGCAGCATGGTTTCCAGCGCCTGCGCATAGGGCCGCGCGCTTTGCGCATGCTCGATGGCGCGGCGCAGCTTCGCCGCCGCGACCATCTTCATCGCCTTGGTGATCTTCTGCGTGGATTTCACGCTCTTGATCCGGTTCTTTAGGTCCTTCAACGAGGCCATGATTCCGTCCTTACGCGAACGACGCTTTGACGCGGTCGATGACTTGTTTCAGCTTGCCTTCGGTCTCGTCGGTCAGCTTTTCGTCTTTGCGGATGGCGGCCAGCAAGTCGCTGTCCACGCCGCGCAAGTCGCGCAGCAGGGCTTGCTCGAACGGGCCGATCTGGTTCACGGCCATGGTATCGAGGTAGCCTTTGACACCAGCATACAGAACGCAGACCTGCTCTTCGGTGGTCAGCGGGCTGTATTGCGGCTGCTTGAGCAATTCGGTAAGGCGCGCGCCACGGGCCAGCAGTTTCTGGGTCGAGGCATCGAGGTCCGAACCGAACTGGGCGAAGGCTTCCATCTCGCGGTATTGTGCGAGTTCCAGCTTGATCGAACCGGCCACTTGTTTCATCGACTTCAACTGCGCGGCGGAACCGACGCGGGAGACCGACAGACCGACATTCACCGCCGGGCGCACGCCCTTGTAAAACAGTTCGGTCTCCAGGAAGATCTGCCCATCCGTGATCGAGATCACGTTGGTCGGGATGTAGGCGGAGACATCGCCCGCCTGCGTTTCGATCACCGGCAGCGCCGTCATCGAACCGGCCCCCATCGCGTCCGACATTTTGGCGGCGCGCTCGAGCAGGCGGGAATGGAGATAGAACACATCGCCCGGATAGGCTTCGCGGCCCGGCGGACGGCGTAGCAGCAGCGACATCTGGCGGTAGGCCACGGCTTGCTTCGAAAGATCGTCGTAGATGATCAGCGAATGCATTTTGTTGTCGCGGAAATATTCGCCCATCGCGGCACCGGTATAGGGCGCAAGGAATTGCAACGGCGCGGGTTCGGACGCGGTGGCGGCGACGACGATGGAGAATTCCATCGCACCCGCTTCTTCCAGCTTCTTCACGATCTGCGCCACAGTGGAGCGTTTCTGGCCCACGCAGACATAGATGCAGTAGAGTTTCTTGAACTCGTCCGTGCCCTTATGGCCAGGGCGCTGGTTGAGGATGGTGTCGATCGCGATGGCGGTTTTTCCGGTCTGACGATCGCCGATGATCAGCTCGCGCTGGCCGCGCCCGATGGGGATCAGCGCGTCGATCGATTTGATGCCCGTGCTCATCGGCTCATGCACTGATTTGCGGGCGATGATGCCAGGGGCCTTCACTTCGACGCGGCTTTGCACCACGTCTTTCAGCGGGCCCTTGCCATCGATCGGGTTGCCCAGGCCATCGACCACGCGGCCGAGCAGGCCGCGCCCGATCGGCACTTCGACGATGGTGCCGGTGCGGCGCACGGTTTCGCCCTCTTTCACGGCGCGGTCGTTGCCGAAGATCACGATGCCGACGCTGTCGCGGTTCAGATTCAACGTCATGCCCTTCAGGCCGGACTCGAATTCGACCATCTCGCCCGCCTGCACCTGATCGAGACCGTAGACGGTGGCGATGCCGTCGCCCACGCTGACGACCTGGCCGGTTTCCTGCATGGCGGCGGAAAGATCGACGCCGGCGAGGTGCTTCTGCAGCAGATCCGAGATTTCAGAGGGGCGGATGTCCATGATGTAGTCTCCTTGAGAATATAGATCGGTGCCGGTTCGCGGCGATGTCGTTTTAGGCGGCGAGCAGCGCGCGGCGGGTACGCTCCAGTTGCGCTTCGACCGAAAGGTCGAGCGTGTTGCCGCCCTGATGCAGCACGAGACCGCCGAGCAACGCGGCATCCTCGCGGTAGCGGATCTCGGTATGGTCGCCCACGGCCTGTTGCACGGCTTGTTTCTGCGCTTCGTTCAGCGGGCGGGCGCTGACGATTTCGGCCAGGCTCTGGCCGCGCGACAGGCGCAGCGCATCGGCAAAGCCTTCGGCGATGGCGGGCAGCAGCACGAGGCGGCGGGAACCGGAAAGCAGCACCAGCAGCGATTGCAATGCCGCGCTTGCACCATGGTTCTGCGCCAGTTCGCGCAGAGTGGCGGCCTGGGCCGCGCGCGGCAGCGTGGGGTTCGCGACCAGTGCGTGCAGCGGCTGGCCCTTAGCGGCGGCCTCGGCCCATTCGGCCAGTTCGTGGTTCAGGCGGTCGGCGGCAGCCGCCTCCATCCCGCCTAAGTTCAGGGCGCGAACATAGCGGGCAGCAAGGGTGCGGTCTTGGGAAACGGAAGCCACGATGCGAAGATCCGGTGCGTAGGAGTGGTCGGGGGTACTTAGGAGTGGTCGGAAAAGCGGGTCGAAAAAATGCGTGGAGCGGTCGCATGGAGCGCCGTCGATCAACCCCGCCAAGCCCCCTTTCGGAAGCGGCGCAAAGCGGCGGTTGTGCTGCTTTTGCTGGGGATTCGTCGGCGCGGGATGGGAGGCGCGCGCGGCACTGCTTAGCATGAGCCTCGCGCGGCGCGCAAGTGTTTATACGGCAGTCTGGATGCGCGCGCATGTGACATCGGGGCAACAGACCTATGCCAAATTGGAACCACCCCCGGCTTTGCTTTGAAAAGACGGGCGCTTTGCGCCACATGATAGTCGAAGCTGTCGGACGCTTTCAGACTTTGTTAAGTGTACTCGGCGCAACCTGATGGCATGCAAGGCAATCATCTGCTTGCCTTGCTCAGAGTCCCACACGGGCACAGCTCAAAGAAGAACGCCTACCCAAAAACAATAACGACACGACAAAAGACAACCAGAACCCGTTCACCCAGATGCACCGAATGATGCTTATGTCCCGTACCTTTTCCCTGCGCCTGCTGACCAGCGTCAGCGCCCTTTACCTGCTGGCCGCCTGCGCCCAGGACCCCGCCGCGCCCGCCGCCAAAACCCCGACCAACAGCGTGCAGGGTCTTGCTCCCGCCGTGGCCGGCGGCGATGCCTATGATGACGATGAACTCTACGGCACCGCCGAAGCCTACGATCCGATCGAGGGCTTCAACCGCGCCATTTTCAAATTCAACTATGTAGTGGACCGCGCCATTCTGCGCCCGACCGTGCAGGCCTATCGCTATGTGGTGCCGGAATTCGCCCGCACCGGCATCCACAATGTGCTGGAAAACTGGTTCTCGCCCGTTTCCTTCGTCAACAGCCTGCTGCAGGGCAAGTTCGAGCGCGCAGGCCAGACCTTCTGGCGCTTCGTCATCAACACCTCGATGGGCTTCCTCGGCTTTGCGGATGTGGCGGGCGAGGCAGGATTGCGCGTACCCACCGAAGATCTGGGCCAGACTTTCGGCAATTACGGCATCGGCACCGGACCCTATCTCATGCTTCCTATCCTCGGGCCGACCAACCTGCGCGACGGGGTGGGCCGCCTGGGCGACATCTACACCGACCCCTCGACCTACCTGATGACCGAGCGCGATCTGTGGATCCGCGCCGGAGCGCGCGGCTTCGACGCCCGCGACCAGAGCGAGGAACTGCTCTACGACAACATCTACAAATCGGTCGATCCCTACGCGACCATGCGCAGCCTCTACACCCAGCGCCGCGCGCGCGAAGTGGCCGAATAAGCGCAGGCATAGCCAGACCGAAAAGCCCGGATCGACGATCCGGGCTTTTTCTTGCCTTGGGTATGCCACCATTCGGGCCGAACCATGCTTATTGGCACTTGATACGGGTGCCGTCTATTTCACTTGGCTTTTAATGCCGTGGGCCTTAATCATCGGCTCAGGATTGGGGAAGATAATGGGCATGCAATCATGGCATGCAGCGACACGGCCCGCTTTCCACTCATCGTTTCTATCCGTCACTCATCCGAAAGACCCTCCCATGCGCGTATTCGCCTCCCTGTTGCTGTGCACTGCACTGCTTGCCCTGCCTTTGCTTGCCAATGCTCAAGAAGCCGCGCCTACCGCCGCCAGCCCTGCCGCCACCAGCGAATCCCAAGCCACCGCTTTCGTAGGCAGCGTGGGTAGCCGGGCGTTGGATGTGATGAAATCCGGCAAAGGCGCCAGCGCCATCCAAAGCCAGCTCGAAACGCTCTTCAACGAAGTGGTGGATGTGGATTGGGTGGCGAAATTCGTGATGGGCCGCAACTGGCGGGCGCTTACGCCCGCGCAGCAGCAAAGCTACATGAGCGCCTACCGCACCTTCCTCATCAAGCACTACACCTCGAATTTCACCGAATATACCCAAGGCACCACCTTCAAGGTGCTGCGCGCCACGGCCCAGCAGCGCGGCGAGCAATTGGTCAGCACCCAGATCGTGCGCCCGGGCAAACCGCCGGTGAACATCGATTACCGTGTACGCGGCGACAAGGTGATCGATATCGCGGTGGAAGGCGTCAGCCTCATCACCACCCAGCGCCAGGAATTCGCCTCCGTCATGCAGCGCTACGGCTTCGATTACCTGCTGAATCAACTGCAGCAGAAAACCCAGGCCGCCATCGCCAAAGCCGCCGGCGCGCCAGTTGCGGATACGGACGCGGCGGATGGGAAATAATTCCCTCCCAAAAGCATCGCACCCAAAGCCGTTGCACCCGAAGCCATCGCACGACGCCCCCAGCTCCGGGGGCGTCGTCATATACGCCGCCCGCTGGCCGGAAGATACGGCGGCGGTAGCGGCGCTTCTGCATGAATTCCACGCCTTCCTGCTTGAGGAACATGGCGAGGATTTCCCGGTGATCCGCGAGGATGCGGAGAACCTGCCCGGCCCCTACCGACCGCCCGAAGGTACGTGGCTGCTGGCGCGGGTGGAGGGCCGGGTGATGGGCTGCTTCGCCCTGCGCCGACACGACGCGGCAATCGCCGAAGCCAAACGCATGTTCATCCGCCCCGCCGCACGCAGCATGGGCCTTGGCCACCAGCTGGTTGCGGGCCTGCTCGCAGAAGCGCGCAGCCTGGGCTACCGGCGCGTCCGCCTCGATTCCCTGCGCACCCTACCCAAGGCCCACCGCCTCTATTACCAACACGGCTTCACCCTGATTCCGCCCTACAACGATTTGCCGGGCGAACTGGTGCTGCATATGGAATGCGTGCTGTAGCCATCCGTCATTCCCGCACAGGTACGAATCTTTACGACCCGCGTTTCCGCACCGGGATGGGTTCTTCTCTGCATATAATCTTGGGTAAAGATTGCCGCCTGCACGGGAATATGGAACGGTAAAACAAGAAAGGGCCGCTCGGATGAGCGGCCCTTTCTTTACCATTGCCTGCAGCCTTACTGCGCCACCGCAGGCGTGCCGTCGGTGTTCTGCAGATCGACCGCTTGCTGCGCTTCCGCATGCACGTCTTTCACGCTGTGATAGAGCGTCACCGCATACCAGCCCACAAACAGCAGGCAGAGGATGCCCACCACCGGGCGCAGCTTGAAATCGAGCTTGGGATCGTAGCCTTCGCTGCGGCGCATGCCATACAGGAAATACAGCGCCATGCCCGCGGCCAGCCACACCGAGAAATGCTCGAAGGTGGCGAGCGGCAGGCCGCCGTCGAACTTCAGGCCATGATAGGTCCAGGGCGTTTTCATCCAGGAAAACTGCATGGATACATCGGCAATGTTCCAGTGCAGGTAAGGGAAGATCAGGTCCGCCGTTAGCGGCAGCCCCAGCATCACATACAAACAGAAGAAAATCCCGCCGATCGGCACCAGCGGCACGCGCAGGCCGAAGAGGCGCGTATCCACGCCCGGGCAGCGGAAAGGACGCGGCAGTTCCGGCTGCGTGCGACGCAGATAGACCACACCCACACAGACGATGGTGAAGGCGAGCAAAGTGCCCATGCTGACCAGAGTACCCAGGGCCGAAAGCGGCATGGTGGCGGCGATCACCGCGATCAGCAGACCGCACAGGAAGGTATTGAGAATCGGCGTGCGTGTTTTCTCGTTCACCTTGCAGAAAGCCTTCGGCAGCAGCCCGTCCCGCGCCATCACATAAGCGATGCGGATCTGGCCGTAGGTACAGACCAGCATGACCGAGAACAGACCGATGATCGCGCCGATTTTCACCAGCTTCACCAGCGCGGTGAGCAGCCAGGAATCGGGCGTCTGCAGTTTCATCGCATCCACCGCCACGGCCAGCGGGTCCGGCACGCCGAGCTTGTGGTAATCCACCACCCCGGTCATCACCAGAGCCACCGCCATATACAGCACGGTGCAGATGACCAGCGAACCGAGGATGCCGATCGGCATGTCGCGCTGCGGATTCTTCGCTTCCTGCGCCGCCGTGCTCACCGCATCGAAGCCGATATAAGCAAAGAAAATCAAAGCAGCACCGCCGACGATGCCGCCGTAATTGGAAACACTCGTACCGTCCGGCAGTGCTTTCACGGGAATGAACGGCGTCCAGTTTTCCGGCAGAATATAGAACGCGCCGACCGCGATGAAGATTACGATCACCGTGGTTTTGATCGCCACCATGATGTTGTTCAGCGCGGCGGATTCACGGATCCCAAGCATCAGAATGCCGGTCACGATCATCATCGAAACGAAAGCGGGCAGGTTGAACAACGCGATATGCGCGCTGCCATCCGCCAGCGTGACGGGAGTGCCGTAAGGCTGGGTGAAGATGGGCGAGATGGCGACACCGTAATCCTTCAGGAAACTCACGAAATAGCCCGACCACCCGACCGCGACGGTGGAGGAGGCGACGCCATATTCCAGCACCAGGCACCAGCCCACCACCCAGGCGACGATCTCACCGAGCGTGGCGTAGGAATAGGTATAGGCGCTGCCGGAAACGGGGATGACGGAGGCCAGTTCCGCGTAGCACAAGCCCGCGAAACCGCAGGCGACCGCCGAGAGCACGAAGGAGAGCACGAGCGCCGGGCCCGCCACCTGCGCGGCCTCGCCTGTCATCACGAAAATCCCCGCCCCGATTATGCAGCCGATGCCGAGCGCGATGAGCTGCCACGGCCCGAGAATCCGCTTCAGACCGGAATCACCCTCGAGCGCGGCTTCGGCCTGAATGGCGCTGATTTCTTTGACATTGAACATGGCCGTCTCCCCGGGCGCCGTCTGCATAGCGGCTATGGTTTGGAATCAAGGGTCTTGGTTAGCAAGTTGCAGGAGTGGTGGCAAGCAGTGAGAACCCTCTCCCTTTGGGAGATCGAGTCGCTTGACGACGAGACAGGGTGAGGGGAAACTGGCGAGGGCCTGTCGATGAATCAAAAAGACCCGGTACCGAGAGACCTTCACGCGCTTCCTCTCATCCTAGGCGTGAGCATCCTTCTCCCGGAGAGAGAAGGATGCTCACGCCGTCAACGCCCGGAAGATATGCTCAAGGTCCGTCTCGCGCGTGGAGAGATCGGCGATGCCGATGCCGGCATCCGTCACCGCTTTCAGAATATCGTCCACCGCCTGGCCGCTGGGCTGGTAGCGCAGCACGAGGCGGTGCTTTTCATCGAGCGTCGCGCCCAGCGCGGAGAGCGCTTCCGGCACTTGCGTAAGCGGCGCGCGGGGCTTCAGGATCAGTTCCTTGCTGTCCACGCTCTGCATCAGATTGTCTTTGCTATCCAGCTTGATCAGCTCGCCGTGATTGATGATGGCGATGGTGTCGCAGAGCTGTTCGGCCTCTTCCAGATAATGCGTGGTGAGCAGCACGGTGGTGCCGTTGCGGTTCAACTCGCGCACGTAAGTCCATAGTTGCTGGCGCAACTCCACATCCACCCCGGCGGTGGGTTCGTCGAGGATCAGCACGGGCGGGTTGTGCACCAGGGCTTTGGCGATGAGCAACCGGCGGCGCATGCCGCCGGAAAGGCGGCGGCTGGGCGTATCCGCCTTGTCGGAAAGGCCCATGGCGGCGATCAATTCGTCCGTGCGGCGCTCGGCCTTCGGCACGCCGAAATAGCCTGCGTGGATGTTCAGCGCCTGGCGCGCGGTGAAGAAAGTATCGAGGATCAATTCCTGCGGCACCACGCCGAGGGAAAGCCGCGCCTGGCGCATGCTGGCATCGATGTCGTGCCCGTTGATCTCCACCGTGCCGCTGGTTTTATTCACGATGCCGGAGAGGATGTTGATCAGCGTCGACTTCCCCGCACCGTTGGGCCCGAGCAACCCGAAGAAGCTGCCGCGCGGCACATCGAGATCGATGCCCTTCAGGGCTTCTTTCGCCTCGCCCTTCCCGGCGCGGTAGGTTTTGCGGAGGTTACGGATGCGGAGTGCGGGGCTGGATTCGGTCATGCGGGCGTCTCGTCGGTGCGTGCGGCGCGGAAGGGGGAGTTTTCAGGCAAGCGGCGCGCCAGGCGGCGGCCGATGCGGTGGGTGGGGGCTTCCACGCCATACCAGATCGCAACCGCCATGCCCAGCACGGCGGGCAAGGTGAGTGCGATGGACAGATTCGCCGAAAGCCCCATGCGGCCCAGCACCGAGAACAATGCATAGCCCAGCAGCGCATGCACGGCATAGAGCGAATAGCTGAGCGCGGCGAGGTGGCGCAGCGGCGCGAAGGAAAGGCGGATGCGGCGGCGACCCAGATACCCCGCGCCGAAAATGCCCAGAGCCAGCAGGTAATTCACCCAAGTATCCTTTACAGTGGCGCGCTCCGGCCATTGCCAAAGCGTATAGAAAAGCGCGAAGAGCAGCAGCAGGCGCAAAGCGGCGGCGGGCAAGGGCATACGGCCCGTATGATGGCGGTTCAGCACGGTGCCCATCAGCATGAAAAGGAAAAAGCGCAGATAAAACAGAGCATCGTTCACCACCCCGGAGACCACGAAACCATGGGCGGCAGGCAGCAGCAATAATCCAGCCGCCAGCACGCCGACCGCGAGTGAAAGATCGAGCATGCGGGCCCAGCGCCGCCCGGTGGCCGCAAACAGCAACGCCAGCCAGAGATAGAACATCACCTCGACATTCAGTGTCCAGATCACCCCGTCCAGCACCGCGCCGTTCATCAGATTGTGCAATCCGGGCGTCAGATGAAACAGCGTTTTGGCGCGCTGCGCTTTTTCCGGCAGCACTGCGCCCGCCAGCATCAGCGCAGCGAACCCAACCGCGAAACCCGCCGCATAGGTCGGGTAGATGCGCCAGAAGCGGCTGATGGCGAAGCCGCGCAAACCGTGCTTATCCAGCGAAAAGGGAATAACGAAACCGCTTATAAGAAAGAACAATGCCACCCCGAGCGAGCCGGTGCTGAGCCAGCCCACCGGTTGCAAAAACAAGAGCCATGTGGGTGTGGGCATTTGCTCCGCGCTCGGCATCGGCAGCCCGGTCAGAGCCTGCACGCCACCCCGGTCGAACCATGCCATGCCGAGCAGATGCGACTGCACGACCAACAGCGCCGCGATGCCGCGTAGAGCATCGGCGAAAGCGACCTTGCCTTCCCCGCCGCGCGCCTCACTCACCGTTTCTTGGCCTTGTGGCCGTAAGGATTTTTCGGTTTGCGGGTGAGGATGCGCAGAGGCACGGCGTAGAGATCGAACGTCTTGCGGATGCCATGCACCAGATAACGCTCATACGAGGTGGGCATTTTCTCGGGGAAGTTGCCGAACATCGCAAACGTCGGGGGGCGCACTTTCACCTGCGTCATGAAGCGGATCTTGAAGCGGCGACCGCGCACCAGCGGCGGCGCATGGCGCTCCAGCGCCTCGCCCAGGAAGCGGTTCAGCGCATGGGTGGGAATGCGTTTGTTCCACAGCGCGGCCACCTGCACCACGGCTTCGAGCAACGTATCCAGACCCTTCCCGCGTTCCGCCGAAAGCGTCACCACCGGTACGCCATCCACGAAGGGCAGCGTTTCCTTCATGCGTTCCTGCACGGCTTTCATGTAATCGGCGCGCATCGGCTCGGGCACCAGGTCCCATTTATTGATGCCGATGACCAAGGCCCGGCCTTCGCGCGCCACCAGATCGGCCAAGGCCAGATCCTGCTTCTCGAAACTGCGATGCGCATCCAGCAGCAGCACGGCGACATGGGCGTATTTCAAGGCGCGCAAGCTGTCGCCCACCGCCATCTTTTCCAGCGCTTCGAAGATATTGGCGCGTTTGCGCATGCCCGCAGTATCGACCAACTGAATCGGGCGGCCCTGCCATTGCCAATCCACGCTGATCGCATCCCGCGTGATGCCCGCTTCCGGCCCTGTAAGTACGCGATTTTCACCGACCAGCGCATTGAGCAGCGTCGATTTCCCCGCATTGGGGCGCCCGAGGATGACGACTTTCAGCGCGCCCGCGCGCGCCGCTTCATGCTCGGCGATGGTGGCGAGTGCGGCGTCCAGTTCTTCCTCGCGGCCTTCCAGTTCCTCGGCATGTTCGGCGCTCAATAATTCGGCGGCCAGGCGCGCGGCTTCGGTGGCGGCGTCATGCTCCTGGTCCGCTTCCTCGGCCACGATGCGGAAGGGACGCAGCGCATCGTACAAATCGCCCAGGCCTTCGCCATGGGCGGCGGAAAGCAGCACGGGCTCGCCCAGGCCCAGCGACAGCCCGTCCGTATAGGCGGCCATTTTGATCGCCTGGCTCTCTGTCTTGTTGGCCGCCAGAATCAGCGGCTTGCCGCTGCGGCGCACGAGGCGGGCGAAATGTTCGTCGTCCGGCAGAATCCCCACCTGCCCGTCGATCACCAGCAGCGCCACATCCGCATGATCGAGCGCGGCCAGGGTCTGCTCGGTCATGCGCGCGCTGAGCGTGCCCGCTTTCGCTTCTTCCAAGCCCGCCGTGTCGATCACGTAAAATTCATGATCGGCGATGTTGCCCTTGCCCTGCCGCCAGTCGCGCGTGACGCCCGGCGTGTCTTCGACGATCGCGTGGCGCGTGCCGGTCAGGCGGTTGAACAAGGTGGATTTGCCGACGTTGGGGCGGCCGATGATGGCCAAGGTCAGCATGTGAGACTCGTGAGCATGGGTGGTTTCGATCTATTGGACGCTGTGCAGCTTGGCGTCGGCATCCAGAAGCCACAGGGTTGAAAGGGCGATGACGGGGGCGTGGCGCACATTGGCAGGCGCGTCGCGTTCGATGGCGATCTCGCCCTTCTCGGCGTTCACCGCAAGAATGCGGCCGCGCGGGCTGATCAGCCACAACCGCCCGCCCGCCAGCACCGGCCCCTGCCACAGAAAGGGATCGAGCTTGCGCTTGTCGTCGTCGAAGGCGGGAAGCTGCAGCGACCAGCGCACCTTGCCGTCCGTCTTGTGCATCGCATACAGCACATCCTGCGTGCTGACCACGAAGACATATTCGCCCGCCACATAGGGCGTGCCACGAATGCTGAGCGCCTGGTCCCACACGCGCTGCCCGTCGCGCGCGTCGATGGCGGCGAGCATGCCGTTGCTGCTGCCCGCATAGACGATATTGTCGGCGATGGCCGGGCCGCCGGAGAAGCCGGTGAAAGCCCCCGTGCTACTGCCCGTGCCCACACTGTTGAGGGAGGTGGACCAGAGTTCCTCACCGGTATCCGCACTCAATCCCATCACATCGCCCGAACCGTAGGCGACCGCGATGACGCTGCCGCTGGCGGCGGGGGCGGATTGGGTCATGAGTTCGGCGGTTTCGCCCACACCGCGATGCCGCCACAGCAGATTGCCCTGCGCGAGGCCGAAGGCGTAAAGCTGCTGGTCGGCGGTCTGGATCAACACCGTGGTGCCGAACAAACGCGGCGGCGTGCGCACGGGCAGATTCAGTGTGGTTTCCCACACTTTCGCGCCGCTATTCGCATCCAGCGCGGCGATCTTGCCCGCGCCGTTCACCGCCACCACGCGGCCGCGGGCATAGCCCACGCCACCGCCGGGCAATACACCCGCCGAATCGTCCTTCACCGCTTTGGAGCGCCAGTTGCGCGACAAGCCGGGTAAAACATGCGCGCTGACCGTGCCCTCGCCGTCCATTCCATAGACATGGCCCTGGGCGATGATGGGCGGGGAAACCAGCGCATCGCCGAACCCTTCGCCCCCGCCGATGGTGGCGCTGTCCGTTTCCTTACCCGTACCGTCATAGGCAAGATTGCCCGCGACGGCGGCGGCGGTCGCACCGATCTGTGGCCAGGCCGCGTTGGCGGGCAGTGCTTCGAAATTCAGCGCTTCGCTGCCAAGCGAAGCATCCGGCTGTAGTTCTTTTGTCTGGCCCAGAATCGCTTCCCGATCACCGGTCAGGCGTGTTTCGCTCGCATCCTTGTCGTAGCCCAGCGTGCGTTCGATCGAACGCCCTGCGCTCGACATGGTTTCGCAGCCTGCCAATGTGAACAGCGGCAGGAAAAAGAAAAAACGCAGGCGCATCACTTGGCTTCTCCCGACACCGCATGATTCGCCGCTTCGTTGGGGGCGACGATGCTTTGCAATTCACGGCTACGCGCGGCCAGGCGATCCCCCTTTTCGTTGGGCATCGCACCCAGACGGATCAGCGCCGATTCGGCGGCAGGGCGGTCGGCGCTTGCCATGGCCAGAGCCACCTGCGTTTGCAACGCGAGCGGAGCGAAAGGACGGCCTTCCTCGGCGGCGGCGGCGACAAGATGCTGCGCTTCCTTGGCATCCGTGCTCAACCGCGCCGCGCTCAAACGCGCAATGTCGCGCACGGCGGCATCGATCTCGGCCATGCCGGATACGCGCGTCAAAGTGGCAAGGGCCTGCACCGGTTGCTGGATGGCTTCCTGCGCTTCGGCCACACGCAGCAGCGCCAGGGGCTGCAGAGGACTGGCATTCATGGCGGCGGCCTGAAATTCTTTCAACCCTTCCTCGGGCTTCTTGCTTTGCATGAAAGCATCGCCCGCCTGCATATGCAGGGTCAGTTCGCCGAGCTTTGTTTCGCGGTGATTTTTCCATGCCACCCAGCTTACGGTCCCGAGCACAACGACCAGCGCCAAAGCCGTGAATCCAAAGACCAATTTTCGTGTCAGCGCTTCCGCGCGCGCTTCGCGTTCGGCCGCATGCATTTCCTGCAGCAGGGTGGGATTGGCGGGAGAGGCGGGGGTGACGGCCACAATCAGGCTCCAAGCTTTGTCATGGGTTTGCGTTATAGCGCCTCCCCACGCAAGCACCAATGAAATTTGGGAAAGCACCGCCGCGCGCTTTTCGTGGGCGGCATGACCCGCGAAAGTCCGGTGCGTGATTAACCCGGACTTAACGAGTTCGGTGCTAGGATCATCTTGTTTCGGATGTGTGGCATCCCCGAGCCCCGGCCTGTCCTGGCTGCGCGGCTCACATACCGGACGGTGCGGCCTGTTCTCTCCCGCCATGGCCGCCCGCCCGGTATGCATCCGTTCTTGATCCCGGTCTGAATGCCCATCTGAATCCGCGCCCCATCCTATCCAAATCCGTGCTGCCCCCGAAACTTGTGCACAGCATTGTTTCGCAGAGGAATTGGCCTTTGCCGCTTGGCCAGCGTCCGTCCTTCCATCTGAATGATCTTATCGAACCCATTGTATCCAATTGATTGAAAGCATTTTATTTCAGAAGCTCAAAATTTGAGCAAGGCCTGCCAAGCGCGCGCTGGGCCTTCGACCTTGCGCAATGCCCTGTCCTGCACCCACATACTTATCCACAAGCCCGGTGGATCCCTTGTGGATCCCTTGGCGCGACCGGGAGCCGGCGCGTTTTGCGCGTCGGCATGGCTTGCGCCGAAGCCGTAACCATTCCATGATCCGGATATCATGACCGAACCCACGACCGACCTCCACGCCGAAGACGCCGTTTTGCAGGACGCTGCGCCCGCCAATCGCACCAGACCCGGCCCGGACAACATCCGCGCCGCGCTGGCGCACGCGCCGCTGCTGCCCGGCATCTACCGCATGATCGCCGCAGACGGGGAGATTCTCTATATCGGCAAGGCCCGCCAGCTGAAATCCCGCCTGACGAACTATGCCAATGTCGGCACGCTGGAATACCGCATCCTGCGTATGGTCAACCAGGTCGCGCGCGTCGAATACACCATCACGCATACCGAGGCCGAGGCGCTGCTGCTGGAGGCCAACCTCATCAAGCACCACCAGCCGCGCTACAACGTGCTGTTGAAAGACGACAAAAGCTTTCCCTACATCGTGCTCACCAAGCACCCGGAGTTCCCGCAGATCGCCAAGCATCGCGGCATCAAAACGCGGGGGATGGAATTTTTCGGCCCCTTCGCCAGCGCCTTCGCGGTCAACGAAACCATCGCCGTGCTGCAGAAAGCCTTCCTGCTGCGCCCTTGCCCGGACACAGTGATGGCCAACCGTGCCCGGCCCTGCCTGCAATACCAGATCAAACGCTGCAGTGCGCCTTGCGTGCATAATGTGAGCGTGGAAGAATATGCGGGGCTGCTGAAACAGGCGCGTGATTTCCTGGGCGGCAAGTCGCGCGAGGTGCAGGAAACCCTGCAGAATGAAATGGCCGAAGCCGCCAGCGCAATGGATTACGAACGCGCCGCCCGCCTGCGCGACCGCCTGAGCGCGGTCACCAAAGTGGTCCAGCAGCGCGGGGCGGCGGTGCAGGGCGTGGGGGATGCGGATTTAGTGGGCATGGTACGCAGCGGCCCCACCACCTGCATCACGCTCACTTTGGTGCGCGGCGGGCAGCATTACGGCCGCCGTACCTACTTCCCCGCCCATAGCCTCGACCGCGACGACGGGGAGGTTATGAACGCCTTTCTCGGCCAGTTCTACGCGGGCCGCCCCGTGCCGCGCCTCATTCTCGTCAGCCACAAAGCGCAGGAACAGGAACTGCTGCAGGAAGCGCTGATTCAGAGCAGCGGCCACAAGGTCGAACTCTGCCTGCCCATCCGCGGCGCGCGCCTGCGTGCGGTGAGCGAATCATTGGAAGACGCGAAACTGCAACTGATGCGCCGCGTCGCCGAAGAAACTGCGAATGGCACCGCGCTCAAAGGCGTTTCCGAATTGTTCGGCATCACCACGCCGCTCTGCCGCATCGAAATTTACGACAACAGCCACATCAGCGGCACGCATGCGGTGGGCGGCATGGTGGTGGCGGGCCCGGAAGGCTTCATGAAAAAGCACTACCGCGCCTATAATTTTCCCGCGCCCGGCCAGGGGAAAGAAGAAGGGGCCGCCGCCCCCACCGGTGGCGACGATTTCGCCATGATGCGCCAGATGCTGGGCCGCCGCCTGAAACGCCTGAAAGAAGAAGACATTCGTCCCGGCAACCCACTCTGGCCCGATCTGCTGCTCATCGACGGGGGCCTGGGCCAGCTCAACGCGGTGTTGGAGATCGCCGAAGCCGCAGGCTTGAAGGAGCAACTCAAAATCGTCGGCATCGCCAAAGGTGTGGACCGCAACGCAGGCCGCGAGCAATTCTTCCTCCCCGGCCGCACGCCCTTCCAGCTCCCCGTCAACGACCCCATCCTCCACTACCTCCAGCGCCTGCGCGACGAAGCCCACCGCTTCGCCATCGGCGCGCATAGAAACAAGCGCAGCAAAGCCATCGAAGCCAGCCCGCTGGACAGCATCGAAGGCATCGGCCCCACGCGCAAAAAAGCGCTGTTACGCCATTTCGGCAGCGCCCGCGGGGTGAGCAATGCGAGCTTGGCAGAACTGAGCCAAGTCACCGGCGTGAGCAAACAACTCGCCGAAATCATCTACGGACATTTTCATAGTTGAGGCGCCCGGAAAAATCGCGCTTTCTGGTAATCACTCAGCGCGCAATCAGCCACAGCAGCGAACCCAGCACGGCCACTTCCAAGAAGATGCTTTTCCAGGCGGATATTTTCAGCAGTCGCGGCGAGGGCCAGACCGCTTCCGCCATGCCCGCGAGGCACCGCATCCCGCCGATCCATGCTACCGCCCAGATGGCCAGCGGAAAGCCGATACCATGCTCGGGCGGGCGCACATAACCCGGATGGGTCAACGGATCGTACAACAGCATGAACAGCATCATCACGACCACCAACAGGCAGAACAATGCACCGACCAGTAATTGCACCGCCACCGTCCAGCGGATGCTTTTTTCGATCGAACCGCCGGGAACGATGAGGGATTCCGGTTCTTGCCGCGCCACCGCCGCATTCGAACTCTGGGTCTCGGGAGCTAGGAATCGGGCGATGATCGGACGCAGCCACTGGCGCAGGGCCGCGCCGAAAAAGTGAATGCCGACGATGACAGCGGCCAGCAACAGCAACGGCAGAAAAATTCCGCCCGAATGCTCTCCAGAATGCTCCATTGCCGATACCCTTAATGTTCGATTTCTCTTCGCTGATCGATTATACAGAGCTTGAGGCGTGCCGCAACATTCAAGGACGAAGGGTTCAGGATATGAAGGAAAAGCAATCCGTTTCGCATTCGACCTCAACCGGGCGTTATCGTTTGATCGCAACCATTGGCGTCATCGCGGGGCTCGCACTATTGGCCCTTCAATGGCATCACGCGATGACGGAGGGATATTATTATCAGAAATTCGCCGTTTTATGCCCATTTCTGCTGGTGGTCGCGTTGCATGAAGCGATGTTCCCGCAGGCGCGCAACCAGATCAAAGGAATGAAGTTCAAAAACTGGCGCGACATTCCGTTGCGCTATCGCTATGTGCTGGGTCTAGGCATCGTCGCAGGATTTCTCAATTTGATCCTGATCGGGAATTGAGCGATTCGCGGGTCGGGCCGCCTTGCGGCAATCGCTTGCTTTCGCAGAAGTGCCCGTTAAACATAGCCCACCTTCTAAACAGAGCGCACCTTCATCGACGCGACGCTACTATGATCACCCGCCAGCAACTGCCCAATCTCCTTACCGGTTTCCGCATCGCCGCCATTCCGCTGGTGGTGGGGTTTTATCTGTGGCTGAACAATCTCGGCATCTGGCTCGCGGGCATCACTTTCATCGCCGCCTCCATCACGGATTATTTCGACGGGCATCTGGCGCGGAAATGGAATGTGCAATCCAGCTTCGGCCGCCTGCTCGACCCCATTGCCGATAAATTGCTGGTGGCGGGCACGCTGATGCTGCTGGTGGCGACGAGCCAAGCCCCGCTCATCGCCAGCCTCATTATCATCAGCCGCGAGATTCTGGTTTCGGGCTTGCGTGAATTCCTGGCCGAGCGCCGCATTCCCATGCCCGTCATCGCTTTGGCCAAAACCAAGACCGGCGTGCAGATGACCGCGATCGCGGTGCTGCTGCTGGCTCCGGTGATTGATCCGCTAGTGGATGCGCTGCTGCTCGGGCAACCGGTTTTCAGCGAACCAGGCGATGTGCGATATGAGATGATCGCCATGCTCGGCACCGCCTTGCTCTGGCTCGCCGCTGGACTGACCTTCATCACCGGCTACCATTACTGGCGCGCCGGCGCGGAACATATCGATTAGGAAGCAGGCAGTTTCTCCCTCCTTCTAGAGAGGTAGAAATACCGGGCGGCTACTGCACCGCCCCGACCGCGTGCATGTAGGCATCTTCCAGCTTCGCGGTCACCGAGCCGGGGGTGTAGATGCGTTCGTCGATCTGCCCGATGGGGGTGATTTCGGCGGCGCTGCCGGTGACAAACACTTCGCTGGCGGCGGCGATCTCTTCGGGCAGAATCCGGCGCTCGACGACCGGAATACCCAGGCCTTTGGCCAGATCGATCACCGTGCGGCGGGTGATGCCGTTGAGGAAGCAATCCGCCAGCGGCGTGTGCAATTCATCGCCGAATACGAAGAAGATATTCGCGCCGGTGCATTCCGCCACGCGGCCCTGCCAGTCCAGCATCATCGCGTCGTGATAGCCGTGTTTCTCCGCATCGTGCTTGCTCAGCGTGCAGATCATATACAGGCCCGCGGCCTTGCTGTGCACCGGCGCGGTGGCGGGGTCGGGGCGTTTCCAGATGGCGGTTTTCAGCTTCAACCCGGCCTTGCGCACTTCAGGATTGAAGTAGCTCGGCCATTCCCAGGCGGCGATCGCCACATGAATCTTGTTCTGCTGCGCCGAGATCGCCATCATCTCGCTGCCGCGAAACGCCACGGGGCGCAGATAAGCGTTATGCAGATTGTTCTTGGCGATCGTCGCATCCTTCGCCGCGTTCAATTCCTCCACGCTGTAGGGCACATCGAACCCGAGGATATTGGCCGAAGCGTGCAGACGCTGGCTGTGCTCGGTGGATTTGAAGATCTTGCCGTTATAGGCCCGCTCCCCTTCGAAGACGCTGCTGCCGTAATGCAGGCCGTGGGTCAGCACATGCACATTCGCCTCGCGCCACGGCACGAAAGCGCCATTGAGCCAAATCCAGCCGCTGCGGTCGTCGAAGGAAGTCATGGGAAAGTCTCGTTGGGTATGGGTGGGACGGATGTTATATCGCCGCAGGGCACCCCCGGCAAGTACCCGTCATTCCCCGAATTTTGCCACGCAAAATTATAGGGGAATCCATGCCGACGGTCTTTGTCGTATGGCTGCCGATGGCGAGGACAGTGTGGATTCCCCTATAATTTCCTGTGGAAATTCGGGGAATGACGATCAAAAGCGCAGCGCGATGGCGCTGACTTGGCGACCATAATCGCCGCCGCCTTGGTGGGTGGTGCGGCGGAAGCTGAAGCAATCCTGTTGGCGCGCATAAGTGTCGATGGGCAGTCGCGTAAGCGTAGCCAGGCTTTCTGCTTGCAGCCGGTTCTCCACCACCCCGCCCACATCGAACCAGAATTTTCCTGCCGCTCCGGGGCGGAAGAACATCGCATCCGCGGCCCGCAAATCCACGAACGCCGCGCGCAATTCCTCGCCCACCTCATAGGATGCTTGTGCGATGCAGGGGCCGATGGCCGCGTGGATGCGCGCGCGTTGCGCCCCACACGATTCCATCGCCGCGATGGTCGCCGCCATGATATTCGCCCGCGCGCCCTTCCAGCCCGCATGCACGGCGGCCACCACGCCCGCCTGCGCATCCGCCAGCAGAATCGGCACGCAATCCGCGCTGAGCGCGCCCATGGCAAGGCCGGGGACGGTACAGACCAAAGCATCCCCCTCCGGCCGCCAATCGGCAGGCGGCACCGCATCCAGCACCTGCACTTTCGCGCTATGAATCTGCCGCAGGGTCACCAGCCCATGCGGCGCCTGCAAAGCGGCGGCGATGCGGGCGCGGTTTTCGGCTACCGCTTCCGGCGCATCGCCCGAGCCCAGCCCGGCATTGAGGCTGGCATAGATGCCTTCGCTCACGCCGCCTGTGCGCCCGAAGAAACCGTGGCGAAAAGCTGCATGGGCCGAGAGAGTGCGTGCCTGGAAAAATCGCATCAGCTTCGCTCCGGCGCGGGGATAGGCGCGGGCTGCGCGTCGAACCCGGCCACGCTGTCCCAGCCCGGCGGTACCAGCGCCAGCGCTTTGAACAAAGTGCCCATGGCGCTCGGTGCAGTCAGCCGCCGCCAGCCGGAAACCAGCGCCGCCGCTTGGTCCGGCGTCGCGCCGCGCAGCAATTGGTTCAGCCGGATCTCGCCGCCCAGGCGCTCCAGAAACAAGCCCTGCCCCACCGGCCCAAGCGCGCGCATGCCGCCATTCTGCGCGATCTTGGCCAGATTCTGGAAATCCACATGCGCCGTCAGATCCGCCTCGCCCGGCGTATGCAATACATCCACGCTCGCATGCGCCTGCACGGCCTGCAGCGTGTCCCCCGCCTCGCCATGCGCATAGCCGTAATCGAAGATGAGCCCCGCCCCGCCGGTGCGGTGCAGCAGCGCGGCGATTTCGGCCATCGCGGTTAGCCCTTCGGGGCAGATCTCCGCACTCACTTCGCCCTCTGGCACGAAACATATGGCACCCGCCTCATCCAAGCCCACGCGCCGCTCCGCCGCGCCCACGAACTGGCGGATGGGCAGCGCGTCGAAGAATTCATTGGCCACAACCAAGGTGGGCAGATCGGGCAGATCGCGCGCATCGTCGTGCCAGAAAATCGGCAGGGACGCTTCGCGCAACGCCTCGCGCTGCGTCTCGCGCCATTTCGGGCTGATTTCGACCAGATGCACGGAAAGCGCCGCATGAAACCCCGGCACGGCTTTCGTCGCGCGCAGCGCGTCGCGCATCAGCATGCCGCGCCCCGGGCCGAATTCCACCAGGCTCACCCGCGCGGGCGCGCCCATCTGCAGCCAGCCTTGCGCCAGCCACGCCCCGATCAGCTCCCCGAATATCTGCGAGATTTCCGGCGCGGTGGTGAAATCGCCCTGCTGCCCGAACACCTGACGGGTGGTGTAATAACCCCATTCGGGATGAGTCAGGCACAAGCGCATATAGCAATCGATGCCCATCGGCCCGTCGGCTTCGATGCGGGCGCGCAATGCAGCTAGCAGGCTCATGCAGCCTCGAATGCGGCTCCGGCTTCCGGGGCGCGTTGCGGCAGGCGGCGGGCACGCCACAGATAATAAAGGCCGAAAGCCAGCATCGGCAGACTCAACAATTGCCCCATCGTCACCCCTTCGACGAGGTAGCCGATCTGCAGATCCGGCTCGCGGAAATGTTCGGAGAAAATGCGCGCGAGCGCATAGCCCACCAGAAACACGCCCGACAGTGCCCCCACCCAGTCGCGGATGCGGGTGCCAAAACCCAAGGCCAGCAGCAGCAGGAACAATGCCAGACCTTCCAGCCCCGCTTCATAGAGCTGGCTGGGGTGGCGCGGCAGCTCGCCGCCATTGGGGAAGACCATGCCCCAGGGCAGCATGGGATCGCACACCCGCCCGTACAATTCGCCATTGACGAAATTGGCCAGCCGCCCGAGGCAGATACCGATCGGCGCGCAGATGGCGCAGAGATCCATCAAGGCCACCCAGGAAATGCGGTGCTTGCGCGCGAAGAAATACATCGCCAGCAGCATGCCCGCCAGCCCGCCATGAAACGACATGCCGCCCTGCCAGACTTTCAGCGCATTGGACGGATGATCGAGATAGAAGGGCAGATTGTAGAACAGGACATAGCCCACCCGGCCCCCAAGCACGATGCCAAGCGTGGCCCAGACCACGATATCCTCCATCGCTTCCTTCGAAAGCAACGGCGCGCGCCACCGCACCGACATCCGCGCATTCAGCCGCTTCAACAGCCACCACCCGCCCAAAATCCCCACCATATAAGCCAGCGCATACCACCGCACCACCAGCGGCCCGAGATGGACGGCGACGGGGTCGATATGGGGGAAGGTGAGGAGGAGGGCGGTGAGCATGCAGAATTTCTAATCTGTCATGAAGCAATTGGCTAGCGTCATGAAAATGACATCTAGATCAGGTAGCGTGCGCCCGATTACCAAACCAAAAATAACAAGATTATGCCAAAAGCAACATTTGATGGAGCTACTGTCCAAGAGGACAGAACCATCCGTTACGACCTTTTCCGCGTAGGCGGCGGAAGGCCTTTTATCCAGACTAAGTTTGAGGCTTTGTTGTTCGCCTTATTAACACCCGAAGCAGAAAAGCGCGGTGTTGCATGGGTAAAAGCTTATTTCCGAGCTCCGGAAGAAGCTCTAGACGGCAACACGATCGCTGCTTTCACAGTGGATCTAAAGCCTAGATACATCCGCGAAGCCCTGACATATCTGTTGAGGGACTCGGGTATCGCTGGCGAAATAGGCAACATCGAAGCCTATGTAATTGGTCATGAAGATGAGGATGGATGGCGAGTAAATTTCGATGAACATTTCAAGAAACGAGTTCGTATCGAATTTTATTGAGTTAACGCGATTGAAGTTGGATTTTTTTAAGCCCCACCGCGTGGTGGGGCTTAAATTTTTTTAGCATCAGGCGGTAGGAATTAATTTCGGCCATAAGCTGGACTTTACGCCCCCACGTTTGTTACGTTGAACTCCTCCCCTCCCCAACCGAGCGCTGTCTTGATGCATTTTCCTCCCGCGCTGTTGATGGTCCTTGCCATGCTGGCTTCCGCCGTGGTGGCAGTGGTGGTGTTTCGGCGGCTGAAGCTTTCGCCCATGCTGGGCTATCTCTTCGCGGGCGCGGTCATCGGGCCATACGGGTTGAAGGCGGTGACGGATCTGGAAGTGATTTCGCACATGGCGGAATTCGGGGTGGTGTTCCTCATGTTCGTCATCGGGCTCGAGCTTTCCTTCGCGCGATTGATCGCCATGCGGCGACATGTCTTCGGCCTGGGCACCCTGCAAGTGGTGCTGACCGGCGGTGCGCTGGGCATGATCGCTTTTCGTTTCCTGCCCACGGCGGAAGCGGCACTGATCGTGGGCGCGGGCATGGCGCTTTCCTCCACCGCTTTGGTGTTGCAGCTGGTGGAAGAGCATCATCTGCAGAACCGCCAGCTGGGCCGCATATCGCTTTCGGTGCTGCTGATGCAGGATCTGATGGTGGTGCCGATGCTGGTGCTGGTGCCGCTGCTGGGCAAAGGCGGGCACGACCTCTGGGGCTCGCTGGGCAATGCCGGGCTGAATGCGGTGGTGGCGCTGGGCGCGGCTTTCCTGGTGGGTCGCACGCTGCTGCGCCCGGTGCTGCGCATGGTGGCGAGCGCGGGTTCTTCTGAAATCTTCGAGGCTTTCACCCTGCTGCTGGCGCTGGGCATGGCCGCTCTGTTCCATGCCAGCGGGCTTTCCATGGCGCTGGGCGCGTTCGTCGCCGGGTTGCTGGTGGCGGAAACCGAATACAAGCATCAGGTCGAGGCCGATATTCAGCCATTTAAAGGATTGCTGCTCGGCCTGTTCTTCATGTTCGTCGGTATGCAGCTGGATGTGCGGACACTGCTCGAATCCTGGCAGCAGATCGCCTTCATGGTGGTGGGGTTGATGGCGGTGAAGGCGACGATTCTGGCCACCCTGGCCCGCCTGTTCGGCACCTCCAACAGCAAATCCGTGCAAACCGGGATGCTGCTGGCCCAGGGCGGCGAATTCGGCTTCGTGCTGTTCGCGATGGCGGAGGATGCACGGCTGATCAACCCGGCCACCACGGCGCTGCTGCTCGCCACCATCACGCTCAGCATGGCACTCACCCCGCTGGCCTTTGCGGTGGGCCGCCGTCTCGCACCGAAGCTGAATCCGGTGAAGGACGTGAACGTGCCCAGCCCACGCATGGAAGACACCTTCGACATCTCCGACCATGTGATCATCGTCGGTTTCGGTCGCGTGGGTCAGACCATCGGGCGGCTGCTGGCGGAGGAAGACGTGCGCTACCTCGCCATTGAGATGGACCCCAACCTCGTGCACCGCAATCGCGCGGGCGGCATGCCGGTCTATTACGGAGACGGCGCGAAGGAAGACATCCTCAAAAGCCTGCGCGTGGACCGCGCCGCCTGCGCGGTCATCACCGTCAACAGCTTCGACGCGGCCATGCGCGCCATCGCCGCTTTGCAGCTTTATGCGCCCGATCTGCCGATCCTCGCCCGCTCTTCCGATCTGGCCGAACTCAAACAACTGGAAGCGGCGGGCGCGCAGATCGCCATATCCGAGAAATACGAAGCCGCCCTGCAACTGGGCCGCGAGGTGCTGCGCTACAGCCATGTGGCGGATAGCGAAATCGGGCGGATTTTAGAAGTGTACCGCGCGCGGGATTACGAACTCGCCGCCGAGGCCACGCTGGAGCGCGCCTTGAGCGACACCCACCCCCACCACCACGGCAAACGCCGCGGCTTCCTCACCTCCCGCATCTCGCTCGCGCACAAATTCCGCACGCATGAGGGCTAGATCGCCTGTCCCAGGCCACGCACGGCATCCACTTTGGCGATGGCATATGCCTTAATTGCCTCCCCTAGTGCTTTGCTGAAAGGGGGCCAGTTCTCGCATGGCTCACGGCGCGCAATGCGGCGCATGGGCGGCGAGTAGTCGGTGCCGCACACTGTTGGCCAAGTGCCGAATTGAGGTCCTTTTCCCAAGGCCTCGGTGTATATACTGGCTTGGCTGAACAACCCTTCGATTGCCCGCAATGGGCGCTCCATTGCTTTGCAATGCTCTTCCATGAATTTCTCTGGAAGCTGCAACGCCGGCTCCAGCGCGATCTGTGCCGCGACAAGGTTGGCATAATCAGTAATATTTTTTCGCACATTGCCAGCCTGCTGTTTATCGGAATGCTGGGCAAGCAATTGCAGCAGCGTGTGCGTTTCGCTGTTTTCCACATGCCGGATAGTGATTTTGGCCAGATAATGATCCAAATCAGGCATTGCCTTGTCTTGTGTGAGTCGGGTGACGAAAAGCTTGGTCATACCGTGTATCCTGATGGGTGGGGTTGCCTCTGATTAACCCTGTTTGGTATCGTTCTGCACATGTAGATTTGTGAAATTTTCTTGACAGTCAGGGCCAATCCCGCCAGAAACCACGGACTTTCAAAGAATGTGGGTGTCTCTGAGGCGGAATGTTCCGCAGGCGGCGGCATGAAAATAAACGAGTTTCCGGGGCAACCCCCACGGAATATAGCGGAGAGCCCGCCATGAAATTGATTGCCTGCAACAGCAATCTCCCGCTCGCCGAATCCATGTCGGCCTATCTCAACGCGCCGTTGATGAACACCACCATCAAACGCTTCCAGGATATGGAAGTGTTTGTGGAAATTCACGAAAACGTGCGCGGCGAAGATGTCTTCCTCATCCAAAGCACCTCGTTCCCCGCGAACGACCATATCATGGAACTGCTGGTGACGATGGACGCGCTGAAACGCGCCTCCGCCCGCCGCATCACCGCCGTTATCCCCTACTTCGGCTATGCGCGCCAGGATCGCAAGCCCGGCCCCCGCACGCCGATCAGTGCGAAACTCGTGGCCAACCTCATCACCAGCGCCGGTGCCAACCGCGTGCTGACGGTCGATCTCCATGCGGGCCAGATCCAGGGCTTCTTCGACATCCCGGTCGATCACCTCTACGCCACCCCCGTCATCGTGGCCGACATCCGCGCGCAATATCCGAACGGCAATCTGGTGATCGTCTCCCCCGATGTGGGCGGCGTGGTGCGGGCGCGGGCGCTGGCCAACCGCCTGGGCGCCGAACTCGCCATCGTCGATAAGCGCCGCGAGAAAGCCAACCAATCCGAAGTGATGAACATCATCGGCGAAGTGGCCGGGCGCGATTGCATTCTGTTCGACGACATCGTGGATACCGCAGGCACGCTCTGCAACGCAGCCAAAGCGCTGATGGAAAAGGGCGCGACCAGCGTTTCGGCGTACGTCACGCACGGCGTGCTTTCGGGCGGCGCGGTGTCGCGCGTCGGCTCCTCCGCGCTGAAAGAACTCGTCGTCACCGATTCCATCATGACCACGCAGGAAGTGCGCGGCAGCAAAAACGTCCGCGTCGTCAGCGTCGCCCCCCTCCTCGCCGAAGCGGTCCGCCGCATCAGCGAAGAAAGCAGCGTTTCCAGCCTGTTCGACTAAGCCGTCATTCCCCGAATCGCGCAGCGATTATAGGGGAATCCACACTGCACTCGCCGCATGGATTCCCCTATAATTTTCCTGCGGAAAATTCGGGGAATGACGAAATCACTCACGAAGACCAACACAAACCAAGGAGCACCACCATGAAAGCAGCCGTTCAATTCACCGCCGAAGCCCGCACGGATGCGGGCAAGGGTTCCGCCCGCGCCTTGCGTCGCGCCGGTAAAGTGCCCGCCATTCTCTACAGCAATGGCAAGGAAAACCAGTCCGTCGCCATCAGCGAGAAAGAACTCACCCTCGCCTACAAGAAAGGCGCGTTCCTGAACAAGCTCGTCACCATCGAAGTCGGTGGCAAAACGGTCTATGCCGTGCCGAAAGACCTGCAGTTCCACCCGGTAACGGACCGCATCGAACATGCCGATTTCCTGCAGGTCGACGAAAAGAGCAACGTAAAAGTGAAAGTGCCGGTGAAAGTACTCGGCGCCGATAAATCCATGGGCATCAAACGCGGCGGCACGCTCAACATCGTGCGCCACGAGATCGAGCTGTTCTGCAAGCCCGACACCATCCCCAGCCGTGTGGAAGTCGATATCACCACCGCCAATATCGGCGACTCGATCCATATCAGCGCGATCAAGCTGCCCGAAGGCACCAGCCCGGTCATTCAACGCGACTTCACCCTGGTGACCATCGCCGGTCGCGGTGGTAAGGACGAAGAAGAAGTGGCCGCCCCGACCGCCGCTTCCGCCGTGCCCGCTACCAAGGCGAAAGAGCCCGCCGCCGCCAAACCGGCTGCGAAGAAGTAGGGGATTAGTCGCAAGTCGCAGGTCGCAAGCCGCAAGGAAGGATTCTTCCGCGTGTCCCTTGCGACTTGCGACTTACGACTTGCGACTTCCATGTGGCTCATCGCAGGACTCGGCAATCCGGGCAAGGACTATGCCCTGAACCGCCACAACATCGGCTTCATGGCGTTGGATAGTCTCGCCTCCGGCAATTGGAGCAAAAAGTTCCAAGGCGAGATCGCCGAATGCTTCATCGGCATGGAAAAAGCCATGCTGCTGAAACCGCAGACGTTCATGAACCTCTCCGGCGAATCGGTCGGCAAAGCTGCCAACTTCTACAAAATTCCGCCCGAACAGGTGCTGGTCATCCATGACGATCTCGATTTGCCGCTCGGCAAGCTGCGGGTGAAACAAGGCGGCGGCCATGGCGGCCATAACGGCCTCAAAAGCATCGACGTGCATCTGGGCCGCGACTACTGGCGCCTGCGCCTCGGCATCGGCCATCCCGGCGACCGCGAGCGCGTAACCGGCCATGTGCTGGGGAATTTCGACAAATCCGAACGCATCACCGTCGAAGACCAGCTCGACGAAATCCGGCGTCATCTGCCTTTGCTGTTGCAGGGAGACGCGCCCGGTTTCATGAGCCGGATGTCGTTGCCTGCCTAAAGCATGGCATCCAGTAACCGCTGCAGGGCAGGCTGCTCATTTTCCCGAGCCAAGGTCTGCAGTCGCAGCAAATGCGGGCGCAATGCGGCGTTCGGCCGCCAGAAATCGAGCTTGCCGGAAAGTATGATCGCCGCCTCGATGGCCGCGTGCAGTTCATCGGAATCAAGCATGCGCAACGTCAGGCGAACGGCTCGGGCATTGCACGCCTGTCGCAGCGCGTCGATCAACGCCATCTGCCATACCGGCGGGCGTTCGGTCCATATGCCGGATAGAGACGCCCATTCCGCTTCACTGAGGGCTTCGACCAGGGCCACGGCCTCGGGTAAAGCATCATCCGCCCAACAGGCGGCGTTCAAATAAGGTTTCGGCGGGGTTTCCATGGATCGTCTCCGATTTCTTGAAACTAGTGGATCATCCAGCCCGTTCCAAGCTGAGCCGCGCGGCTTTGCTTGCCAGTCCGGCGCCCGGCCTTTATGAACCGCTGCATGGAACAAAAAAAGCCCGCATGCGCATTTTCGAATTGCGATAACAATTCGAAAATGCCGGCGCAGCTCGATCATCGCTTTTATATGGAATGGAAACATGGGCTTTAACTGCGGCATCGTTGGCCTCCCCAACGTCGGCAAATCCACGCTCTTCAACGCCTTGCTGCAAACGCAGGCGGCCGAGGCGGCGAATTATCCGTTTTGCACCATCGAGCCGAATGTAGGCAAGGTCAGCGTACCAGATCTGCGATTGCTGGAGCTGGCCAAAATTGCGGGTTCGAAAGAACTGATCCCCGAACAACTCGAATTCGTCGACATCGCGGGCCTCGTGCGGGGCGCTTCCACCGGCGAGGGCCTCGGTAATAAATTCCTCTCGCATATCCGTGAGGTGGATGCCATCGTCTACATGCTGCGCTGCTTCGAGGATGGCGATATCACCCATGTGGAAGGCTCGATCGATCCGATCCGCGACGCGGAAATCATCGAGATGGAACTGGTGCTGGCCGATCTGGAAAGCCTGGAGAAACGTATCCCCGCCATGCAGAAAAAGGCGAAGAACGACAAAGAAGCCGCAGCCCAGGTGGAACTGATGGAACGCGTGCTGGCCGTCGTCGCCAAAGGCGAACCTGCGCGCAACGTCGAAGCCCGCGACACGGCGGATGCCAAAGCGCTGCGCATGCTGAATCTGCTTACCTCCAAGCCCGTCATGTATGTCTGCAACGTGGAAGAGGAATCCGCCGCCACAGGGAATGCGCTGAGCCAGAAGGCCCAAGCCCGTGCCGCTGAACTGGGCGCGAAGTCGGTCGTCGTCTCCGCCCGCATCGAATCCGAGATCGCCATGCTGAGCAACGAGGAGGAAAAGAAAGAATTCCTCGATACCCTGGGTTTGCAGGAAGCGGGTCTCGCCAAAGTCATTCGCACCGGCTTCGAATTGCTCGATCTCATCAGCTTCTTCACCATCGGCCCCAAAGAAGCCCGCGCATGGACTGTGCGCCGCGGTGCGAAAGCCCCGGAAGCGGCGGGCGTCATCCATACGGATTTCGAAAAAGGTTTCATCCGCGCCGAAACCATCGCCACAGCGGATTATATCGCGGGGCGTGGCGAAGCGGGCGCGCGCGAGGCGGGCAAGTTGCGGCTTGAAGGGAAGGAATACGTGGTGCAGGATGGCGACGTGCTGCATTTCCGCTTCAACGTCTAAGCACCCCACGTTTTTTACAGAGGCCGCATGCGGTTTCCTACCCCTTTCCGCCGCCCGGAAAAAAAGAAGAAACCGCCGCCTCAGCCGATTGCTGGGCGGCTGATCAATCTCGGCGCGATCGCACTTTTCGCCGTGCTGGTTCTGAACCAGATGAAACATCATGACGAAACGCGCGAAACCGGTGCTCCCGAAAACCCGGCGCCAGACACGCTGACCGTGCATTACATCGAAGCGGCTCGCGGAAAGGCGGTGGATTTCTTTAGCAAGCTGGGGCCCCAAAGCGCGGCCAGCTGGACGGACATCTTGCCCGGCACCGGCCCTGCCGCTTTGTGCGGCCAAGCTGTTCAGGCACATCTGGCGCTGCTCGAGGGCGATAGCGAGGAAACCATCAAAGGCTTGCCCGTGCCCGCCAACCGCCAGTGGCGTCTGGGGAAACCCGAAATGCCGATCGACCATCTCGCCGAACCATTGATGCTTGGCCTGCGTCCCGGCGGTATGCGCGAGGCACGGTTGCCGCTTTCGGTGGTGCAGTCGCTCTACAACCCCCCGCATGTTTTCGCGCCCACGCCCCGCCCCGGCCAAACCATGCGGGATCGATTGGTGCGATTGCGGGTGACGCTCACCCATGGAGAGCCCCCTCCCGACAGTCCTTTTCCCCTGACGATCCTCGAGACCGTATCGGGCGATAGCGGGCATCGTGCCGCGTGCGGAGACAAAATCGCGCTCGGCATACGCCTGTGGAATGCACAAGGTCTGCCGCTCGAGTCGCTGGACAAGGCTTTTCCGCGCATCGACTCGAAAAGCGATTTTGCAGAAACGCCTGCCCATCGCATCACCGCGCGTCTGGGAGAGGGTACATTGCCGGCAGGCCTCGAACGCGCGGCGGAAGGCATGGGGTTGGGCGCCACCCGCATCCTGCTCGTGCCGCCTCCCTGGCAAAAAGAAACGGGAGATACCATGGGCGGGATCGGTTGGGCCTTCGACCAGCCACCGGCAACGGCCATCGTTGAGATCATGCTGACCGAACTGGGCGATAACGTAGTCGATGCCCCCGATCCCGGCCCGGCTCCCTCGCTGTGGCCCCCCGAATCACTGCATCCCCCCTGCTGCGGCCCGGATGCCAAGCCGCCAACCAAGACAGGCTTGCACCCCTCCGCCGCTTTGCTAAAACCCTCTTCCCAACCGCCAACGGAAGCCCCTGCGCCATGACTTTCCTTGCCACCCGACTCGATCGCATGAAGCCCTCCCCCACCATCGCCGTCACCACCAAGGCGGCGGAACTCAAAGCCGCGGGCAAGGATGTGGTCTCATTGGGCGCGGGCGAGCCGGATTTCGATACGCCGGATTTCATTAAAGATGCCGCCATCGCCGCGCTTGCTCGCGGCGAGACGAAATATACGCCCGTGGGCGGCACACCGGCGTTGAAAAAAGCCATCATCGGCAAGCTGAAGCGCGAAAATAATCTCGACTACCTTCCCAACCAGATCGTGGTGGGGTGCGGGGCGAAGCATGTCATCTTCAACGCGCTGCTCGCCACGCTGAACCCGGGCGACGAAGTGCTCATCCCCGCGCCCTACTGGGTCTCCTACCCCGACATGGTCGCCTTCGCCGAAGGCACGCCGGTCTGCATCCCCTGCCCCGAAAGCCAGGATTTCAAACTGACGCCGGACGATCTGGTGCGCCACATCACGCCGAAGACCAAATGGCTGATCCTCAATTCGCCCAGCAACCCCACGGGCCAGACCTACAGCGAAGCCGAATTGCGCGCGCTGGCGGAGGTGCTTCTGAAGCACTCGCAGGTCTGGATCCTCTCGGACGACATCTACGAACATCTGGTGTATGGGGGCGCGACTTTCGCCAATATCGCCACCATCGAGCCGAAGCTGTACGCGCGCACGCTCACCGTGAACGGCGTCTCCAAAGCCTTCTCGATGACCGGCTGGCGCATCGGCTATGCGGCGGGGGACGCCAAACTCATCGCGGCGATGACGGACATCCAGTCCCAATCCACTTCCAACCCCTGCTCCATCGCGCAAGCCGCCGCCATCGAAGCGCTGAACGGCGATCTCGGCTTCCTGAATGGCTGGCGCGGGGCTTTCGTGCGCCGCCGCGACATGGTGGTAAATGCACTGAACGAGATTGACGGGCTGCACTGCCCCAGCCCCAGCGGCGCCTTCTACGTCTTCCCCTCCTGCCAGGGCTGGATCGGCAAACAGACACCCAAAGGAGAAACGCTCGCCAGCGACCTCGACGTCTGCCGCTACCTGCTGGAAGACCATCTCGTCGCCGCCGTCCCCGGCAGCGCCTTCGGACTCGACGGCTATTTCCGCATCAGCTACGCCACGAGCGACGCCGTGCTGGAAAAGGCACTCACGCGCATTGCGGAAGCGGGGAACGGTTTGCGTTAGCGTTCGAGGACGCGATTGGCTTCTTTCGCTTCGTCGAGAATCGCCTGATGACTGGCGGGTTCGGGTATCCGCCGGATCAGATGGCTGCGCCATTTGGAAGCCAGAGGGTGATCGACATAACCCAACGCGTCCCCGCGATCGAAGGGCGTGGTTCCGCGCCCGATATCCGTAAATAGATATTCAATGCGGTAGTGGCGCTTTGTTTCCACCGCTTCGGCTTGTGCAGCAGTGCTGTAAGCAGATTTGTTGATGACGAATTCATTGGCGATGCGTGAGCGCGTTTCGGTTTTTCCTTCCGCATCCGTGGCAGGAAAAGAAACCCCAAGCGCGTTGTTGGCAATGGCGATGATATCGATGGGCGGGCCACCTTCTTTTTCCACCAACTGCGTCAGTTGCCGCTGAAAGCGGTAAATGGCCTCGCCGAAATGCACCGTGGAATCGCATAGAATCACGCGGCGCGTGGCCAGCACCGCACGGGCGACATCTTCGGGAATATCTGGAAGCGCGCGTTCCATGACACCGTAATCCGGCTTCTCCACCGCATGCAGCGTAACCGCGCCTTGCGTGAACCAATCCACCCCTTGCTGGAAGCCGTGCGCGGTATGCAGCGCACCGTCGGGCGAATAGATCACGGGAATCGGATGCGCCTTGTCCACAAGCCATCCGTCCTTCTGAGCAATATAGGCCGCGAGCCGACGCGCTTCGATGGTTTCTTGCTCGAGAAAATGCCCGGCGATTTTCGCCGCCTTCGGATCGCGCCCTTGCGCAACGCTGATGGGAGGAAGCTCGCCCATAGATGCAGCCCACGCTTCGGACAGCTTTGTCTTGCGCGCTTGCGTATCTGCCCAGCGCACGATGTGCGCATTTAAAAGCGGCGTCGTTTCGCTGAGATAGACCGGTTCGATCTGTGGTTCGGGCTGCATGCAGCCAAAGCTACGCGCACGTGATGACAACTTCGTGACAGAATCGAATATTTGTACTTGCATCACATCGCGCGCTTGCTAGAACTAGTCGCAACGCGGCGCGAAAAGTTTTGCGACTCGCACAAAAAAATACCGGGCCCGTTTTGCAACGAAACCCGGCAAGCATAACAGGGAGGCGTTTCGGACGCGCAAGCGCGGACCGAAACCATCGACAAGACCCGGGAGGGCGTCGTCGATATGCGGACTATATTAAGTCTTTGTTAATTGCGCAAGCGAGAAATGGTTAACCAAGGCGCATATGCGCCTTGTCACTGTTGCATAACCTCATTTCTTTTCAAACTAGGCACTTTTGACCGAGTTGGCCGGTTTTCTTGGTTGCCAGGATCTTATGAGTTTTTACATTTGCTCCGTATCGGGCCTGCTGGCCCTCACATGAGCGGCCGCTTCGTAGGCTCAAGGCTGGCTCGGGCTTCCTGCCCTCGCATGACACTTGTTCCTACCTCTCCACACTCCGCACTGGATGCGGAGTGCTGCTCGGGCCTCTCTACGGCACAAGTGGCCGCACTCCGCATCCAGTGCGGAGTGGGACGGTGGGGATGCACCTATTTAAAAAACACGCCTTTTGTGCTGCGACGGCAGGAGGCCGGAGCCAGCCCGGGGCGCGCAGCCTTGAGCTCGCGCAGCCGTCAGGCTCATGCGAAGGTCAGTAGACCTTCGCGGAGCAAATGCATGATCTAAAAATCATATTCCGCCACTTTGCGTTGCAGGAAATCGCGGAAGACTTTCACGCGCTTGGAATTGCGCAGTTCCACCGGATAGGTGAGATAGGCCTCTGTGCTCGGGCCCTGCAGATCGCCCAGCACTTTCGCCAGGCGGTTGTGCCCGCGCGCCACGTAATCCGGCAGGCTCGCCACACCCATGCCCGCTTCCGCCGCCTGCAAAATACCAAAGACGCTGTTGATGCGGAAGGCGATGCGCCGTTCGGTGCCCTTTTTCAGGCCCGCGCGCAACACCCAGTTGATGTCCGCAAACGGCAGGCGCGTGCCTTCGCCGAAGGCGATCAGGCGGTGTTTGTCGAGTTCTTCCGCGCTGGCGGGAATACCGTTCTTGCGCAGATATTCGTGGCTGGCGAAAAGCGAATTATGGATGGTCATCAATGTGCGCTGGATGAGATCCGGCTGGCGGGCGGGCGAAAGCCGTAGCGCCACATCCGCCTCGCGCATCGCGAGATCGAGTTCGCGGTCATCGACGATGAGGGTGATGGTGATGTCGGGGTATAGATCGACAAATTCCGACAGCAGCGGTGTGAGCCACAGCGTGCCGAGCGCCACCGGCGCGGTCACTTTCAACGGCCCCTTGGGCCGGTCCTTGCTTTCCATCAGCGCCGTTTCGGTCGCACTCAATCGGTTGAACACGTCCGAGACCGTCTGGTACAGAATCTCGCCCTGCTCGGTGAGGATCAGCCCGCGCGCATGACGGTGGAACAATGTCACCTGCAGCGAATCTTCCAGCGCGCTGATCTGACGGCTGACCGCCGATTGGCTGAGGCCCAGCGATTCCCCCCCGCGCGTCAGGCTCTGGGCCTGGGCGACCGCGAAGAAGATGCGTAACTTGTCCCAATCCAGCACGGTCCGCTCCCGCAAATACAATCTGAAAATTGTACCAAGCATTGCATCATTTGCAATGGGATTCATGCGTTAGGCGCATGGCTATGTGTCACGATACTGTCATGAATATCGGGTACGTAGCATAACCACACAAAAGGGGGGAAGCATGATGTCAGGACCACACGTTCTGGGAAGTGAATCCGAGGATGCGTTGCGCCGTATCTGCGAACGCTTGCTGCGCATGCGCGAAAACGCCATTTATCTTCAGTTCCTTCATCGTTACGACGAAATTCCATTCGACCTCAATCCTTCGTCCGACAGTGATCCGCTGGCATCCGCAGAGAAAAACCAGATCCTGCGGACTAGCATCCGATTGCGTGCTGGAGTGCTGGGACGCGAGAAGGAAGTCGACATACAATTCGATCACATCGATAAATTGCGCGAGAGTATTCAAAAAAGCGATTCCGACGATATATTCTGGGCATTGAACGATACACTGTCGACCCAGGCATTCGATCTTTTGCCGCCCATGCGCCACCGCGGGTTATCAGTAGCCAATCAAGCATCGCTGGGATTATTGCAAGACAGATACCGATCCACCTTGCGGGCCGTACACGAAGCAAAAACCTGGCCTGTGCAGAAACGGGAGGCTCTCGTCGATGCGATGCAGACATGGAAGGAGCAGATGGACGTCTATGAAGTCCGATTGCGGCAATGGTACAAAGATGAACTTTTCTCATTCACTGTCGACCCTGACACTGGAAAAAAAACCGCGATAAAGGATATAGATACAAAGATAGAACCCTTGCTCATTGCCCTGCAGGAAACGGAAAAAATGACTCCTGAAGTCCGCATCAACCAAGCGGTCAACCAATCCTACGACGATCGGATGACGCCGCTTGGACTGTTGAGCATCCAGCAGGAATTCGTCGATTGGGCAAGCACTTATCTGAATCAACGTACCCAATGGCTGGAACAGATAGCGGCCACGTGGCGTGGAGACAGCGACATACCGGAAGAGTATAAGCAGCATGCCGCAGAAATGCTCGAACCGTTGCATGCATTGCGGCAGGCACTGAAAAGTGACGCCTTGGATTTCTACCGGTTACCACCGCCTTCGCTGGGAAAATGAATTACGCCGCCGCCAGCGCTGCGCCGATATGCTGGATGAAGCGGTCCGCTTCCAAAGCGGCCATGCATCCGGTACCGGCGGCGGTGATGGCCTGACGCCAGAGCTTGTCCTGGCAATCGCCCGCGGCGAAAACACCGGGGATGTTGGTGCTGGTGAAACCCGGCAGGGTTTTGAGATAGCGGTCCTCGTCCATCTCCAGCTGCCCGGCGAACAGGCCGGTATTGGGATCGTGCCCGATGGCGACGAAGGCGCCGTCCGCCTTCACCTCGGTGATCGCGCCGGTCTTCACATTCTTCACACGCGCATGCGTCAGGCCCACCATCGGCGCGTCGGTGCCGCAGAATTCTTCCACCGCGCTGTCCCACATCACCGAAATCTTCGGATGCGCAAAGAGGCGTTCCTGCCCGATCTTCTCGGCGCGCAGCGAATCGCGGCGGTGGATGAGCGTGACCTTGCTCGCGAGGTTGGCGAGGAAGAGCGATTCCTCCACCGCGCTGTTGCCGCCGCCGATGACGAGGACTTCCTTGTTGCGGAAGAAAAACCCGTCGCAGGTCGCGCACGCACTCACGCCGAAATTGCGGAATTTCTCTTCGCTCGGCAGGCCCAGCCAGCGGGCGGAAGCGCCGGTGGCGATGATGAGCGTGTCGCCCGTATAGACATTGCCGCTATCGCCCTCGCAGCGGAAGGGACGGGCCGAAAGGTCGGCTTTCAGAATCGTGTCTGTATGAAACTCTGTGCCCACATGCTCGGCCTGTTTCTGCATCTGCTCCATCAGCCACGGGCCCTGCACGGCATGCTCGAAACCGGGATAATTCTCCACCTCGGTGGTGATGGTCAGCTGCCCGCCCGGCTGCATGCCTTGCACCAGCACCGGCTTCAGCCCCGCCCGCGCCGCGTAGATGGCGGCCGAGCACCCGGCCGCGCCGGAGCCGATGATGAGGACTTTAGTATGGATGGTCTGTGCCATGAAATGCATCCGCAAAAAGAAACGATGCATTACAGATAGCGCAAATTTCCCGGCGGCCAAGCGTTTGTGCAGCCCCAAAGCCGCATAGGCGCTATGCGAGGCCACGAAGCTCCATACGGAGAAAACGTTTGTCATGCGACGGCAGTAGGCCGGAGCCAGCCTTGAGCTGCCCGAAGGGCTTAGGCTCATGCGAAGGTCAGTAGACCTTCGCGGAGCGAATGCTAAAACTTATGCTCCACGCCGATGCGATAGGCCTGGCTGCTCCAGACCGCTTCGTTGAGCTTGGTGTCGCCCGTAGTGCCGTCCACGAAGTAGGAGCGGTCGATGCCGTCCTTGTCCGCCTTGAAATGTTCGAGTTCGGCGGTGGCGGTCAGACCGGTGGCGGGGGTGATCTGGTAGGTGTAGTCCGCGCTGAGATTCAGCCCCGTACCGGTGGCTTCGTGGCGGAAGCTTTTCTCGGGATTCAGATCGGGACGCAGGTTCCATTTCGCGGTGGCGCTGTAATTCAGGCCGGTCACCTCGCCGCGTACGCGCAGGCGATGGTTTTCGGTACCCGCTTCGGTCTCAAGCCCCAGGAAAGGTCCGTGCCAAGTGGCGTTGTAGCGGCTGTCCAGCCCGCTGAACGGCCCGAGCGGAATGCCGCCGCAATCGAAGCCGATACTGGGCTGGCTGACGCAGACGGTCTGGTTGCCGTCCTTCACCTGCAGGCGCTGCTGTTCGTAACGATACCCGATCAACGGCGTGGCGATGAAACGCACGCCGTCCGGGCGGTTGACGAAAGGAATATCGTAGCCCACCGCGCCCTTGAAGGCGAAGGCCTGGCTGCCGTCGGCCTTGTTGTTGGAGCGGGAAAATTCATCCGCGCGGTTGTCGCTCATGTAGTCCGAATCCTGGTTCTTGCCGGAAACCGCATACGCGTAGCGTCCATCCGCCTCGAAACGGGCCTGCTTGAGAAACCCGCTCGGCACCGTGGTGCGAATGCCACCATGGATTTCGGCCATGTTCAGGTTTTTCCATTGCAGCTCGGAAAGCACATTAGGGTTTTGCCCGGCTTGGTCGCCCGCGATGTTCCAATGCAATTTGCCGGTGCGATAGCCCGTATCGAGTTGCACCTGCGTGCCCGGGCCATATCCCGTTTTGCTCACCACACCATAACGTTCTGCGTAAGGCGCGCGAACGGCTTGGCTCTGATCGACCTCGCCATATTCATAGCGGTTGCCGAAGGCATTGACATAAGAGCGCGTCACTTCCGCCGCCTGTACAAGCATGGGGGAAAATAGAACGGATAAAGCGATGGGCAAAACGCGCTGCATGGCGTTTCCTCCTTGGGAGGGGGAGAATCTACATTCCGATCCTACAACCGATATGTTAAATTTTGATGTAAATACCAGGAGAAATTATTCTTTAGAAATGCTCCAGAAGTTCTCGCAACACCGCACAGGTTGGCGAAGGTCGTTTCAGAACGTGCAGAAATGCTGCATTCACTTTTCTATATCGCCGATTATCCAAGAGATTTCGCGCCTGCAGCATGTATCGACAAACAGAAAAATGGACATGAAAGGAGGGCGGCGCGAAAGGATTCGACCCGCCCTTCTTTCGATTACAATGAACGGAGAGGCTGGAATTTACAGCCCGGAAGCATGGCTTTTGAGATATTCCGCCACGCCGGAGGCGGTGGCTTTCATGCCGGCCGCGCCTTTGTTCCAGCCGGCGGGGCAGACTTCGCCGTGATTTTCGTGGAACTGCAGCGCATCCACCATGCGGATGGCTTCGTCGATGTTGCGGCCCAGCGGCAGATCGTTGATGACCTGGTGGCGCACCTTGAAATGCTTGTCGATCAGGAAGGTGCCGCGGAAGGCCACCGCATCGTTCAGCAGCACGTCGTAATCGCGCGCAATGCTTTTGGTGATGTCCGCCACCATCGGATATTGGATATTGCCGATGCCGCCTTGCTCGACGGGCGTGTTTTTCCAAGCCAAGTGGGTGAAGTGGCTGTCCACGCTGACGCCGATCACTTCCACGCCGCGCTCTTTGAAATCACCCAACCGGTTATGGAAGGCGATGATTTCGGAAGGGCAGACAAAGGTGAAGTCCAGCGGCCAGAAAAACAGCAGGCCGGGCTTGCCTTTCAGGTGGCTTTTCAGGTGGAATTTGTCGTTGAAGCTGTTGTCCGGCATCACGGCGGTGGCGGTGAAATCCGGTGCGTCCTTGCCGACGAGTACGGCCATAATGATCTCCTATGTGGGGTTGATGGCTGGAAGTTAGGATGGGAGGTTCGGAATGGCAAGCCGGATGAATCGATGAAGGATGATTCGATGATTCGGTTTGGTTCTTTCGATTCATCGAAGTCACGATTCATCAATCATCGAATCATCGCCAGAATCGCCTCCGCCACCCGCCCCGCCTCGTCCAACGGCGCGGGCGGAATCCAGTCGAGCATGGCGTCATCCGTCAATGCGCGCGCATAGCCCTGCGCGATCAGCCTGCGCTGCAGGCGGCGGTGCTTGCGCCCCAGCCTGCGCTCTGGATTGAACACGAAAACCGGCACGCCCAGCGCGCAGGCTTCCGAAAGCATCGACATCGATTCGCCCGTCGCCACCACCGCATCCGCCGCCCCGAGCATGGCGAAATAGGGATTCTCGCCTTCGGGCTGCCAGGCATGAAACACGCTTTCCGACGGCAAAACATCGCGCAGCAGCGCCGTGGCGGCCTCGCCGGTGCGGCGGCTGGTGGTGATGAGCAACCGCCCCCCCGTGCGGGCGGCCAATGCGTTCAGTTGCGCGGCCAGCCGCATCCAATCCGCCGCTTTGTAATGCGCGCCTTTGGCCCTACCCCCCACCAGCACGGCGATGCGCGGATGCGGCAGGGACGCATAAGCTTCTCCCTGCGCGCGCAATTTTTCCGCGCGCACGCGATGCACCGAGCCGAGCGTGACCAGCACATTGCGCCGTTTGCGCGGCCGGTCATGTTCGGGGATGGCGAGGAGATCGAACTCTTTCAAACGCCGTTTGGGATGCATGAGATAGACCAGCCGCGCCGCCGGGAATCGGGCCTTCAAATGGCGCAAGGCTGGAATCAATCGCCGCCCCGCCGCGATCAGCACGTCCGGCGCGTCGCGCCGCTGGCGCAGCAGACGGCGGCTTTCCCCGTCATACCCCCACAAATGCGCGCCCAGTGCGAAACTCGGCAGGTCCGCCAGACGCGAGCCGCGAATCTCCAGGTTCTCCAACGTCGCGCCCGCGCTCTCGGCCAACCGCTCGGCCACGCCGAGCGCCTGGCTGCGATTGCCGGGCTTGTCGTCGAGAAGAACGAGAATGCGCATGGCGCTTACGCGTATTCCACCGCCACGATTTCGTAGCTGCGTTTGCCGCCGGGGGTGCGCACTTCCGCCGTATCACCCTCGGATTTGCCGATGAGGGCGCGGCTGATCGGGGCCTGGATGGAGAGCATGCCCTGATTGATGTCCGCTTCGTAATCGCCGACGATCTGGTATTTCACCTCCTCGCCGGATTCTTCCTCGACCAAGGTCACCTTCGCGCCGAACTTCACCGTCTCGCCCGACAAGGTGGAGATGTCGATGATTTCGGCGCGCGCCAGCTTGTCTTCCAGATCGGTCACCCGGCCTTCGATGAAGCTCTGTTTCTCACGCGCGGCGGAATATTCGGCATTTTCCGAAAGATCGCCATGCTCGCGCGCTTCGGCGATCGCCTTGATGACCAGCGGGCGCTCCACGGTTTTCAGGTTCTTGATTTCCTCCTCCAGGCGCGCATAGCCCCAGGTGGTGATCGGAAATTTGTCCATGGCGTCCTCCAGATCGCAGCCAGCGGTCACGACCGGGCGGCAGAAAAAAAACACCAAGGGCCCTGCCCTTGGCGCGTCGGATGGTCTTGCTGAGCTCAGGTTTAGCGAAAAAGCGTCCCGCTGTCAAAATTTTGCCGCCATCGGCCAGGGCATTGTCATGAAGCCTTAACATTGGCGCACTACACTTTTCCTTCCCCGCCCTTCCGGATGACGCATGCCCGAAACCCTCCCCGCCCCTACGCACGCCGCCGAACCCACCTCCGATTGGTCGAAGATCAAGCGGGGGGTGCAGCTCATGGGCCAGGGGATCAACGACTGGTCCGAAGGCGTGCGCGCCAAAACCCAGGCCCGCGTGCCGGACTGGATCACCAAAAACGGCTCGCGCTTCGCCTCATTGTGCCAGGCGGCAGGCTCGGCCTTCTTCATCATCCATGCCCGCCGCGAGGATGCACGTGACTTGGCGGCGGGGAAACCGCCGGGTGCCAAACTCATCGGGCTGCAGGTCGCCAATGCGGTGGAGCTGGCGGGCGTGGCGCTGGGCACGCTGATCCCCGAGAAAGCGGACCGCCCGGAAGATACGGCGCGCCTGGAGGCCATGTCCGGCCCGCGCTATGCGCTGGAGAAGATCAAGCAGGCCTTCAACCCGCTGCGCAACATCCGCGAAACCGTGGGCTTGGGCACGCTGATCTCCGGCGTGGTGCAGACCTTCACCGGTTTTCAAAACGGCAAAAACGAGCAGTATTCCTACCTGAAAGCCTACGGCCCCTTCCTTGCCGCAGGCGGCGCGGCCCTCCTCTTCTCGCGCAAGGACAGCGACGCCTGGAAACGCTTCGGCACCATCATGACCGTCAATGCCATCAACAACATCAAAGGCACCATCGGCAATGTGAAGAAAAAAGCGTGGCTCATGGTCAGCGGGCTGGCCTCGTTCCAATTGAGCAACGTCACCATGTTCTTCTTCGCGGGCACGAAACAGGAAGGGGAGAAAGGTGGCGAGGCCGGCCCTGCTGTCACGGCGCCCCCGCCCGCCTTAGTAAGCCCCGGCGACCACACGCCGCCACTTTCCCTCGCCGCCCGCTTCACCGCCGAAACCGCCCTCGGCGTGCCGCAGCAGGCGGAGCATATGGGCTGGCTGAAAGAGGCAGGAATCACCCCGGAAGATTTCGCCAAAGTCTGCGCCGGTTTTGCGCGCGGAGTGGATTATGTGGCGAAGAAATTCGGCACGGAGCCGAAAGCCATTATCGTCAATGACCGACATGCGGATGGCGAAGCCGGGACGCATTACAATACTGGGACAGAAACTATATTTCTTACGCGTGCGGATATTCAAACCACCGTAGGGTTAGGTACGACACGCGACCTCAAAACCGACCCGGTATTGTTGAATTATATTGATCGCTCTGTTCTGCGTGGTGTGGAAGAAGCGTATCATCATTATCAAACAACCCAACACCCGGACAAAGATAGCTTTTGGGAAGAGTTAAAAGCAAATAATACGGGCCAATACGACCATCAGAACGGACTTGAACGCGATGCGGAGCGTATTGTCCGGCAGGCCTTGGTTGATTTTGGAATGCTGAAAAATCCTATCAATAGCTACCATACCTCTTCTGAAGGCATGGCGTGGTATAACGCACAAGCTGATGCAGCCAAACAAGGTCAGCCTGATTTAGCCAAATTGATGACCCCGCCTAATGAGCGGATTTCCAAATTCAAGCCAGACGGCGATTACCGCCAGCAGCGGGAGGCGCAACTGGTGCAAACGCAAGCCGCCCAACTCGGCTAAGCCGCCTTCCGCACGCCCACGAAATATTCCTGCAGCGCGCGCACTTCCAATTCCCCCTCATGCAGCGCACTCAGCGCTTGCACCACCGCGCGCGCGCCGCTTAGCGTCGTCGTGTAGGCGATGCGTTGCATCAGCGCGGTGCGGCGGATGTGGTAGCTGTCTTTGATCGATTGCTCGCCCTCGGTGGTGTTGAGCACCAGCTGGATGCCGCCGTCCTTGATGCGGTCGACGATATGGGGGCGGCCTTCGCGCACCTTGTTCACCGCCGTCACGCTCAGGCCGTGTTCGGCGAAATATTTCGCCGTGCCGTGGGTGGAGACGATCTCGTAGCCCAGCTTGATGAGTTGCCTGGCCATCGCCAGACTGGCTTCCTTGTCGGCGTTTTTCACCGAAAGAAATACCGCGCCGCTCATCGGCAATTTGTTGCCCACCGCGATGAAGCCTTTGGCGAAGGCGCGCGCGAAATCGCTGTCCAGGCCCATCGCCTCGCCGGTCGATTTCATCTCCGGCCCCAAGATCACATCCACGCCCGGGAAGCGCGCGAAGGGGAAGACCACTTCCTTCACCGCGACGTGATTCACCGGATGCAGGAGGTAGCTCTGCGCGGGCATGCCCTGGCCTTCCAGCAATTGCAGGCGGCCGCCACCCACTTGGAACTTCTGCCCCGCCATCAACCGCGCCGCGATCTTCGCCAGTGGCAGGCCGGTGGTTTTGGCCACGAAAGGCACGGTGCGGCTGGCGCGCGGATTGACTTCGAGAATGTAGATATCATTGTCCTTCACCGCGAATTGCACGTTCATCAGCCCGATGACGTTCAGCGCTTTCGCCAGCTCCACCGTCTGGCGGCGGATGTCTTCGATGATCGACTCGCTCAGGCTGTAATGCGGCAGCGAGCAGGCCGAATCGCCCGAATGGATGCCCGCTTCCTCGATATGCTCCATGATGCCGGAGACATAGACGCTCGTCCCGTCGCTCAGCGCATCCGCATCCACCTCGATCGCATCCGTCAGGAAGCTATCCAGCAGGATCGGGCCGTCGCCGAAAATGTTGCTCATCTCGTTCAAATACGCCCGCATGCCCTCGGCCTCATGCACGATGCGCATCGCACGGCCACCGAGCACGTAGGAGGGGCGAACGACCACCGGATAACCGATGCCTTCGGCCATCGGCAGCACATCTTCCGCACTTTTCGCAATGGCGTTCGGCGGTTGTTTCAGGCCGAGCTTGTGCAGCAATTGCTGGAAGCGCTCGCGGTCTTCGGCCAGATCGATGGAATCGGGGCTGGTGCCGATGATCGGCACCCCCGCCGCTTCCAGCGCGCGCGCCAGCTTCAGCGGCGTCTGTCCGCCGAACTGCACAAGCACGCCGAGCAACTCGCCGCGCGACATTTCCACCCGCGCAATCTCCAGCACATCCTCTTCCGTCAGCGGCTCGAAATAGAGGCGATCCGAGGTATCGTAATCCGTCGAAACCGTCTCCGGGTTGCAGTTCACCATAATGGTCTCGATGCCCGCTTCCTTCAGCGCATAGGCCGCATGCACGCAGCAATAATCGAACTCGATCCCCTGCCCGATCCGGTTCGGCCCGCCGCCGAGAATCATCACCTTGCGGCGGTCGCTCGGCTGCGCTTCGCACTCGGCGCCGATGCCCTCGTAGCAGCTGTACATATAGGGCGTCGGCGATTCGAATTCCGCCGCGCAGGTATCGACGCGCTTGAAGACGGGATGCAGCTTGTGTTGCGCGCGCAATGCGCGAATCTCTTTCGCGGTCTTTCCAGTAAAACACGCGATCTGCTTGTCGGAGAAGCCCATGCGCTTGGCGCGCAGCAGGAGATCACTCCCTCCCCCTAGTAGGGGGAGGGTCGGGGAGAGGGTGAGAGCGCCACGAGCGTTAGATGCTTGTTGCTGCTCATCCTCTCCCTGCCCTGCGGGCACCCCTCTCCCTTCTAGGGAAAGGGAAGATTTCAGTTCGTTCTCCATCGCGACGATGCTTTCCAGCTGACGCACAAACCACGGATCGTATTTCGTAATCGCGCAGATTTGCTCGACGCTCATGCCGAAGCGCAGGGCCTGCGCCATATGCAGCAGGCGGTCCGGCGTGGGGGTGCCGAGGGCGGCGCGGATCGCATCCACGTCCTGCGGTCCGCTCGCGCCGGGGATTTCGATTTCATCCAGACCCGATAGACCGGTTTCCAAAGAGCGTAGCGCTTTCTGCAAGCTCTCCGCAAAGGACCGTCCAATCGCCATCGCCTCCCCCACCGATTTCATGGCGGTGGTGAGCGTCGGCTCCGTGCCGGGGAATTTCTCAAAGGTGAAACGCGGGATTTTGGTGACGATGTAATCGATCGTCGGCTCGAAGCTGGCGGGCGTGGCACCGCCCGTAATATCGTTCGCCACTTCGTCGAGTGTATAGCCCACCGCCAGCTTGGCCGCCACTTTGGCGATGGGGAAACCGGTGGCTTTGGAAGCCAAAGCCGAGCTGCGCGACACGCGCGGATTCATCTCGATTACCACCATGCGGCCATTCTCCGGGTTCACCGCGAATTGCACGTTCGATCCACCGGTATCCACGCCGATCTCGCGCAGCACGGCCAGGCTCGCATCGCGCATGCGTTGATATTCCTTGTCCGTCAGCGTTAGCGCAGGCGCGATGGTCATCGAATCCCCCGTATGCACGCCCATCGGGTCGAGGTTTTCGATGGAGCAGACGATGATGCAATTGTCCGCTTTGTCGCGCACGACCTCCATCTCGTATTCTTTCCACCCCAGCACCGATTCGTCGATCAGCACTTCGGTGGTGGGGGATGCATCCAGCCCGCTGGTCACGATCGCGTCGAATTCCTCGCGGTTATAGGCAATCCCGCCGCCCGATCCGCCCAGGGTGAAGGATGGCCGGATGATCGCGGGCAGGCCCACCTGCTCAAGCACCGCGCGCGCCTCTTCCAGATTGTGCGCGATGCCGTTTTTGGCGCATTCCAGCCCGATGCGCTCCATCGCCTGATTGAACAGATCGCGGTTCTCGGCCTTGTTGATGGCCTCCAACGAAGCGCCGATCAGCTCGACATTGTACTTCGCCAGCGTACCGTTTTCGGCCAGTGCCTTCGCGCAATTCAGCGCCGTCTGCCCACCCATGGTGGGCAGCAGCGCGTCCGGCCGTTCGCGCGCGATGATCTTCGCCACGAAATCCGGCGTGATGGGTTCGATGTAGGTCGCATGCGCCAGATCCGGATCGGTCATGATCGTCGCCGGGTTCGAATTGACCAGAATCACCCGATAACCTTCGGCCTTCAGCGTCTGCGTCGCCTGCGTGCCGGAATAATCGAACTCGCACGCCTGCCCGATGACGATGGGACCGGCGCCGATGATGAGGATGGATTGGATATCAGTGCGTTTAGGCATGGGGGGACTCCGTAGTGGCAAGTCGCAAGTCGCAAGTCGCAAGGAAGAAGGGGGGGGAAAGCACGCGGAACATTGCCTAATCCCCCTTGCGACTTGCGACTTGCGACTTGCGACTCGGATCATCCATCAGTGCGAAGAAATCCTTGAACAAATACCGGCTGTCATGCGGGCCCGGCGAGGATTCGGGGTGGTATTGCACCGAGAAGACGGGTTTGTCTTTCAGGCGGAAACCTTGGATCGTGCCGTCGAACAGCGAAAGATGCGTCACTTCGGCGTTGGCGGGCAAGCTACCGTGTGCCACCGCAAAGCCGTGATTCTGCGCGGTAATCTCGACCTTGCCCGTGCTGAGCTGCTTCACCGGATGATTCGCGCCGCGATGGCCCTGCGGCATTTTCTCCGTACGCCCGCCCACGGCCAGCGCGAGCAACTGATGCCCGAGGCAAATGCCAAAAGTCGGCACGCCCGCCGCGACGATCTCTTTCAGCGCGGGCAGCACTTGGGTGGCGGTGGCCGCCGGATCGCCCGGACCGTTCGAGAGAAAGACGCCGTCCGGCTTCCGCGCCAGAATCTCGGCGGCTTTGGTGGTGGCGGGCACCACGGTCACTTCGCATCCCTGCTCCGCCAGCAAGCGAAGAATGTTCAGCTTTTCGCCAAAATCGAAGGCGATGACGCGTTTGGTCGGCCGGGTCAGATCGCCGTAACCGCCCTGCTCCAGCTTCCACGCTGTCTGGCTCCAGCCATAGGTTTTGCCCGTGCTCACGCCGCAGGCCAGTTCGCGCCCGCTCATATCCGGCGTGGCGGCCAGGGCCTTGCGCGCTTCCTCGATGGGCAGTTTCTGCCCCGCCGGTGCGCTGGCGATGGCGATGTTCTGCGCGCCCTGGGTGCGGATCTTGCGGGTCAAAGCCCGCGTATCGATACCCGCAATGCCGCCGATGCCCTTGTCTTCCAGCCATTGCTGCAGGCTTCCGGCACTGCGCCAGTTGGAAGGCGTGTCCGGCACTTCGCGCAAAATCAGCCCCGCCGCGCCGAAATGTTCAGATTCGATATCCTCGCCATTGCAGCCGACGATGCCGATATGGGGGAAAGTGAAAGTGACCAGCTGGCCCGCATAAGACGGATCGGTGAGGATTTCCTGATACCCGGTCATCGCCGTGTTGAAGCAGATTTCCCCGGTGGTGACGCCCAGTTTCCCGATGCCGCTCCCGCGCAATTCCGTGCCATCGGCAAACAGCAGAACCGCCTCCGACAAGGGGGAACCCGGCATTTTGGGCGCGGCAGAAATTGGGGCAGCATGCATGAGCGGCCTTCTGGGTAGGGGGGGTGTCGCGGAATTGCGCACCCTAAGGGCGAGCTTGCCCCGCGTCAAGCCCATGAAAAGCGAAATAGGGCAAAAAATGCGCAAAAATATTGCGCAGGAAATGGCGGGTTTCTGCCCATCCTTCACGAAGCTGTAACATTGGGTGCGTAGAGTGGAAACCTGGAACAAGAGCCGCGAAACGGACGCCAGCCTCCCGAATGCACCTCCGAAGGACCACCCGCCCGCGTGGATACGCTTTTCGCCCCCCATTCTCCTGTCGCCCGGCTGCGAACCAGCGCGCATCACAGCGCCCTGCCCGAAGTGACGCTCTTCCTCGCCCCCGAGGAAGCAGGCCTGAAGACGCGGCTGGATGGCTGGATGCTCAAACACAAGCTTACCGGCGCATATGGTCAGATCGAAGGCCAGCCCGTATTGCGCCTGCGCAGCAAAGAAACCGATCGCGTGATTTCCGCCCTGCAGCAGGACGGCTTGGTCGGCGACGTGCAGGGCAAGGAAGCGAGCCCGGAGGACGGGCTGCCCAAACCCACCTTCGCCCAGCGCTTCAAATCCAACATCGTGCGCTACGCCGCCGCCGTCTATATTTTCAGCAATACCACGATGATGCTGGGCGGCTTCCTGCGCCACCGCGAAGCTTCGGGCCGAACGGTGACCTCGGATGCCTTTGCCCTGAAGGGCGACGATCAGCGCGGCGGCAAGAACCAGATGATCATGGGCGGGCTTTTCAATCTGGGCGATCTGCTGATGCTGACCTTCGGCCACCGCTCAGTGGAGCAGCAGCTTGACAGCGTCAGCCGCCGCCTGGGCAGCTTCGCCGAACGCAACAGCTGGACGGTACCGGATTCCAGCCCCATCCGCCTCAGCGAAAAGCGCAACGATTCCTTTGGCGAGCGCATCGCAAATACATTGCGCGAGCATATCATCCACATCAAAGCCGCCGCCGAAATCACCGCCAGCTATTTCGGCTTTCAAAGCGGCAAGCAGTTACAAAATACCGGTAAGCAGGTTTCGAGTTCGCTCATCGCCTCTGGCTTCATCTTGAGTCAAGCGGTGCCGGAGCGCAAAAGCGCGCACTTCCGCGAACAGGAAGAGATCAGATCGCAGCAGCGCGATTCGGGCCTGGGCGGCAAGGAAACACCTGGGCTCTTCGGCCGTATCGGCAATGCCATTCAGCGCAAGCCCATGCTGCTCACCGGGCTGTTCACCGTGGGCAACAACGTTGCGGGCCTCATCGGCGCAGCCCACGAGCGCAAAACGGCCATTGGTTCGAAAAATTTCTGGGCGGTGGACGCCACTGCGCAAACCGCTTTCATCGGCGCCAATACCCTGCTTGCGCTAAGCTCGAAAAACAACACCGAGCGCGCCGCCACCATCATGGAACATGCCTACGGCATGGCCTCCGATCTCATCCTGTGCCAGACCGCCGAGATCCGCCCCATCGTGCTCGAAAAGCTCGCCAATTTCCTGGCCGAGCAACCGGAAGTAGATGCCACGGTGACGGAAGCAAAGACAGCCTTGGAAGCCATGGTCGCGGCCAAGGATTGCCTGCTGGAACGCCCCCAGCAACCTGCGCTGGCTGCGGATGCGACCAAGGAACTTGCCGCCGCCGAGAAAGCGCGCAGTGGCATGGTGGAGCGTCTGGGCCTGGAGCCCCGAAAACCAACGAGCGAGAAACTACCCCTGCAGCGCGAGCACGCCCAGAATCACCGTCCCGAGCCCGATGCGGTACCAAGCGAATGGCGCGAAACCGTGCGTGGCCAGGAAGCGCAGCAGGAAGCGCACCACTACGAGCGCGGTTAGAAACGCGGCAACGAAGCCAACCGCTATCAGCCCCATACCCGATTCGGTCAGCCCGTCGCGCGCCTTGTAAAGATCGTAGAATGTCGCCAGCATCATGATGGGGATGGCAAGGAAGAACGAGAATTCCGCCGCCGCGCGCCGGTCCAAGCCCAGCATCAGCGACGTCATCATCGTCGCGCCCGAGCGGGAAACGCCGGGGACCAGCGCCACCGACTGCCCGATGCCGACGAGGAAAGCCTCTTTCCAGCCGATCCGTTCGCTGTCATGCAGCTTCGGCACGGGTTTGTAGCGCTCGATGAGCAGGATGGCGATACCGCCGAGGATGAGCGCCGCCGCGACCACGGGCGGGTTGTAGAGCTTTTCCTTGATGAAATGATGCAGCGGGGCGCCGATGACGATCGCGGGCACCATGCCCAGCATCACGGCAATGGCGAAATGCTGCTGTGGCCCTTTCTTCCAGCCATGTTTGAGAATATCCGCGATGCGCGCGCGGAAGATCCACATCACCGCCAGAATCGCCCCGAACTGGATGGCGACTTCGAACACTTTGCCCGGTGGCCCCTTGAACTTCAGCAGATCGACCAGCAGGATGAGATGCCCGGTGGAAGAAATGGGAAGGAATTCCGTGATGCCTTCGACGACACCGAGGAAGACGGCTTGGAGGTAGGGGAGAATATCCATCGGGCGGCTCGCGGTAGGGAAGTGATCGGCGGACGCTACGCCCAACACCCGGATCGCCGCAATCGGTTTCTCGCGCGGGCGGATTATGTTTTGGCAATGCACTTACGGCAGAACCCCGTGCAGAACCCCGTAACGACGAAAAAGCCCCGATTCTCATCGGGGCTTTTTGCTGAATATCGAGAGCGCCTAAACTTCGCCGCTCTTCACTTTCTTCCATACCCGCTTTTTCGCGACCCAGAAGAAGGCGGTCGTCACCAACAGGAAGAGCATGACTTTGATGCCCATGCGTTTGCGGGCTTCCATCTCGGGCTCGGCGGTCCATTGCAGGAAATTCACCACGTCGCGGCTCATCTGATCCACGGTGGCGGTGGTGCCGTCTTCGTAGGTCACCTGCCCGTCCGAAAGCGGTTTCGCCATGGCGATCTGGCCGCCGGGGAAGTAGGGGTTATAGTTCATGTTCGGGCCCATCTTCATACCCGCCGGAGGCTGTTGATAGCCGTTCAGCAGGGAATGAATGTAGTTCGGTCCGTCATGGCGCGCTTTGATCAGCAGGCTCTGATCGGGGGGATAAGCGCCGTTGTTGCTGGCGCGGGCGGCGTTTTCGTTGGTGTAGGGGCCGGGGAAATTGTCGCTCGGCAGGCCGGGGCGGTCGACGCTCTCGCCTTTGTCGTTGATCGTCTGGAAGGTGTAGCTGGCAGCCAAAGCCTTGATTTCCGCCTCGCTGAAGCCGAGATCGGACAGGCTGCGGAAGGAGACGCGCTTCAGGCTGTGGCAGGCCGAGCAGACCTCCTTATACACCTGCAATCCGCGCTGGGCGGAGGGGCGGTCGACATGGCCGGTGATGCCGTCGAAGCTCCAGGACTTCTCCTCGGGAGGCAGGGCCTCGTTGGCGAGAGCATGCAGGGGAGCGGCGCTGGCAAGCAGGGTGGCGGCAAGGAAGATAGAGCGGAGATGGGTCACGCGAACTCTCACGGGGCAGGAATTAAGCGGATGCACGCGGATATGCGGAAGGCGGAAGCACGGCTTCGGCGATGCTGCTGGGCAGCGGCCGGGTGCGTTCGAAGCGCGGCAACAACGGCAGAATCACCAGGAAGTAGGCGAAATAATACAGCATGCCGATCTGGCCGAGATGCACGTTGGAAAGCGACAGCGCGCTTTCGCACAGATGCGCCGCACCGAGGTTGCAGCCATCCGCCGGCGCACCGCCGACAAACTTCAGGAACACGATATTCACCACGAAAATCGCGAAGAACACCTGCAGCATCGGGCGGAAATTGCCGCTGCGCACCGGCGAACGGTCAAGCCAGGGCAGGAAGAAGAGCACGGCGATGGAGCCGAACATGGCCAGCACGCCCGCCAGTTTCGAAGAGACCAGTACGATGGAGGTGAAGGGAATCGCAATATCCGGCGTGGCGCGTAAAATGGCATAGAACGGCAGGAAGTACCATTCCGGCACGATATGCGCGGGCGTAACGAGCGGATTGGCTTCGGTATAATTGTCCGGGTGCCCCAGCGCGTTCGGCGCGAAGAAAACGAAATAGGCGAAGATCAGCGCAAAGGCGAAAATGCCGAAATAATCCTTGGTGGTATAATAAGGATGGAACGGAATCTTGTCCTTCGGCAGCTTGGCATCGATCCCCAGCGGGTTGTTCGAGCCGTGGGTGTGCAGCGCCACCAGATGCAGCATGACCACGCCGACGATGGCGAAAGGCAGCAGGAAATGCAGCGAGAAGAAGCGGTTCAGGGTGGGATTGTCCACCGAGAAGCCGCCCCACAGCCAAGTGACGATGCTGTCGCCCACCAGCGGAATGGCGGAGAACAAGTTGGTGATCACGGTCGCGCCCCAGAAGCTCATCTGGCCCCACGGCAGCACGTAGCCCATGAAGGCGGTCGCCATCATCAGCAGCATGATGACCACGCCGAGCATCCACAGCAATTCGCGCGGGGTTTTGTAGGAGCCGTAATAGAGGCCGCGGAAGATGTGGATATAGACCACCACGAAGAACATGGACGCGCCGGTGGCGTGCATATAGCGCAGCAGCCAGCCGTAATTCACATCCCGCATGATGCGTTCGACGCTGTCGAAGGCCATGTGGGTATGGGCGGTGTAGTTCATCGCCAGAAACACGCCGGTGAGGATCTGCAGCACCAGGCAGATCCCCGCCAACGAGCCGAAATTCCAGAAATAGTTCAAATTCCGCGGGGTGGGATAATCCACCAGACTGTGGCGCGCAAAGGAGAGGATCGGAAGCCGGTACTCGATCCAGGCAGCGACTTTATTTTCGGGGACGTAGGTCATATGCGTTATCGCTTCTGAGAATTAACCGATCTTGATCTTGGTATCGGAGAGGAAGGTATATTCGGGAACCAGCAGATTTTTCGGCGCCGGGCCCTTGCGCACGCGGCCGGAAAGATCGTAATGCGAGCCGTGGCAGGGGCAGAACCAGCCATTGTAATCCCCCGCCTGCCCCAACGGCACACAGCCGAGATGGGTGCAGACGCCGACCAGGATCAGCCAGTTTTCACGGCCTTTTTTTACGCGGTCCGCATCGTTTTGCGGGTCGCGCAGATCGCTCAGCGGCGTATTTTCCGCGGTCTTGATTTCTTCGGGTGTGCGGTTGCGGATGAAGACCGGCTTGCCGCGCCACATGGCCTTGATGATCTGCCCGGGCGCGATGGCCGAAAGATCGACCTCGATCGAGGAAAGCGCCAGCACATCCTTCGACGGGTTCATGCTGTTGATGAAAGGCCACAGCAGGCTGGCGGCGCCCACCGCACCCAGGCCCTGCGCCGCGAGCACCAGGAAATCGCGGCGGGTTTCGCCGTCTTCGATCACGCGGGGGGGGACGGTGCCGGCCTGATCGGTGATCAGGCGCGCGTCGGAATCATGGGGGGGTTGGGCGTGGGCCATGGCAATTCGCACGATGCAGTGGATTTGACCATGGCTGTAATCAAAAAAACGCGCAGGCGCAATCTGTGAATGGTTCGCAAGCGCCCGAGCAGCGGCGGCCGTCGTTTTTCTGCATCTATGAAACCCGCCGAGCGCTCACTCCATCAGACCCATCACGTCGCGGAAATATAGACGTTTCAGCCCAGCACCTGGCCTTTGCGCGGCAGCCCAGCCGTGGCTACGGCAGGGCTCTCGGTGGCGCGGGCCAGGGCGCTGCGCACCGCCTCCACCGCATGATCCAGGCCCGGCAGCGCGGCGTGGGCTTCGTGAGAGGGAACTTTGGACATGGGAGCTTTGGGCACGGTTAAAGGGGCTTTCCCATGCGGGGCGGTTTGCTTCGGATGGGCTTTTTCATCCGCCTCGATGGCCTCGATCCATTCGCCCAGCAGAAGAGGCTCGCGGATCTTCTCTTTTTCCACGAACGCATGCCACAGCGAATCCCGATGCAGCCCGGTTTTCAATGCCTTCAGCTCGGCATCCACCACCGCATCCACATCTTTGGGGCCGGCTGCCTCCCGCATATGCCGCCACGTTTTCTGCAGCGCATTGTATTCGCTTTCCGATTTGGAGAATGCCTGACCTTGGGGGGTATGCAGAAAGGCTTGTTTTGCTTTATCGAACTTCGCATGTTCCGCCCGTAGCATCGGCACGGCTTTTTGCAGAACGACCACGAAATGTTCGGTGTATTCCCGGCGACCATCATGGTTGTCCGGCTTGATCTCGTCGAGATGGCCGTTATACAGGCGAAGTGCGCTGCTGCGGTCGGCAAGCCCGACGCCGGGGCTGTGCAACAGTTGCATCAACGTTTCGCTCGGCGTGGGACGATCGTGCATCACTGGCTCCTCCATGACCCTCAATTCTAGCATGCGGATATGAAGAAACCATGACAGCCCCCTTGCGCATCGCTCTCTATCAGCCGGATATACCGCAGAACTTTGGCAATCTGCTGCGATTGTGCGCCTGCCTTGGCGTGGCCTGCGAAGCCATCGAACCCTTCGGCTTCCCGTTCGACGACAAGCGCGCGAAACGGGCGGGGATGGATTACATCGACCAGGCCGCGCTCACCCGCCATCCGAGCTGGGCGGCTTTCCGCGCGGCGCGGCCGGAACGCCTGGTGCTGCTGTCTTCCAAAGCCGAAATCAGCTATCTCGATTTCGCTTTCAATCCAGGCGATATGCTGCTGCTCGGCCAGGAAAGCGCCGGCGTACCGGACAGCATCGCCGCCGCCTGCGACGCCATGATCCGCATCCTCATGCAAAGTGCCGTGCGTTGCCTCAATGTGACTTCTGCGGCGGCGATGGTGGCGGGGGAGGCGCTGCGGCAAGCGCATGCTGCACCGAATCTTATCAAAGGCAGGAAAAATGCCGTTATCTGCGATTCCCATCAGCGATGAGTGCTTCTATGGGCTTTCAAGGTTGTTTGCAGGCGAGCAGCCAGTTCGGCGGGATCGGCGTCATCGGGAAACAGGCAACGTTCGATGAGTGTCACTAATTTCGGGCGATCAATGTCTTTACTGGCAAAAGACATGGTTGGACTTTGGCCGTCCAACCGTTGAATGGTGATTACCGAATCGGTACGCATGTGGCGCGGAACAGGAGCGATAGTCACGCTTAGATAATCGTTGAGAACACGGGATGGTTTGCTTCTAAAATGATACCGCCCAGTATTGCCATGGTATTTGATCTTCTGCTCAATGGGTTTGGCTTGGGCGCGAGGCGAAAGATCGGTCATTTGAAATTTCAATGAATGAAGATCGCCGCGATATTCTTGCACGAATGACTTCATCGTTTCCAGATATCCCTCGATCTCTTGCTCATCTGGAAGCGCCACCTTCAGGCCAAAGCCTTTATTCTCAGCATTAGACACCTTGAATGTGACGGAAGGCGGTTCACCAAACGATTGTTCGATGGTCGTGCGCAATTTATAAAGCGCATGTGGCAAGACGGACTTTTTTTCCAATCCCACTGTATCGGTGAATTCCTGCTCGGTTTCAGCGCCAACCTTTTGCATCAATTTTATAATTACGCGGCCCGTGATCCATTCGGGCAGGGATATATTCTCGTTAAGCGTGGTTGCGCGGCCTGCCTCGCCCGAATGAATCAGCGCTTTAAGATAAAGCCACGGCATTTCCTGGGGGTTGAATCCCAAATGTTCCTTCAGAGAATCGGTTTGCTGAATAAGACGCTGTTGAAAGTTTCGTACGAATAAAAGCCCGGTACCTGCGACTTCCCGCATATCCGGTCGCTTCACCGCCGAATGATCGAGCGCCTGGTTCAGATATTCCAGTACAGCGCGCCAGAATAAGGGGTTGCCTTCTTGAGATTCAGCGGTCATGTGATACCCAAAATGTTCGCAAGAATTCGTATTTCGGACGGTCCCGTGTTATCTTGAATGCGACACCGGCTCTTTTGCAACATCCGCTGCGCCATCATCCGAAACATCGCCCACTGCATTTGGGCCGCGCACTGGGGGTACATACGAGCGCATAGACCAATGATCGGCTCTAGACGCGCCACCGACCAAACGCATTTCGGAAACCGGCACGCTGCCTGAGCGATCAACCACGGGCCGCACCGCTTGTCTGTGCGCCAGATTTTTAATCTGTTCCTGATCCAGCCCTCCGTTTAACCATATCTGACTCCGCGCCAGCCACACATGCTCATGAGGCTGATTTCCGTCTATCGGCACAACATGTCCGTCCACCGGCTGGGCGGTGGCTTGATCCCTAAAAAATTCCAGAATTTGTTGACGGCTGGAGCCGGGAGGGGGCATTTTAGCAAAAGGTTTCGAATCGTCGGTCATAAAAAACATCTCGCTGAAAATTGCTATCAAAGAAAATGCCACAATCCACAGTGCAAAGAAAAGTTAATGTTTTGTGACGCTTCAGTTTGATCATTTCCAACGAGACTAAAGCTCTGGACAGCGGCGTTCGGCACGCCGAAAACTGGAATGTATTTGAAAGAAAGAGCCGACAATGCCCACCCCGGTAGAAAAACGTTCTCTTGCAACTGCCTGGTTCCGTAACCTTCGGGACCGATTGTGTGCCGCGTTGGAGGCGCGGGAACAGGCGCAGGCCATCGGCCCGATGGCCCAAAATGCGGCGGCGCGCTTCGTGCGCACGGTCTGGACGCGCCCGCCCGATCATGGAGATAGCGGCGGCGGGGGGGAAATGTCCGTGCTTAAAGGCCGCGTGTTCGAGAAGGGCGGGGTGAATATCTCCACCGTGCATGGCGTCTTTTCCGAGGCTTTCGCCAAGGAAATGCCAGGGGCGGAAGCCGATCCGCGTTTCTGGGCGAGCGGCATCTCGCTGGTCATGCATCCGCAATCCCCGCTGGTGCCCGCCGTCCACATGAACACGCGCATGATCGTACTGGGCGACCCCGATGCCCCCACCCGCATCTGGTTCGGCGGCGGTGCCGATCTCACTCCCATGCGCCCACACGAAGCCGACACGGTCGATTTCCATGCCGCCCTGCAAGCGGCCTGCGATGCGGCGAACCCGGATTATTATGCCAAGTTCAAACCTTGGTGCGACGAATATTTCTTCCTCAAACACCGCAACGAACCGCGCGGCGTGGGCGGCATTTTCTACGATTACCTGAACGAGGATTGGGAGCGCGATTTTGCCTTCACCCGCCATGTGGGCGAGGCGTTCCTCGGCATCTATCCCGATCTCGTCGCCCGCCACCAGGGCCGCGCCTGGACGCCGGAGGAGCGCGAGCACCAATTGCTGCGCCGCGGCCGCTACGTCGAATTCAACCTCCTCCACGACCGCGGCACCCGCTTCGGGCTGATGACCGGGGGGAACACGGAGGCGATTTTGATGTCTCTGCCGCCGGAGGTGAAGTGGGACTAAGAAGCCCCTCGACCCGAGAACCCTTGCAAATGCGATAGCTTGGCACTCGCCAATTCGTCGCGAATCGTGCGATTCATCTGCCCAAAGAATTGCGTCAGATCCACCGGCCCAATGCTTTCTTGAAGCTCGATGAGACTTTTCTGAAGCTTCTCGAAATGCGTGTGAGACTCATCCTGGGCCAGTTCCGCCATGGGCCGTGCCTGTCCGGTGCGAACCATCACCCGCTCGGTCACCACTTTGGAAATCAAATCACAGGTTGCTGCATGCGCCTCGGACGAGGGGTCCAACTCCAGGCAATCGAACAAAAGCGAATCGATACGGTTGCACGCCGTGATCAAGGCCCCCACGGTTTCTTTCGGTAAGGTCGCCTTCCCCGGTTTGGGTTCCGGCCTTAGCAACTTAGATGGCGGCACACTCATTTTTCTTTACCCCTCAAAAGAATGACGAAGTCACCCTACGGGAGAATCATGACAAAATGATGAAGGGGCGGAATCAGTTGCTTTCCGCGGGCAGCAACCCCCGTTTCCGCAGCCACCACAAAACCCCCAAGCTCGGCAGCGCGAACAGCATGCAGAGCACGAAGAACGCCGCCCATCCGTAAGCATCCGCCACCTTCCCCCCGCTGGTACTCAGCACCGTGCGCCCGAAAGCGGCCAGGGCCGAAAGCAGGGCGTATTGCGTGGCGGTATAGCGGGCATGGCACAGGCGGCTGATGAAGACCACGAACACGCCCGAACTCAGCGCCCCGGTGAAATTCTCCAGCCCGATGCTTAAGGCGAGCATGCTCTCGCCCGTGGTGAAGCCGCGAAAATAGAGTGTGGGATCCGCCCCCACGCGCGCCTGCAGCAAAAACATACCGTTGGTGATCGCGTGCAGCAGGCCCACGCTCCACAGCAAAGTGAACATCCGGAACCGCGCCATGCAGGCCGCCACCGCGACGATGCCGAGGAGCGTGGCCCCCGTGCCGAACAATTTCACGATGCCCGCGATCTGGGTCTTGCTGAAGCCGATCTCGAGCAGGAAGGGGTTGGTCATCACCCCCAAAAACGCATCCCCCAACTTATAGGTGATGACGAAGAGAAGCAGCGCCCACCAGCCGGGTTGGCGCATGAAATCGAGAAACGGCGCGGCCACGTAATCGCGCAGCCAGGCGCTTGCGCCCTGCACCGCGCGCGGCGTTTCGGCCAGCACCGGCTCGGCCATAGCCAGGGTCAGCGGCAGGAAACAGGCCATGAGGGCGGCCATGCACAGATAACTCGCCTGCCAGCCGAGGCGATCCGCCAGCAGCAGCGCACCCGCGCCGGAGACCAGCATCCCCACCCGGTAGCCCAACTGCGTCATCGTCACCCCCGCCCCCAGCTGCGCAGTATTCAGGCGTTCCGTGCGGTAGGCGTCGATGACGATGTCCTGCGTGGCGGAAACGGCGGCGAGGAACAGGCCCGCCAGCGCCACCATGCCCGGCGCGGAAGCCGGCTCGAGACGGCTCATGCCCGCCATGGCCGCCACCAGCAGCAATTGCGTGAACAGCAGCCAACCCCGCCGCCGCCCCAGGCGGGCGAACAGCGGCAGCCGCGCCCCGTCCATCAGCGGCGCCCATAGGAATTTCAACGCATACGGCACGCCCACCGCGGCGAACAACCCGATGGAAGTCTTGCTGATGCCCTCATCCTTCAACCACGCCCCCAGCGTGCTCGCCGTCAGCGCCAGCGGCAGGCCTGAAGCCATGCCCAGCAGACCGACCACCCACAAAGTGGGGTCGAGAAAAGCGGGGCGGCGGGTGGGGAAAGCATCCATCGCGTCTCTTTACCACCGATCCGCCGGACCGTCACGAAATCGTAACTTTATCGCGCTAGCTTACAGAGATGAGCGAAACAGAAATTCCCAAAGCCGGTCAGACCATTCACCTTCCGCCAGGAATGGAGAAGCTTGCCGCGACCATCATTCCCAATCGTGAAATGGCGAAGGTAGAGCGGCGCGTTTCCATTATCAGCAGCATTGGTGCTATCATCGGGGCCATCGGATTGGCTTTTTCTCCGCGCGTTGTTAAAGGTGATTTCGCGCGCCAGATCGGGTTATCGGCCAAAAGCGCAGCAAATAAAGGCTCCATCGCTGTTTTCAGCAAGCATGGGGAAGCGATCAGCGCCATCTTCGACGATCATCACGAAGCGCTCAGCGACGCACTCGCCAAAAACCATCCGTTTGATATCGGCAGCGGGAGCAGCAAAGTGCTTGCTGCCATTCGTGAAGATGTAAAGGCTGCCAAGATCGGCCCCATCGATCAGTTCAACGCGCTTCACACTTTCACCAAAGTCACGAGTATCACACTCGGCGCCGTGCTGGCGGGTCTAACTATCTATCAAGGCGTCGCCGCCGTCAAAAACTGGCGCAGCAGCGTGAAGCGCAAAGAAGAAGCGACGCATACCGAAAACTTGGTCAAAGAGCGCGTCCGCGCCGCGCTGGACGAAAACGGCGTGAGCGGCGGCATCGCGCTCTAGCGGTTTCGTTTCCCGAATGCATGGAACGAATGATGGCGCGGCGAATGAGCCGGATCAGGCCGCCAGCAAACCCTTCAAACTCATCTTACTCCGAGCCCCGATCTGCTGGATGATCTGGGCGGCGAGTTTGCTGCCGAGATGGCCGCAGGCTTCCAGCTCCCAGCCCTGGCTCAAGCCATACAGCACGCCCGCCGCATAAAGATCGCCCGCCCCGGTGGTGTCGATCACTTCCTTCACCGGCACGGGGGCAATGTCGAGGCGGCGTTCGGGGGTGATGAGGACCGAGCCGTGCTCGGAGCGGGTCAGCGCCACCAGCGCCAACTTGCCGCGCATGCGCTCGATGCAGCGTTCGAAATCCTGCTCCATGCAGAGGGATTGGATCTCGGCTTCGTTGGCGAAAAGAATATCCACTTCGCCTTCGATCAGTTCCAGAAAATCCGCCCGGTGGCGTTCGATGCAGAACGCGTCCGAAAGCGATAGTGCCACCTGGCGTCCGGCGGCTTTGGCCGCCTGCATGGCGCGGCGGATGGCGGCCTTGGCGGCGGGCTGGTCCCACAGGTAACCCTCGATGTAGAGAATCGCGCTGGCCGCCACATCCGCCTCGCGCACATCGCCCTCGCTCACCTCGGAGCAGACGCCGAGATAGGTGTTCATCGTGCGCTGCCCGTCGGGCGTGACGAGGATGTAGCAGCAGGCGGTGGAGGGGCCGAAATGTTGTTCGGGGGTAGGGAAATGCACGCCCGCCGCCACCATCCCGTGGCGGTAGCTTTTCCCCAGCGCATCGTCGCGCAGCTTGCCGACGAAGCTGGTGCGCGCACCGAGATCCGCCATCGCCACCAAAGTGTTCGCCACGCTGCCGCCCGGCACGCGCTTGGCGTCTTGCATCAAGGTATGCAGATTCAGCGCCCGCGCCTCGTCGATCAGCATCATCCGCCCCTTGGCCATGCTCTCCTCGTCGAGAAACTCGTCGGACGCGAAGGCCAGCAGATCCATGATGGCATTGCCGAGGCCGAGGATGTCGTAGGTGTGGGTCATAACGTTTCAAAATGAGAAGAGGAAAAGATAAGGAACAGGTATGTCAAAAGAGTAAGGATCATACCACCGCCAAAAAAAATGCCGATTATCCGCATTTCCTCTTTTGATAAGGATTTGCTCGCAATATCACACATACGATATCGCAGCACCAATGCAGGAATTGCAAAAGACATCATATAAATCATGCCGACCGCTTTTGGAAAATGCATGAGTTGGGGCAAGAAAAAAGCAGTACCAGCCGCTAGTCCAATCACTATGCATCGCAAAATTCTCGGGCGCGGTGCAGTACTCATTTGACGCCCTTCACCAGTAAATCTCGCGCCCGCTCCAGATGCTCCGGCGTATCCACCCCCAGCGGCACCGTTTCCACCACGCAAACCTCGATGCGCATGCCCGCTTCCAACGCGCGCAATTGCTCCAGCTTCTCGCGTTTTTCCAGCGGTGAAGGCGGCAGGGAGACGAAGCGTTCGAGCGCTTTGCGGCGATAGGCATAGAGGCCGATATGGTGGTAATGATCGCCCGCATTCGCCGGCACCGTGGCGCGGCTGAAATACAGGGCGCGGCCTTGGGTTTCGGAAGAAAAGGCGATGACGGGCTTGACCACCGCCGGGTCGGTGATTTCTTCCTCACGGTTGATGCGCGCGGCCAGCGTGGCGATATCCACCGCCGGGTCGTGCATCGGCGCCAACACCTGCGCGATGATGGCGGGATCGAGGGTGGGCATGTCGCCCTGCAGGTTCACGATCACGTCGTGGCGGCCTTCGGGGTCCAGCGTGCCCAGCGCTTCCCAGATGCGGTCCGAACCGCTTTCATGGTCGGCCCGCGTCAGCACCGCCTCGCCACCCGCGGCGCGGATCACCTCGGCGATCTCCTCCGCATCGCACGCCACCGCCACCCGGCCCAGATTCGCTTCCATCGCGCGCTGCCACACATGCCAGATCATGGCCCGGCCATGGATATCGGCCAAGGGCTTGCGCGGCAGCCGCGTCGCGCCCAGGCGGGCGGGGATGAGCAGGATGGGGTTCATGCCAGTGTTGCACCACAGTCCGCTTGCGGTCGCAAGCTTGAGTTTTCATTTTGCTCCGCGATGGGCTCCTGCCCATCGCATGAGCCTGAGCGCTTACGCGCAGCTCAAGGCTGGCTCGGGCTTACTGCCCTCGCATGACTTGCCACATACTCTTACCCATCCACGCTCCGCACTCGATGCGGAGTTCCGCTCCGTCCTCTCTACCGCACAAGTGGCCGGACTCCGCATCAAGTGCGGAGTGTGACGGTGGGGAGGCAGGTATGTGGGGAGAGAGAGTAAAAGATCTTCCCGTCATGCGACGGCAGGAGGCCGGAGCCAGCCCTGAGCTCGGCGCAAGCCGTCAGGCTCATGCGGAGGTCAGCAGACCTTCGCGGAGCAAAATGCAAAAAGACCACCGAAGGACGCTTGCACCCGACCCATGCGAAAGGTATGAAAGTCGCAATTCGCTCAACCCATAAAGGTGCAGCCCATGAACGGTCTGGAAATGAACAAAATCGCCGCCTCCGTGCTGCTTGCCGGCGTGGTCGCGATGACGGCGGGCCTGGTCACCAACCGCCTGATCTACCCGGACCCCAACGCCGCCGTGCATCACGCCAAGGAAGGCGAGGAGCATGCCGAGCCCAAGCGCGGCTACAAGATCGCGGGCGCGGAAGCTTTCGAAGCCGGTGCCGCCGGTGCCGGCCCCGCCGCCGAAGAAAAGCCCGCCAAGGTCGGTGATTACATGCAGGCAGCGGATGCCAAAGCGGGCGAAGCCGTGACCAAAAAATGCACCGCCTGCCACGGCTTCGACCAAGGCGGGGCCAACAAGGTAGGCCCGAACCTCTACGGCGTCCTCGGTGGCCCGGTCGCGCACAAGGCGGATTACGATTACTCCCAAGTGTTCAAGGACGCGCATGCCAAGGGTGAGAAGTGGGAGTATCAGCATCTCTTCGAATATCTGGCCAACCCGAAAAAAATCATGCCCGGCACCAAGATGGCCTTCGCCGGGATCAGCAAACCCGAAGAGCGCGCCAATCTGATCGCCTATCTGCGCACGCTGGGTTCCGAATCGCTGCCCCTGCCCCCGAAACCGGCGGCCGACGCCAAGCCCGCCGCCGAAACCCCGACCGCGACCGCGTCCAAAGCCGCACCGCTCGCCAAGGAAGACAGCAAGAACCAAAGCTCTGGCGACGCCAGCCCGGCGGACAAAGCGAAGGTAAAGAAGGATGCCGCCGCTTCGCACCATGCACAAAAAAGCGAGAAGCCCCATGGCGTGAAAGATGCCGAAGTACGAGCTCCGGCGGAGCAAGGCACGCATGCCATTCCGCAGAAGGAAAACGAGGCGGATCTTTCGGATGCGGGCCGCCCCAAAGATCTGGAGAACGCGCCGAAATAGCGCGACTGAAACTGCATGTGGCCATCCGTCGCAGGCAGTGGCGTGACATTGGAGCGAAATCTGTATAAATTAGTCTGATGCTGCGGATCTGCCGCCATCACCAGTCTATCCAAGGTTTGTGCCCATGACACCCAATCCCGAAACCGCCGCCGAACTCGCGCTCTATGCATGGCTAGTGGCCGGTGCATTGATGCTGCTGGTGGAAGCGCTCGGTATTCCCGGCGTCGGTTTCCTGTTCGCGGGCATCGGCGCGGTCGGCGTCGGCACGTTGATTTCTGGCGGCGCTTTGGGCGAGGATGCGTTCGTGGCACAGGTCTGTGCCTGGTTCGTGCTCACTTTCCTCGCCGCCGCCTTGCTGTTCAAGCCTTTGCAGCGTTTCCGCAGCCGCCAGCGCGAGGCCTACCACAGTATGCTCGGCACCACTGCCAGCGTGGTCGCCCCCGGTTTGCTGCCGGACAGCGAAGGCCAGGCCCGCTGGTCGGGCACCGTCATGCGCGCGCGCCTCGCCCCGGGTCAAGACCCCGCCGAAGGCGGCGCGGTGCTGCGCGTGGTCGCCGTCGAAGGCACCGTCATCATCCTTGGCCGTTAACTTCCTTCCCTTTTTCAGGATCTGCGCATGAGCTTTCTCTACGTCTTGCTGACCCTCGCCTTCATCGGCTTCCTGCTCATCGTCAAAGGCGTGAAGGTGGTGCCGCAGCAATCGGCCTGGATCATCGAATATCTCGGGCGGTTCGACCGCAAGCTCGAGCCCGGCCTGAACTTCCTCATCCCCTTCGTGCAGCGCGTGGCCTACCGCCATTCCTTGAAGGAATTCGCCTACAACGTGCAGGAACAATCCGCCATCACCCGCGACAACGTGACGTTGCTCATCGACGGCGTGCTCTATCTCCGCGTCATCGACCCCGTCCAGGCCTCGTATGGCGTGTCCGATCCCGTCTTCGCCGTGACGCAACTGGCGCAAACCACCATGCGTTCGGAAATCGGTAAGCTGACGATGGAGGAAAGTTTCGAGGAGCGCGACCGGCTGAACACCAACATCGTCCAAGCCATCAACCATGCCGCCCAGACCTGGGGCATCCAATGCATGCGCTACGAGATCAAGGACATCAACCCGCCCGCCAATATTCTGCGCGCCATGGAAATGCAGATGACCGCCGAACGTCAGAAACGTGCCGATATTCTCGCCTCCGAAGGCAGCCGCCAGGCGCAGATCAACCGTGCCGAGGCGCAAAAGGCCGAGGTGGTGCTGAGTTCCGAAGCCAGCCAGACCGACCAGATCAACCGCGCCGCCGGGGAAGCCGCCGCCATCCGCGCGGTGGCCGAAGCGACCGCCGACGGCATCCGCTCCGTCGCCGCCTCCATCCGCGACCAGGGCGGGGAAGACGCGGTGGCACTGAAGATCGCCGAGAAATACGTGGATGCGTTCGGCAAGCTGGCCCAGCAAAGCACCACCATCCTGCTACCCTCCAATGCAGGCGATGCAGGCAGCATGGTCGCGCAGGCCCTGGCGGTCTTCGACACCATCCGCGAGCAGAAACGGACGGGCGCGCGCTAAGCCCACCGTCATTCTTCTGTCATCTATTGCTGCTAGATTCGCGCCTTCGAAAAAAGAGGGTCAGGCGAAAAAAGGGGCAGGCAGTGAAAGAGCCGGAAAACAATCGCCAATCCATCACCCTCAGCCGGTGGTTGGGTCCGCTTTATGTGCGGACCATGCCGTCCGAAATTCCAGGCGAGGAGATCGTGCTGATTCGCGCCACGGCCATTCCCGAAGCCCATCTGCGCATGAAAAGCATCGATCAGGCGCTACCGCCCGACATAGACCGGCGCGTCCAGGTGCGTATGGGGAATTCCTCAAACTATCTTTTCGGTCAAGGCCATTACGCCAAGCTGCATATCGATTACGGCAGCAAGGAAAATCAGAAACTCTGCCATGCCTGGATGCGCACGCAGTTGCACCTTGAAAGCACGCTTCCCCAAGCGGGATGCGACGGCAGCGAAACCACGGGGGCAAGGGAATATTTCCACACCCTATGCAAAGACGGTAAAGCGACCTCCCTTACCGGCATGACGACCCGCCCCCTCCTGCGCCGCTGGTGCGGCCAGCGCAATTAGCGGGGTGTTCTTCCGCCTGTCATAAAACTGTCATCCATACACGTGACTTTATCCATCCCGAGGAAGGAACGGCCATGGATCAGCCCAATAACGACGAGCATATGAACGCGCTGCTGAAGCGTTTCATCCGCGGATTTCTCGATCTCACCACAGACGATATCTGCGCCGAAGATTGCATTACCTTGCGCGAAGACTATCTGGATCAGGCGATGGAGCGCCTGCAAAGTGTGGCAGACGAAATACAAAGTTCCCGCGCCCCGATCAGCGTCACGGCCTACCGGGGGAAACAATGTACCCATCCATTCCAGGGCTATGCAGAGATTCATATTCATTACTACAGCCATGGCAACCGGGCCGAAGCCAAGTGCAGCTTCTACGAGGCCATCGAGCGACGGCTCGAACGCCACGCCCGTCCGGCCGCTGTACATCCCGCCCCCAAACGAAGCGGCGAAGGTGGTGTGCATCTCAATCTTCGCCTGGATGTTCCATGTAGTTGGAGCGATAAAATCAATGCACGCGACATGGTGCGTTTCGGCCAAGATGGTACGGCTGAAAATCAATATGGCCGCAAGAACTGACCGCCCAACAATTTCTATACCAGCCGCTTTCCGCACTTTATAGTGCGGCATGCTCACACGTATGTTTCTTGCGCTGCTCCTGTTCTCTCTGCCGCAATTCGCCCTGGCGGATGGGGTCGAGCCCGCATGGCGTACGGCCTATATTCTGTTCGGCACGCCGAAATATACGGAAGGCTTTCGGCATTTCGATTACGTGAACCCCGCGGCGCCCAAGGGCGGCATGCTGCGCAACGGCTGGCCTGTGGGGTTTGACTCACTCAACGATTTCATTCTCAAGGGCGAGAAAGCCCCCGGCCTCAGCCTTATCTACGAAAGCCTGATGACCGGGGCGCTGGACGAGCCGCAGACCTTTTACCCGCTCCTCGCCACCCGCACCCGCCTGGCCCCCGATAAAAGCTGGATGGAGTTCGAGCTCAACCCCGCCGCCCGCTGGCAGGACGGCACGCCGCTCACGCCGGAAGATGTCGTCTTCTCGCTGGATGCGCTGAAAAACAAGGCGGACCCTTCCTACAAGGTGGTCTATGCGCCACTGATTTCGGTCGAAATCACCGCGCCGGGCTTGAAAGGCGGCGGCCGCGTGCGCTTCCATTTCCTCGATGGCAGCAACCGCGAACAGAGTGTGCTCGCCGCCACCATGCCCATCCTGCCGAAAGCCTATTACGCCACCCACGCCTTCGACAAAACGACGCTGGAGCCGCCCATGGGCAGCGGGGCGTACAAGATCTGCGGCGTCGCCCCGGGGCGGCAGATGCGCTATTGCCGCCTCAAAGATTACTGGGGTGCGACCCTGCCGGTGAATGTCGGTCAGGGCAATTTCGACACCATTCTCTACGACGTCTTCCGCGACGAAACGGTGGCCATGGAAGCCTTCAAATCCGGCGCGGTGGACATCCGCGAGGAATTCATCGCGCGCAACTGGTCGAGCGCTTATGAAGGCCCGGCGAAAGCGGCGGGCAGGTTCAAGATGGAAGTGATTCCCAACAAGATCCCGCAAGGCATGCAGGGATTTTTCTTCAATCTGCGCCGCCCCCAATTCGCCGACCGCCGGGTGCGCGAGGCGATCGCCCTGTCGCTGGATTTCGAATGGCTGAACCAGGCCTTGTTCCACGGCGTCTATGCCCGCAACCGCAGCTTCTTTACCAACACCACCTTCGAGGCGACCGGCGAGCCGGACGCGGCGCAACAGGCCTTGCTCGAACCCTACCGCGCCGATCTGCCGCCGGAGGTCTTCGGCCCCGCCTTCACCCCGCCGACATCCGACGGCAGCGGCAACAACCGCCCGAACCTGCTGCGCGCCCAGACGTTGCTGAACGAGGCGGGATGGAAGCTGAAGGACGGCCAGCGCCGCTCGCCGGTGGATGGCAGCCCGCTCACCCTCGAATTCCTGGTCAACCAACCCACGCTGGAGCGTGTGGTGGCACCCATGCGCGCCGCCTTGAAAAAGCTCGGCATCGAAGCGCGCATCCGCATGGTGGACAGCGCGCAATATCAGCGCCGGGTGGATAGCCGCGATTTCGATCTCATCTCGCTGTGGATTCTGCGCGGCATCTATTTCCCCGGCCAGGAACAAGCCGCCTATTGGCATTCGAGCCAGGCGGAGGTGGCGGGCAGCAACAACATCTCCGGTCTCAAATCCCCCGCGGCGGACGATCTCGTCGCCCGCATCGCCCACGCCCAAACGCTCGAAGAACTCGCCCCCGCCGCCCGCGCGCTCGACCGCCTGCTGATGGCCGAACGCCTCTGCGTCCCCAACTGGCGCGGCCGTGGCTGGCGGCTGGCATGGTGGGATAAGTTCGGAAGACCGGAGATTACGCCGTCCTATGGGTTAAACACCAATGCCTGGTGGAGCAAGGAGGCCAAATAGCCCTCTCCTCCGGGAGAGGGTTGGGTGAGGGGGATCTGGCTAAGGTCTATCGATGTTAACTCCTATTACTCGAACCTGCGTCGCCAGTTTCCCCTCACCGGCTCGCTTTGCTCACCAGCTTCTCCCTTCGGGAGAGGGTTCAACCCTTCGGCTTCCGCCCCAGCCACTCTTCCACCAGCGCCCGCCAAACGCATTCCCATTGCACACGCTTGGGCAGGCGGGCGCGGGCCTGCAGCGGGTCGTGGGTTTTGAGTTCGGCGTGCAAGGCGCGGGCCTGCAGCAGCATCAGGCGCATGAGCAGGCGGAAGCGGCGTTCGGGGAGTTGCTCGGGCAGGATGCGTGCCGCATCCAGCAAGGCACTGGCGCGTTCCAGCACGCGGTCGATCACCCCGCGCAGGGCCGGGCTGCTGCGCGCGCGTTCCAGATCGGCGCTACTCACCCCGCCCTGGCGCATCCAATCCGCCGGCAGGTAAATGCGGCGCAGCACCAGCCAGTCGCGCCCGCAATCGCGCACTACGTTCAGCAATTGCAGCGCCACGCACAGCGCATCCAGCGGGTGCAACGCGCTTTTCGGCGCATCCTCGCCGTGGGCCAGCTGCAGCGCCAGCCGCCCCACCGGCACCGCCGCGCCCTGGGCATAAGTGAGCAGTGATTCGTAATCCCGCACCGGCACATGGCGGGTGTCTTCCTCGAGCGTCAGCAACAGATCCGTGGCCAGGCTCAGCGAGGCGCGGCCATGCTGCACCAGCCGCCCGAAAGGCTGCGCCCATTCCGGCAAGGCGCGCACTTCGCCGCCGATCGTGGTGGCGGCTTGCAGCGTCTCGCGCAGGCGCACCAGCTGCTCGCGTTTCACCGCGTCGCGCACCAGCGGGTCGTCGGCGATTTCGTCCACGCCTCGGGCGAAAGCGTGCAGCGCCATCAGCGCCGGGCGCGCCATGGGCGGCAGCATCCAGCGCGCCAATGGCACGGTTTCATTGGCCAGATTCGTCTCCAGCCTCAACGGCAGCGGTTCATGCATCATGATACGTAAAATGTGGTGGAATATCCGGCGTGCATGGTGGCGCAATTTGGGCTAGATTACCACTTTCACGCATGCAGCACGGAAACACCCCATCCATGGCCTACGAACGCATTGCCGTCGTCGCCGATTCCTCGCCCAAGGCGCAGGCCGCGCTGGCGGAATTGACCCGGCGCTACGCCCTGTTCGACATGCGTTCCTCGCGCGCGAAGCCGGATGTGGTGATCGTGCTCGGCGGAGACGGTTTCATGCTGGAAGTGCTGCACCGCTTCATCGGCCGCAACGTGCCGGTTTACGGGATGAATTGCGGCTCCGTCGGATTCCTGCTCAACCATCTGCGGCTCGATCTGCTGCCGGAGCGGCTGGAGGCGGCGCGTGCCACCGTGCTGCATCCGCTGCGCATGTTCGCCCGCACCGTTTCGGGCCGGGAATACGAGCTGCTCGCCTTCAACGAAGTCTCGCTTTATCGCGAATCGCGCCAAGCCGCCAAAATCCGCGTCAGCGTCGACCATGTGGTGCGCATCGAGGAGATGATCTGCGACGGGGTGCTGGTCTCCTCCCCCGCCGGATCGACCGCCTATAATTTCTCCGCCGGCGGCCCGATCATCCCGCTCGGCAGCAACGTCATCGCCCTCACGCCCATCGCCCCCTTCCGCCCCCGCCGCTGGGGCGGCGCCTTGCTGCCGCACGATTCGAGCATCCATTTCGAAATCTTAGAGGCCGCCAAACGCCCGGTAAGCGCGGTCGCCGATTTCACCGAAGTGCGGGATGTGGAATGGGTGGCGATCAGCGAAGTGCTGAAGACGAACTTCACGCTGCTATTCGACCCGGAGCACAATCTGCAGGAGCGGATTATCAAAGAGCAGTTTGCGTATGCTTAATTACGATGCAGAAAGACACGCCGAATTATATGGGTCTATACTCTGATCCCCACTTATAAGTCGGCTGCCTTGCCTTGCAAAAACTTGTGGATAACCCTTGGAGAAGACGCCTTTCATCTTGCGGCGCGGCGCGGTTTGGTGTAATCCACATCTTGTATGTTGCTTCGCTCGTCCCCCCACATCTTGGGGGTACATGGTGCTTCAAGCGATCGGCAACATCTCGTTTTCGAACGTATCCTGCTATTAGCTCAGGGCCTGTGGATAAGTCATCCGCAGGCTCTTTTTTTCGTTTGCTCCGCCATTGGCTCCTGCCACTTGCATGATCGGTCGTTTTGCGGGCTCAGGGCTGACTCGGCCTTGAGATGCGCCCCGATGCTCAGGCTCATGTGAGCGCCAGTAGGCGCTCACGCAGCAAAATGTTACATGCAAATATGCAACGCGCTGGGCAAAAAGACTTGCCAAGCCGCGCATAGGCTGTAGAGGATTTACCAAATTTTAATGCCCATGGCTGCAGGGTGAGGGCGTCGGGTTGGCCCTTGCAGGGTTTCGTCTTTCGCATGCGCCGCCCGACCGATCATCCCAGGAGTTGTTATGCGTTTGCTTACCAGTGGTTTTATCCTCATCGCCAGCCTTGCCGCTACCGCTGCGGCCAGCGAGTTGCGCTACACACCGCTGAATCCCAGCTTTGGGGGCAACCCATTCAACAGCAGTCATCTTCTTGCCAAGGCCAGCGCGCAAAACGATCATCAACGCCCGACGACGACGACGACCGATGCGGAAAACCTGCAGCGCACCATTCAAAGCGCCATCGTCAACCAAACCGCCTTCAACATCGCGGATAAGATTTTCAAGCCGAACAAGGACAGCTTCGGCATCCGCATCGTCGATCTGGATACTTCGACCGCACGCACCGAACACATCCAAAATGCGGACGGCACGGTGACTATTTTCATCACCGACAAGCGCACAGGTACGCTCACCACGGTTGGCGCGTTGCAAAACACAACCACGACTCCCTAACCCGCGGACGCCGTTTTCGTCCTGTCCCGCCTTCACCCCCACCATTCCGGATTCGACTCATGTTAAGCCCCTGCTGGCCGCGACGACCGCCCTGCTCCTTCTCAGCGCCTGTTCCTTCGATCAGATGATGAACAAGCACTTGGCCGAGGAGGCGAAAGTCTCCGAAAAGACACCGGCGCAGCGCATGCTCGAAAAACTGCCGCCGCCCAGCGCGCCTTCGTGGTCTCAGTGTATGAATTCACCGACCAGACCGCCAGCAAAAACCCAACGACACTTTGCCGATATTCCCGTGCGGTCACCCAAGGCGGCGTAAGCGTGCTGTATAAGGCGCTGGGCGATGCCAGCAACGGCGCCTGGTTTACGATCATCGAACGCGCGGGCCTCAAAAACCTGCTGCAGGAACGCCAGCTGATCCGCGCCACGCGCGAGCAATATGCGATGCCGAACGGCCAACGCCTGCCGGACATCGAACCCCTTACCTATGCGGGTGTGATTCTCGAAGGCGGCATCGTCGCCTACGAATCCAATCTGCTGACCGGCGGGCAGGTGCTTCCTGGCTCGGAATCGGGCCCATACGCAATATCGCCGCGACATGGTGACGATCTATCTGCGTGCGGTTTCCGTGCAAACCGGCGAAGTGCTCTCCCAGCGTCAACACCAGCAAGACCATCTATTCCACGATGTTCGACGGCAATATCTTCAAATACACTTCCTATGATGAGATTCTCGAAGGCGAAATCGGCTTC
>CBDFGH010000003.1:0-217473 GCA_965247145.1 Rickettsiales bacterium
TTCAGCGTGAACGAGCCGCCGCAGATCGCGGTGCGCCAAGCGGTGGAATACGGCGTTTATTCGTTGGTCATGGAAGGCACGATTAAAGGCCTGTGGGGCTTCGCCAACCCGAACGCCGCGCGGGATCAATTGCGCGAATATCTCACCCACCGCGATGGACAAAAGCCCAGCGAGCAGCAATTGAGCCGCATTCTCGGTGGGGAATCTCAGCCCGCCAATGCGCCGATGGCTCCCAGTGCGCCCGCCCCCGCCAACTCCCTGCCTGCCCCGAGCACGGCTGAATCGCGCGGCGAAAACACGGTGCAGCAACCGCAACTGCCTGCCGGGACGCAATATGTCGAGCCGCGTCCGGGCGAGAAGGCCGCGGAAGACAGGATCGCACCGCAGCCGGACGCACCCGAGGCACGCCTGTTCAAGAATAGCGGGGGCGGTGGGGCAGCAGGATACGACGTGGTCTGCACCAATCAGGGTTGTTTCCCGGCCAATGGAGGAACCAATTCCGTGCCTCCCAGCCTGGTTGCGCCCAGCGTGAGCGTGAATCCCAACGGCAATACTTCTTCCGCGCCCGCCATCACCGTGCGTCCCTCCCGGTAAATGTAGGCAACAAACCCAAGACGGGGAGGAAGCGGTATGAGTGTCAATCACCAGGCACGCATGCGGTCTTCCGCCCCGGTGGGCGTTGCCTTGGGCTGGCGTAACCGCGCACCGCAATGGAGTGCGCTGACCTTCGGCCTGCTTGCCCTCGGCCTGCTTATCGCCCAGCATTTCGCACCGGATGCTTTCCGGCAGGCGCGCCTGCGCGCCGCAGGCGGCATCTACGCACTGGCCGATACCCTGACTGCGCCCTTGGAAGCGGTGGACCGGATGCAGCAGCGCCTGCGGGATTGGAACGATGCGGTGGAAGAAAACCGCCGCCTGCATCTGGAAATCGACCATCTGCGTTTGCAGCAAGCCCCGCTGAATGTGTTGCGTGCGGAAAACGAACAATTGCGCGCTTTGGCACCCATTGCCTCTACCCTTCCCCGCTATTTCCTGGCCGCCCGCGTGGTGGGCTTGAGCGGCGGGCCGCAGCAGCAATCCTTGTGGATCAACGCGGGCAGCGAACAGGGCATCACCGCCGATATGGCGGTGATGGCCCCGGCGGGGCTCATCGGACGTGTGCTGGAGGTTGGGCCCACATTATCGCGTGTGCTGCTGATGACGGACGGGTTGAGCAGGCTGCCGGTGCGCACCGCCAACACCCGCTTGCAGGCCATTGCCGCGGGCGACCACGGAGCCATGCCCGCTTTGCGCTACCTTCCGCCGCACACCGCTCCCGAGCCGGGCGAAACCGTATTGACGGCAGGCGACGCCCATCTGCTGCCGGTCGACCTTCCCGTCGGCACGGTGGCGGCCGACGCCGCGGACCCCACGGTTTGGCGCGTTCGCCCCTTGGCGGATCTGGGACGGCTGGATTGGGTGAGTGTCATCGATTTCGATTGGCGGAGAAAATAACGCCGCAACGGCAGGCCAAGACGCGCGCTGACAGGCAAAACGCAAGAACGCCTGCGCAGGAATCCCACGTGCCACAGACTTGCAAAAACCGTTGCGCCACCGCCCATGCCCGCCTATACCCCTTCTCCTACCGCGCGGGTGTAGTTCAATGGTAGAATGAAAGCTTCCCAAGCTTTAGGTGAGGGTTCGATTCCCTTCACCCGCTCCAGAGACCATGGGCGCTGGCGGCACGCTGTTGCCATATTTTCAACGAGGCGCCCCAACCGTCGCGTCGCAGGGCCGCGGAATGGCTGAGTATTAATCGGCGAAAGGGGCTGGGATGATTGTGGCGGCGAAGTCACGTTTCACGCCATAATGGCATCCCCGCAAGCTAGCGCTTGCAAGCCCGCGATCCTCAAACTATGGGTGCATATCCTTCGATCATACGGAATGTACTTATGAAACTCGCCCTCGCCGCACTGCTCACCGCCACTTTGCTTGCCGCCCCCGCCCTGGCCGAAGAGCGTCTCGATCTTTCCGTGGGCGGATGGGATGTGTTCAAGGATTCGGAAGAAGGCCCGCGCAACCATATGCAACTGGTCGGCGGTGCGGAATATCGCAGCGAGTATTTCTGGAAGCATCTGCGGGGCGATCTGGGGGTTTTGGCCACCAACCAGAGTGCGCAATATTATTATGGCGGCCTGGGATATGATTTCTTCCTCGATGACGGCCATCATTTCGTCATCACCCCCAATGAAGCGCTCGGCTATTACCATCAGCAAGCGGGCAAAGATCTGGGCGGAGGCATGGAATTCAAATCCGGCATCGAAGCGGATTATCAGTTCGATAACGGGCACCGTCTGGGCGTGGCCATCCACCACATTTCCAACGCCCATATCTATGACCGCAATCCCGGCACCGAACTGGCGACCGTGCATTATTCCATTCCGCTCTCGGTTTTCGAAAAATAGAGAGGCTCTGCATCTACCCCGCAAGCACCGATGGGCGCTTACGGGGTAGATGCAATTAGTTTATACAAACGCTTGCCCGAGGCAAAATTTACATTAAGGTTCCATAAGAAATTACATCTTGGGGAATCTTCATGAAAAAAATCGCATTCGTCGCGCTCAGCGCCACTTTGCTGCAGGGCTGCGCCGCGATCATCGACGGTTCGCATCAAGACATCATCGTCAACACCACCCCCGCCCAGGCGGATTGCGCTTTCGTGCGGAAAAACGGTGAGGATGCAGGCCGCGTGGGCGCAACCCCCGGCACTGCCACCATCAAGAAAACCAATGACGATTTGACCATTACCTGCCGCAAACCGGGATATCAGGATGCGAGCTATCTCAATAAATCCAGCATCGACCCCTGGTACTGGGCGGATTGGATCATTCCCGGCGGCATCATCGGCCTCGGGGTCGATTGGGGCACCGGCGCATGGAACGAATATAAGAGCGATCAGGTCTCGCTCGTCCTGCCCGCGCTCAATAACGCTGGCGCAACGGCGCCGATCCCCCTGCCCGCCGAAACAACCGCGACGGAAAAGACAATCGCCGCTCCCGGTCTCAAGCCCGATGCCGCAGCGATCGCGCCCGGGGCGCCGCCGGAAGCCGATGCACTTTCAATCCCCGCTGCTCCGGCAGGCCTGCCCGCGCCTTCCAGCGCCATGCTTCCGGCCCCCGCGGGAATCTTCGTGACCCCGGACAACAACGTGTCTGCGACTGGCGTCACCCCGAAAATGGTTGCGCCGTCGCGGGTCGAGCCGGTTGCACCGGCCTCTTCCCCCGCCTCTCCTTTCGGTGCGCCAAGCACGCCGCTGAAGCCGCATGCCCCGCTCAAAAGCGCGCCGTCCAGCAGCAATGCGGCACCGGCAGACGCCAGCAATATCGTTGCCACCAGCCCGAATACCGGCAGTTCGATCAATAGCGGCTGGGGCGCTTTGGGCAGCGAGCCGAATGGTGGCTGGAGCCACTAGGCCCCCACCCCACGGCGCTTCGACGAGATAAGGCGCGTCCTTCCTGCCACGCTGCGGGCGCAACGCGCTTCTTGTTTCAGCCTTGCACTTGCCACTTGCATCAAGGGCGGATAAGCATACGCGCAATATTTCCTTCGATCCTGCCCCGAAAGGCCGCCTTATGAAACGCCTCGCCGCCTCGCTGCTTGCCACCGCCGCTGTCTTCAGCGCCTCTTCCGCCGCCATGGCGGCTTCCGCCACCGTTTATGGTGGTCTGTTCGATGTGTTCGACACCAAGGACAAATGGATGGGCGGCGCCGAATACAACTTCGATTACATCTGGAAAAACCTGCGCCCTTCCGTCGGTGGTTTCATGACCGATCAGCACAGCTACTACCTCTATGGCAACGTCGCCTACGATTTCTTCCTGACGGACGCCCATTCCTGGCACCTCACCCCCGATTTCGGCGCCGGTTACTATAACCATGGCGACGGCAAGGATTTGGGCGGTGGTTTCGAGTTCCGCGAAGGCGTGACCGCCGGGTACAAATTCGAAGACGGCCAGCGCCTGGGTCTTGCCTTGCATCACCTCTCCAACGCCAGCATCTATGACCGCAATCCCGGTGTGGAAACACTGACCGTACGCTACACCCTGCCCTTCGGCCAATAGCCCTCGATTACCCGGACGGAGGCCATGCAGGAGACGGTCCAGAACACGATCTTTTCCTGCGGCCTCCGCACCGCTTCCGGCATGAGTCGATGCCTGCGAAAGTTCGGGCATGTGCTCTATCGTGCCGGGCATAACAGCATCGAGCATGACGGGGTGGAACATGCGGGCTATCTCGCTTTCCTCAGCATGCTCGCCTTGTTTCCGTTCCTCGTTTTTCTGGTCACGCTGACCGGCCTGGTCGGTCAAAGCGGCACTGGCGTGCGCTTCGTCTCATTGTTGTTCGATACCCTGCCGCCGCATCTGGTCGATGCGCTGCGCCCGCGCGTGCAGGAAATTCTCACCGGCCCGCCGCAAGGATTGTTGACGCTGGCCATCTTGGGCGCGATCTGGACTTCGAGTTCGGCGGTGGAAGGTTACCGTACCATTCTCAACCGCGCCTATCACGTGCGCAATGTGCCGCGTTACTGGGTGCGTCGCCTGGCCTCCATCGGGCAGTTGCTGATTTTTTCGGTGCTGATTCTGACTTTGATCCTCATCCTCGTGGTCGCGCCCGTGGCGATGCAGCACCTGCCCTTGGTCACGCTCGGCCCTCAGGGAATCGATCTTTCCGTGCTGATGCATGTGCTTGGCAGTGTTGGGGTGCGGCTGGCGACCTTTCTCTTGCTGGTGGTCATGTCGGCCAATGTCTATTACATCCTGCCCAACACCCGCCTCTCCTACCGTTCCACGCTGCCGGGAGCGACGCTGACCGCGCTGGGCTGGATGGGGGCGGCGGGATTGTTTTCCGCCTATCTCTCGGGTGTCAACCGCATCAATCTGATCTATGGGTCGCTTGGCGGCGTCATCGCGGCCTTGTTGTTTTTCTACGTCACCAACCTCATTTTTATCTATGGCGCGGAATTGAACTATCTCATGCAGCAATGGGTGGGCGAAATGCGCGCGCAATCGCGCCTAAGGCGCCAGGCCCTGCCACCAGACCAGCATCAGGCCGCCGCCGATGGCAAGGCCGTAGGCGATCGGCTCGCGCCGCCGCAATAAGCGCGGCAGAAAGCGCTGGTGGTTGTAGAGCATGGGCCGCACGGTGAGCAGAACGACGCTCATCGCCCCTCCGATCAATGCGAAATAGACGAAAAAACGCCAGGCCGCCTCGGGACCTGCCCACAGAAATGCCACAGCGGCGAATTTCGCGTCTCCTGCCCCGAGAATGCCCAGGCCGAACAACCCCATGCCGATGGCCAGTGCCACCCCGGCAATAAGCAGCGCCCATGCCCAATGCATGGGTTCGGGGTGCAAAAGCACCCAGAGCGGATAGAGCGACAGCAGTACCAAAACGCCGATATTGGGCAGTCGAAACGCCACCGCATCGATCACCATCAAAGCGGCGGTGACGGCGATGGCCGCGGCCAGTAACCATTGGCTGGGCGAAACGGCACCGAAATCCAGGTTGAGTAGTTGCATCTTGCATCCTCGGTTCGGCTGTGGCATGCGGCACGGGCGGCCATGCCGGTCGCCCATCCGGAGTTTTTCTACATGCGTCTTTCCCTTAGCACACTCGCGGCTGCAATTTCCATCTTTGCTACAACGGCCCCCATTCCCAGCATGTCCTGGGCCGCATCCACACATCTGGCGATCACGGTGCCAGACATGGAATGCGAAAGCTGCGCCGCTGCATTGATCGCCAACATGCGACAGGATGGTGCGGTGAACGGCGTCACGGCGGATATCGAGCACCGTGTGCTGCATGTCAGCCTGCGCGAAGGCGCACGCCTTTCACCGGAGCGCATCGAACGCATCGTGCATGCCAGCGGTTACACGCCCGGCCGGATTGCGCTGGAACGCTAGGGCCGATGCCGGTCACCCCTCCATTCTTCGCCGATACCACCCAGCATGGCCAGATCGCGGCGCAACTGACGCAGGCATGGCAGGCCGCCCTGCCTGCGGACCCCGTGCCATGGCTGCTGCAACGGGCCGAATGGCTGGCCCGCGACAACGTACTTTCCTATCGGGGCGGCCCGTTCGGGGCATTGGTCGTGCAGATGCAGACGCGCCGTGTGTGTGGCGCGGCGGCCAACCACGCCACCCTGTGGCACGACGCCACGGCCCATGCCGAAGTGCTGGCCTTGCGTGCCGCCACCGAAGGCGGGCACGATCTGCGGGGCTGTGCGCTCATCACCAGCTGCGAATGCTGCCCCATGTGCCTGGCTTCCACCTTTCGCGCCGGTATCCGCCGCATTCACTACCGCGCGACCCGGCAGGACGCGGCCCAGGCGGGATTCGCCGATGCGGCACAATATGCCTTGATCGCCCAGCCGATCTCGGCCCAGGCGACGCTGCTGACGACACAAGACCCGCGCCACGCCCATGCCGCCTCAATGCTGGAAACATCCGCCGCCTGTGTGCTGGTGCCCGGTGCCGGGGGTCTACGTCCATTCGGCCGCGCCGACGGCGCACCGCCAAACGACCCCACGCTGACGCCCTGCATCCAGGCGATGCGCGCGGCCTGCGCGGCCTGGGGCAATCCGCGTTTGCCGTCCGGCAGCCTGCTTATCAGCCGCCGCGAGCCACACCCGCTTTCGCTGCTGGCGGCCGACTGGGCCAATCTCGGGCGCGGCAATGATCTGGACGACCCCGCCAAGCATCCGGGCGCGATTCTTTATCTCGATTCCCGCCCGGAAATTGCGCCGGAGGAAGCACTGGACGCACGGCAGATATGGGCGGCTTTACGCGATCCGCATGCATTCGGCATGCAATGTCTGCATGCGCCGCTCCCGACCGAGCCGGAGGCCTTTCCGGCGTGGATCGCCAATCTCGAAAAGCTGCAGCGCTATTAGCCTTCGCTTTCTCAGCACTCGCCCTTTTTCGCATGTCCCGGCGGGCAGAAATAATGGTTGTCTTCGTATCGGTGTCCGTCGCTGTAGGTGCGACGCTCGCTGTAATGGTCGCGGTCATAGACCACGCAGCCGCTCAGGCCGGTAACGAGAAGCAAAGCGGAAATGAGACACATGATGATCTTCCTGCAATAGTGAAGGGGTTGTCACCTTCTGCATGCGCGAAGCGGCATAAGCGCAACGTAGGGATTGATGCCCGCATGGCGGCGGATTTACCAACTTTTGATCGCGCCCAGTCCATTACGCACCCGATTCTTGATGGTCGATCCGCTGCATTGGCGGCATCATCCGTCCATTCGAAGCAGATCCATGAACCACGCCATTCTCGTCCGCGCCAATCTGGCCATCGCCGCGGCGATCGTCGGCTATCACGCCTTCGCATTTTTCGCCCTGCCATGGTGGCTTCTGCCGCACTCGGCGCACTGGGCGTGGCTGTTGCTGCCGCTTGCCTGGAGTTTCAGCACGCAATGGGGCATGATCCACGAAGCCATCCACAAAATCGCCTTGCCCGAACCCATCGCCAACGAGCGGCTGGGGCGGCTGCTTTCGGTACTGATGGGGTCTTCGTTCGCCGTGCTGCGCTTCGGTCATCTCATGCACCATCAACTCAACCGCCATTGGCAGTCCGAGATGGTGGAGCGCCCAGGCATTTTGGCGGGCATATCGTATTATTTCACGCTCACGGTCGGGTTGTATCTGTCCGAAGTCGTCGGCAGCTTTTTGCTGGCCTTGCTGCCGCGCAGCATGTTTTCCATTCTGGCCCGCCGCACTTTCTTCGCCGACAAGCCGGACGCCGCCGTGGCGGGCGAGCGTTTCTTCTACGAGCGCGGCAATATCCAGACCGTGCGACAAGACGCCGCGATGGGCGCGCTGCTCTATATCCTCGCTTTTCTTGCCTATGGCACGCACTGGCCCATCCTGCTTGGGCTCATTACCCTGCGCGCGCTCGTGCTTTCCCTGCTCGACAATATCTACCATTACGACACACCCGGGGATAACAGCAAAGCCAGCAAAGAACTTGCTCTACCGCGATATATGAGCGTCTTGCTGCTGCATGCCAATTATCACGAGACACATCACCTCAACCCCCAAATACCGTGGGCCTGTCTTCCTTCGATCCATGGGCAACAGGCGCGGCGCTTCGATGGCGATTTGTTTTCCCATGGTCTCGCGCAATTTGCGGGTCCGATCGCGCGCCACGCGGTCCGCCCAGCCGCACGGCGCGACCGATTTTCTCCTGAGTCTGGGCATCGTGCCTATGGAAGCGAAAAGCACGGCTCCATTTCCGCAACCATGCGCAGGAAGGGATGACAAAACATGGGAAAGTCGTACAATAGCGCTCTTACGGTTGAGGGGAACCATATGCAAGAAGCCACCGCCAATCAGGCAACCGACAGTCAAATCGCCATGTTCCGCGGCGCCATCGCATTGGCATGGGCGGACGGGGTGATGATCGACAGCGAGAAGGCACGGCTGGAGTCTTTTTTCGAAAACAACCTCTCGCTTTCTCCGTCTCAGAAAACGTTGCTCATCGGCGATATCGCCCATCCGATCGCCTTGGAGGATGTGTGGGCCATGATCACAGATCCGCTCGACCGTGCCCACCTCATCGATATCGCCCCCGTGATCCTGCGCGCAGACGACGATTACGCCGAAATCGAACAGCGCAGCTATGCCGACATCTATGCGCGCCATATGGCCAGCCTGGATCAGAACGCCATCGAACGCGATGTGGTCGATCTTGCCAACCGGTTGCGCCTGCAGCGCGAAGCCCAGGAAGAATCCAGGCGCCATGAAGGTACACGCTTGGCCCGCATTCTGCGCTTCATCGGGGGTTATCTGGTGTAATCGGGTTTCTTATGGGAATGGCGTTCACGGAGCATGGAAATCTTTTCCGCTCCATTCTCTAGTGCATCATTCCATGATCGTACGGAGTTACCCAATGACCCAGATTCTCGGCTACGCGGCCCACGGCGCGCACAGCGAACTCAAAGCCATGCACATCCACCGCGCTCCGGCCGCCCCCAACGAGGTCGAGATCGAGATTCTCTATTGCGGCGTGTGCCATTCGGATGTGCATCAAGCCAAGAACGAGTGGAAGAATACGATCTATCCCTGCATGCCGGGCCATGAGATCGTCGGCCGCGTGCGTGCCGTGGGCGCAGATGTGGCGAAGTTCCAGATCGGCGATCTCGTCGGTGTCGGCTGCATGGTCGATTCCTGCCACCATTGCGAGGCCTGCGAGGAAGGGCTGGAGCAATATTGCGAGGAAGGATTCCTCGCGACCTACAACGGCAACATGCGCAAACCCACCGAACAGAATCACACCTATGGCGGCTACAGCGAATCCATGAATGTGCGCGAAGATTTCGTTCTCCGCATCCCCGACGCGCTCGACCCCCGATCCGCCGGACCCATCCTCTGCGCAGGTGTCACCACCTATTCGCCGCTGAAACATTGGGGTGTCGGGCCTGGCAGCAAAGTGGGCGTGGTGGGGCTCGGCGGTCTCGGGCACATGGCCATCAAGATCGCCAAGGCTCTGGGCGCGGAAGTCACCGCCGTCACCTCATCACCCGAAAAAGTCGAGGATGCGCGCAAATTTGGCGCGACGCACGTGATCCTCTCGACCGACGAGGGTGCCATGAAACAGCATGCGCGCAGCCTGGATTTCATCCTCAACATCATCCCCCAGCCGCACGACGTGAATCCCTTCATGCCGCTACTGAAGCGCGACGGGACGCTGACCGTCGTCGGCTGCATCGCGCCGCTGACCAAGCCGCTCGATCTCAGCACCGTGCTGATCGACCGCAAATCCTTAGGCACTTCGCTGATCGGCAGCATCGCCGAGACGCAGGAGGTGCTCGATTTCTGCGCCACGCACCAGATCGCCCCCACCATCGAAGTGATCGACATCGATCAAATCAACCAGGCGTTCGAGACACTGGACAAAGGCGAAATGGGTCACCGCTATGTGATCGATATGGCCTCGCTTCAGGGCAAGAAGGCCGAAAAACCGGGCATCGTGGATAAGGTGCTCGATCTGGTTCCGTAAGCCGATCTGCGGCGCTTCGCCCATTCATATTCTGCAGGCTCTTTCCCCGTCATGGCTTTTCATGGCGGGGCATTTCATGTCGCAGAGCAGATCGTGCGTGCACTCTCTGGCTGCCTGAAAACCATGGCCCGGACAACCTCCTGAAATCGGGTATGAAGATCCGACAATCCAGCAGTCTCTGAAAAAAATACTGCCTCTCGATTGTAACATAGATTTAATAAATCTTTAGAATAACCCCGCTATAATCCTTTCCAAATAATTCCCATAACATTGAAATTCATACAGAATAAGGTTCCGTCATGGTCTTGAACATTAAAGAAATCGTCGATCAACGCACCAACGACATCCCCCAGAATGGGGCGGATGGGCGTCAGGTTTCGGCGGCATTGTTCGAGGCGTTCCGCAAGGCGCATGACTATCCCACCGCAGCGGACATCACCGATCCCGTACTCAACGGCAAACTGATGCTGTTCCAGACCATCCTCGGCAACATGGCGCATGATGCGGTCATGGCGCGCTTTTCCGACCGCCAGCTCTCCATGGGCCGCCGCAGCCCGGACATGCCGGATTTCGGCGATCTGATGACCTATTACGCCAAGCCCTACATACAATGGTTGGCCGAAGACAAAGGCGTCGATCTCGGTGCCGTCACGAAAAGCGAAGACCCTGCCGCCCTCTCCAAATTCCTCACCGGCATCATCGGTCGCAAAGATGGGGTGGACGTCAAGGAGGGCGAAGGCTTCACCCAGCAGATCGACCCCGCGACCGGCGCGACCTATGGCGAAGGGTACCAAGCCTACGTCAAACAAGCCGCCGAACAGACGCGCGACATGCTGAAACACGGCCTGCAAGGCGCGCGCCGTATCGCCGTTACCACCCCGCACCCCACCGAATTGCTCATCGAAGGCGCGATCGACGCCGTGCGCGACGCGCAGGTGATGATGAAAGACGCCGACATCGAATGGATCGGGCTGGATGCGTTGAAAGGCACGAAAGCCGTCAACGCGCTGATGCCCACTTTGGAGGAAATCTGGGAACAACTCGCAGTCCCCACCCGCCGCCAGACCCCGATCGAGGAAGTGCAGCGCGGCCTGAAAGGCGGGCGCAACTACCACGACGCCGTGCCCGAAATCATGAGCCAGCAACGCATCGCCATCCGCGAACTGGAAGAATTGTACGACCTCACTCCCTCCCCCGCCCCGAGCGTCGCCGATCTGCGCACGCAATATGAATTGCTGCGCCTGGAAGCCTGGGAAGGCAGCGATCAGGACGGCAAGGAACTGGCCACCGCCGCCGTGCTGGCGGAAACCCTGAAGCTGGACGAAACCACCGGTGCGCAATGGTTCGCCGATTCGCTGCAGCCTGTGCTTGCCGGCATGCAACCCTCCACGCTGCGCGACCAGCTGGAAGCGATCCAGGCCGAAGCCGCCACCCCGAATTCCGCCGCGCTGCAAAGCATCATCGCCGATCTGGCCCGCCATGCGGTTAAAAATTACATCAAGCTTCCCGACCCACTGCCCAACATGCGCGACGATGCCGACCTGATTCTGAAGGCGCTCGAATACGTCAAAACCATCGCCGAGGCCGAGGGCACGAAACTGCCCGCGCATATCGACCGCCATGGTGTGGAAAGCGACTTCACCGCGCTCGATGTCGCCATCGTTCAACGCGGCAACTTCCACGAAATGGCCAAGCGCCAGCAGATCCGCCAGAACGCGGAAGTGCACGATACCGCCATCGAATATGCCCGCGCATTGCTGGCGAGAAATGAAGTGCTGCCCGCCGATCTGGCGGACGAATCCGCCCACAGCATCGAAAGCCTGCTCGAAACCATCATGACCGACGCCGGCAAGCGCGCCGAAGTCCGTGCCGCGCTGGAAGCGGAAATCGAGCGCCTGAGCGATCTGATCGGCCCGAACGTGGCAGACCAGGAAGGCAAGGTCCACCGCACCGCAGAGGAAGAAGCCTTCTACCAGACCGTCGCCGGCATGCGCATCGCCAGCGACAATCCGGACAAAGTGCCGCTGTACCTCATCGCCGAATCCAAGGGCACGCGCGACATCCTCAACCCGTTCTTCCTGCTCAAAGCCATCGCCGATCCGGCAGTGGAAGAAACGAAGGGCCACGTCGAGGTCGCCTCCCTGCTCGAACACCGCCCCGACATCGAGCAAGGCTTCGCCACCACGCGCGACGTAATGGAAAACAAGCATTTCCGTGCGCATCACGACGCCATCACCCGCGATTCCACCCTGCTGCAGATCTACGACCCCGCGACGAAAGTCATGCGCCCGCGCACGGTGGCGGACGAAAAACGCCGCAACAACATGACCATTCTCGAAGGCGACGAGCTGAAAGAGATCAAGAGCGTCAAGATCGTGATGTGGGCGGGAAGCGATTCCTTCCGCGGCAGCGGCGTCGGCATCAGCCCCATCCTGGTGCATGCCGAACGCGACACGACCGAGGCCGGGCTGAACCTCAACCCGCCCGTGCTGATCCAGCATTTCCGCGGTGCGGGCGGCTCGCCCCACCGCGCGGCCCCCACCTTTGCGACCGAGCAGACCCGCCAGGGCAATTCCCTGCGCCATGACGGCGTGCAGGAAATCGCCGATCTGAGCGTGGCGGTGGTCGTCAACAATATCGGCCGGACCACGGGCAACCCGCAAGCGGCCCATCGCGGCCGCACGGGCGAGATCGGGGTAGGCGGCATTGCCAGCGGCAACGGGGCCGTTGGGGCCAAATTGCGTCCGAAAGTCACCGATTCCTCCGAAGCCGGGGCCGAAAGCTACGAAGCCGATATGCACGATGCGCGCTTCGCCGAATATCTGAAGCAGGGTTCGGCCTCGCACATGATCAAGAAGGTGAATTTCAGTTCGCGTGCCTCGGACCGACCCGCCAAACCGGGCGAGAAGCCGAAACCCATCGTGTTTCCGCCGGCGGTGGATCCCGAAAAAACCCGCGCCATCGAATTCGGCCTGACCCTGGCCGCTTCCGGCTCCTGCGCTTCACTCACCCGCAGCGTAAGCAAGATACTGCTGCTGGAAAAAGGCGAGATACTCAGCGGCGCCAAAGAAGGCGGCAAGCTGAACGAAATCGCCGAAACCTTCCTGCGCAGCCCCGAAGTGCAGGACGAGCTGATCCGCACCTATGTGGCAGGATACGCCATGGCAGATCGTCCGATCGCCTGGAAATTCGCCGGTGCCGCACTGAGCGACGACAAGCAGAGCGTGACCTTCCGGGACTCGAAACTCGGGGTGGAACAGACACGCAGCGTGACCGAACTCGCTCAGATGTACGAGGACGGGGTGGGGCTGAAGGACGGCAAGATCGATCTCGCCGATCCCCGCTTGAACGGCATACCGGTCGAGCTGCTGATGGCGGCGCACGACGAGGAAGAGTTCCAGCACAGCGAATATGCGCTGATCACCCTGATGGCCGATATCAACAAGAAGCAGGATCCCGACACGCGCACCCACCAGGGCGTGCCGAAAACCCCGCGCGCCCGCGCCATCGCCGCCATCACGCAGACCCTGCGCGAGGATGGGCAGCTGACGCCCGAATCGATCGACGCGATCTGCGAGACGCACAACCTCACCCACCGCGACCTGCTGCTCTCGCAACTCCCGAAAGAACTCGCCGAAGAACAGAACGCCAAGTTCGAACGCATCACGCCCGCGCGCGCCAATCTGGAGCGCATCCACCGGCGCGCCATGAATGGCGATATTAAGCTGCCGGACACGACCGCGACCGAACCGGAGGCCCGCAAATTGTTCGAGGAGATGTACTACAACGTGGCCACCTGCATGGAATGCGTCGAACATTCCGCCGCCGCCCTCCGCGAATCCGGTCTCGCCCGCACCATGAACCAAATGCGCAAGGATGTGGGCCAGTCTTTGTAACTCTCTCAACCGACAGGAACGACAGTGTCTGAATGCAATCCCGCACGGTCTTTCTCTTTTCCGATATCCATTTTGGTGCCTATCACGACAACGCCTCCCTTTGGCAGTAAGCGTGGATTCGTGAGGGCATCGAGACGACCGACATCGTCACTATCGCCGACGATGCGTTCGAAGCCGTGCAGAGCAGCGACAATCCCAGCACAGCATATGCTGGGAAACTATCGAATTGGGTTATAGACATTGCTTGCGCGAAAAAGATCCGCGCATTGATTGTCCTTGTGTTTAACACATTAAAAATGCATTTCTTACCGCATACTATTTTTTGCTTGCGGGAATGCAGCCATGCCTATGCGAAATATGAAGCCACTCTCCGCCCCCGAGCATTGACGACCTATTACACAGCGGCTTTGTTGGTCATAGCCATATTATCAATTCTTTCGCATGTAACGCTGCATGAAGCACTCATAACGCATGAAGGCACGGCAGCGGTTGTCAACAGCAGTGGCCGACAAAGAATGCTTTCCCAACGCATAGCAGGAATGGCTGCGCAATGGGCATTGGGAGACGCAACGGCTAGGCAGGAAATGCTGGCGGCAGCGGATGTTTTCGAAAAAGCCCATGGGCAGTTGAGTGCGCGTTATGAAGGTGACGATAGTTCAAATCCCAGCAACCACGCGCTATATCTATTATACTCATCCGGCAACAATCCACTGGACACCGAAGCCCAGACTTTTATCAAAAATGTAAAAAAGTTAGCCACGATCGCGCCCAGCTCGCTTGCGCAAAGTGCTATTTTGTCCCAGATTTTCTCCGAAGCGCGCCAGCCATTGCTTTTTTCGCTCGATCGCGTTGTCACTATTCACCAACAAGAGAGCGAGCGTAAACTGAAGTTATTGGAACGTCTGCAGTGGATCATACTGAGTGTGGTTTTGCTAACATTGTTGGTAGAGGGCATGACTATTTTTCGCCCAATGGTGCGGCGGATAGTAAATTACACTGCGCAGATTTTGCGATTCGCCACCACGGACATGCTGACATCCACCGCAAATCGACGGCACTTTATGGAGCGCGCAGAAAACGAATGTGCGCGCGCAAGACGATACGGTCGCCCCCTGACCATCTTGATGCTGGACGCCGACCATTTCAAAAAGATCAACGATACATATGGTCATGCCGCTGGGGACGAGGTTCTGAAAATACTGTCGCTGGAATTACGCAAGGCCCTGCGCCCGGCGGATATCATCGGACGGATCGGCGGAGAAGAATTTGCCATCCTTCTTCCCGAAACGCCTGTTGCCAATGCCATCGAGTTGGCAACGCGGCTGAACCGACTGATTGATGGAGTGGATGTAGCTTACGGCAAAAAAAACATCAATTTCACTGTCAGCATCGGCGTGGCAGCAGTACCTTTGCACCCGACCGGCATTGATGAAGCACTAAAAACGGCCGACGAGTATCTATACGCAGCCAAACACAAGGGGCGTAATTGCGTGATGCCCGAAGCGGCATACTAATCGCAAAACCGTCAAGCCGTCCTTGCAGCACAGATCGACATATAGCGTTTGTAACAATGTTGGTGAGACCGAGTGGAATCGAACCACCGACCCGCAGTTTAGGAAGCGACCATACAATTTTGCCCGCGTCTTCACCATTGAACACGCCGCAACACGTCTGGTGCAGCTGAAGCCCGCCGTCCGCTTGGCTTGGAGCGCCAGCCTTGTATGCCCGAACTTGCCCACTAATGATTTTTTATGCAAAGTCGTGCTGCCGCATGTCGGCAAAGAGATGCGAACTCAAGGCAAACGGCATTGTGACCGAAGAGAAAATCAGACCATACAATAAGCCTACATGGCCCGAGGACATCGACCCCAGCGTTTACGGTGACTGGAGGGATGCCAAAGCCTACCAGCAACTGTCAGATTTGAGTCTGGAAGCGTTTGCTTGGGAGTATATGCGTCGCCGCCCAATCTACATACGGGGTTACCGGGAGTATCTTGATGAGCGGGCCAGGACTTCCAAAGAGGGCCAGAAGAAACTGCTTATCGAGCGCGGGAACGATCATTACCTAAGAGCTATGTATCCGCCTGAGAAAAGCGCCATCGACTTGATACAAGCTCAGGCTTACCACTCCGATGAGGAGCCGCCGCAGATTTTCATACACTTCCCGGGCGCATGGGTCTTGGAGGATATCAAAGCGTTCGAATTTACCCAACGCACTTTCCCGCAAAAGCAATGGCAGTACGAAAAAGATGAGTGGCGCGAGGCACGGCCTTTTATGGCCATCTGCGTTGACTCCCGTTTCGACACTAAGCGCGTTTTGAGGGAAGTGGCGGCACTGATCGAACAGAAGAAGAACGAACTAGCGAAGGATCACCTCCTGCTGAAATCGCCGCAAAACGAACGTAAGCGCTTTTTGGCGCAAGGGCTCCAATTAATCGACGGGCTGATCGCTAAAGCTCAGCCTTCCGAAATCAAGAGAGCGGTGTATGGCATTCCACACGGGGAGCCGATCTCACACGAACACCATAAGCAATACAATGTGCGGCTGGAAAAAGCTCTGACAGACCTGGACTGGCCGGAAAACCTCGCGCGCTTCTAGGATGTGGGGAAAAGACTCCAAGTGTAATTTTCCCCAGTTTCAAAGATTGCCCGCTTTGCCAAGTTCCTCTTGCAACCAACGCGAAAGGAGCCGGACATGCCTGACACTCTTCCCGAACCCCTCGTCCGGCTTAAGCCTGCCGCTGAGCACTTTGGCGTGAAATACCGCCAAATGCTGCATGCCGTGAAACGCAAGGCGATTCCTTCGTACCTCTTCGAAGGTCGGCGGTATGTGCGCTTGTCGGAGATTGAAGCATGCCTTCAGCGCCAGCGCGAGGAAGGAGGCGGCAATGGATAGCAGCTAGCCCTCCTTCTCTTCCTCGGCTTCGGCCGATCCATTGTGCGAGGTACATGGCCCGTGTTTTTTTGTTGGCGACGTTCAATCCCATGAAACAGCCAACAACGGAGATACACCATGACTCACCTCGAGCACAGCGACCTCAATGTTGAGGTCGATGCGGGACAACAAGCGCATCCCGATGGATCAGCTGAAAGCACCGAGAAGTTGCTGACCCTTAAAGCGGCCGCTGAACGGCTTGGGCTTCCCTACTGGAAACTCAACCGCGCGGCACAGCAGGGGATGATCCCATCCTACTCGTTGTTCAACAGCCGCAAACTCGTCCGCATCTCCGACATTCTGCAAGCCATTCGTAACCCCAGCACTTCGTGAGACTGGGGAAGGGAAGCGCTTTGCCGAAAGCGGAGTGCATATCCTAGAAAGGCTTCACAATGCTGAAGAGCGAAATTGATAAATCTAAGACCCTGATCTCTTGCGATTACAGAGACAGCCAGGAAATGCGTGAGCTGGCCAAGAAAACGGCGGGCCTCCAAAAACATCTCCCCCTGAAAGTGCGGCAAGAGATCAATTATTTGGAGAGCATCGTCATAACGACTCCCTTGGAAACTTACGGTGAAATCTGGGAGAAGTTCAATCTTCTGCCGCCTGCCGTGGTTCAGCAATGCCTTGCTGACGAAAACATCGTACCGGATGGCTATGAGAAATCTGACGATAGTAACGAACGCCGGTTTTTCCCCGTGTACGAACATGGGCGTTTGGTCCATTACGCCATCGAAAAAGGGTTGATCGTTAAAGAAATCCGTCAGCGCGAAGAAGAGGTGGTCCACCGCCGCGTGGTGCATGAAGAGTGTTACGTCGTGCCTACGGAAAAGAGCTCGGAAGAGCATGAAATTAGGTCGGAAGCTTCGCCTGACCCTGTTATCTCCGGTGGAGAAGACGAACAGGCCGAACTTTCGTCCGATTCCGTCACCCAAAATTCGGGAGACGAAAATGAAGCTGCCTAATCATATGATGGGCGGGGTGACGGGCGGCGAAGAGCCGCCCGTCAAACCTGCGATCTTTGCTGAGCAAGCCCCGCTGTATTGGTCTAAAGGCCTCAGTGTATTCTTCATCGAACCCGGCACGAAAGGCCCGCCACGAACGGCGGACGCGAAAAGCTGGCCGGGGTACTGTAACAACCTGCCCGGCGCTGCTGTACAGGCGGAGTGGACGCGGCGTTTCCCCAATCATGGCATCGGATTGCTGTGTGGCCTGGAGGTGAAGCCGGGATATCGCATTGCAGGGATCGATGTGGACGATGACCAGCTCGTAAAAGCTGTGCGCGCCGCGTTGGGCCATTGTCCGAGTGCCAAATTCGGCAAGAAAGGCATGACCTTTTTCGTGCTGGCTGAGGCCCCCCTCAAATCCACGACGTTGAAAGATGCCAGCGGCGCGCAGAAAGTCGATGTTCTGATCAACGGAAAATTGACGGTACTCCCGCCGACTATCCACCCCGAGACCGGGGCGACTTACACCTGGGTGGGTAAGCCTTTGCTCGAACTCAATGTCGATGAATTGCCGCTACTGACGGCGGCGCGGCTCGAGTTGGTCAAGCTGGTTATCGGCGCGGAAGAAAGCCTGGTTCTTCTGGGGGGCGAGAGTACCCATGAAGCGGGTTTGACGCTGGTGGCGAAGCTGGTCAGCAAAGGCGGCACCGATTCCGAGGTCGAAGGAATTATCACGGGGCTGCTGCCGGACGACTACAACGGCAACAGCTTGGCCGAGTTACCGGGTTGGATCGCTTCCGCACGAGCAAAAGGGTTCAGCCGGGCGGTTACCACCGCCATCGATGATGCCGTGGCCGATCACGTTGCGCGTGAGCTAGACCCGTTGATCTTCGTCCCGCCTGACGAATTTCTGCAGTACCAAAACGGGTATTGGCGAAAAATCTCGCAAAATGACTTCGACCGCTCAGCCAAAAAACACCTGCAGCCTTACCTTGGCTCGAAATCCCAGGTTGCGCCGATGCTGAAGCATGTCGGGCGGTGTGCGGTGCTCAATCTCGAGCGTGAGGACTTCGGCAAGCAAGCATCGAAAATCTGTGTATTGAACGGTACGGTCGATGTGCTTACGGGTGAGTTGCTGCCGTGGTCACCGGAGCATGAGCTACGGTACCAGCTTGATATCCAATTCGATCCGGAAGCCACCTGCCCGACTTACGAACAACAGCTTGCCGAGACGCTGCGGGGCGACGAAAAAGCGATGGCAACCTTCGAAGAGTTCGCAGGCCTGACACTAACTGCGGATATGTCGTTCCAGAAGGCGCTTTATTTCGTTGGCTCTGCCGGAAGTGGGAAGAGCACGCTGCTGCGGCTCGTGCAAGCCATGCACAGTCCGCAAGCGGTCAGTGTAACTCCGCTGGATAGGCTGGATCAGGAACGGTACCTGACGGACGTGGTAGGCAAGCTGGTCTGCATCACTTTTGATGTCCACACGCGTCAAAACGTATTCGGGGAAGCCTTCATTCGCATTACCGGCGGCGACCCCGTTGTGGTGCGTAAGCTTTACCAGGAAGTAGACGGCATGGTGCAGCCCACCGTGCGATTTATGGGTTCGATGAACGAGGATATGCCTGCCTCGATTTCGGCGGCCGATGCATTGGCACGACGGTTGATCATTCTTCGCGGCGGCGAAAAGGTGCAGCAGGTTGACCGCCACCGGTTCACGCGGCTCATGGCTGAGCGCTCTGGCATTCTGAATCGTTGGCTTGCAGCGGTGAAACGCCTTTTGGAACGGGGTGAATTCGACATCCCCGAACAAAGCAAGATCGACGTTGAAGAATACGTTTACACGCAAGACCCGGTGCAGACTTTCGTGCGGGAGCGCCTTGTCCATGACAACAACGCCGTTACGCCCGTGAGCGAGCTCTACACCGAGTATGTCACTTGGGCGGAAGCCTGCCACGAACGCGTCGTGACGCTTACTACCTTTGGCAAGAAGCTGAAAGCCACCGGCTTGGTGCAAAAGTTCGCAAGTGTCGCGGTGGGTGGCAAAACCACAACGATAAGGGCGTACCCGGTCAAAGTCGTAAACCCGCTCCAGTTCTGAGCCGCACGGTTACACGGTTGCACGGCGAGAACCTCCCCCCTCCCCGGCCCGGGGAGGGGGCCTGGGAAGGACTACGGTTTCGTTCGGTTCCAACCTTCTTTTAAAGAAGTGTGAGACCCGTGAAGCCGTTGCAGGGTCGTACTTTCCGCGTCCAACTGGGGTGAAACGTAAAGAAGGAAACGTTCGGCGGGTTAGAAAAGGCGACTCACTGCCCTGCGAGCACTGGTTCATCCCGCGCTGCGCTTCGCTGCCGACCATCTTGGAACCCTGGGTTTGCACTCGCGTTCGTTTCGAACACGCAGAATTCACACGATAAATTGTGCGACATATATCCGCCGTGTTTTCTTTGGAAACGGACGATCAGTGCCGCTCTTAGCCCTAATTCAAGGAATACATCATGGCTTCAGCATCTATCACCAAGCGCAATATGAAGCGCAAGCTCCGCAGTGGCGAGACCGTCGTGTTGCAGCGCTACGTCCTCAACTGGCGCGACCCCAAGACCGGCGCACGGCAGCAGAAGTTCTTCGAACGCCAGAAAGAGGCCCAGTCCGCGCAGAGCCAACTGTTGGTCGAACTTCGCCAAGGCACCTACCATGCCAAGCAGGAAGCGCCAACCGTGGCCCAGGCGTTCGAGCGCTGGGTCGAAGATCGGCGCGGGCAGGTCAAAGCCACCACACTTCGAGGTTACGAATCGCACCGCCCATACATCGTTGGGCCACTGCTCAGCGGAAACCAAGACCAGCGGGCGGAATACACCGTAACGAAGCAGATACCGACTAGCTGCAAACTGCTCACTATGTTGGGCGGGGTAAAGGTTACCGAGCTGACCACCGCCGAAATCCGCACATGGCATCGGCTGGTAAGTGAAGAGGTCGGTCTCCACTCGGCCAACCGCGCCAAGCAATATCTCCAGACCCTCCTGAACCTCGCAGCCGAAGACTTCAACATCCGCCCGCCCGTCCTGCCCCGCAAAACGGGCAAGGGAAAGCCACGTGAGAAAAAGGCCATCCTCCTACCCAGACAGGTGGGCTTGCTGCTGGAGCGGGCCAAGACGGACCAGGAATATGGACTTTACTATGCCTTCCCCTTCCTGACCGGCGTCCGCCCCTCCGAAATGCTGGCTTTGCTATGGGAGGACGTAGATCTCGAAAACCGAAAGGTACACATCCGCCGAATGCAGGAACGGGACGGCACAATTACCGACACGACCAAGACTGCCGCTGGTACACGCACGATTCCGATGTCACCGCCGCTGTTCGATATGGTAGCCGCCTGGAAAAAGAAGTGTCCTCTCGGCAAGCCCAAAGATCATTTAGGCGAGAAGTACCTCTACCGCGTTTTCCCGAATCTTGGTTTCCTAGGGAAATGGCCCTCCAAAGAACGCACGGGCGGGGGAAACTGCCTTCTCTACACCAACTTTCGGCAGCGCGTATGGGCGAAGGCGCTGGAACGCACGGGCTTGCCTTATGTGACACCGCACTCAGCGCGTCACTGCTTCATCTCCACATTACAGGCGCAGGGCGTCGAGGTCGGGCTTGTTGCCAAGCTGGCGGGCCATGCCAACGCATCCGTTACACTCGGTCATTACACTCAAGCTGTGCGCGGAGGCGAGGAAGCTATGGAATTGCTGGCAAGCGCATTCCAATAACTATTAGTCGCTGGAAAAATCGCACATTGTCTCATATTGTCTGACCTTAATGGGGGCCCCGTGATGAATGCTATAAAATCTGGAAAAGACTTACGCGCTTACAGACAGTCGATCGGACTTTCGCAGGCTAAACTGGCAGAGATAACAGGTGTTCCCAAGTTCACATTATCTGCTTTCGAACTCGAAAAGCTTGAAGCATCCGATGTGCTAATTAATGCTATACAAACGGCTCTACTGACCAAAGATCTAGGTCAGGTCATCACCCGTAAGAAGAGGTATCAAACCCATCAGTATACGACCGCGCAACGCTTAGAAGAGCGAATTGAAAAGTGTTTGATTAGTCCCCGAAGTGGCGAATATTTAAAGGCGTTGGAAAAACTATGTGCGCCAACCCAAAAAAGGTTTTCTGGCCTTAGTCTCTTTGCAGGCTGTGGAGGATTTAGCTTGGGATTTAGCAGTGCTGGATATGAGATTAAAGGCTTCGTTGAAATTGACGATGGCCTTAGTCAAATTTATCAAAAGAACTTTCCAAAAGTACCAAGATTTGGTTCAGATATATCTAATATCTCAAACGAAGCGATTAGGTCCTTTAAGGACTTGTGTGGAGGTATTGATGTCATCATCGGAGGCCCTCCGTGCCAGGGCTTTAGTCTTGCTGGCAAGCGGTCTGTGGATGACCCGCGCAACCGACTCTTTAAAGATTATTTACGATTCATCGACATTTTAAAACCCAAATTCGCCATCATGGAGAATGTCCGTCTATTGACGTCTATGAAAACCCCTGAGGGTACGCATGTAAAAGATTCCATTTTGGAGGGGTTTGCGGAGCTCGGTTACAAAGCCCAAATGTACGAAGTGAATGCTATGCAATACGGCATTCCACAAAGCCGAGAACGTGTCTTTTTTATTGCAGTTAGAGAAGATTTAGCAACTCAGCCTTCCCTCCCTAAGCCGACACACTCTGACTCAACGGATTTATTTTCTAATTTGTCTCCGCCGCGTTCGTTTGCAGATGCTTGCTCTGATCTCGATTATTTAGAATCTGGCGAGAAATCTGAAACTGATCACCTACACGCTGCAGTAAAGCACCCAGATCATGTGATTGAATGGCTATGGGACGTTTCAGAAGGTTGCAGCGCACATGAGAATTTGGACCCTAAATTAAGGCCGCCATCAGGATATAATACAACCTATAAACGTCAGGTCTGGAAACAACCCGCAGGAACTGTACAGACCACCTTCGGCATGATCTCAGGGTGCCGTAATGTACATCCTGTAGCCACGCGAGCCCTAACCATCCGTGAAGCAGCTAGGCTTCAATCATTTCCCGATGATTTCAAGTTTGTAGGATCTCAAGGCACTATAAGAACAGGGATTGGTAATGCGGTGCCACCGTTACTCGCTCTCGCTGTCGCTCAACATATTCGGTCGCAGTTGTCCGATTTTGTAAAAGTAACTGGCTTCTAAATTGAATTGCAATTGCTCAGGGTGTTGCGCCTGACCGCCTCTTTGCATCTGTACAACGCCAAAGCGAGGAGCCAAATGAATTACACCTTTCGGGTCTTTGTAACTACCCTTACGAACGGAATAAGGCTTCACCACGAACGAGCTGTAAGCTAACGAGTGCGCTATCAATTCTTCAATTTCGTATACTGCTAATTCTGTATTAGACCATGACGAACTGCTTTTGGTTTTGTGCAGCAAAAAGCTGGGTGGGAAATGATCCTCAATATAAGCTTTTCGCAGGAGGAGACTCATTATTTTAGATTGGAAATTGGAGAAGAGTGTCTCCCATTCTTTCTGCCCCTCAGCGCCGATTTCTTCCCAAAAATATCGCCTTGGATCTGTTTTGCGATTAACATTTGCTGGATCGTCGGCTGGTTGGAAACCCTTGTCCCCGCAGAACTTTCTTAAAGCTAAAATCGCGTTTGCTGAGACAGGTATCTCATTTGCACATAGTAGCGCCGCAAACCCACGCGCTGTAGTGAAGTACAATTGTGCATTAGTAGGGGTCTTATTGTTACATTGCTTTGTCGAAATCCCGATTGTAACCGCTTCTAGGGCCTGCGGAAAATGTAAGGTGATTATTAGATCGCTTTTGCAGCGGCGTATGCCCACACCATTTATTTCTAGCCATTTTCTGCCCTCTTCAGAAGTGGCTAAAGAGCCAGTAGACACGGCAACGGCGGATTCAATTTCTAAGTGGCCGTATGTAGAGGCAATATAATGTAATAACACATGAGCCGGGTCGCCCTTGCTAACATGCGAATTTAGAAACTGATCAAACCTAAGCGGATAAGAAATCGAATTGATACATTGAGCTATTTGATCTTCAAACAAATGGCCCGAATTACGCCCCAAAACTCCTGCTTGGATCTGCAAGGCGTGAATTTCATTTAATGCAACTAATGCCATTTACCACCTGTATGCTTTTACAGAGCATACAGGCGATTTAGAAAATTGCTAGCTTACCCTAATTTGGATAGTGATAGTCGAACACTTCGGGATCGCTGAATTTCTTTGCCCCCTCTGGCTCCCCTGCCGCTCGCTGGCGCATGCAGCGTACGACATATCCTAAGGTTGCGTTGTGCGCCCAAAAGGCCTGCTCGATTTCATAAAACCGCTCAAGCTCTGTGCTTGTCGGAATGAAGTGCTTGTCGCGCTTGTATGCCGTCATGATTTTGCTGGCGGCTGCGATATGCTCGAGGACTTCATCTAGCGACGCGTGCAGCTTGGGTTTTCTTCGGAAAAACATACTACCCCCTTTTCAAGACCGGCCACCAACCGAAGCTGGTGACCGGGGAGTTAGTAAACCGCGCAAAGACGGTCGCGCTGCCCTTTAGCCTTTCGGCTTGGACATGCGACAGCGCCTCCCCGGCCAAAGGTCGAGGAGGCATCAATCACGGCTGATGCCAGCCGCTTTGCGAGGAGGTTACTAAGCCCCAAAATCGGACAGTTCCGATTTCAAGAAAATTTTTAGCACGCTGAATGGGTTGTGGTCAATTGCTTGGAAAAAAGGGAGCAGTATTAGCTAGACCATGGGTCCTGGAAGCAGTACTCAATGCAAGATTCAAAAATAAAAGCTCGTGTGCCAAGACTAGGGATAATTGAGCGAAAAAGGGGAGGTGATAGTGGATGTCTTTGACTTCTTCAGCGGCTGCGGTGGCACAAGCCTAGGATTCCAAAATTACGGCTTCAACATTCTCGGCGGATTAGACTTTGATCGGGATTCTGCTCTTACTTTCCAAAGAAATTTTCCCGAAGCTGCATTTATCTCAGACGACATTAGGAATGTTGCGGCGAGTGATTTGAACGGCATCCTGCAAAAGCGTCGTAAAACACCGTTGCTATTTTGTGGCTGCGCCCCGTGCCAACCATTTACAAAGCAGCGAAGAATAGAGCGAAAGAATGATATCCGGAAAACCCTTTTGCCCGAGTTCCTAAGGTTTATAGCCTACTGGAAGCCAGAATATGTCTTTTTGGAGAACGTACCGGGTTTACAAAATGTCGATAAAACTGATGGACTCTTCAAATCTTTTACGGACGGATTGACAGAGCTAAATTACAATTTCGACACCTCTATCGTCAAAGCCTCGAGTCTTGGCGTACCGCAGAAGCGACAACGCTTTATTCTAACAGGTGCCTACGGGAAGCGGCGTTTAAACACGATTGAATCCATCGTCCAAAAATATGCTGGCGGTTCTGTAACAGTACGGGACTCGATAGAAGATCTCCCCCCTATCTTCGCGGGGGAAAGCCACCCAAGCATCGCAAATCACACAGCAGCAAGACTATCCGATCAGAATCTCCAGCGTATAAAACTGACACCAGAAGGCGGAGACCGTCGTGATTGGCCAGAGCAACTAAGAATTGAATGCCATGAGGAATACACGGGCCACACAGACGTTTATGGGCGCATGAAATGGGACGCACCAGCCTCGACCTTAACGACAAGATGCACGAGTTATTCTAACGGGCGTTTCGGTCACCCGTCGCAAGACCGGGCGATAAGTGTCCGCGAAGCTGCACGCTTACAAACTTTCCCAGATAATTTCGTATTTGTCGGAGCGCTACAGTCCTGCGCCAGACAAGTAGGAAATGCTGTCCCACCGCTCATGGCCGAAAGAATTTCAGAATCGTTCGTTTTATAACGGAGTCCTATGTCGGTTGATATCAACGCTATGGCTTTGGCCTACGCAAACGGCGATTATTACAAGCCGCACGTAAGTTCTATCTCGTTTCCGAGCTTCAAGAACATATCGCCCGGGGAAACGATGACATTTGACTTCCCTCTCACTCTGTTGATTGGCAAAAATGGCACGAACAAAACGTCCGTCCTACACGCTCTCTACGGTGTCCCAGATGGCCAAAGCGTTGGCGAGCTATGGTTTAGTTTGGCGACCGACTCTATCACTGACGTTAATGGGGTGCGGCCAGCATATTTTTACAGCTACATAGTTCCAGAGACAGGCGCTAAAGCTGAAGTCTTGCAGACAATCATCAAAAAAGCTGGGGACCCGGATTATTGGGAACCCTCTCGTCCAATCATCAAATACGGAATGTCTCCCGTTGAACCAGCAACCGAGCCCTTGCCTGCAGGAAGGCTCAAAACGCGTTGGGTCTCCCTGAATAAGGAGGTCGTGTACCTCGATTTTCGCTCCGAAATCAGTGCCTTCGATAAGGCTTTTTATAAAACTGTTCGGGTGCGGAAGGCACGGGCGCTACGCAGAGAGAAGCTTCGGAAACAATCGCGCCCACTTAAGGAAGCCATCGACACCCAGGCAAAAGAATACAGTTATTACGGCAAAGAACGTGTGTTCGAGAATTATACGTTCCCTAATGATCTACGCGCTGTTGCCAACCATATCCTAGATACTGACTATGAGAAGATCGTGTATATCGAGCACGACTTTTATCTCACGAACAGCTTTTCTGTGCATCTTACGAAAGGCCGTGCCGACAATTATTCGGAAGCTTTCGCAGGTAGCGGTGAGACGGCGATTATGCGTTTAATTTATGCTTTGAATCGCGCCCCCGAAAATTCCCTTGTGTTACTAGACGAACCTGAGACATCCCTACACATCGACGCCCAGATGAAGTTGCGAGACTATATTCTTGACCTCATACATTCTAAGCGGCTTCAAGTAGTGATCTCGACCCATTCTCCGTATTTTGCAAGTGGCCTACCGGAACAGGCAATCAAAGTGCTCTACGTAGAAACTGAAACACGGAAGATTAAGTTCATAAACTCAGCGCCAGCTGATGAAACGACTTTTCACCTCGGTTTGAAGCGCCCGCCCGAGCACAAGATGGAGTGTGTTGTCGAGGATTCGCTCGCCAGTTCGTTCACTCAACACGTCGTCAAGACGCACTTAACTGCAAGCCAACAGGACAAAATAGTCGTTACGCCATTTAGCGGAGGGGCTAACGCGATGCTGGACCTAGCAGCAGGGGAAATGCTGAAAACAACCTCCAACACTCTCTTTCTTTTCGATGGGGATCAAAAACCCCACGAAGCGATTCCAGATCCAGATACAATCCCAGAAGCGGATAACCCCAAACTCGAAGATTTGCTTACTAAGCTTTTCAAAAAGGTTCCAAGATTTGCTTTGGATTCCTCAGATAACAATGATCAAAAATATCATTACATGCGGCTATTTCTGGCCTTCGCTAAGAGACACTTTGCCTACATACCTTATGACACGACAGAGAAATTCATCACCGATAGCCATAGCCAATTCGCAGGAATGAAAGGCTCCCCAAAGAAACTTATTGCGGATCATATTCATTCTTTGATGGGTTCTAGCGGCAGCGTCACGGCGAAGGAAATATTATTTGGGCAACGAATGCTGTTGGGACAAATTGAGACTAACAACCCCATATATGCCCAGACCGCAGCCGTGCTCATTCAACGCGTAACACAATAAGCTTGGTGGGACCGGCGGGATTCGAACCCTCGACCCCCGGATTAGGAATCCGGTGCTCTATCCTACTGAGCTACGGCCCCACTCTGAAAAAAGCGTCTCGCGGCAAACGTGCAAACCCCGTGCAAACGCGGGCTGGTTGTAGCACTTCCTGGGCGCTCGACCAAGGAGGCTTTGCGGCAACGCTTTATGGCTAAAAGCGGCGTTCGCGGCGGGCATTGCAGCCCTGACCATCTTAGCAGCGCATCGCACGGCACCCGGGCTTGAACCACCGTTTAGGAATGGAAAATTTGAGGTGTTCCTGGGTTAAACACGATTACACCTTATCGCTTTGCATCCACCATCAGGAGCGAAGAAGCAAGCCGCCAGGAAACTGCCGGGAAGTTTAATAACATGACGCTGCCTTTCAAGGCATACCATCATGATTAGGCAGGAAACTGCAAACCCCAAGCAAACATACGCTGTATCCCCAAAATCCAATAACGACATTACGTATTCCGCCTTACTTGCCGAAGGTGAAGGCATAGGCTTCCAAGCCTGGAGCGTCGGCGGTAATTTCAAGCAGGCCGTTGCGGACGCTGCCTTGGTTGACCAACTCGTAGAGCGTGTGTTCGCGGATGGCGAGTGTTCCCGCTGGCGCATCCTTGCCTGCCGCATTCCCAAGCGGTTCACCGTTGAGGGTGAGTTTTGCGGTGATGGGCGTGCCGTCCTTGGTGCCGAGGACGAGAAACACTTTTCCGGCGGTGAAATTCAATTGCAGTTTGGCGTCTGCTTCAGCGGCGGTGATTCGTTCGCCTTCCATGTGCCATTTGCCGAAGAGGGCCCAATGGTCGTTGGACAGAAACTTGGGGAGGGTGAATGGCTGCACCTTGCCGGGAAGCGGCTTTTCCACACTGGCGAAATTCTTGGCCCGCGCGCTGCCGAGGTAGGTTTCGGGCGTTTGGCCAGTGCTTGAAACGGGTGCTTCAGGCGCGACCGCGCTGTCCTTAGCATCCAGCCCTAGGAGGTAGCGGATATTGTGTTCCGTTTCGCCATAATGGCCTTCGCCGAAATGCGTGTAGACGACGCGGCCCTGCTGGTCGATCAGGTAATGGGCGGGCCAGTAGCGGTTTTTGAACGTGGTCCATGTATCAAGCTTGTTGTCGATTGCCACCGGGTATTCAATATTATGCGCGGCGAGCGCCTGCTTGACGTTGTTCACGTCTTTTTCGAACTCGAATTCCGGTGCGTGCACGCCGATGACGACCAGCCCCTTGTCGCGGTAAGTGCGGTCCCATTGCGTGACGTAGGGCAGCGTACGCACGCAGTTGATGCAGGAATAGGTCCAGAAATCGATCAGCACCACCTTGCCCTTGAGCGATGCCATGGTGCGCGGATTGCTGTTGAGCCAGGTCTGAATACCCGCAAATTCCGGGGCGGGATACGGGTTCGGCAAGGCGTCTTGCAAGCCTGCCGTACCGACGGCGGTCGTGGGTTCGCTTTTGGTGAACAGCGATTGGGCGTCCACGCCGGAGGCGATGAAGCCAACGGCTAGCAGGATGACGACGCCGAAGGTTTTACGCACCGCTTCGGCATGCGCGTTGAGAAAGCCGAGTCTGGACATGATTTTTCTCCCTGTCAGTGAAATGATGAGCATCGGAATGCCTGCCCCCAGCGCGAAGGCTGCCACGAGGAACAATGCCTGGATGTCCGATTCCTGGCGGATGATCTGAACCAGTACGGCGGCGAGAATCGGCCCGGCGCACGGCGTCCAGATCAGCCCGATCAGCATGCCGATGGCGATGCCGCTGAAGAATCCGTTCTGGGCGTTGCGGGTGAGGTCGTTTCCTGCATTGGCAAAGCGCGCGGTCCATCGGTTGAAGAGGGCGGACAGACGCTCGGAGAGCAGGATGCAGCCGAACAAAGCGAGGAACACCAGCGAGCCGTATTTAATCCACTCCAGATCGATGCCGAGCGCACCCACCAAGGCACGCGAGAGCATGGCGAAAGCCGTGAAGGCCAGCACGAACCCGACGATGATGCCGAAGGGACGCTTGCGCCCACCCTCGACCGAGGCGCCGAGTACCAGCGGCAGCACGGGCAGGATGCAGGGGGAGGCGATGAGGGCTAGGCCCTCGACGAAGGAGAGGCCGATTTCGATGGGGTTCATGGCGTAGTCCTTATTTTACGTACAGATCGGGGAATGTTCTCTGCAAAGCGGCCAGCTTGGGTGCGTCGTGGACCACGATGTAGGGATTGTACGGGTGTAGAGTGGCGTAATTCTGGTGGTATTCCTCCGCTGGGTGGAACGTGGAGAGCGGTTCCAATGTGGTGACGACAGGGGAAGAGAATGATTTCGCGGCATTCATCGCGGCGATGTGCGCCTGCGCCACGTTCTTCTGTTCAGGCGAGCGATAGAACAAAGCGGAGCGGTACTGCGTCCCGTGATCCGGCCCCTGGTGATTCAATTCGGTCGGGTTGTGGGCAACGGTAAAATAGACGTCCAGCAGCCGGTCCAACGTGATTTTCGTGGGGTCGTAGGTGACTTCCACGGCTTCCGCATGGCCGGTCGTGCCGGTGCTGACGCTTCCGTAATCGGCTGTATTGGCCGCGCCGCCCGCATAGCCGGAGGTGGCGGAGACGACGCCTTTAGTGTGCTGGAAGACCGCCTGAACACCCCAGAAACAGCCGCCCGCCACCACGATGGTTTCCGTGTGCTTCGGAGGCATGGCAGCATAGGCCTTGGCCGTGATGCAGATGCTGGCGGCGATGGTGACCAGTGCCACCAGACGAAGTGTGTTTCTGAACATGGGATCAGCCTTTCTTTGGGATGAATTTCAACGCCACGCCGTTACTGCAATAGCGCAGGCCGGTCGGCTTCGGCCCGTCATCGAACACATGGCCGTGATGCCCGCCGCACCGGGCGCAATGGTATTCGGTGCGTGCCATCAACAATCCTCGGTCGGTTTTGGTTTCCAGATGACCAGGGATGGTATCGAAGAAACTCGGCCAGCCGGTGCCGGAATCGAATTTGGTGGCTGAAGCGAACAAGGGCAGGTTGCAGGCTACGCAGGCAAACTCGCCTTCGCGGTGTTCGCCGAGCAGCGGGCTGGTGAATGGCCGCTCGGTGCCTTCTTCGCGCAGCACATCATATTGGGCGGGGGTGAGCAGTTTTTTCCACTCGTCGCTCGTTTTGGTTATTTTGGCGGCGGCACTGGCGGCCAATGCCTTGCCTGCGTTGAGCATTGGGGACAAAGCGGCGAGGCTGAGTCCACCGAAAACCAGTTGCATGAATTGTCTGCGGTCCATATGAATCTCCTGAATAATACAACCGCCCCAGTGTTTTATGGGGCTTGGTTACGCTGCTCGGGTGACATCGCGTTATTCAGTGTTCGTAGATGGGATGTTCCATGGTTACATCGATCGACAGATATAGTGCGCTTACCGCGTTGTTCCGCTCCGGCCTGGATGGGAATCAGGCCGATTACGCACAATTCCTGAGCAGCATCACGCCAATGCTCAAGCGCATGGTGGGCAGACGACTGGCTGCCTGCGATGTTGAAGATGTGGCGCAGGAGATTTTGATTTCCGTACACAAAGCGCGGCATACCTACGATGGCATGCGCCCCATCATGCCGTGGCTGGCCTCGATCGCGAAATTCCGCATCAGCGACCATTTACGCAAGCACTACACTCAACGTCAGGACAAAACCGTCGATATCAGCGAATTGGAAAATATCCTGACGGATGTAACCGAAGACCTGGAAAGCCGCGAATCCATCGATGAACTGCTGGAAGGCGTGCCGGACAACCAGAAGCGGATTCTGACGCTCATGCATGTGGAAGGCTACACGGCGAAGGAAGTGGGCGCGCAGATGAACATGAACGAATCCGCCGTAAAGGTTTCGGCGCACCGCGCGATAAAAAAGATCAGAGAAAAGTTTGGCACATGACGGATACTGAAACACTCATCGCCCGCCTTAGCAGCGAGGCGGCATCGCCAACGCCGGTACGCGTGCCCGTCTATTGGGTTGCACGGTTGCTTGCTGTGTTGGGTGTCTACGGCGTGGCTACGCAGTTGTTTCTGGGGTTACGCCCCGATCTTGCCCTGCAGATGACGCGTCCGCTCTTTGCCATCGAGATTGCCTTATTGTTGGGGCTGCTGCTCACCAGCGCCGTTGCCAGCGTGCTGGCCATGTATCCCGACGCCTATCAAAAGCCGAAACTGCTGAAGCTGCCCTACTATGTATTCCTGATTCTTCTGGCGTTGGTCCTCCTCCAATTGGGAATGCCGCTTGATGTGCGTATGGTGATGCCGCTCCCCGGTGCCCATGGCATGGAATGCGCGCTGTGCATTGGTTCGGTAGCGCTGGTTCCCTCGGCGTTGATTTTTGCTCTGCTGCGCAAAGGGGCGAGTGTGCGGCAATTCCAGGCCGGTTCGTTTGCGGTGCTGGCGGCCAGCAGCATCGGCTGCCTAACGCTGCGCTTGGCCGAAGCAAACGATTCCATGATGCATCTGGTCAGCTGGCATTACGGGCCGACGCTCTTGTTCGCCGCACTCGGCGCATGGATCGGCAAAATCCTGCTGAAATGGTAACGCAAAAGCCTGCGTTGATCGATTTGCATTATTTTCTGTCGGACTTGTAACCATCCTCCGCCATGGCGCGAATACCATATGTGTCAGGCAGGAAACATTGGGTTCGAGCCGCATTACACAACCGAAACCGCTTTCATCATCATAAGGAGATTTATTATGTTTACTTCGAACAAACTCGCCACCGCTGCTTTCACCGGCCTTCTGAGCCTGGGCGTCATGGGCGCGGGCATGGCCCATGCCGCTGACGACAGTAAAATGGAAAAGTCCTCCACCACGGATCAGAAAATGGAAAAACACGCCTGCAAGGGCCAAAATTCGTGCAAAGGCAACGGCGCTGACGGCAAGAACTCGTGCAAAGGTCATGGCAGCTGCGCCACCGATGGCAGCAAGCCCGCGAAATAAAGGTTGGTTGATGATCGAAGGCGGGGGTTTCAAAGCCCCCGCCTTTTCTTTGAGGCGAAACATGCACGACACGCACGAACATTTCCCGCATTTGGGTTTCGGCCTCGGCCTTCGCATCCCGCATTACGCGCATATCTTCGAGCATGCGCCTGTGGTGGAGTGGTTCGAAATCATCTCCGAAAACTTCATGGATACGGACGGCAAGGCCAGGCGCAACCTCGCGCGCATCCGGGAACGCTATCCAGTCGTGATGCATGGCATCGCGCTTTCCATCGGAACGGTCGATCCGTTGAATTCGGAATATCTGCGCAAGCTCAAGAAGCTGGCCGATGACATCAACCCGGCCTGGATTTCGGACCATCTCTGCTGGACCGGCATCGCGCACAAAAATTCGCACGATCTACTGCCCGTGCCCTACACGGAAGAAGCACTGAAACACATCGTCGGCCGCATTAAACAGGTGCAGGATTACCTGGAACGCCCAATCGCGCTCGAAAATCCTTCGACCTATCTGGAATTCCAAAGTTCCCATATTCCCGAAGCCGAATTCATTGCCGCCATGGCGCAGGAATCAGGGTGCCATCTGCTGCTCGACATCAACAACGTCTATGTCAGCTGCTACAACCACCGCCTGGATCCGAAAGCCTATATCGACGCCTTGCCAATGGACAAGGTCGCGCAGATCCATCTTTCCGGCCACAGCAACCACGGCACGCACATCATCGACACGCATGACGATCATGTGGTGGACGAGGTCTGGGCCCTGTACAAATACGCTATTCACAAAGCGGGCCGCACCATCAACACCATGGTGGAATGGGATGACAACCTGCCGGAATGGGAAGTGCTGCATGCCGAACTAGGCAAAGCCAAGTTCGCTGCCGCCGATGCCCAAAACTATGCCCCGCTACCCGAGCTTGCCCACGACCAGCCGCGCTATGTCGCCAATATCCCGACCCCCCTCGGCGAGGCCCAATCCCGTATGCAGGAGGCCATCCTGCGCGGCGAAAGCATGGAAAACGGCCCCGACGACTGGATTCGCGCCAAGGAACGATTCACCCCCGCCGACCAGCTCGCCGTCTATATCAACGCCTACCGCGCGCGCCTGCAAGAAGTGACGGCGGAGGATTATCCAGTACTAAAGCACTATTTGGGCGACGGGATATTCGACGCGCTCATGAGGGATTTCGTCAACAGTACCCATTCCGAACATTTCAACATCGGCCGATATGCCGCCCATCTGCCCACATTCCTCACGCAGCATCACGCAGGGGACGCATTCGCGCAAGAAATGGTCATGCTGGAAAATGCCCTCTCCCAACTGCACGATATGGAAGAAACCATACCGCTGGAACCCGCGCATCTGGCAGGCATGAACGCGGAATCGTTGATGGAGGCTGTGCTGGCCCCACGCGCCGCGTTGCAGCTTTTTGCGTCCAACTACCCGGTGAACGACTATTACCTTTCCGTCAAGGAAGGCCAATCGCCCGCTCCGCCGCTGCCGGAAAAAACTTACCTCGCCGCGTTCCGTCATGAAGACGTGGTTTGGCGCATGCAACTGGCAGACCAAGAGTATCACCTGCTGCAGAAATTATTCACGGGCATGCCCATCGGCACGGCGCTGCATGCACTGCAAACGGAACTCGGCGTGGCTGAGGATGAACTGGCTTCTCAACTTTCCGCATGGTTTTCGCGATGGATGCGTAACGGTTTGCTCAGTTACCGCGAATACAGAGATATAACATCACTCAGGAGCATCGCATGAACCTCGACCAACCCCATTTCTCTGGAAAAGAATCCGGCAGAAGCTTTTTGCAGAATCTTCTGCATGTACTCATCACTTGGCCGGAGCGCATTGCTTCCAATTTTCTCTGGGCGGGGCCGCTTCTGGCGCGCATCGTGGTGGGTTATGTCTTCATGCTCACCGGCTGGTCGAAACTTCACAACCTGCCGCACATGATCGAGCTGTTCACCGAATGGGGCATTCCCTTTCCGCACATCCTCACGCCATTCGCCTCCGGCGCGGAGTTCGTTGGTGGCATCCTGCTAATCCTCGGACTTTTCACCCGCATCGCCGGTGGCATGCTTGCAATCGTCATGGCCGTCGCGATCGTCTCCGCCAAATGGGCGGACATCGACTCGGTCGAAACGTTGTTCGGATTCGAAGAAGCTGCCTATTTTGTAATTTTTACGTGGCTTGCCGTCGCAGGGGCAGGAAAAGCTTCGCTCGATTACTTGGCAGCAAAGTCGCTCAGCACCAGTCCAACTAAGTGAATGGACGGTATGGGTTGCCGCACTGCTTAGCAAGCAAATGGCTGCTGAAAATGACCGCCAGGTAGCTGAGCGTGAAGTGGCGGCGTTGATCAAAGAATTTCGTTCAACGGGCAAGTATCCTGACGGATTTGATGCTGCATTTTTTGAAGCCATTTTAGGCCCAGATGGACAGCTTCGACTAACTTACCAAATAGGACATTTCCCCAATAAAAAACTTCTTGAAGTGGCAAGCTCTTCCAGCGTCAAAATTCCATCGACGGACTATGATTTTCCGCGACCGCGATACGCGGCACAAAATCCCAAAACCTAAGGTTGGGAACCTTGCACTACTGCATTCGCTGAAAAACTGTTTAATGAAGTTCTCCATCACCAACAACTGATGGAGTTTTTTATGACTGACCCACCCGCCACGCCGTCCCTAGAGCAAGCCGAGAAGCTGCTCACGATCAAGGAGGCGGCTGTCCATCTAGGGCTCCCTTATTGGAAATTGAATCGCGCCTGCCAACAGGGGCTGATTCCCTCCTATTCCTTACTCAACAGCCGCAAGCTCGTGCGCGTCTCCGAAGTGCTCCGCTCAATCCGCAACCCCATGGCAACGCTGTGAAGGGATCGGATCAGCGCGTCTCAAATTCAAATCTGAAAGTTCAATCAATGTTGAAACAAGAAATCGATACCACCACTACTTTCATTGCCGTTGACCTCGTGGACACGGCACACATGCGCGACCTGACTAAGCTCAAAGCTGAGGTTGGTGATCGTATCCCGCCTGACATGAAGAAAGACATCGAGCGGCTGGAAAACACCGTGCTTTATTTCCCGTCAGATACCTATGGAGAAGAATGGGAGAAATTCGGCCTTTTGCCTGCATGCATTGTGCACGAAGTGCTTGCTGACGAAGATGTCGTACCGGACGGGTATGAGCCTCACGAAGGAACGGCAGTGTGTTATTTTCCCCTGCATGAATATGCTCGCATCATCGAACACGCGATCGAGAAAGGACTGATCTCCGAACACCCTCACGCGCAGGCACCTTACAGCCTGCCGAATCAGGGAGGCAAAAATGAAGCTGCCTAATCAAACGATGGGCACGACGACGGGCGGCGAACAGCCGCCCGCCAAGTCGGCAATCTTCGCAGAAAATGCCCCGCTGTACTGGGCCAAGGGCTTCAGCGTCACCCCTACGGCCAAATACGAAAAAAGCCCGAAGGGGGTCGACGGCTGGAACGCCGAGGTGCCAGGTCTACCAAGCGAAGCCAAACGCAATTACTGGCTTGAAAAACATGCCGCCGGTGGCATCGGCTTCATTCTGGGCACCGATCACGGAGAAGACGTGGACGCGGCGGTGGATAACGACCATCCAGGGTTTGGTCCATTTTTGAAACGGGTACTGGGCAACCCGCCGGTCGGCAAAGTTGGTGGCAAGGGAACGACCTGGGTCATGCGGGCCGAAAAAGGACTGAAGTCGGTCAAACTACGGGCAAGAGACCGTCGCGATGGTCCGCATGCGGCAGAATTGATGATTAATAGCGGGATGGTCAAAATCCCTCCGTCTCATTACGACCAGGAAAAACATTACCGTTGGGAAGGCTCGCCGATCCTCGAAGTGCCTCGCCAAGACTGGCCGCTGATAGATAAGCTGAAATACGAGTTCATCAGCATGGTGTGCGAACACGTAGCCGCATGGGAAATCGTCGAAGGCGGCGCGGGTATTAAAGCACATGAGGCGATGTTGAAGCTTACCGCCTGCGGCGTTGCCAATCTTACCGATGACCATGAGTGGATGGCCGATTGCATCAATGCGCTTTTTCATCCTGATTATGATGGGAATACGGCGTCAGAAACGCTTGGCATGCTGGAGTCCGCCAAAGAGAAAGGGCTTGGCCAAACGCTCAGCGACCAAAATGAATTCATGTCATCGGACGCATCGAACAATCCGCCGGTGGCTAAAGGTTATACCAGCGACGGTTATTTCGTTGTGCATGACATGAACCGCAATATTCTGGTCTCGTTGACTTCTACCCAAATGATGAACCCGTACACCATGTACGGCATTGTAGGGCCGGGCTACCTGGCCGCTCAATTCCCGGCTGAAAAAACCGTGTATAACACGTTTGCGGCAGGCAATACCTTGATGGATCAATGTCGCCGCGCTGGCCCCTTCGACCCGTCGGATATCCGGGGAGTCGGAGTATGGATCGATAACGGCAAGGTTGTGAAGAATTTTGGCCAAGAACCTTTGCCTCCGGGACTAAGCCATACCTACACTTGCTTCAAGCCGCTCGCGAAACTTTCGGAAGCAGAATTCAATCCGCAGGCTTTGCATGATTGGCTTAAGAATTTCAACTGGCAAAACCCCCAATCCGCCACGCTTTTTCTGGGCTACCTCGCCATGGCTCCCATTTGTGGGGCCATCGCCTGGCGTCCGCATGCCTTCGTCCATGGCGTCAAGAATACGGGCAAAACTACGTTATTGCATGCCAGCAGCAACCTTCTTTATCCGCTGCGTATCTCCTGCGACGGGAATAGCACCGAAGCTGGCATCCGCCAGGCACTTGGCCCTGACAGTCGCCCTGTTGTTATCGATGAATTCGAAAGCGACCATAATCGGGGCAATCTGCAGGCAGTGGTAAAGCTCGCCCGCAGTGCCTCGTCGGCAGAAAACGCGGTGTTGCGCGGGACGCCGGAAGGCCGTGTCATTCAGTATAATCTGCGGGCTACGTTCCTTTTCGCCGCCATTAATCCCATCGGGATGTCGTCGGCGGATGATTCGCGCATTTTGCAATTCGAGATATTGCCGCATCAAAACGATGAAGAGATTTTCTCGCGCATCGTGCAGGGCGAAATCGCTTTCCGCAACCAAGGGCCGCAATGGTGTGGCCATACGGGAACCGCATGGGCATGAAGGAGGCGCATCACAGATAGCCAGTTGCGGGTGTGCAGCTTGGCGTATCGCTCGAAATATTCTTCGACTACAGCGGCGAAGGTGTAAATTTGTTGCGCCTCAATCTTTTCTTTTTTGAGATAATCGGGGTCTTCCCCCTTCGCCACCAGTTGCATCGCCTCTCGCGCCGCTTGCCGAGCGTCGAGGATGCTAACGGCGGGGTATTCGCCTACTTTTAGGCGTTTTTGCTTCCCGTTGTAGCGATAAGCGACTGACCAACTTTTATGTCCCTTCTCAGTGATACGCAGCCATAGGCTCCGCACAAGCTCATCCTGAACCGCAATGCGACCTTTAACAGGCGGGCGGAGTTTTTTGACGGCAAGATCGGTGAGAGCGGTTCTAGGCATGATGCAATCCTTTATAACTCAAGAACGAACAAAATGCAATAAAGACAGTATGTTGTTCGGCGTTACGAGAGGTTATCGCTCGTTATGGCAGGTAAGAAAACAAAAAAATTGCCAGATGATTTTTCTTCATACGAATCGTGGACATAGCGCAGCATTAGGAAACACAATTTTTGTCACCAACGATGAATTTTGTTGCTCATGCCTCTTAAATACTATTACCTAATAAGGTAATCTAATGGTGAAGGAGAAAGTGCGATGGACATTACCAAAGACATTCAGCCAATGACCACCTTCCGCAATCATTCGGCGGAGTTCATGCAGCATATTCGCAAAACCAAACGTCCCGTCGTACTGACCGTGAACGGCAAGGCGGCAGCGGTATTGCAGGATGCGGAAGCGTACCAACGGTTGTTGGATATTGCTGCCTCAGCGAGCCCAGCCGAAGGAATAAGGCAGGGGCTGCTTGATAAGGCGAGCGGGAAGTCCCGTCCTGCGGGTGCGGTGTTCAACGAGCTTCGCGAAGAATATGGCCTATAGCGTAGAACTGACGGCAAGGGCAGAGCGCGACCTTCGCCAGCTTTACCAAAGCATCAATGCCGCCAATTCGAAACTGGCGGCGAAGTGGTTCAACGGACTTGAAGCGGCAATACTGAGCCTAGAGGAAAAGCCAGCACGAAGCCCTGTTACGCCTGAAAATAAGATGCTGCGTCACCTCCTTCATCCCAGCCAGTCGTATATATACCGCGTTATCTACGCGATAGACGAGCGTCGGCACATCGTCACCGTCATCCATATTCGGCATGGGTCGCAGGAGCCGATGGCGATGAAGTGAAGAATATGAGCGATAGGTCGCTCCCCAGTAATGGCAGCGGCGAGGGACAAAAATAGAGAAGCGAAAGTTAGCAGCGGAAGCTTGAGGCGAGTAGCTATCATCAACGGATTTCTCCTATGTGTTCATAAATACACCCTTAAAACGCACATTAAAAAAAGCCTTACGATGCTAAAAAATGCGCGTTTCGTGTTAAAAAACACCTGAAATTTGCTGACTATCAACGCAAATTGGACCCTGGTTCACAAGATTTTTGTGATGGCGGATTTGCGTCCGTTTTTGGTGAATTCAATAATAACAATAGATTAAGGTGTACGGAAATCGGAATTGTTTTAAGTTTCCCCTTTCCCCCGAAGATAAAGGGGAAGAGTATAATAATAGGATAAGAGTCTATTATTGAAAAAAAATGGAATTCCGTACATTTTAGGGATGACTTATGATTGAGAATGATTTGAAAAAAGCGAAGGACAAAAGCTTGCGCCCGAACAAATAGCAGATATGCTGAGATTTCATGTGCATGGGGTCGTAGCTCAGCTGGATAGAGCACTAGTTTCCTAAACTGGGGGCCGCGCGTTCGAATCGCGCCGATCCCACCACTCCTGCATTTTTGGTTGTATAGACGAATCCCAACTCGACCGATACGCGCGCGCGGCGCGTGGGGTATTTTAACTTCTTCTCAGCGCCGATCTGTGAAAAACGCCGCGCGTCTACCCCTCGAAAACCTCGCAGGAATCTGTTTCCATATATGGAAATTCAAGATATTGTCGTTTTGGATGGAGATTTCCGTCTGGGGCTTCAAAACCTCTCGCAAGTCGGCAGGGCATCTGCCGTCATCAAACTGCCACCCTACGCAAATGCGTCGGGGTGGTGGCGTTATACAACAGCCGTGAGGTAAAAGCGTCGCGGTCGTATTTGCTTACGACTTCTAAACACCCCGACACCAGCGTGGAAGCGTTGGTGTCGTTTTCTCTAATGGTCAACCCCCATTTATAGGTCCAGAGATTAAGTGACAGGATTGGGGCTTTGGAGGCATGAAGGAAGGGGCCGGAGCGTAAGCGCAGGCCCCTTCCTTCATGCGGGCCAGCGGCGCGGGCGGCTTGTATCCGAGACTGGTATGGGGACGGATGTGGTTGTAGTGATGCCGCCACTGCTCGAGGATCACCTGCGCTTCTTTCAACGTATGGAACGTCTCCGCGTTGAGGCACTCATCGCGCAACCGACCATTGAAGCTCTCGTTATAGCCGTTCTCCCACGGACTGCCGGGTTCGATATACAAGGTCTTGATCCCAAGCCTGGCAAGCCATGACCGGATCGACTTGGCGGTAAACTCGGAGCCGTTATCGGAACGGATGTGATCGGGAATGCCATGTGTTGTAAATAACTCCGTCAGCACCGCCATCACGTCATCAGATTTTAAACAGTAGCCGGTTCGTAACGACAGGCACTCCCGGGTGTATTCATCCACCACCGTTAATGTCCGGATCTTGGTGCCATCCGTCAGACGCTCCGCCACGAAGTCATACGCCCACACATGGTTCGGCCAGCATGGCCGCAGGCGGATGCAGGAGCCATCATTCAGATATAGGCGACCCTTCTTCTTATGCCGCGCTGGAACCTTCAGCCCCTCCTGCCGCCAGATCCGTTCCACCCGCTTGTGATTGACTATCCAGCCTTGCGTGCGTAACAGCGCCGTAATCCGCTTATACCCGTAACGGCCATACTGTCTGGCTAAAGCAATGATATCCCCAGTCAGTGCCGCCTCATCATCCGCACGCCGTGACTCGCGCCGCTGCAGCGAACGGCTTTGACCCAAGGCCGCACATGCCTGCCGCTCGGTGATCCCCAGTTTTTGCTGCGCGTAAATTACAGCTTCCCGTCGCCGCTCCGGACTGGTTAAAACTTTCCCGTCGAGACTTCCTTCAGGATCAGGTTATCCAGCGTCAGGTTCGCGACCGCACGTTTTAACCGCCCATTCTCCTGCTCCAGCTCTTTCAGCCGCCGAGCCTGGTCCAACCCCAAGCCCCCATATTCCTTGCGCCACCGGTAATACGTGTTCCCCGTCACATCCAGTGCACGCAATACATCTGCCATACCCTTACCTTGCCCAAGCAGCACCTCAGACTGCCGCAAATACCCGATGATCTGCTCCGCGGTGTAGCGCTTCCTCGCCATATCCGTCCTCCCTCTCATTGGTTCCGTTCCTCCCATTTATAACTCTGGAAGTGGGCCTAGTTATAGGGGGTGGGTCAATGCCTACTGAAAGATTTGGTTGCGGGGGCCAGATTTGAACTGACGACCTTCAGGTTATGAGTCGCGCCCAGCACCATAGGCTACAACTACCCCAGTCAGTTAGTATCAAAAGAATCAGCCGCTTGTGGCCAATTTAAATATTATCATCTGTTGGAAATAATTGGCATTTGTTGCCTGCGAGTGTCCCACCAGTGTCCCAGCATTAAGCCCTGACGGAAAGCGGCCTAGTCTCCGCCTCGTATCGCTGCCGCACCATTTCACAGAATACCATAATATATTCGTGCAATTCCGAACCAATTTTGAAGTCGGCGGGGGTAATCAGGTCGGCGCGCTTTCTAGCTCCCATTTTTTTTAGGCGGTCATTTCGTTTTTCTTCTGTATAGGCAGGATTGTAAACAACGATAGCTTTCCCACCTTTGCTTCTGGTTAATGAAAGTGCGGGCACATCGGTGTCACCGTCGCCAATAAAAATAACGTTGGGAAACGGAGCCCACAATTTACTATCGGGCACCTTTTTGTTCACCCCACTTTTCTCATCACGGAACGAACCCTTGGAGATTTCAAACAGTGAACGAGTCTTCATGGTTTCATCCATACAAAAAACGGGGATGTTACTGGGTGTTTTTACAGCGCCCGCTTCCTTCCATATAACTTCGTAACGGCAGCCAAAAGTGTGGGTAATTACGCCATCTGCGAATGTCAATTCGACAAGGTTTTTCAGTCCTGCGGAAACGATGAAGTGGTGGATTTCTAGGTCAATATCTTTGAAGCGTGCCTCTCCTGAAAGCCCTTTAATATCCTTCAAAAAATTAGCCGCATTAGCGTAAGTTTTAATTTGCGGAAGCATGAACTTCCGAAAGAACTCAGTCTTGAGCGGCACCTGCTCGGCATCGGCCATGCGAGCCAGAGAGTACATCCAGATTGGCGCATCACTTGCTAAAATGTGTTCCCACTTTGGTAGCTTTTTGTCGCCTCGCAAGTCTTTAATCGTGTTCCAGAAATCAGCTTCTGCGCCTAGCGTATTTGCAACCATGGTAGTTGAATCATCAGGGATTAGTGTTCCGTCGAAATCCCAGACAATCGCGATATTAGGCATTCGACTTTGCCTTGGATGCGGCAGCTGGCTTTAGGGAACGCACCTGGCCATTTTTGTTAGCGTGGGAAGGTATATTTTGAGCGGGAGTAAGCGGCTTCAGGGTAATGTAACCTGACGTGTCAAACTTGTGGTTGGCAATGCTCGCCCGTAACGAGGCAACCTTATTAGCCTGTGCCATAACAACCCTCGCCGAGATTCGCGCACTCCGCGTACGCATGAAGCAAGATTAACAGCAGCAGCCATTGCTGACTAGAATTTATTGGAAATATCCCGCGCTATTTTACAGATTCCCACTAACGGTTGTACAAATACTGCTGGAAGCCCATAAATACGCCACGGATGGATGCAATGCTTCCCAGCTTCGCCGTTGCATCGCTGACGGCCTGATATTTCAGTTCTATTAGGCTCGGTAACTTGGCTTGGTCGAGCTCGTTCTCGCCTTCCTTCACATACTGCGACAGAACAAAATCTAGAAACTCACGCTGTTTATCATCGTAATGGGCGAATATGCTGTTCCTCTGTGTGGCGGCTCTATCCTGCCGCGTAAATAGGACTAAGGGCAAAGGCGATATAGGCCAGCACATCGAACAGGTCGCTTCTCTCTGCATCAATCATCCGCTTGATTTCCGAAAGCTGTTCCGCGCCGAACCCTTTTTCCGATAGCTTGTCGAGTAGCGCCTTGCGGGTGTCGGGCTTGCTCCATATCCCTCGCAGCTCGTCTTCATCCTTGAACAGCTCAGGCAATTCACCGAATAGATTTTGTAGGAATTCGGCTGCCGATAACGGCTTGCCATCCGCACCCCAGAAGGTGGTTGCCATCATGCTCTGAATGGTGCGCTCCTTGCCATCCGCCAGCTTGATTTTGATTTTCTTGAGGCGCTGCTTGGGTTCTTCGCCACCCTCTGAGCCTTCGGTTGGCTTAGGCGCTTCATTGCTTTCGCCGCCCTTTTTCGTGGTTGGGGTAGGCTCCACTGGCTCACCATCCCACTCAGGGTCATTGAAATGCTCATACGCCTTCACGAAATCGTAGATGGTGAAGTAATCCTTCCCATCAAACAGTCGCGTGCCGCGTCCGATAATCTGTTTGAACTCAATCATTGAATTCACAGGACGCATTAGCACGATGTTGCGCACGTTGCGGGCATCCACCCCCGTCGTTAGCTTCTGCGAGGTAGTAAGGATGGTGGGGATGGTCTTTTCATTATCCTGAAACGCTTTGAGATGCTGCTCGCCTAGCGCGCCATCATGGGCAGTCACGCGCTCGCAGTAGCTGGGGCTCGGGCTGGTCTTCGTTTGGTTGATCAGGTCGCGCACGGCGGCGGCATGGTCTTGCGTAGCGCAAAACACAATCGTCTTCTCCCGCTGGTCAATAGCATCCATGAACAGCTTAACGCGGTATTGCTCGCGCGCTTTAATCTCGATGATGCGGTTGAAGTCGCCCTCGGTGTAACGCTTGCCTTCTTCCAAGTCGCCCTCGATGATTTCGTCATCGCGTGCGTAAACATAATCATCGAGCGTGGTGGCGATTTGCTTGACCTTGAATGGGGTCAGGAAGCCGTCATTGATGCCTTCTTTGAGAGAGTAGATGTAAACGGGGTCACCGAAATAGCGGTAGGTATCGACGTTGCCTTTGCGTTTGGGCGTAGCTGTCAGGCCAAGCTGCACAGCGGGCGAGAAATACTCCAAAATACCGCGCCAGTTGCCCTCATCATTCGCGCCCCCGCGATGGCACTCGTCGATGATGATGAAATCGAAGAAGTCGGGCGGGTAATCGCCAAAGTTCGGCGCAGGCTTGCCCTCGGCATCCGTGCCGCTCATGAAGGTTTGGAAGATGGTGAAGAAGATGTTGCCGTTTTTCGGCACCCGGCCTTTTTTACGAATCTCATCAGGTGCAATCCGCACCAAAGCGTCTTCGGGAAAAGCTGAGAACGAGTTATAGGCTTGGTCGGCGAGGATGTTGCGGTCGGCAAGGAAAAGGATGCGCGGGCGGCGCACTGGCTCGCGGCTCAGGTTCCAGCGGCTTTGAAATAGCTTCCACGCCAGCTGGAAGGCGATGAAGGTTTTACCTGTACCCGTCGCCAGCGTCAGCAACACACGGTCTTTACCATCCCCCACTGCTTCCAACGTTTTGCTAATGGCCAGTTCCTGATAATACCGCGCCTGCCACTGGCCACCCTTGTCTTCAAAAGGAATGGCAGCAAAGCGGTCGCGCCACGCGTTCTCTTTGGCAAAGGTGATGTTCCATAGTTCGTCGGGGGCGGGGTAGCAGGCCAGTTCGCCCTCGGCTCCCGTCTCCATGTCGATGCGGTAAACGGCATCGCCGTTGGTGGCATAGGCTGTGCGGATGCTCAGCTTCTCGGCATACGCTTTGGCTTGGGCAGCGCCGTCGCTCACGGGCAAGTCGCGCTTTTTCGCTTCAATCACCGCCAGTTTAGTGTTGCGATACACCAGCACATAATCAGCAATCAATGGCTTGCTACGTTTACCTGCACCTTCCAGCCGCCCTTGGGTGATGTGGTATTCGCGGCTAATCCGGCTGCCCTCTACCACGCCCCAGCCAGCCGCTTTAAGGGCGGGGTCGATCAACTCGGCTCTGGTTTCGGATTCGTTCATATCACGCCTTCACCAAGGCAAAGCTGACTTTGTAGCGATAGAAGACGATGTTCGTCGTCATCGACAACGCACGGCGAATTCTTTGGTCGTCCTCGTGCGCGATAATTGCGCCAAGCACCGTCTGCCCATCATCGGCCAACTCGTCCTGTACGAAACTCATATAGCGCATCGTCTGCCCCACAACCGCATCGCTGGCTCGGCCTTTCTTCAACTCCACAACCAGAAGCCGTTTCTTATCTTTGCTGATAGCCAGGATGTCGAGCGGTCCCGTATCGGTCTGGTATTGCTGCGCCTTAACGCCATCCTCTTCATAAATATCATAATCTTTACCCAGCTCGGTATGCGCCCAATTCTTGACAAGAAACTCCTCTAAATGTGCTTCAAGCGCGAAGGAGGAAGGGTCTTCAACGGTTGCATCCGTAGAAATAAGAGTTGGCGCGCATACGCCCCCGATAAGTTTTACCAGTTCCTCACTATGCTTGGTGATATTGCTGGCTGTGCCGATGGCTCCTGTCGAATTACGTAGAGCTTCGCTCATTTCCGAGCGGTTAATTGCAACGTTCAGCCATCTGACGGGCCGACGGTGCGGCAGAATTTTCCCCGCCTCATAATAGTATCCGCCAGTCACCTCACCAACACGATACTTGCCCGTGCCATCGGGACACAGCAGCACATCCCCTTGCTGAATTCCCTTGGAAACTGTCCATAACGCACCACACGCAAGACCAGCACTGATCTTTGATTTGTCGGGAAAAGCGGCAAGGTAAATGGGGATGAACTCTTTGTTGAATGCACGCCATTCCTCAGGCAACTTATGCGCGAGGTTTTGGTGAATACCAAAATCCGTTCCAATGAAGTCCCCCGCGAAGCATTCCTCGGAATAAACGCTCTTTTGCCCTAGCATGATGCGGTAGTAGCTTTTCATGCTCATGCGGCCAGCCTATCCATGTGCAATTCACCCGCAAAGGCTTTTTGCAGGATGGACTGTTTCAGCGCGGCCAGATAATCCACCTTTTGCTGGTAGATGGCTTCGAGCCGACGCGTTTCAGTGGCGAGAGTGTCGAGTTGAATAACGATGCGATGTTGTTCCGAAGGAGATGAAGGTACTCTTAGCGGCCAATTCTCAACAGTGGTTTTGGTTATCGATGGGAGGTGCGCCTTATTAGCAAAATCAGAAAGGTTATGACCTAGAAAAAAATAATACAGAAACCCGCTAATGATTTGCGTTCCCCTAGGAATCACGCCCATTACATTATTATCGACGCAGCAATTATTAATGACTAGCCGCTTCTTATTTGTGGCGATTGCTCCACCGACCTTAGGAAAGATTACGCTACCTTTGGGAAAAATACTTGCACGAAGTTCTTTCCTGACTTCTTCGGTAACCGAATTGTTTTCGTGTAGCATTTGACGTTCGTTACCCGGAAGATTCATATCGCTAACCTTATAAAAAGGTATGCCTCCTGTAACCTTTCCCTGATGCTTAGTTGGGAAACCAGAACCTGATTGCACCACGACTAAATCCCCCAGCTTTTTCTCCACCCACCCATTGCCTTGGGTGGTGAAAATGGATTGCAGGTGGCTTTCAAAAAGCTCGCGGGCGTTTTGCAGGTTCTTCTTGGCGTTCTCGGTCGCGGCTGCAATCCCCGCAAACGCCTTATCCAACATCGCCACAATACGCTGCTGCTCGCGGAGCGGGGGAACTGGAATGGAAACTTGGCCCAGATTGCTACGGCTAATTCGCTGCCTTGTCGCACCGGTAATCAACGATTCAACGCTACTCAAATACGAATGAGACTGCGCGTAGTAGTTAAAGTAATGGGCGTTTATCTTGTCGCGCTTGAACCTAATGATTGTGCAATCAACTGCCGTAATCATCTTTTCACCGACATTGGGGATGATACAGGCACGGCCAACAGGGTCGGGCAACCTAGAAACTAGGCAATCTCCTTCAACTATCTCGGTGCATTTTAGGCGTAAGAAAGTGTCTTCCGAAATATAGCGAGCCTTTTCTGCCCTATCCTTGAATTGGCCAACTCCAACGTTGCCTGTCTGAATTAGGCGAATACCGTCATCTGATTGGTCTTTCGATTCAATCCAATCGCCATCGTCAAACAGAATGCATAACTCTCCCAGCTTTCTTATCTGCCACTCGATTTGCATCACTCTAATCCCTGATTTTCTTCTGCTTTGGTGGTGGCAAATAGTTAGTGGAGGAAATGACGGTCTTGCCTGTTTTTCCTTCTAGTTCCAGCCGCGCTTTTTTAGCAATCCCGCCGCCTGTTTTGCCAGCCTTCGCATTTTCTTCCATGCCTGTTGCCTGCATATTCTCGGCAATTTGGCGGGTGGATAGTTCGGCCAGTGCGGTGAAAATTAGCTCCGCCTCGCTCATATGGTCACGCAGATTATGGCTTTTCAATCCCTTGACCTTCTTGTGGTTGCCAACACTCAGCCCCGTCCATTCCTGATGGATGATGTTGGTGAGGATGGCAAATTCTTGCCCTTCTTTAATATCGTGCTCTTTCCAATAATCGGTCAGCTTGTTACGGGTTTCTTGTCCCATCATCCGCTGCTGCACCCACTTCTCACTCCGCCCATGCTGCATCCATGTCTCGCGTGCTCGGTTGAGCGACCTCTCAGGGTCAGCCATCTCCTGCATCCGCTCGTAACCCACCTTTGCCAGCCATAACTTAATGGGTTCTGCTTTCGGGCTTGGCACCGATTGAATCAGACGCAATATGGTTTCAGGACTGGCGACATCGGTGAGGTATTTTTTACCATCTGACGCCTCTAATTTCAGTCGGTGACAATTTGTCACCGACTCACTGCCTTCCTTGGTGAGCCGACCTTTCAGCTTATTCCAGTACTTCCTCGCCGTCTGATAATCGGGCTGTTGTGTCAACGCCTGTATAATGTCGATTATCGAGAAAACCCATGTGTCGGTCTTCTCATCGTACAACCTGCGGATGTCGTACTCTTCAAAAATCACTAAATTGTTTTTCATACCAGCTCCCTGATTGAATTTAGAATTTTGGCACTCTCCGCATCCAATGTGATCATCTCATCAATGATTTCCTGCGGCGTGGGGGTGGCCGCTTCTTCGGGCTTATTCGGGTTCTTCGTCGATAGGTCACAGGTAGTTTGGTCGATGCTCGCCGCATCCACTGTCCATGAATTATCAGAATCGGCGAAGCTGGCTTGCAGTTTCACAAACTCTTTCAAATCCACGTCGTTTAACGGGTTGGTTTTGCCCATGTTGCGTTCGGGCTTTAGTTGATAGAACCACACTTTACGCGTGGCGGAACCTTTCTCGAAGAACAGCACCACCGTTTTTACCCCCGCACCTTGGAAGGTTCCCCCTGGGCAATCCAACACCGTGTGCAGGTTGCAGCTTGTCAGCAATTCCTTACGTAGGGCGACGGAGGCATTATCCGTATTGCTCAGGAAGGTGTTCTTGATGACAATCGCTGCGCGGCCACCCGCTTTCAGGTACTTAATGAAATGCTGCAAGAACAGTGAGGCCGTCTCGCCTGTTTTGATGGGGAAGTTTTGCTGCACCTCCTTGCGCTCTTTCCCGCCGAAGGGTGGGTTGGCGAGGATGATGTCGAAACGGTCTTTTTCCTGAACGTCGCTGATATTCTCGGCCAGCGTATTGGTATGCAGTATATTCGGTGTCTCGATGCCATGCAGAATCATGTTCATGATGGCAATGACATAAGCGAGGCTTTTCTTTTCCTTACCATAAAACGTACGCTGTTGCAGGGTTTGCAGGTCGCTCGTCGTCAGTTCCTTGCTGGCGCGCAAATACTCGTACGCCTCACACAAGAAGCCTGCGGAGCCGACTGCGCCATCGTAAATGCGCTCACCGATTTTGGGCTTCGTCACCTGAATCATAGCGCGAATGAGTGGGCGTGGAGTGTAATACTCGCCGCCGTTGCGCCCCGCGTTACCCATGTTTTTGATGCGGGTTTCATAAAGGTGCGAGAGTTCGTGCTTTTCCTTCTGCGAGCGGAAGCGCAGTTCATCGACCCGTTCCAGCACGTCGCGCAGGGTAAAGCCGCTTTGCACCTTGTTGCGGATTTCGCCGAATATCTCACCGATTTTATATTCGATGGTGTCGGGGCTATCGGCCCTTTGCTTGAAACTTTTGAGGTAGGGGAACAGCTTTGCATCCACGAACTCGCGCAGGTCGTCGCCCGTCAGCGCGTTGTTATGGTCGAACAGGCCATCGGCGGCTTTTGGTGCTGCCCATGATTCCCAGCGGTACGGTGCGTCGATAATATATTCGTAGGGCTTGCCGACCAGCTCGGCTTCCATCGCCCGCTCGTGCTCCAAATCGTCGAGGTATTTCAGAAACAAAATCCACGAGGTTTGCTCGGCGTAATCCAGCTCGCTGGTGCAGCCTGCATCCTTGTGCAGTACATCGTCGATATTCTTGAAGACTTGTTCGAACATTGCGGTGCCCTGTTGGGAGTTGTTTTGGGGCAACTTAGGCAGTTGTTTAGCTACTGTAAACGCTGGGAGTACAAATAGGCTTATGACTTCACATAAACCTACCAAACCGCACCATCATCCCCGCCAGCCCGCATTCCACCGCCTGTTCAATTTCATCCACCTTGCGGCGGTAGGTTCGCCAGTGCATGCCTTTGGGTTTCTCGCCATAGAATCCATCAATCGCATTGCCATCATGGCCTAACTTGGCCGCGAGCTTAAATGCCCTGTCGGATTGATTATCATAGTAGCCTTTGTTTTGGGTGGAATAGCCCATTCGCCAGCAATGGCGGCAGGCGAATATATTGCCTAGATAGAGCACAGCAACACGCTTGCCACACCGTGCAGCGGGGCACCGAAACCACCACCGCTTGCCGCCATAGTTCGGCGTGGTGGCCGTGAGGTAAATTTTATAGTCATGCTTTTCTTGGGAATTAGTGTTTGTGTAATTCACCCGCAACCACGGAAAATCGACATCGGCCATGTTGATTTCATAGCTGATACTGCTCATCACTTCATCGTTACGCGTCCAATGCCAGCCGCCATGCCTATGGTTGCCCGCACGCACCACTCCCAACTCCACCAAGCGCGACATGCGGAAAGCGTGAAAGCTCTCCTCGGTCGATTTACCGCCGCCCCTATAATATGAGCCGCTTCCATACCCACCCATACATTCTCCTTTTTACCGAAATCATTAGGCAAATAGCTATTGTCAACAAATCCGTTACGGCTGTTGACTGCAATATGAAGATTGCGAAGATGTCGAAGATAAAACTTGTCTTCGGTGTGCCACCTTCAACATCGACGCGGTATCTTCACGAAGATTGCGGCTCAAATTCCGAAGGTGGCACCTTTTCGAGAGTAGAATCTTCGCATTCTTCGGCATCTTCGACAGCTTTGATGATGTTGCCGTAAGCGTCGCGTTTTGGAAGTGACCACTGCCAGCTTCCTTTCATGCCCAGCTTCTTCTTTTGAACCTCTAGGGCTTCAGCAGCCCGAAACACCTTTCCCTTACTGAATCCAGCACCCACTGCCTCAGTGTAAACATCATTTGAAAGCATTGGCTCGGCGAGCAAGTCTTTTAGCCAATCCTGTGCTCTGTTAGTGGGAGCGGGCTTTCCTTCAGGCGGTGGGTTGAAAATCGCGTGAGCATTGACCATGCCGTGTTGCCAAATGATGCGCGAAGTATTTATTCCATCACCTATCTCGAATCCCTCAATCCTGTAGCTGAACCCGTCACTATCATTGCCCACGTTGTTTTTGATGGGCAGGAAATAGCGAAGCTCGGGTTCGTTAGGGTCTTTGCTCACCAGATAACAAGCTCGCGCCGCCGCTGGCATTCCTGTGCTACCGATAACGCGGGCTAGGATATTTTGCCCCGTGGATTTATTGAGGTGGGTTATCAGAAGAATTGCAGCACCATGACTGGCCGCCATGGCAGATAATGGCGCGAGCACCCCGCGAATCTCCGCATTATTATGGCTGTCGGTTTCTCCCAGATAGGCGGTGATGGGGTCGATAATCACCAGCCGCACATGGCCAATCTGCCCAAGTGCCATGCCTAGCCGTTGCACATCCTGCGATAAATAAAAGGGGCGTTCACTATCGCGTCCATCTTTTGTTTTGGTGCGTATGGCCTCGATGATATGGCATTTGCTTACATCTGCCTCCGCCGCAATCAGGCGCGGCTTAATGGTATCGGCGGCATCATCCTCGGCAGAGAGAAACACCACTTGTCCTTGGGGGCAATTGGGCAACCCATCTTCTGGCCACATCAAGCCCCGCGACACGGTGGCGGCAAGATTGGCCGTAAGCTGGCTTTTGTCAAGCCCGGCATCCCCTGCAATTACTGTCAGCTTGCCGCACGCTATGCGCTTTTCCCATAGCCAGTTGATGGGTTTCATTTCGACATCACTCATACAGACGATCCGCATTTCGTTATCGGGCGGGGCGGGGTGTTGTTTGGGCAAGGCCAGTGCATCGGCAATCGTGGCGGTGGGGTTGGCTGCAAGCCATTCGACACAATCTTCACCATCGCCCAGCCCAAGCTCGCAAACGGCTATGCAATCGACGACACAGCCAAGGACTCCTAGGGCAGTGGTGACGGTGGCGGCATACTTCAAGCCGCTTGCGTCATTGTCCGCCCATATCGTGACGCTGCGCCCCTTTAGCGGCAGCCAATCGGCTCTATCTGCAGTAGTGGCACTGCCGCTGGTAAGAGCAATATGCTCAGATTGCACCCCCCATTGCTCAAATGCTGCATTGAATGCATCAGCGCATTTTTCTCCTTCTACAATCCACACGTAGGCACGCGCACTTTGTGTCAAAAGATGCAGGCCATAGAGGGGCTTCAATCCCAGCTTGATATCGTAAGGTTCTCCCACTTCAAGCACAGCACCAGCCGCGCGATGAATCGGCCTGATTTGTTTGCCCTTGCAAGGGTGCTCCAGCCGTAACCGCCAGTAGAGTGGATCGTTTTGCAGCGAGGTGTACGTATATATGGCGGCGAGCTCATACCCTCCCCCCATTAGTTTCGCAATTGGAGGCATATGGCCGACTTCTTCAAAATTTACCATGATGCTTCCCCAGCTCTTTGAGGGCTTCCATAAATCCAGCACCCGTGACGGTGCGATAGAAGGCGATCACGTCACCACCCTTGGCACCGCAGGTGAAGCATTTGTAATGCCCATCCTTGAGATCCATCATCAAGCTTGGGTTACGTTCCTTGCCGCCTTTATGGAAGGGGCAATAGACAGCCAAGCGCGCGCCTGCTGGCCGGTAACGAATGCTTAAGGTGTCGAGCACCACGGGCGGTGACCTTAGCCCCGATTTATCAAGATTCGATTGTGGTTTGGATGGGGTTTTGTTAATGAAAACTTGTCTAGTTGGGAAAGCCGTTAGTGTTGCAGCCGTGGCTTTTTCATTTGTGGGGATGTCCATTATGCACCCCGCTGATTTTGGGTTTCAACCCATGTAAAATACGCCAATTCATCAATTAAGATGCGTTTGCCGATCCGCTTGACGCAAGTTGCAAAACCATTTTTATCCGCATTGAATACGAGATAGCGCAGCCCTGCGATATTGGGGTAGAGATGATGCTCAGGCCATTGCGTGAGCGGGATTAGTTTCGCAGTCATAAATACTCCTCCTAGTTTAATTTCCAGCACTTGCTGGTAAGAGGTAGTATTGCTTAATCTTAAATCTCCGCATCTCGCGAAGCTATCAAGGTAATCCTACAAACCCTTCGCAGGTTTGGTCGTCTTCTTATTTCCTCCCTTTTGGGATTCTGGAGTACGTACAAAGGTTGCCATCATTTTTGCTTTATTATTAGGAGCTGTCTCCCCCATATTTCTCAGCCGATCTTCAAACCAGGGAATTAAAATCTTTGTGCTGATTTGGTTTTCGTTGGTGAGACTGAAATGCTGAATGGCTTCCATCATAAGATTGAGAAATTTGGGCTGATAGATGGGGGGCGACGTTATTTGCTTATCCTGCATTTTAATGTGTGATGGCGCGGGATAAAGCTCCATCAACTTATCGGTCGGTATACTAATTTTGCAGTAGCCGCCCACATACAAAACCTGACGTTCATCGTCGTAAAGTTGGACCGCTTCTTGCGGCAACCCACTTTCAATCCAGAACACATCATCGTATATCCAGTCGGTAGATTGTATTTTGGCGATTTCGTGCGGGAACTTAGGGCGAAAATCAAATTCATCCCAGGTTGCCCGCTCAATTCCAACCAACCCCTCGGCTTGTAGTCGCCCTGACATTAAATCGTAGATTAACGCTTGTTGCGCATCTGTTTGTGACATTCGCGTTTCTATGAACGATTTTGTGAATACTTTGAATTTGTCGGGCACGGGCGGCACATAATCCGATATCCACCAACTTGCTTCCAGCAATGTCGCTCGATCCTTAAGTGGAAGATCTTTCCCATCGTAATGATAAACTTTATTCATTTCCAAAAATCCTTTCATTCATGCTGGCTACAACCTTGCTGGTATGCGCCTCACTCAAATGCGCGTAGCGCTTCACCATCTGCAGAGTTTTGTGGCCGAGCACCTCGGCAATTTCAGCGAGGCTTGCACCATTCATAGCCAGGTAACTTGCGGCGCTGTGGCGCAGGTCATGGAACCGGAAATCTTCTAGCTCGGCATTTTTCACGGCATTCTCCCACGCCGTGCGGATGTCAATAGGCTGTTTTTTCTTAGCACTTTGGAACACATACTCACAGTCAAAGCGCCTGACCGTCGCATGTGCAGCGAGCAGTTGGTAAGCATATCCCTGAATTGGTAACGCCCTGCGCTCGCCATTTTTGGTTTCGTGTAGCGTAACCATTCTGCGCTCAAGGCTCACATCCTGCCACTTTAGCGTAAGCAATTCGCCTTTGCGCGCCCCCGTACTCAGCGCCAATACGACGATCATGTGGAGAAATGGATTATCGCTCTCTTTGCAGGTTTTGAGCAGTGCATTGCGCTCATCATCCGACAAAAAACGGACCCGGCCTCGGGGCTCTTTCAGTTTTTGTATACGGTGGACGGGATTGGTCTCCAGCAATTCCCATTGCTTTACAGCTATCGTAAAAACGTGGCCTAACGCTGTTAGGTAGCGATTCGCGGAAGTGGGACTGAGCTTCTTGCCATACCGATTGACCGAGCCGATCAGCCTGTTTCGATAACCGGAAATGAGGGAAGGCGTAACATCGGCAATTACATACTCGCCGAGCTCTTGCCTCCAGTATTTGAGATAGAGGCGTTGGTTGTAGGTATCGCGACCGCTTAAATCCAAAATCTCTTTGACGTAGCGATCGATTAATTGCGAGAGCGTATATTTTTTCGACTTGGCGGATTTGAAATGCCGCCCCTCGCGAATTGCTGCTTCCGTATTCTGCACCCAATGCTTTGCATCTGTAAGTCGCTGAAAGGTAGCTGATTCTACGGGATGCCCCTTGAGCCGCACCTTGACGCGGTAGCTCACCAATCCATCATTGCCTAGCCGTTTTTCTATTGTTGCCACTAACCCCTCATCTGCAAATGCTGGGGGCAAACGTAATCAATCAGCAGCAAAGAGCAACAAATAATAGCACCTAAGAACACCAAACTAACGGTGTAATGATTTAATAACCAGGACCTTCAATGCTGTATAAGACGTTATTGGCGGCTATGGGACACTCATGGGGCAGCTTGCTCACAAAATACCCGGAAAAGTGCCGGTTGAGCAGTTTTTCAATTTTGCTATCTGATAGGAATTTTTGCCACTTAGTGTCCCGCCACTGTCCCATGGAGGAAATGGCTTTAAGGGCCGAAGCCTGGATCAATCAATAAACTATTGATTTACGAGATTTTCGGTGGTTGCGGGGGCCAGATTTGAACTGACGACCTTCAGGTTATGAGCCTGACGAGCTACCGGGCTGCTCCACCCCGCGATACCAGAAATGCGGACAAGACCGCGCCAACCATCGGTTGGGGATGCTGGATGTAGTGCATCCGCTTTGGGCTGGCAAGGGCAAACATTTCTCTGCGCCGGAATCTGGGGGGATCTGTTTTGTGGAAAGGCCATCCCGTAACATGGTGCGATGGCATGGTGCGATGACATGGTGCCGCCAAGGCCGGAAGCGTCGCAGAATCGGAAAAGCAGCATCTCGGCCCTGGGTAGCCGGGTTATTTTCGCCATTTGGTGCCGCGCATTCCGGCGCGGGCTTATGGAAGATTGCGCAAGCAACATATCGCAACGCCACTCGCTGTCAGCCCCCCCGCGCCCATTACCCCAGGTGGAAAAAGTGCCGATACGATTTATCCCCCGCTGGCACGGCCCATTGTTGTCCAAACACAGAAACAAGCGGCCGGATGCAACCGGCTTCCGAACGCCAGCCATGCCGCGGGTTGGCGTTTTTTGATCTGAGATCGGCTACAGTACCATGCCGCCTTCCATCAAACGCATCTGCTCAAGGCCTTGGCGGAGCATGATACCCGCGACCATGGGACCGGCACGTCGATCCACGATACGGCGGACCAGATACATCAGTTGATCCTGAGCATCGATACGGTGGCTTTTGAAAGTAAAAAAGGCGGCGGGGCCATCGGTGCCAGTGATCTCCAGCGCATAACTGCGGGGCAATCCAGCCTTTTTCGAAGGCAGCAATCGGATGTTAATCGCGCAAGGGTCCTCTTCAACGGCCAGGTCGGCTGCAAGGTGATTGCCGCCTTCCTTATGCCCCAAGGCATCAGCTAAAGAAGGATAACCTAGCCCTGAGGCAATCTTCAGGGCGATGTCAACGCGCATTTGCTTGCTGTAATGCTTGGATGTCACCAATTTGCTGATGGTCGGTTCCGGCAGGGAAGACCGTTGGCTGAACTCTTTCATTTTCATCGGATGTTCCCGATTCTGGATGACGGCGCGCAATAGCTCTTTCATATGGCGCGTTTCATCTTCCGAAAGCAGTCCTTCGGATTGACGGCCGCGTTGTGGCAAAGGCAGGGTTTGTGGGGATTGATCCTGAACCGACATGCTCAGCAAGACATGATAGGACTTCAATCCCATAACCCGCGCGATGCGATTGGCCGTTCGGGCGTCGAGATGGCCTTCGTTTTTGATGATGCGGTCGATAACGGCAGCATGTATTTTGGTCTGCTCAGCGAGGGCTACCGGAGATTTCTGCTCTCGTTCCATGTATTCTCCCAGATATTGGGCGAAAATTGTGCGCTGTGTTTCGCTAAGGCTTTGAAGCTTCGATGACATAAGGAACCCCTGCAATGTGGTTGGTAAGGAAAAGTTAACCCAATGCGCTTAGCTTGTGGCTGTGTTGTCGGCTTGTCGACAGCGGCTGACAACAGAGTTCCGCATGCTCGATACAATCCTTTCCGGCCTTGGTCTCACGCCGTCCGAAACCATGCTCTATCTCGAAATGCTCGAGACCGGGCCGATGACGGCGGGGGAACTGGCGAAGAAACTGGGACTGACGCGGCCCACGCTGTACGGCACGCTGCAACGGCTGACCGACAAAGGCGTGATTCAACGCTCGTTGCGCCAAGGGGTGCGTCGCTTTGCCGCCGCTCAGCCGGAAAAGCTCGCACAATTGTTCACGCAGCAGATCGAGGCCTTGCAGGCGCAGCAGGCGGCGTATGAAACATGGTTGCCGATGCTGAAAGCCAAGGGCGGCATGTCCGCGCTCAGCCCGCGTTTTCAACTTTATGAAGGCGTGGAAGGCGTGCAGCATGTGCTGAACGACATGCTGCTGCACAGCGATTGCGAGACACTGGCCCTGTGGCCGATCAAGAGCATGATGGAGATTCTGAGCCCGGAATTCTTCCGCTACCACAACAAGGAGCGCATCCGCCGCAATCTCTACACCCGTGCTATCTGGCCCCAGGCGGAAGCGGTCGATGTGGCGCAGAATCCTTTCCTCGGGGTGGGCGAAGCCTTCCGGCGCGAAATCCGTATCGCACCGGCGGAGATGCAGTTTTCGATGGGTTACTGGATGTATGGCAACAAACTGGCCTATCTCTCTTCGAAGGCCGAATGTTTCGGCTTCATCATCGAAAGCCGCGAGATGGTGGCGATGAACAAGGCGCAGTTCGAAGTGATTTGGAAGATATCGGAGACACTTCAAGTCAATCCTCAGCTCACGCAAGGCTTTCTGGACGAGATGCACGCGGGGAAACGTCTGGCGCGCGACGAATGATCGTTGCCGGCGTGATGCTGTGTGTATCGGCAGAGGCGCTTGACCCGCAGCAGGCTTCGATGGTCTGATGCGACGCATGGCCCTGTCCCCCCTCCTCCATCGCCGCCTCGCCACTTTCCGCGCCAATCGGCGTGCTTATTGGGCGTTTTGGTTGTTTGCGGTGATGTTCGTGGGAACATTGGGGGCCGAGCTGATCGCCAACGAACGGCCATTGCTGCTGCGCTATGACGGGGAGTGGATGCTGCCCTGGTTGCACCATCAGCTGGAGACGCGCTTCGGTGGGGATTTCGAGACGGAAGCCGATTACCGCGACCCGGTGGTGCAGGGGCTGATCCGTGCCAAGCGGGGCTGGTGGATTTCCGCGCCCATCCCCTATTCGGCCAACACCATCGACATCACGGATGCGCGGGCGAATCCCGCCCCGCCGGATGGGCGCAACTGGCTGGGCACGGACGACCAGGGGCGCGATGTGGTGGCCCGCATGCTGTACGGCTTCCGGATTTCGGTGCTGTTCGGGCTGGCGCTGACGCTGGGGAGCGCGTTTTTCGGCATTCTCATCGGCGCGGTGCAGGGATTTTTCGGGGGCTGGACGGATCTGCTGCTGCAACGGCTGATCGAGATATGGGGCGGGCTGCCGGTGCTCTATCTGCTGATGATCCTGGGCTCGATGATCGAGCCGAATATTTTCTGGCTGCTCGGCATCATGCTGCTGTTTTCGTGGATGCATCTGGTGGATGTGGTGCGGGCGGAGTTTCTGCGGGCGCGGAATTTCGATTATGTGCGCGCGGCGCGGGCCTTGGGGGTAAGCGAGCCGGTGATTCTGGTGCGGCATGTGCTGCCGAATGCGATGGTTTCGGCGCTGACTTTCCTGCCCTTCGTGCTGACCGGGGCGATCACCACGCTCACCTCACTCGATTTCCTGGGCTTCGGGCTGCCGCCGGGTTCGGCCTCGCTCGGCGAATTGCTGAGCCAGGCCAAGGCCAATCCGCAAGCGCCCTGGCTGGGGCTGACCGCGTTTTTCGTACTGGCCGCGCTGCTCTCGCTGCTGGTCTTCATCGGCGAAGGCGTGCGCGACGCGTTCGATCCGCGCAAGGCGGTCTGATCAATCGCGGCTGAAAGGGCGGCTCCATTCTGTATTCAGTGATTCGGTAGTACGCGTGCGCCAGTCTTGGTATTTGTCGCTTACGGCTTGCGCCAATCCTCGGCCAATCGCATTTTTCTCCTCACGCAGTTCCGCCGTGGTTGGTTTACTCGGATCGTCAAAGAAACGCGTTGCCTTCGTCGGGTCGATGCAAGCATCAATACGTGCCTGCATATGGTCGAATTCATGTGGATACATGGCTTCATGCACTTTGGCGCTTAGCCGCGCGCCACATTGCTCTATCAGCTGCGGCACGTCTTCGTAGCGGATATGGAGCATTTCAGGCGCGGCATTCCGCCGCTGAAGACTTGCGGATGTTGCATCTTCCTGCCGCCCCAGTCGAATTGCGATGTCTTGTATTTGGTCACTGTAAAAGCACTCGCCGTCTGATCGTGCGTTATAGGATTCAAGGATCACCCTACGGCGGACATCATCAGTGCTGCGGCCTCTGTCTGTGGCTAAAACATCCGGGCTTACGAAACATCCCGGTCTACTTAGCGGTAACTGATCGAGTTGATGTATCTTAAGGGCCAATTCCTCTTTGTTTTGATTGAGAAACGCGGATCGTTTTCCGGGCAGCCGCTCCAAGAAATCGCGCGTCGCATCCGACTCAGCCTTTAGCCGCTCCGTTTTGGCGTAAGGCTCATGTCCCAATTTCACGCGCAGCGCGTCGGGCGAAACAAGTGCCATTTTCGTTTTCTCGGCGCGCTCTTGCGGCGTCCAACTATCGATTCTTTGCTGCAGCAAGGCTTCAGCCAGCGCCGGATCGCTCACCATAGGAGAGAGGCCGTTTTCGTCTATTCCCGATTCGGCTGTATAATTCGTCAGCAATCTTTCCAGATCCTCCTGCCGCCGGGCATTCGGGCGCGATGCAAGTTCTTCCTCGGCAAGCCATCGCGCAGCACTCAGCGGAATCTCGATCTGCCGCGCGAGGATTGCCAGAGGCACGTAGTGCGAGGGCATCTCGGCGGGATCGGTGGATAGGGTGAGATTTTCGTTGCTCATGGGGGGCGGGCTCGCTCTAGTAGGGATCACAGCCCTTCAGCCTACGTTTTTTGCGTGACGGTTTCATGACATCCCCCCTGCTTTCGGTCGAACATCTGCGCATTTCCTTCCCCCAAAGGGGCGGAGAAGCGCGCGTGGCGGTGCAGGATCTGAGTTTCACCGTGGAACGCGGGGAGACGGTGGCGCTGGTCGGGGCCTCGGGCTCGGGCAAGACGGTGAGCGCGCTGGCCATTCCGGGGCTGCTGCCGCCCGCGCCTTTCTGCGCCATGCAGGGCAGTATCCGGCTGAATGGGCAGGAATTGGTGGGGCTGCGCGAACGGGCCATGGCCCCGTTGCGCGGTTCCAAGATCGGCATGGTGTTTCAGGAGCCAATGACGGCGCTGAACCCGCTGCACCCCATCGGGCGCCAGATCGCCGAGCCGTTGAAATTGCACACCACGCAACGCGGGCCCGAACGCCGCGCGCGGGTAGCGGCGCTGCTCGAGCGGGTGGGCCTGACGCATCTCATCGCGCGGCTGGAGGCCTATCCCCACCAGCTTTCGGGCGGCGAGCGCCAGCGGGTGATGATCGCCATCGCCATCGCCTGCAACCCCGATCTGCTGATCGCCGACGAGCCGACCACGGCGCTGGATGTCACGATCCAGGCCCAGGTACTGGCATTGCTGCAATCCATCCAGGCCGAATTCGGCATGGGGCTGCTGTTCATCAGCCATGATCTGGGCGTGGTGAAACATCTGGCCGACCGGCTGGTGGTGCTGGATCAGGGCGTGGCGGTGGAACAAGGCAGCGCCGCCGGGATTTTCGCCGGGCCGAAACACGCCTATACTAGGCTGCTGATGGCCGCGCAGCTTCCTGAAGGCCCGCCTGCCCCCATCATCCCGGCGCAGGCCGGGACCCAGCCAAGCAACGAAACACCCAACCCGCACACTCCGCACGCGATGCGGAGTGCTGAGGGGACGGAGCGGCACTCCGCATCGCGTGCGGAGTGTGCGACGGTCGGGAATGGGCAGGCCGCGCTGAAGCTCGATCGTCTCGGCATCGCCTATGCCCATCCGCGCCCCGGCATCCTCGGCTGGCTCAGGAAACCCGAGAGGAAACCGGCCATTGCGGATGTGTCGCTTTCTCTGCCGCAGGGGCAGACGCTCGGCATCGTCGGGGAATCGGGTTCGGGCAAGACCACTCTGGCGCTGGGGCTGTTGCGTCTGTTGCCGCCCGATGCGGGACTGCGCGGCGCGGTGTGGCTGGGCGATGCGCGCATCGACGCCCTGCCCCGCGCCGCGTTGCGGCCTTTGCGCGCGAAGATGCAGCTGGTGTTCCAAGACCCCTATGGCAGTTTGAATCCGCGCTTGAGCGTGGGCGAGATCGTCGCGGAAGGGCTGCGCGTGCACCAACCCACCCTGCCCCGCGCCGAGCTGGAGGCCAAGGTGGCCCAGGCGCTGGCGGAAGTGGACCTGCCCACGGATGCGGCGGCGCGCTACCCGCATGCCTTCTCCGGCGGCCAGCGCCAGCGCATCGCCATCGCCCGCGCTTTGGTGCTCGAACCCCGCCTGATCGTGCTCGACGAACCCACCAGCGCGCTGGATGTGCTGCTGCAGGCGCAGATCGTGGAACTGCTGCGCGGGCTGCAGACGCGCCTGAGCGTGAGTTACGTGGTCATCAGCCACGATATGCGCGTGGTGCGCGCGCTCTCGCACCAATTGCTGGTGCTGCGCCATGGGGCGGTGGTGGAACAGGGAGAAGCGGCTGACATCTTCGCGGCACCGAAAGCGGATTACACGCGAACGCTGATGAAAGCGGCCTACGCCTTGGCGGAATAAATCAACGTACGTCGCCGCTGCGTTCGATGCGCGCCTTGCGGGCGGCGACCCAGCGGGCATTTTCGGCGGCGGCGCGGGCGCGGGTGTCGTAGGCCTGGCCCGGCTGGCCCGCTTTCTGCCCTTCCTGTTTCAGGCAATCCTCGTAATCGCGGCTGCCGGGGGCGAGTTGGCGTTTCACCTGGCAGATGAAGACTTCCGGCGTTTGCAGCGTATCCTCGCTATTGGCGTAATAGCGGCGGGATTCGATGCATTCTTCGAGAATCTCCGGCGTGCGGTTCCAGCCGAACACGTCGCGGCAGAGATTCTCTGCCTGTTCCTGCGTGAAGGCGCTGAGCGCCATCAGCATCGGGGCGAGCCATATCCATCGGCGCATCGTGTTTCCCTTCCGGTTGGCCGTTGCCCCAGCCTAGCACGGCGTGGTACTTCTGGGCGCATGAAAATCGAAACGCGCGATATACCTTCCTTCCTGCAATCCGGCCCCGGGCGTCACCGCGCCGTGCTGCTGTACGGGCCGGATGAGGGCAAGGTGCGGGACTGGGCGAAGACCCTCACCCACCGCCTGCTCGGGCCGAAGCCCGACCCGATGAACGTGATCGAACTTTCCGGCGCACAGTTGGATGACGACCCCGCCCGGCTGCAGGACGAAATGTGCGGCATGAGCCTGCTCGGGGGCGAGCGCATCATTCTGCTGCGCGCGCCCGAGCGCGGCACCACCGCCATCGTGAAAGAAGCGCTGGAAAACGCGGTGGCGGATACCAAGCTGATCATCCTGGCCGAGGATCTGGGCAAGGAAAGCGCGCTGCGCAGCCTGGCCGAGAAATCCCCCCACATGGCCGCTTTGGCGGCCTATGCGGACGAAGGCGCGCAGCTGGGTCAAATCATCCGCGATACGCTGAACGCGGCCCAGGTGCGCGTAAGCCCGGAGGCGATGCAGTTTCTCATTGCCCAATTGGGCAACAACCGCGCCGTCACCCGCAGCGAGCTGGAAAAGATCATCCTCTATCTGGGCAAGGAGAAGGAGCTTTCCCTGGCCATCGCCCAATTGCTGGTGGGCGAGAATACGGACATTGCGATGCAGGATGTGGCGCATGCGGTGGCGGGCGGCGAATTGCGCCGCATTCCGCCCCTGTTGCGGCGGCTGTGGCTGGAAGGCGAAGCCCCGGTGGCGGTGGTGCGCTCCACCCTGCGCTATTTCCAGAAATTGCACGGCCTGCAGGCCCAGATTCATAGCGGCGTGGGCGAGGAGACCGCCCTGCGCGCCTCCCGTACTTTCTTCAAGCACGTGCCCCTGCTGAAACGCCATTTGGGCCGTTGGCCGATGGGCAAGCTGCCCGCCGCACTGGAACGCCTGCATGGCTGCGAGCGCGATCTCAAAGGCGTCGTGCCCATCGCGCCCGAACTGCTCGCCGCCCGTATTCTGATGGGCGTGGCCAGTTCTGCCGGGCGATAATTCGAATCATCAATATTTCGTCACGGAAATGTAACCTGGCTGCTTTATCCTCCGCCCATGCTGGATACGCCCCCTTCCCTTCCCGCCGCCCGACGGCCCGAAACGCTGCGCCAGATCCAGCGTTTCCTGAATCTCTGGCACGACATGATCGGCTTGCCCGGCCCTTTGCCCATTACCGGCGAGTTGGACGAGGCGACCTGCCAAGCCTTGGCCAGAGTCACGGCGATAACGCGCAATCGCGGTCGCTTCACACTGCCGGACGCGACCAGCGGCACCGATCAATCGCTCCAGGCATTTGCGGCGCGGGCCGCGTCCTACAGTCGCCCTGTCGCGCAGCTGCTGGAAGAATCGACCCGGCCGATGGATGCGGCGCATCGAAAACAATGGTGGAGCGTGCTGCAACAGGTATTGCACCAGCATTACCCTTCTCTACGCCACCCATTGCAGGAAACGAGCCCCGCCCCGGCCGCACATATCACCCATGCGCTGATCGAGTATTTTCATACTCCCCTGCGCGATGCGGGGGCGGATCAGGCGCGGCGCAACGCATTGGGCTGGGCATATCGCAACCGGCGCGACCTGCCCGCCCCGCTGGCGGAGGCGATTTTTCATTCTTTTCCGGTGCGCCCGGACATGGAGGACGCAGCCACGCTGGTCAACCATCCTTTCCCCAGCGTCTGGGCGCCAGGAAAAATCATCACCTACGCCTTTTCGCTTCCAGGCCCGAGCGAGAACGCCTATCACACCAATCGCACCCCCGCCCCGATGAGCCTGGCGGGCAAAGCCCTGTTTCGGGAAAGCCTGGCCGAACTCGAAGCCATGGCCAATATCCGTTTTCTGGAAGTTTCGCCCGACAAGCGGTGCGATTATCGCGTATTTGTCGATGACATGCGGGCGAAATCCGACAAAGCGCCTTTCGCCGGCATCGTACCACCACGCAAACCAGGCCAAGGCGTCATCGTATTCAATGCGGAAACAGGCCAGACATTGCCGCGCTACGATGAGGCGCGGTATTTTATGATGCATGAGGCGGGCCATGCGGCGGACCTGATGCATACCCAATCCACCCTCACACGGAACACCAAGCATTTGCACAACGGAAGGCCCGTCGAAACGATCACGGTATTGAAACATCCGCTGGCCGAGCCGTTGGACAATCTCGATCACAGCATAATGTCTTATTTTCATCGCCCGAACCAACCCCGGCCCGACAGCCCCATGGTGCTGGACGCGATGGCGCTGCAGCGGTTGTACGGTCCCAACAACGCCACGCGCAGCGGTCATACGCATTACAGCATCGCGCCGGATGCGGGGCCAAAACGCATCCGCCGCACTTTGGTGGATGCCGCCGGGTGCGACGAACTGGATGCCGGCAATGCGCGTGGCGATGTCACGCTCGACCTGCGCCCGGGCTACCTCACCCCCAGCGATATCGACGGGCACGAAATATGGATTGCGCCCGGCTCCCGGATCGAAGCCGCACGCGGCGGGCAGGGCAAGGATTTATTGATCGTCGGCCAAGGCGGCGGCACATTGAGCGGCGGGGCAGGGCGCGACACGTTTCGCGTGCTGGGGAACGGCCATAGCCGCATTACGGATTTCACTGCCGGAGAAAGCCTGGAACTCAGCGCCGAACTTGCCCGCCAGCGCATCAGCCTTGCACCCACGCCGCAAGGCGTGCGCCTGCGCGCGGAATCGAATTTCCTGCAACCCAATCTCGTGCTGGATATCGAAGGCCCCGACCGTGCCGCCATCATCCGCGCCGTGGAGCAGGCCCTGCCGCCATCCGCCCGCGCCAATCTGCGGGGGCTTGGCTTTGAATCCACCACCCCCGCCAAGGTGCCGGATTTCACCGAATGCACCGAATTGCGCCCAAGCCGCTTGCCGGTCACCAAAAAGGCCATGCGCCAATAATTCGCGCGCCAATAATCCGCGGCTGCACGCGCACGCACACTCTGTATCGAACGCAGCCTTGATTGGTTGACTCGGCCGCATGCCTGACTGATCCTCCGCACAAACCGGCCTCCGCACAAAACCGGCGGACGAATGCCGGTGGCAGCCTTCAGACTACATTCCGCCCAAGCGGCGCAATATGTCGTCCAACTGTTCCAGCGAATGGTAGGCGAGTATGATCTCGCCTTTCTGGCCTTTATCCTGAATGCTCACCTGAATGCCGAGATTTTCCGAAAGGGTTTCCTCCAGGGCGAGGATGTCTGGGTCCTTCGGCGCTTGGTATGCCTGCATGGTGGGTTCGGCGGACGAAGCGGCGGGCAGGGCGGTAACCGCATCGGCGTTTTCATTGGCCGGCTTGGTTTTTTCGGCGCGGTCTTTGCGCGCTGCGGGTGGATTGCCGCCACGCGCCAGGGCTTCCGCCTGACGCACATTCAAGCCCCGGCGCAGAATTTCCTGCGCCAACGCCACCGGATCGGGCGCGGTCAGCACACTGCGCGCATGCCCCATGGTCAAGCTGCCATCTTCCAGCATCGCTTTGACCTCGGCAGGTAGGGCGAGCAGGCGCAACAGATTGGCGATATGGCTGCGGCTTTTCCCCACGGTGGCGGACAATGCCTCCTGCGTGTAGGCGAATTCATCCAACAGGCGCTGATAGCCCAACCCTTCCTCGATGGGGGTCAAATCCTGGCGCTGTACGTTTTCCACCAGCGCCAGCTCCATCGCCTGCTGGTCCTCCAAAGGGCGTATCATGACGGGAATGGTGGCGAGGCCTGCCGTTTGGGTGGCGCGCCAACGGCGCTCACCGGCCACGATTTCATACTTCCCCTCGATCGTGGGATGCGGGCGCACGAGTATCGGTTGCATCACCCCGTTCTTGGCGATGGAGGCAGCCAATTCATTCAATTGCATTTCGGTAAAGCGCGTTCTCGGCTGGAATGCTCCCGATACGATGGCGGATACGGGCAACTCGGCCGCGCCCTGCGTCACGGTGCCGACAACCGGCATTTCCCGGGAGGAAGAAAAAGCATTCGTGTCGCTGTATTCTTCCGAGAGCAAAGCGGAGAGGCCTTTTCCCAGGCCACGCGTCGGGTTCGTTTTCATTGCATCTTCCTTGTCATCGTGGGTGAGTACCGTTTCGGGGTGCCGTAGCGGCGAAAAGTATCAAGCGGCGCGTTCGGCGGTCGTCGTTTTGGCGAGCATGCGCTCACGCTTCAGCACTTCGCCGGCCAATGCGAGATAAGCACGGGAGCCGGGGCATTTCAAATCGTAGATAATGGCTGGTTTGCCGTGGGAAGGGGCTTCCGACATACGCACATTGCGCGGTATCGTCGTTTGGTAGACGACATCCTTCAAATGGCCGCGCACATCGGCCTCGATCTGCTCGGTCAATCGGTTGCGTCGGTCATACATAGTCAACACCACCCCATGGATGGACAATTCCTTGTTCAGATGCTGCCGCACCAGATCGATGGTCTTCAACAGATGGCTCAATCCCTCCAGCGCGTAAAATTCGCATTGCAGCGGGATCAACACGGCATGCGAAGCAACCAGGGCGTTCAACGTCAGCAATCCCAAAGAGGGCGGGCAATCGATCAAAACATAATCAAGCGCATCGGGCAGGGCATCCAAGGCCTCGCGGAGACGGAATTCACGCGCCGTCATTGCAACGAGCTCCAACTCGGCGCCGGAAAGATCGATGGTCGACGGAATTACGGTCAAACCCTTGATCGCGGTTGCATGTGTCGCCTCAGCGGCGGTGTGGTTACCCAGCAGCACGTGATAACTGTTGATCTGGCGCAGAGCGCGCGGCAGGCCAAGCCCGGTGCTCGCATTGCCCTGGGGGTCGAGATCGAGCAACAAAACTTTTTTGCCCACGGCCGCCAACGCCGTAGCAAGGTTTACCGCTGTGGTCGTTTTGCCTACGCCACCCTTTTGATTCACCACACTGATAACTTTTGGCTGACTCATGGGCTCACTCCTGCTGGCATAAGTGTCGTTCTGCGCGATAGCATGCCGATGTCGAGTATGACGCCTGCATCATTCACCTGGCTGGAATGTATGCTTAGGTTCCACTCCCAAGATGCGGACGCGGCCTCTACCTCTTTTTGATACTGCCTGCCCTTCAGAAAGAGGCAACGCGAAGATGTATGCATGAAAGGATGGGCGTAATCAATCAATTTTTCCAATGAAGCGCAGGCGCGCGCTGTTAGATAATCCACCGGTTCGTGGTGCCACAGTTCGATTCGCTGGGCAATGGGATGAAAATTGCCTAAGTTTAAAGTGGATTTTATGTAGGTGAGGAAAGCCACTTTGCGTTGATCGCTCTCCAGGGAGTAGACCGTAATATCCGGCCTGGCAATCGCAATCGGCACAGCGGGCAGGCCCCCACCGCTGCCTATGTCGATCAGACTTTTATTACCCTGTTCCAGATACGCCAACAATTGCAACGAATCGGCCAAATGCCGATCACGGGAATTGGTAAGTGTCGTGTCACCAATCAAATTAATTTTCTTGTTCCATTGGAGGAGGGCACCCAGATACAGTGTCAATCTTTCTTCCGTTTCACGTGGAACGGGTGGTTGAACGGATGAATGGGGTTCCGTGTTATGCATGGACGATATTCGTGTATCGTTGGGCGTGACCCATCAAAGTAATCAAAGCGGCTGGCGTTACTCCCGGGATGCGAGAAGCCAAGCCCAAAGTTCGTGGGCGATGGAAACGAAATTTTTCGAGCATTTCATTCGACAATCCACTCAATTCGGAATCGAATATTTCTACGGGCAGTATGGCTGATTCTTGAGATTTGAACTGTTGGATATCCTGCATCTGGCGGCCGATATAGCCATCATACAACGACTCCACCGATAGCTGCTCCACGATATCGGATCGTATACCTGCCAGTTCTGGCCATATCTCCAGCACTTTGGCCCATCCCGCACCGGGCCAATTCAGTAATTGAAACGCGGAACGGTACTGACCATCTTTATTAATAATAATATTATAGTTTTCCGCGGATTGGGGTGTAAGTTTGTGACTCAGCATCGTTTCACGTGAAATGCTAAGAGCTTGTGACTTTGCTTCATGAAATGCCTTTCTTTGACTTCCCACCAAACCAATGGCAATGCCACGATGCGTTAGGCGCAAGTCGGCATTATCGGCGCGTAAAGATAGCCGGTATTCCGAACGGGATGTAAACATGCGATAGGGTTCTGTCACACCGAATGTAATCAAATCATCGATCATCACCCCGATGTAGCTATCGGCTCGATCCATGATCCAGGGAGCGGCGGATGCGGAAGAAAGCGCTGCATTGGCCCCGGCAACAAGACCTTGGGCGCCTGCTTCCTCATATCCAGTCGTTCCATTGATCTGGCCCGCCAAATACAGGCCTGGAATATTTTTTAGTTGCAAAGTGGCGTGCAACTGACGTGGGTCCACATAGTCATATTCAATCGCATACCCATATTGTAAAATGGTTGCCTTTTCCAATCCTGGAATGGTTGCGATCAACGCTTCTTGCACATCCTTCGGTAACGAAGTCGATATTCCGTTTGGATAAATGGTGCAGCTTTCCAAGCCCTCCGGCTCAAGAAAAATCTGGTGTCTCGCTTTGTCGGCAAACCGCACGACTTTGTCTTCGATCGAAGGGCAGTAACGCGGTCCAACGCCTTCGATCTGGCCGCTATACAGGGGAGCGCGATGCAGATTGTCTTGAATGATCCGGTGCGTTTCAGCCGTGGTATAGGTTATATGGCAAGCCACTTGCGGCACTTGTACTTGCTCCGTCAATACACTCATCGGGCGTGGCACCGCGTCGCCCCATTGGGCCTCCAACCCTTCCCACGCAATGGATCGGCCATCCAATCTTGCGGGGGTGCCGGTCTTTAGGCGGCCCAAGGTAATGTTGGCGGCCAACAACCGGTCCGAGATACCCAATGCGGGTGCCTCACCGAGGCGTCCGGCGGAATGCGTGTCCTGCCCGACATGGATTACACCGCGTAAAAAGGTTCCCGTGGTTAAAACCACCGATTGGGCAGCAATCCATTGGGTATCGACAAACACCCCTTCTATGTGGCCCCGGTCGCTGATCTTTAGGTCGGTTACGGCACCTGCTTGCATGGTCAGGTTCGGATAATCGGATAGCATATGCTGTACGGCCCGACGGTACAATTGACGATCCGCTTGCGCACGTGGGCCGTGAACGGCGGGCCCACGACTGGCATTCAAAATCCGATAATGAATACCCGCCTGATCTATGGCCCGTGCCATGATACCATCCAGAGCGTCGATCTCACGCACCAAGGTGCCTTTGGCGATACCGCCGAACGCCGGATTGCACGACATCTCACCCAAAGTTTCGATCTTATGGGTAATGAGAAGCGTCTTCGCGCCAATGCGTGCCGCGGCACAGGCGGCTTCGCAGCCGGCATGGCCTCCCCCAATGACGATAACATCCCAACTTGTTTTTTTGCTCATATTCCGTTCCACGTGAAACCGCATTATTTGCCGATGCAGAATTCGCTGAAGATCATTCCCAATAAATCATCCGAGGTAAAGGATCCAGTAATACTCCCCACCGCATTGCCTGCCCGGCGAAGATGCTCGCATTGTAATTCAATATTGTGCTGTTGTGTCAGGCTCGATTCCAATTCAAGGCGCGCTTCCGAAAGGGCGGATCGGTGACGCATCCGAGTGATAAGCGGTGGGTGCGCCCCCGCCATGCACGTCTCGATATGTTGCGCGATCCAATGCTCTATGGCTTCGATTCCTTCGCCATGTTTTGCGCTGGCGAAGATGGTATGCTGGCCATCCACCCTTTCGGCTATGGAGCTTTTGTCTTGCAAAAGATCTTCCTTATTGGCCACCCACAAAGTAGGCACGGCATCGATATCGAGTTGTTGCCGCGCCAGCATCTCCATGGTCGGCTCGGTGGCCTCTCCTGCAACCGAAACCATGATATGGAGATCGGCCTGGCGCGCGCAGGTCACGGCCCGCTGAACGCCTATTGCCTCAATGTCATCCTGAGCCTCGCGCAGGCCTGCCGTATCCAAAAAGGTGATTGCATGCCCGTGGATGACACGGCTGACTTCAATAACATCCCGCGTGGTGCCGGCCTGAGGAGAAACGATGGCCGCTTCCCGTTTGGATAGCGCGTTCAATAATGAAGATTTGCCTGCATTGGGCAGCCCCAGAATGGCCACCTGCCATCCTTCTCGAACACGTTCGCCAGCCTGCCAATCGCTCAGGCATCGGGTTATCTCCTCGTGCAATTGCCGCGTTTGCTGCGCGACCTGCTCCGCCAATTCTGTCGGAATGTCTTCATCGGAAAAATCGATGCATGCTTCGAGCAGCGCCAGAACATGCATCACACGCTGGCGCAGCGATTCGAATAAAACACGGTGCCTGCCGCTGAGCTGCCTTAATGCCTGCCGCCGCTGAGCGTCTGTTTCGGCCTGTATCAGATCGGCCAACCCTTCGGCCGCGGTTAAATCCATTTTTCCCTGGAGATAGGCGCGACGTGTGAACTCGCCTGCCTCGGCCAAACGAAATCCGGGCTGCGCCCCGAGATGTTCGATCAAGGCCCGCATGACCGCAGGGCTGCCGTGGCACTGGATCTCCAATACGTCCTCTCCCGTAAAACTGTGGGGTTTTGCAAAGAAAAGAAGCAGGGCATGGTCGATGATGTCCCCATCGCTACCTGTACGCAATGCGCAATATTGCGCGTGACGCGGGGCAGGGCAGGCAGTGCCAAGCATGACGGCCGCAGCGGCGGCGGCGGGCCCGCTGATGCGCAAAACCGCCACACCGGCGCGACCGGCAGCGGTGGCAGGCGCGAAAATCGTGTCTGACTGCCCCATGACGACGGCTAATGATTCAAGGCGGATGGAATGACAGGCACTTCAAACGGTTTGATTTCCACCGGCGCTTCCCCTTGCGTGGCGGGCTTGGCCAACTCGCGGGAAAGAGAAGCCTGTACGCGCATCGCAATGTCTGCCCCGATGGCCGTGGCGCCGCGCTTGATGGCGTCGTCGCGTGCGACAACGGTGGAAAAATCCGAAGTCGTGGAAGTGTTGAAGCTGCTGATGCGGCGAAGCAATGCGGTAAAGATCATCTGGTTGTCCGACGCGCGGAACAAACGCATGCGTACATTCACCCGAAGATTGGTGCGCGCGACGAACTGGCTGGTTTCCACCGAGACGGGCACTTCCTCGATGGTCGGCGACTCGATGCGGAGGATGTATTGCTTGGCTGCGCCGGAGGCTCCCTGCGGATGCAGGGCATCTTCGATGGCGATGCTGACGAGTTGGGCGGGACGATTGTTTTCCACGGACACGAATTGTGTGGCCTCCAGGGCCGCCCGCAGATTCGGCTCGTTCGAACCCGCTTCCTTTTTGCCATAAACCGGCGAAAAACCGCAGGCGGGCAAAGAGAGCAGGGCAAGGAAAGCGAGAGCGCGGCGCATGGTTTAGGCCGCCACGATGTTGACGATCTTGCCGGGAATGACGATCACTTTGCGGATCGTCTTCCCTTCCAGATGTTGCAGCACATTCGGCACCGCCATGGCCTGGGCTTCCAGTTCGGGCGGCGCCAGGCCGACCGGCACTTCGATGGTCGCACGCAGCTTGCCGTTCACCTGCAGGGCGATGGTGGCGGTGTCTTCGACCAGCAGGGCCGGATCGGGCTTCGGCCAGGCGGCATCCGCGATCAGGCCGCTATGGCCCAGCGCCTCCCAGGCCTCTTCGGCGAAATGCGGCAGGAAGGGCATAAGCAGCCGTACAAGCGTTTCGACCGCTTCGTGACGAATGGCTCGCGCCACGTCGCTCTCGGCGCTCAGAAGGGGCTCTACGGCGTTCGTCAATTCGCGCAGACGCGCGACCGCTTTGTTGAAACGGAAAGCATCGATGTCTTCGGTGACGCCCTGAATGGTTTTGTGGGTGGCGCGGCGAATTTCAAGCAGCGCAGGCGGCAGCTCGGCGGGCAAAGCTTGCAGGCCGTGGTGGGCGGCCAGATCGTCGAGATCGCCGACCACCAGACGCCAGAGGCGATTCAGATAGCGCCAAGCGCCGTCGATGCCCGCATCGGTCCATTCCAGATCGCGCTCGGGCGGGGAATCGGACAGCATGAAGAGGCGCGCGGTATCCGCACCGTAGGATTCGATGATGTGGGTGGGATCGACGACATTCTTTTTCGACTTGCTCATCTTCTCGGAGCGGCCAACCCAAACTACGCGCCCCGTAAGCCGGTCTATATGAATTTTACCTTGGCTATCGGCGACATTGAGCTTGTCTTTATCAGGTAAGGTGGCAATCGGGATGCCGTTATGGGAAACCTTCCAACGTTGTTTTACAGCTCCCTCATAGCTTGCATCGGGGGCGATCAAATTGCCGTCTGCAGGATTGATGTGTTCCAAGCCCAATTGCCAAGGCATGCTCAGTAATTCGTTTTTTGAAAGAATTTTACCTTGGTCGCTAAAGTAAATATTCTCAAACTCCAAATCCTCTGCGCTATCAAAAGTGGTTACATTTTCAGGAAACGACCATAGGCCATCCGAGTCCTTATACGTTTCATGGCAGATCATGCCTTGGGTCATGAGGCCGGTGAAGGGTTCCTTCACGCTGAGATGCCCGGTGGCGTTCAAGGCGCGGGTGAAGAAGCGGGCATAGAGCAGGTGAAGCACGGCATGTTCGACGCCGCCGATATATTGATCGACCGGGAGCCAGTAATCACAGGCTTCCTTGTCCAAACCATGTGCGCTGTTGGGCGAGCAGAAGCGGGCGAAGTACCAGCTGGATTCGAAGAAGGTGTCGAAGGTATCCGTCTCGCGCAGGGCCTTGCCGCCGCAGCCGGGGCAATCAACATGCTTCCAAGTGGGGTGGTGCTCCAGCGGATTGCCGGGTTTGTCGAAAGTCACGTCTTCCGGCAGGGTGACGGGCAATTGGTCGCGGGGCACGGGCACGGTGCCGCATCCTTCGCAATGGATGATGGGGATCGGGCAGCCCCAGTAGCGCTGGCGGGAAATGCCCCAGTCGCGCAGGCGGTAGTTGGTCTTGCCTTCGCCCATGCCGCGCGATTGCAATTCGGCGACTACGCGCTGCTTGGCTTCTTCGCTGCTCATCCCGTCGAGGAAGGCGGAATGGGTGAGCGCGCCGGGGCCGGTACAGGGCAGGGTGTCGTCCTGTCCCGCGGCGGGGGCGATGACGGGGAGGATGGGCAGGGCGTATTTGGTGGCGAATTCGAAATCGCGCACGTCATGCGCCGGGCAGCCGAAGACCGCGCCGCTGCCATATTCCATCAGCACGAAATTGGCGACATAGACGGGATGGCTGCGGCCCGGTTCGAAAGGATGGGCGACGCGCAGGCCGGTATCGTAGCCGCGTTTTTCTGCGGTTTCAATGGCTTCTTCCGAGGTGCCCGTGCGGTCGCATTCGGCGATGAAAGTCGCAAGTCGCAAGTCGCAAGTCGCAAGGGACTTGGCCAGCGGGTGGTGCGGGGCGATGGCGAGGAAGCTCATGCCGAAGATGGTATCGGGCCGGGTCGTATAGACTTCGATCTCTCTGGGCAATTCCCCTTGCGACTTGCGACTTGCGACTTGCGACTGATCGAGTGCAAAACGAATCGTCGCGCCCGTCGATTTGCCGATCCAGCGCTCCTGCATGGTGCGGACCTTTTCGGGCCAGTCGGGCAGGGATTTGAGGGCTTCGAGCAGCTCTTCGGCATAGGCGGTGATGCGCAGCGACCATTGGGAAAGCTTGCGGCGTTCGACCAGCGCCCCGCTGCGCCAGCCGCGGCCGTCGATCACCTGTTCGTTGGCGAGCACGGTGTGGTCGATGGGGTCCCAGTTGACGAAGGCTTCGCGGCGGTAGGCCAGGCCTTTGTCGAGCATGTCGAGGAAGAAGGCCTGTTCGTGCCGATAATAATCCGCGTCGCAGGTCGCGAATTCGCGGTTCCAGTCGTAGGAGAGCCCGATGCTTTTGAGCTGTTCGCGCATGCTGGCGATGTTTTTGCGGGTCCAGGCGCCGGGGTGGGTGTGGTTCTGGATGGCGGCGTTCTCGGCGGGCAGGCCGAAGGCGTCCCAGCCGATCGGGTGCAATACGTTATAACCCTGGGCGCGGCGCGCGCGGGCCACTACATCGCCCAACGTATAGTTCCGCACATGGCCCATATGGATGTTACCCGAAGGGTAGGGGAACATTTCCAGCACGTAATATTTCGGGCGCGCGGGGTCGATCTCGGCGGTGAAGGTGCCGCGCTCGGCCCAGGCCTTCTGCCATTTGGCTTCGGCCTCGCGGAAAGGATAGCGGCTGGGGCGGGGGTCGGACATTCGGAATACCTTTACTTCACACTCCGCACCCGATGCGGAGTGCTGACGAAACGCCGAAACGGCATTCCGCATTCAGTGCGGAATGTGAAAGACCTTATTTGCTTTCGTTCGATTGCACCTTGAGCTGGCGGGCGCGGGTGAGGATGGCGTCTTCCATGTCGCGCTCCAGGCCGGGAGCCACGGCACGATCGGCCCAGGCACCATTCGCACCTTTGGCCTGCTTGAAGATTTTCACCTTGATGCCGTCCGCACGCAATTCGCTGCCGAGGATCAGGGCGTTCACCTTGAAGCGCTCGCCGGGGGCTTTGGGGTCTTCATACCAATCGGTGATCACCGTACCGCCGAAAGGATCCGCTGCCGTCAGCGGCAGGAAGGAGAGGGTGTCGAGTGTCGCGCGCCACAGGAAGGCATTGACGCCGATCAGCCCGCCGCCTTTGGTTTTGCTGCTGTCGCCCCCGAACAGCGAAAATCCGCCGCCTTCGCCGGTGAGCTTGCCACGCGGCGCGCTGCGCTTGTCTTTGTCGGACATGGGAAAAGCTTGCTCGGGTTTGCTGTCGCAAGCGGAAACCGTCAAAGCGATGAGCGAGAGAGTGGCCAAGGAAAGGCGAAGCGACATGCACGGCTCCGAAAGAATCAATGAGTCTTGTGGGACCCTGGTTCGATGAGTGCGGGAGTCAGTCGCAACGGGCAAGAACCGAAGCGGAGCGTGCGTCCGTACGTGAGGCGGGGGGCCGCCCCCATCGAAAGCGCAGTCCGATGCGGCTGAATGCCGTGCTCAACGAAGCAGAGAAGGGTGGCGCTTTATAGCGCCACCCTTCTCTTTAGGCAAGTCTGGTTCGTAACTGACTAGAAGGCCAGTTGGGTACCGACGATACCAACCACGCCGCTGTTGTCAGCTTCCGTGAAGTTGGCTTTGCCGTTGAACCAGGACACTTCGACGTAGGGGGTCAGGCCGGGGGCCAGTGCGTAATCTACGCCACCTACGAGGTTGTGGAAGTTGTTGTTCGCGCCACCCGGCAGGTCGAACGAGCTGTCGAGCCAGGTTACGCTTGCACCGAAGGGACCGAAGTCATAGGCGGCGCCCAAGGTGTAGTAGTCAGCGCTGGTGCCAGCGCCGTAGGCGTTGTCCAGATCACCATACGAACCGGCAAAGTTGATACCGAAAGCGGTAACAACGGCACCGAGGTTGTATGCGTCGTAGGTCTGGGTGCCTTGGATGGCGTTCCCGTTGCCACGCTCATACGCGCCCGAAGCTTTCAGGCCGATGTTGTTGAATTGGCCTTCGTAGCCAACCGAAGCGTCCATCACGTTGCCGAACTTGTTCAGCGAACGAACGCGGTTGACGGCGTTGCCACGGCTGTCGCTGTTCGGAGCATAGCTCAGACCCAGTTGGAAGCCGGAGAAACGGGGGGAGTAGTAGTTCAACTTGGCGGCGTTCTGCGTCGTGTCATCACCACCGATGTCGGTGATGTTGCCTTGGTAGCTCGGCAGAGCGGCGCGGCTGATGAAGCGGGCGCCGGATTGGGAAGCGAATCGATCCCAGTCACCGTTTACGCCACCGGTCGCGCGAGCGATGGTAGCGGCGTCGACTTGCATGGTTTGCGCGGAGCCTTCGACCGAACCCATTTCAACGCGGCCGAACGAGCCATCGGTGAAGAGGTAGGTACGGGCAGCGTTGGTGCCTTGACGGTCGGCGTCACCGTTGATGTCGCCTTCGAGATCGACAACCGCACCGTAGCCGAGGCCTTGGTCGGACTTGCCTTCAACCGAGATGTTGATCTCGGTGTCGTTGCGGAACGCAATGCGGCGCTCGCTGCCTGCGATGGCATCGCCATTGCCGTAACCGGCTTGGAAGTCGATGACACCACCGACCATTACCTTCGGATCTTCAGCCAGAGCGGCGCCCGCGAGCAGGGCCACGCCAACCAGGGCCGAGGTACCCAGGAAGATGTTTTTCATAAGTCCAGTTTCCTTATTGTTTAATACTGATTTGACCGTTCAGGTGCAAAACGCGTTTCACGTTTATCCCGCTTTGCGAAACCTGAGACGTCTGTATAATGGCCCCCAGGCCCCCGCAACCCTTAGCCGCATAAATGCCCGCTTTCGGCCCCTGCTTTTGCCCCCCTTGTTGCGACTTTGCCACAGCGCACTTTTCTAAGTCCTTGTTATCTCGTTACGTCACCCGCAGAATTTAAGACATTGTTGAGGAATTCCGCTCCGGTGCACAGCCCACAAAATATTCTTTCCGGTCTTCGGGCACGCATGGCCGCTGCCCAAGACGCCGCCCGGTTATCCACAACCCGGCCGCTGCTGGTCGGCGCCAGCAAAGGTCAGGCTGTCGAAGACATCGCCGCTTTTCTGGAAGCGGGGCTTACTTTGGCGGGCGAGAATCGGGTGCAGGAAGCAGAAGCCAAATGGGGGGGGCCACAAGGTTTGAAACAGCGCTATCCCAATGTGGGCCTGCATCTGATCGGGCCGCTGCAAAGCAATAAGGCGGAAACCGCAGTGCGATTGTTCGATGTGATCGAAACATTGGATCGTCCCAAACTGGCGGACGCATTGGCCGAGGCGATGGCCAGGCAAGGCCGGCGCGTGCCTTGTTTGATTCAGGTCAATACCGGCGAAGAGCCACAGAAATCAGGGGTGCTGCCGCACGCGCTGGAAGCGCTCCTGCGCCATGCCCGCGAGCATGCGGGATTGGAAATCATCGGCCTGATGGCCGTCCCGCCGGAAGGCGTGGCCCCGGCGCCGCATTTCGCTTTTCTGCGGGAACGGGCGCGGGCTCTGGGTCTGCCGCATCTCAGTATGGGCATGAGCGGCGATTTCGAGCGCGCCATCGCCTTCGGGGCAACGCATGTGCGGGTAGGCAGTGCGCTGTTCGGGGCGCGCATGTCGGAAACCGCTTAGATTTTTGCGCCGATCTTGGTTTGCGTGACCTGCAGATTTTGTCCGTTGCCTGTCACGGTGACGGTGGGCGCGAGGCCCGTCAGGCCGTTGCCTTCCTGCTTGTAGCGAACATTGTTGCCACTGCCGGTGACGAGCAGCGCCAAATCGTTGGCATCGCCATTTTGCGTTAGATCGAGATTGTTTCCGTTGCCTTGCGTTTCCGCGCTTAGATTATTGCCCGCGCCATTCTGCCGCATCTGTACATTGTTGTCGGAACCATGCAGCGTGCCGCGGATGCGGTTGCCGTTGCCCGCCTGCGCGGCCAATAAAAAGTTGCTGTCGCCGTAAGCCCGCAATTCCGCGCTGTTGCCTGCGCCGTGCTGCCGTACCTGGAGAACGTTTCCGTTGCCTTGGGCCTCGAGCGTCGCATGATTGCCGCTGCCCGATTGCTCGACTTCGGCATGATTGCCGATGCCTGCCGCGGTCATTTCCAGACTGTTTCCCCAGCCGTCCTGCCGCGCGTTCAAATCATTGCCGAAACCATGCAGCGTAAGGGTAAGCGCGTGGCCGTTGCCGGATTGAGCGAGCCATACGCGGTTTCCCGCGCCTTGCAATTCTGCCTGCGCAACGCCCGCGGCATGCAGCTCGGCATGGTTGTCGTTTCCCGTTAATCGCACCTCTTGGGATTCCGCCCAGGCAGCGGTGGGAAGTGCGAGCAGTACGAACAATATTTTTTTCATCGGTTTGGCCAGTCGAAGGGATGAAGGCGGGTCTAGCATGAAGCACCGGCGGCGCGGCGTTGCGGCATGGCCCTATATCGGTACAATGGCGTTGGTGTGTCTGACCCGAATATTTTCGTATGTCGGGTCGCGCATCGGTGGGAAGCGCTCCGGTGGGAGCGCCTCCCAAGGCGTTTAGCGGGCAGTGATGCTGTTGCCCGTACCAGCCATTTTGTAGGTGGCCGACATGTTGGAGCCGGAGAGATTGACGTCCAAATTGTTTGCGCTGCCCACAATGCCCGCATTGACGGTTTGGTTGCTGACGTTGTTCTGGGTAACAAGCAGCATATTTTCGTTGGAACTGATTGTACCTGTGCAGGCCATGCAGCCATCGCCCTTGCCGCCGATATTGGCATTGATCACTTTGCCGCCACCTTCACCGCTTTGCGTCAGCTTGGCCGTGTTGCGGTCGCCGTAAACGCTGAGATTCGCCGTGGCCGCTTCCCCGCTTTGATCGATGACCAGGCGGTTGTAGGAACCGACAGTATCTAGCGTGGCGACATGCATGTCGCCTACCTGGGAAATGCGGGCATCGGTCCCCGTGCCCCTGCCCAAGGTGGCCCGGGTGAAGTTGCGGTCGCCTTTTTGCGACACCGTTAGCCCTTCCCAACGCTCGCCCCGGTCGTTTTCGTTGCGGAGCTCGGCATGGTTGTAATTCCCGGTCTGCGCGGCGGCGATCAATGTGTTGTTTTTGAGTTGCGTCGTCTCCAGAGAGTTGCTGCTGCCCTCTTGTCCCACGGCCAGATATTGATTGCTGCCTTGCTGATCGACATTCAACTTATTGTTTTGGCCGTTTTGGAATTCGTTTCCACCGTCGGAGGCTTCCGGATTGGCATTGAGCATGCCATGGATGGTGCTGTTGGTCCCTGTCTGGTTGATCAACGCGTCGTTGTTGGTCCCTTTCTGGCCACCGCGAACGAAGTTGCCGTCGCCGTAGCTATGCAGGCTGGCGGTGTTGCCCGTGCCGCCTTGAGTAAAGCTGTAATCACCATTACTACCCTGGATATTCGCGCCCAGCGCGTTGCGTTCGCCGACTTGTTGAACATACAATTTCGTATTCCGGGTAGCGAGAGACGATCCCAGATCGACCTGCAGACTGTTATCCTTACCCACGATCTTGTGATCGACGGTGGAATCGTGGGCCTGATCGCCAATTGTGATATTAACGTCGTCGGCCAGGGCGCCGGTGGCGGCGAGCAATACGGTGAGGGAAGTGGTCAATAGTGCCATGCGGATATTTTTCATTGTCTTACTCTCCAAGGTTTTTTGATTTTTGAACCAGTGGTCTGGTAAACAAATATTTACTATTCTTGTGGGTTGGAGTCAAATGAAGATGGCTGTAATATAGAATATTCTCTTTTATTTCATCATTTCGACGTAAATAATTAACAACACCGTAACAAAAAGGGCGGAGGCGTGTTTACGCTTTTTTCGCTAAAAAGCCCCACCAGAGCGGGGCTTTCGTTTTCTATGGATCGGATTCAAGCCGGCGTAAGCGGGCATGTATCTGAATCGGCCCATGGATTGCTTTTGGGCTAGCTTTTGGTCGCGAGCTTTGTTTGGGTGATCTGCAAATTCTGTCCGTTACCACTCACGGTGACCAACGGGGTCGGGCCGCTTAAGTGATCACCCTCCTGGCGATATTGTACGTGATTACCGCTTCCCGTAACCAACAATGCCAAGGTATTGGCGTCCCCGCTTTGGCCCATATCCAGGCCGTTGCCATCCCCTCGAATCTCAGTTTCCAGATAATTTTTTTCGCCGCTCTGGTTCATCCCCAAGTTGTTTCCCGAGCCATACACACGCCCGCTCAAACGATTGCTGTTTCCCGCCTGAGAGGCAGTGAGCCGATTTCCGTTGCCATATGCCAGGAGCTCTGCGTTGTTGCCGCTGCCTTGTTGCCGAAGCGACAATGCATTGTCATTTCCGCGCATTTCGAGTGTGGTATGATTGCCGACGCCGGATTGATGCACATCGGCACCGTTCCCAATGCCGACCGCACTTAATTCCAGACTGTGGCCCGATCCGTCCTGGCGCGCATTGAGATCGTTGCGCGTCCCTTGGGCCGTCATCGTCAGCGCGTTCCCTGAACCCGTCTGGTTCACCGGCGCACGGTTTCCTGCTCCGCTCAACTCGACGCGGGCGGTAAGATTGGACCCGGTTTGGCGAAGCGGCGCCTCCTGACGACTTCCACTGGCAAGCATGTCGGCCCGGTTTGTGTCGCCATATTGATCTAGCGTCATGACATGGTCTGTGCCTTGGATCGTGGCATTGACGAGATTGTTCGAGCCGTTTTGCATCAGCCCCGTACTGTGCCCGATACCCGAAAGCGCAATGACGGCTGCGTTGCGGTTTCCGTTCTGGGTCAGGGGAAACTGGTAGTCATTCCCCTGCAAATGCAGGCGCAGGCTGTTTTCGATGCCCTTCTGGGTCACGGGAAGGCGATTGTTATTGCCGGTTGCGGAGAGCAATACATCGTTGGCCTGGGCCGCGAAGGGGCCGAATGTAAGCATGGCAGCGCAGAAAAACGCATGGTTGCGACGCATAGGCCACCTCCAGAAAACTCGATACGCGAATACGAAGAATCTTCTCCGGGCGGTGGGAACTTCCCACTGCCCGGAGAAGCCGATGCTAATGGCCCTGGGTGACGGTGATCGTATTGCCGACCCCGGCTGCCGCCACGTTGGCAGCGGCGGTGCCCGCCTGCGTGATGCTTACGTTGTTGTTGCCGCCCATGGGCTTGTTCACATCGCCGAGATTGACCATCGCCAGGGAATTATTGGCCAATTTTTGATCGATCAGGACCTTGCTCATCTCGGAAGCGCCTGCATCCAAGCCGTTGATGCCTTCCCCGCCGATGATGGCCGCCATGTTACCCGTGCCGGCTTGTTCAATCGTCGCATCGATGGTGCCTTGGCTCATCTGAACGCTGCCCATGTTATTGGAGCCCTCCTGATTGATGGTGGCATGATTCCCGCTATTGCCCAGTTGTACGACGGCGCTGTTGTCGCTGCCCTTTTGATGGGTGGTGACCACGTTTCTGTCGCCCTTCAGATTGATCAGCGCGCCTTGGTTGGTACCCGCCTGGGTAACGTTGACCGTGTTGTTGTCGGATGGGCCGGTGTGGAATGCCGGTGCAGCCACCGCCGAGTTATCGAAGAACAAGCGGCCTGGCTTGGAATTGCCGATCAGCACGGTGGCATTGTTGCTGGTGTTTTGGCCCACTTGTTCAATATGGACCACGTTCTTGCTGCCATGGGCCGCGACGGTGGCGGTGCCATCCGAAAACCCGGAGTTCTTGTTGTGCAGCAGGCCATTGACGAAGCGCTCCGGTTTTACAGGCGTCCAGTCATTCGAAGCATCGCTTAAAGGGTCGCCGGCATTATCCGCCAGGGCACTGCCGCTGAGTATGGTGGAAAAGGCGAGGGCAGACAGGGCGATTTTGAAAGAGGTTTTCATGGGTTGTGCTCCAATATTATTTTTAAGTACGTTTTTTGTACCAGTGATCTGGTAATTGAGATTTACTTTATTTAAGGATATTGGCACAAATGAAGATCACCGTAATATGGGAATTCTTGTTTTAATTCATTGAATTCACACATGACTGTAATGATTCTGCAATATAGCGAACGCCAAAATTCAGGCGCTGGTCATATGGTCCATTGTCTGCGCATTCGCTCGCATGGCATTCTGTTTGGGAAATGGACGGGGTGAGAAAAGCGAGCCGAATCAGTTTTTCCAGCTGAAATTCCACACCAGCGCCAACGCCACCAGCACCAGGCCGCGCGTGAGCCATACCAGCCGCGCCGCCACACGCAGATGATGGGCGGTGGGGCGGGCACTTGGGCCACCCCACCAGGGATTGGCGGGATTGTGTCGCCGCGGGCCGCCGAGACTGGTCGCCAACGCGGCACCGAAAGTGGCCAGAATCAATTCGGATCGCAAAGCGTGGCGTATCCATTGGCCCCCCGCGGCGAAGCCCCGTGCTTCCGGCAGCAAAGCCGCCGCCAGCACGATGCATGGCCCACCCAGCAGGGTGGGAAGACGCGCCAATCCACTCCATACGTTGCGCGCCGAATCGGCAAAACCCGCAGGCTCGCTGGCGGCCCGCCAACGCACGGCCTGCAATGCGAACAAACGTACCGCCAGAGCACCCGGCAACCCGGCAATGGCATAGGCCAGCAGGGGGGCGAGAAGATTGGCATTTACCGTTTCGGCCAAAGCTTCGATCATGGCGCGCACCAAAGCGGGTGTATCGCCCACCAGCGCGTCACGGCGCAAGACATTTGCCACACGCTCGGCAGCCCCTGCCGTGGATTCCTGCAGAACCAAACGGCGCAAGGTACGGGAAGAAGCGAGCACGGGCGCAGCCGAGAATAGTCGCGCCAAAACGAGGATTTCGAGAAAAATACCGCCACGCACGCAGCCGCCGATCCACGTCAGCGCATAACCGGCGGACAGGGCAACGATGAGTAGAAACAACGTCAGCACCGCGCCGCGCATGCGCAAGACGGATTCGGCCCGGTGCGCGCGGTTCAATTTGTCGCGCAACCACCCGATCATGCGGGCTATCCAGACGCCGGGGGCGGCCCATACACGCAGGAATGGCGCGGCCAAACGCGACAGAAAATCCATTCCCATTGCCAGCAACAGGGCAAAAAGCAGGGCCAGCAGCAAATCAGGGAGGGGATGGAACGGCATAAAACATCCCTAGCAGCAGATTGTGACACCCAACAAGGTTTTTACTTTTAAGCCCACATTTCCGATTCCGCGCTTGTTGCGGCGCAACATGCTCTGTGTTACATTGCACCGCAATATATCCTCCCAGACCGCAAGGATCCGTCAGCATGGACGCGACTTCCGCCATTCCCAACAGCTTTTTTCGCCTCCCCTTATGGGAGAATACGGCGCTCTATCATATGCATGAGCTGCAACACGCCGCCATGGCGCCAATCAGTTATGCCGCTAAATTAAGCAAAATTTCCTTTCACAGCCCGATGAACCCGCTTTCCTATACGCCCATCGGGCGCGGGGTGGCGGCGGCGAGTGAATTGGTGGAGCGCATGACCAAGCGCTACGCCAAACCCGAATTCGGCCTGGTGAGCGCCGAGGTGGATGGGAAAACTTACGAGATTGTCGAAGACATGCTGGATGAGCGTCCCTTCGGTCGCCTGCTGCACTTCCGCAAGGAAGGCATCCGTGCGCATCAACCGCGCCTACTCATCGTCGCGCCGATGTCGGGGCATTATGCCACGCTGCTGCGCGGCACGGTGGAAGGCCTGCTGCCCTTTGCCGACGTGACGATCACCGACTGGTCGGACGCACGCGGCATTCCCGCGATGGCAGGCAAATTCGATCTGGACGATTACATCCAATACGTCATCGACTGGATTCGCCTGCAGGGTCCGGAGGTGCATGTGATGGCCGTGTGCCAGCCCGCGCCGCCGGTGCTAGCCGCCGTCTCCATCATGGCCGCGAACCTTGACCCCTCGGCCCCGCGTTCGATGACGCTGATCGGCGGCCCGATCGATACGCGCGAAGCGCCCACCGAGGTGAATCGCACGGCCAGCGAACATCCGATGAGCTGGTTCGAGCAGAACGTCATCACCCGCGTACCCGCCAATTATCCCGGTTTCATGCGCCGCGTCTATCCCGGCTTCCTGCAGCTCACCGGCTTCATGACGCTGAATCTCGAACGCCATATCGGCGCGCATATCGACCTCTTCCGCCATCTGGTGCAGGGAGACGGCGACGAGGTGAATGTGCATAAGAAATTCTACAACGAATATCTCTCGGTGATGGACATCCCCGCCGAATTCTATTTGCAGACCATCGAAACCGTCTTCCAGCGCAATGCCTTGCCGAAGGGCGAGATGATGTGGCGCGGCATGCGCGTCGACCCTTCGGCCATCACCCGCACCGGGCTGCTGACGCTGGAAGGCGAGAAGGACGACATCTCCGGCGTGGGCCAGACTTACGCCGCCCACAAGCTCTGCACCGGCCTGAGCGCGGAACAGAAAAAGCACCACCTTCAGGAAGGCGTCGGCCATTACGGCCTCTTCAACGGCCGCCGCTTCCGCGAACAGATCGTGCCGGTCATCATCGGGTTCATGAAGAAGCAGGATAAGCTGGCTTTGAGCCACGCTTGACCCAGCATTTCGCCTGTGACATGCTTGCCTTTCAACTGCTTAGGGGTAAGAAACATGCGCGTTGAGGATTTCTGGCATATCATTGAAAAAGCCCGCCTGGAAGTCGATGAAGAAATCGATCGCCAATGCTCAGCGTTGAAATCCTCGCTGCTGCAGCTCGAATCGTCCGACATGCAGGCGTTTGAAACCCATTATTATGATGCACTGGACGCGGCCTACCGTCAGGATTTGTGGGCTGCGGCTTATCTGATCAACGATGGCTGCTCGGATGATGGATTCGATTATTTCCGGGACTGGTTGATCGCCCAGGGCGAAAGCGTCTACCGCGCCGCGTTGCGCAACCCCGACAGCCTTGCCGCCGTCATCACTCCCGGTGAATGCGAAGCGGATATGCTACGGCTGATGGTGGTGCGTGCTTACGAAGAAAAGTTTGGTCAAGACATGCCGGTTCGACCCCGCCCGCCGGTGCCGCTGCAGGGCGAGCCGTGGGATGAGGAAGCGTTGGAAGACATGTTCCCTCAGATTGCCGCCCGCATCGCGGAGTAGCCCCTGATTCCGCCCAATCGCACTAACGGGAAATCAGACTCCGGTTTCCAGAATGCTGATGCAGATCCGGTTGACCAGGCTCCGGTAGGCGTGCCCCGTATCGCGCACCGCGCATAGATCCATGGCCTTCCGCAGCTGCTCCGGACGGGCACCGAGCATTTCGTCCAGCGTCGGGGCGGGACGCTGCAGTTTCTGCGCGACCTCGCCCACCGCCGCATGCAATTTCTCGAGCGGATAGAACAGGCTCAATTTTCCATCCATGTGAGCCTGCTGCAATTCCTGGCCGCTTTGCTGCGCCAGACCTTCGCTGTGCCAATGGTCTACCGCATCCACCCAGTCCCGGTCCGCATTCAGAATAGATTCCAGCATCTCCGCCGCCTGCGGGGATAACGACGCATGCAGTTGCTGGCGCAGCGCCTCAGCTTCGGGAGAATGCGGCATGGATGTCCTCGGTTTCTCGATCAAACGGCGCTCTTTTACAGGATGGATGTGTCAACGAGATGATTGTGGGGGCCATTGCGCCCGCCCCGTCGAGTGACCTATGATAACCATCTTCTCACCCTGCGAGGCGCAGCATGTCCACCACCGTCGGTTCCTTCCTGTTCGATTATCTCTATGAAAAAGGCGCGCGGCATGCGTTTGGGATTCCGGGGGATTTCGCGTTGCCGACCTTTCGGTGGCTGAACCAGTCCAGGCTCGAACTCATCACCATGACGCACGAACCCAGCGTCGGCTTCGCGGCAGACGGCTATGCCCGCGCTTCCGGGCGGCTTGGGGTGGCGGCGGTGACCTATTGCGTGGGCGGGCTGAACATGCTCAATTCGGTGGCCTGCGCCTATGCCGAGAAATCTCCCCTACTGGTCATCTCCGGCGGGCCTTCGCCCTCGGACCGCACCAATGACGGGCTGATCCACCACAAGGTCCGCACCTTCGACACGCAGCGCCGGATCTTCGAGGAAGTGACCTGCGCGAACGCCGTGCTCTCCGACCCCGAAACGGCGGCGGGCGAGATCATCCGCGTGGTAGAAGCAGTGCTCAGCCAGTGCCGCCCGGGCTATCTGGAAATCCCCTACGACGTGGTGGATATGCCCATCCGCCTGCCGGAACGCCGCACCAGCCCCGCCCCGACGAGCGACCCGGAATTGCTGGAAGCGGCGCTGCGCGAAGCGGCGGAATTCATCAACCGCGCCGAACGCCCCGTCATCATCGCGGATATCGAACTGCACCGCCACGGCTTGACCGATCTGGCCCTGCGACTCGCCACCGAGAAAAACATCCCCATCGCCGCCACTTTGCTTTCCAAAAGCATCATCCGCGAATCGCATCCGATGTATATCGGCGTCACTTCCGGCGGGTTCTCGGAGGAGAAGGTGCAGGATTACATCGAGGGTTCGGATTGCCTGATCCTGCTCGGGGCGTTCATTTCGGATGTGTTTCTGGGCATGAATTCCACCAAGCTCGATCGCAAGCAATGCCTGCTCGCCAATACCGAGAAAACCCGCATCGGGCTGCATTCGTATGAGCAGATCGAATTCGGCGAATTCATGCATGGTCTGGTTTCCGCCCCCATCGAACGGCGGGCGGAATTCACCAATCCCAACCCCATCGTCGAAACCCTGCCGCTGACCGAAGCCGAACGCCTGGAGGCGCTGGATGCGGATACCGTCTTCCGGCTGCTGCAGCTGAATATGGGCGAGGACAGCACGCTGATCTGCGATACGGGAGACGCGCTGCTGGGCGCGATCGGCCTGCGCACCGGCAAAAGCAACAATTTCCTCTCGGACGCCTATTATCTCTCGATGGGTTTCGCCACCCCCGCCGCCATCGGCGCGATGGCCGCCAACCCCGACCGCCGCGCCATCGCCATCATCGGAGACGGCGCCTTCCAGATGACCGGCATCGAGATGTCCACCATGGCAAAGCTTGGCATGAAGCCCGTCATCATCCTGCTCAACAATGACGGCTACGGCACCCAGCGCCACATTCTCGACGGCCCCTTCAACGAGATCCACCGCTGGGATTACACCAAGATCACCGAACTGCTGCGCTACGGCCAATCCGTGCGCGTGGATACCAAAGGCGGTATGGAGCAGGCCCTGCAACACGCGATGGCGACCGACGACCTCATCTTCATCGAAGCCGTCATCCCCCGCGACGATTGCACCCGGCCCCTGCGCCGCTTGGGCGAACAACTCGCCGCCCAACGCGACCCGAGCAAGCGGGTAAAGGCGGCGGAACTGGCGGTGGGGGAATGATGTCTTTTTAACGAGACCAGCGCGTGAAGGTCGGTTCCGGTGGCTTAGCGGCAGCGAAGGATGCCAAATCCTTGAACCCCAGAGCTTCGACCATAATTTGGCACTGTTCCATGGAAGGCAGAATCTGCTGCTTCATCATTCGCACCATATGCGGTGGTGTAATCTGCAACTTTTCGCAAAGCACTGCTTTTTTCTTCCAGTCGATGTTTCGGTTAAGGGCATTGATCAGCCGTTCATAATGCACCGGTGCTTTGCCAGACATTGCTTCCGCTGCCAAAGCCTCATTGTTTGGCAAGCCTAAGAAGTGCAGCATCTCTTGAAAAGGCTTGTCCCGATGAACCACAGTGTGGTTGTTAAAGAAATTTACAGCTCGCCCAATACTTGGCGCCAGTTTGGTTAGATCGCTCCCGCGATTGAGCATAACGGCTTGAAGATTGCGGTGGCTATTTTCTCCGTCCGTGAAGGTCGGGTTTACCTGCGGCTTCATAGGCTGGACTTTGGTCCCATGCGATTGGAATTGATCCATCCCTACGATCATCGCCGTCGGATTTGAGAAGCCGAGATACTCCGCGGCTGCCTGACGTTGTTTGGCATTGGGTAGTTATTGTCCGGTAAGCATTCCGTTATATATCGCTGAAGAAATATGCATCGCCTCGCTTAAAGCGCCGGCATAGCACGACGTGGCGGATCGCTTGAGGGCCTCTCTAAAATCCTGGTAATGGATTGGATGGATGCCGGTTTCAACTTCGTCGCGAAGCGCATCGAGATCCGCTATCTCCAACTCTGCTAGATAGCTGAAAAACTTCTTTCGCGACCAAATGACCTCTGGAGAATTAAGGCGAGGCGGACTTATACCGTATGAGGAGGCAAGCTGATGCAGCGAAGTGCCGCGGCCAGCCGATACTTTTTCAAGGTCGGCCAAGTGCCTTTTAAAATCGGCAATGTTCGCTGCAATCGGTTCACGGGGCCGATCGATGTGCAATGCTTCTCGTGACATAGCCTTCTTTCTCAGAGGATGATTCTGGATCAATGCATGCTGCTAGCCCAGTTGCGTTACGTTTTCGTGACCACTGCCTCATTGGGCCAAACAAAGGATGCCATGTGCCCCCCCCTGCTGCTCACTAAGCGAAAAGGTAGCATCAACGGGCTTTGGGCTTTTGCTTGCAGTAAAACGGCCATCGCTTGAGGGCCTTGAAGAGCGGGAGCAGGCGTTTGTTGCCGGATTCGCTTAAGTGGTCGTCGTCGAAATACAAAGGCGCGCCGTCTTTTGCGCCATGGCAGAAGGCGTCGTCGCACAGATAGGGCACGGGGTCGAGGAGATGGGCGCCGCAGCGGGCGGCGGCATGGCGCAGGCCGGCGATGGCCACGGCGTTGCGGGCGCGGTACTCCGCCAGCGGCAGGGTGACGTCTTCCAGCGGTGTGCCGATCATGGCCTGCCGGGCCATGGTTTTGGGCACGTTGCGGCCCATTTCGGGCACTGGCAGCAGGGCGTAGGTCGGGCGGGATTGTGCCAGGGCGCAGAGGGTTTCGGTCATCCCCGCTTCGAAGCGGCCAGGCGCATCGTAGCTTTCGGCCGGGCCGAACCACCGGCTCAATGCGGATGGCGGCTTGCGCGGATTCTCGTTCTGGCCGTGGATGTACATGGAATGGCGGTTGACGAGGATAACGCCCACTTCGGGCGGCAGCGCGCGGATCTGCTTCCAGGCCTCGCGGTTGAAGGCGGCGCAGGCGGGGGATCCGGTCGCCTGAGCGTAGGCCGCGTCCAGCAGGCTCGGGCAATCGCTTTCCTGGTACAGCAGCACGCTTGCGCCGGTGCCTTGCCGAATGGCGCTGACCAGGGCCTGGGCATGGCTGTCGCCCCACACGGCCCAGCGCACGGGCGCATCCCCACCCAAGCGGCAGGGAAGAAGCGTATCGGCGCGTTTGTCGAACCCGCAGGGGGTGGGGAAGGGGGGCAGGCGGTCGCGCGCCGCGGCATCCAGCCGCCGCACTTCGGGCGGTACATGGCCGGGCACGCCCTGGGCGGCATAAAGCCCCGCCCCCAGGGCGATGAGCATGGCGGTGCAGGCGCACAAGCCCCATGGGGCGACACGCGAGCGGCGCATCCATGTCCGTGCGGGCAGTTCGATGCCGCGATAGGAAAGCGCGCCCAACATCAATGCGGCGAGGATCCCGCCCAGGGTCCATGCCGGACTCTGGCGGTCGAAATACCCCAGCCCAACGACCAGCGGCCAGTGCCAGAGGTAAATGGAATAGGAAGCGTTTCCGAGCGCCACAGCCGCGCGATGGCCGGTGAGTGGGCTTCCCTGCCGCGCGGCGACGAGCACCAGGGCCGCGCCGAGCACGGGAACCAGCGCGCCATAGCCCGGCCAGGCCAGGCCTGCATCGAAGAAGAAAACCGCGAACAGGATCAGCGCCAGCCCAGCTATTTCGGCCCCGCGCGCCTGAGCGGGCCTCCATACGGGCGCATGCAGACAGACCAAACCGCCGGCCAGCAATTCCCAGGCGCGGGTGGGTAGCAGATAGAAGGCCTTGGTCGGTGCATGCGCCCCCAGCCACCATGCTGCCGCGAAAGACAGCAGGGCCGCCAGCAGGACGGCATGCTTGAATCCACGCCCCTCAGGCATGCATCGGCGTGCCAGAAGCGCCAGCAGCAGCGGATACAGCAGGTAAAACTGCCACTCGACCGAGAGCGACCAGGTATGCAGCAGCCAATTGCCGTGGCTTGGCGCATCGAAATAACCGTTTTCGCTCATGAAAGCGAAGTTGGAGAGAAAACTCATCGCCAGGCTTTCGTGCTTGGCCAGCACGCGGTAATCCGTCGGTGGCAGCCAGCACCATCCCCATGCCAGCAACGCCAGACACACCACGCCCAGCGCCGGAAGGATGCGGCGACCGCGGGCAAGGTAGAAATCCATCAACGAAAAGCGTTGCGCCGCCAAACCGCGGGTGACGATCCCCGTCATCAGAAAGCCGGAGATGACGAAGAAAACGTCCACTCCCTCGAAACCGCCCGTGAAACCCGGCACGCCGAAATGAAACAGCAGCACGGCCAACACCGCATAGGCGCGAAGCCCTTGAATATCGCGGCGCGGAGGAATATCGCGGCGTGGGGACAAAACGGATCCTGCATGACGGGATGGGACGATTCGGCATGCATCCACTAACAAGCCCGCATCCAAGGCGCCATATGTTTCGCGCCATGCTTTTTGCGCCGGGGCAAGACTTGCCCCAAACACGGGCAAGAGCATTGTAAGATGCTCAACTGGAAGCAGATGCACCAAACATTGCAAATAATTGAGAATTGGCTGGCTCTGCACTCCAAACGTGGCTAGATTCCGCTCGCTTATCCCCCGATGCGAGAAATGCATGACACGCCCGAACCTCTCTCCTTTCGCCAATGTGAAATACGATCTGCCCGCCGCTCTGGTCGTGTTTCTGGTCGCCTTACCCTTATGCCTGGGCGTGGCGCTGGCCTCCGGCGCGCCGCTTTTTTCGGGGTTGACCGCAGGCGTGGTGGGCGGCATCGTCATCGGGTTCCTCAGCAAATCGCCGCTCAGCGTCAGCGGGCCTGCGGCAGGATTGACCACCATCGTCTTCACGGCCATGCATACGCTGCCCAGCTTCGAGGCGTTTCTGCTGGCGGTATTTCTCGCGGGCATCCTGCAGATTGGCCTGGGCGCGGCGCGCGCGGGCGTCATTGGGGATTTCATTCCCAGCGCGGTCATCAAAGGCATGCTGGCCGCCATCGGCCTCATTCTCATTCTCAAGCAACTGCCGCATGCGGTGGGTTGGGATGCGAGCTTCGAGGGCGACGAGGCCTTCGGCGAGATGGGTGGCGAGAACACGTTCTCGCGCATCTGGCATCTGCTCGATCATCTCACCCCCGGCGCAGTACTGATCTCCAGCCTCGGATTGCTGATCCTGTTCGGCTGGGACTGGCTGCGCCCGCGCCTGCCGGGATGGTTGCGCCAGATTCCCGGCCCGCTGGTGGTGGTGCTGATGGGCGTCTTTTCCAACCTGTTTTTTCTGCATTTCCTGCCGGAACTGGCGGTGGAGCCGCAGCATATGGTGGCGGTGCCGGCGGCGGATTCGCTGGGCGCGTTCCTCGGGCAGTTTCGCTTCCCTGATTTCGGGATGATCCAGAACCATGCCGTGTGGAGCACCGCCGTTACCATCGCGCTGGTGGCCAGCGTGGAAACATTGCTGAGTATCGAGGCGATCGACAAGCTCGATCCCTTCAAGCGCATCACCCCGACCAACCGGGAATTGGTGGCGCAGGGCGCGGGCAACATGGTCAGCGGCCTGCTCGGGGGCTTGCCGGTCACCTCGGTCATCGTGCGCTCCTCGGCGAATGCCATCTCCGGCGGGCGCACCCGCACCGCCACCATCGTCCACGGCCTGCTGCTGCTGCTGAGCGTGCTCGCCATCCCCCATCTGCTCAACCAGATTCCGCTGGCGGCCTTGGCCGCGATCCTGATCGGGGTTGGCTACAAGCTCACCAAACCCAGCCTCTACATCCAGAAATACCAGAAAGGCATGAGCTATTTCGTACCTTTCGTCGTCACCATCGCGGCCATTCTGCTTACTGATCTGCTGAAGGGCATCGGCATCGGCGTGGCGGTGGGCGTCGTGTTTCTGCTGATCGAGAATGTGCGCAAAGTCGCCATTGTGGTCGCGGACGGGCGCAACCTGCTGGTGCGCTTCAAGCGCGATCTGTACTTCATCCATAAGTACGATCTCAAGCAGACGCTGAACCGCGTGCCGCCGCAATGCAGCCTGCTGCTCGATCTCAGCCGCGTGGGCTATATGGATCGCGACAATGTGGAAATTTTGAACGACTTCCTGCAAGGCGCGCCCTACAAAGACATCCGCGTCGAAATCAAAACGGGGCTGGATACCAGCTTCGCCCCGCTCCTGCACATCCCCGACAACAGTACGGTAACGCCTGTATGAGAACCCACGAAAAACTGCTCCTCGAAAACAAGGCCTGGGCCGCCGAAACCAAGCAGATGGACCCCGGTTTCTTTACGCGCCTCGCCGAAGGGCAGCAGCCCAACTTCCTGTGGATCGGCTGTTCGGACAGCCGCGTTTCCCCCACCGAGATGACGCAGACCCCGCCGGGTGAGATCTTCATCCACCGCAACATCGCCAACATGGTGGTGCCGACCGACCTCAACCTGCTCAGCGTGCTGCAATATGCGGTGGAAGTGCTGGAAGTGAAGCATGTGGTGGTGTGCGGACATTATGGCTGCGGCGGCGTGAAAGCCGCGCTCACCCGCCACTCCTACGGCACCATCGATCATTGGCTGCGCCAGATCAAAGATGTCTACCGCCTGCACAAAAGCGATATCGACGCGATCGAGGACGAGGAAGCCCAAGTGCGTCGCCTGGTCGAGCACAATGTGCGCGAGCAGCTGATGAACCTCGCCCGCACGCCATTGATCCAAAGCATGTGGGCCAAACACCAGCGCCCCAACCTGCATGGCTGGGTGTATGAGATGAGCGACGGCATCATCCACCCCCTGCTCGAACTCGAACCCAACACCGCCCTGGACGACGCCATTTACGAGTTCGATAATCTGGCGGGCGAAGCGTATGCGGCGGGGACGGAGTAGGTCTCTAACCTTTCTGCATCCCCGTCGGGCGCATGCTGGAAGGGTAGAGTTGGGGGAACCAGGATTCCAGGACCTCCGGCGGCACATTCAGGCGCACAGCGCCTTTGGGGGTGTCGGAAATCAGTAGGCCTTTTTCGACCAACGCGTTGAGCACGGTGCTGGCCTGACGGGGGCCATAGCCGGTGATGTCGCCTGCACGACCGCGTTCGATGGCGCCTTCCAGCACCGCCCGTTCCAGCAGCTTGTCGCTCTCCCGTGGCAGTCGGCCCGCCTCGATTTGGCGCAAAGCATACTGGCGCACGCGCGCGGTGAGGGTTTTCGGCTCCAGCAATTCCTCCATGAAGCGAATTTGATCGAGGCAGATTTCGAGAAAGAACCGCGTAAAATCGGCCAGTCCGCTTTGCGTGAGATTGCCACGTCCGTCTCGGTCTCCCTGCCGGGGAAGATCGGCGCGCATGAGGTGGCGCTTATATTCGTCTTTCGCCCGCGCCAGGCCCCGCGCGGCGGACCAAAGCGGGTTACCCACCCCGATCCGGCGCAGATAGGCATGCGTCAGCAGCCGCGCCACCCGGCCATTGCCGTCGTAAAACGGGTGAATCCATAACAGGCGGTGATGCAGGCAGGCCGTGGCGATCACTTGCTGCGGGCGGGAAAGGTGCTCGGGCCGGTAGGCGGCCTCGAAGCGCTGCAGATGATGCTTCAAATGCGCGATCTCCGGCGCGATATGGCGGCCCACCTGCACGTCGCCTTCCCGCATTTCCCCCGGCACCACGCGAAGGCGCGCGCCCGTATCGGGGTTTTCGACCCAGAGCAGTTCGTCCGGCAATCGTTCGCAGAAGGCGCGGTGAATCCAGCGGATCGACCGTTCGCTGAGCAGGTCGTCGGGCAGTGCGCGTTCGTCCAATATCCGCTGCACTTCGATATGCGCGAGTGCTTCTTCCTGCAGGTTGCGCTGCTCCGCATTACTCGAGAAATCCTGCTTGAGCGCGCGGTTGATGTCGGTCGGGTGGGTATGGTGGCCTTCGATCAGGTTGCTGTAATAACAATTCATCGAGCGCACGAGATCGGCTATCGTATGCAACAAGGTTTCGTGTTGCACGGAGCCGCGCAGTTTGGCCGAAGCTTCCATTACATGACAGGCCAGATTGGTCAGTTCCCGATGATCGTCCGGCAGCATGGGCTCCATGGAAACGGGTAGAAAATGAACCATGATATGGGATGCCTTTGATTGTAATACCGGGATATTTTGCTGATCTTAGGAATGATATATCCATTTCAATCAAAATGCAAAATCTTGTGGTGATCTGCAATTATTGCAGATTATTTTGCCGATCCTGATACAAGATGTGGTATGCAGGGATTGCAGATACGCCAGGCTTTGGAGAATATCGATGGCCGCCTACATCCTCAAACGTCTCCTCCTGATGATCCCCACGTTGCTGGGGATTTTGTTGTTGAATTTTCTGGTGGTGCAGGCGGCCCCCGGCGGGCCGGTGGAGCAGACGCTGGCGCGGCTGAAGGGTCAGGAAGCGGGGGCGACGGCGCGCCTGGGCGGGGCGGGCGGTTCGGATATGGGGGCCGCTGCCCAGAGCATGGCAGGAGGGGCGGGAAATGCGACCAGCGCTTACCGCGGAGCCCAAGGGGTGGATCCCGAACTGGTGGCGCAGCTCAACAAGCTCTACGGTTTCGACCAGCCGCCGCTGACGCGGTTTCTGCGCATGCTGGGGCATTATGCGCGCTTCGAACTCGGCACCAGTTACTTTCAGGATATGCCGGTGTGGGATCTGGTGCTGCAGAAACTACCCGTCTCCATGTCGCTCGGCATCTGGAGCACCTTGCTGATCTATCTCATCTCCATCCCCCTCGGCATCGCCAAAGCGGCGCGCGAGGGGACGCGGTTCGATAGCTGGAGCAGCACCATCATCATCGTGGGTTATGCGGTGCCGGGCTTCCTGTTCGCCATGCTGTTGATCATTCTGTTCGCCGGGGGCAGCTACTGGTCGTGGTTTCCGCTGCGCGGGCTGAGCAGCGAAGGGGCCGCCGCATGGCCCTGGTGGCGGCAGGCGGCGGATTACGCCTGGCACATGGCGCTGCCCACGGCGGCTTTGGTCATTTCCGGCTTTGCGGGCCTGACCTTCCTCACCAAGAATTCCTTTCTGGAGGAAATGGGCAAGCAATACGTGGCGGTGGCGCGCGCCAAAGGCCTGACCCAATCCCAGGCCCTGTGGCGGCACGTTTTCCGCAACGCCATGCTGATCGTCATCGCCGGTTTCCCCGGTGCCTTGATGGGCATGCTGTTCACCGGCGCGCTGCTGATCGAGGTGATGTTCTCGCTGGACGGGCTGGGCCTGCTCGGCTTCGAATCCGCGCTGACGCGGGATTACCCGGTGATGTTCGGCACGCTCTACGTCTTCACGCTGATCGGGATGCTGCTGAAATTGCTGGGCGATTTGATGTATGTCTGGGTCGATCCGCGGATCGATTTCAATGCGCGGGGTTGATGAAGCCATGGAATGTCATTGTAATGTCATCCCCGTTTCCTTTGATTTGTGTAGTATGTAACGCACCATTCCGATTGAAAGCTCAGCGCTATGATCCTTACTGACCAACAAAGCTTATTCCGCCATGCTTTGCTCACAGTGCATGCGGCTTTGATAAACCTTACCGAAACGGCTATGCGGGCGACGGGAGAGGCAGAAGGCACATTAGCGAAAGATAAAAAATCTGACATTGAAGCTTCGCTGCTATTGGGCGCGCTCGATGATATTTTTGAGAAGAGGAAAGAAGAAAATCTGGGCGGGTTGATGACTGAGGTTTATACCCGTTACCTCACCATGCCGCCCAATCTTCAACAGCCCGAAAACCTCAAAATCGCAATCGAATCCGCGGTTATCGATCTGGCCAAAAGAAGCAGAAATCCTAAAATCATTCAATATGTCAAATCCAAGGGGTTGGATGTCACGCAGATCGGTGGGTAGCTCGCTCATTAGCGGTTGGCCACGATGCGTTTGTATGTGCATTGCTCGTTGGCATTCCGATAAAATATGCGGCTGCAGTGTTGTTATGCGACTCTTATTTGGGTTGGGTTTACATGCTTGCGAGTGGCTAGAATCAAGCATGGCTTGCTGGACAAGCTTGGCTACTCGGATTTGAATCTGCGGTAATGCGCAGTTACCCTAACGTACGGCACGTTGTACGCTTCACTTAGATCAGGATATTACTGAAACTGCTTGGGTATTTGATGTATGTCTGAGTCGATCCGCGGATCGATTTCAATGCGCGGGGTTGATGCAGCTTATGTATTTCTTCGAATGGTCACCTTATTGACAGCGGCCTAAGGTAAAATCATGTCCTACACATTGTACTAACATGCTTTTATTATGGCCCATTCCACCGATATCGGTCTGACTCGACATGCAATATACAGGGTGCGCGCCGCTCTCGCCACAGAAACTGCAATTGCGCTGCGCGCAAAAGGAGCCGTGGCCGACCCTGAAAAGCAATACGCCGACTTTTTCGCGGCGCTTCTACTCGAAGCGCTGGCCGATATGGTCGAAGGCCCTACGGATAAAGGTTTCGGTGCCGTCATAACCGCGATACAGAATGATTACAATCGCATGCCACTGAAAATACTGCAATCTGGGATGTTTCCAGCCGAGATCAAAGAGGCGGTTCTGGAGATAGCCACGAGCAGCACAAACCCTATCATTCTTCGTTATATAAAAGAGCATGGCTTGTCGGGTATCGGGCAGACGAGCAAATGATAGTGGTGGTACATGGCTTGGCCGTCGTCATACTTTCTTAATTTTCCTTTACTGTCGTTGGGGGCAATGACAGGAGAATGATGTAAGCGACGAGGATTCCAACCGACCCGAATATGAAGCATCGGTGGTGCAGCCTTTCTTGGTGGAATGGGCGATGTCTTTTTTTGAAAATAGGGTGCGAAATTCCGGGTTTGGTCCCACCTTTCTTCAAGAATACAAACGCATCTGCATCCAGGCGGTGGTGGCCAAGCTCGCCAGCGGGGAGCCGGAGGTGCAACTGCTAGGCGCACAGCCCCATCCTTTAATTCACGATATGATGGCGTGGCTCAAAGATACTTATGCGATGACCGCCGATCATGCCCGCGCCGTCGCCCGCACGGCGATTCTTGATTATGCGAATATCTATGAGACACAAAACCGCAACGACGAATTGCGCTCCCAATTGACGCGGGCTGAAACTGGAGAAATCATTGGCCGACTCCCGCCGAAAAAACACACCCCCCGATTGCCGGAAGATGGGGATGAGAAACCAGACAAAAAACCCCGGCGTGGTCGATGATGATACGATTTTCGGCGTTATGCAGAAGATAGTGGTCTTTCTTTGTCAGAGAAATCCGTGAAAACGGCTAAGCCGCTTTCTTCGCGTTTTCCGCCGCCTGCATCCCCTGACGGATCAGTTCCGCGGATTCCTCCGCATCCACCCAATGCACGATCTTCACCCATTTGTTTTTCTCGAGATCTTTGTAATGCTCGAAGAAATGGGCGATTTGTTCGATGAGGATTTCGGGGAGGTCGTGGTAGCTTTGCACGCGGCTGTAGAACGGATGCAGCTTGTCGACCGGCACGGCGAGAATCTTCTCATCCTGGCCGGATTCGTCTTCCATCACCAGCGCGCCGATCGGGCGGCAGCGGATGACGCAGCCGGGGACCACGGGATATTGCCCCACCACCAGCACATCCACCGGATCGCCATCTTCCGAAAGCGTGTGGGGGATGAAACCGTAATTGGCGGGATAGACCATAGCGGTATGCACGAAACGGTCGACGAAGAGCGCGCCGCTTTCCTTGTCGAATTCGTATTTGATCGGATGCCCGCCCTGGGGGATTTCGATGAGGACGTTGATATCGTAAGGCGCATTGGCGCCGACGGGGATTTTGCTGATATCCATGAGAGAGGCTTTCCGTAGGGAGGTTTTTACGAAGGATGGCGTGGGAATAAAGCCACAGGCGCAAAAAATCCAGTGAAGATGTGACAAGCAAGCCATCTCCCCCATGCAAGGCTAAAACACCGCTGGGTAAGGGGCTTGCCATGCTTATCCCCATTACTCCCATGGCAATAACGGCGGAAAATGGTGCGCTGCACACCCAAGCGGCCCTCGCAGCTGGGGATAAAGGCATGTGCTGTTCGGCGTGCGAAGGGTGTCGAACTCTATCCCCATATCCGTCCCCGGCCTTGCTTGGAGACTGCCCGCGGATTTTTCCCCACCCCAAGCAGGCAAAAGCGATTTGGCCGATAATGGCCAATCATCGAATTCGTCATCCCTATCATCCACCGAATCTGGCTGTGGATCGTTCCGATGTGCCAGCATCTTCGCGCATTCATCCCCAATCTTCACGCCCGCCAGAACCATGCATCCCCAGCCAATAACGATCGTGGGTTGGAAGAAGAAAAGCGGCTTATCCACCAAGAAAACGCGGCTCTATTACTACTAAATCCTTTCTTATAAATTCTTCTTTTAAGTATTGGGCAAAGATCGGGGGTGCGGAAAAAAGAATCTTCCTTGCCGAGAGAGATCGCCTCGGGCAGGGTGCGCCCCGAACCGATCGATCGATGCGGGAGTGGAGGATGATCGATGCAGATTCGCACATTCCACCCACCCACCCAGACGGAAAGGACGAAGGCATGAAACCCGCATTGCTGCGCACCCTTGCCGGTGAGACATTGGAAAAACCGCCCGTCTGGCTGATGCGCCAGGCAGGGCGGTATCTACCGGAATATCGCGCATTGCGTGCGAAGACCCCGGATTTCCTTCAATTCTGCTATACGCCGGAATTGGCCGTGGAAGTCACGCTGCAGCCCATTCGTCGTTTCGGATTCGATGCCTCCATCCTGTTCTCCGATATTCTGGTGGTGCCGCACGGGCTCGGCCAGCATGTCTGGTTCGAAACGGGCGAGGGGCCGAGACTCGCCGCCGAGCCGCTGGAAAGCCTGCTGCCGAAGCTTTCGGTGGACCGCATGGTGGAGTTCCTGCAGCCGGTCTATGCCGCCGTGCGCGGCATTCGCGCGGCCTTGCCGGCGGAAGTGACGCTGATCGGATTCTCCGGCGCCCCCTGGACTTTGGCCTGCTACATGCTGGAAGGCCGGGGCAGCCGCGATTATCCCGCCCTGCGGCGCGCGGCCTATCATGCGCCGGAACAGTTCGCCGCATTGCTCGGTCTGCTGGAAGAAGCGATTGTGGCCCATTGCCATGCGCAGATCGAAGCGGGGGCGCAAGTGATTCAATTGTTCGATTCCTGGGCCGGGGCCGTGCCGAGCACCTTGCTGCCGCGTGCGGTGATCGACGCCACCTGCCGCATCGTCGCCCGCTTGCGGGCCAGACATCCGGCCGTGCCCGTCATCGGTTTCCCCAAGGGCATCGGCAGCCAGTTCGCCGCTTACGCGGCGCTTTGCGGCACCCAGGGCATGGGGGTGGATTTCCATACCGACCTCGCCGCCGCGCGCGAAGTGACGCCGAAACATACGGCGTTGCAAGGGAATCTCGACCCCGAACTGCTCGCCAGCGGCACGCCGGAGGCGGTCACCCGCGCCGTGCAACGCATGCGGGAAGCTATGGAAGGTCGCCCCTATATCGGCAATCTCGGCCATGGCATTCTGCCCCACACCCCGATTTCGCAGGTGGAAACCTATCTGAAAGCCATGCGCGTATGAAAATTGCGGTCGTTCTGTTCAATCTGGGCGGGCCGGACGGGCAGGCGGCGGTGCGCCCGTTTCTGTTCAATTTGTTCAACGATCCGGCCATTATCCGGCTGCCGCAACCCTTTCGCTGGATGGTCGCCCAATTGATCTCCCGCCGCCGCGAGAAAACCGCGCAGGCCATCTATGCCCATATGGGCGGCGGCTCGCCGATCCTGCCCGAAACCCAAGCCCAAGCGCGCGCCCTGGAAGCGGCATTGAACGGCGCGGAATCGCCTGGGGAAGACGGCCATGCGTACCGCGTGCATATCGCCATGCGCTATTGGCATCCGCGCGGTGCCGCCACGATGGAAGCGGTGAAAGCACAATCCCCCGACCGCATCCTGCTGCTGCCGCTCTATCCGCAATTCTCCACCACCACCTCGGCGTCTTCCTTTCAGGAGATCGCACCGTTGCTGGATGCATACCGGGCGGACCGCGTGGTGGCCGCGAATCTCGATCAAAAAGCGGATCCCGGAAGCGATTTCCTCTGCTGCTACCCAACCGAACCCGGATTCATCGCGGCCCAGGCCGCGCTGCTCGAAGAAATGTTTGCCACGCTCGATCCCGCCATCCCCATGCGGGTGTTGTTCTCGGCCCATGGCCTGCCGCAGAAGATCGTCGATGATGGCGACCCGTACCAATGGCAGGTGGAGCGAAGCGTGGAGGCCGTGCTGGAAGCGCTAGCCGCGCGCGGCATCCGCCCGGAATCGCGCATCTGCTACCAGAGCCGGGTGGGCCCGATGCAATGGTTGAAGCCCGCGACCGATGCGGAGATCGTGCAGGCGGGCAAAGACGGCATGGGCATCGTGCTCGTACCGATCGCCTTCGTCTCCGAACATTCGGAGACTCTGGTGGAGCTCGACATCGAATACCGCCATCTGGCCGAGGCGCATGGCGTGCCCGCCTACCACCGCGTCCGCACCGTGGGCACCCATCCCGCCTTCATCGAGGGTTTGGCGCGCATGGTGCAAGCGAGAGTCGCGCAAGGCGGCGACACGCACCGCACCGCACCGGGCGATGGAAGCCTTGCGCGCCTGTGCCCGCCGGAATTCACCGGTTGCGCCTGCCGGATGCCGGGCTAACGGCCTTTGGCCGGGACGGATAAAGCACGGCTCCAGGCATCGAGCTCGGCATATGCCCGCGCACCCAAAGCCACGCTGTGGGTTTCGCCCAGCATGCCGGTATCGCCGTTCCACAGGCGCTGCATCTCCTCCCCGCCTTGGGGCAGCACGTCGATATCCGGTGCGAGGCCGACGAGATGGCGTGCGAGACCGGCGATCTCGAACAGATGCTCCCGCAAATTTTCCATCGCCGCTACATGGGCATGCCCGGTGCGGGGAAGGCGGGCCGCCACCGTTTGCAAGGCTTGGGCGAAACAATGAAGCGCCTGGTAATCGCGCGCCGTTTCCAGCTTGGGGTGCAGCGAAGCGATATATTCCGAATGGGGGTCGATCAGCACGCCGTCATGCACGGCCTCCTCGAGATCGTGCATCGCTTCCTTGGGGCTTGCGGCGTCCACGGGAATATCGGAGGTGGGCGCCATATCGTCGAGCAGGTGGTGTTTGCGCAGGGGCGCCGCATGGGCCTTCACCGCGGCCCAATCCGCCTGTCCGGCCAGTTTTGGCAGCAGCACGTCGCGCATATGTTCGAGCAGCGCATGGGCGGAAGGCTCTTCGCCGCGCCAGCTATGGCGCAGCGGGAAACCGTTCTGCGCATATTCGCCGTAGCGGATCTGGCTGCGCCAGGAATCCACCTTTTCCAGCGGCAGCGGAGATTGCGCGAATTTCCCGAGATCCTCCAGCGCGCCATGCTTTTGCAGCATCTTCATGCCTTGGATCAATTCCGCCACATGCGGGTGGGAATAGCCGCTGGGGGAGAGATCGTGGCGGCCCAGCACGCCATGCAGCACCGCCTTCGCATGGTCGGAGCCGGGGCGCAGCCATGCTTCCTGCGCCACCAGCATCCGGTCGAGCTTTTTCAATTCCGCGCGGTGCTCGGGCGAAAGTTTCAGCGGATCGTCCGCATCCAGCGCGCGCTCGCCCAGCGACCCGAGCAACCACAGAAGATCGACGCCCTTCATATGCAGCGGATCGTTCGCCCCCGGCGGCTCGAGCGAGACGGAAAGCAATTTCAGTTTTTCGTGGAAGGATGCCAACGGCAGCGGTTGTTTCGCCGCCTGCCAGGCGGCGACCGTGGGGGTGGCATGGTGGCGGGTGAATCGATTCAGCGGCGCGGGATCCAGCGTGAGAAACGGCTCTGCCAGCGCCGCCACGGTCAATCCGGAAGTATGGCTTGCGCGTTCCTGCTGCGTGTAAGCCGCCACCAATGCTTCCAGCCCGGATTGCAGGGCGTGATAGTCGAAGGTATTGGGCAGGGAGTGGGCTGTGATTTCGGTCGAAGGTAAGCCGGACGGCTCGGCGATGATCGGGGCGATGAATTCGTTCATGGTATATCCGTGGGGAAAGACGGCATACTACATGCCATGCATGACGAAACGATGACAACCGCGCATTGCACCCAAAGGCGATCCGTGGTGAAACCGTGCAGGCCGATTCCCCCCGGCCCAACAACCCCCCGATGCGGAGCGCCACCATGGACGAATATGCCACCCGCTTGATCCTTGCGCTGCATGTCATCAGCTTCGTTTCCTGGATAGCGGCGATGTTCTATCTGCCGCGCCTCTATGTCTATCACGTGGGCGCGGCCAAGGGTGGCGAGCTGGATACCACGCTGCAGGTGATGGAACGCAAGCTGCTGCGCTACATCGCCAACCCGGCGATGATCGCCACGTTGTTCTTCGGCGTCCTCCTCGCGCTGCGCGGCCATTATTTCGAACCTGGCAGCGGCAATGGCTGGCTGCATGTGAAGCTGGTGCTGGTGCTGGCCCTGGCCGGATTCCACGGGGCATGCGGCAAATGGCGCAAAGACTTCGCCGCCGGGCGCAACGAAAAGAGCGCGAAGTTTTTTCGCGTAGCGAACGAGGTGCCGACTTTGCTGCTGGTGGGGATCGTGTTCCTGGCGGTAGTGCGGCCGTTTTAGAACAACAAGGATACTTCGACATTCAATCGAAAAAATCCCTCCAAAATTGCTTTTGGAGGGTGGTTTAAATCCGTTTTTAATGATACTCTTAGTGTTTCGGTTGGATATCTCCCTCGCTTCGTAAATTTGGCCCGACCATCGTGTAACGGTAGCACATATATACCGTGCTTTCCCGTAAGTTAACTTTGCGGGTTACAATCAAATGATAGATCAACCCGTTTGAGGCATAATCTACTTCGAACCCACGAAGTCCTCGCATCTTAAGCGTCGGTATGGCACGACCAAGGAACAGCTGCGTTGTGGCTGTAATGCCGGTTTCTTCAACGTCGCTGAAGAATAAATCTGCCGATGGATAACCCGCCAATGCAAATCCGTCCAAAACCGCTTCATATATCGCATATTGCGGCGGGGTTCTACAGCCCGAACATAACAGCACCGATAACAAGAATACTGGGAAGAATTTGATCCTTTTCATTGTTATTTTGTTTAGCCCAAAGGCATTAGAACATTTGTCCAACGGGGGCACATTACCGGTACAGCATGCAAAACAGGTGTGAAGTTTGCGTGACATTTTCGCCACTTTGTGCTTTAGTTGTTTTAACCGGCGAATTGGCCACCTTGACGGCCTCACTCTCTTCTTGTAGCTAAATTCCCGCAACACCGCTCGGCTGTTTGCCCGCGTCTTTCCCCCAAGGCGCTTTGATCTCCCACTGATTCACGCATTCCTTCCAGCTGGACTCCAGCCGCGTGCCGCACGATCTGCTTGGCAGACGATGCCTTCCCCCATGAAAGCCCCGAATGAAAATTTCCGAACTCAAGCGCAAGCATCCCGATGAACTTTTTGCGATGGCCGAGGAGATGGCGATCGAGAACGCCCATACGCTGAACCGCCAGGAAGCGGTGTTCGCCATCCTGAAGAAAATGGCCGAAAACGGCGAGCCGGTGACCGGGGACGGCGTGATCGAAGTGATGCAGGACGGCTTCGGCTTCCTGCGCAGCCCGGAAGCGAACTACCTGCCCGGCGCGGACGACATCTACATCACCCCCCAGCAGGTGCGCAAACACACCCTGCGCACGGGCGACACGGTGGAAGGCGAGCTGAAATCGCCGACCAACGGCGAGCGCTATTTCGCCATGACCGACATCACCCACATCAATTTCGATGCGCCGGATTCGGTGAAGCGCAAGGTCGGTTTCGACAATCTGATCCCGGTCTATCCCGATCAGAAGATCAAGCTCGAAGTCGAAATGGGCATCAAGCCTTCGAAAGCCAAAGATAAGAAAGACAAGGATCTTTCCATGCGGGTGGCGGATATCGTCTCCCCCATCGGCAAAGGCCAGCGCGCACTAATCGTGGCGCCGCCGCGCACCGGCAAAACCGTGTTCATGCAGAACATCGCCCATGCGATCGAGGTCAACCACCCCGAAGCCTACCTCATCGTGCTGCTGATCGACGAGCGGCCGGAGGAAGTGACCGACATGCAGCGCAGCGTGAAGGGCGAAGTGGTCTCAAGCACCTTCGACGAACCCGCGACGCGCCACGTGCAGCTCGCCGAGATGGTCATCGAGAAAGCCAAGCGCTTGGTGGAACATAAGAAAGACGTGGTGATCCTGCTCGATTCCATCACCCGCCTGGCGCGCGCCTACAACACGGTGGTGCCCAGCAGCGGCAAGATTCTCACCGGCGGCGTGGACGCGAATGCTCTGCAACGTCCGAAACGCTTCTTCGGCGCGGCGCGGAACATCGAAAACGGCGGCTCGCTCACCATCATCGCCACCGCGTTGGTCGAAACCGGCAGCCGCATGGATGAGGTGATTTTCGAGGAATTCAAAGGGACCGGCAACAGCGAGATCATTCTCGACCGCAAGATCGCCGACAAACGCATCTTCCCCGCCATCGACATCAACCGCTCCGGCACCCGCAAGGAAGATTTGCTGGTGGATAAAGCCACCCTCACCAAAATGTGGGTCCTCCGCCGCATCCTCAACCCCATGGGCCCGATGGACGCGATGGAATTCCTGCTGTCCAAGCTGGAAGATACGAAGAGCAACGACGAGTTTTTCACGAAGATGAATACGTAGGCGTCGTTTCCGATTCAACTGGCTTACCCCATGCCGCAACGGCAAAATCAAGCAGGGCGATAGGGGAGACGATAAATGCGTGTGGCATGGGCTGGATATTTCGAGTCGACGCGACTGAACAATGTGCTGCGCGTGTTTGCGTTGCCGTTGCTGCTGGCCGTACTGAATGCGACCCTGCTGATCGGCGTGGGCCACGATGTTCCCGCCTGGCTGTATTACATCGGTTACGCCCAATTGGCGTGCACGACCGCGACTTTGTGGGTGGAGTTCCAGGCCATGCTTCGCCATGCTGCGGTCTGGCGGTTGATGCTCGGCTCGGGCGCTGCCGTGGGCGCCGGCGTGGCCGGGTGGCTGACGACCGAACCTTCCTTGAATTTCATCCTGTTGTGGGTGCTGTTCGGTGCCGTCTATGTCATCCCCAGCATCGGTCGCGGAAAGACGACGCCGGATTTTGCGGCTTGGCTGCATCAAGCCGTTCACCTGCAGATCATGGCCCTATTGGCCAATCTGCTGTTGATCGCGGGGCTGAACCTGGCCTTGTTCAGCCTGCAGCAGGTATTCGGCATAACGATTCCCGGCAGCGTCTATCTGAATCTCAACATTGCCCTCTACATGGTCGGCGTGCCGCTCTTGTGGTTCGTGCTGCTGCCGGATTTGCGCAACATGCCCGTCCAACTGGTGATTACGCGCGCGCAGCGTATCCTCAACAGCTACATCCTGCTGCCGCTTTTCTGGCTGCTGCTGGCGATCGGCTATCTCTACATCGGCAAAGCGCTGATAACCCGGACGCTGATCACAGAACCCGTATTGCTGTTTGCCTTGGCGGGCCTGTGCGCCGTGGGACCGCTGCTGCATGCGATGCTGTATTGCCAGCGCGAATGCGGCACCTGGCTGGAGCGCGCCTATGTGCGCTGGTTGTTCCTGCTGATCCTTCCTCCCGCCGGGGCAGTGGGCGCCTATCTGGCGCACAATATACAGGCGCACGGTTTTACCCCGCTGCGTTACTGGGGAATGTTGATGCTATTGTGGCTGGGCGGCACGGCGATCTATTTTGCCGTCAGCAGGCCTGCCCGTTATCGCTTCCAGCATGCCGCGCTGGGCTGGCTGCTGGTCATGCTGGTCGCGGCCTACGGCCCGTGGATGCCGGGAAAAGACAAATCCCCATCCGCCATACGCCCATCCGCCGTACCATTGCCCCCGTCTGCGACCGATCCTCGCTCTCTGCCCCCGACCGGCAGGGTCAACCCACAGCCGGAAGTGCCGGGAAGTTGGCGCGACCAATCCCTGCCGCCCGAGCAACGATCGCTTCGCACATTGTTCGGCGGCACCGAAGATGGCGGCCTCAATCATCAATTCTCGCGCGATCGGCTGGTGATCCATGAAAGCGTGGCCACCGGCAGCTATCCGCGCAATGCGGATGTCTGGCCGGATTTCCGGGGCATCAGGATTCACCTCGACGGCAACCGGCTGGTGTTCGAGCGGGAAAACGCGGAAATGATCGGGTTCGATCTCAGCGACTACATCGCCCGCCTGAAAGCAAGCCCGCCGCAAACCCGCAGCGAACACAGCCAAATGGTACTGGCCACCAAACCCGAGAATAAGCGCATAGAAGAAAACATTCTCGTTCGGAAGCAGGGGCCATGGACAGGAACCCTGGTCATCCATTTCGCCGAAATCAATCTCATGCCCGACGGCACGGCCCGCTTCGACAATCTGGGCTTTTCGCTGCTGCTGGAAAAGAGCAAATAATTTGCAGCAAAAGAGCCAGGGCTGCATTGCCCCATTCTGTCGCCGGTTGGCCATCGACATCAAAAGCTCCGTCATCCGCAGCGATGACCCGCTCGCTCACAAACCCAGCCTCACCCATAGGCGGGTCCTCTACGACATGCCCCAACCCATGGACCCGATGGACGCCATGGAATGCCTGCTGAGCAAGCGGGAAGGTACCAAAAGTAACGACGAATAATACGAAGGCCACGAAATCTCCGGTGCCCCCAAATACCACCGAGTGATTCACTCCATTCGGTGGCAGTCACGAAATATTCATAGTTTCCTGCTACCATAATCGTCAGATCAACAGGCTGGCGATGGCTCCGAAACCCAATCCTTTTCTTACGCTGCCTTATGCGGAACGCGTCGCCCTGGCGAAGCGCATTTTAGCGCATCCGGAAATGGGTAAGCCCATTATGCGCGAAGTTTCGCGCGTGCCGGAGGGACAACATGCCGTGGAGATTGCGGCATTCAATAGATTTACCTTATTAAATGCATTTTCCTCCAGCCAAGATATCCGAAGCATCCTTCAGCAGAATCAACAGCCAACGGTTTATGTTCGATCAGAAATTGATTGGGAGGACCGAATAGATGCATTGCTTGGGGGACCAGAGGCCAATCCCAAAATCTACGCGATCGATCGCAAAGATTTGGTTTGGCTGGAGAAGGAGATTTTTGCGCGTATGAAGGCGCAAAATTTCACACCGGGTGTGGATCAAATGGGCCGGTCGCAACATTTCTCGCGCATCATGCGCGATGCCGAGCCCAATGCAAGTGCTGGGGCATGGGAAGGTCATACGAGAATCTTGATAACGGTCGGATTGTTAAGCGGCATAGGGCGCGAAAATCTTTGCAAAGTACTGGACCATGAGTCCGGCCATCTCGCTTTCGCGCATTCGAAAAAAAGACGCGAACTCGTGTTGAAAGGTGCGCCCGATCATGCGATATATGAACAAGGAGAATCCCATGAGCTTCAGGCGGATAGCATTGGTGGAGTGGGCGACCCGGTGGCGATGGCCAATGCATTATCGGCGCTGCGCAAAAAGATATTCGACCGAATCGGTAAAGAGGCTACCGAGCATGGGCAATGTGTGATTGCATTGCTCGCGAGAGAGGCTCCGGATCTATTGGATCGTAACCACAAAGAAATAAGCAAGGACGTACACCCGACGTTCGTCGATCGTATTGCGCGACTTTTGCATGTTTCTTCGAAGGATATCGCTCAATACGATATTCCGAAGTTTCCGACGACACAGCATTCAATCAGCATTGCGGATGCTACCCGTGTCGAACATCCACCAGCGATTCGCACCATAACATTGCATGATATGCAGTGCTCGAAAACGATGGTGCCGCGAGAATAAGCGTTGTGCGTCGGCACACAGCCTCCGGCGCACAACGGCCCAATCGATCATGCACAGTTTACATCGCGAACGCCTTCTTCAAATCATCCGCCACGAATTTCTGCGCTTCCTGGGCATCGCCTACCACGGGGGCCATGCCGAAGAATTCGTGGGTCACGCCTTCCCAAGTTTCTTTATGCACCGAGACGCCGTTGACGGTTAGTTTTTCGGCGAGCATTTCGCCGTCCGAGCGCAGCGGGTCGATCTGCGCGAGCACGACGGTGGCGGGCGGCAGGCCTTTCAGGTTGGCTTTCTTGATCAGATCCAGGCGCGGGTCGGCCTTATCCGCTTCGGATTTGATCGTGTGACCGACGAACCAGCCCATCATCGCCTTGTTCAGCGGCTTGGCCTGAGCATTTTCCTGGTAGGACAGCGTGCTCATATCCGTGCCCGCCACGGGATAGATCAACGCCATGGCGACCGGCGCGGTCAGGCCCTGGTCGCGGGCGGCGATGGCAGTATTGATGGCCAGATTGCCCCCGGCGCTTTCGCCCATGACCGCCACTTTGGAAGCGTCTCCGCCCCAGCTGTCGGCGTTTTTCACCACCCACTTATAAGCGGCGACCGCATCTTCGTGCGCGGCGGGGAATTTGTGTTCGGGGGCGTGGCGGTATTCGGCCGAGACCACGATCGCGCCGGTCTGTTTGGCGATGGCGCGGGGGGCGGCGTCATAGACGTCGATATCCGCGATCACCCAACCGCCGCCATGGTAATAGACCACCACCGGGGCGTGGGCGGCCACCCCGTCGGGGATGTAGATGCGTGCTTTCTGGGTGCCTTTTCCGGCAGGGTAGGTGAGTTCCTTGGTGGTCACGCCCGCTTCGGGCGCGGTGGATTTGCCTTGATCGGCCAATATTTTTTTCACCGCATCCGCCGGGGTGGGTTGCTTGCGCGCCTCGGCGGCGGAAAGTTTCTCGATCGGCTTGCCGCCCAGCGAAGCCAAGGCATCCAATACCGCCTGCATATCCGTATCTGGCACAGCCTGGGTGGCGGATTGCTCGGCGGCGCGGTCGGATTTGGTGATGGCACGATGTTTGGCGGTGGCGGCGATGGCGGGCGCGGCGAGCAGCGTGGATGCCAGCAAAGCGGCGAGGAAGGGATGACGCATGGGGGAGCCTTTCGAAAGGGCGAAGGGCAATCACGGCCTCATACCGATCATTCCTTTCGCAATGTCTCGAAATTAGCCCAGCCCCGCCATAAGTTTTCCACCCACAGGCAAGCCCTGGGGCATTCGAAGCGCAGAAACGGATGAGATCGCCGGGGTGTCTACACGATGCCGACGGAAGCGGCGGCAGTCCGGTTGGCGTAGCGTTCGACATTCGCCGTGCCGCCCACCGACGCGCCATCCGAACCGGCAGCGATTCCGGCGCGCAGGGCGGCATGCGATGCGGGCAAAGGCATCCGATGCATCATCGCCCCGTCTTGTCCCGGCTGTTGAATGGGCCCATCCGTCGCATGTGCTTTCGCCTGCAGCGGGCAGGCAAGCGCCACCTGTTTGGCGGCGTGCAAAGCGCTGGCGGCGGTGTTTTCCATGAAGCCGAACTTGTTGCCCTCAAACACCCAGGAACCCGCGAAGCCGACGCGGGGGTCGTTGCGCTGGGCGGTAGCGAAGTTGGAGAGATCGACATAGGTGCCGGGCTTGGGTGCGGGCGCGCAGCCCATCTGTTTGCCCCAATTGCGAATGCAGGGCGCGATGTTCTCGTCGAACACCTGATCGACCGGTTTGCCCAAAGATTCGGCATATTGTTTCTTGATCTCGGAAATCATGTCGCTTGCATTGGTGGTGATGCCCGCGCTGCCGCCGACCAATACCGTCACCGTGCCGTTGCCGTCCGGGCGCACGCCGGTCCAGTTGCTCTGGAAGATTTTGTCGCAGAAGCCGCCGCCCGCAAAGCCGGTTTCTTTGCCCTGCGCATCCGTCGCCCAAGGCAGACCTTTGGTGGCGAAGGTAATCTTGAACCATTGGTTGTACTGCGTATCCGCCACCAACTTGCGCTCGGGCGCGCTCAAGCCGAGATGTTCCTGGCCGTCCACCTGCGCCAGGGCATGGGCGGGAATGGTGCAGACCACACCATCCACCATGGCTTGCTCGGGCGAATTGTTTTCGCTGTTGTGAAAGGTGAGGTGCTTCGCGCCGTTGCGCGTGTCGGGCTCGACCTTTTTCAGTTCGGTATTGGGGTGCAGGTCGAAGACCGCGCGCTCGCCCTTCGCGGTGCGCGCATCGGCCAAGCGCTGAATATCGGCGCGCAGGCTTCGATGATTTTCTCGGTGCCGCCTTTGACCACATAGGTCTCGTCGCTGTCATACAGCCGGAAGCTTTGATCGGGCCCGGTGCCAAGCGTGCGGCAGCAGGCGAAATCGATGACGTTCAGGGCGGATTGCTCGTGCAGATCGCGCCCCACTTCGCTGGTGAAAGCGGCGCGGATGACTTTCATCACCCATTCGGGCGCGAGATGCGCGTGGCGGCGGAGATATTCGTCCGCGCTCATTTTATCGAGCATGCGGCCATGTTCGGTCCATTGCCCGCCCGCGTCGCGCATCGCCGCCTGATCGCTGGCGATCTGGGCGCGCAGAGCGGCGTAAGCACCCTGGCCGGTTTCGGCATTCACCATATCGTCGTCTGAATAGCGCTTGCCACCTACGCTGTAGGCATCGTCGCGTCCCGGCTGCAGGGTGGCGCGCTCGATCAGTTCCACGCCTAGCTCATCACATAATTTGCGCATGACCTTGTTCGAGGCATCGACGATTTCCGCACCCGCATTCACCGTGCAGCCGCTGCCGCCGAGGGCGGCGCTCTGGATGCGCCCGCCCACGCGCCCGCCCGCTTCGTACATCTGGACCTTGTAGCCCTGCTGCAGCAATTCGCGCGCGGCCATCAAACCCGCCAGGCCGCCGCCGACTACCGCCATGGAGGGCGCGTCCGTCGGGCTGCGGAATTGTTTGGTGAAGGAGTTGGCGGGCATTTCCGGGGCGGCGCTGTAGGCAATGGGCGCGGTGCTTTGCGGAATGGCCACCGGAGGCAGGCCCTGATGGGCAGGGGTATACGCATAGGATAGGGGCGCGGCCGGAAGCGGCGCGGGCGCTTTGTCCGCGAAGACTTCCCGCACCTTGTCGGTGATTCCGCTCCAGAATGAGTCGGCCATATCGGTTCCGTTGCTTTCCCTGCGGCGCGTGGGCGCGCCTGCTGTGTATCCTGTCCCCGATACTACCCGCGGATTGTTACGGTTTCGTGAAGGAGCCTTTACCATTTGCGCCATTCGGTTTGCCTTATGGCGAAAAAAGTCCGGCGTATTTACCTTTTATCAACCCTCCGCCCGTATGGTACGCCGCAGAAAGAACCAACCTTAAGGAAAGACTCCATCATGGCACGCAAGAAGATCGCCCTCGTCGGCTCGGGACAAATCGGCGGCACGCTCGCCCACCTCATCGCGCTGAAAGAGCTGGGCGACGTGGTATTGTTCGACATTCAGGACGGTGTGCCGCAGGGCAAAGCGCTGGACATCGCCCAATCCGCCCCGGTGGATGATTTCGACAGCAATCTGGTCGGCACCAGCGATTACCGCGATCTGGAAGGTTCGGATGTCGTCATCGTCACCGCCGGTATTCCCCGCAAGCCCGGCATGAGCCGCGACGATCTGGTGAACACCAACACCGCCATCATCAAGACCGTGGCGCAGAACATCGCCAAATATTGCCCGAAGGCCTTCGTCATCGTCATCACCAACCCGCTGGATGCGATGGTGTATGTCATGCAGCAGGTCAGCCAGCTGCCGCCGAACAAGGTGGTGGGCATGGCGGGCGTGCTGGATTCGGCGCGTTTCCGCACCTTCCTGGCGCAGGAATTCAATGTCTCGGTCGAAGATGTCACCGCCTTCGTGCTGGGCGGGCACGGCGACACCATGGTGCCGCTGACGCGTTATTCCACCGTGGCCGGGGTGCCGATTCCCGATCTCATCAAGTTAGGCTGGACCACTCAGGAGCGCATGGACGCCATCGTGCAGCGCACGCGCGACGGCGGTGCCGAGATCGTCGGCCTGCTGAAAACGGGTTCGGCCTTCTACGCCCCCGCCGCCAGCGCCGTGCAGATGGCCGAAAGCTATTTGAAGAACAAGCGCCGCGTATTGCCGGTAGCGGCCTTCCTGAAAGGCGAATACGGCGTGCAGGATCTCTATGTCGGCGTGCCCGCCATCATCGGTGAAAACGGCGTCGACCGCATCATCGAGGTGACCTTCACCACCGAGGAAAAGAAACAGTTCGAGCATTCGGTGGAAGCCGTGCGCGGGCTGGTGGAAGGGATTCAGCTGTAGGCGGAATCACAAGACCCAGGAAAAACGAACAATGCAAACGGCCGGGCAATCCCCGGCCGTTTGTCGAACAAAATCGTGAGGGTAGGCGTTTGGCAAAGAAAATTCTTTTAGCATTGTTGCTGTGTTTGGGCGTGTTTCAGCCACTGCAGGCAGCGGAAACCAAGTTTCATTCCGAAGCGAAGTTCGACATCGACAAACTGCCCCAAGCCATGCGCGACCCCGAGCGGCTGCTGCAATGCGTGCCGGAAGAATTCACCATGCCGCACCCGCTGATGAAGGGCTTCACCATCCGCTACCGTATCTTCGGGCTGCGGGAGGGCAAATGCCTGCATGTGCAGACCATGCCCTGTGCCCCGGGCAAGGATTGCTACATGGAGTGCCGCTACAGCCCGGCCACGCTGCAATTGAAGGCACAGGCCATGCGCAAAATGCTGAAGACCGGCAAAATGGTCAGCGATTCCGCCGACCCCGCGACCCAGGCCGAACTGGCGGATTGCAAAGTGCACGGATACGATTAGGCGGGCTGGCTTAGGGTGAAGTTCTGATCTCATGCGTCATTCCCGCGCAGGCGGGAATCTTTACGGCCCGCGCTTCTCGTGCCAGAACATGGTCATTCCTGCCTCGCAGGAAGAATATGAACGAAGATCACGGAGGCGCCATGCTCGGATTATTCGCCGTCTATCTCGGCGGTCGCGCCCCCGGTTGCCGCACGGAACTGCACGATGTGGCGTTCGCCGTGGGGGATACGATCGAGGATTGCCATGGGCAGCTGCTGGATGGCTGGTTCGGAAGCCCGGACGGGCTGCATGTGGATTCCTGGGTGAAGTTCGGCTGCGTGGACGGGCATTGGGTGAGCCTGGTGCCGCAAGGCGCAGCCCCGCCGCCGGTCGAGGGCGCCCCGAAATTGTTCTTCGTGAATATGGGCGGCTACCAGCCGGAGCGCTTCATGGAATTCCATGCGGGCTACTTCCTGGTGGGGGCGAACAAGGGCGAGGTGAAGGTGCGTGCCCGCGCCATGCTGGCCGCGCACATGCAATACCTCCCGCATGCGGACGATCTGATCGATGTGGATGATTGTTTGGAGCTGGGCGCGGTGGGGCATTACACGGTCACCCTCACCCCCGCCCCGGGCGTGAAGGAAAGCCCCATCACCAATGGGTATTTCCCCATTCCGCGTGAGACGATCGCGGTGTGGAAGGCGAGTCGCGCTGCCGCGACGAAGGGTGCGGCCTGATGTTGCGATGGTTGGCGTTTTTCCTAATATTCGCATGCAGCACGGCGCAGGCAGGGGAGACGTATTTCCACCCGCCGCGCGAGGCTGCCGAGTCTCGGCTGGATACGATTCTGCGCCGGTCCATCATCGAGGATGGATACAGCCGAGGCATGACGGACCGCGACCAAGCCTTCACGGCGGAGTATCTGCGCGATTTCACCCCGGCATTATTGCGCGCCATCGTGGCCGAGGAAGAGCGCCTGGTGCGGCAGGATTGCAACGGCCATTACATCGAGGGCGATCTGTGCGGCATGGATTATGTAGCGCTCTGGTGCGGACAGGACATTCGGCCGGATCTTCGTTATCACATGCGGGTTGAAGCAGGGCAAACATGGATAGATACTAATAGCCCAGCCCATTATCGAATCATGCGACATAAAAAAGGTTGGCGCATCGATGGCATTCAATGTGAAGAAGGCAAAGGATTTCACGCGCCCGATGCTATGGGTGCCGATAAATTCTAAAAGCTGGTTGATGGGATCGGTAGCCGGAACCAGACCACATATCCCGCTGGCGGAAATCCGATATCCATTCCTGCCCATCGAACATCGCGATATGACCGGATGAATTTCCCCCTGGATAGGATTGAATGACCGTGATGTCTCCCACTTCAGGCCGGTATTCCGTGATGGAAACACTCATTTCAGCGAAACCGTATAAAGTTAGATACGCACGATAATCCTTGGCATCTTTGGGCTTATGCTTATTGGGGAAGCCTCCCGCATTCAAAGCTTGGCGTATAAAAGTCGCACATTTCGCCGCGGACTTGAGCAAAGCATGCCGTCTTAAATGCTTTAAGCTGGCTTCCCTATCCCACTGAATGCGGGTTCCGGCTTCCGCCGAATCGGCGGCGATGGATTCCGCGCGACAGCGGCACCCGTAAGCCGTGCCGGGAGGGCCGTCGGCGGGCGGTTCGTCCCAACGAAAGGCGCGATCTTCTCTGGCCGCATGCGAAGGCCGCACCTTATCGTCCCCCTGGGTGCGCCAGAGATAATGGGTGTCCTGGTCGGCTTTGATGCGCACCAAACCCTTCCGCGCCAGCCGCCGCAACTGGGCTTCCAGCAGGAGAAATCGGAGCGATAGCTGCGCTTCCTTGTGAATATGGCCATGTCGGCATGCATCGCGATGCATCGTATCTCTCCCAAATGTCTTCCTTGAAAGAAGGATGGATTCCAGATGGCTTGTGCGGAAAGGGGCTTTGTGCCAGGCGGCAAAATGCGCCGGCGGTGAATTTGGCGTTGCCCCGTTGGCGGCATCGGTCTATAAAGCCGCGCAGCGCGGCCTTTTCGGGCCGCTTTTGACAGATTTTTAACTAAGGATGCGTTCTCATGAACATCCATGAATATCAGGCCAAGTCGATCCTGGCGAAATACGGCGTGCCCGTCTCCAAAGGCCAGGTGGCCTACACCCCGGCCGAGGCCGAGCAGGCCGCCAAGGAACTGGGCGGTTCGCTCTGGGTCGTGAAGGCGCAGATCCATGCCGGTGGCCGCGGTAAAGCGGGCGGCGTGAAGCTGGCCAAAACCACGCAGGAAGTGCACAATCTGGCCAAACAGATGATCGGCATGACGCTGGTGACCATCCAGACGGATGCTGCGGGCCGCGAAGTGAAGCGCGTTTATATCGAGCAGGGTTCGGACATCGAGAAGGAACTCTACATCTCCGCCGTGGTCGATCGCACCACCTCCACCGTGACTTTCATGGGTTCGGAAGAAGGCGGCGTGGACATCGAGGAAGTGGCGCATAGCCACCCTGAAAAGATCATCACCGTGCATATCGATCCCGTGCAGGGCTTCCAGCCCTATCACGCGCGCAAGCTGGCCTTCGGCATAAACATCAAGCCGGAGCAGCAGAAGGAATTCGCCCTCTTTATTGAGAACATGTACAACGCCTTCGTGGGTACGGATGCGAGCCAGCTGGAAATCAACCCGCTGATCGTGAACAAGCAAGGCAAGCTCATCGCGCTGGATGCGAAGTTCAACTTCGACGACAACGCGCTTTTCCGCCACCCCCACATCGCTGAGCTGCGCGATCCGGACGAGGAAGATCCGCTGGAGCGCCAGGCCGCGAAATTCGAGCTGGCCTACATCAAGATGGACGGCAATATCGGCTGCATGGTGAACGGCGCGGGCCTGGCCATGGCGACGATGGACATCATTCAACTCTACGGTTCGGCCCCGGCCAACTTCCTTGATGTGGGCGGCGGTGCGACAAAGGAAAAAGTGACCGAAGCCTTCAAGCTGATCCTCTCCGATCCGAACGTCGAAGGCGTGCTGGTCAACATCTTCGGCGGCATCATGCGCTGCGATATCATCGCCGAAGGCATCATCGCCGCAGCGAAGGAAGTGAACCTGAACGTGCCGTTGGTCGTGCGTTTGGAAGGCACGAACGTGGAGCTTGGGAAGAAGATCCTCGCCGGTTCCGGCCTGCCCATTCAGTCGGGCGACAATCTGGGCGACGCGGCGAAAAAGATCGTCGCGGCGGTGAAACAAGCGGCGGCTGCGTAATCTCACACGTGTCATCCTGCGGGCGCAATGCGCCTCGCAGGATTCCGGAATTATTATGGCCGGATACGTCTACATCATGGCCAACAAGAAAGACGGCACCAACTATACCGGTGTTACATCCGACTTGATCAAGCGAGACTACGAACACAAGCATGGAATCACCGGCGGCTTCACGAAGAAATACAATCTGCATAAACTGGTGTATTTCCAGATTCACGACACCATCGAGGATGCCATTGCTTACGAAAAGAAGATCAAGAACCGAGGTGCTGCGTTTAAGAAGAAACTGATCGAACGCGACAATCCGGAATGGAACGATTTGAGTTCAGAGATCAACCGATAGAGATCCTGCGACTGCGCGCAGGATGACGAACTAAAAGAGGAAGACACATCATGGCGATTCTCGTCGACAAAAATACCAAGGTCATCTGCCAGGGCTTCACCGGGCGCGAGGGCACCTATCACTCCGAACAGGCGATCGCCTACGGCACGAAAATGGTCGGCGGGGTGACGCCGGGCAAGGGCGGCAGCAGCCATCTCGATCTGCCCGTCTTCAACACGGTGGATGAAGCCCGCCAGAAAACCGGCGCGAATGCGAGCGTGATCTACGTGCCGCCGCGTTTCGCCGCGGACGCGATTCTGGAAGCGATCGATGCGAAGATCGAACTGGTGATCTGCATCACCGAAGGCATCCCCGTGCTCGATATGGTGAAAGTCAAGCGCGCGCTGGTCGGTTCCGCCACCCGTCTGATCGGGCCGAACTGCCCCGGCGTGATCACCCCCGGCGAATGCAAGATCGGCATCATGCCCGGCCATATCCACCGCAAGGGCAAGATCGGGATCGTCTCCCGCTCCGGCACGCTGACCTATGAAGCGGTGGCGCAGACCACCGCCGTGGGCCTGGGTCAATCCACCTGCGTCGGCATCGGCGGCGATCCGGTGAAAGGCACCGAGCATCTCGAGATTCTCGAAATGCTGCTGGCCGATCCCGAAACCGATGCCATCGTCATGATCGGCGAAATCGGCGGCAGCGCGGAAGAAGATGCGGCGCACTTCATCAAGCACAGCAAGATCAAGAAACCGATGGTCGGCTTCATCGCCGGTCGCACCGCCCCTCCCGGCCGCCGCATGGGCCATGCGGGCGCGATCGTTTCCGGCAGCTCCGGCGGCGCGGAAAGCAAGATCGAAGCGATGAAATCCGCCGGCATCGCCGTCGTCGATTCGCCTTCCTCCATCGGCGAGACGATGATCGAAGTGCTGAAAGGCACCAAAGCGGCTTAAGGCTTCTTTTTCGAAAATAAAAAAGGCCCGCGGCGCAAACCGCGGGTCTTTTTATTCAGGCGGCTGTATTGCACTATCTCCTATTCACTGGAAAGACCCGCATGATCGCCGACGACACCAAAAGTTTCCTAAGCAGCCTGCGCAGCATATGGATGCCGCTGCTGACGCTCTTCCTGCTCGATCTGGCCGTGACCATCGCCTATATGGGACTGGGATGGAAATGGTTGGCGCCGAACGCCATGCCTTTGGCGCTGCTCAGCGGCGGGTTGGCGGTCTTTCTCGGCTTCCGCAACAATACGGCCTATGCCCGCTGGTGGGAGGCGCGCACGCTCTGGGGCGCGGCCACCAACCATTCGCGCAGCTTCGCCCGTCTCGTCACCACCCATTTCACCGGAGCGGAGCTGCAGGAATTGCGCGCCGAGCTGACCATGCTGCAGGTCGCCTGGGCGCACACATTGCGCTGCAGCCTGCGGCGGCAGGAGATGGGCATGGTGCTCGAACGCCTGCTCGAGCCCGAGGACATCGCCGCCGTGCGGCACGAGACCAACGTGCCCTACGAGATCCAGATCCTCATCGGCCAGCGCCTGGCGCAGGCGCAGAAAAGCGGGCTGCTCGACGCCATCGCCCTGTCGAACTTCAACAATGTGCTCAACGATCTGGCCAACGCCCAGGGCGGGCTCGAGCGCATCCGCAACACGCCGATGCCGCGGCAATATGCGTTGTTTCCCAGCTTGTTCGTCAGCGTCTATTGCCTGATGCTGCCCTTCGGCATCGTGCCCGATTTGCAATGGCTGACGCCGCTGGTCTCGACCATGATCGGGTTTCTATTCTTGGCGCTGGACGCCGCGGGCAGTGACCTGGAAAACCCCTTTGACCGCACCGCGCACGACGTGCCGATGAGCGCCATCACTCGCAACATCGAGATCAACCTTCGCGAAGCCATCGACTGCCCCAACTCTCCCCCGCCGCCGAAGCGGTTGCAGGGTATATTGCGCTAAAGCGCTCATACATTACCTGTCGTCACACAAACTTAACTTTGACCCATTCGGGGGATGATCTAGTCTAAGCGATTGAAACTTCCCTCTCTCAGGTAGCCATGGCGGCGCTCGGCGAAGACCAGATCTACAGCATCGTTCACCGCACGACCTGGAAACGGCGTGTGGCGGGGATGATGGCTGCCTGCACGGTGGGGCTGGCCTTGGGTGCGCTGATCGGCGCGGCGGCGGTGTGCCTGCCGTGGCTGGTGGGAGTGGCAGGCCTAAGCGGCGCGGCCAGCGTGGCTTTTCCGGCCTTGGTCGGCACGGGCGGCATGTTGCATGCGGCGGGCGTTTTCGGCGTGGCGGGCGGATTTCTCGCCAGCGCGCTGGGCACGGAGGTCGGGGCGAATGCGGGATCGGTCACTGCGGGGATTCTGGCGAATCGCGGCCTGGAAAGCAAAGACGGCCCCGCTTTGGAACAGGCGCTCACCAACATCGGCCCCACCAAAACCAAGGGCCCGCTATTCAACCCCAAGGTGGCGCTGGTGACGGGGCTGATGTTCGCTGCGTTCGGCGCGCTGGCGCTGTGGGCCGCGCCGGGCATCCTGCTGGGGGCGGGCACTTTGCAGATGCTGGGTCTCGGGGGGCTCGGCGCGCTGGGCGTCGGCACCCCGGCCGCGCTGGCAGCGGGCACGGCGATCTTCGGTATGTTCGGGGCGACCGTCGGCGTCAATCCGCCCATCGCCGAACTGAGCAACGCCTACAGCAAATTGATCACGGGCGAAGTGTTTCAGCGTGCGCCGCAGCCGGAGCATGCAGTTCGGATCGCGCGCGAGCGCAGCGTTTCCGCACCTGCCCCCACTATCCGCATGGCCGCGCAAGCCGAAGCCGCCGAACCGGAAGCCATTCCCGAGCGCCGCTTCGCCACCGAAGAAAAGCGCTTCGACCCCAAAGCCATCATCGCCTCGCGCGAGCAGCCGGAAGTGGCGGTGGGTGTGTCGCCGGGGCGGTAGCGCCGCAGGCCGCATGCAAAAGCCCGCCGATGGCGGGCTTTTGTTTGGTTGAGACGGTCGTTCCCTGTTCGCCATTGCTCCGATGACTTTTGCCACCGAATTCGTATTCACCTCTTTTCCTGTCCGCTTCTTCACGGGTGGAGCAGAGGTATTCGTCAATACAATCCATGCCGCATAGAGTCCAATCAGGCTCGGTTGCGCGGGTCGGCCACCTTGGGTAGAGCCGCGCGTGGGTTTCTTGTTCATGTTTGTTGTAGAAATCCTGTGCAATGCAGTTCAGCGCAGCCAGAGGTCCCGTGAACTTTTCGTGACATGCGCGGCATGCAGGGTAAGGGAATCTTAACCGCGTCCCCCTTACCATCCCGCATGTCACATTTGCCCAATTTGCGCTGGAAACCGCGCGGAAAGGGGCGTAAAAATCGGGCAATCGTTTTTCATTCCTCCTGCGCAAGTCAGATCCATGTTCGAGTCTTTCCAGAATTCCGATGTCTTCGCCGCGTTCAATTCGCCCTACCTCGAAGAGATCTATGCCCGCTACCTGATCGACCCGACCAGCGTCGATCCGAGCTGGCAGCAATATTTCGCGGGCCTGGGGGATGCGGCGTCCGATGCCGAGCGCATGGTGAAGGGGGCGGCCTGGGCGCCGCGCACCACCAAAATCGTCGGCGCGACCGAGCCGGACGCGATTGCCCTGCCGGTGAAAAACGGTCTCGCCGCTTCCCCGAAAGCGGACGGCAAGGCCGCGGCGGGTTCGACCGCCAACAGCCAGGACAGCGTGCGCGCGATGATGCTCATCCACGCCTATCGCTACCGGGGCCATCTGCTGGCGGATCTCGATCCGTTGAAGCTCTCCCCGCCGAAGATGAACCCCGAACTCGATCCCAGCCATTACGGCTTTGAGAATACGGATATGGACCGCGAGATTTTCCTGGGCGGCATGCTCGGTTTCCAAAGCGCCACCCTGCGCACGATCCTCGACACGTTGCGCGCCACTTATTGCGGCACGATGGCCGTTGAGTACATGCATATCCAGGATCCCGCGCAGAAAAGCTGGATGCAGAAAAAGTTCGAAGGTGCGCGGGGTCGTCCTTCTTTAAGCAAGGAAGAAAAGGAACTGGTGCTTTCCAAAATGCTGGAAGTCGAGACTTTCGAAAGCTTCCTGCAGGTGAAATATGCGGGCACCAAGCGCTTCTCCGTGCAAGGCGGGGATGTGGCCATCGCGGGCGTCGAAGTGGTGATTCAGACCGCGTCCAACCTCGGCGTCGAAGACATCGAGATCGGCATGCCGCACCGGGGCCGCATGAATGTGCTGACCACCGTGATGGGCAAGCCGTATGTGGAATTGCTGGCGATTTTCCACGGCAATCTGGGCCTGCCGGAAGAGATCGGCGCTTCGGGCGACGTGAAATACCACCTCGGCGCGAGTGCGGATCGTACGATGGATAACGGCAAGAACCTGCACCTTTCGCTGGCCGCCAACCCCAGCCATTTGGAAGTCGTCAATCCCGTGGTTGTCGGCAAGGTGCGCGCGAAGCTCACGCAGAAGAAAGACCTCGACCAGAAAAACACCGTGATGGGCATTTTGATGCACGGCGATGCGGCCTTTGCGGGCCAAGGTTCGGTACCGGAAACGCTGTCGCTGGCCGAACTCAAGGGCTACCGCACGGGCGGCACGGTGCATATTATCGTGAACAACCAGATCGGGTTCACCACTTCCCCCCGCCAGTCGCGCTTCACGCCCTACCCGACGGATGTGGCGAAGATGGTGGATGCGCCGATTTTCCATGTGAATGGCGACGATGCGGAGGCCGTGGCGTTCGTGTGTAAACTGGCCACCGAATTCCGCCAGGAATTCAAGCGCGACGTGGTGGTGGATATCATCTGCTACCGCAAATACGGGCACAATGAAGGCGACGAGCCGATGTTCACGCAGCCGCTGATGTACAAGGCGATCAAGCAAAAGGAATCCAGCCCGAACATCTATGCGCACAAACTGGTGGGCGAAGGGTTTTTGAGCCAGGAAGATCTCGATGGCCGCATCGGCGCGTTGAAGCAGCGGTTCGAGCAGGCTTTCGAAGCGGGCAAGAATTACACGCCGAACAAGGCGGATTGGCTGGAAGGTTCCTGGACCGGCCTGAAGAAGCCCAACGGCGAGCATCCGGCGGGCGAAACCGGGGTGGCGGAAGAGACGTTGAAAGCCATCGGCAACGCACTCACCGTCGTGCCGTCCGATTTCGCGCTGAACAGCAAAATCGTGCGCCAGTTCGAAGAGAAGCGCAAGATGATGGAGAGCGGGCAGGGCATCGACTGGGCGACCGGCGAAGCGCTGGCCTTCGGTTCCCTGGTCTTGGACGGCCACACCGTGCGCTTGAGCGGCCAGGATTGCGAACGCGGCACCTTCAGCCAGCGCCACAGCGTGGTGGTGGATCAGAATACCGAAGAAAAATACACGATGCTGCAGCATCTGAAAGACACGCTGAAGACCGACCAGGCGCGCTTCGAAGTGCTGAATTCCTCGCTCTCCGAACTCGCCGTGCTGGGCTTCGAATATGGCTATACGTTGGCCGATCCGAACGCGCTGGTGATGTGGGAAGGCCAGTTCGGCGATTTCGCCAATGGCGCGCAGGTGGTGATCGACCAGTTCATCGCCAGCGGCGAGATCAAATGGCTGCGCATGTCGGGGCTGGTGATGCTGCTGCCGCACGGCTACGAAGGCCAGGGCCCCGAGCATAGCTCCGCCCGCCCGGAACGTTTCCTGCAATTGTGCGGGGAGGACAACATGCAGGTGGTGAATTGCACCACGCCCGCGAACTATTATCACGTGCTGCGCCGCCAGATGAAACGCGACTTCCGCAAGCCGCTGATCGTGATGACGCCCAAAAGCCTGCTGCGCAAGAAGGAGGCCGTCTCCGCCATCCACGATTTCGGCCCCGGCACGCACTTCCAGCGCGTCATCCCCGAGACGCACGGTTTAGCTGCGGACAAGAAAGTGCGCCGCCTGGTGCTGACCAGCGGCAAGGTGTATTACGACCTCGTCGAAGCGCGCACGGATGCGGAGGTGGACGACGTCGCCATCGTGCGCATGGAGCAATATTATCCCTTCCCCGAAAAGGAAGTGCGCGCGCAACTGGAACGCTACGGCAAAGCCGAAGTGGTGTGGGCCCAGGAAGAGCCGAAAAACATGGGTGCCTTCACCTTCGTCGCGCCCCGCATTCAGGATGTGCTGGACAGCTTGGGCCGTCGCAGCGAGCGCGTGCTTTATGCCGGCCGCAAGGAAGCCGCGAGCCCCGCGGCGGGTTACGCCAAAATGCATACGCGCGAGCAGGAGGCGCTGGTGGCCGAAGCACTGGCCGTGCCGAAAAGCAAAGTGGACGTGAAAGTGCCCGCGAAAAAGGGCGAAGCGGCGGCTTAGTGGGTATGCGACATGGCTTCACACTCGTTGAGCTTGCCGTCGTACTTGTTATCATCGGATTAATTATCGGTGGCGTGCTGGTAGGACAGGACATGATACGTGGCGCGGAGATCAAAGCGCAGGCGAACCAGTTCAATCAAATTTTGAGTGCTACCAATACTTTTAAGATGAAATACAACTCTCTTCCTGGGGATATGGAATCGGGTAAAGCCGCCCAGTTCGGCTTCGCCGCTCGTGCAGGTGGACGTGGACAAGGAGACGACAATGGTATTTGGGAAGGATGGAATGGAGGGGTATTTGGTGCGGGGTCCTGTTCTGGAGAATTGTCGTTGTTCTGGAGCGATCTTGGCGCAATAGGATTGACCGAAACTTCTTCTGGTTTGTCTAGTTGCGGTTTTCCAAAAGCGAAGATTGGTGGCGGCAACCTACTTTACATTTATTCTGGTGGTTCCTGCTGCGGTGGCGGATGGCAGACGGATAGCAAAAGTTACATCGGTCTTTCTTTCTACACGGGAATTGCAGGTGGGGGTTGGCTTAACTCCACGCCGGGCATCAGTGTTGCTGCCGCTTATGCGATCGACACAAAGGTCGATGATGGATTGCCGCAGAGCGGACGGCTACTCGCCATCTATAACGGGGGATGTTGCGGTGCGCCTTATTGGGCCGGCAATTCCGGTAATTCCGCCACCACGCCTTCGGCCACTACCTGTTACGATAATAACAGCATCGGCGGCGCAACCCTGCAATATTCCGTTGGTCAGAACAGTGGTTCCGGCATCAATTGCGCATTGTCACATCGGCTGCGGTAATCGTCTACAACGCGACTTCCAAAGCGCTTGATTGTACCCGCGCATGCGCCTAAAACGAGCGCAGTACTATCTATCAAGGACTCTCCTCCCATGACCAACATCACCGTCCCCTCGCTCGGCGAATCCGTGACTGAAGCGACCGTCGCCAACTGGTTCAAGAAGGTGGGGGATGCGGTGAGCGCGGACGAGCCGGTCTGCGAGCTGGAAACCGACAAGGTGACGATGGAAGTGAACGCGCCTTCCAGCGGCGTGCTGGAAAGCATCGCGGCGGAGGCGGGCGCGACGGTGGAGATGGGCGCGCTGCTGGGCTCGATCAAGGACGGCGCGGCGGCGGCCGCCAAGCCGCCGAAGCCCCGAAAGCGGCTCCCGCGCAAGCCCCGGCCCCGGCGCAAGCCCCGTCGAACCAGCAGGCTGCCGCCGAAGACCGCAATCCGCCCAGCGTGCGCAAGATCGCCGCCGAGAAGGACATCAACCTCGAGCAGGTCGCCGCCACCGGCAAGGATGGCCGCCACACCAAGGAAGACGTGCTCAATCCCAAGCCCGCCGCCGGTACGCCCACCGCCGGCGCGGTGGCCCAGGCCACCGGCAGCCAAGCCGCCACTCAATCCGCCGCTCCCGCCCCCAGCCGCGCGAATGCCCCCACCGGCGCGCGCGAAGAGCGCGTGAAGATGACCAAATTGCGTCAGACCATCGCGCGTCGCCTCAAGGATTCGCAGAACACCGCCGCCATCCTCACCACCTTCAACGAAATCGACATGTCCGCCGTGATGGCGCTGCGCGAGGAATACAAAGACGCCTTCGAGAAGAAACACGGCGTGCGCCTGGGTTTCATGAGCTTTTTCCTGAAGGCCTGCGTCGCCGCGCTGAAGGAACTGCCCGCGGTGAATGCGCAGATCGACGGCGATACGCTGATCTACAAGAACTACTACGATATCGGCGTCGCGGTGGGCACCGAGCAGGGCCTGGTGGTTCCCGTGGTACGGGACGCGGATCAGCTGAGCCTGGCCGAGATCGAAGCTGAGATCGGCCGCCTGGCGAAAAAAGCGCGCGATGGCAGCATGAGCATGGCGGATATGGCCGGCGGCACCTTCACCGTGACCAATGGCGGCGTGTACGGCTCGCTGCTCGCCACCCCGATCATCAACCCGCCGCAATCGGGCATCCTCGGCATGCACAAGGTCGAAAAACGCCCCGTGGTCATCAAGGACCAGATCGTCATCCGCCCGATGATGTATGTGGCGCTGTCCTACGATCACCGCATCATCGACGGCAAGGAATCCGTCACCTTCCTGGTGAAGGTGAAAGAGGCGATGGAAGATCCCCGCCGCTTGCTGCTGGGGCTTTAGTCCAAACCAATAAAAAGCGCCGCTCTGGAAGGAGCGGCGCTTTTTTGTGTCGATCGATTCGTGGCTAGACCGAAACCATGGCGGCGGTCTCCTGCGATTTGCGCTCGCTGTATTTCGTGCGGAAATCGGCGGGCTTTTCCTGGCGCACGCCGTAGGTCTGCGGGTCGCGGCGCAGCGCATGCGCGGCCAGTTTCGGCTCGGTGGATTCGGCCTCATGCGGCGCAATCCCCGCCAGTACCTGCTCGGCATCCTTCGGCGCGGCAGTGGGCTTGGTGGTAGTAATTGGAGATTCTTTTAAGTGCTTTTTCTCGTCGTCCTTGCGGGCGATGATGCGGCTGAGCGTGTAGACCAAGGTTGCGCACAAGGCCGTGTAGAACAGCTCGAAGGTCAGGTTGCGGGTGGATTCCTTGATGCCGGGCAGGCGTTCCTTGGAAATTTCGGGGAAAGCCCCGGCCAATGCGCCGGTAAAACGGTCGGCCACCTGATTTTCTACGAACTTGGTGCGTTTGTCGCCAATCAGGAAAGAAAGCCCGAGTACGGAGGCGAAAGTGATGGCCCGGCCGCCCAGCACGCTCTTCCAGCTTTGCTTGGGCTCTTCCTTGATCTCGTTTTCTTTCCTCGGCTCACTACCCAGCACCTTGTCGAACCAGGCGGAAATCTGCGTGCGTTTATCTTCGAGCAGCTTGATCGGGACCATCAGCACAGTGCCCACGGCGAAAGAAGCGAGCACTTTGCCCGTATTGTTCGCCGCATGGTAAAGGGTTTCGTGCGCGGTATTTTTGAATGGCGTCCATTTGCCTAATTGATCGGCTGTTTTGTGCGCCCAGCGTTCGAAGCCGACGCGGCCTCCGCCGTATTTCATGTAGTTCAATGCCTTCATCGAGGCGACCAGCACCACTCCGAAGGCAATGACGGGGTAAACGACGAGATCGAACACCCTGTTGCCGGTGCTACGATGTTTTTTACGCGCGACTTCCGAGGCCTCCAGCGCGGGATGGTCGTCGGGTTTGGCGGGGGTGGTTTTCGGTGCGATGATGGCTTGCGCCGCGATGGGCGCTGCGGCGTGCGCGGCTTTGGCGTGCGGCTCCGGCGGCGCGGCGGGCGCTTTGGTGGTCGGCGAAGAAGGGGCGGCGAGATCTTGGGTCATGGCGGTGGCGTGCTCGGTGCGATGAATGGCGAAGGGGCGCGCCGGGTTCGGGCGCGGAGGTTTCGCTATTGCATTCGCAGAGATGGGATGTGCACGGTGGACGACTCACTTTCTGCAAAATGTGGCGGCCAGTCGGGCTGTCCCGCAAAGGACAAACCTGGTTAGCCGCATGTTTTACGTGCCCGCAATTCGGTGGAAATCGGCACGGTCTTGATAGATGTAATGTAGCGCAAACCGCCCAAACCCGCAATGGATGGGGCTTTGCAGCGCTTATCCCCAAGCCGGAAAGGGAGAGGCTCGATAGATCGATGAATAACAAAGATAAAATTCACATGCATCGAGCATACACCGTCTATTTTCGTCGTGGCGGGGTTGTCCGTAACAAAAGTTTCACAAAACCGGTCCTCCTCTCGGGCGGCATGCTACGCAGTTGGTGCAAATCTAAGCTTTTAGCAAACATGATAAATTAGGCACAGCTGCGATGGGTAGCGTCAGGGCAGATGGCGTGGGGTGCCTTAATGGTGGACATTGGGGGCGCACCGTTTAAGCCCCTAAAAGGGGCAATAATGGAACAGACTCAGTTCCATGCCTCGCTTTCATGCAACCAAGCGCTCTGCACCATTCAGCGGCAATTCCGTGGAGGCAGCGCATAAAAAACGAAGATGGGATATTCGAATGAAACCTAGAAGCGGGTTCACGTTGGTCGAGTTGGCGATCGTACTGGTGATTATCGGGCTGATCATCGGGGGAATATTGGTCGGGCGCGACATGATCCGCGGAGCGGAAATCAAGGCCCAGATACGCCAGATCGATGGATATGTTGCGGCGGTTCATACATTCAAGAACAAATATAACTGCATACCCGGCGATTGTGCGAACGCGACCCAATTCGGGCTGGGGCCTCTGGGGACGGCAAGCGACAATGGCAACGGTGACGGCGCCATCGGAAACCGGAATTTCACTTTCAATATCGCTTCGGCGCAATTTAGCGGCGGCTGGCCGAGCGAGGCATTGAATTTTTGGTATCATCTATCCAGGGCCGGACTGATTTCCGGCAGCTTTGCGGGATATACCCTGCAAAACGATTTTACGGATGCCGGCGTGCCGGACCAGACCATGCCCAAGGCCAAGATCAACGAATCTTTCGCCTATGTCATACCCAGCGGATTTTCTTCCCGATCCTACAATACTTGCAGCGATCCGGCAGGCTGTGCCGAGGGGCGAAACGGGTTTGCCATCGGCGGTATTTCCGGCCCCGTCGGAAGCGGTCTGTTCCAAGAAGCCGTCAGTTCCGTCGATTCTTCCCTCATCGACGCAAAATACGACGACGGATTGCCGCAGACCGGCTCCATCCGTTGCTCGACCTATGGGGACAGACGACAGATCGGTGCCGCCGTCACTGGCGGATTCGGATGTATTTATCAATCCTGGCCGAACAATCTCTGCAGCGTTTGGGGCGGCGTGAACGCATATTTTCAAGGGGGAAACGGCAGCTGCGCCCTCGACTTCATCAACAAATTCTAGTTTTGGGCAGCAGTGCCGGTGGAATCAACGCCGGGACGTTTCAGGCGCATGCCCTCCGGGTACAAGCCTTCGGCTTCTTCCCGGCCGCGCGGGATGGGCTTGCGTGGGCAAGGCGGGGGTGTATAACGGGCCCTTCCCCCCATTCCCATTTTCCGGCCCGCAGGGCCGAAGCGCAGCAAGGAACACGGCCATGAGCGAGCAGACCCACTATGATTTCCTCGTCATCGGCGGCGGGCCCGGCGGCTATGTGGCGGCGATCAAGGCGGCGCAGCTGGGGCTCAAAACCGCCTGCATCGAGAAACGCGGCGCCTTGGGCGGCACCTGTTTGAATGTGGGCTGCATCCCCTCGAAAGCGCTGCTGCAATCCTCGCATCTGTTCGAGGAGATCAACCACCATGCCGCCGAACACGGCATCATCGCCAGCGCCAAGCTCGATCTCGCCGCCATGATGAAGCGCAAGGACGAGGCGGTGAAGGGCCTGACCCAAGGCATCGAAGGGCTCTTCAAGAAGAACAAGATCGATTACATCAAGGGCCACGGCACCCTCACCGCCCCCGGCAAAGTGCGCGTGGACGGCAAGGAAATCACCGCGAAAACCATCGTGATCGCCACCGGTTCGGACGTGGCGAGCCTGCCGGGCGTGACGATCGACGAGCAACGCATTCTCTCCTCCACCGGCGCGCTTTCGCTGCCCGAAGTGCCCAAGCACCTCGTCGTCATCGGCGGCGGCGTGATCGGGCTGGAGCTCGGCAGCGTGTGGAAGCGCTTGGGCGCGGAAGTGATCGTGATCGAATATATGGACGGCATCCTGCCGGGGACGGATTTGGAAGTCGCCAAAAGCTTCCACAAGATCCTCACCAAGCAGGGCGTCGCCTTCAAACTGGGCGCGAAAGTGGAAAGTGCGAAAAACACGGGCAAAGGCGCGGAAGTGACCTTTACCGCCAAGGGCGCCAGCACGCCCGAGACCATCCAGGCGGATTACGTGCTGATGGCGGTCGGCCGCCGTCCCTATACCGAAAATCTGGGCTTAGAGGCTTTGGGTATCGAGAAGACCAAGCGCGGCTTCATTGTGGTGGATGCGCATCTGCAGACCAAAATCCCCGGTATCTATGCCATCGGCGATGTGATCGAAGGGCCGATGCTGGCGCACAAGGCCGAGGAAGAAGGTGTGTTCGTGGCCGAGCAGGCGGCGGGCCAGAAACCCCACATCAATTACGACGCCATCCCCGGCGTGGTTTACACCTGGCCGGAAATCGCCAGCGTGGGCGCGACCGAAGAGCAGTTAAAGGAAAAGGGCGTGGCCTACAATACGGGCAAGTTCCCCTTCCTCGCCAACAGCCGCGGGCGCGCGGTGGGAGAGACGGACGGCTTCGTGAAAATCCTCGCCGACAAGACGACGGACCGCGTGCTGGGCGTGCATATTCTGGGGCCGGATGCGGGCACGCTGATCGCCGAGGCCGTGCTGGCCATGGAATATGGCGCAAGCAGCGAAGACATCGCCCGCACCTGCCACGCGCACCCGACGCTGAACGAAGCGGTGAAGGAAGCGGCTTTGGCCGCGTTTTCGCGGCCAATTCACATGTAAGATACTTGGCGAAGCGAAGCGGCGACTTTCTTCAAGCCGAGCCATGGGTAGGAAACCAGCGCAGAGAAATCGTCCATTCGCTGGATCGGGGTTACAAGCCAGTACGAAAGTAGAGCGAGCACAAAATACTTGTGTCGTTCGTTACATAATCCGCGGTTGCGGCCACGGCAGTCGTCGTGCATCCGGGGCTGGAGGAATTCGACGAGACAGGCCCCATTACCGTACCTGAGCCCGGTTTGCCGTCGTCCATCTTTTTGTCGACGTTGCGTGCATCGCTCGGCGTTATGGTTGGGTACAGCGCCGCATTCGTTCCAGTCTGGCTGTTGCCCAGCAGTAAAACGTTTTCCGTAAAATCGTTGAAATAGATGCCGTTGAAAACGGCTGGGTTGGAAAGAAGCTGAAAGACCCCTCCTTCTCCCAAGGCACCTGCCGGGGCGTTCTCGCCGCTGCGCATCGAGCACCAGCTCGTGCTGCCCGTGGAAAAGGTGCCGCTATATTGGCCTGTGATAAAGCCCGCAAGCGCCAATTGCCGCCATGCTTGCCATGATTCCCCGCAAAGCGAATTATTGCCATCGACGATACCGATATGTCCGTCCTCGTTTCCGTTGCAGGTATTGGTCGTGCTTCCGGTTCCACTACCGTTCGGGCAAAGGCTGTTGGCGCCCCAATAATCCGTGGCTTTGCCGAAGTCGCCTGGCAGGGCATTGTATTTGGTTTGGAAGGCGATCAAAGCGGCAATGTATTTCTGCGCATCGCTGGTAATGCGCGAGAGCTTGCCCGCGCGGATCATTTCCTGGCCCGCGAGAATCCCCCCGATCAGCAGCCCGATGACCAGTAGGACGATCGAAAGTTCGATGAGGGTAAAGCCGTGACGGCCGGAGGGGGAGCGTTTGCAATGGGGCATTTCAATCCGTCGCCTGGCGGAAGTAGAAGATACAGGCCTTGTCAGTATTGGTGGTATTGTAAGTGGCGGTGGTGCTGGTGGTAGTAGTGCCTGTGCTGCAATTGGGCGCGACCGTGCCATTGCGGGTTACCATGCGTCCCATACCGGGTTTGCCGTCATCGAATTTCCGGTCCAGGCTCGCCGCTTCGGCGGCGGTGAATACGCCGTTGGAGGTCTCGTATCCTGGATTTTCTCCCCCGACCACCATGGCATTGTTGTAAGTGCCCCCATACAGCAAGGGATGATTCGCCCCAAAGCTGATTTTCGGCGTGTAGAACACGGCGTAGCCCAGCTTCTTAACACGGGAATTGGGGCAGTTGACCCCGACGCGGTGATCGCCGTTCGTGCTGAGCGAATAGCTGGATGCGCCCGGCAGGCCGGAAAAATACCCGCCGGAGGGATTGGCGATCAGCCCGGCGGCGGCGAGATGCTGCCAGAAGCGAAAATTCTCGTAAGCATTGCCATTGCCCACATATCCGTCTCCGTTGCCATCGCAGGTCTGGGTGCCGGTGCCCGTGCCGTTCGGGCAGCCGCCGCTGGCGGTGCCGAAATAATGCGTGGCGTCCGGCATGTCGCCGGGAATGGCGCGGAATTTCAGCTTGAATGCATCGATGCCGGTGCGCAAGCGCGCCAGATCGGTGGCGACACTGTTGATTTGGCTCAGGCGGTATAATTCCTGGCCGGCGAAAATCCCGCCGACGATCAGCCCGATGATCAGCAACACCATCGACAGCTCGATCAGCGTAAAGCCTTGCCGAGCGGAGGCGGGGTGATTCGCCCATGGGGGCATGAGGGAGCGTCGCATTAGAAATTCTGCCGGAACAGGAGGACACAGGTGACATTCGGACTATTGAGATAGGCCGCACTATCGACGGCGGTGCTGGTGGCGCAGGCACCGTTATTTTCAAAATTGTTGGTATTGTTGGAGACGATTTTGCCTTTGCCGGGCTTGGCGTCATCTACCTTGCTGTCCAGCAAGATTGCATCTTGCGGCGAGAACAGCGACCCCCATGGATGCCCGGTAGTGCCGCCCTTGCCGACGATGAAGAAACTGCCGTAATTTCCGGGATACAATATGCTGGAGGCGTTTGCCGGTGCATCGGTGGTATTGGCGTAGAAGATGCCGTAAACGGCATTGCGCCATCGTGAGGTTGGGGCATTGACATTGCCCACGAAATCCGCGGCCGAGCCGGGACCCGCTACGCCGGTGAACTTGCCTTTGATGAAGCCCGCCATGCTCAATTGCTGCCAGTAGCGAAACATTTCGGGGAAAGTCGCGCTGCCGCCGCTGAAGCCCGCGCTGATCTTGCCGTCGCCGTTGCCGTTGCACGTGCCGGGCGAAGTAACGGTGCCTGCCGATCCGCTGCAATTGGCGTTGTCCACGCCCCAGAAGACGGTGGCATTGACCATGTCGCCTGGCAGGGCTCCGTATTTGGCTTGGAAGGTATTGGTGCCTGCGATCATCCCACTGGTTTCGGATAGGACGCCTTGCAATTCCGAGCTTCGAATCAAACTCTGGCCCACCAATACCCCACCCAATAGCAGCCCGATGATGACCAGCACGATGGATAATTCGACCAAGGTGAAGGCAGCACGCGGGGGGCAAGGGAGCGGTAAAAGAGGACAAGGAGGCAGCTGCATATCCTCTGTCCTACGCGCAACGCCTTTAACGGATGGTTAACGCGGCGGCTAGACAAGGCCGCGGGTCAGGTGCTTTTTCGCTTCGCTGTCGATCGCCGCCAGGAAATCCTGCGTGTTGAGGTAGGGCTGATCCGGCCCGATGAGCGCGGCGAGATCCTTGGTCATCTTGCCGCTTTCCACGGTGGCGATGCAGGCGGCTTCCAGCGTGTCGGCGAAGGCCACCACTTCGGGGGTTGCGTCGAACGTGCCGCGGTAGCGCAGCGCGCCGGTCCAGGCGAAGATGCTGGCGATGGGGTTCGTGCTGGTCGGCTTGCCTTGCTGGTGTTGGCGGAAATGGCGGGTGACCGTGCCGTGCGCGGCTTCGGTCTCCACCGTCTTTCCGTCCGGCGTGATGAGCACGGAAGTCATCAGGCCCAGGCTGCCGAAGCCTTGGGCCACCACGTCCGACTGCACGTCTCCGTCGTAATTCTTGCAGGCCCAGACGAAACCGCCGTCCGACTTGATCGCGTAGGCCACCAGATCGTCGATCAGCCGGTGTTCGTAGGTGAGCTTGGCCGCCTCGTACTTCGCCTTGAATTCGCCCTCGAACACTTCCGCGAAAATGTCCATGAAGCGGCCATCGTAGGTCTTCAGGATGGTGTTCTTGGTGGAGAGCTTCACCGGCATCTGCTGCAGCAGCCCGTAATTGAAGCAGGCATGCGCGAAACCGCGGATTGAATCGTCGAGGTTGTACATGCCCAGGGCGATGCCGGGGCCTTGGTAGGAGAAGATTTCCTTGGTGACGATCTCGCCGCCATCTTTCGGAGTAAAGGTCATGGTGAGCGTGCCGGGGCCTTCGATGCGCAGGTCGGTGGCCTTGTATTGATCGCCGAAGGCATGGCGGCCGACGATGATGGGTTGCGTCCAGCCCGGCACGTAGCGCGGCACGTTTTGCATGATGATCGGCGCGCGGAAGATGGTGCCGTCGAGGATGTTGCGGATGGTGCCGTTCGGCGAGGGATACATCCGCTTCAGCCCGAATTCCTTCACCCGCCCCGCATCCGGCGTGATGGTCGCGCATTTGACGCCCACGCCGTGTTTCTTGATCGCGTTCGCCGCATCCTTCGTGATCCGGTCGTCCGTCGCATCCCGCGATTCGATGGAAAGATCGTAATATTCCAGATCGATATCCAGATACGGCAGGATCAGCCGCTCCTTGATGAACGCCCAAATGATCCGCGTCATCTCATCGCCGTCGATCTCGACGAGGGGGGTTTTCACGCGGATTTTGGTCATGGGACGCTCCTGGCAAAACGGCTTCATCAAACCGTAACATGATTTCCACCATCGTTCTGCCATAATGTACGAAATTCGAGGAGCGGAATCATGACCGACGGCAACAACATTACCATGAACGATGGTTCGGGAGATTACATCCCCACATTGATGAAGATCATTGAGGGAATGATTGGATCCAAGACGCTGCAACAAGGTGCGGCCGACAGTACCCAAAACTATCTCGTTCGGGCTATTGGCGAACTTAAGCCAGCCCAACAGAAAGTGTTGAACGACAAGACCGTGCTTGAGGGTATCGTCAACCAATTCGTCAAAGACAATATTTCACTCAATAAAAACCAAGTCCAGGTGATCACATCCGAGATGGAAAGCGGTGATGCTTGGATGCGGACCCGTAACAGCGCAACAGACCTTGTTCGAAGGGCCGTTGGCTCTGGTTCCAATGGCCAATCGACGCCACCCGCAGCGGCGCATTCGTCCAACGGGCAGACGAACGGCGGTGCGAGCACGGAAGCAACGAAGCAACAAAATAAAGCCCCCAACACCAACCCGAACCCTATTGCTTCGGTCGGTAACTTCTTCACCAAGAATTTCGATTTCAGCCTGGATGGCGTGAAGGGTAATTTCACCGGCCAGAACGCCACGGTGAAGAATATCGGTTTCCGCGCCGCGGGAGTCACGGCGGGGCTCGGGGCTTCGTATTATTTCGGCAGACAGGCGATTCGCGGCACCAAGGTCGATCCGCAAACGGGCGAAACACTGCCCATGAGCTTCGTGCAGCGCACGGGCAACGCCATTGCCGGTCTGGCGGGATTGGCGGTGACCGCGGCGGCGGTGACCTACCGGGCGCGGTAGTATCTAGGCCACCCAGCGCCTGGCCGCCTTATCCCAACTGATTGATCAAACCCTGCTGGGCCCGCACGGTCTCCGGCCGTGTGGACGGTCCGCTTTGTTCGATGGCCAGCGATTGGGCGGGAGCGTGGGAGCGTGCGGTCTGCCGCAGCAAGGCCTGGTAGATCGGGGCTATGGCGGGATCCTGCTTGAGTAACTCCGCATGCTGGCTCACATGGTCCAGGTGATCTTCCTCGTCCCGATTCGGTCGAAAACCCGCATGGGTACGCTTCCGGTATCCGTCCACCACGGCATTTTCCTGCCGCAAATCCTCGATGCGTCCGGCGAGGCCCATCAGCGGCGCGACATCGGCCCCGGTCAGGATTTCATGGTTTTTCAGCTTCTGGTTCAATAGGTGGATCGGTTCGTACATGGCGCGCGAATGAACAATGTATTGTTCCGCCGCCTGCTTCATTTCCGGCGTAAGGCGCTCCGTCCCCGGCGCGACCGGGGCATAGGCCATGATGTTGTCCGCCGGCAGGTTTCCGCCGCCCAGGCGGTGGATCAAGCGCTCGGCCCGTGCGGCGTTTCGCGTCAGCCAGTCGCCGATATCGTCCCATAATCCCATGCGTTTCTCCTATGCAAGGAGACTACCACGCGCAGATGACGATTTCGTGATGGGCGGAAACGTCAATCCTGCTTGAAGAGCACATGCTTCAGCATGAGCGGCTCTTCGAGCACTTTGCCGCAGCCCAGCGCGACGCAGTTCAGCGGCTCGTCCGCGATGAAGACGGGCAGGCCGGTGGCTTCGGAGAGCACATAGTCCAGCGCGTTCAGCAGCGCGCCGCCGCCGGAAAGCACGATGCCCTTATCCACGATGTCGCTGGAAAGTTCCGGCGGGGTGGATTCGAGCGCGACCTTCACGGCCTCGACGATCTGCATCACGGGTTCGACCAGGGCTTCGGCGATCTGCGCTTCACTCAATGTCAGTTCGCGCGGCACGCCATGCATCAGATCACGGCCTTTGATCTCGATGGTTTTGCCTTCGCCCTGCGCGGGGGCGGCGGCAGCGCCGATGGTTTTCTTGATGAGTTCGGCGGTGGATTCGCCGATCAGCAGATTGTGGTGGCGGCGGATGTAGCTGATGATCGCCTCGTCCATCCGGTCCCCGCCCACGCGCACGGAGCGGGCATAGACGATGCCACCGAGGGAAAGCACCGAGACCTCCGTGGTGCCGCCGCCGATATCGACGATCATGGAGCCGGTGGGCTCGGTCACGGGCAGCCCTGCGCCGATGGCGGCGGCCATGGGTTCCTCGATGAGGAACACTTCCCGCGCGCCCGCCCCTTCGGCGGATTCCTGAATGGCGCGGCGTTCTACCGGGGTGGAGCCGGAGGGCACGCAGATGATGATCATCGGGCCCGTAAAGCTGCGGCGGCCATGCACTTTGTGGATGAAATGCTTGATCATTTCCTCCGCGCTGCGGAAATCGGCGATGACGCCGTCTTTCAACGGGCGGATGGCTTCGATCTTGGCGGGGGTGCGGCCCAGCATCAGTTTCGCTTCGTTGCCGAAGGCGTAGGGCACCATCTGGCCGTTGTGATTCACCATCGCCACCACGCTCGGCTCATTGAGCACGATGCCCTGGCCCTTGGCATAAACCAGGGTATTGGCGGTGCCGAGATCGATCGCCAGATCGGTGGAAAGCCAGCTGAGCAGCTTGGAGAACATACATATTTCCTTTGATGAAGCGGGCATGCGCGCAAGCGCGACGATGCGCGTATCTAAGGAAGTATCGCGGAACGGCAGCCTGGGTCAAGGCGCGTGGCATGGCGCGCATGCGAAAGTGTCATAGCCGTTTCACGCAATTGTAATGTTTCGCGTGTAGGCTGAGTGCCGAATTCACTTGGTGATCCGTCTTATGTCCTTTCCGTCCGTTCCGTCCGATGCAGTGCGCAGAAGCGTGATCCACGACAGCCCTTCCTACGATTTCGTGGTCGGGCAGTTGAACGATTACGCGGCGGGCAAAATCGATCTTGACCGATTGCGCAACATGCTCACCGCCGCGCTCGGCACTCAGAATAATGACGAAAGCATTTTTCCGGTGGATGAAGTGCTTTCGGCCTTCAAGGCGTGCCATGAGCAGATCGACGCGGTCTCCGCTTTGGCGCTGCAGCGGAACCGCTTGGCGAGGGATGCGGTCGGGAAGGATTTCCAGTCGCAATGGCAGGCCATACGGATCTCCGCCGGGCTTCCGGCGCTCGAGATTTCCAGCGAGATCGATGCGAAAGAGGAATTGGTGCCGCGTTTCACGCAGACCGTTTCGCCGGCTGGCATCACCACCAGGCATTTGACCGAAACCGACCAGAAGCGCCTGCTGGCAGCCAGCTTTGCGCGCGAACTGGTGAAGCTCACCCATCCCAAAGTGCCATTCACGGAACAGATGCAACTGGCGGCGGCAGCCACACAGGCAGCCTATCCCAGGGCGAATGGCGGATCGACCAGCGGGATATCCCCGGCCTTGTCCCACCGCCTGCAATGGCTGACGCGGCAGGGCATGGAAACCATGAAAACGATTCTGCTCGCGCCGCTGATGCCGAAAGAGACGAATATTTCCGACAGTATCAAAGCCGCCAAAGCAGAGTTACACGATACCATGACCAACGCCCTGATCGAAATGCTGGGCGGCGACGTGATGGACCGCGCATGTTCCCGTCGCGAACAGGCCGAAGAAACAGCAGCCGTGCTTACCGAGATCGTCCATGTTCAGGCCCAGGGCATGCGACGTGAGGGCCGGTCGGCCATGCGGTAGCCAGGCGCGCATTCCTAATCGTTCGTCGAGAGACTTCATGCCCTGCCGCTGCTAGCGCAGGTGATTGCTTTTGCGGCTGGATTGGATTGCGCGATTCAGATTGCCGTTCTCCGCGGCGCTCTGCATGTTTCTTCCCGGAATGGACACGCCGAACGCGTCGCTCGCAATATGTTCCGCAATGCTCTGCGTCACGCCTGCATCGCGTTTGGGCTGTTCGTCGAGATGTGCGGAAAGACGTCCGGCATCCAGGCTGCCGGGCAGCTCGATCAGGGAAGAAAACTCCCCCGATCCCTGCGATCCCTTGGACTGGGTCTGATCGGACGGGCGGCGCGCGGAATAGGCGAGCAGCCCGGCCGCGGCTTCGTCCACACTCAGGGCAGGATTGCCGTCGAGCGTGGCGAAACGCGCGAATTCTTTCGTTTTTGCAGGGTCGATGTGGCGTTTTTCCAGGCTTGCGATGACGCCTTTGGCCACGTTGCGCGCCGTCGCTTTGACCGAGGCGGGAATGCCGGAAAAATCACCGTTTCTGTAGCTGCGTTCCGGATGTTCGGCATCCAGTCGGCTCGGTATGTCGGATGCGTCGGCGATGGGTGGGGTTCCGTCCAGGGAGAGCGGCAGCGCCAGCCCGGCCGAAGGTAGGCCCGTTCCTTGCGCGAGAAGCGCCGTGCGGCGTTGTTCTTCCGCCGCTGCGGCTTCCGGATGTTCGGCTTTCCATTGCTGGATGGGAACACGCAATGTGGCCAGCATCTCCGTATATTGGCTTTTCAGATCGGGCTGGAGGCTTCCCAGCTTGGCGAACAGCCCTTCCACACCCCCATGTTTTTGATCGTATTGCCACAAGGCTTCCAGATCCAATCGCATGCAGGGGGAACCGTTATTCGCCGCGCCCGAGCTTAAGGAAAAGGCTTCCGGCCCGATGCCCGCGCCGGCCAGTTGGTCGCGCATGCGATCCACCGAGCGGAAATAGACATCTTCCTGCTGCCGTCCTGCATTATACACGCGGCTGTTGATGACCAGCGCGCCGTCTGCGGCGAAGACATTGGGATAGGTAGAGTCGGGGTTGAATTCCGGTATCTGCAGCAATGCCCGCATGCGGGCGGCATATTCCTGCACTTTTTCGTCGGGAATTTCGCTCATGGTCAGCCTCTCGGGTTTTCCGAATACCATCCATGTTACCGGCAATTAGTTAAGAATGCTTAAATCCTTAAGCGCCGCTGCCGCTCATCAGATTCAGTCTTGGGCTTTCGGCTTCTTGGCGGGTGTGCGCGCGCAGGCGGCAGAGGGCGTTGATGTAGGCGCGGGCGCTGGCGGTCAGCGTGTCGGTATCTGCGCCATGGCCGTGCATGAGGGTGCCGTCGGTGTCCTCCAGGCGCACGGTGACTTCGGCTTGCGCATCCGTGCCTTGGGTGACGGCATGGACCTGGTAAAGCTTGAGCGTCGCCTCGTGCGGCACCAAAGCCCGAACCGCACGAAACGTGGCATCCACCGCGCCGATGCCGTGTTCGGTGGTGGTGTGGGTCTGGCCGTCGACCGTCAGCGTCAATTCGGCGGATTGCTCGCCTTCGGAGCCGCAGGCGACGCGCAGGCGCTGGAACTGGATGGGCTGGCCCGCGGCGGCATCCGCATCCACCAGCACGAGGATATCCTCGTCGTAGATGTCTTTCTTTTTGTCGGCCAGTTCCTTGAAGCGGTTGAAAGCGTCTTCGAAAGCGTTGTCGCCCAGGCTGATACCCATTTCAGCCAGCTTGTCGCGGAAGGCGTGGCGGCCGGAATGCTTGCCCATGACCAACTGCGATTTATGCAGCCCCACCGATTCGGGGGTCATGATCTCGTAGGTGCTGGCGTTTTTCAGCATGCCGTCCTGGTGAATGCCGGATTCGTGGGCAAAGGCGTTTGCGCCGGTGATGGCCTTGTTCGGCTGGGTGCCGACGCCGGTGACGCTGGTCACGAGGCGGCTGAGCTTCATGATGTGGTCGGTCTTGATGTTCATTTTGTAGGGGTAGAGGTCCTTGCGGGTGGCGATGCTCATCACCACTTCCTCGAGCGCGGTATTGCCCGCGCGCTCCCCGATGCCGTTGATCGTCACTTCCACCTGCCGCGCACCCGCACGCACCGCGCTTAAAGCATTCGCCGTGGCGAGGCCGAGATCGTTCTGGCAATGGGTGGAGATGATGGCGTTTTCGATGCCGCGCACATTTTCGCGCAGATGGGTGATGATGGCGAAATATTCGTCCGGGGTCGTGTAGCCCACCGTATCCGGCACATTCAGCGTGGTGGCGCCCGCTTGGATCGCGACTTCGAAGGCCTGGGAGAGAAACTCCAGCGGCGTGCGTGTGGCGTCCATCGCCGACCATTCGACGTCGTCCGTGAAATTGCGGGCGTAGGAGACGGTGTCGCGGATCAGTTCCAGCACTTGTTCCTGCGACATTTTGAACTGATATTGCAGATGGATGGGAGAGGTGGACATGAAGGTGTGGATGCGCCCGCGCTTCGCCGGTTTGATTGCCTCCGCCGCGCGCTCGATATCCGCCTTCTTCCCCCGCGCCAGCGAGCAGATGACCGCATTCTTCGCGCGCCCCGCGATCGCTTTCACTGCCTCGAAATCCCCGTTCGAAGCCATCGCGAACCCCGCCTCGATCACATCCACGCCCATCGCATCCAGCGCTTCGGCCACCAGCAGCTTCTCCTCTAGTGTCATGGAGAACCCGGGCGACTGCTCGCCGTCCCGCAGGGTGGTGTCGAAAATGATGAGCTGATCTTGGGTCATAAAAATCTCAATAAGCGTTTTTCAATCTTCATTAAACTGAAACAGATTTTAAGTAGGATTATAGTTTCATATTTACTTTTGGTTTCCCGTGGAAAGCAACATGCCGCAATATCTGTCGGGATTCGAGGCACTCAGTGCCTTAAGCTATTTATTTTCCAACAATACCGATTTGTCCAGCGGTGTGGTGGTCGGAACAGATACCTTAATGCATCCTGCTCTTGCTAGAGGCAACAGCAAAGCGGCTCAGCAGAATATGTCCGAGGTGATGCAGGTAGGTGGCATCATACATGGTACTTTACGTAATCTGACCGCCAGCGTGGGAAATTTAGTCGATACCACTGCGCTCAATCCAGACCAGCGCGCGTTTTTCCTGCAACGTAAAAAGTTACAAGAATCATTTCGTGCGGATATTCGCGCTTTGGAGAAACTGTGCCCACCCGATTTTAAATACTCATCTTTTGCCGCATTAGAGGATGAGGCGGACAGAGAAAATCCCCAAATGGCCAAGCCATTGCTAGAGTCGATAGCAGTCATCCGACGAAATTATGTTGCCAATAAAAGGAATTTGAACAAGGTCATGAATGACGAGCCGAAATTGCCGCTCGTATTCAAGGATATGAACGGGCAGGCCTGTAAAGGCTCAGTGTCCAATGTGAATGGATTATGGGATTTGCTTTTGTTCATGGGAGAAGCACGTCTCGGATTATTGGATGATGCCGCCGTGCCGACGACACTGCCAAATCATATGCCCGTTACGAGCGATATTTCCGTCAAATTACGAGATCGGTTATTTAGCCAGCTTATTTATGCGAACGATCCAGACACGAAAGCCTTGAGCGAAGCGTTAAGCCAGCATCTCGCGCAAAAGGTAAAAGACTGTTTGGAAAAATTGGATGAGAAATTCGGGGCATCCCTCGGAAATACCCATCCCAACATGTACAAGAGCATCATCGAACTTAAGCAAAACCTCAGTCCATCGGCCGAAATATTTTCGGGATTGCCCTCCGCGAAAGAGACGGTAGAGGATGCCGGGCCTGCTGAAACGGCAGATGCCTCAAAATGCCCCTACCGCATTGCAAGAATGCAGCCTAAGCCCCCCGAAGCGCAGGCTGCTAGACCCAAACACTGGTGCGAAGAAGTAATGGAGAGTTTAGGCAATGTGCCTTCTGCGCTCGGCGCCCACTGGCGCTGATCAGTTGCTCGCCTTGTCCACCAGCTTGTTCTTCCCGATCCAGGGCATCATGGGCTCAAACCGGCAGGTTGAGCCATTAGCGCTTGGGACCTTGAACTTTGCCGGATGCGGTAGGCTGGCTGGCCAGTTGTGCGCGGTAGATTTCGTCGTGGCCAGCGGCCTGCGCTCCACCGTAGAGTTGCGGATTGAAGTTATCGCCGTAGATTTCGTGGGCGATGAGGGCCGCTTTGTCTAAGCTGCTTGCCGCTGATCCGCCCGAGATGGCAGGATTGGCCATCCGCGCCTCCGACAGATCCGTGAAGTCGATCTGGGATCGCACCGTGATGGCCGAGGGAAATGTTTTGATGGTGGTTTGCATTTGCCGCGCAAGAATGATTGCGCCGATTTCCTCGGCACTGACGGTTCCGCTGCCATCGATATCCGCTTGCTTGAATTCCACAGTTTTCGCCAAGTCGATTCCGTCTTTTTTTGCCTCGTTAATGCTGTCAGAACCGTATCTGACAATAGCTGTCTTGAGTGTGGCCGGCAAAGTATAATTGCCGTCAAAAAAATTGATGCCCTGGAGGTTTTCTTTGGAAATACTGGGTGTTGAAAAATCACCCCAGTCGGCCGAAGGCACGTAACGATGTGTCTGTTGCCAAGCTTTGATCTGTTCTATCAAACCTTTTTCTATAGGTTGTGGCTGCGCTGGCGAAGGACGGGTCGGCGTTGTTTCAGATCGTGGGGCAAGGGCGGCGATGCGTTGGCGATAGGTAAGGCCCGGGTTGTCCAAATCTGTATGATCGAGAGCTTGACGAAGCCGATCAAGACGTTCGGGTGTCAATTGTTCGGGATCAAAACGTAGGTTCCTATCTTCCCCAAAGGATTGAATCCGCAACTCGGCTTCGGGAATCCGCGCGTCACGGCGCAATTCGGTCAATACTTTCAGCAAATCACTTGCCTTCAGGGAATTGTCGGTCTCGGCCAAGATCGTTTGTGTAAGAGGTTTGTTTGGATTGCCCGTATATTTGGTAATCGTGCGGGTGGGCGCGCCTAGCATTTCGCCGAGCGCCTGGCTTCTTCGCTGGGCCTCGTCGCGCGACAGGACGAAATCGCCATCCCGGGCAAGATCGGGATCGGGCAGGGCTTTCGGGTTGACGATGATCTCTCCCGCCCGGGGATCGCCGATATGAAAATCGACGCCTTCCTGCAACCCCAGCGTGTTCAATTTCTTGACCGCATTGCCCCGCATGATGCCGAACGAGGCAAAAAATTTGCCTTCTTTGTCACGGTGAAATTTTTCCGTATCGAGCGTTGCGTTCAGTGCGGCCAATTTGCTTTCGTCGGACATATCCATTTCCCTAAGAATGATTATGTCGATATTACCCTCAGAACATGAACAAAAGATAACAGGGTATGTTTTTTGGGCGGCAAATTGACGATCTTCCGTTAGTTGCTCGCCTTGTCCACCAGCTTGTTCTTGCCGATCCAGGGCATCATGGCGCGGAGGTTGGCGCCGACGCGTTCCAAGGGATGTTCGGCGCTGATGCGGCGGCGGGCTTTCATGGTGGGCTTGCCCGCTTTGTTTTCGAGCATGAAGTCGCGCACGAACTTGCCTTCTTGAATGTCCTTCAGCACGCGCTTCATCTCGGCTTTGGTCTCGGACGTGATGATGCGCGGGCCGGTGACGTAGTCGCCGTATTCGGCGGTGTTGGAGATCGAGTAGCGCATGTTGGCCATGCCGCCTTCATACATGAGATCGACGATCAGCTTCACTTCGTGCAGGCATTCGAAATAGGCCATCTCGGGCGCATATCCGGCTTCGACCAGGGTTTCGAACCCGGCTTCGATGAGGTGGGCCAGACCGCCGCACAGCACGGCTTGCTCGCCGAACAGATCGGTCTCGCATTCTTCGCGGAAGTTGGTCTCGATGATGCCGCTGCGGCCGCCGCCGACGCCCGAAGCATAGGCGAGTGCGATGTCTTTCGCGTTGCCCGATGCATCCTGATGCACGGCGATCAGGCAGGGCACGCCGCCGCCTTTGGTGTATTCGCCGCGCACGGTGTGGCCGGGGCCTTTGGGGGCGATCATGATGACGTCGTTCTCGGCGGGCGCTTCGATTAGGCCGAAATGGATGTTCAGGCCGTGGGCGAAGGCCAGCGCCGAGCCTTTTTTCAGGTTGCCGGCGATCTCGTTCGTATAGAGATCGGCCTGGTTCTCGTCCTGGGTCAGGATCATCAGCACGTCGGCCCATTGGGCGGCCATGGTGGGGGTGATGACTTCGAAACCCGCATTCTCCGCCTTCGGGCGGCTGCCGCTGTTCGGCTGCAGCGCGATCTTCACATCCTTCACGCCGGAATCGCGCAGGTTCATCGCATGCGCGTGGCCCTGCGAACCGTAGCCGACGATGGCGATTTTTTTGTTTTTGATGAGGGCGAAGTTGGCGTCTTTGTCGTAATAGACTCGCATGGGGCATCCTGCTGACGGAAATGGGCTTACCGAACGGTTTCCGGTCTTTTTCCGTCAATAAGGCTGCCGGGTCAAGTCCCAGTTTGAAAATAAGGTATGGTCTTTTGGTGAATCGGTCCGGCCATGCGCATTCCAGCCACCGTTTCAGGCATGGATTCCCAAGGGACGCCTAGGTTTTCTGTCTTTCGGAAATCAGACCTTCGGGGTCGATACCCAAGGCCTTGAAATAAGCAGAAAGCATATGGTGCAGGGGTGCCTGCTCGAGCGATGCTAATGCTGGATTGTTTTTGCTCTCGTGCCACGCTTCCGCGGCGTTGTGAAAGCTGGCAGTGCGGTCGTTGACGATGCAACGGAAGGTTAGAATGTTTTCGTTCAATTGCCGAAGCGCCGCTTCATGCGGCGTGTATCCCGGCTGTGCCACGAAATAACGTTTCAGATAATCGTCTTCCAGAATCTCGGCTTCGGTCAAACGCTGCGCGTAATCGTTGAAAGCCTTGATCCCTTGGTCTTCCGCGGCTGCCCGCTCTTCTTTGGAAATTTCATTGTATTGCCGCGGCTGCGGCGCAATCCCGATGCGGGTACATAGATCCGTCATCCATTCGGCGGCAAAGCCGCAGGCCAAAGTTCCGTTTTCGTTTTCGAGGAGACTACGCAAGGATTTTGCCAATCCGCTTCGCGCCGACATAGGATTGCGTTTGTGCAGAGAATCGGCGCGTTCCAAAGGTAATTTGATGGCGGAAATGACTGTTCGGAAAAAATGATCGCGCGGGTTGAACGATGAGTTGGAGGTTGCTCTTTGCAGCGCAAGGCTGGGATCGGACTCGATATCGGATTCGGTGAGGGCATCGGCCCGGGCGCGGGCCTGTCTTAGAATGTTCGCCATTTCACTTTTGTAATCGAACCATTCCGCCATCATGCCCACTCCTACATCGCGGCCAGGGCCGCATCATCCCCCAGCCGCTCCAGATCCAGCGCCAGACCCTTCGCCCCGCGCGCAATCGCCACCACGCCGGTGCGGGAGATTTCGGTGAGGCCGAGCGGGCGCATGAGGCCGATGAAGGCGTCGATCTTTTCGCTCGCGCCGGTGATTTCGAAAACGAAGCTTGTGGTGGTGGAATCGACCGCGCGGGCGCGGAAGATGTCGGCGATGCGCAGGGCTTCCACGCGCTTTTTGCCCGCGCCGACCACTTTCACCAGCGCGAGTTCGCGCTCCACATGCGGGCTTTCGATGGTGAGATCGAACACGCCATGCACCGGCACCATGCGCGCGAGCAGGGATTTAATCTGGGCGATGACTTTTTCCGGCCCGGAAGTGACGATGGTGATGCGCGAGAGCTTCGCCGCCTCATCCACCTCGGCCACGGTCAGGCTCTCGATATTGTACCCCCGCCCGGAAAACAGCCCCACCACCCGCGCCAGCACCCCGAATTCATTGTCCACCACCACGGCCAACGTACGGCGCTGCGGGGCGGTGGCGGTGTCGGAGATGGAATAGACGATGTCGGACATGGAGGATCTCTTCTAAAAACCCAGTTTATCACAAAACATCAAACTCGATCCAGTCGTTATAAATAATTAACACTTGTATGATAATTTGATTGAAACGAAACAATTATGCGTCGGAGCGTGTTTTATGAGTCCGAATGGAAAAAAGCCCGTCGTGATCGAATACGAAGTGCAATCTCCAGGGTTTGCGAATGGGGTAAACATGGAAGAGTTTATCACGTATAATTTAGATAAGAAGGGCGGCCGTTACAGAAACACTCACGTCAATTGGCCGGAGAGCGCCGCAGTCGATTTTAAACTTTTCGACAAGAATACAAATACCAAACTCGATTCGTCTGAAATGCGACGGATGCTCACTGCCATCCAAGAACATTTGCCGGAAGAATATCAAAAAATAGAGAAGGCTGGCCGCGTTACTCTGACCGATATGTACGATATAATCGCCGGAGCGTTGCGCAAACCAGAAATGGCTTCGATTGAAGAAGAGAGGCTGTTAAATTTGAAAGAGCAGATGAAGTCCGCCGGTTTAAAAGATTGTACCAAGCTCGATAAGGAGATTAAGGCGCTTCATGCGATAAGCCAGAAGCATCCGATTACCTACGATCACATTCGGGACGCGAAGATGTCCGATGCGACCACGGTGCCAACGCAAGGTTCCGGAAAAGCACCTGCGCAGCCTTACCAGCTTGGACCAAACGGAACGCGTTAGCCAAACAGTACGGCGTCAGGTGGCGGTGTCGGAGATGGAGGACGCTTCTCGTAATGGGAAGGGCAGCATAGCTGTTTTGGATCAGAATTTCGAGCCCGTTCACAAAAGATTCATGAAAGATTGTTAATCTTACCATCGCCAGGAATTTCTTTGACGGTCCCATCCATGCCGCCCATCCAATCCGTACCTATGCCCAAACCCAACGGCTGGGAATCGTATGTCGAATTTCGCCCGTTCGATTTGAAACCCTACCAGATGGGCACCGAGGATGTGCGGCAGGAATTGGGGGAAGCCGAGAAAACTGGCAACAAGAGACTCATCGAAGGAGCAAGGGAAACCCTGGCGCTCAACGAGCATATTTTGCTTCAGCGTGCATTGCAGAACCGCGAGGCACTGGAGGCGATGAACGAGTTATGGGGAAAAAGCCCGAGTTTCCAAAACATGGTCAAGGGCATTTACCAAGGTCCTTTGCCCCCGGAGGCCGCGCCGTTCCAAGGCGTAAAGCTGCAGTTGGAGTTGACCGACAGACACGGCACCCATGCGCTCGTGGGACGCGAGCAATGGCAGGGCCTTCCGAACGATGCGCGCGCCCAGCAACAGGACACCTGGTTTAAAACGGTCTTTGTCAATGCACCGCATTACGCGACCGCCTACGAAGCTCGTTTGGGAGACCAGGACCACCATACCGCCGCGGACGGCAAACTTGTGGTGGCGGACATGCCGAGCGTGCTGGCGCATGAATTCGCGCATGTCTATCTCACCCAACGTTACACGGAAAACCCCCTTCGGCAGAATCTGCATCCGCGTGTGACGGTGGCGGATGTCGGGATGCACACCGCCAACAGCGAAGCATTGGCGCGCATGGTAGAGCGCAACGTCATGCTGGAATTGGGTGCGCGGCGTACCAGCGATGTCTGTGACCATCCCCAAGGAGTTCGGGATTGTGGCGCATTGAAAAATCCAGATAGTGCGATCAGCCGCCGTTTTGCCGAACTCGAGCCGCAATTGCTGGGGCCACGCGCCAATCCGGCATTGCCGCAATTGTCAGTCGAAACGCTGGATCGGGTTGGGCGCGAGGTGCGGGTTTTGGCGGAAGCGATGGAACGGGCGAACCGGGATAAAATCATCACGCGGGCCGAGGCTGCCGAGATAATGAAAGCAGCCAAGCCGTTACATGACGACCTTCAACCCTTGATCCAAGCACGTGCCCCCGCACAACTCCCCGCATCCTTCAATCAGGCATTGATTCGGCCATTGCATTTGACCGACAAAAAAGAGCTAAGCGCACTCGCCGATAAAATCGGGATGCGCAGTATCACGGACGGAAAGATGGACGAGCTGCGCAAGTTCAATGCGGTCATCGACATTATGGATCTCAGCGAGCGGCAGCGATAAACGCCCGGCGGCTAAACCCCGCGCCCACCGCTAACCGGTCCGCCGGATGTGCGCTTGGCCGCCTGATATTCTTCCTGTGCCTGCTGAAGCGCGGCGTTGCGCAATTGCAGCACCGTGTCTGCGGCACTGAGGCGAAGTTGTGCTTTGACCGCGTCGAGGCCGGTGCTTTGCCCGCCGCTGATGGCACCGCTGCTTAAGGCGTCGCCCAATTCCTGCAACAATCCAAACGCCCGTGTGTAGGGCATCACCGGAAATTGCGTGCGGTCTACGCGGAGATCGGGCACAGCGGAAAACACTTCGCGGTACAGCGCTTCGGCCTGTTGAACGGTGGGATCACGCGAATTGTCATATGCCGCGATCCATTCTTTCGCCAGACGCACGATTTCCTGGGCGCGTTTCGGCTCCAGTTCCTTCCATGCGTCGGATTGCCTATAATCTTTACCTGGACGGAAGCCGCCGAGACCAACAATGCTGCCGTGTGCTGCGGGGGTGATGGCCATGGTTTATACCTGATTCTTATCGAGTTTGCCCACGCCCTGATTCGGCCCGAGCACCAGCTCGTTGTGCGCGGCCCCCGCGGGGATCATGGGGAAGACGTTTTCGTTTTGGTCGACGCGCATGTCGAGGATGACGGGGCCGTCATGGCTAAGCATTTCGGCCAAAGCGCTGTCCACTTCGCTTACCTTGTCGCACAGCATGCCTTTCATGCCGTAGGCCTCGGCCAGCTTCACAAAATCGGGCAGGCTGTCCATGTAGGATTCGCTGTAGCGGCCGCCATGGAACATTTCCTGCCACTGGCGCACCATGCCCATATAGCGGTTGTTGAGGATGAGAATCTTCACCGGCAGGCGGTATTGTTTCAGGGTGGAAAGTTCCTGAATGTTCATGAGAATCGAGGCCTCGCCGGTCACGCAGACGATGGGCGCGCCGGGATGGGCGACCGCAACCCCCATGGCGGCGGGCAGGCCGTAGCCCATGGTGCCCGCGCCGCCGCTGGAGAGCCAGCGTTTCGGGCGGTCGTAGGTGATGTGCTGGCAGGCCCACATCTGGTGCTGGCCCACATCCGTGCTGATGTAGAAATCCTGGCCCTTCAGCTGCGCGTCCAGGCGGCGCAATACGTGCTGGGGCTTGATGATATCCGGGCCTTGGGCGAAGCAGGTGAAGGAGTCTTTCGCGCGCCAGCCTTCGATCTGCTTCCACCAGGCATCCAGCGCCGCCTTGTCCGGCTGGTGGCCGCTGGCCTTCCAGGCATCCAGCAACTGACGCGTGACCACGCCTGCATCGCCCACGATGGGCAGATCGACCTGCACGGTCTTGTTGATGCTGGAGGGATCGATATCGACATGGATCTTCTTGGAATTCGGCGAGAAGGCGGCGAGCTTGCCGGTGACGCGATCATCGAACCGCGCGCCGAGATTGATCATCACGTCGCAGCCATGCATGGCCATGTTGGCTTCGAGCGAGCCGTGCATGCCGAGCATGCCCAGATGCTGGCGGTCCGAGCCCGGATAGGAGCCGAGGCCCGTCAGCGTGTTGGTGATGGGAAAACCGGTGAGGCGCACGAATTCGGTCATCGTGGCGCAGGCCTCGTCGCCCGCATTGATGATGCCGCCGCCAACGTAGAAGATGGGCTTTCTGGCTTTGGCGATCATCTCGATGGCGCGGGCGATCTTGCCCTCGTCGCCGCGCGTGCGGGGGGCGTATTGGTGGGGGCGGAACTTGGTTTTGCCGAGATAGGTTCCGGCGGCGTTGAGAATATCCTTCGGCACGTCGACCACCACCGGGCCGGGGCGGCCGGTGCGGGCGACGTGGAAGGCTTCGTGGATGATGGGGGCGAGTTCGTCGATGCTGCGGACGAGGTAATTGTATTTCGTGCAGGCGCGGGTGATGCCCGTCGTATCCGCTTCCTGAAAAGCGTCCGAACCAATGAGGTGCGTGGGGACTTGGCCGGTGATGCAGACCAGCGGCACCGAATCCATCATCGCATCCATGAGGCCCGTCACGATGTTGGTGGCACCAGGGCCGGAAGTGACCAGCACGCATCCGACCTTGCCGGTGGAGCGGGCATAGCCTTCGGCGGCATGGGCGGCGGCTTGCTCGTGGCGGACGAGGATGTGTTTCAGTGCGTTCTGCTTGAACAAAGCGTCATAGATCGGCAGCACCGCGCCGCCGGGATAGCCGAAGATCGTATCCGCACCCTCTTCCACCATCGCGCGCACCAGAATCTCCGCGCCGGTCAGGCCGGGACTCGGGGATTGCGGGCGCGGCGCGACCGAGGCCTCGTCGAGATCGGACGGGCGGGGGGTGGGAATCGCTTTGGATTTGGGGGCGAGGGGTTGGGGGGCGGCTTTCGGTGCAGGCATCCGGCGGGCTTTCATAACTTTTGGGTGCGCTACCCTAGCGTTTCCGCGGGGGAGCGTCAATGAAGCCGGGGGCGCATATTCACCCAGATGTCACACTAAGGGCTGAGAATAGCTGATATTCTAATGATTCACCCACCCACGAAGAGGTCGATCATGCCCTTGGAAGACGCCGTGAGCGATCTGCTCGCCAAATTCACCACGAATGCCAGCCCCGGGCAGAAGGACCGCCTGAACCATGCGGCAAACGCCGTGTTCAAGAAAGGCCTCGAGCTGATGTCCGCCAGCGGGCAGTTCAAGGCGGAACCCGCGAAGGATGGGTATATCGACCCGATGGGCGTTCTCAAAGGCATCACGCCCGAGAAGATGGATTTCCTGCTGGAGGCCAAGGACGGTTTCGTACGGGACAACAAGGGCCTGCTGGAAGAATTGAGCGAGGCGGCGCACGAGGTCTATAAAACCAACGGACCCCGCAACAAACGCATTTTGCAGGAAATGGTGCTGGAATTCGTAACCGGCAAGGCACCCGCGCACCGCACGCAGATGGAGGGTTCGGGCCTGACGCCGGAAGGCGAAAAAGCCATGAAGGTCGATCCCGCGCTGGCGGATTGGCTGTTGCACGGCAAGGTGCCGCCCGGCGCGGTGGTGGTTCCGGAACCCCTTGCGCCGAACGATCCCCCGGCGGCGGTACAGGGTATTCGTGCCTTTATGGCGGGGATGCAGACCCTGGTGCGGGAAACGCCGATCAAAGGCCTGTTGCTGAAAGCGGTCGATCTGCCGGAAAATGCGACCGAGCCCAATGTGGAACTGCCCGCCGAAGCGCCCGCACAGGCCTTGCCGAAAATCGCATTGCCGCCGGTCGAATTGCATCACGGTGCACCGAATGCTCCGATGACGCCGAAACCGCAGCCGGGGCACAGACCCGTCAAAGCGACACGCAGGGCTGGCTGATCAGCCCAAGGCCGGCACCGTAACATGCACCGCGCGCCGCGCCTCTTCGGTGGCGGCGAAGGCGGCGGTATTTTGGGCGGCCTTCGCCTCATACGCGTTGATGATGTCGGCGCGGCGGTTGTGGGCGCGGGCTTGCAGCGCGCCGGAGATTGCGCCCTGCGCCGCGCCGATCGGGCCCCATTCGCGCATAGGCAGGGTCACGCCGCGATTGGCAGGCGTGAGCGCAGCTTCGACGCCCGCGGCCAGGGCAGCGCTGCCCGCGCCCTGGATCAGCCCGGCTTTCGCCGCCTCGCCCCAGGGGGATTGGTGGTGGCGCTGGCGTTCGTTGAAGGAGGGTAGGGCGTCCCCCACCAGCAAGGCATTGGATTCCAGGCATTCGTAGGTGCGGGCGATGTTGGTGGTGCGGTTTTCGGCGCGCGCCAGATCCGCCCCCAGCAGATAGCCGATCGAGCCGATGCCGAGCGAGCCCCACAGCAGCGCGTTCGGATGGCCGGTGAAATAGGGCACCTTCGCGTATTTCGCCCCCTGGATCAGCGCCGCGCTGGCCAAGCTGCTGACCAACGCCCAGCGCAGGCCTTGCCCGGTGGGATTGCGCATGGCCGAGTCGGGGACGATATGGGTGGGATAGGGATCCATGAAAGTATTCTATACCCAGGGATGCAGGGTGTAATGTGAACAGATGATGAACATGCGTCATCCGGCAGGATGTTACGCGCGCCCCGCGCCGCCGGGAGCCGGGCGGATATAAGCGTGGGGCCGCATTTCAATGTATCGTGTAAATGTTCGCCCCGGGCGCGCATGCTGTTCTTTTTCCACCGGTCCGCGTGCATCTCGAATGATTGCTTGCAGAAATGGATAACGCTCAGCCAGCGTATCCAATGCTTCATTCAATGTATGTGCGAGACCAGGGTTTTTCTCTCCGTCCCTCTTGATCTGGTGCGCGGCCCTCTCGATCCATGCGCCGAGGGAGAGCGGCTTACCGAATCGATCATTGATGTGGCTGGCGGAATCGAGCACCGTCTGCCGCCATGTTTCGGAAATCTCTTTTCTAATTTCGGGATGACCATCCATGGTGTTGCTCCAATCGAGCAAACCATCGAGATCGTCTGCAAGCAGGTCGAGCCGTGCAATGTGACGACGCTGCTCGTCTGCGTCTATCCAAACCTCAGTCTTTCCAGTGGCACCTAAGCCATTAAAAAGCCTATTTAATTTCTGAGCCTGTGCACTGGTCGATTGCTCTTTCACCCCGCTAAGATGGGGCAGATGCACGGAAATGCGACAAATAGAATAACAAGGTTTATCTAAAGTTTCTGCCTCGGGTATGCCGATTTTACAATCCGCGCCCGGCAAAAGATCTTGCAAACGCTGCAACACGTTCTGCGCACAAACCGTTTCCGCTTCGTTCATTGTCTTCTCCTTTTAAAAAAGTACGGAGAAATTACAGGTGAAAAGCGCTAGATAATCATGAAGATTCCGTGAAGTTTAAGCCAATTGATGCCGGGCCCAGGTGATCTGGCGTTTGGCGTAGCGGCGGGTGGATTGCTGCAATTGGGCAAGCGCCGTCGCGCGCGTGGTTTCGCCGCGCAGATGGGCGGCGAGTTCCGGCAACCCGATGGTTTTGCGGATGGGGGCGCTTTCGGGCAGATCGCTTTCAAGCAAAGCGGCGACTTCTTCCAGCGCCCCGTGTGCCAGCATCGTTTCCGCCCGTGCATCGATCCGCGTATAGAGCGCATCGCGCGGCGGCAGCAGGCGCAGGCCATGCCAGTCCCAGCCGGGCAAAGGCTGCGTGACCGGTTCGCGGTGCCAAGCGGAGAGCGGCTTGCCGGTAGCGCGAAAAATTTCCAGGCCACGCAGGATGCGCTGGGTGTCGCCCGGCGGCAGACGCGCCGCCAGCACGGGATCGTGGGATTGCAGCTCGGCATACAATGCGGGCAGGCCGAACCGGGCGAGTTCGGTTCGTAGCATTTGGCGTATCTCCTCCGGCACCGGCGGCAGCGCGGCAATGCCGTGTAACAGGCTGCGCAGATACAGGCCGGTCCCGCCGACCAAAACGGGAAGATGGCCTTGCTTGCGCGCAGCGTTCAGTGCGGGCACCATTTCGGTCAGCCAGCTTCCCACCGAGGCAGGCGCATTCGCGCCCAACGTGCCGTAAAGCGCGTGGGGGACGCGCACGAGTTCCGCTTGGCTGGGACGGGCGGTGAGGATGGCGAGATCGGCATATCGCTGGCTGGCATCGGCATTCAAGATGACAGGCCTGCGGCCTTGCTTTATGCAAGCCTCAGCCAGTGCGAGTGCCAGCGCGGATTTGCCGCCGGCGGTCGGGCCGAAGATCCAAACGCCGTCCGCCGCGGGCAAAAGCGGGGGCGTTGCCGCTTTCCACCATCCCTGCTCTATCGTTTCATAGGAATTCTGCCGTGTTGCCACGTATCGCCACCTTGGTCGCCGCCGAAGGGGAAAGCCTAGACTCGCCAGCCCTGATGCGCAATCTTGCCGCCATCGTCGGCGTGCATTTCGGCGCATGGCGCTGGATCGAACCCAACCGTGTGGCCGACCTTCCGTTGGAAAGCGCGGCGGAAAACCATGCGATCATGGTTCAGCTGGCAGAGGCCCTGGAAGGGATGCGGGTGGATTTTGCCGTGCAATACGAACCCCTTCGCCGCAAAAAATTACTTTTGGCGGATATGGATTCGACCCTCATCGGGCAGGAATGCATCGACGAGCTGGCCGCATGCATGCCCGGACCGGACATCGCAGCCCAAGTGGCCGACATCACCGAGCGTGCCATGCGCGGCGAGCTGGATTTCGAGGATGCGCTGCAGGCGCGGCTGGCGTTGCTGCGCGGGTTACCGGAATCGGCGCTGGCAGGGGTATGGGAGAGCCGCATCCGTTTGAATCCCGGCGCGGAAACGCTCATGGCGACCATGCGTCATCTCGGCGCGCAATGCGTGCTTGTCTCCGGCGGATTCACCTATTTCGCGGATAAGGTATGCGCGGCGCTGCAGATGCATGCCGCCTTTGCCAACCGGCTGGGCATGGAAAACGGCGCCATGAACGGCCAGGCTCTGCCGCCCATTCTGGGTAGCGCGGCCAAGCTGCAGGTATTGCGCGCGCAAACGACGACGCTTGGACTCGGACCGGCGGAAACCATGGCAGTGGGCGACGGCGCGAATGATCTGCCGATGCTGGAGGCGGCGGGTCTGGGCGTGGCGTATCGCGCCAAAAATGCGGTGGAGAAGGCAAGTTGCGCCCATGTGCGGCACGGCGATCTGACCGCGCTTTTATCATTTCAAGGGATTTCGCGGGCCGAATGGGTTGTGCGGAAAGCGTGAAAAATGCGTCGTTTTTGTGCAGTGTTTAAGTCAATCTTAACTACCGGCGCATTAAGTTCAAAGACCGAACCCCCCGACCCGTCAGGAAGACATGTCGACGACGCCCAACGATTTTTCGCCGTCCGTTGCTGCGGCTTTGCCGCCGGCGGCTGCCGTTCTGGCTGGCTTGACTCATGCCGATATCGAGCAGTTGCGTAGCGAACATTCGCCGGTGGCGCGGGCCCGTCTGGCCGGTAAGCTGGGCACGCAATACAGCACCACCAAGCTCAGCGAGCGCGAAAGGGCGCTGGCCAACGATATTTTCCGATTGCTGGCGGCGGATGCCGTAGCACAGGTACGCAGCGCCCTCAGCGAAACCTTGAAAAACTCTCGCGATCTTCCCCATGACATCGCCCTTAAATTGGCACGCGACGTGGCCGAGGTGGCGTTGCCCATGCTCGAATGCTCCGTCGTGCTGACGGAGGAGGATCTGGTCGATATCGTACGATCCACCGGCACCGTTGCCGTGCTGACCGCCATCGCGCGCCGCGAAAGTGTTTCGGCAGAGCTGGCCACCGCTTTGTTGCAGCAGGGCGATGTGGAGGTGTGGCATACGCTGGCGGCCAATGCCGGTGCGGTGCTCACCGAAGAAAGCCTGGAAGCCAAACTGGATGCGATCAAGGGCGAGGATTCTCTGCTCAATCTTCTCATCCGCCGCGGCGATATGCCGCTCCGGTTGGCGGAGAAATTATTCGCCCATGCGTCCGACGAAATCAAAACCCTATTGACCGAACGCTACCGCCTCACCCTGCGCGTGGCGGAAGACAATGCGGAAGAAGTGTTCGAGCTGATGACATTGGGCCTGATCGAAGCGGGCACCAAAGCAGAGAATGTCGAGGATCTGGTCGACCAATTATACGCGAGCGGGCGTTTATCGTTTTCGCTGCTGGTGCGCATGCTGTGCGCAGGCAAGCTGCGCTTTTTTGAATATGCCATGGCCATTCTTTCACAGGTGCCAGCGCTCAATGCGCGTCTGTTGATCCTCGATCCCGGCCCCCACGGTTTCCGCTCGCTGTACGACAAGAGCGGTTTGCCGCATGGCTTCTATCCTGCAGTGAAAGCGCTGCTGGAGGTGGCGTTGGAAGAAACCCAGCAGGGTCGATACTGGCGCGCCGACTACACGCAGCGCATGATGGAGCGCGTGATGGCGAAGGGCTATTACGGCCGCGTGGAACATCTCGATACCTTGACCGCCGTCGTCGGTAAAAATACCACCAGCTATGCCCCGGTCGAGGATTCCTCCTATGCATGAGTCCACCGCCCAGGGTTCTTCGCTTTTTCTCAGCGAGCAGGATGTCTCGCGGCTGCTCAGCGCCTCGTCCAGCGAAGGGCGGGAAGATGTGGTGCAGAAAATCGCCTCCGGCTATCGGCAGGGCGACTTCAACGACCGCGAGATGCCCATCGCCGAACAGATTTTCCGTCTGCTCGCCCGCGATCCTGCGGTACAGGTGCGGGGTATTCTCTCCGAGCTTTTGAAAGACAGCCCCACCATGCCGCGCGATGTGGCATTGACATTGGCGCACGATAGCGAAGACCGCGTGGCGACCCCGATCCTGCAGCACAGCCAGGTGCTCAGCGAATACGATCTCGTTCGCATCGTCGATAAGGCGGCGGACGCCGTGCGGCTGATGGCCGTAGCCAAGCGGGCCACGGTCACCGAGCGTGTCAGCGCCGCACTGGTCGATACGGGGCGGGTGCCTGTGCTGAACGTGCTGGTGGCGAACCAAGGCGCGCGTCTCAACGAGCAGTCCTATAGCCGTATCATTCAGGAATTTCACAGCGAAGCGGACATGATGGCAAGCCTGGCCACACGGGAACATCTGCCCGTTACGGTTGCCGAAAAATTAGTGTCCTATGTCTCAGAAACCGCCGGTCGCGAATTGCGCATGCAATATCGTCTCGCCGAGGCGGAAGTTTCCCGTCAGACGCAATCCGTTCGGGAAAATGCCACCTTGAAATTATTGGACGGCGATGCTTCCCCGGAAGCACATGCGGCGCTGGTCGCGCAAATGGTCAGTAGCGAGCGGCTGACGCCCAGTCTATTGCTGAATGCGCTGTGCCGGGGCAATGTATTGTTTTTCGAAATGGCATTGGCCCACCTCGCCAATATTCCGCTTTCCAATGCGCAAATGCTGATTCATGACCGCAGCGGCCTGGGATTTGCCCGGCTGTACGAAAAAACCGCGCTGCCGGAAAGCCTGCTGGAAGCCACCAAGATCACCTTGCGCGTGATCAAGTCCATGGAGGCCGAAGGCGAGCAGCCCGGCACGCTGCATTTCGCCAACCGCGCCGTGGCCCATCTGCTGCTGGAGGCGGACGCGCAGGAAGTGGACAATCTCAGCTACGTCATCGCGCTGATCCGCCAGCACGGTAAGGGTGCATGATCACGGGCGGCATGCCGAGAAGGCTATTGCGATGGGTATGGATGTTGGCGGATGCGGTAATCTGCGGATGCGCATTATTCCTCGCCGTGTTGCTGGTGAACGACCTCCTCCACGACAGAAGCCCTACCCGGTTGATGGACAGTGTCATCATCGGTCTGCTTGTTGTCCCCGGCGCTGGTCAACCCCCATTTATAGGTCCAGAGATTAAGTGACAGGATTGGGGCTTTGGAGGCATGAAGGAAGGGGCCGGAGCGTAAGCGCAGGCCCCTTCCTTCATGCGGGCCAGCGGCGCGGGCGGCTTGTATCCGAGACTGGTATGGGGACGGATGTGGTTGTAGTGATGCCGCCACTGCTCGAGGATCACCTGCGCTTCTTTCAACGTATGGAACGTCTCCGCGTTGAGGCACTCATCGCGCAACCGACCATTGAAGCTCTCGTTATAGCCGTTCTCCCACGGACTGCCGGGTTCGATATACAAGGTCTTGATCCCAAGCCTGGCAAGCCATGACCGGATCGACTTGGCGGTAAACTCGGAGCCGTTATCGGAACGGATGTGATCGGGAATGCCATGTGTTGTAAATAACTCCGTCAGCACCGCCATCACGTCATCAGATTTTAAACAGTAGCCGGTTCGTAACGACAGGCACTCCCGGGTGTATTCATCCACCACCGTTAATGTCCGGATCTTGGTGCCATCCGTCAGACGCTCCGCCACGAAGTCATACGCCCACACATGGTTCGGCCAGCATGGCCGCAGGCGGATGCAGGAGCCATCATTCAGATATAGGCGACCCTTCTTCTTATGCCGCGCTGGAACCTTCAGCCCCTCCTGCCGCCAGATCCGTTCCACCCGCTTGTGATTGACTATCCAGCCTTGCGTGCGTAACAGCGCCGTAATCCGCTTATACCCGTAACGGCCATACTGTCTGGCTAAAGCAATGATATCCCCAGTCAGTGCCGCCTCATCATCCGCACGCCGTGACTCGCGCCGCTGCAGCGAACGGCTTTGACCCAAGGCCGCACATGCCTGCCGCTCGGTGATCCCCAGTTTTTGCTGCGCGTAAATTACAGCTTCCCGTCGCCGCTCCGGACTGGTTAAAACTTTCCCGTCGAGACTTCCTTCAGGATCAGGTTATCCAGCGTCAGGTTCGCGACCGCACGTTTTAACCGCCCATTCTCCTGCTCCAGCTCTTTCAGCCGCCGAGCCTGGTCCAACCCCAAGCCCCCATATTCCTTGCGCCACCGGTAATACGTGTTCCCCGTCACATCCAGTGCACGCAATACATCTGCCATACCCTTACCTTGCCCAAGCAGCACCTCAGACTGCCGCAAATACCCGATGATCTGCTCCGCGGTGTAGCGCTTCCTCGCCATATCCGTCCTCCCTCTCATTGGTTCCGTTCCTCCCATTTATAACTCTGGAAGTGGGCCTAGTTATAGGGGGTGGGTCAGCGCTTTGCGTCTTTATGCGTGGGTCGATGGCAGCGCGTACAGGCTTTGGCATTATCCGATGATCGTCGTGATGATCGCTGCCGCTTTTGGCCTGCTGTATCTGGCTTCTGCCCCATACGCCTAATCTATCGATCGTTCATCAGCCGGCGATTGCGTCGTGCAGCGGCACGGCCATGCGGCGGCTCATGGCGTGGCGATAGGCTTCCACCGCGGCGGGATAGATCAGGCCACGCACGATCGACAGGCTGCGCAGGCGGGCGAAGAGATGGATGTCGTCTTCCGACAATTCCGCATGCACGGAAGTTTCGGCATGGATAAGGGATGCGAGCTTTTCCAGCGCCCTATTGGCTTGTGCGACCAGCGCGGCATCGTTGGCGCGGTGCTGGGCGAAGGGACCGATATAGGCCTCTTTCTTTTTCACGAAATAGCGCCGCGCCAGGTCGGTGGCGAATTCGGCGAGGTAGGGTCCGGCACGCTTCTTTTCCGCCGCCTCGACCCAGCGCGGCATGACCAGCGGGTTGGTGAAGGCGTTGCTTTCTTCCAGCCAGGATTGCAGGGTGGCGTTGCCGCCGGGGCTTTCGAGCAGTGGCTTGCCGTTCAAAGCATCGATATAGCGCACGATGTCCATGCTTTCGGGCATGGCGCCGCCGTCGTCTTTGACGAGAATCGGCACGAGCTTCTTGCCGATGAGGCGAGTGGGGGTTGCTTCGTCGTCATTGAGCAGGGTGACGAGCTCGACGGGGATGTGCTTCAGCCCGAAGATGGCGCGGGCTTTGACGCAATAAGGGCAGTGGTCGTAGACGTACAGCTTCATGGGGGGCCTTGCATGCGTGAATGCCCCCATCATAGAAGCCCCGGCCTACCGAAGGCAAGCCGGGGCTGGATGCAGTGCCATGTGCGTTAGACGCGCTTTTCTTTCAGCAGATCGCGGATTTCGGTCAGCAGCACTTCTTCGGCGGCGGGTTTGGCCGCTTCAGCCACATAAAGGCGGCTGACTTGTTTCACCAGCAGAAAGACGGCGGCGGAGACGATGAGGAAGTTGAGGACGGTATTGAGGAAAGCGCCATAAGCGATCACCGGTGCGCCCGCATCTTTGGCCGCTTTCAGTGAATCGTAATGCGTGCCGTTCAGCGCGAAGAAGAAGTCGGTGAAGTCGATGCCGCCCATCGCCATCCCGATCGGGGGCATGATGATGTCGGTCACCAGAGAATTGACGATGCCGGTGAAGGCCGCGCCCATGATGATCCCGACCGCGAGGTCGATCACATTACCGCGGGTGATGAATTTCTTGAAATCGGTGGCGATGGACATGGGAGGCTCCCTGAATGATGGCGCGATATTGGCGCACATTATCCAGGGAGTTTTCAAAGCGCCATAAGAATTTCGGATGGCATCGATTACGCGGGAATCGACAGCGATTGGCGTGCCGCATGCAGCACTGCGGCGATACGCACGGCGGATTGCACGCCCAGCGCGCTCACCCCGTGGTCGGTCAGCGTTTTGGCGTGCGCGCCCATGCACATGCCGCAGCCGGTGATGGCGGAAACCGCCAGGCTCATCAGCTCGAAATCCACCTTTTCGATGCCGTGGGTGGCCAAGCCCTGCATGCGCAGCTTGGCGGGCAGCGCCTTCACCGCGTCGTTTTCCACGTAATGCAGGAAACGGTAATAGATATTGTTCATCGCCATCAGGCTGGCGGCGGTTTTGGCGGCGGTTTTCTGCTGATCGGTGAGCAGCGCTGCTACATGGCCCTCGATGGCGGCGGTGACAATGGGGTGGTTCAGCGCATAGGCCACCGCGAGCGCCGTGCCCGCAATCTGCACCTCGGTCAGATCCGGCGCGCCTTCGGGGGTGAGGATGCTGCCGAGATTGAGGCGAATGTCTTTGGCAAAATCGGGGATGGCGGATTTCAGCGTGTCGAGCGTGGCGGTTTGGGCGGGGAAATCGAGCAGGGCGGACATGGGGGGCTCCGAATGTTTGATTATCCCCTCTCCCTAGAAGGGAGAGGGAAGACGCGTAGCGTCGAGGGAGAGGGTGAGTGGCAACAAGAATTAGGCGCTCGTTGCGACTCACCCTCTCCCCGGCCCTCTCCCTTTTAGGGAGAGGGAGTTGATGGGCCGCCGGATGGGCGTGGGACTACGCCGCTTTCAGCGTGTCCTGGCCTTTCTGCCAGTTGCAGGGGCAGAGCTCGTCGGTCTGCAACGCATCGAGCACGCGCATCACTTCCTTCACGTTGCGGCCCACATTGAGGTCGGTCACCATCACGAAGCGGATGATGCCTTCGGGGTCGATCAGGAAGGTCGCGCGCTGGGCCACGCCTTCTTCGTGATCGAGAATGCCGAGCGCGCTGGTCAGTTCGCGCTTCACATCCGCCAGCATGGGGAAGGGGAGTTCCTTCAGGTCGGCATGGTTCTGGCGCCAGGCGAGGTGGACGAATTCACTGTCCGTGCTCAGGCCCAGCACTTGCGCGTCGCGGTCGGCGAAATCGGCGTTCAGTTTGCCGAATTCGGCGATCTCGGTGGGGCAGACGAAGGTGAAATCCTTCGGCCAGGAAAACAGCACCAGCCATTTGCCCTTATGGGTTTCGTGGGTGACGGTTTCGAAGGCCGTGTTCAGATCGGTGCTGACGGTGGCTTTGACGGAGAAGGCGGGAAGTTTCTGGCCGACGGAGAGCATGGGTGATTCCTTTTGTGTGGTGGGTTGGTGCGCTCACCATCGCCCATCGACAATAAAAGGAAAATTCGATAATAATGAAGGGCGAGATAGATAATATCTATGACTTTACCTTTATCCCGCGCGATGACGATGAAAAGGAAAGAACCGGATGCTCAGCCTGCGCGATATCGAATATTTCCTGGCGGTGGTCGAGCATGCTTCGGTGGCGCGGGCGGCGGAGGCGTGCCATGTCAGCCAGCCCACCCTTTCGATGCAGTTGAAAAAGCTGGAGGAGCAATTGGGGGTGGCGCTGTTCGAACGCCTGCCGCGCGCCATGCGCCCGACCGAGGCCGGGCTGTTGCTGCTGCCCCAGGCGCGCGCGCTGCGCAACGCGGCCACCACGCTGGAAAGCCAGGCGCGCAGCATGGCGGATCCGCTGGCGGGCACCCTGCGCATCGGTGTCTTCCCCACGCTCGCGCCATATCTGCTGCCCGTGGCGGCGCAGAGCTTGGCCGAGCGCCTGCCGCGCCTTGCGCCGCAATGGATCGAGGAAAAAACCCCGACCCTCGTCAAGCAATTGCAGGAAGGCGCGATCGATGCCGCTTTGCTCGCCATGCCGGTGGAGGGGCCCGGGCTGGTGGCGCGGTTTCTGTTCGACGAGCCGTTTCTGCTGGCGGTAAGCGCCAAGCACCCGCTCGCCCGAAGTCGCAAACCCGTGTCGCTGGAAGCGCTGCGCGAGGAGGAGGTGCTGCTGCTGGAGGAGGGCCATTGCCTGCGCGATCAGGCTTTGTCGCTGTGCCAGCGCATCGGGGTGGGGGAGACGCGGGCGTTTCGCGCCACCAGTCTGGAAACCCTGCGCCAGATGGTGCGGGTCAGCGATATCGTGACCCTCATGCCGCTGTTGGCCGCATCGGCGGATCACGGTGGCGGGTTGATCTACCGCCCCTTCACCAAGCCCGCCCCCGGGCGGCAGATCGCCCTCGTCATGCGCGGCAGCGACCCGCGCGGGAAGTTGATGCAGGCGCTGGAGAATGTGTGGAAAGACACCTTCCAACAATTACTCAAAACCTCGTCATTCCCCGAATTTTCCAAAGGAAAATTATAGGGGAATCCATACGACGCTAAAACAACGTGGGATAGAGATCGTCCCATTCCGAATTCATAGATTGCACCAATTGAATCTTCTGTGCGCGGGTGTATTTCTTCAGCCGCTTCTCTCGCCGAATGGCGCTTTCCATCGTCGGATGCAGCTCATACCAGACGAGCATCTTCACCTCATATTGGGCGGTGAATCCACCCGTGATCCCTTCGCGGTGCTCGTATGTGCGCTTGTGCAGGTTCGAGGTTACGCCCACATAAAGCGTGCCGCAGCGGGCGCTGGCCATGATGTAGACGGCGATGGCGTCGTATCGTGCCATGCGGAAATTCCGGTGTGGATTCCCCTATAATTTTGCGGAGCAAAATTCGGGGAATGACGAACAGCAGAGAATGACGGACTAGACTGCCGCTACGTCCTTGCCGGTTTTCGGGCCTGTGAGGATGCCGACGCTGTCGTCGAATTCGCCCTCCATGCGGGCGATGGCGCAACAGGCGACCGCGTTGCCGACCAGATTGGTCATGGCGCGGGCGCTGGACATGATGCGGTCGATCGCGAGCAGCAACCCCAGGCCTTCGAGTGGCAGGATGTGCGTGGCCTGGATGGTGGCGGCGAGCACGATGAAGCCCGATCCGGTGACGGCGGCCGCGCCCTTGGAGCTGAGCATCAGGAAGATGAAAATGCCGACGCCCTGATCCCACGAAATATCCACATGGTAGGCTTGGGCGATAAAGAAGACGCAAAGCGACAGATAGATCGAAGAACCGTCGAGGTTGAACGAATATCCGGTGGGGATGACGAGGCCGGTGACGGTTTTGCTGCAGCCGGCGCGTTGCATCTTGGCGATCATGTTCGGCAGCACGGCCTCCGAAGATCCGGTGCCGAGCACGATGATGAGCTCGTCTTTCAGATATTTGATCAGCGCGATCAGGCTGAAGCGGTAATACAAAGCCACCGCGCCGAGCACCACGAAGATGAACACGCCCATGGAGGCGATGGCCACCAGCAGCAGCTTCAGCAGCGGAATGAGCGCCGACAGGCCGAACTTGCCGATGGCGAAAGCCATGGCCCCGAAGGCCCCGATGGGGGCGAACTTCATGACGATGGAGACGATGTGGAAGAAGATGCCGGAGATGGTGTCCAACGCCCCGAGGATGGTAGGGTGCATGCGCTCGGGCATGCGGGAGACGGCGATGCCGAAGAGCACGGCGATGAACAAGACCTGCAACAGGTTACCCGAGGTGAAGGCCCCAAGGAAGTTTTCCGGCAGGATGTTCATGATGAAATCCACCGTATGGTGGGTGCCCTGCTCGCTGGCGGCGGTGGCGTATTTGCTGACATCCACCGAGACATGCTGGGTGTCGATACCGACGCCGGGTTTCAAAACGTAAACCATGATGATGCCGATCATCAGCGCCAGTGTGGTAAGCACTTCGAAATAGATCAGCGTCTTCAAGCCTAGGCGGCCGACCTTCTTCAGATCCCCCACACCTGCGATGCCGGTGACCACGGTGAGAAAGATGAGCGGTGCGATGATCATCTTGATCAGGCGGATGAAACCGTCCGCCAGCAATTTGAACCCATCTGCAGTAGGCGTATGAGCTTTAAACCAAAGCATAAGATATTTAAAATAACCCAAGCCCACGGGTAGAGCAGCCATATCGGGACGTTCTAATCCATTGACATAGTATCCAACCGCAACCCCCAGCAGCATGGCCACCACCACCTGCGTGGTGAGATTGGTATACCAGGGTCCCTTATGTTTCGGGGTCTCCTGAGTAGCGTTCAGGGGGGTGGCATTCATGGTCGCCATGGAATCGTCTCCTGTTCCGCCCCCCGGTGTGCCGGGGTGGTCGGGTGTGGTGCGGGGCGGGCTCGTGAAACGGGCTGTTCTCGCTGATTTCCTGCGCAGTTTGCCTGCGCGGGCCGCCGAAAATTTCGCCACACCATACACAAAAGCCTCCCCGGCGCAAGTCGGGCCGCCTGTCGGGGCGATTGACGTTGCGGTGCAGCAAAGTCGGGCGTATAAATAATCTTCGGTCGAGGCCATTTCCTTACTTCAAAGAGCTTCCCATGCGCCGCTTCCTTGCCCTCGCTTTGTTGTTTTTCCCAGCGCTTGCGATCGCCGCGCCCTCGGCCAATGCGCCTTTGCAGGCGGTCGCGCCCGCACCGGTCGCCAGCGCGCTGGACGATGAGGTGACTGCACCGACCACAGCCGAGAAAGCGGACGAGAAATATGCCGCCGATACCGCCGCGCAGCGTGTAGGCGATCCTTCCATGGTGCCCAAAGCGCCGGAACTGGAAAAACTGGCCGAGCGCGAAGCGCAGTGGCTGCTGTGGAACCAGCAGCTCCCCGCCACCCAGGCGCAATTGATCGACGAAGCCAAACGCGCTTTGGAGCAGGGCCGCGGGCATGCGAGTGCCGCCTGCGCCACGCCTGCCGCCAAATCCGCCAGCCGGGAAGTGGATGCCGTGCAGACCGCGTTGAAACGCATTCGCCGCATGCCGGTGGAAGAGCGGGAAACCGCGCGCCTCGCCCTGCGCAGTTGCATCGATCACGCCGCCCCGCCGCCGGGGGCGCCCACGCCGCGCGCCAAGCCGGTGCCGGAAACGGAAACCAAATCGCATCTCAGCCCCGCGCAGAAGGAACGCTGCCGCTTTCGCAATCTGTTCGGCTGCTAGCGCACGCTCGCCTTCCTGATCCTCGCTTTACTTGACGCGTATGCTCGCGTTTCGGCATGGTGGCGCATGGTTTCACCGCGCTTGCGCTTTTCCGCCGCTTGGTTTGTCGCTTCGCTGGGCTTGGCCGCTCTGGGGGCTTCGCCCGCCTACGCGCTGTGGCCCTTCGGCGAAAAGGGTATTCCATACAAAGTGCAGCTGCAGGGCGTCGAAGGCGAGGAAGCGGATTGGCTGCGCGCGGTCAGCCTGCTGGAGCACGATCCGCAACCGCCGCCGAAAAACATTCTGGAGCTGGAAAGCTTGGCGAGCGCGGATGTGGGGCGGCTGACCAAGGCGATGAAGGCGCGCGGCTATTACGAAGCGGCGGTGAATCTGCGTTTTCTAAAAGACCAGGCCCCGCCCGTGGCACGTTTCGAGATCGATGCCGGGCCGAAATATATTTTCGCGCCGCCGCGCCTGCAATGGCAGGGCGCGTATCGTTATCCGGTCGAAAACCTCGCCGCGCTCGCGCCCTTGGAAGGCAAACTCGCCGAGGCGCAGCCCGCGTTGGATGCGGCGAAAAAGCTGGAAGACCAGTTGAACGACCAATTCTGTTTGTTCTCCCTCACCATCACCCCCGCCACCAAGCTGGATGCGGCGACACATATCGCCGAGCCGGTCTATGTGATCGAAGCCGGGCCCCCCGCCACCTTCGGCCCCACCACCGTCAGTGGCCGGGGGCGCAGCAAGGAAAGCCTGGTACAGCGCAACGTCAAATACAAAGAAGGCGCGTGCTTTCGAAAAAAGGATGTGGATGCCACCCGCAGCGCTTTGCTGGGCAGCCAGCTTTACGGCCATGCCGAAGTCAAACCCGCCACCGTCCCCGGACCGGACGGGTCGGTGCCGATTGCCATCGATCTCACCGAACGCAAGCCGCGCACCCTGCGCCTGGGCACCAATTACGCGACCGATACCGGTGCAGGCGTCACGGCGAAGTGGGAACACCGCAACCTGGACGGCGACGGGTTGAAGGCCACGGTGGATACCACACTCTCGCAATTGTTGCAGGGGGTGGACGGGAAATTATACTTCCCCGCCTTCCTCGCCGAGAAACAGACGCTGACCCTGCAGGCGCAGCTGCAACAGGAAACGACCGACGCTTACGACGCCAAAACGCTTAACCTGCTGGCCGGGCTGGAACGCCCGTTGATCGAGCATGTGACGGGCGGCGGCGGTCTGGGCTACCGCCTTTCCAACACCACCAAAAAACTGGTGGGAGACGAGATTTACGGCCTTGTCTATGCCCCCTTCTTCCTGCAATGGGACGACCGCAACGACGCGCAGAACGCGACCAAAGGCGTGCTGGCCCGCGCGACCGTGACGCCGTATACGGATACTTTGGGCGGGCCGAATTTTCTGAAAAGCCAATTCACCGGCCAGACCTATCTCAGCGCGAACGTGCCGTTGAAACCGACCTTGGCCATGCGCGCCGCGCTGGGCAGCATCGACGGGGCGGGGCTCAACAGCGTGCCGCCGGATGTGCGCTTTTATGCGGGCGGCGGCGGTTCGGTGCGCGGCTACGCCTATCAATCCATCGGCGGACGGGACGCGGCGGGCGACCCATTGGGCGGCACCGCCTGGGCCGAAGGCTCGGTGGAATTGCGCGTGAAATTCACCGAGGAAATCGGTGCGGTGGCCTTTCTGGATGGCGGCGCGGTGGGGGACCGGATCGCGGATGCCTACGACAACTTATTGTTCGGCGCGGGCATGGGCTTGCGCTATTACACCCCCGTGGGTCCGTTGCGCCTGGATGTCGGGGTGCCGCTGGATAAACGCGAAGGCATCGACAGCGCCTATCAACTCTATGTTTCACTCGGGCAGGCTTTCTGATGCGGCGCGCGGCGAAAATTCTTCTGTGGATATTGCTCGGCATCGTGGCGCTGGCGGCATTGCTGCTGGGCGCGTTGCAATTGCCCGCCACGCAGCGCCAGCTGGCCGCGCACCTGCCGGAATGGACGGGCGGGATGGTGGAGGTGCAGGGCTTGGAGGGCACGCTGCCGCAGCATCTGCGCATCGCGCATCTGGCGGTGCGCGATGGGGATGGGGTGTGGCTGGAAATCGAACAACTGGCACTGGATTGGCGTCCCTGGGCGTGGCTGCATCATGAAGTGGCGATCGACCGGCTGGAAATCGCGCGCGTGCATGTAATCCGCGCGCCGCTGCCGGGGACGGCGGCGGGAAAGACGCAGGAGCCCTTCCGCCTGCCCGACCTTCCGCGTCTGTCGCTGACCCGGCTGGTGATTGCCGAAATCGCCCTGGAACCCGCCGTGACAGGGCAGATGCAGCGGCTGACATTGTCTGGCCAGGCGAGGCCGAGCGCGCAGGGGCAGGGCTTTACGCTGGCGCTCGATACGCTGGAAGGCACGCCCACGCAATTGCGCGCGGAGGGAACAATTGTCGGCCAGAATATTCAGACGACGCTGCAGGCGCAGGAAGCGCCGGGCGGCTTGCTCGGGCATCTCGCGCAGATCGCGCCGGAGGCCGGGCTGCAGCTGGCGGGACAGGGAAATTGGGACGGGGCGCATCTCAACGCCCGCCTGCGCGCGCAGGAAAACGACATCGTATTGGCCGATCTGACCATCGCCAGCAAAGAGGCGCGCTGGGCGCTGACGCTCGAGGGCACGCTGCCCAGCCAGATGCGCGCCCAGCCGAATTTCGCGCCGCTGCGGGCGGAGAGCGGCGCGGATTATCATCTTGCGGGCGAAGTCTGGGCCGAAGGGCAGGCCTGGCACTGGCAGATCGCGCAGGGCGATCTGGGGTGCGTGACGCTGCGCAGCAATGGTACCTGGCCGCAGGTGGCGGATGCGCCGTTGCAGGCCGAAGCGGCGATGCACGCGCCGCTCGCGCCATGGTCGGGCTTGGCGGGCCGGGCTTTGGGCGGGCAGGCGTCATTGCAGGTAGTCGCCAGCGGCACCTTGGCTGCGTTGCAGACGAAGCTGGAGCTGGCTTTGCCGGATGGGGTGCTGGACGGGCAGACACTACCGGAGATGCAACTGACCGCACAGTTGGCGCAGCAGGGCCGCGCCTGGAACATCGCACCGCTGGCCATGCATCTGGGCGCAGTGACCGCCACGGGCGAGGCGCGTTATGACGCGCTGAAATGGCAGGCGCATTTCACCTTGCCGCCGGTGGCGCTCGCCGCATGGCGCGCCTTGCTGCCGCCGGGTGCCTTGCCTGCCGAATTTGACGGGAATCTCGGGCTGCAATTGCAAGCCGAAGGCGCAGGCGGTGAGTGGAAGGCTGATGCGCAAGCGGCGCTGGACGCCCTGCGCGGCCTGCCGGAAGCCGCACGCGGTGCGGTAGGCAATACGGCCAGGCTGGAAGCACGCCTCGCGCAATCCGGCGGAATATTGCGCATCGAACAAGCGGAATTGACCAGCGCGGGCGGCTTGCGTGCCACCACGGAAGGCACGCTGGAGAACGGCGTGGCGGATATACGGGCGCAACTCGGGCTGAAGGATGCGCGGGTGCTGGGCGCGGGCATTCCCGGCGGCGCGCCCGAATTGCATGCCACCTGGAAGGGCAAGCCCGAGGCGGGAGACGCCACTTTTCAGCTGGCTTGGGCCGCGCCGGGGCTGCCGAAACTGGAAGCGGAAGGCAAAGCCGCTTTGGATGCGGATACGATCCGCCTGCCGCAATTGCTCGCCCGCTTCGGCCCGGCAGAATTGCGCGCCGAGGGCACCTTGCCGCGCAAGGACACGCAAGGCGGCACCGCCCATGCGCGTTTGCATATCCCCGACCTTGCGCCTCTGGGCAAGCTGGCAGGGCAAGATCTCGCCGGTTCGATGCATGCGGAGGGGACGCTCCAAGGCAAGGCGGTGAAGGTCACGCTGGAGGCAAAAGACCTTCGCACCGCTGCGGCCCGCGCCGCGCGCCTGCAGGGCAATGCCAGCGTGACCGACTGGAGCGATCTGCAGGGACTGGTCGCGCAATTGCAAGGCAGCGGGCTTTCGGGCGAAGGCTGGGGGTTGGACAAAATGACCGCCCGCGCCCAAAGCGAGCCCAAGCCGAAAGACGCACCCACCCCGCCCATCGCCTGGAATTTCGATGCCACCGGCAATGCGCGGGACCAACCTTTGGCCCTGGCCGTGGCGGGTCGCTGGCAACAGCCGAAAGCGGGCCAGCATCTGCTGCAACTCGCCCGCCTGAATGGCCGCGCCTTGGGCGAGAAGCTGACGCTGGATGGACCAACCGAAGCGCGCTTCGGGCAGGACAATCTGGGGCAGGATAATCTGGCGCTTTCCCCCACCCGCCTCAGCTGGGGCCCGCTGCATGTGGCGGCGCGTCTGGTGCAGGCGAAAGGGCAGGTGGAGGGTGCGCTGCAATTGGAAAAAGTCGCGCTCGACCAGTTGCGTCATCTGGGCAACCTGCCGCGCGGAACGATCGAGGCGCAAGCGACCTTGAACGGCCCGCTCGCCGCGCCGAAAGCGGCCTGGAGCGCCACCGCGCACCTCACCCCCGCCGAGGGCACGCGGGCGGATGTGGCGCTGAATGGCGACTGGCAGGGCGGGCCGCGCGCCACGCCGTTGCAAACCACGCTGCACGCCACCACCGCGCAGGAAGGCGGCAGCCAAGGCGCGCTGGATGGCACGCTCGCCACCGCCGGCCGCCTTAGCCTACAACCCATCACCGTTGAACTGCTCCCCAGCGCCCCGCTTTCAGGCCGCTTCACCGGGCAGTTGCCGCTGGCGCTGTTGAACAACTGGCTGCGCGCGGACGGGCATAAGCTGGACGGGGAGACCAAGCTGGATCTCGCACTGGGTGGCACCCTGGAGGCGCCCAAACCCAGCGGCGCGATCACGCTCGCGCATGCGAGCTACGACCATCTGCCCAGCGGGCTGTGCCTGCGCAATCTGGAAGGCGAGATACAAGCCAGCGCCGAGCAATTGCGGCTGGTTTCCTTAAGCGCAACGGATGCCGACAAGCGCCGTCTGCAAGCCAGCGGCAGCATCGGGCTGGCGGGAAACAAACCCGTGGATCTTACGCTGGCCATGCCTGCGCACCGCCTGTTTTGCGGTGGCATGGCCAGCGGCGATGTGGCGGGCGATCTGCGCATCCAGGGCAATCTGGCGCAGCGCCTGGCCGCCACCGGCAAGCTCACCATCGGGCCGATGGCGGTGACCTTGCCCGAGGGCGACAAAGCGGGCGACATTCCGCAATTGAAAGTGATCGAGCCCAAAAAGACGAAAAAGGAAGAGAAGCCCGGCATCCTCGATCTGGGTATCGACGTGGCGGTGCCGGGCCGCCTGTTCGTGCGCGGGCGCGGGCTGGATGCGGAATTTGCGGGCGATCTCAAAATTCGCGGCACGGGTGATGCGCCGGATGTGGTGGGCGATCTTTCCACCAAGCGCGGGCGCTTCACCTTGCTCGACCGCCAGCTCGGCCTTACCCGCGCCATCCTGCGTTTCGCCGGTGCCGTGCCGCCCTCGCCCTCGCTCGATATTCTGGCGGAAACCAATGTGCAGGATACCACGCTGCGGGTGACGTTGGCCGGCAGCGCGCTGGCCCCGAAGCTGGAACTCTCCTCCACCCCCGCCTTGCCTTCGGACGAAGTGCTGGCGCTGCTACTGTTCGGCCGCAAACTGGAAAGCATTTCCGCCTTTCAAGCGCTGCAGCTGGCCCAGGCCGCGCGCCAGCTGGCAGGCAAAGGCGGCGGGCCCGGCGCGATCGATTCCGTGCGTAATCTCTTGGGGTTGGATACGCTCTCGCTCGATCAGGATGCCAGCGGCGAAAGCACCGTGGGCACCGGCAAATATCTGGCGGACGGGGTGTATGTAGGATTGGAGCAGGGTCGCAAACCCGAATCGCGCAAAGTGCGCACCGAACTCGAAGTCATCCCCGATGTAAACGTGCAGACCACCACCACCTCGGACGGTCAGACGGGTGCGGGCGTGGAGTGGAAGTACGATTACTGAACGCCGTCATTCAGCGGTCGCCTGATAGGCGCAATCGCGGCAATTGCCATCCTAGGTGCCAAGCCACCAGCCGCAATCCGAGAGCGAAAGCGAGCAGCGCGGTGGTAGTCAGTTCATTCCGCCAGCCGCATTCCTGCAACCCCACCAGCCCCGCCGCCACCACCAATGCCACGCTGCCGTAGAAATCGCTGCTGAGGATGGCCGGAATATCGCCCAGCAACACATCGCGCACGATACCACCGCCAACGGCGGTGAGGAAGGCCAGCACCATCACCCCGAAAATGGGCAGCCCGGCCTCGATGCCCGCACTGGCTCCGGTCAGGCTGAAAGCCACCAGCCCCACCGCGTCGCACAGCACGAACAGACCGTGGCGCTCGATGCGGGCGAAGCGTTCCAGCCGCAGCAGCCACCCGAAAACCATCACCCCCAGCGCCAACAGAAAAGGCGTGGAGCTTTGCAGCACCAGCGGCACGCGGCCCAGCATTACGTCGCGCAGCGCGCCGCCGCCATTGCCCGTCAGCATCATCACGATGAAGATACCGACCAGATCGAGATGCTTGCGCGCCCCCGCGAGAAACCCACTCAGTGCGAATGCTACGCTGCCCACCCAGCCCGCCGCCGATACAATGTCCCATTCCATTTATTTTTTTTCTCTTATTCGTTGGCACAAAATATTCGCATTGCGCTTTCCCCCCCGCGCCTACCGATAGCATCGCTTTACCTATAGGATTGTCCATACACGATTACTATCGCAGCCCTCGCCAGTAAACGCACCGACCATGCCGCTTGAACCCCGCTTGACCCTTCATCGCTAATACGGTTTCCTGCCACCCGCGTGGGGCCGTAGCTCAGTCGGATAGAGCAGCAGTTTCCTAAACTTCGGGTCAGGCGTAACTTATTTCTGTGATTCTTGTTCTATTACAATCGAGAAGCTCTAGGCGCTGCATTGACCAATATCAGCGGGGGCATTTACGGGGCATCGAAGGCGATGTTCTGGCGAGTGGCGGGAGGTTATGGCTCGGTCTTCTAGACAGGGCTAAAAAGTGCTTTGAGTTAGAGACGTTATTACTATAATGCAGCCCAAAATAGCTATGGAAAATTTTATGCTAAAAAATGCCACACAAACATTAATGCGAGGAACATTATTAGCACTGCAAAGGTTCCCTATACCATCATTGTTTAGTCTATTATTCTGTATAGTTTCCATCAGCAAGTGGTCCGATCACGGCAATACAGGGACTTATCTAGCAATCTTATTTTTCGGCTGCTTTTGGTTTATTGCCCTGAAATTATTGACCCACCCCCTATAACTAGGCCCACTTCCAGAGTTATAAATGGGAGGAACGGAACCAATGAGAGGGAGGACGGATATGGCGAGGAAGCGCTACACCGCGGAGCAGATCATCGGGTATTTGCGGCAGTCTGAGGTGCTGCTTGGGCAAGGTAAGGGTATGGCAGATGTATTGCGTGCACTGGATGTGACGGGGAACACGTATTACCGGTGGCGCAAGGAATATGGGGGCTTGGGGTTGGACCAGGCTCGGCGGCTGAAAGAGCTGGAGCAGGAGAATGGGCGGTTAAAACGTGCGGTCGCGAACCTGACGCTGGATAACCTGATCCTGAAGGAAGTCTCGACGGGAAAGTTTTAACCAGTCCGGAGCGGCGACGGGAAGCTGTAATTTACGCGCAGCAAAAACTGGGGATCACCGAGCGGCAGGCATGTGCGGCCTTGGGTCAAAGCCGTTCGCTGCAGCGGCGCGAGTCACGGCGTGCGGATGATGAGGCGGCACTGACTGGGGATATCATTGCTTTAGCCAGACAGTATGGCCGTTACGGGTATAAGCGGATTACGGCGCTGTTACGCACGCAAGGCTGGATAGTCAATCACAAGCGGGTGGAACGGATCTGGCGGCAGGAGGGGCTGAAGGTTCCAGCGCGGCATAAGAAGAAGGGTCGCCTATATCTGAATGATGGCTCCTGCATCCGCCTGCGGCCATGCTGGCCGAACCATGTGTGGGCGTATGACTTCGTGGCGGAGCGTCTGACGGATGGCACCAAGATCCGGACATTAACGGTGGTGGATGAATACACCCGGGAGTGCCTGTCGTTACGAACCGGCTACTGTTTAAAATCTGATGACGTGATGGCGGTGCTGACGGAGTTATTTACAACACATGGCATTCCCGATCACATCCGTTCCGATAACGGCTCCGAGTTTACCGCCAAGTCGATCCGGTCATGGCTTGCCAGGCTTGGGATCAAGACCTTGTATATCGAACCCGGCAGTCCGTGGGAGAACGGCTATAACGAGAGCTTCAATGGTCGGTTGCGCGATGAGTGCCTCAACGCGGAGACGTTCCATACGTTGAAAGAAGCGCAGGTGATCCTCGAGCAGTGGCGGCATCACTACAACCACATCCGTCCCCATACCAGTCTCGGATACAAGCCGCCCGCGCCGCTGGCCCGCATGAAGGAAGGGGCCTGCGCTTACGCTCCGGCCCCTTCCTTCATGCCTCCAAAGCCCCAATCCTGTCACTTAATCTCTGGACCTATAAATGGGGGTTGACCAGCATTGTAAAGCGGGTAGGGATTTCGCTGTTTGCGGAGCTGGATGTGTATGCGGCTGGTGGGTGCGCGGCAGCAGCATGGTGGGCGGAGTCGATGCTCAAGCAGGAATGCCATTATGTACTGCTTCTTCCTCGCATGATTCGGGAACCGAGAAGCGAAGAAGAAGCCGATACACAGCATATGGCGGCATTCGTTAGGCCAGAAGCCGTAAGCTGGGCTCGCGATCCCAGAAGCGCTGGGCGGCAGCGGTGAGGAAGGCTGCGTCCAAGCCGGTCACTCCCGCATCCGCCACCACATGGGCTTTGTCGAGAAGTGGCTTGGCTTCGGAATGATGACCGATGGCCTTGAGATGGCCGAAAGCGTCCATCACCCATTGCACGGCGGCCCCATCTTTCGCCAATGCTTCCGCGCCTTTGGCCGAAAGGATCAGCGCGACCGCATCGAAGATTTGCGACGGGGTGCCCGCAAGCTGGCCATCGGCTTTGAGCATGGTGCCATCCGAAAGGGTGGCGCCGCCAATCCTGGGAGCGACGATTTTGACCTTGGCACCGGCTTTTTCGATGGCTTTCTTAAGCTTGGTAATGGCCGCCGCGTCGCTGCCGTCGGCGATCAGAATGCCGACGCATCGGCCCTTCAATATCGCCTTCATATTTCGATGGATCGATAAAGCGGGAGAGGCGGCAAGATCGAGCGGAGCACGGGCGGCAGTGGATTTTTTGGGCAGCGGGATGCCGAGGCCGTTTGCCACGCGCTTGGCCAGATCTTCGTTCACATTGCGTAAGGCGGCCACCATGCGCGGCGGGACCTGCTCTAGCTGCACTTTCGATAATTCGAAGACGAACGAAGAAGCGATATGGGCTTGCTCGCTCTCGGTCTGCGAGGCGAAAAACAGGCGGGCCTGGGTGAAATGGTCGGCGAAGGATTCGGGACGCACACGCAACTTGTCGCCTTGCTCGTCCGCTTCGGCCCGGCCTAGGCTGGTGCGGAAACCGGTCATCGGGCATTCGCGGGGGCCGCCATCTTCCCCATGGGCACTCAGGCTGTTGGGCTCGTAATTCGCGCGACCCTTGGGCACTTGGGTCTGCATCAGCCCGTCGCGGTTGAAATTGCCCATCGGGCATTTGGGGGCATTGATGGGGATTTGGTGAAAATTGGTGGTGCCGAGGCGGGATTTCTGCGTGTCGAGATAGCTGAACAGCCGGCCTTGCAACAATGGGTCGTTGCTGAAATCGATGCCGGAAACGATGTTGGACGGGCAATAGGCGACTTGCTCGGTTTCGGCGAAAAAATTATCCACGTTGCGGTTCAGCACCATGCGTCCCACCAAACGCACCGGCACGATTTCTTCGGGAATCAATTTGGTGGAATCGAGCACATCGTAAGGCAGGGAATCAGCCAGTTTCTGATCGAAAAGCTGAAAGCCCAGCTCCCATTCGGGGAAATCGCCGCCTGCAATGGCTTCGAACAGATCGCGGCGGTGATAGTCGTTATCCGCCGCCTGCAGTTTGAGCGCCTCGTCCCACAGCGTGGATTGCAGACCCAGTTTCGGCTTCCAGTGGAATTTCACGAAGGTGACGTGGCCTTTGGCATTCACCAGTTGGAAGGTATGGATGCCGAAGCCTTCCATGGTGCGCAGCGAGCGGGGCAGGGTGCGGTCCGACATCGCCCACATCAGCATGTGGGTGGTCTCCGGCAGCAGGGAGGCGAAATCCCAGAAAGTATCGTGCGCGCTTCCGGCCTGCGGATATCCGCTATTGGCTTCCATTTTCACCGCATGGATGAGATCGGGGAATTTGATCGCGTCTTGAATGAAAAAAACCGGAATGTTGTTGCCGACCAAATCCCAATTGCCCTCTTTCGTATAGAATTTCACGGCGAACCCGCGCACGTCGCGCGGTGTATCAACCGAACCGGCACCGCCCGCGACGGTGGAGAAACGTGTGAAAAGCGGCGTCTTTTCCCCTTTGCGCTGAAACAGATCGGCGCTGGTGATGTCGGCGAGGGATTCGTAGTTTTCGAAATATCCGTGGGCCGCCGAACCGCGCGCATGCACGATGCGCTCGGGAATGCGTTCGTGGTCGAAATGGAAGATCTTCTCCCGCAGCATGAAATCTTCGAGCAATGTCGGCCCGCGCGCCCCGGCTTTCAGGCTGTTCTGATTGTCGGAGATTGGAATGCCCTGGTTGTTGGTCAACCGCGCATGGCCTTCGCCCGCTGTTTGATGCGTTTCGCCGCCGGTGATTGTGGCTTGGGGTTTTTTACTCACGAATGTCTCATACAAAAAGGAAAGGGCAAAAAGGAAAGGGCAAAAAGGGAAGGGCAAAAAAAGAAGGATGGCCGGGCGGAATCTGTCATGACGCCGTGAAAATTTGCAAGATGCATTTAGACCCGGCCCCAGGCAAAGGTGCCCTCCCACCGCGCGCCTCTACCGGTCTGCCTGAAGAATGCGTTCAGTTTTCATTCAGCTTGCGAAGGTACTGCCTCACGCATGCACCTGATTCGGTGCGCTGCATGAGTGACGACGATGGTGCGACGACTTTTCCCGCTGGAATGCTTGGCCCCCCTGGGTTTACTGGCGATCACGGCTTGTGGCTTTGAGCCGACGGATTCGGGAACGATGCGTGCCACCTACCAGCCGCCCTTAACCGCACGGCAATGGTCCATCATCGGCGAAATCGCCGCGGTCTGCCACATGACATCGGGGCGCAATGGGCTGGAAATGCTGCAAACCCCGAAGGGCGTTCAATGGCGATCGACCAAACCCTGGGAGCCGGGAAACGTAACCGAGCTACGCATGAACGGGCACCGCTACCAGACCGCCGATTCGACTTTCGGCAAGGATGACGCTTCCGCCATGCTGGGCGATTTCAAAACGGGAGCCGTGGCCTATCTGGAATGGAGCAACGTGCGCGTGGGAAGACGGGCCCGCATTCTGAGCACCGAAATCGCCAATGCCGGTTTCGCCGAGCAGTACGATGCCTGCGCCGCACGGGCCGGGCTGACGGGGGCGGCACGATGAAATGGGATACGCCCAATGAGTGGAACGTGGTCTGTGATTTCGACGGCACCATTTCACTGAATGACACGACGGACGCCCTGTTGGAAGCATTCGCCGAACCCGAATGGCACGCGATCGAAGAACGCTGGATCGCAGGGGAGATCGGTTCTGCGGAATGCATGCATCTGCAGGTGGGGATGCTGAATGTTCCGGTCGCGGTTCTTAACGACTGGCTCGATCATGTGCAGATCGATCCCCATTTCGCGGCTTTCGCCACCATGTGCGAACGATTTTCCATTCCCCTCAGCGTGGCCAGCGACGGCATCGACTATGTCATTCGCCGGGTGCTCAAAAACCATCATCTGCAGCATATTCCGGTGGTCGCCAATCGCCTTCATTTTTTGAAGGATGATCGTTACATGCTCGCATCTCCCATGGCCTGCATGAGCGGATCGGGCGTTTGCAAATGCAAGGTGGTCGAGTCGGTCCGTGCAATCCAGAAGCGCAAGGTGCTGTTCGTCGGCGACGGGCGTTCGGATTTCTGTGTCTCCAATCAGGTCGATCTGGTGCTGGCCAAGGATTCGCTGCTGAAGCATTGCCAGGCCAAAAGCCTTGCCCATTGGCCGTTTCGCGATTTCGACGAAGCCGCGATGCTGCTGACCAGCCTGATCGCCATGCCGCTGCACCCGATGCAAAGCAAGCCGAATTCGGACGGCCTCCATAAACCCCACTAGATGCAACGAATTTTCAAAGGAAATTCCCATGTCGAGTCTCGCTCTCGCCTCTGTCCGTCAGCCCGAAGACATCGCCGCGCGCGACGCCGCCTGGCTGGAATTGGAAAACCAATATTGTTCCTTCGGCGACACGGTGCATTACATGGAAACGCCGCGCATCTTCGACGGGTGCAAGGGTTCGTATATGTATGACGGCAACAACACGCCCTATCTCGATCTGCAGATGTGGTATTCGGCGGTAAACTTCGGTTATGCCAATCCCCGTCACAACGAATCGGTGAAGCGCCAGCTGGATACGCTGCCGCAGGTCGCCTCGCAATATCTGCACCGCGACAAGATCGATCTCGCCACCCGTATCGCGCGCGGAATGGAGCAGAAGTTCGGGGCGAAAGGCCGCGTGCATTTCAATGTGGGCGGTGCCCAGGCGATCGAAGATTCGCTGAAGCTAGTGCGTAATTTCTGCGGCGGCAAAAGCCTGATGTTCGCCTTCGAGGGCGGCTATCACGGGCGCACGCTCGGCGCCTCCGCCATCACCTCTTCCTACCGCTACCGCCGCCGTTACGGGCATTTCGGCGACCGCGCACAATTCATCGAATTTCCCTACCATTTCCGCGGCCCCAAAGGCATGACCAAGGAAGAATACGGGCATGAATGCGTGAAAAAATTCGCCCGTTTGTTCGAGAGCGAATATAACGGCGTGTGGGATCCGAAAACCAACAAATGCGAATATGCGGCTTTCTATGTCGAGCCGATTCAGGGCACTGGCGGCTACGTCATCCCCCCGAAGAACTTCTTCCCCGAACTGAAGAAGGTACTCGACGATCACGGCATCCTGATGGTGGTGGACGAGATCCAGATGGGCGTCTACCGCACCGGAAAGATGTGGGCCATCGAGCATTTCGGCGTGACGCCGGACGTGCTGGTGTTCGGCAAAGCCATCACCAACGGATTGAACCCGCTTTCGGGCATGTGGGCCCGCGCGGATATGATCACGCCCGAAATCTTCCCGCCCGGCAGCACGCACTCCACCTTCAACTCCAACCCCATGGGCACCGCACCGGCGCTGGAAACCATGCGCATCCTCGAAGAAGAGGATTACGAGACGATGGTGATGGAAAAAGGCGATTATTTTCTGGAAGGCCTGAAAGAGCTGAAGGCCCAGTTCCCGATCATCGGCGATGTGGACGGGCTCGGCTTGGCGCTGCGCGCCGAAATTTGTCAGGCGGACGGATTCACGCCGGACAAAGCGACAATGGATTGGATCGCCGATGAGGGGATGAAGGGCGATCTGATGGTCAATGGCCAGCGCTGCGGGCTGATTCTCGATGTAGGCGGCTATCACAAAAACGTCATCACCTTCGCGCCTTCGCTGAATATCAGTTACGAGGAAATCGATCTCGCGCTCGATCTGCTGACGCAACTGTTCTACCGCGCTTCCAAACGCTAGATGGATAATGGCATCGGAACGGGAACCGCCCACTCATGAAAGACCACAGTTTTTTCCTCGAAGGCACGAATGGCAAGGGCGTGTTGCTGGTGCATGGTCTGACGGGCGCACCGGCAGAGATGAAATTCGTCGCCAAGCGCCTGCACGAAGCGGGATACACGATCTATGCTCCGACTCTGGCGGGCCACGGCCAGGATGAACGCACCCTGCTTGCCACACGGTATGAGGATTGGGTGGAAAGCCTGCGCGCCGCGCTCGACCGTTTCGGTCCGGAAGTGAAGGAAATTCATGCGGCAGGTATTTGCGTGGGCGGCGGATTGGCGCTGTATCTGGCGCATCTGGAACCCATGCGGATGAAGCGTGTGGTCATCTATTCGGCCGCGCTGGATTACGATGGCTGGGCCGCGCCGCTCTATTATAAACTTGGGCGTCTGGGCATACCGCTCGTTTCGCGTTTGCCTGTGCTGCGCAACATGATCCGCTTCAACGAGACCGAACCGTTCGGCATCAAATCCGAACGGCTGCGCAAGGTGATGATGTCCGCGGGCGGCATCGAAGGGACCTTGCCGCACTTCCCTTTGCGGTCGTTGGATCAAAATTATCGGCTTAACCGGCGGTTGAAGCGTGTTTTGCCGCAGATGCGGACGCCCACCTTGCTGATCCATGCGCGTGAAGACGATGTGAGCCACCCGCGCAACGCCTATCGTATTCAAGCATTGCATGGCGGCGAATGCGACGTGGTCATGCTGGAGGACAGCTACCATATGCTGCATGTCGATCAGGAACGTCGCCATGTGGCGGATCTAACGGCGCGTTTTTTCGAAGCGCCGGCCCGTGGCTGAAAGGCCCTGCGGCAATGCGCTGGAGCCCCAGAGTTTAATCGATGCATTCCTGGAGCATCCGCCGCAGGGATTCCTCGTGCAGACCCTTCTATCCGGTGCGCCTGTCCCGCATGGTTTTCTGGCCAAACTCGATTTGTTCACGGCGATGGATGCGGGCATTCGCCGACGCGTCGCGGCGTTGCGGCGCAACGGTCTCTTCGATGCTTTCTGCCAGAAATGCCTTACTCCGCGCGTTTTCTTTCTCGGCACCACCGTTTCGGAATATTGCTGGCTGCCGCATGATTTGGAGCCCGGCGAATTCGCTGCCATATTACACGCAGAGGTTGAAAACATACCGGGAAAATTTTGTATCGTTAAAGATCTGCCGGTGGATTCGCCTTTCCTGAGCCCATCTGAAAATGCCACCGCACGGAAGCTGGCCGAAGCGCTGCAGAAGCAGGGTTTCGTGCGAGTCGATGGTCAGGCGCTGGCATATCTGCCGATCGATTTTGCCGGCATGGAAGAATATCTGGCACGGCTTTCCAAAGAACGCCGTAAGGATTTTCGGCGCAAGATGAAGCTTGGCCAGCCGCTGCGGGTTGAAGAATTGAAAACCGGCGGCCCCAGATTTACCGCAGATTTCTGCGGGCAGCTTTACGCATTATACGAGCATGTCTACCAGATGAGCGATGTGCATTTCGACAAACTCACGCTCGCGTTCTTCCGCCAAGTTTTCCAGCAGAACGGGGCAGGGATAGTTTTCGTCTATTACCGCGAAGAAACCGTGATCGGGTTCAATTTATGCTATGTCATGGGCGAGAATCTCGTGGATAAATATTGGGGATTCAGCCCCATGGAGGCCCGCGAACATGCGCTGTTCTTCAACAGTTTTTTCTACAATATCGGCTATTGCCTGCGGCATGGGCTGCGGCAATACATCGTCGGATGGACAGCGGCGAAAGCGAAGGCTTCGCTCGGATGCCACTTCACCCATACGTGCCACCTCGTCTATGCCAAAAACCCGCTGCTGCGCGCGCTGCTGCGAATGGGTAAAGCCGCCTTCGCGGCAGACAAGGCCATTGCGGGATGAGGCGCGGGATGGATAGGGACGGAGAAGCAAAAGCCGCGCAACGCTCTCTGGATCGTCACACGCCGCTGATTTTGGATTTCGACCGCACGGCAGGCGAGATCGGGGGCGCGTTTCGGGTCGATATGGCGGCATGGCAGGAAGAGATTCGTTTCGGCTGTTCGCTGAAGCGCCTTTCCGCACTGGCCGCCCACTGGCGCGAAATATTACCGGCGCATCACGGCACGGTGCTGCTCGGCAGCGGCGATTTCCATCATCTCTCCTGGCCGCTGATCGAGCGCTGCGCGGGGCAGGGACCCTTTCAGGTCGTGTTGTTCGACAATCACCCGGACAATATGCGGTTTCCCTTCGGCGTGCATTGCGGCTCCTGGGTAAGGAAGGTCGCGCTGCTGCCTTATGTCAGCCATGTGCATGTGGTGGGCATCACTTCCACCGATATCGGCCTCGGTTCGGCCTGGGAACAATATTGGCGGCCGTTGCTGCAGGGCAAACTGACCTATTGGTGCATGGGGGTGGATGTGGGTTGGGCGAATTATGCCGGGCTGGCGCGCGCCTTCCGCCGCTATGCCGCGCCCGAGCCGATGATCGCGGATTTTCTGGCCGAACTCGGGCCCGAGCCGGTCTATCTCACCATCGATAAGGACGTGCTTTCGCTCCAGGAAATCCACACCAACTGGGATCAGGGAATCTTGCGGGAAGGGCATCTGATGCAGGCGATTGCCGCGCTGCAGGGCCGCATCATCGGCAGCGACATTACCGGCGATATTTCGTCATGGACCTACCGTACCCGCTGGAAACGCTGGCTGAGCGCGCGTGACGGACAAATACCGGTGCCGCCGGAGAAACTGATCGCCTGGCAGGCCGACCAGCGAGCCTTAAACCAACGCCTGCTCACGGCCATCGCCCGTTCCGGTATCGTCGCCTAGACCCGTCTCGGAACAAAGGATTTCGATCGTGCGCCCGATGGTCTCGCATTGCAACTCCGACAACCATGGGCTGGTGGAAAGCGTCAACAGCCGGTCTGCGAAACGCTGAGCGGCGGGCAGGGCATTCACCGCCCGGTCTTCCGGTGCGAGATGGCCGCGTAGATCCTCGTAGGCATTCAGTGGATAGGCGAACAAGCGCCCAACCCCCAAGCCAAGGGAGGCGAGGCGTGCAATCGCCATATCCCGCCGCTTGCGGTCGGGCATCACCACCATGAGCGACGGCCAGACGCCGCATGCCTCGTCTGCATCCCCGATCACCTGCAGCGACGCGATCCGGCGCAGGCGTTCACGGAACCTGCGGGCGATTTCGGTGGTCTGGCGGATGTGGTCCGGCAGACGGCGCAGCGCCCGCTCCGCTCGCCGCTGTCGCCACCCACCCAGCGGATGCATGGGGATGGAGATACCGAACTTCTCGCCGGTCGCGGTCAGCCAATCTTCGGCCCGCACCGCCCGCCGGTAGCGCATCCCGTAAAAATAGGGCAGCAGGGAAGGGCGGTAGAACAGAGCGTAACCCAAAAACTCGAGGCAGCGCCGCAACTCCCAAATCCGACGGGGCGGCAGCAACGCCTTCGCCGTGGCGCGCAGACGCCTCTGCATGGCGTCGGAAGCGCTGAACAATACGCCGCCCTCAAAGGTGGTCAATCCCTTGCCCACGGCAAGGCTGAAAAATCCCACGTCGCCCACCAGGCCGACAGCGCGCCCGTCTTTGCGTGCGCCCAGCGCCTGGGCCGCGTCCTCGATCACGAACGCACCTACGGCCTGTGCAATGCGTTGCGCTGCGGCGGCATCCGCCACGCGCCCAGCCAGATGGGTGCTGACGATGGCCAAGGTCCGGTGGTCTGCCAACGCCGCCAGTCGGGCGAAATCGAAGTCGAAATGATTCGGCGCCGTGTCGCATAAGCGCACTTTCAGCCCGCAATGTACCACCGCCCGCACCACCAGCGGGCAGGAAAATCCCGGAAGGATGACGATATCGCGCGTTTGTCCGGCGGCGAGGGTACGCAGCGCCACGATGAAGGCCGCCGTACCGGAAGCGGTAAGGATGGGGGTGGGTATTTCCAATGCCCGTGTCAGCGCCGCGGCAAAATCGCCGCCATGCGTCATGAAATCGCCGAAGCGCGCGGGCAGCCCGGCGGTGGGGGGAATGTCACTCCTCAACGGCATCGTGCAGCGCCTCTTCGGCGAAAGCAAGAAACCCGATGCCCGCCAGAATCGCCACTGCGCCGAGAATCTTCACGGCAGTGAGGGGTTCGCCGAACAGGTAGTACGAAACCAGCATCACGCTTACCACCTCGAGATGCGAGGCGGCAAAGGAGGTGCCGATGGAAAGGCGTTTCAACAACAGCATCCAGGTGAAGAACGCCCCGGTATAGCCGAACAGCGAACCGTAAACCCAGCCGCCCCCGAACACCCGAAGCGCCCATGCCACATCGAATGCCAGCGGTTGCGCGTGGATCGCGGTCAGCTTGAAGCAAACCTGCGCCAGCGTATCGAACAGCATCAGCATCAGGAAACCGAGCAGGAATCTTTTTTTCACAGATCCGCTCCCACCAGCGCCACGCCAAGTGTGATGAGGACGATGCCCACGACCTTGTAGGGGGTAAAAGCCTCGCGGAAACAGTAACGCCCGGCGATCATGACCGCGACGATGTTGATTGAACCGAGCAGCACGCCGTCCGACAACGGAACGAGAGAAAGAAAACCGAGCCACAAGAAGAACTCGAACAGGTAGCAGCCGATACCCATCCAAATCCATCGATTGCGCAGAATCCGCAGCAGATAATGCGCCCCTTCGTGCCGAGTTTCATCCAGGGTTCCCGCCTTGAAGGCAAGCTGTCCCGCCGTGTCGGTAGCGACATTCAGCATCCACAGCATCAATATCGTCCACGACATGCGATTCTTTCGGCCAGGGGCGATCGGTTGGCAGGAAATGGCCGAGAGAAGGCAGATTATTGGTTGGCGACCGCTTTCTGCATGGTTTCCTGCAGTTTGGTAATGACCGCTTCCATACCGCCATTGTTGGCGATGGCGGCGAATTCTTGACGATGGGTAGTAAGCAGGCTGACCCCTTCGACGGTGATGTCGATGATCTTGTAACCGGCCTGTGTTTGGTGCAAGCGGTAATCCACCTTCACATTCGGCTCGCTTGCGGTGGTCTGCACCACTTCGGTGCTGGCCGAGAAAGTGCCACCAGGCGCGTCCTGCATGCCGACGATCTTGATATCCCGCACCTTGCCCACCGAATCCGCATCGAACTTCGAAACATAGCCCTCGGTAATATAGGTGCGGTACAAAGTCAGGTAACGGCTCTTCTGCTCAGGCGTGGCGGTCTTCCATACGGGACCGAGAACGAATTTGGCGATCCAGTCGATATCCACCACCTCGGTGAACAAGCCGCGCATGATGGATTGTTGCTGCCGGAAATCCAGCTTGGGATCGCCCAACACCGCCAGCGCGCGCTTGGCCATGCCTTGCACGAAGGCCTCTTTGGAAACCGGCGCCGCAACCACAGGGGCGGAAGTAGTGGGCTGGGCAAGCGCGGATGCATGCGGCAGCGCGAGCAGTACCGTCCCGGTCAGCGCGGCGCAGAGAAGAGCTTCACGCAGGAAGGCGGCACGAACAAAAAGCGAAAGATGCGAGGGAATAAAACGCAGGCTGGGCATGGGGACTGATTCCTAATTATCGAGTTGTTTGATTTTGCCCCCGCGGCTGGCGAAGTGGCGATTCTGCTGATAGGCGCTGCGCATGGCGACATAGGGCTCCAACGCATTGCCGTAGACCTCATCGAGCAACGCGGCGTTCTGATCGCGCTGATCGACGATGTCGACCCCAATCAGTTGCGTGTCGTAGGGTGTGATTGCGATGTAGGTAAAGGGATCCATCACGAAATCCATCACCAGCCCAAAAGCGTCGCGTGGGTTGGAAGGGCCGAACAAAGGGGCCACGAAATACGGGCCGCTATTCACGCCATATACCTGCAAAGTGTCGCCGAAAGAGTCTTTGCGCGGGGCCAATCCGTTCTCGCCCGCGAAATCGCGAATACCGCCGAAGCCGAAAGTGGTATTGAGAATGAAGCGCCATAGATGGGTAAAAGTCTTTTCCGCATCCGCCTGCAACAGGCCGTTGATGCATTTCACGGGTTCGCTGAGATTGTCGAAGACATTGCCCACGCCGTCGCGCACCGGCTCGGGCAGGGTCCAGTGATAGGCCTGGGACAGGGGTTTGATCAGATAGGTGTCCAGGCGGCGGTTGAACCCGAAAATCGGTCGATTGACCCCTTCCCAGGGGTCGGCGGCGAGTTGTTCGGTCTCAAGCGGCATATCGAGGCTGGCATCGTCCGGATCGGTCGGCTCGATGGTGGCAACTGGCGCTGCGATGGTGCCGCCGGAAATGGGCAGCTCCACCGCCTGGGCCGAAAAGGCCATAACCGAAACGGCCATCACGAAAAATGCAGCAATACGCATAGCGATTCCTTCCGGCTTAAAGCATGCCCGCTTCCCGCCGGACGGCTGCGCGCGGAACATTCCTAGAAGTCCAAACTGAAGGGAATCTGATAAATCGGCCTGCCCTGCGCATGCCTGTGCGTCCCCGGTTCTCAAAGAGCGCTTATTCCGCCGGAAAATTCAACCGCACACCCAGGCCCATTCCGGTTTCGGGCGTGTATAAAACGATATCCGCCTTCAGCGAATCCGCCACCACGCGCACGATCGCCAACCCCAAACCGCTGCCGGGTTCGGTATTGCCTGCCACGCGATAGAAGCGCGTGAAGACTTTCTCGCGCTCTATCTCTGCGATTCCCGGCCCCTGATCTTCGATGGTGATGAATGCGCCTCGCTCTTTCCCGACCTGGATGGAGATCCGGCCACCCTCGGGAGAGTATTTCACGGAATTTTCCAGCAGATTGCTCAGCAAAATCGACAACATCGGGGCTGAGGAAACAAGCGCCACCATTTCCTGACCGGTCAGCGCGAGTTCTATTTTCTTCGTACGGGCGAACGGATAGATCTGTTTGACGGCTTCGCGCGCCTGTTCGTAGAGATTCAACGGCTCATAGACGATGTCTTGATGGCGCATGCGGGCGAGGGTCAGCAATTGATCCAGCATGCGCGATGCCCGCCGCACCCCCTTTTGCAGTTCCTGCACCATGCAGGCGCGCTCGCTTTCGTCCTTTGCATGCAGGATCACATCGGCTTGAATGCCGAGCGTCGCCAGCGGCGTGCGCAGTTCGTGCGCGGCATTGTCGGTAAAAAGGCGCTCCTGCAGCAGCGAACGCTCCAGCTTCTGCAACAACTGGTTGAGCGCTTGTGAAAGGGGACGGATTTCCTCCGGCGTCGGAAGCACCTCCACTCGGGAAAGATCGTCTGGCGAGCGGTTGTCGATGGCCTGGGTGAATTGGCGCAGATCCTTCAAGCCCCATTGGATGCCTTTCCACACCAACAGAAAAAGCAAAGGCAGTGCCAGCAACAACGGCCCAAGAAGGCCAAGGACGATATTTTTGACGATGACCATGCGGGCCGTATGCTTCTCCGCGACTTCCACGACGATGCGCTCTTCCGGCACGTAAAGCGTGAAAGCCCGCCACGGCCGACCTTCGACCATGATGTCGGTGAAGCCCTTTTTCAATGGCTGGTCGTATTCCGGCGCATTGTCGGAAGTGACCATCAGCTTGTCTTTTTTCCAGAAACGGAAAGAGCGCCATTTCGCGTATTCGCTCAGGGCCTTTTGATCCATCATATCAAGGTCGATGATTTTGGAGGGCATGCGTACCTCCGGCGCATCTTCATGCGCTTCGTCGCGATTCATCAACCATAACACGTTGGCCGCAGTAATGAGTTGGGAGTCGTAGACTTCGTTGATCTCATTCTTCGCGCTTTCATACGCTACGGCGCTCACCAGCAGAATAAGCAGCGTCACCGGCCCGGCGACGCTGACGAGCAACTGCTTTTTGAGGGAGCGGTGATGCATCTACGGAGCCCTAAGGATTGACGATATAGCCCACGCCGCGAATCGTGGTGATGATCTCGCGGCCCAGCTTTTTGCGAATGGAATAGACGGCAGCTTCCACCGTGTTGCTTTCCACATCGCCGTCCCAGCTGTAGATCTGCTCTTCGATCTCGGATTTGCTGAGGATGCGGCCGGTGCGCTGCATGAGCAAAGCCAGTACCTGATATTCGCGGGCCGAGAGCTTCACCCACTGCCCGCCCTTGCTCACCGTGCGTGCCGCCGTGTCCATTTCGATGTCGAGATAGCTGATCTTGGCTTCCGCGCGCCCCTCGCTGCGGCGCATGACCGCACGCAGACGGGCCATCAATTCCTGAAGCTCGAAAGGTTTGACGATATAATCGTCCGCCCCGAGATCCAGGCCCTCGATGCGCTGATCCACGGCGTCCCGGGCGGTCATGATGATCACGGGCACCTTGGAATCAAGGCGCAGTTTTTTGAGAATCTCGAGCCCCGAAAGCTTGGGCAGGTTGATATCGAGCACCAAGGCGCTGAATGCGTTGTCCTGAGCCGCGCTCAAGGCCGTTTCTCCGTCCGTTACCCATTCGGGCGTGTAGCCACCCTGCTTCAGCCCCGTCTCCAAGGCCTTGCCGAGCAATACATCGTCTTCCACCAGCAACACGCGCATCTTGGCCCGCTTTTTATGGTTATCCGTTTCAATCCATCCGCATCATAAGCCAAATGAAACTGATTGCAGGCTGAAATGTGCCGCACCGGTTTACGACGATCGGGCAGAGATTGCGGGAAAGCTTTGGGGAAGCCGACTTTACAGAGGGATCGCCGATATCGGCGCATGCACAGAATATTGCTTCTTTAGATGCGCACCTCCACGCTGGTTTTTCGCAATCCGCGTTTCAAGGCATTGCCCTCTATTCAACCGCATCCGTTCGAACAAAGGAGCCATCCATGCGTACCATCGATTACGACGACACCGAAAAAGGCACCGGCAGCACCGAAACCCACCGTGCGGTGGACGAAGTGATGAAGGACCGCATCGACCACGAGGGCAGTGAACACATCGCCTTCGAGGAAGGTTTCGCTTCCGCCAGCGGCATATTGCCGGAAGCGGCCGAAACCGGCGGCCGCACCTTGGAAGGCGACCGCAGCGATGCCAGCCGCCTCGACCGCGAGCCCGGCTCCATCCGTAAGCAGAACCCCGATTTGGCGGATAACTAGATGTTGCATGCCCAAGCGATTGCCGCACGAATGTAACAAAAACTTCATACACATAGGTTGCGGATCGGGAGTATCATGGCCCCACACAATGGATGATACAGGAGATTTGCCATGTCCGTTACCGCCGCTCCCGGAGTTTCCGCACCAGACGTTCAGTTTGCCGACACCCAGGCCGCCAGTTCTTTATCGCCCCAAGCGCTGGCCGCTGCCATTGTGCCGGAAACGCTCGGTATGCGGGCGGATGTGGCGGCGGTCGCTGCGGCTTCCGCCCCGAAACCGACTCAGCCTGTCGCCGCGCCGGATGAAAATCATTTTGCCCGATTGCCCGCTTCGATCACCTCGCAGCCGCAAGCCGAAGTGGGCCAGATTGTTGGGCGAACCGTGACCAAGATTCTCGATGCTATCCCCTCAGAATTGGCTTTGCCGAACGCAGCGGGCCAGCCGCAATTCAATGCGGCGGCATACAACGAGCGCATGAAGCTCGCTTTGGGCGCGCTGGGTTTGAAAGGCCATGCGGAATATGGCATCGGCATGGAGGGGCTCCCCGACCACATGGCGCGCTACACACTGACGGCAACCTGGGATAATCCCGAAGTACATGCTGAGGATGTACATCACGTGATGAATGCCGTGCTCAACGGCACAACCAATAAGCATGTTGACCACTGGCTTACTAAAGGCCTGACCGCGCAGCCATCGAAAACGCACCGCACCAGCGAGGTTGCGGCACCCGAAGCAGTCGCCTCCGCCGCGCCGCAGGCGGCGCTGTCCGAAGCGGCGGCTATTGCCGCCACGGTGCCGGAGCCGGAAGCACATGCCATCACCGCGTCGCAAGTGGCGGAGGCTGTTCCCGCAGTGCCGGAAGCCGCAGCCATCGGCTCCGCAGCGCAGCCCGCCATCGCCGCGCAAACTGGCGTGCCGATTGCATACCCCGCAGCGCAAGGAACTTGGACCAATCAGGCGCTGCAAGCGGCGCAGCAGAGAGTTCAACCGGCCAATCTTGAAAAAAAGTAGTTTTCCCATCGGCACTGGCGGGAAGAAATGAAAAAGGGGCGGCGCGCGCGCCGCCCCTTTTTTTCCATGTGCATTTGTGTCGTTTAGGCCGCGCTTATCGGAAACGGCTACATCCCCACTCGCATGCTGATATGATCGGGCGCATCTTGATACTTCACCCGAATCATCAAGGAGACGCGCCATGCCCTCCACCCAATCCGCACCCGCTTCCCGCACCAGTGAAGTCGAAGCCCAGCCGGACCTGCCGCACAAAGGCCGTTCCGAACTCAGCAAGCGGGAAATGCAGGCCGCGCAATATACACCCGAAAGCGAAGGTCCCGGCCTTAGCCGGGCACCGGATGCCGCACCCAACGAGCCCATGGGTCAAAACACGGAAAAAAACGGTCGCACACAGCGTCAATCGACCTGAAGGCGGCCCCGAGACCGGCGGCCCGGCCCCGCGGCCGGTGCGCCGTGAGACAGGCCATCCTGGTTCCACGAAGCGCTAGGGTGGCCTGCATCTTTTCTGGGCTCAAGGATGCTGACGGATATGTTCCGCGCTGGTTTTTACCTGCCTCTTCAGCGACTCCGGGCCATACAGGCAAAGCTCGGACTGCTGGTAGCTCATCCGCATGTTTTCGAAATCCATCAGATCCAACTGATGTTTGACCAGCGCGCGTCGCACGGGCGCAGGAATACTCGCATCCAGTTGCGCTTGATAGGCTGCGGCCAGATCTGCCCGTTCGCGGTCGGAAATATGCCCATTCTGCAAGGCCGCATGGTGCTGTGGCAGGATGGCGGATTGGGCATGCATATGCGCACAGCAATGCGCCTCCGCCACGGCGGGATAATGCGGGCGCATCTCGCCCTCGGCATTCGCTTTGGCCACCAGATGGTCGTAAAAGCGCCTAGCCGCGCCCAATTCACCGGCGGGCAGATGCGCCAGACTGCGCGCTTTTTCCAGCGCGTCCCCATGCCAGACGGCATTCGCCTCCGCTTCGGTGATGCGCCCGCCGCTGCGATGCGCCGTGCGTAAGGCGGATTCCACCGCCTGAATCAGAATCTGGATGCCGTGATTGTTTTCTTCGGATCGTTTCGAGGTTTCTTCGCCCATGTTCCGGGTTCCCTTTTGGTTTTGGTTTTGGTTTTATTTTTGGCGGTGCCATCTGTACCCCGGTCATTCTGCACCCTTTGTGTGACGGTTCGCCGTGTTTGCATGTGAACATTGCGTGAAGGCGGTTCAGAGCGCGGCTGGCGCGCCCATCCGCGCTTGCCCGCTGGGGCAGAGATCGAGCAGCGCGCAGCGGCCGCATTGCGGGTCGCGCCAGTGGCAGCAGCGCTGGCCGTGGAACATATAGACTTCGTGATGGTCATAGACCTGCTGGGCATCCCAATCTTTTGGCATCAGCGCTTCCAGCGCCGCATGTGCCGGGCCCACCGCCATAGTGGGCGGGATCAGCCCCAGCCGCTGCGCCACGCGGTGGTGGTGACTGTCCACCGGCAAAGCGGCGATACGCAACGCGCTGAACAACAAGGTTGCGGCGCTCGTCTTCGGCCCCACGCCGGGCAAGCACTCCAGCCAGATACGGGCCTCCGGCACGGTCATATCTTTCAGGAACGCCAGCGACAGACCACCCGTGCGCGCCTGCACCGCCACCAGAATGGCCTGGATGCGCGGGGCTTTCTGTTCGGGCCAGGTGCTGGCGCGAATGGCTTCCTGCACCGCGGCCACCGGGGCGGCGAGCACTTCCTCCCAGGTTGGAAACAAGCGGTGCAGTTCCTTGAAGGCGCGGCCCGAATCATGGTTCTTCGTGCGGTGCGAAAGCAGCGAGGAGATCAACTCGCTCATCGGGTCGAGATGATGGAAATAGGCCACCGGGCAGCCATATTCGGCACATAGCCGCGCATGCACCTCCAGCGCTTTCGCCGAAAGTGCGCATGTATCCATCAGGCTCGGATCGGCGCGGCGGGTGTGGGGCATGGGCATGCATCGGCAGGGGTTGGGGCGGGAGCATCCTCGCTTCATGCGCATTGCCATGCCATGCGTATCTGTGTGCGGCGCGACAAGCTGCGGCAAAAATTCCTACCGTGTCTTGGCGCGCGCCTCGCGTTTCAGTGCCCACATGAGGTAGAAGATGATGGCCAGATTCACCGCCAGCACCATCGCTTTCACCCAGCTGAATTTGAACAAGACCTCATAAGCCTCGTAGGGGATCAGCAACCCGGTGACCACGATCACCAGATATTCCGCCCAGTGCTTGCGCATGAGCAGCCCCACGCCTTCGACCAGATAAAGCGCGGAATAGATGAAAGTGAAGGCGTCGATCGCGATCAGTTTGCGGTGGCTGACGCCGCTGACGGATTCGACCATGCCGCTGACGAAACGATTGCCCGCATCGAAACTGAAATGCTCGATCAGATTTTGCGCCATCAGGCCCAGATCGGCATGACGCAGCCGAAACACCCCGATCCCCGCCGCCAGCAGCAACAACGCCAGCACCAGCTTGAATGCGCCGATGAGCTTGAGGCCAAAAGGGATGGGAGTGTGCGTTTCGGTTCTGGACGTCATGGGAGATGGAGGGCTTACGTTTCGGTGGTGAAAAAGAGTTATCGTACCGCCGTGAAATACCATTGCTATGGGCCGCCGGTCTTATTTTTTCTTCAGATACTCCCCCAGCGTGCCCGCCAGAGTGATCATGTCGGAGGGCATGAGGATGATGGTGGTGGAATTGTTGTCCGCCCCCACTTCGGAGACCATCTGCATGCGGCGCAACTCGAGCGCCAGCGGGTTTTCGGCGATGATGCGCGAGGCATCCGCCAGTTTCTGCGAGGCTTCGAATTCGGCTTCGGCCTTGATCAGGCGCGCGCGTTTCTCGCGCACGGCTTCGGCTTCCATCGCCATCACGCGCTGCATCGAGGCGGGAATTTCCACATCCTTCATCTCAACCATTTCGATTTTGATGCCCCAGGCTTCGGTCACTTCGTCCACGATCTGGCGCAGGGATTCGTTGATGGTGGTGCGCGATTTCAGCACTTCGTCGAGCACATGCTGGCCGATGATGTTGCGCAAGGTAGTGGAGGCCACCTGATAGACCGCAGCATTATAGCGCTCCACCGCGATGATCGCCTTGCGGGGATCGACGATATTGTACCACAGCACCGCGTTGATGCGTGCGGTCACGCTGTCTTTGGTGATCGTCTCCTGTTGCTCGACGGTGACGGTGACGGTGCGGATATCCACCCGTTTCTGCTGGTCGATGAAGGGGATGATCCAATACAGACCCGGCCCCTTCACATCCCGATACCGTCCCAGCCGGAAAATCACCCCGCGCTGATATTCCTGGCAGATGCGGAAGCCCGACAGCAGGGCCGCGCAAATCAAACCGATGACGACGAACATCGCATTCTCCTATGAATTCGCGCCGAATCTATCAGCCCCCGCCGCGCGGGTAAACAAAGACCGGGCCATTCGTACAAGCGCGAGATTCCACCTTAAAGCGCGCCGCCCTCGGCGCGAATTTGCCAGTAGAAGGCGATTGCTTCGCGGATCGCGGCGGTTTCATGGTCGTCCGGCGACCCGGCGGCCATTTTCCATTGTAGATAAGCGAGAATCGCCCGCGCCTGTTGCGGGCTGAGCGGATCGAAACGCGCCCGCGCATGATCGAGCCAAGTGCGGTGCTTCTCCTGGCCGCCGATGGGATGATCGCGGCTGTAGGGCTCCAAACCATGCGTCAGGTGAAAGACCGCCTCCAACTGCAATAGCTCCCCCCGCCCATCGGCCAGCAGGTAGGCCGGAAGATAGAAGCGAAATGCCGCCGGCGAGAAAAACGACAGCGCGCTGCCATACCCCTCCGGTGCCGCATTCAGAAAAGCGGCGCTGAGCGTATGCCAGTGCGGGCGATCGGCGAAGGCCCGCCCCATCGCCTCGGCTTCCTCGCCCACGCTTTCCGTCACCGGCGCATCCGCCGCCCATGCGCTCTGCGCAAATGCCTGCATGATACTTTGAGCCATCGATTCCTGCATACATTCTCCCAGGTGCAATGTTGTGGGCTGAATTTTGCCACCGCCGGAAAAGCTCGAACCATCCAACATCGTCCGATATTGGGCATGCAATGCGAAAGGAGGTTCGGGCCCAATCCCAACCCCGCGCATCCAAGCCCCGATGGCGTGCCCGGAGGGACTCGAACCCCCGACCGGCGGATTAGAAATCCGCTGCTCTATCCAGTTGAGCTACGGGCACGCGCGGAAATGATGTAGCCTGTTTGCGCAGTGCAGGAAAGGGTTAGGAAAAACTTCCCTGCCTGAGAAAATACGCCGTTTCGCGCCATGCCCTGCGTGAGATCGGGAAAAGGGTGTGGCTGAGCGGCAAAGTGCGGTGGTCGTGCATGCCTTCCAGCCGCGTAGAGGCGATGGTTACGGTACCGTCTCCGGGTGCGCCGAGCAGGCGGGAGCCGATGAAGCTGAGGCTGCGCGTGCCCGCCAGAATCCCCACCGGATAATCGATGGTTTGGCCCGCAGGACCGAACAGATGCGCGAAGGTGCGCTGGTCGGTGACGAGTTGCTGCCCGGCGGGGCCGTACAGGCGGCGATAGAGCCGCCAATGCTGGAAGAAATCGGCGATTTCGCTGCCGCCGTTGGGCGGGGCCAGCATCACCACGCGCCCGAGATTGGGCGGCCGGTGGCGGGCGAGATGGATGCGGATGAGCAGCCCGCCCATGGAATAGCCCACGAAATGCACGCGGCCCGGAAGCTCGGCGGTAAACGTCTCGATGCGCGGGTGCAGCGCCTCGGCCAGCATTTCCAGCGGCTGGTGGCGCGAAGGGTAATCCAGATTGAGCACGCGGTAGCCTTGCCGCTCGAGAAACCGCGCCAAACCGCGCATGCTGCGCGCGGTGCGGAAGATGCCGTGCAGCAGCACCACGCCGTCTTGGCGCGCTTCAGGATGGGCCGTGTGAGAATCCATTATCGTTTTAGGCACCATCGTCTCAGGCACCGAGCAATTTGTCCCGTGCTTGATTGAGCAATTGCGCCAGAGCCGCGCTGCCGCCCGCATCCGGATGCACGCGCTGCATGAGGCGGCGGTAGGCGGATTCGATCTCGCCGCGCGGTGCCATGGCGTCTACGCCGAGCAAATGCGCCGCATCCGCCTGGGTCATCACATCGGCGGCGGCAGAGTGCGGGATGCGCATGTCCGGTAACCAGCCCAGGGTCTTCAACATGTCGCGCAAGGTTGGCCAGGCGGAAATCAGCGTGCCGAGCAGCGCCCAGGAACGCATGGGCCCCAGGCGCATGAGCAGGCTGAACAATACGGCGGCGCTGCCGGCGCGCAGAAAATGTTTGGACGGGAAAGGTCGGGATTGACGTAGATCGGGTCGCATGGGGCCTCCATCGGGGCGGCGTCGCCGGTATGGCACGTCCTTGTCCCCCCCCATGCAGCCTAACCCGAAGGATATAAAGAAATGCCTAGGAGGCTTCTTCCATGGTCTTTTCGCCTGCCGCATCCTCGATCGTCTCAGGTTCTGCGATGCGTGGACCCCGCCAATCCGGGGCAGACGGGATGGTGCTGCTGGCCGAGAAGCTGGGCAGAGTCCCGCTCAATACTTGGGCTGCCTGGCGCATCAGCGCGCCGGGATGGGCGGCCTCCGGCGCTGGATGAGTGGATTCGGTCGTGGCGGGAACCGATGCCGGAGTCGGCATATCCGCCATGGCAGCGGCGGGCGGCGGCGCGGGCGGTGCGAAACTGGCGCTGGGCGCAGCGGCGCCGATGGGTTGGGCGACCGGTGGCGCAGCACGGCCGGAACTGGCGGAGGCGCGCGGCGCGCGCGGCGGCAGATCCGCATTTTCGGTGGCACCGGCCTGTTCTTCCTGCGCGCGCTGATTGGCCACGCGCTCGTCGATCGCGGGGATGCGCAGGGTTTTCAGCAGATCGCGTACTTCCTGGCGGGCGGCGATGTGGCTGAGGGAGATACTGGTATTGGTGCCGTTATCCATCACATCCAGCACGGTGAGGCCCTGCAGGAACATTTCGCGGAAGATCACACGCTCGCTGAAACCGGGGGCGGCGCGGAAGCCGATGCGGCGGGAAAGTTCGGAAAGCACCTGGCCCATGAAACGCTTGTTGCGCGCATCGATGTTGGAGAGGCGGTTGCGCATCACGATCCATTCGATGCTGCCGCCATCCCGCTTGGCGCGCAGCAGCTTCTGCTCCCAGACCATTTCGGAATAGATGCTGGGGCGCACGATCTTCAGCGTATTGCCGTCCACGGTGGCCAGCACGTCGAGATCCACGAAGGAATCGTTGATCGGGGTGATGATGGTATCGGCGAAAGAATGCGCGAAACGGGAGAGATAGGTGTCCGAGCCCGGGGAATCGATGACCACGAAATCGTTCGCCGCCATCAGCGTATTGATGGCGCGGCCGAAGCGCTCGCGCTCGTCGGCTTCCGCTTCTTCCTGAATGTTGTAGGGGCTGCGAGTCACCACCACATGCTGCGGCATGGGCAGCGGCACGCCTTCGCGCGTCATCATGTTGTGGCGGTTTTCGATGTAGCGGGTAAGGGAGCGCTGGCGGGAATCGATGTCGATCGAGCCGATGGTGAAGCCGTTGCGCAGCAGGGCCACGATGAGATGCATGGTGGTGGTGGTTTTGCCCGAACCGCCCTTTTCATTGCCGATGACGATCACATGGCCGCGCTTTGCGGGCGCTTCCGCGCCGATCGAAGGGCCGGAGGCCTGGGAGGGAGAAGAAGACTTGGAACCGCCGAACGCACCGAACATCGTCTACCCCTGTATCATTGAACCACGCGCATCATGGCACGCACGTATTTTTGCCTCTGGCGCGCACGAACGAGCCGTTTGGCGCAATACTTACCAAAGCATTAAAATACCCCGATGGCAAGGCGTTTACTGCATGCTGCATGTGGGTTTTTTATAAAAAATGTCGCAGCCACCCCGCCGGAAACGCGGCCTTGCATGGCACCGCGAAAAAGACCGGATCGAGATTTAGAAAGACGGATAGGAGGGTTCGGGCGCGCTGGCGGCGGCGCGCTCCCGGTCGCGCAAACGCTCGACCTGGCTGCGCTCGTCGGCGGCGCGGGCGGCATCGGCTTCGCGGGCCATGCGCATATTTTCCTTTTCCACGAAACTCGGACCCTCGATCGCGGAGGTCGAAGTGGCGAAACGCGGCGGGTTGGGCGGATAGCTGAAACGCGCATCGTTTTTCGGTGTCTGGGGCGCCACCAGATCGACGCGGTCTTGCGCGCGAGCGGTGTCCTGGCGCGCACCGGTGGTTGCGTCGTCGAGCTGCGCACTATTGCCGGTGTTGGTCGCACGCCCGCTCCGGCGCGGGCTGCGGTTGCGCGGCGGCACGAAGCCCGGCCCCTCCAGCGCGCCGCCTTTGGCGGCCAGCCAATCCGCCCGCGCGGCCATGCGTTTTTCCGGGTTGGCGGCTTTGATGCGATTATATTCACTGGCGAATCCGGCGACCGCGCATAGGCTTGCGACGATGGGCACCGCATAGCCGCCCAGCAACCCCACCGCAACCACCGGCCCCACGACGAAAGACGCCAAAGCGACGGCGAAGCTGCATGCCACGGCCCCGATCACACCGCCGAACGCACCGCCCAGCACGCCGGCGGTCAGCGCATCCGCCGTCCACGACCCGATCCGGTCCAGCGCATTGGCCAGAAACAGCGAAACCTTCGCCGTGCCCCGGCGCAGGCCGCGCTGATCCTCCATATGCATCGCCGCCGCCTCGTTGCGCGCATCGATGCGCGCCGTGAGGCCGGCGATGTAGCTGGGATTGGTGTTGCCAGTGGCCACGCGGGTTTCCGGGGTTAGAGAGCGATTTCCACCCTAAAGCTTACCCCGCCTGCGTTACGGTTTCGTGACATAATGCGTTTGTCCCGTCCTATGCTGCCGCATGGCACATGGATTGCCGCTTTCGCGGGTCATGGCTGCCCGGCCTCCTGGCGCGGAACGTATCGGGCATCCAAAGTCCGGTTCTTCACGCTTGTTTAAACCTTGCCGCGCTAGAATGGAGTATCGGGACAGGCAGTCCCGCTTCCGTGATCCCGCCTTTCGCCGAGCATGATGCGCATTTTTCCATTGTCCTATTTTCTGGCGCTATTGTTCGCTACATTCCCCGCTCTCGCGCATGCTAGCGGCTTTTCCGTCGATCTGCTGACCACGTGGCACGGGCCGCATATGGATACCTACTGCGAGCGCCATGGTGATGGGTTCTGGGCGGAACCGGTGAATGCGCTCACCAATTTCTGCATCATCGGCGCGGGCTTCTACATTCTGCGGCTGTATCTGCGCGACATCGTGGCGAAATATCACCGGCATTACCCGATGTTTCTGGCGCTGATCGGGCTGGTGATCGCGCTGGGCACCGGTAGTTTGATCTGGCACACCGTCGCCGGGCCGTGGGGGTTGTGGGCCGATCTCATTCCCATCGCGCTGCTGATTTATGCCTATCAATGGGCGATTCTGCGGCTGGTCTTTCGCTGGTCCCGGCGGGAGACGGTGATCTATCTCTTCTGCTTCACCGCCGCCCAGATCGGCCTCACCGCCGGTTTCGGCGAAGATGCGCTCAACGGCTCGATCATCTATGTGCCCGCCGTCTCCGCGCTTATCTATTTCGGCGTGCAGATGCGGCGGGAACGCAAACGCGGCAACCGCTACATGGTCTATGCCGTGCTGACGTTCCTCGCCGCCATCATCCTGCGCACCATGGATATGGAAGTCTGCAGCTGGTTCCCCATCGGCACCCATTTCTTCTGGCACATCGGCAATTCCCTGCTGGTCTATTTCCTCGCCCAGGCGCTGATTCACGGCTATGCGGGCGGTGGAACGCGACGTCCCTTCATGGGCGCGATGCCGCCCGCGCGGCGGAAGGCGAAATGGACGATGTGATACGCCTTCTCCCTTTGGGAGCGCTATTTATCCTTCTCCCTATGGGAGAAGGGGGAGCGAAGCGGAGGATGAGGGCCTATCCGCTAGCGATGAAACCAGCCGATAGACCCTCACCCAACCCTTTCCCAGAAGGAGAGGGCTTTCTACTTTGGCAAATCGATCAACAGCAGTTCCGCATCTATCTCCGCTCCTAACGTCAGCGGCCCGGCTTCCTCGATCATCATCGCATCGCCGCGTGCCAGCGCATCCTCGCCCAAACGCACTTCGCCTTCCGATACCAACAGATACGCCCGCCCGCTATGCGGCTGCACCAGTTGCGTTGCCTTCGGTAATCGCCCGGCATAGAGCGCAGCGTCCGCGTCGATGCGCAAAGCGTCCGTGTCGGCATGCTCCGGCAGGCCGGAGACGAGCAGGGTGAGCGCGCCGCCATCTTCCACCGCCTTGGTGGGAAAAGCGCGCTGTTCCCAGCGCGGGGTCAGGCCTTGCTTGTTCGGCTCGATCCAGATCTGGAAGAGCTTCGCTTCCACCGCCTCCTTGTTATGCTCGCCATGCACGATGCCGGTGCCCGCGCTCATCACCTGCACTTCGCCCGGGCCGGTGCGGCCTACGTTGCCCTGATTGTCGGTGTGCGTGATCGCGCCGCTGCGGAGATAGGTGATGATTTCCATGTCGCGGTGGGGATGGGGGTCGAAGCCGCGCCCAGCCGCCACGATGTCGTCGTTGATGACACGCAGCGGGCCGAAGCCCATATGCGCGGGATCGTGATAGCTTCCGAAGCTGAAATGGTGGCGGGCATTCAGCCAGTCGTTGCGGAAACGACCGAGATCGGCGTGGCGGCGGATGATGCGCATGAGAATCTCCTTTAAGCGTTTCGGAATGGAGTGGATATGGGGCGCGGTTGCCCTATTCCATCCCCCCCTCCATGCATGGCAGCACCAGCATGGCGCGCAGGCCGCCCGTCTCGGCTTCCTCCAGCCGCAACTGCCCGCCATGCAACCGCGCAATGGCGGCCACCAGACTGAGGCCGAGGCCTGTGCCGGGCGTGCTGCGGCTGGGATCGAGCCGCACGAAACGCTCCACCGCCTTCTCGCGCAGCGCGGCGGGGATGCCGGGGCCGCTGTCGGTGACGCCGATCTCTATCGCATTGCCGTTCTGCCGCGCTTCCAGCGTGATGCGCCCGCCCTGGGGCGTGTATTTGATCGCATTGTCCACCAGATTGGCCACGGCCTGGGCCAGCAATTGACGCTGCCCCGCCACCCGCGGCAACGGTTGCGGCGCATGCATCAGCATCTGCCCGCGCGCCTCGGCCAGCGGCTCGTACATCTCCGCCACGCCTTCGAGGATGGGCGCTACTATCACCGGCTCGGTCTCGAATGCCAGGCTGCCCGCCTCGGCACGGCCGAGGAGAAGGATTGCGTCCAGCGTCGCGCTCAAACCGTCGATCTGCGCCACGGCGCGTTCGGCGCGTTCCTCGGTCTCCACCATCGGCGCCAGCAGGTTGCGCAGGCGGGTGAGCGGCGTGCGCAGATCGTGTGCCAGATAATCGCTGTTCTGCCGAATGGCCCCGACGAGGCCTTCGATACGCTCCAGCATGGCATTGAAATTCTCGCTCAGGCGATCGAACTCGTCGCCGCTGCCGCGGGTGGGGGCGCGGGCCTGCAGGTTGCCTTCGGCCAATGCCTGGCAAGTGTGGTTGAGGTGGCGCAGGCGGCGCAGGATGACGGTGGTGATGGCGAGGCTGCCGAGGATGGCGAGCAACAAAGCCAGCGCCAATTGCGCGGCGGCGCGGCGGCCCACGCTCTGTTCCAGCGCATCCAGATGCGCCATCCGGTAGCCGATCAGCAGACGCACATCCGGTCGCTCCTGGCTGAGCAGTGCCAGATAATTGCCCTCATGTGCGCGCATGAAATCGGAATCCTCCAACTCGTCCGGCCCGTCTTCCGGCAGGGTGAAGCGTTCGATACCGCCATGGGTGCGATGCAGTTCGGGCATGGCGGGCAGATTGCCTTCCAGCAGTTCGCCCTTGACGTTTTCCAGCCGGATCAGGAGGCGCCCGTCACGGTCCGCGTCCAAGGCGGCGGTGATGAGATTGAGCGCGTGGGCATCCTGGTTGCGCTTCAACGCGCTGCGGATTTCCTGACGCTGGGCATAGAGCAGGTCCAGCGCGTCGCGCCGCACTTCGACGCCGATGCCGCGCACCAGGCCGAACTGGCCCATCAACTGGGTGGCGAGCAGAATGCCGAAGCAGGCCAGCGTGATCCAGAAGCTGAAAGAGCGCATCGCCCCGCGCAGGCGCTGGGGAAGCGGGGTACGGGCCATGGCTAGTTCGATTGCGCAGGCGCGACTTCCGCCGCGCGCTCGGCATCCAGCTTATAGCCCGCGCCGCGCACCGTGTGAATCAGCGCGCCGGAGAAGCCCTTGTCGATCTTGGTGCGCAGCTTGCTGATCTGCGCGTCGATGATGTTGGTCTGGGGGTCGAAATGGAAATCCCACACCCCTTCCAGCAGCATGGTGCGCGTGACCACCTGGCCCGCCCGCCGCAGCAGGAATTCGAGCAGCCGGAATTCGCGGTTCTGCAGTTCGATGGTGCGGCCCGCGCGCGTGACTTTCCGCGTCAGCAGATGCATTTCCAGATCGGCGAAGCGCAGATGGGTCTGTTCGCCCAGAGGGCTGGGATCCTGGCGGCGGCGCATGGCTTCCAGCCGTGCCAGCAATTCGGAGAAGGCATAGGGCTTGGTCAGGTAATCGTCGCCTCCGGCCTGCAGGCCGCGCACGCGCTCTTCCACCTGGCTCAATGCGCTGAGAATCAACACGGGGGTGCGGTTGCCGCTCGCGCGCAGGGCCTGGATCAGGGAAAGCCCGTCCAGTTTCGGCAGCATGCGATCCACCACCATCGCGTCGAAATTGTTTTCCATGGCCATGTAAAGCCCCTCGATACCGTCCGCCGCACGGTCGGCCACATGTCCGGCCTGGCGCAACCCGTCGGCCAGGAAGCGGGCATTGTCGGCGTCGTCTTCCACGATCAGGATATGCATGTTTTTCTCGGTCTCGGATGAAGGCCGCACCTTACTCGGGAAGCACACCGTTTGCCAAGCCATCCCCGTGATTTTTCGCGCCTTTGCTTTGCAGGCAGCGCTTGAAGGCGGCATGGTCGTTCGGAAACGCCTTCATGCAACGCTGCTGCAGGTGGCTGGGTTGCGGCATGTGCGGGTGTTTGGCGGGGTGCACGGCGGTGCTCGGGTTCGCGAATGCCGCCCCGCCCCAAAGGCAAAGCATGGTAACAACGGCGATACGGGACATGCGGCACTCCGGCGATAGTAGGGACTATTGCATTCTGCATGGCACGGCCTTGCGCGCGGGTGACGCGAAGGTGAAACTTCGGCAAGGTTGGACCCCGGCAGGCAAAGAATAAAAAAACGGCCGCAACAGGTGCGGCCGAAGGCAGGGGAATAGGAAACGGTCGGCGAACTTTAAAAGGCGGCGAAACCGCGATTATGAATCATATCCATGTTGAATCGCACCACGGCCTCGATCGCGTCACGCAGCTCGGCTTTCGGGCGGCGGTCGCCGGTGTAATAGTGAATGATTTCGTAGGGAGACATGCGCTGGCGATGATGCATCTCGATCACCTGATCTTCGGCGATGCGGGCAACGCGACGCTTGATGTCGCTATCCTGGCGGCGTTTGTACCAAGCCATATCCTGTGTCTCCATGATTTCCTCGGTGTAGTAGAGTTTCGATCCCACGCTTACTCGGGCACACCGTAGAAGTAGCAATAGCCGTGCCACCCATAAAAACGCGATAAGAGTGAGGCTCTTGCGCATGTGGAAAACATTGATATCGTGCCGAATCGGGACAGAATGGGACACAATCGGTGCGTGACCCGGCAAAAGATGCCGGTGCGTTTTGGGTGGCATCCCGCCGGGGCCGGATGCTACATATCTCCAAACCGGATGCGTGGCAGGAGCAGGGCATGAAGTTATGGATTTATGATTGGCAGGGGCTGAATGCCTGGCTTTTCCTACAGATCAATGCCATCCACGCCCCGTGGCTGGATGCGCTGATGGTGCAGACCAGCTGGCTCGGGCATTATGAGCATATGACCTTCTATGCCGGTCTGATCGGACTGGTGGGCCTGCTCCATTTGCGCACCGCCGCGCGCCAGGGCCGCCTGCCCGCGATTCCTGCACAAGACTGGCTGCTGCATCTCGCCGTCGCATTGCTCGGCTATCACATCTCCATCGAACTCATCGAGCATATGAAAGACATCTGGCACCTGCCGCGCCCTTATGTGGCGCTGCCGCCTGAGATGGTCGTCCGCATCGATCAGGTGCTGAACGCCAAGCAGGACTGGCGCAGTTTCCCCAGCGGGCATTCCGGCTTCGTCGCTTCCCTGCTGACCGCCCTGTGGCCGCTGCTGCGCCGCCACTGGCGCCTGCCTGCGCTGCTCTTCGCCGCACTCATGGCCGTCTCTCGCATCTCCCTCGGCGTTCATTTCCCGGCGGACGTGGCCTACGGCCTGTTCATCGGCTTCGCGGTGACCTGGGCGGTGCGGGTGGGGTTGCATGCGTGTTTGGCACGCGCTGCCGATGCATCAACCGCGCGGCAGCGCTCTTCCTAGTGTGCGAAGGGTTTCAGCACCGCCAACATGTGCGCCGCTTCGGCGGCAGGATATTTTTTCGGTAGCCACGTTACCAATTCTGTATATTTGCCACCTTTGAGCAGCAGCCGCATCACAGGTTTGGGCCCGCTTTGCGTGTGGAACGGCGCTTCCGGGTCGGCGCCATGTGCAAGTAGCCACACCACCACCCGGTATTGGCCCGCGAAAAAGGCTTCGGAAAGGGCGGGGTCGTTGTGCGCATCGGTCGCATTGACATTCAGCCCATGTGGGAGCATGGCATCCAGCCAATCGACTTCGTCCTTTGTTGCATATTGCAGCGCATAATGCAGCGGTGTGCCGAGCGGCAGTTCGGCATTTACATCCGCGCCCGCTTTGAGCAAAACTCGACCCAGCGGGAGATTTTCCTCCTGCGCCGCATAGCTCAGCGGGGTGTGTCGGGCGAACAGTGCGGTGCCCGTCTCGGGCGCGTCCAATGCCGGATCGACCGCCACCCCATTCACCGCCGCGCCGGATTCGGCCAGCACCGCCAGGCAGTCATCGGCTTTCAGCAACAATGCCAGTGAGACCAGCGTCATGCCGTTTCTGCCTTGGGCGTTCAAATCCGGCAGCGAAGCAAGCGCTTTTTTCAGGGCCTTCGCATCGTCGTCGGGCATGGTCCGCGCGGCATCCAGCATCGGGCCGGCGAAATAATGCTTCGGGTCGAACCGCGCGATTAATGGCCGACGCCCCCGCGATTTGCCGAACAGCAATTCGCCGACGATCCGATTGGCCGTTTCCACCGGCCCCGGACCCATGCCCGAACCGTCTGGAAATATGACGGCTACCGCCAGAATCAGCCCGTAGGCCGTGCCCGCCAAACCCAACGACAATGCGGCGATAATGGCGAGAATGGTCATTGGCCTGGACACGGAAAACTCAGCCCGCTTTGCGCGCCAGGGGTTTGAACTTCACCTTGCCGGGGGTGGCTTCGGTGCCGTGGCGGCGTTTGTAATCGGCTTCGTAATCCTGGTAATTGCCCTCGAAGAATTCGACGTGGCTGTTGCCTTCGAATGCCATGATGTGGGTGGCGATGCGGTCGAGGAACCAGCGATCGTGGCTGATGATGACCGCGCAACCGGCGAAGGTATCGAGCGCTTCTTCCAAAGCGCGCAGGGTTTCCACGTCGAGATCGTTGGTCGGTTCATCGAGCAGCAGCACGTTCACGCCGGTTTTCAGCATTTTGGCTAAGTGCACGCGGTTGCGCTCCCCGCCCGAAAGCTGGCCCACCTTCTTCTGTTGATCCGGGCCTTTGAAGTTGAAGGAGCTGCAATAGGCCCGGCTGTTGATCTTCACCTTGCCGAGTTCGATCACTTCCTGACCACTCGAAATCTCTTCCCACACCGTTTTGTCGTCCGCCAGCGAATCGCGCGATTGGTCGATATAGCCGAGCTTCACCGATTCCCCGACGCTGAAGGTGCCGGAATCGGGCGTTTCCTTGCCGGTGATCATGCGGAAAAGCGTGGTTTTCCCCGCTCCGTTCGGGCCGATGACGCCGACGATGCCGCCGGGCGGCAGCTTGAAATCGAGATTCTCGATCAGCATCCGGTCCCCGAAGCCTTTGACGAGATCATGCGCTTCGATGACGTTCTGGCCCAGACGGGGGCCGGGGGGAATCACGATCTGCGTATCCGTCGCGCGGCGCTCGTTGGCCTCGGCCAGCAATTCGTCATAGGCCTTGAGACGGGCTTTGGATTTGGCCTGGCGGGCCTTGGGCGAGCTGCGCACCCATTCGAGTTCGCGCGCCAGGGTCTTCTGCTTTTCGGACTCTTCCTTCTGGTCCTGGGCCAGGCGCTTCTGCTTCTGCTCCAGCCAGCTGGTGTAATTGCCCTCGTAGGGCGTGCCCCCGCCGCGCTCCAGGTCCAAAATCCAGCCGGTCACATTATCGAGGAAGTAGCGATCGTGGGTCACCATCACCACGGTGCCCGCGTAATCTTCGAGGAAATGTTCCAGCCAGGCGACGGATTCGGCGTCCAGATGGTTGGTCGGTTCGTCGAGCAGCAGCATGTCCGGCTTTTCGAGCAGCAATTTGCACAGGGCCACCCGGCGCTTTTCTCCGCCCGAAAGCTTGGCCACTTCAGCCTCCCCCGGTGGGCAGCGCAGCGCGTCCATCGCGATTTCCGCTTCGCGCTCGATGTCCCAGGCGTCGGCGGCGTCGATTTTCTCCTGCAGATCCGCCTGCTTGCCCAGCAGCTCGTTCATCTCATCCTCATCCACCACTTCCCCAAGCTTTTCGGAAATAGCGTTGAAATGATCCAGAAGCGCCTTCTTCTCGGCCAGGCCCTCCAGAATATTTCCCATCACATCCTTGTCGGGGTTCAGCTGCGGTTCCTGCGCCAGATAGCCCACGCGTACGCCCTCGGCGGCCCAGGCCTCGCCGTTATATTCCTTGTCCAGCCCGGCCATGATCTTGAGAAGCGTCGATTTCCCTGCCCCGTTCGGCCCCAAAACGCCGATCTTCGCGCCCGGATAAAACGACAGATGAATCCCCTTCAGCACTTCCTTCCCACCGGGATAGGCTTTGCGAAGGTCTTTCATTACATACACATATTGGTGGGCGGCCATGAGGGTCGAGCTTTCATGAAAATGTCATAGAGGTCGGCTAAGGTAAGCCATTCCTCAAAAATGGCAAGAGAGTGCGCCGCCTTATGGCCTTCCCGATTCTTGGTTGCAGCGAATCCACCGCCCAAACCGCCAACGCAGATTTTGACGAGCTGGCGGCAGAATGGCTGGCGGCGCGCGGCCATCGCAGTTTCTCCAGTTTCTTTTCCGCGGCGGATCACCCCCACACGGCGCTGCGCACGATCATGGAAGACGATCTCTTGCGTGCGCATCTTTTGCGCCCAGCCTCGGAAGTGCATTTCGATGCGAAGTTCGAACCGCGTCTCGCGCACCGGGAAATCGAGATGTATCTGACGCTGACTATCCGGGGGCAGGCCATTCCCTACCGTAAAGCCCCCAGATTGTCGGATCATTTCACGCAGGCCCATTCTCCCGCGCGCGTTCTGGCCTATGCGAATCGGCTCGCCTATCGACCGACCCATGCCTTGCCCGCGCCCGTCATTCCGGCGATTACCGTGGCGCCCACGGAATGGGAGAAGGCATTTCAAGAAATGAAGTCCGCCTCGGCCACGATCCCCGGCGATCAACCGCGCTGGTTCACGGTCAATGCCCGTTCGCAGGACAAAGAAAACAGTCATATGCTGGCTGCTGCGCTATTGATCAAGCCGGGGGAGCCACTGCAAGCGTTGCGCGTCGTGACGGTGGAAGGTTTGCATGAAGACCGTGTGACCCAAGTGTTCTGGGAAAAACTTTCTTCCCACTTCGTGACAGAACCTGCGGCCGATCTGCGCGTGCATCTGCCGCTGCAAGCGGCTTGGCCCGAGCAAGACGACACGACGCAAGCAATGGTACAGGATGTGAATTGCGCGCGCTATGCCGGGCTCGCCCGCCGCGCCTTGACGGAGCTGATAGAAACGCAGCCCGCTTTGATGGCCCAAGGCGGCCCAGACCGGATCGAGGCGGCTTTATGCACGCTTTTGCCCGAATATTACACCGACACTGCCACCGAGCCGCTGGCGCGCCCTTCGGAAGCCACCCGCTGGCGCGACACGATGACCCATCGCTGGAATGTGGACCGCGCCGCGATGTTCGATCTATGCCGCGGGCGACCGATGGACCTGTGCGAGAAACCGGCGTTCGTCGATATCGGCAGGCATCAAGTGGTTCCGTTCGGGAACGGGCGGGTGCATTTCAGTGCGCCCGGCGATGGTTTGGTGCGCTGAATTATTTCACCGCCCGGTTCTGCGTGTAGGTGCCCATCACCTCGCCCTGTGCCAGCACGTGCTCCTTCAGCGCGTCGAGCGCTTCCTTGCCGCCGAAATCGTCTTTCAGATTCAGGCTGGGCACATCCAGCGCATAGACGGTGAAGCGGTAATGGTGCAGGCGCGCGTCGTTCCAGGGCGGGCAGGGGCCGTCATAGCCGCCATGCTGCCGCTGGTCCATCATACCATAGCTCGTCACGCCCCGCAGGCCGTAGGCTTGCGGTCCGGGGGGCAGGATCTGGTCCGCGCCGCGTGATTCCGCACCTTCGGCTAGGCTGCGCGTGGCGACGGGAATGTCGATCAGCACCCAATGATAGAAATCGCGTCGCGGCGCACGGGCGGGAATGATTGTGCCTTCCTTGTTCGCATCGTCGAACTTCTGTGGCACATCGCGGTCTACCGCCACCAATGCGTAGGATTGTGTGCCTTTCGGCCCTTTCGACCAATGCACGCCCGGGCTGATATCCGCCCCCGGCGCGGTATGGCTTGCCGCATCCGGCACGCAATGGGCGAATTTCGCCGGTATCGCCTTGCCCTCGCGAATGCCGTCGACGGTCACTTTGAGCGGCGCGGGCGCGGCCAAAGCGGGCGCGGCGGCAAAAATGAGCAAGGAAGCAAACAATAGGCGCATGGATTGTCTCCGCGTAATTGAAGCGGTCACTGTAATGGGAGACTGGAGATTGTCCAGTCATCGCGGCATGTGAATTTTCCATGACAGCGGGGATTGTCGATTGCCCCTTTGCCTAGAGCTATTAATCTCGGCATTCATTCATTGGACAAATGCCTATGCCCGCCCATTATATTTGTGACAGTACGCAAATGCTACTCGATGTCCCTTTCCTGCGCGATGCTTATATCGAAAAGCTCCGCCAAATTTTGGACAGGCTTACTCCGAACCAGCCATTTCCGAATATCGTCTATCTGCCGGAATATGAACATCAGGCGAGTTTCGCCTCTGTGCTCATGGCCATGGACGACCACGTTTCCATGCGGACCATGCTGGAGACGAAAGTGCGGCACATGTCGAAGCGCTTCAATCTGCATGAAGGGGCGAAGCTGTGGGCTCACGTCTTCCAGTCGATCGAGAAAAGTTTAGCCCACACGCACGGCCAGGCGAGTGTGCGAGCGCATGCGCGTGTCGCAGTGTTGAAAGAGGAATTGATTGCTCACGGAACGGAGCGATGGATGGAAAGTCCCATTCCTCACGGCCCATTGATTTCCATGAATTAGCGCCGCGCTTCGAAGAATGCCCGCAGCAACGCGCCGCAGGCTTCCGCCTGCACGCCGCCGATCACTTCCGGTGCGTGGTGGCAGGTGGGTTGGGTGAAGAAGCGGGGGCCGTGTTCGACCGCGCCGCCTTTGGGATCGTACGCCCCGAAGATCAGGCGGCGGATGCGGGCGAAGCTGATGGCGGCGGCGCACATGGCGCAGGGTTCCAGCGTGACGTAGAGATCGCATTCCGGCAATCGCGTCTCGCCCAGAATTTGGGCCGCGGCGCGGATGGCCAGCAATTCCGCATGCGCCGAAACATCGCGCCGGGCCTCGGTCTCGTTGCCCGCCACGGCCAGGATGCGTCCGCTCGGGCCATGCACAAGCACCGCCCCCACCGGCACCTCGCCGTGCAGAGCCGCGGCTTGCGCCGTCTGAATGGCGGTATGCAGGAAAGATAATTCAGGGGCGGAGGTCATTCCGTTCGCCATGGCGGCGGATTATTTCTTCCGAAACGCGTCGATGCTGATGACGTCGGCGCTTTTGCCTTCGTCGGCTTTGGCTTTGCTGATGTTTTTGCGCTTGGCTTTGGTGGATTCGGGCTCGTCGTCCTCTTCGTCGAAGGGCAGGGATTCGAGCATCGCCTCCTCGCCATCTTCGTCCGACAGATGAAACTGCAGGCCGAACTTAATGCTCGGATCGGCAAACGCCGTCAGCGCGCTGAAGGGGATGTGCAGCGGCTGGGGCACGTTGTTGAAGCTGAGCGTTACGGTGAAATTGTCCTCGGTCACCTTCAGGTGCGAGAATTGGTGCTGCAGCACGATGGTCATTTCCTCGGGATATTTCTCGCGCAGGAAGGCGGGAATCTGCACGCCGGGAAAAGACGTATCGAACGACACGAAGAAATGGTGGTCGCCCGGCAGGCCATTGCGTTCCACGCTGCGCAGCGTTTTGCGCACCACGCCCCGCATCGCCTCATCGATCATCGAGGCGTAATCGATTCCGTCATCATAATCCTGCGGCATCGCCGGTTCCTTGCTCATTGCTGTATTAAGCTTCCATATAGGGCACGATTTGGGCGTTTTGTAGAGTCAAAATCACATGAACCCCCCTAGTTTCACAAAAAAGTTACCTTTCTGTGGCAGGCTAGGCGCATGAGTCATTTTATTCGCCGCATCGAAGATATCGCCGCCGCCGACCTGCCCAATAACGGGATGCTGGTGGCACGGCTGATGGCCTTGGCTGAAGAAATCCCATTCGTTTTGTACGACCCGGACCGCACCGTGTATGCGGGTGAACTGATGGAAGAACTGAGCAATTTTCGTAAAGACGGGCGAAAAGCGCTGGAAGCGGCGGCACCGGAACTGACCGTTCTGTGCCGCCAAAACGGCAATCCCGCCATTCTTATGTGTCTGGCGGAAGCGCTGACTGTTCAGGGCGAAAAAACGCCGCTGATGAACGAAATTGCGCATGCTGCGCTGCATAACAAAAAGAACAATCATTTTTTGGAAGACAAGGAAGGGCTTTTTTTGCGGAACATGCAGAGGGCCCCCCTGCCGCCCATGCCGCATGACCGCGACCCGCATGCGCGACTGGAAGTGATCAAGGAGCAGCTGAGCCATGCGCTAAAAACTTGCAATGATCTCGATTATGGTTGGGTGGGTATGCTGGCGCACCGCTATCACAAACTGGGGGGATTGCTGCACGGGGAGGCATATGTGCGTGGGCAATTGCAGGCCATGGCGGCCAGTGTCGCGCAAGAGTCCCGCCTGTCCGGCATTCATATTGTCGGCTTTACCATCACCCAGCCGGGGAATCTTCTGGCCACCGATGATTTGCTGCAATCCGTTGGCGAGGCCATCGATTTTACTTTGCGCCATGTGATCGATGAGCGTTCGGACATACAGAAGATGTTCGACGAGGACCGCCTGCGGGCCGCGCAAGAAAAAGATCAATCCCAAGGCGGCGAGGAAGGTATCGCGGACGAGATCAAGCGCTCGAGAATAGAGAGCCGACTGAAATCGGGCCGTTTCGATGTGGGCTTGAACGCCGCCACCGGCAAAGTAGATACGCCGTGGACGCAGAGCGTTACCGACCGTTTGCAAAAAGGCATCCAGTTGCCGCCGAAGCAACGGGGCGAATAATCCATTGGCCGCGCTTGCCAGATACACCAACGGCCCCTTGCGGGGCCGTTGGCTGGCATGCTTCTGTTGCCCGGCGCATGCCGACCGCGTTGCTACGAGAGCTGTTATCGAGCCGTTAGGCGGCGATAGCGGCTGCTACGACAATGTTGTCGTTCGAAGCAACAAGGGCCACGTTGTCGTTGGCACTTGTCAAAATTGACCCGAAACGGCGGATATCATACCGAGCAAAAGCGAGGCTCTTTACTGCGTCTGTCGATCCTGGCTCGGCCCCTTATTCGTTTGTCCCGTGAAATGCTCCTGCATTTCACATGGACTGCCGCTCCCGCAGGCTCATGGCTGGCTCGGGCTTCCTGCCCTCGCATGACGAGGGAGGAGAGCGCCTCGCGAGAATCGGGCCAATAGGCCCGACAGCCGTGAGCGCGGCGCGAACGCCGCCAGCCCATGTTTTTGCCAGTAGGCAAAAAACGGGGCAAACGCAAAATGGTGGAGCCGCCGGGCACTGCCCCCGGGTCCAAACCGCCTATTCCAGACTGCGTTTATTGCCATAGCTCCCCGCTAAGGGAACGCAGTGAATATAGGGGAAGCGCGCCGTTTTGCCAAGGCGCTTCATTGTCAATCGGCGCTGTGAGTTGGCCGGCCTTGTGGCCGAAAAAACGCCCATCCTCGCATCCGCCTAAAGATCCATGTTGGCTGCCCGGTCCATGGGTGCACGCAAACGATGCGATGACTCATCCATTGGGGGCTTGCGCTTATGGTCCGTCCAGTCCTGAACCGTCTGGTTCCCGCTTCCCTGTCCCTTTAGGGGGGTAGATCTCGCTCCATAATTTTGCCTCCGGCGAGATACCATTCCTAAAAAGTGCGTTATCCTCCGTGGGAACGGTCCCGGTCTGCTGCGCCAGTAATGCCTGCAAACGCGCTATTTCGTTCACTTGGCCGATGCAAGTCTCTGAGGTAGTTTTTAAATACTTTGTAAGAAATTCAAAGTCATTTGTTAAGCTCAGTATCTGCATGCGTGCTTTCGATAGGCTTGTCAGCGGGTGGGCATCCACGCCGCTTTGATGCAGCGTATGAAACAAAAATAAATTTAATCGCAGATGCATGCGTCCGGCAGGCGGGATTTCTTCCTCTGCCGCTTGAACGAGTTCGTGGAGATGGACGGTTAAATCCGTTTCGGACATATGATGCAGGGCGGCGGCATTGACCATTTCCTGTGCCACCGCATGATAATCGCCCCCGGCGAGGGTATCGACGAATACCACCATTTCTTTATTTTCCGCCAGCGCATCCACCCCCACACGGGCCAAATCCAGTATCAGATATTGCTTGGCATAAAGCCGCGCCTCGGGTTCCGGCAGACCACAATGCGCCATGACGATCTGCAGCAATTCCTCGGCATTGAACTCAATGCCGGATTCTGTGCGGTCGTCCTCTTCCCTCTGCTCGGCCCATTGAGTAATGGCTCGGTCTACCGCATCCGCATCGGCACGATAGGTTTGCTGATTTTCTTGCTCGAAGCACGCCAATTGTCGCCGGATGGCATCAATGTAATACGCCTCTTTCTCGCCGGGCGTCATGGGTTTCGGTGCTATCCAAGCATCCTGCTCGCCCGATACCAGCGGCGCGATAAGAAACTGATAATACTGTGCAATTTCTGGCCATTGCGGCGTTTTTTGCATCGCCTCTTTTGCCGCAAACAGCATGGTTTCTTGCTCGGCCGGCCCGCCTGCGAGAAACCCATTCGCATCCAGTTGCAGCGCCTCCAAAGCATCGAGCGCCTGTTGATGTCGTACATGGGAATCATGGGTCATGGGGTGCTTTCAGCGGAAAGAAGCGACGTATGATCGTGAGATGGAGGCAGATAAGTCGTGCTTAAAGGCGATGCGGCTCTGGGCCTTCGCGGTTACTATCGGATGGCGGCCGCAGATGCTCATTCCATCCACTATGTCCCCTGAATCGAGGATGCAGCTTTGCTTCGGCATGCAAAGCATTTTCCCGCCGCGCCAGATTCAACGCCTCCTGCGTCTCCTGCAGCGTATCGCTTAGGCCTTGTACCGCTTCGCCGAGTTTCACTATTTCACAGGCGGCTCGGACGAGTTGAGCTTGGGAAGCATGTAACCTTTTCTCTGCAGTGCGGGCGTTTTCCTGCATCATGGCACGATCGGCCCACAGCATGGCCATGTCCGTGAGGCCCACGCCCACTCCGCTTTCCAGAAAAACGGTAAGCGCGCCTGTGCATTGACGCGCGCGGACGATATGCGCCATGTCTTCCTGGGTGGGATCTTTCGGAATGGTGGTTGTATCCGTACCGGGTTCCTGCAATTGCCGGGCCGCTGTAAAAAGGGTGTGCTCCCATTGGCCGTGGTCGCCGCCCATCAAAGCAAGCATCTTCGTATATTCGTGATGCTTGCCCAAATGATCCAGCAAATGGCGGCTCAGTGCGCAAGAGGCGAGCTGTTGCGCATATTCGGTTATCTCACGCGTATCTTTGCTCCACATGCACAAACTGCCAAGGCGGTTCGCCAAATGTTGCGTGATTACCTGCGTTGCTAGAAGATCGGGCTGGGATGGGTCGTGGCGCGGACCACGCAAGGCCTCGGCCAGACAATGCTCGACTTTCAACCGGTCGAGACCCAGCGCATCCATCGCGATCCGGCTGGTGCGTGTCAGCAAGCCTTCGCTCAATTCCGCCGTGGCTTCGCTGGTGTGAACCTCGTAATCCGCTGCGAATTTGGGTGCCGTAAGCCGTCCCTGTGCCGGATCGTCGTAGATGCCCGTCAAGGCTTGGTAGGCGGCCTGCAATTCCGGATCCACCATTTGCCCCGAAAGGCCCAGCGCAATGATGCGATCACTGACGATCCCACGCTGATCTTCGACTCTGATGACGGCATAGATTTCTTCAATTTCAGCGGGCGTGAATCCCAGCCTTTCCAACAAGGGCGTGGGGTTGGTCGGAACCTCTTGCATGATACATCTCCGGCGCGGGGAAAATTCGTGGCTTCTTCTAGCACGGGATTGTTACGCTTTATTGACGATTGCCCCGAAAGTGCTTTCCCGCTATCCAAGCGCAGCCCCTTCCGCGGAGAGAACCCATGGCCCTGACCGAACTTCAAAACCAGGAAATCGAGGCGCAGCGCGCCGAAATGCAGCCCACCCGCCGCGAGGTGTCGCCGGGGATGGAGGCATTGCTTTATCAAGCGATTCCGGTGCTGGATCACGGTTTCGTGCGGGTGATCGATTATATGGGCACGGATTCGGCGGTGGTGCAGGCGGCGCGGGTAAGTTACGGCCGCGGCACCAAAATGGTGAACGAGGATGCGGGGCTCATCAATTATCTGATGCGCCACTGGCATTCCACGCCTTTTGAGATGTGCGAGATCAAGCTGCATGTGAAGCTGCCGATGTTCGTGGCGCGGCAATGGATCCGCCACCGCACGGCGAATGTGAACGAATACAGCGCGCGCTACTCCATTCTCGACCGGGAATTCTACGTGCCCCAGCCCCAGCACCTCTCCGCCCAAAGCCGCGCCAACCGCCAGGGACGCGCGGGCGTGTTGGAAGGCGCGGAGGCCGAACAGGCGCTGCGCTGGCTGAAGGAAGATAGCATGAAAGCCTACGACCATTATCAGGCGATGCTGAACGAGGATGCCGAGGGCAACCCCATAGAAGAAGACCGCCAGGGCCTGGCGCGCGAACTGGCGCGCATGAACCTTCCGGTGAATTTCTACACGCAATGGTATTGGAAGGTGGATCTGCACAATCTGCTGCATTTCCTGCGCCTGCGCGCCGACCCCCACGCCCAGTACGAAATCCGCGTCTATGCCGAAGCGATCATCGAAATGGTGAAAGCCTGGGTGCCCATCACTTACGGTGCTTTCGAACGGCATCGTTTAGGGGCGGCCACTTTCAGCGGCCCGGCTTTGGAAGTGGTGAAGCGGATGCTGAACGGGGAGGCGGTGACGCAGGAGAATAGCGGCTTGAGCAAGGGCGAATGGCGCGAAGCGATGACAAGCTTGGGGCGCAGCGCTTAGCCTGGGCTCATCATCCCCGCGAAGGCGGGATCCAGAAATCGGTACGTGGATAGTGGGTTGCTGACTGGGTTCCCACTTGCGCAGGAATAACAGGTAGTTAATGGCCTGTATGTAGATGGGCGAGGTAATCTTTCACGCCCTTTTCCAAGCCGCGAAACTCGCCCTCATACCCCGCCGCGCGCAAACGCGTCAGATCCGCTTGTGCGTGATACTGGTAGATCCGCTCCACTTCGCTCGGCATTTCGATGGGTTTGATGTGGGGGGCTTTACCTAAGGCGGCGAAGACGGAATGGGCCATGTCTTCGAAACTCCGCGCCACGCCGGTGCCCACGTTATAGATGCCGCTGATTTCCGGATGATCGAGCAGCCAGAGGGTGACGGCGATGGCGTCATCGACATGGATGAAATCGCGCATCATCGGCGGGTTGCCCGCCGGTGCTCGGTAGAGTTTCACCGGTTGGTCGTGCAAAGCGTTCGGGTAGGCTTTGTGGATGACGGAGCGCTGGTCGCCTTTATGCGCTTCGTTGGGGCCGTAGACATTGAAGAAGCGCAGACCCGCCCACTGGCTCGGGGCGCGCCCTCCCAGCGCTTCGGTCGCGGCGAAGCGGTCGAACAGTAATTTGCTCCAGCCTTGGGGATGCACGGGGCGCAGCTGGGCCATCGCGGCGAGGTCTTCACCATCCGCGAAGCCGTGCTCGCCGTTGCCGTATACGCCGAAGCTCGAGGCATAGAGGAAGCGGCTGCCATGCTCGGTGGCCCAGCGCCAGAGGAGGGAGGAGAAAGTGTGGTTGGAGGCGACCAAAGCGCCCGCATCCGTCTCCGTGCTGCTGGCATGGCTGCCGAAATGCACGATGGTTTCTGGCGCTTCCGGCTGCAGGGCCAGCCAGTCGAACAGGTCGCTCGGGGCGACGAAATCGGCGATGGGCGCGCCCAGCAGGTTGCGCCACTTCTCGCCCGTGCCCAACGCGTCGCAGACCACGATGCGGTGGGTGTCGCGCGCGCACAAGGCCTGCGCGAGGTTGGAGCCGATGAACCCGGCGCCGCCGGTGACGAGGATGGTGCGCATGCGATCTGCCCTTATGTTGGTCTTTGGCGGATGGTAGCACCGCAAGTATGAATGGAAGGTGAAGGAATGGTGGCGGTTGAGCCATCGCGGCGGCTTGAGGCGCGGCTTTGGGCGGCGGCCTTGGAATGTTCCCATGCCTGCGCTATATCATTCCTGTCCCCACCCGCACCGAAAGCCGCCGCCATGAAAACTGCCCAGAACTTCTTCGAAGACATGACGCGCCTGGCCAGCGGGGCGGCGGGAACGATGGCGGAAACGCGGCGCGAGGTGGAAGCCTTCGTTACCGCGCAGGTGGAGAAATTGCTCAAGCGCATGGACATGGTCACGCGCGAAGAGTTCGAGACCGTGCGCGCCATGGCCGCTGCGGCCCGCGAGGAGAACATCGCCCTCAAAAGCCGCCTGGATGCCTTGGAGGGGGCTGTCAAGAAATAAAAATATTTATTTTCTTGATATATCCGAATTTCAGAGCCTGTGGATAAATCGTATATACCATTGATAATCATCATGATTAGGTGGCCTTTCCGGCTGTCTGGTTAAGGGCCCGAGCCGCTTGATTTTTAAGAGCGGGCCGGACAGACTGCCCCCGCACCCGGACAGGAGGCGCCAAGACCGCTGGACACAGATCCCGCGGCGGACGTCGCCACCCGATGCAGCAGAACGACCGGGCGATGCGTCTCGCGCCCCGGTGCCACGAAACACGAAACGCCCGCCGTCTTTGCTACAAGGCGCGCCGCGCACGGAGCACGAACATGCAGATGGATGAATTCGCTTCCCTGACCGATCTCGGCAACCCGCTCGACATGGCCGAGCAACTCATCATCGACCGCGACTGGGCGGTGGACCGTCCCGGCGAAGCCGAGCTGGTGACCGAAGTGGCCGGGGTCTGGTGCAATTACCGCATCTGGATGAACTGGGACGAAGAGATGGGCATGCTCGCCTTCTCCTGCGCGCTGGATACCAAAATGCCCAAACATGTTCATACCCGCATCTGGCCGCTGCTGGCGGCGGCGAACGAGAAATTGTGGGTGGGGCATTTCTCGCTGCAGGCCGGAGACGGGGCTTTGGCCTTCCGCCACACGCAATTGCTGAAGGGAAGCGCGGGCATGCCGCCGGAAGCGATTGACCATCTGCTCGATCTCGCCGTACAAGAATGCGAGCGTTTCTACCCGGCCTTTCAATCGGTCGTGTGGGGCGGACGCAGCGTGGAGGAGGCGATGAGCCTGGCGCTGTTCGAAACCATGGGCGAGGCCTGAGCGCAAGCGACGGCATGCGCCGCATGCAACAAGGATAAGGCGGCGTATGAGTTTCTTCGAATCGATCCTGCTGGTGGGCTGCGGCAATATGGGCCGCGCCTTGGTCGCCGCCTGGCGCGGCAGCGGCGTGGCCGCCCATCACATTCGCATCATCGAACCCAACGCGGCCTTGGCCGAACGCGCCACACGCGGCTATGGCGTGGAAACCTACGAAAACCTCGCGGCCTTCCCCGCGCATATCAAACCGGACTGCATCGTCTTCGCGGTCAAGCCCGTGGCGCTCGATACCGTGCTGCCCCAATATGCCGAGCGCTTCGGCACCGGTGTGGAAGTGGTGGGGCAGCGCGCGGAAGAACGCGACCGCGGCCCGCTCTATGTCAGCGTTGCCGCCGGCAAGCGCCTGCATTATTTCGCCGAGAAAATCGGGGCCGAGGCGGCCATCATCCGCACCATGCCCAGCGTGCTGGCCGAAATCGGGCGCGGCGTCACCGCCGCTACCCAGGGCCGCCACGTCACCGATCTGCAGCGCGAATACGCCAATACCCTGCTCGCCTGTCAGGGGGATGTGGTGTGGGTGGAGGAAGCCCAGATGGACACGGTGACCGCCATTTCCGGCTCCGGCCCGGCCTATGCGTTTTTCTTCATGGAAGCGATGGTGCAGGCGGGCATCAGCCAGGGCCTGCAGCCTGCCATGGCGAAAACGCTCGTGCTTTCCACCATGCGCGGCGCCGCCGACCTCGCCAACCAATCCACCGAATCGCTGGAAGCCCTGCGCGCCAAAGTGGTCAGCCCCGCCGGCACCACCGAAGCCGCCCTGCGCATCCTGATGAGCCCCGATCACGGCCTGCAGCCGCTGCTGCGCCAGGCGGTGGAAGCCGCTGCTTCGCGCGCGAAAGAACTGGCGAATTAGTCAACCGCACTAGTGAACCGCCAGGCCGCTTTTTTCGGTTTTGGGCGCATTGCGCAATCTTTCACGCACTTCGCTTTGGGCAGCGTGAAAGAGCGGTTTGCCCACTGTCTGCACAATCACTTCGGGATTGATCGGCATATGGATGGGGTTGCCCGCCTCCAGGCTCGCATTATACAATAATGCATCCACCGCCCAGGATTGCTTCCAATCGTCACTGGAGCGGCGCACCGCTTCCAGATGATAATCGAAATGGATGGCGGTCAGCTCCTTGAAGATACGCGAGAGCCCCTCGTTGCGCGCGAGAATGGTCAGAGGCTCCAGGCTGTTCATCGTCGCATTTTGCCGCAATTGCTCGAAATCCGCGAATTCAATCTTGGCGCTTGCGGCGGTTTTCAACAAACCATCGCTCTGCGCGGATTCGATAATTTCATCCATCATGTCCGTGCAACCCTCTTTGCAGGGCTGCTTCTCTCGTAGCAAGGCATCGAACTTCGATAACAGATCGTAGGTTCTCAGCGGCTGGGTGGGCCCGCCCCATTCGGGCTTTATGGCGGCATAGCTGGTGGTAATGCGCGGATAAAACTTCTTGAAATCCTCCAGCACCTCGGCGTTCACGCGGCTGAAATCGGGCTGGTGCTCTGCATTCATCACTTTGCGCAACTGCACATAGATCGGGTGGCTTTTTCCGTAGGCTGTATATTGCTCGGGCGAGGCGCAGATGATTTCTCCGATGGTGCCTTTGAAGGTTCGACCGACGGGGCATTCCAAATCCTTGGTCAGCGCCACATAATTGCGCTGGCTTTGATAGCCGCTGGAGCGGACCTTCCAAGCGCTGCGGAAAATTTCATGGGCCGCGCTGTCTCCGAAATCGCGCTCATGCACCGCAAGCCGACGGAAGAACTCGTTGGACAATTCCAGGGTGGCGGGAAGAATGGTCAGGCGGTTGATATCGAGCAGAGAGGCACCGATCTCCTCGTCGGGATCGAGCTTTTCTTTGCTGTTGGATCCACTGCGCATGCTCATCTTTTTCCCGGCCCGGTCCCATTGTTTGGGCGAAGGCACGGCGATGGCAATCAGACCGTCGATGTTTAGGCGCGAAAGCAATTGTGCGCAGGGGTGGCGCGTTTCACAGGCTATTCCAGCTTTGTCCGCTTTCAGGCGCTCGTTCCAATAGCGCTTCTTTTCGGCCTCCATTCCCACCGCAGCGCTGGTCGTGATGCAATCCATCTTGGCCAATTGCCAAGTGAGTTCCGCCGCGCTTTTTTCTTCCTTCGGCAGAATTTTGTGCGGCTTGACGTTGTCGGGAATCTTGGCGAGCAGCCCGGCCTCGAACAATTGCTGGTAAGTGCAGCCCCCGCGCCGGATCACCCGCTCCACCGCCACTTCGATGATGATGTTGGTGGCCAGTTCGGTGAGGCGCTCCTGGCGCATATTGACCGTGGGGATCACCCCGTTTTCGCACGAGCCGGTCATGCTTTCGGCCAGGGTCATATCGCCATGGAAACGAAGCGCGAATGCTCTCTTATCGCGATTGCGCCAGGCATGGCTTTCCAAAGCGGGGCGGAGTTCCGGCGTCATGACGCAGGCATTCTTTCCCGCTGCGCCAGCCATTCCGCAGCCTCCGGGCGGCTCAAGGGATCGGCTTCCGCAAGCGCCTGCACGGGCAGGGGCTGGTATCCTTTGCCGTCGATCCATATCTCGGCGTAGAAACCGCCTTCTTCCCGTTGACACAGGCGGCACAGCATGCCGTCCCAATCGTAATATTGCATGAACATCGTTGTCTCTCCTCGGCGCATCCTACAAAGCAATCGTTACGATTCCATGACGAAATACGACATCATCCCCAGCTTGACAGTTGGCGGCACATGGCTTATGTTGCAGCGCAATATGACCGCATCAGGAGCGGTCCTAGACAAGAATCCGATTACGGAAAAACGACGTTGCACTGTTTCATTCCTTTCAGGGAGCACCCCATGCCCGCCCAAGCATTTACCGATTTTTACAAGAATATGAGCCAGATGAAGACCCCGGCCCCGGACGTGGCCGAGATCACCGCCACCGCCCGCCGCAATATGGAAGCGATGAACGCTGCCGGTAAAGTGGTTGCCGAAAGCGCGCAGACCGCGGCCCGCCGCAGCATGGACACCATGCGCCAAGGCATGGAATCCGCCATCGAAACCTCGCGGGAAATTTTTACCGGCCAAAGCCCGGAAATGAATATCACCCGCCAGTCGCAATTCGCCCGCACGGCGATGGAGCAGGCCATGAGCAGCTTGCGCGAAATGAGCGATCTCTTCACCAAATCCAGCTTCGAAGCCGCCAGCATGCTGCAAAAACGCATGAGCGACAGCATCGCCGAACTCCAAGACGCCGCCCGCAAGCAATAAGGCGCGCTCGCAGTCAAACAAAAGGCCGGTGGAAACACCGGCCTTTTTTGTTGGGCAACTCAGTTGCTAGCAAAACAGCCAATGTGAGTAAGTTCATGCACATCGTTTGATGCGTCATTCCCGCCTGCGCGGAAATGACGGTGCAAGGGAATTGTGTCATCAATGTCGTTATCGCAGCAGCACCAAAGTCGCCAACAGCCCGCCTTTTTCGCTTTCGCTCAAACGCACCTGTCCGCCCATGCCGTGCATGATTTCGCGAACGATGGAAAGGCCGAGGCCCGCGCCGCCCAGATTCGCGCCGCCCGCCGTGCCGCTGCCGGTGCGGGCTTGTTCGCCGCGGCGGAAAGGGAGAAACATTTCCTCGCGCCGGGCCTCGGGGATGCCGGGGCCGTTATCCTCGATATAGATACTGACCAAAGTGGGCGAGGCCTCGACCGACAGGCGGCATTCGCTGCCGCCATGGCGCAGCGCATTGCCCACCAGATTGGTCACCGCCCGGCGGAAAGCGCGCGGGCGCAGCGAGACATTGGGGGAGGCACCCGGCTCGAGAATCACCATCTGCCCCGATCGCGTGAAATCGGCGACGACGGATTCGAGCAACGGGCGCAGCGGCTCGCGCAAAGCCGCCTCATTGCCGTCCCCCCGCACGAAATCGAGATATTCCTGAATCATGCTTTCCATCGCATGCAGTTCGCCGATCATCGGGGCGGCGGCAGTCGCGTCCGGCAGCATTTCCAACTGCA